>CAWJUF010000011.1:0-77155 GCA_963845965.1 uncultured Actinomycetes bacterium | reverse complement strand
GTTTCGATCGACGTCTGAAGGTTGAGCCTCCAGTTTTCACAACCGACCTACCTGGCCGCCTACACGCTCTTTACGCCCAATGAATCCGGACAACGCTTGCCCCCTACGTATTACCGCGGCTGCTGGCACGTAGTTAGCCGGGGCTTCTTCTGGAAGTACCGTCACCCTCTGGGCTATTCACCCGAGTGGCTTCGTCCCTCCTGAAAGCGGTTTACAACCCGAAGGCCTTCTTCCCGCACGCGGCGTCGCTGCGTCAGGCTTTCGCCCATTGCGCAAGATTCCCCACTGCTGCCTCCCGTAGGAGTCTGGGCCGTGTCTCAGTCCCAGTGTGGCTGATCGTCCTCTCAGACCAGCTATGGATCGTCGCCTTGGTGGGCCGTTACCCCGCCAACAAGCTAATCCACCGTGGACCCATCCCCGGCCAGAGGCCGAAGCTACCTTTTCCCACGTTCCCCGCAGGGATGTGGGGCTATCCGGCATTAATCCGAGTTTCCCCGGGCTATTCCGGTGCCGAGGGCAGGTTATCCACGTGTTACTCACCCGTTCGCCGCTGTCCCCAGGGCCGAAGCCCTGGTTCTCGCTCGACTTGCATGTGTTAGGCGCGCCGCCAGCGTTCGTCCTGAGCCAGGATCAAACTCTCCGTGAAGAAACAGATTGCCCCAATGACACGGGGCGAACTGGTGTCTTCCTTCGAGCTCGTTACTAGACGACTCCCCAAATGCGGAGTGTCTAGCTCAAAGGCGTCAGTTCTCGTCCCGCCGGGATGGCAGGACGATAATGACGGGATAGACGACGTCCACTCTCGTGCCGCCCGGAGGGCGGACCATGAGCAGAGCGTCGCTTCTCGTCGCACACGCACGCTGTTGAGTTTTCAAGGACCGGTGCCGGCGAGGGCCGGGCAACGAAAAGGCCTCCGCTCACGCGCGAGGCCTTCGAGATCGACGGGCGACGAAAACGGTCGTATCCGAATCGAACGAAGGCGCTCCTGTGAGTCGCAGGGCTTTCCTTTGCCTCCCTCTCGGGCGGCCGAGGGAGTGTACCAGAGGCCCAAAGGCTGTCAAGCCTAGGCAACAAGCCGCGCGAAGCGCCGCTTGCCGGCCTGGAGCACCTTCCCCTCGGCCTCGGCGCGCCCCACGTCGAGACCGCCGACCGGCACGCCGTCGAGCTTGACGCCCCCCTGCGCGATCATCCGGCGGGCCTCGCTCGTCGAGAGGCCGAACGCCGCAGCGATCACGGTCGGCAGGTGAAGCGGGTCGCCGTCAGGAAGCGAGTGCTCGGGCACATCGGCCGGCGCGCCACCCTCGCGTACGACACGCGTGAAGTGCGCTTCCCCGGCAGCTGCGCCCTCGTCCAGGTGCCATCGCCGGGTGATGCTCCGAGCGAGCTCGAGCTTCCACTCCATGGGGTCACCGGGGGTGATCGCCGCCCCCGGCGAGCAGCTCCCACCACTGGGGCAGAGCAGCGTCCGGGATGGACATCACCTTTCCGAACATCTCCTCCGGCGGCTCGGTGATTCCGATGTAGTTGCCTCGCGACTTCGACATCTTCTCCACGCCGTCGAGGCCGACGAGCAGCGGATACGTCATCACGACCTGCGGCTCGAGCCCGTAGTGCGGCATGACGGTTCGGCCCGCGAGGAGGTTGTAGAGCTGGTCGGTACCGCCGATCTCGACGTCTGCCTCGATCGCGACCGAGTCGTAGGCCTGCATGAGCGGGTAGAGAAGCTCCGAGAGCGAGACCGGCTCGTGTGCGGCGAAGCGCTTCGCGAAGTCGTCTCGCTCGAGAAGTTGTGCGACCGTCAGCGTCCGGGTCAAACGGACGACGTCCGCGTATGAGAGCGCGCCGAGCCATTCGCCGTTGTGACGGATCTCCGTCCGCTCGCGGTCGAGGATCCGGAACGCCTGCACCGCGAACGCCATGGCGTTCGCGTCGAGCAACTCGTCCGGCAGCACGGGGCGCTCCTTCGAGCGCCCGGAGGGGTCGCCGATCCGCGCCGTGTAATCCCCGACGATGAGGACGACGACGTGGCCCTCGCGCTGGAAGCCGGCGAGCCGGTCCAGCACACAGGCGAAACCGAGGTGAAAGTCGGGCGCCGTCGGGTCGATCCCGAGCTTCACGCGGAGCGGCCGGCCGCGCCGGAGCTTTTCCGCAAGAAGCCCGTCAGGCAGCACGTCAACGGCGTGCTGGGTGAGACGTGCGATGACGTCGGCGCTCACGGGGAGCCGATCGTACCCACGCCCGCATCGGGCTCCGGCACGCGGTCTCGCCAGGCGGACAGCACCGCCAAGCCCGCGAGCCCGGCGAGTGCGGAAAGCCCGCCGGCGAGCCAGAGCGTCGGCCGCGCGCCGATCAGGCCCACGACGAGGCCGCCGACCGCAAGCGCCCCGAGCTCGGCGGCGTTTCGCACGCCGTTCCAGGCGGCGAACGCCCGGCCGTGCCGCTCGGGAGGGATTCTCGTGTGGATCAGCGTGCGCGACGCGACGTTCTTGAGCCCGTGCCCGATCCCGCCCACGAAGTAGCAGACGAGCATGAACCCGAAGACCAGCCAGAACGGCGCCACGAACTTCCCGAGACCCTGGACGGTCACGCCGGCAACGTCGCCGCGGCAAGGCTCCCGAGCGCGACGCGACGGGCGAGGACGTTCGACCCGACCAGCATCCCGAGCGTCCAGGCGCTCAGCACGACGCCGATGCCGATGTCCTGAACCCCCAGCACATCCTCGACGTACACGAGATCGGCCGGGATCGAAGCCGACATGAAGAGGAGCGAGACGAAGACGACGACGACCATCAGGCCGACGAGCCGGTCGCCCATGAGGAACGCGATCCCGTCCCGGGCGCGGCGCCGCTCACCCGGAGTGCGCGCCTGCGGTGCGCGCCTCGCCGCAAGCGACAGCCCGGCGAGAGCGACCACGACGAACGAGACGGCGTCGACGGACATCGCGGCGGCGGTCCCGCCGAGGGCGACGAGCATGCTGCCGCACACCGGTCCGACGGTCAAGCCGAGGGCACGCGCCGTCTCGACGAGCCCGTTCGCGCGCTGAAGCGCACGTTCGCCCGCGACGACGGGCACGAGCGCGAACTCGGCTGCCTGCGCGACGGCGATCCCGGCCCCGAGCAGCGCAGCGAGCGAGAGCAGCGCAGCGAGCGAGCCGACGATCGCGAGGGCGACCGCCACGACCGCCTGGACCAGAGAGACGGCGACGAGCAGGCGCCGCGTCTCCATCCGGTCGACGAGCAGCCCGACGTGGCCGGAGAGCAGGACGACGGGCGCCCAGAGGCAGATGAACATCGCGGCGATCGCGACGCCGCCTTCCATACCCTCCCCGGCGAGGTTCTTCGCCTGAAGGGCGAGCGCGATCAGCGCGACGCCGTCGCCCAGCGCCGAGAGCCCGATCGCAGCGGACAGCACCCGCAGGTCCCGCTCCCGCACACCGCCCGGCGCCACGGACCGAGTATCGCCGGTGGCGAGTCGGCCGTCCACGATGTGCCCGGCCGACTCAGAACGGGTACGGCGCGAGGCTCCAGACCGCGGCGGCGTACCAGAGGCCGAACGCAAGGCTGGCGCAGCCGAGTGCGGGCGCGGCGGTGAGCAGCCCGCGCGTACCGCGGACACCGAGCACAGCGCCGAAGCCGGTGGTGACGATCGTCATCGAAACGGCGGTGAAGAGGGCGAGGACCACGAGCGCCGCGATCGCGACCTCCCTCGACGGGATGGCGGCGAGGAGCAGGACGCCGACGCCGGCGCTTCCGCCCATCCCGTGGACGAGCCCGATCCCGAACGCGCCCCACGACGTCCTGACCGGGTGCCGGTGATCCTCGCCGTCATGCGCATGCCAGGCGAATGCCCCGTGCCGCCAGCGAACCAGGAGACGGACGGCGAGGAAGACGATCAGTGCCGCGACCGCCGTCTCCGCGCCGCGCTGGAGGTCCTCGGGGAGGTAGCGCTCGGCGACGAGGATCGGGATCCCGAACGCGACCAGCGTGACGGCATGCCCCAGTCCCCACCAGAGGCCGAGCCGGGCCGCAGCCGTCGTCGCCCGCTCGCGACCCGAGGCCACGAGCGTCGAGACGGCGGCGATGTGGTCCGGGTCCGTCGCATGCCTGAGGCCGAGCAGCGCGGCAACGACTAGGACGACGGCCATCGATGCTCCGTCGCTCATGCCTGCAATCCAATCGTCGAGCCCGAACATCTCGTCTCTCCTCTTCGTCGTGGGCGCCAGTGGTTCGGCGCGTGCGACGGGTCGGTTCGCTCCTTTCAGACGACGCCGGGGATGGCCTTCACCGTAATGACGACGCCGACGACGAAGATCACCGCCGCGGAGACGGCCGGGAGCGCGCGGACCACAGGCCCGTCGAAACGCGCCCGCGCGAAGGTGCGCCGCGCGAGCACCGCGACGAGGCCGATGGAGGTGACGGTCGCCGCGAGACCGATGCTGAAGGCGACGATCAGCGCGAGCCCGAACGCGACGCGGTGGAGCGCGATCGCGCTCAGGAGGACCACGAGCGCCGAGGGGCAAGGGAGGAGACCGGCGGCGACCCCTACGCCGAGCAGGCCGCGCGACGTCAGCGCGTCCTCGCCGTGGCGGTGATCCTGATGAGGGTGCGCGTGGTGATGGTCGTGATGCCCGCCGTGGTCGTGATGCCCGCCGTGGTCGTGGCGACGGGCGTGGCCGAGACGGCTCCTGAGCACGCCAAGGCCAACTCCGACCACCAACAGGCCCGAGGCCAGCGTCAGCCATGGGTAAAGCGTTTCGGGGACGACGAACTGCGACAACAGGAGCGTGACGATGCCGAGAGCGAAGACCCCGGCTGTGTGTGTGACCGTCACGGTGGCGCCGAGGAGGAACGCGTGCCGCGGACGGCCGCGGGTGCCGACGAGGTACCCCGCGACCAGAGCCTTGCCGTGTCCCGGGGTAAGTGCGTGGGCCGCGCCCCAGAAGAGCGCGATCGCCAGGGAAAGCGCGACGACGCCGAACGTCAGCTCCTGGCGCTCGATCAGCGAGGCGAAGCCGCCGTCGACAGTGACCGTCGCCGTCGTCGTCGGCGCCTCTCCGACCGAGGGCGCGTGGCCGGCCCCCGCACCCGCGCGCGCTCGCGCGCTCGCGCTCGTGACGTCGAGCGGGCTCGAGAGAAGGTCGCGCGGGTACGAGCGGAGCCGGTCGCTCACGCCGTGCGTTGGCACCGTCGAGTCGACGAGCCGCGCACCGCGCTCGGCCCGGATCACGATCTCACGCCAGCCGATGCGCCCGGGGAGAAACGTGTTCCGCAGCGCTACCGCGTGCGGGCCTGGGGCGAGCCTGCCTCCGTCGAGCACCGTCTCGAGCCGGCTCGTACGAAGCCCGGCCGCACCTGCGGGGAACGTCAAGCGGTGGCGCAGCACGCGGAGCCCGCGCCGGGTGCCGTCGACCTCGAGGTCGAGCCCGTTCGCGACGTTTGTCGCGAGGCCGGCGGCGTAGCCGGCGCGACCGCGGTCGCGCACCTGCGTTCTCGCCTGGAACGTCGGGATCTCGGCGAGGTCGAGCACGGAGAGGACGTAGACCCGCTCCCCGGAGAGCACGACTTCGTCGTAGTGGTTCGTCGTGAAGTTGCCGAGGGGGTGCGCGGCGGCCGGGCCGGCGAGCACGACGACGAGCCCCACGGCCATGGCAAGAGCTGCGGCGAATCTGCGGATCATGGGCGAGCCTCCTCTCGCGCGGCGTCGCTGCGTGTTCGCAGACGGGACCCGACCGGTTCGAAGCAGTGCGCCGGTGGGGTCAGCGTGCGGCGATCCGCATCGCGACCGCGCCCCAACGAACGGAGAACGCGGGGTTGCCCGCGACCGCCCGCCGCGCCCAGGCGCGTGCCGTGGCGCCGTTGTCGAGGCAGCGCTCGATGTACGCGCGGTGGAAGGCCAGCAGCGGATCGCGGGTGCCGAGCCGGAGCGAGCGGTTCGACCACGGCTGCGCCTCGGCGCAACGGCCCGTCCGGGCCAGTGCCCATGCGAGCGCGTCGTCCCCCTGGATCGACGGCCGCGCGGCCCGGGCCGCGCGCGCGCGCGCGACGAGCGTCGCGAGACCGCGCCGGTGATCGGCGTCGAATGTCACCGACTCGAGGTCGGTGCGGATGCCCGCGGCGACCAGCAGCCGGTCGATCGCAGCGACGGTCGCGAGCTGGTCGCGTGCCGCCTGCGTCCGGCCCGAGCGCTCCAGCAGGTCGGCGAGCAGCGAGACGAACTGCGGCAGCGGCACCGCCGCGACGACGCGGCGCATGCGCGCGATGCCGGCGTCGAGACGGCCTCGTGCCGCGTCGATCCGTGCGTTCTGCTCCTCCGCGAGGACATACCCGGGGAACAGCGCCAGCGCGATGTGTACCTCGCGCGACGCGGCAGCGAGCCGGCCGCGCAGAAGCTCGAGCTTCGCGAGCTCGACGTGGGACCACGCGGCGGGCTCACGCGCCCCCGCCGACGCGTCGACGGCAAGGCGCATTGCCCTGACCGCCCCGGGAAGGTCACCGATCAACTCCCGCGCGTACGCGATGCGCGCGTAGGACGCGAGATTCGGCTCGAGGGCGTTCATCCGTTCGAAGGCGGCAAACGCCTCGTCGTAGCGGCCGAGCTCGAGGAGCGCGTCGCCGACGATGCCGAGCGGCCGTGCGCTGAACGGCGCGAGGCTCTGCGCCTCGCGACCACGCGCGAGCGCTCGCCGGAACTGGTGCTGGGTGAGTGCGAGCGAGCCCAGTCCCGTCACCACGAGCGCGTCCCGGCGGTCGACGAGTCGGGCGCGCCGGAGTGCCTCCGCGGCGCGCGGCAGGTAGGAGGCGTCGGCCGTCTCGCGCCAGCGCTGGAGGTAGCCGAAGCCGAGGAACGTAAGCGTCCGCACGTCACGTGGACGTGTTCGCGCGTCCTGCTCGAGCCCGGGGAGAGTGCCCGAGGACGGCTGCGCGTAGCCCGTCAGCGCGGCGTCGGCGGCCTGCTCGGCCGCGCCGGGCCGTGCGGCCGCCGGCGAGGCCGACGCGCCCTGCCCGCGCTCGGCGACGACGCCGCCGAGCAGCGCACCCGCGAGAGCGCCGGCAACGACGAGGGCGACCACGAGAAGGCGAGTGGGAGAGCGCATGTGAGTCGTTCGCCCGGCGGCCGGGCGCGGTTCGGGCGGGACCGCGCACGAGGCGCGGCCCCGCCCGCGAAGCCCTACTTCTGGAGTCCCTTCGTGTTGTCGAACCCGGACTTCGGGTCGGCCACGTAAGGGAACGCGTCGAGCGTGTCGACGTCGTCCGCGTTGACGCCGTCGCCGAGCGGCAGCTTCACGTCCTTGAGGAAGCCGCCGACCGCCTGCTCGGCGATGTCGATCACGTCGTCCGAGAGGCGCCGGCCGTTCGGCCAGCCCTGCGTGTCACCGCCCAGCACGCCGAGCCTGTTCGGGCTCTTCGCGACGGGAACGGTGAGATTGAGCCTCAGCACGTCGGCGAGCTTCGGCCCGGTGAAGTTCAGCTTGGGGACACCGGTGAGGAGCACCGCGACGAGGTCGTCACGGCCGGTCTCGGGCGCCCCGAGCTTGTACAGCTTATTGATGACCGCAGCGAGGATCGGGTCGGTGTAGTACTTGCGGAACTCCGACTCGCTCCACGGCTGCAGCGCGTTCCACCGATCCTTGAGGCCGGTCGGGATGACCACCTCGTTGACGAGCGGGTTGCCGAGCCGGTTGACCTGCACCCAGGCGCCCGCGTCCCGCGTCGTCGCGCCGCGCGTCGTCACCTTGCGGCGGTCGACCGAGGCCCAGACGCCGATCGTCCCGTTCTTCGCCGCGAGGCCCGCGATCGGCACCTGGACGGCGAACGTGTGCACGCCGTAGCCGGCGAAGAAGTCCTTCCCGCCGCCCATGTTCCCGGTGCCCTTGCGGATCGCAACGAGGTCGAAGATCGCCCCGACGTCGCCGAAGAACGGATCGTCGCGCTGACCGGCGAACGCCCTGGCGGCGCCGCCGTCGAACGAGGCGATCGACTTCGTGACGAGGCTCCGGTAGTCCGGCGTCGAGCGCTTGCCGATGTTGTTCGGCGGCGTCGTGCCGTGCGCGACGACCGTCCTCTTCCCCTTCGCGATCCGCGTCACGGTGAACGGCTGCGCCGTGTCGCCGAGGAAGAACGGACCGGTCTTCCGCTGGAACTCGAACCGGTAGACGACGTCCGGGCGGACGTCCCCCGTCGTGTCGATCTTCAGGTTGTAGCGGGCCCCGGGCGAGAACGTGTACCAGTTCGGCCCGGCGGCCGGGTCCTCGCCGGGGATCACGTTCGCCAGGATCGTGACGGTGTTCGGCTTGTCCGGGCTGCGGAACGCGTAGACGTCCGTCAGGTCCGCCGAGGGGTCGTCCGCGATGAGCGGCGCCTCCCGGTGGCTCGACGCGGTTCCGTCGCCGGGGCCGAGCGCAACCGCCGCGCCGAGCGCGGCCGATGTGACCACGGCGGCGAGCGCCGTGGCCGCGATGCTCTTGCGCATCGTCGTGCTCCTTCCGTAGGTGGTCGGCTGGATCGCGGCCTTGTTCGCTTTCCGCCGCGTGACCGGTTCGGACCGGGTGAACCGGGCACGCGCGATCGGCGAACCAGGGTCGTGCTCGTCGACACGTTTCCCGCCTCTGCCCGCATGCGCCAAGATGACCTGGCGTTGCCCAGGCAGAGGCACCTTTCCGACGAGGCGCTCGTCGCGCTAGTGGCACGCGGCGACGAGAGCGCGCTCGGCGAGCTCTACGACCGCGTGGGGCGGGTCGCGTACGGCATCGCCTACCGCGTCCTCCGCGACGACCGGCTCGCCGAGGACGCGGTGCAGGAAGGGTTCCTCGCCGTCTGGCGCGCCGCGGCGACATTCCGCGCCGAGCGCGCGAAGGCGAGCACGTGGATCGTGACGCTCGTCCACCGGCGTGCGGTGGACATCGTGCGCCGTGAGGAGCGCCGTCGTGCGGAGCCGCTCGAGTCGGAGACCCGTGCCGACGCGGTCGACCCGATCGGCTCGGCCGAGGACGTCGCCTGGCTCGGGTTCGAGCGCGACCGGGTGCAGCACGCGCTGCGCTCCCTCCCGGACACGCAGCGCGAGGCGATCGAGCTCGCCTACTACGGCGGCTACTCGCAGTCCGAGCTCGCCGAGAGGCTGGGAGTGCCCCTGGGTACGATCAAGAGCAGGATGTTCGCCGGCCTGGCGCGCCTGCGCGAGGTGCTGGACGAAGCCGAATCCGAGGGATCGTGGACGCCGAGACTCACGAGCTGATCGCCGCGTACGCCCTGGACGCCCTCGACGAGGACGACCGCGCGCGCGCGAAGGAGCTCCTCGCCTCGTCCGAGGAGGCGCGCGAGGAGCTGCGCTCGCTCACCGAGGTCGCGGCGGCGATGGCGACCGCGACCGTCGGCCCGGCGCCACCCCGCGATCTGCGCGGCCGGATCCTGGACGCCGCCCGCGCCGAGCCGCAGAACGTCGTCTCGCTGGAGGAGCGTCGCCGGTCGCGACTCGTGCCGGCGCTCGGGGTCGCCGTGGCGGTGGCGGCGTGCGCCGCGCTCGCGCTCGGCCTCTGGGGCGCGTCCATCTCCTCCGATCTCGACGACACTCGCTCCGCGCTCGACCGCGAGCGGGCCGCGGCTGCCGTGCTGGCACGACCGACGTCCGAGGCCTCGCTCACCGGCGCGAGCGGGCGGCTCGTCGTGGGGCAAGACGGGCAGGCCGTCCTGGTCGTCTCGGACGTCCCGCCCGTGCCCGAGGGGAAGACCTACCAGCTCTGGGTGATCGACGGCGGCCACCCGACGCCGGCCGGCCTCTTCGCCTCGGGCTCGGGCACGCTCGCGATCCCGGTCGACGGCAACGTTGCGAAGGGCTCTGTCGTCGCGGTCACGGTCGAGGACGACGGCGGCGTCGCCGCGCCGACCGGGAAGCCGGTGATCGCGTCGGCGCCCGTCTCGCTCTCCTGACACCGGCACAAAGGCGGCACAAACGCGCTCCGACCGCACCCGTACACTCGTTCGGGTGACGAATCTCCTGCCCTCGCTGCGCGAGCTCTTCGGCTTCGACCACTTCCGGCCCGGGCAGGAGGCCGTCGTCGAGGCTGCGCTCGGCGGGGTCGACACGCTCGCGGTGATGCCGACGGGCGCCGGGAAGTCCCTGACGTACCAGCTCGCGGCGATGCTGCGGCCCTCCCCCACGCTCGTCCTCTCGCCGCTGATCGCGCTGATGAAGGACCAGGTCGACAAGCTACCGCCGCAGATCGGCGCCACCGCGACCTTCGTCAACTCGTCGCTCGATCCCGAGGACGCCGCAGCGCGCCTCTCGTCCGTCGCGGCGGGCAAGACGCGCCTGTTGTACGCGGCGCCTGAGCGGCTGCGGCAGGAGTCGTTCGTGCGGACGCTCCGTTCGATCGGCGTCGGCCTCGTCGTGATCGACGAGGTGCACTGCGTCTCGATGTGGGGGCACGACTTCCGTCCCGACTACCTCTTCATCCGGCGCGCGCTCGACGAGCTCGACCGTCCGGCCGTGCTCGGCATGACGGCCACCGCGAC
This sequence comes from uncultured Actinomycetes bacterium, assembly GCA_963845965.1. Taxonomy (GTDB): domain Bacteria; phylum Actinomycetota; class Thermoleophilia; order Gaiellales; family Gaiellaceae; genus Gaiella. Next base: position 66,647 of record CAWJUF010000011.1, on the reverse strand, counting down.
TCCGGCGAACGCCGAGGCGATCGCCGAAGCGCTCGGCCGCCCCCTCACCGTCGTTCGGACGAGCGTCCACCGGCCGAACCTCCGGTACGACGTCGAGCGCGCCGACAACGCCGAGGAACGGCTCCGCGCGCTCCTGCGCCGGCTGCGCGGGCTCGACGAGGGCGTGGCGCTCGTGTACGCGCGCTCGCGGCGCTCGTGCGAGGAGATCGCCCGCACCCTGCGCGGTCACGGGATCGTCGCCGAGCACTACCACGCGGGCCTGGAGCGGGACGAGCGCACGCGCGTCCAGGAGTCGTTCGTCGCCGGCCGGACGCCGGTCGTCGTCGCGACCACCGCGTTCGGGATGGGCATCGACAAGGCGAACGTCCGCCTCGTGGCGCTCGTCAACTTTCCGGACTCGCTCGAGAGCTACGTGCAGATGGTCGGCCGCGCAGGGAGGGACGGCCACACCAGTGACACGGTGCTCTTCGCGGGCGACGCGGACGCGACGGCACTTCGCCGCTTCGCGCTCGGCGACGTGCCGACGCCCGACCTCCTGCGACGCGTCTACCGCGCGATCCGCGAGGCCGGCGGCGCCGTGACGCCGGACGCGCTCGACGAGGCAGCGGGTGGCACGCACGACCCGCGCGTCCTCGTCGGGATGCTCGAGCAGGCCGGCATCGTGCGGCGCGGGTACGACGCCGGGCGGGCGATGCGGATCGAGCTCCTTCCGGTCGAAGCCGGCGCCGGCGCCGCCGTCGACACGCTGCTCGACCGCTACGCACGCGCCGCGTCGGCGCGCGTCGAGCGCATGGTCGCGTTCGCGGACCTGCGAGCGCTGCCGCCACCTCCAGGTGGCCGAGCACTTCGGCGAGACGCTCGACGGGCCGTGCGGCGCGTGCGACGTCTGCGCGCCGCGCGCGGAAGCTGTCGAGTCGCAATGCCCGTCGCGCGCCCGCTCCCCGACGACCCGGCGCGCACGATCGTCGGCGCCGTCGGCGGACCTCGACGTGGCCGCTCGGCCGCCGCAGCCTCGTCGCGATGCTTCGAGGCTCCGTGAAGGCACCCCCGTCGGCGCGGCGCTCGCCGGCGTTCGGCGCGCTCGCGGCCGCCTCGGAGGCGGAGGTGACGCGCTGGGTGCGCGCGCTCGAGACCGCCGGCGCGCTCGTCGAGGTCGAGAGCGACGGCTTCCGCGTCCTCCAGGCTCGGCCGGAGGCGGAGCTGCCGTCGTTCCGCGCACCGGCCACGACCGCCGCCGACGCGCAGGCGGCGGCACCGCTCGTCGCCGAGCTCAGGGCGTGGCGGTCCCGGCGCGCGCGGGAGGACGGTGTCCCCGCGTACGTCGTGCTCCACGACGCGACGTTGCACGAGCTGGCCGCTCGCCGCCCCGGATCCGAGGCGGAGCTCGCCGGTGTCAAGGGCCTCGGCCCCACGAAGCTCGCCCGCTACGCCGGCGAGCTGCTCGACGTCCTCGGGGGATAGCGACTCCAGGGTGCGAAAGCGCCGCTCCGGGCTACAATCTGCGGCGCAGTGCGGCTCGGACGACGTAGGGAGGCGGCGCGCAAGCGCGGCCGGATCCGGAAGCCGCGGCTCCTGGCGCTCGTGCTCGTGCTCTTCGCGCTGTCGGCCGCGGCGTTCAGCTACGGCCTGGTGACGGCGGTTCGCTCCGAGCTCGTCGCCCTGGACCCTGCGAGCTGGCGCGGCGACGTCGACACCGTCATCTACGCCGCGCCGAACAAGAACCACCAGCGGCGCGTCCTCGCGATCCTCCGCGGAGACGAGAGCCGTGTCCTCGTCCAGTCGGATCAGATCGCGCCGATCATGAAGCAGGCGATCGTCGCGGTCGAGGACAAGCGTTTCTTCGAGCACAACGGCGTCGACATGCGCGGAATCCTTCGCGCGGCGTGGGAGGACATCCGCAACAAGGCCGTTGTCGAGGGCGGCTCGACGATCACGCAGCAGTACGTCAAGAACGCGTACAGCCGCAACGACAAGACGATCGCGCGCAAGGTGCGCGAGGCCGCGCTCGCATGGCAGCTGACGCAGCGCTGGTCGAAGGACCGGATCCTGACGTCGTACCTCAACACGATCTACTTCGGGAACGGCGCCTACGGAATCCTCCAGGCGTCGCGCACGTACTTCCACGGCAAGAGCGCGGACGAGCTGACGCTCCCCGAGGCGGCGCTGCTCGCCGGCATTCCCGCGAGCCCGTCCCTGTACGACCCGGTGCAGCACCCGGCCGCCGCGAAGCAGCGACGCGCGTATGTCCTGCACCAGCTCTTCGACCAGGGGCGCATCACCGGCGCCGAGATGCGCCGCGCGAACGCGACCCCGTTGCCGAAGCCGGAGGACGTGCGACTGCCGGGCACACGTGGGCCCGCGCCGTACTTCGTCAACTACGTCACCGACCAGCTCGTCGCGCGCTACGGCGCCGAGAAGGTGTTCGGCGGCGGTCTCGAGGTGGCGACGACGATCGACCTCGACCTCCAGGAGAGGGCGCGGGAGGCGATCGAGAAGATCCTCCCCGACCCGAACGGGCCGGCAGCCGCCCTCGTCGCGATCGACCCGCGCACCGGGGCCGTCAAGGCGATGTTCGGCGGCACGAACTTCCGCCGCAGCCAGTTCAACCTCGCCACCCAGGCCGAGCGGCAGCCGGGCTCGTCGTTCAAGCCGATCGTGCTCGCAGCGGCGCTCCGCAAGGGCATCGCCCCCGGGACGCGCATCACCTCCAAGCCGATCGAGATCGACGCCGGCGACCGGGTCTGGCCGGTCTCGAACTACGAGGGCAGCTACCTCGGCAGCGTCGACCTCACGACGGCGATGGTCCATTCCGACAACTCCGTCTACGCCCAGCTCACGAACATCGTCGGCCCGAAGTCGATCGTCGAGACCGCGCACCGGCTCGGGATCCGCTCGAAGCTCCCCGCCTACTTCTCGATCGGGCTCGGCTTCGTCGCCGTCAACCCGCTCGACATGACCCGCGCGTACGCGACGATCGCGAACGACGGCAAGCGCGTCGACGGCTCGATCATGAGAGACCGCCCGCGAGTCGTGCAGAGCGTTGGCTCCCGCCGCAGCGGCAGCGTCGTCGAGAACGCGCCGGTCCCCCACGCCGCCCTCTCGCCGGCCGAGGCGGAGACGCTGACCGGCGATGCTCGAGAAGGTCGTCCAGCAGGGCACGGGCGACGCGCGCGCAGCTGCCGGGCCGCGAGGTCGCGGGCAAGACCGGGACGAACGACAACTACGCCGACGCCTGGTTCGTCGGCTACACGCCCGACCTCGCCGTCGCCGTCTGGGTCGGCTACCCGAACGAGCTCAAGCCGATGGAGACGGAGTTCCACGGCGAGCCGGTCGCCGGCGGCACGCTCCCGGCGCTGATCTGGAAGGCGTTCATGACCCGTGCGCTCGCGGGCACGCCCGCGACGACATTCACCTCACCGCCCTACCTGCCGAGCTACGACGCCCGGGTCGTGTACCGCGGCGGCACGTGGCGGCTCGACAACGGCTACTGCCCCGCGACGCGCGTGATCACGTACTTCGCGGGCCGGCTGCCCGGCTCGACCGCGACCTGCTACGCGAACGAGGTGTCCGTGCCGGTGCTCGTCGGGCGCTCGGTCGACTCGGCCCGCGTCGCGCTCCAGTCGGTGCCGCTCACGCCCGACGTGGTCTACGTCCCCGCGAAGCCGAGGACGCGGCCCGGCGAGGTCGTGCAAGCAGACACCCCGCGGCGGGTTCCTCTCCGCGAACGGCACGGTGCGCCTCTGGGTGTCGGCCGCGCAGGACGGCCTCGTCCCGAACCTCGTCGGGTCGAGCCTCCCGGCGGCGCGCGAGCGCAGCCGCAAGCTCCGGCTCCGGCTCAGGATCCAGTACGGGGACGGTCCCGCAGGGCACCGTCGTCAAGCAGAGCCTCGAGGCGGGCATCGCCGTCCGGCCGGGGCTGCCGCTCACGCTGCTCGTCGGCCGGGGCGGCTCGACCAGCTAGTGCCCGCCTCCACGTAGCGCCAGTCGGCTCGGTCGCGCGCGTGATGCCGATCCGCGGCGTCCGGGCGACGGCAGGTGCGCGCTCCGGCGGGAGCAGCCCGAAGCGCGGTGCCGCCAGGTCGGCGCCGTTGTCGGCGCCGGTGAGGCCGAGCGCCTGCGTCAGGCGCCCCGGGCCCGAGCACAGCAGCCGGTCGTCGCAGGTCCCGCGGCGAGCCCGCATCTCCTCGAGCCCGTGCGTCGGCTCGAGCGCGCGGAGCAGCACCGCGGAACCGTGGCCCGGCGGCCCGCACACGACGTTCGCGCACCAGTGGATCCCGTACGAGCGATAGACGTAGAGATGTCCGGGCTCGCCGAACATCACGACGTTCCGGCCTCTCGGCCCGCCGATACGAGTGGCTCGCCGGGTCGGTCTTCCTCGTAGGCCTCGACCTCGACGATCCGCCCGCCGACGCCGTCGACGAGCAGCGTCCAGCCGATCAGCCCGGGCGCCGCGTCGTGGACGCTTCCCGCGACGAGCTCGGCGAACGTCACTCGCCCGACTCGAACAGCTGCGGGTGCCTGCTCAGCGTCGTCCGCCGGTTGCGACGGCCCCGCCCCGCGCTCGGCTCGGCGAACTCCTCGATCTCCTCGAGGATCGTCTCCTGCGTCCGCGAGGCGACGACCGGCTCGGGGATCCCCTCGACCCAGACGAGCGTCCGCCTCCCGCTGCCGCGGTCGTCGCCGACGATCGGCTCGAGCGCGTAGATCCGGTCGGCGCGCACGTACTTCCCGAACCCGAGGAACACCATCCCGTGACCCGCCATGCCCGAAGTATCGTCGCCCTGGGCGCCTACCTGGGAGCGCGCACGCCGTTAGGCTCGGCTCGATGGCCCGCGTCTACCTCTCCCCTCCGCACGTCGCCGGGCGCGAGGCCGAGCTCGTCGCAGAGGCGATCGCGTCGAACTGGATCGCGCCGCTCGGGCCGCACGTCGACGCGTTCGAGGCGAGCTCGCCGCGGTCGCGGGCGTCGAGCACGCGGTCGCGCTGTCGAGCGGGACCGCCGCGCTGCACCTCGCGCTGGTCGTGCTCGGGATCGGCGCGGGCGACGAGGTCGCCTGCTCGGACTTCACCTTCGCCGCGAGCGCGAACGCGATCGTCTACGCGGGCGCGACGCCGTTCTTCGTCGACGCCGACGAGGCGACGTGGACGATCGATCCCGCGCTGCTCGACCGCGCGATCGCCGAGCGCCGCGCGGCCGGCGCCCGCGTGCGGGCGCTGATCGCCGTCGACCTCTACGGCCAGTGCTGCGACTACGACGCGCTCCGCGAGGTGTGCGAGCGCCACGACGTCGTCCTCGTCCAGGACGCGGCCGAGTCGCTCGGTGCGACATACCGCGGCGCGCCCGCGGGCGGTCAGGGCGCGCTCGCGGCCTTCTCGTTCAACGGCAACAAGATCATCACGACGAGCGGCGGCGGCATGCTCGTCTCGCGAGAACCGCGACTGGATCGAGCACGCGCGCAAGCTCTCGACGCAGGCGCGAGAGCCGGTCCCCCACTACGAGCACGTCGAGATCGGCTTCAACTACCGCCTGAGCAACGTCCTCGCCGCGCTCGGCCGCGCGCAGCTCGAGACGCTCCCCATGCGCGTGGCCGCCCGCCGCCGGATCCGCGACCGCTACCGCGAGCTCCTCGACGGCGTCCCGGGCGTGTCGTTCATGCCCGAGGCGGCGTACGGGACGTCGAACGCGTGGCTGACGTGCATCGTCGTCGACCCCGACGCGTTCGGCGCCGACCGCGAGGCGCTCCGGCTCGCGCTCGAGGCGGAGGACATCGAGGCGCGGCCCCTCTGGAAGCCGATGCACCTGCAGCCGGTCTTCGCGTCGCACCGCTCGTTCGGCGGCGACGTCGGCGCGCGCCTCTTCGAGCGCGGGCTCTGCCTGCCGAGCGGCTCCGCGCTCACGGACGACGAGCAGGACCGCGTCGTCGCGACCGTGCTTGCGGTACGCGCCCGCTAGACGTTCGCGACGGAGTCCCGCACGTCCACGACGTCGAGCCAGTGGCTCCACTGCTCGCCGCGGCCGTTGACGACGTCGAGGTACGTCCGCTGGAGCTCGAGCGTGACGTCGCCGACGCCGAGCTCGACGTCGTCGACCGCCCGCACCGGCGTCACCTCGGCGGCGGTGCCGGTCATGAAGACCTCGTCGGCGAGGTAGAGGTCGGCGCGGATCATGTCGGTCTCCTCGACGACGTAGCCGAGGTCTCGCGCGATCTCGATCACGCTCCCCCGGGTGATGCCCGGGAGGATCGAGGTCGACAGCGGCGGCGTCAGGATGCGGCCGTCCTTGACGACGAAGATGTTCTCGCCCGGCCCGTCGGCGACGAACCCGTTGTCGGTCAGCAGGATTCCCTCGTCGTAGCCGGCGCGCTGCGCTTCGGTCGTCGCGAGCATCGAGTTGAGGTAGATCCCGGTCGCCTTCGAGACGTGCGGGATGACGTTCGGGCCGACCCGCGTCCAGGAGGAGATCTTCGCGGTGATGCCCTTCGTGAGCGCGTCCTCGCCGAGGTACGCGCCCCAGGGCCAGCTCATGATCACCGTCTCGACGGGGTTGCCGCGCGTGTGCACGCCCAGCGAGCCGTAGCCGAAGAACGCGATCGGCCGGATGTACGCGGCAGGGAGCCCGTTCGCGCGCACGAGGTCATGCGTCGCGGTCCGCAGCTCCTCGACGGAGTACGGGAGATCCATGTAGAGGAGGCGCGCGCTGTCGTGGAGGCGCTGCATGTGGTCGGCGAGCCGGAACACGGCCGGGCCCTTCGGGGTCTCGTACGCGCGGATCCCCTCGAACACGCCGGTGCCGTAATGGAGACCGTGGACCCCCACGTGAACGGTCGCATCCGCCCAGTCGACGAGCTCGCCGTTCATCCAGATCTTCGCGGTCTCCTGCATGGCGCTCCTCCGTTCGGCCTCGGTGATGAACGAGTGGGTTCCGGGCCCGAGCCCGGAACCCACGCAGTCTTACCTGGATTCCAGCACGACGTCCTCGACACGCCCGCGGGTCAGGCGCACGAGCTCCGGCGGCGCCAGCGCGACGAGGTGGGATTCCGAGCCCGCTCCCGCCCAGACCGTCTGGTGCCGGAGCATGCGTCCGTTCGACGAGGACGACGGGCACGCGCTCGAGCGGGAAGGGCGACACCGCTCCCGGCTGGAACCCCGTCGCCGCCACGACCTCTTCGGACCCGGCCACCCTCGCCCTCCGCGCCTCGACGAGTCGCGCGATCTTCCCGGTGTCGACCTTGCGATCCCCCGGCACGAGCACGACAACCGGCGACGCGTCGCACACGAGGACGATCGACTTCACGACCTGGCCGAGCGTACAGCCGACCGCGTCGGCGGCCTCCTGGGCGGTCGGCGTCGGGGTCGGCAGCTCCTCGATCCGCGCCTCCGCGCCGGTCTCGCGCAGGAACGCCGCGACGCGCTCCACGGGCGGGGGCCACTCCATGCTGCCGTCGCTCACCCGAGCTCGACGAAACGGACGTCGTCGAAGCCCATGGCGTGGAGCTGGTCGACGAGCTCGGTCGTCGCCGGCGTGTCGATCGAGAAGACCATGAGCGCCTCGCCGCCCTCCGTCGTGCGCGAGACCGCCATGTTCGCGATGTTCACGCCCGCGTCGCCGAACGTCGACCCGACGCGGCCGATCACCCCGGGCTGGTCCGAGTAGCGGACGAAGACCATGTGCGGCGCGATCTCGAGATCGATCCCGAACCCGAGCGCGCCGCCGAGGAAGAGCCGGGGCTCGGGCCCGATCGTCGTGCCCGAGACGGTGACCTCCTCGCCGTCCGACACGAGCCGCACCTCGACGATGTTCGTGTAGTCGCGCGATGCCCGATTCCGCTCCTCGACCACGTCGATGCCCCGCTCTGCGGCGATCACGGTCGCGTTCACGACGTTCACGACCTGGTCGACCCGCTCCTGGAAGGCGCCGTTCAGCGCGGCGGCGGTGAGTAGCCGCGTGTCGTACTCGGAGAGCGGGCCGTACGCGGCGACCGTCACCCGCCGGGGTGCGCCGGCCGCCAGCTCGACCGCGATCCGCCCGAGCAGAGACGCGAGCGGGATGAACGGCCCGAGCACCTCCAGATCGGCCTGGTCGACCACCGGGATGTTGACGGCGTTCGTAACGATCCCTCCGTCCAGCGCGGCCACGACCTGCTCGGCGATGATGACGCCCGCCCGGTCCTGTGCCTCGTCCGTGGAGGCCGCCAGGTGCGGGGTGACGACGACCTGGTCGAGCTCGAGCAGGGGGCCCGTGTACGGCTCGGCCGAGAACACGTCGAGCGCCGCGCCCGCGAGCTTCCCGGACCGGATCGCCTCGACGAGCGCGCCCTCGTCGACCAGCGCGCCGCGCGCGGCGTTGACGAGCCGCGCGCCGTCCCGCATCCGCGCGATCGCGTCGCTATCGACGAGGCACCGCGTCTCGTCGGTCAGCGGCGAGTGGAGCGTGACGACGTCCGACGCGCCGAGCAGCTCGTCGAGCGTCTCCAGCTGCTCGACGCCGAGGTCGCGGAACCGATCGCGGCCGACGAAGGGGTCGTAGGCAACAACGTTCATCGACAGGCCCAGCGCGCGGCGCGCGACCTGCTGGCCGATCCGCCCGAACCCGATCACGCCGAGCGTCTTCCCGGCGAGCTCGATTCCCCCGTAGCGTGCACGCTCCCAACGCCCCTGCTTGAGCGCGGCGTGCGCCTGGGGGATGTTGCGGGCGAGCGCGACGATCAGCCCGATCGTCTGCTCCGCCGCCGACACGATGGTCGACTCCGGCGCGTTCGCGACGACGATCCCGCGGCGCGTCGCTGCATCGACGTCGACGTTGTCGACGCCGACACCAGCGCGACCTATCACCTTCAGGCGCGTCCCCCGCTCGATGATCTCGCGGGTCAGCTTCGTCGCGGAGCGGATCACGATCGCGTCGTAGCTGCCGACGATCTCCTCGAGCGGGGAGTCCCGGTCGACGTCGACGTCGAACCGTGCGCGCAGGAGCTCGAGCCCCGCGTCGGCGATCGGCTCCCGGACGAGGACGCGCATCAACCCGCCGGAGCGACCGAGCCGAAGGCCTCGAACGCGGCCGGCGCGGCACGACCCGGCTCGACCCCGGCGCCGGCCTCGCGCAACTCGATCTCCACCGCGTGGAGCGCCTCGGCGACGTCGTCGATCGTGACGTGGCCGATGTGACCGATGCGGAAGAGACGCGAGACGAGGTCGCCGTGGCCGCCGGCGATCGTGATCCCGTGCCGGTCGCGCAGTGCGAGGCGGAGCTCGACCGCGTCGATCCCGTCCGGCGTCAACGCCCCGGTGAGCACGGCCGCGCTGTCGTCGTCCGGCGAGTACAGCTCGAGCCCGATCGCCTTGATCCCCGCGCGACATGCGCGACCGAGCGCTCGGTGGCGCGCGAACGCGGCCTCGAGGCCGTCCTCCAGCACGAGTCCGAGCGCCTCGACGAGCGCCACGACCGTCGAGGTCGGGGGCGTGAACGGCGTCGAGCGCTTGGCCTGCGCGCGCCGTTGGCGCGCCCAGTCCCAGTAGAAGCGCGGCAGCGTCGCCGACTCCGTTCGCCGCCAGGCGCGCTCGGAGACGGCCGCGAACGCCAGGCCGGGCGGCGTCATCAGCGCTTTCTGCGAGCCGGTCACGACGACGTCGGCCCCCCACGCGTCGGTCTCGAGCGGCACCGCTCCGAGGCTCGACACGGCGTCGACCACCGAGAGGACTCCGGCGTCGCGACACGCCGCGAGCAGCGGCTCGAGGTCGCACACCACCCCGGTGGAGGTCTCGGAGTGGACGACGAACACCGTCTCGGCGCCGCTCTCGGCGAGCGCGCTGCGAAGGTCGTCGGGGCGCGGAGCCTGGCCCCACGGGTACGTGAGCGGGACGACGTCGCAGCCGAACGCACGTGCCATCGCCTGCCAGCGCTCGCCGAACTCGCCCTGCGAGACTGCGAGCACGCGCTCGCCCGGGGAGAGGAGGTTGACGATCGCGGACTCGAAGGCGCCGGTGCCCGACGACGTGAAGACGAGCACCTCGGACTCGGTGCGGAAGACCTCGCGCAGACGTGCCTGCGCGAGCTCGAAGACGACGGCGAAGTCCGGCGAGCGATGGTGCAGCACCGGCTCCGAGAGCGCGCGCAAGACGCTCGGGGGAACCGACGTCGGCCCGGGCGTGAGGAGCTTCTGCGGGCGGGCGGTCATCGCTCCTGAGCCTACCCCGCCCTCCTCCGGACGGCGGCAGTGCGCTAGCGGTGCGAGCGGAACGTGATCGCCTGCTGGAACGTCGGCTTGTTCGAGCCGCGCATCGTCCTCGTAAGTATCCCCGGTGCGAACTGGATCCGCTCGGCGGTCGCGTCCGCGCGCCACACGGCCTGGTCCGGCCCCTGGGTCGCGGCCACCTGTGCCACCGCCGCGTCGAGCGCCGCCCAGAGCGACGCCGCGCACCTTGCGACGTCGCCGCCGCCGCAGAACCGGGTCTGGTACGGCCCGGTCACCGGGCGGCCGAGGAGCGAGCGCAGGTCCTTCTGCACGTACGACCACCAGCCGCTGTAGGCGCTCGACCCGCTGGTGGAGAGCGGCGGGTCGTTGGGCACGAGCTTCGCGAGCTCGGCGCGTGCCTGGCCGTCGAGCACGGGCGCGAGGACGGCGTTCGCGATCGGGCTCCAGGCGGCGTCCAGCACCGCGGCGCCGGGCGCGTCCACCTTGCCGTCGAGGTCCGCGTCGAGCCGGCTGCCGCCGGACGCGAACCAGGCGTCGAGCTGCGTGGCCGCAGCGGTCGCACGCGGCGTGCCGCTTCCCCGTGCGAGCACGTCCCGGAGGATCGGCCACACGCGCTCCAGGCGCAGGTCTTGGGTCGCGGCGCCGTTCATCGCGCTCACGACGCTCGCGAGCGTGTGCTTCTGCCGCCGCTGGATGCCGCCCCAGAGCAGGTCGACGCGCTGCACCGGCCCCCACGTCCACTCGTCGTCGGCGCCCGCATATCCGCGCGCAGGCTTGTTGTTCCAGTTGAGGATCACGCCGTTCGCCGGGTTGACGGCCTGGGCGTGAGCGAAGGCGGGCAGGAAGCCCTGCCACTCGTACTCCCCGGTCCCCTTGGTGGGCAGCCCCGGGTCGACCGTCGTCGGGCGCACCGGGAGCCGCCCGCTCGTGAACTGCGCGATGCTCCGGTCGTCCGCGTAGACCCAGTTGAACGTCAGCTCCATCGTCGGCGCGGCGCGGACGAAGTCCCGCGCGGAGCGGACGCGGTTCATCGACATGTCGAGGAAGAAGCCGAGCGACGCGAGCTCGCGGCCGCGCGTCGAGCGCTTGGCGGAGATCGCAACCCGCCGGCCGTCGACCGTCGCGTACCCCTGCACAGGCCCGTGGATCGTCTCCGGGTAGACGAGCTGCTGATCGGCCTCGCCCGGCCGCCCCACGATCGTCCCGGCGTCGAACGTCGTCATCGGACGGCACTCGCCGCGGTAGAGGTACATCGTGTCGCTCCCGCCGCAGAGCGTCTCGACGTACTGGTCGACGAGGTCGGAGCCCGCCGACGTCGCGCTCCACGCGTAGTCGATGCCGCGGCCGAGGAGGATCCCGAACGAGATGCCGGGGAAGGCCGCGCCGCGCGCGCGGTAGCCGCCGCCGTCGAGGTCGAGCTCGAGCATGATCTGCGGGTAGTACTGCCCCACCTGCGGGCCGGCGACGAAGAGCGGCTTGCCCGTCGTCGAGCGCTTCGCCCCCACGAGCAGCGCGTTCGACATCGGCAGGCGGGTCGTCGTCGTGGAGAACCTGTTCGCCGGGCGACGCCGCCGGGAAGTCGACCACGACGTTCCCGATCTCGCTCGAGCTCTGCGAGCTGTACGCCACCTTCCCCGGGACGGCGACGTTCGCCTCGGGATCGTCCCGCTGGCGGAAGTCCTCCCAGACGCGCCGACCGGTCTCCTGCCCGAGCTTCCGCTGCAGCAGGTCGAGGAACTCGGAGCGGCGCACCTCGTCCCCGCCGCCCGCGCCGAAGACGGCGCCCATCAGGCCCCCGACCGCGACGACGTCGGTCCGCGTCCACGGCGCGATCGCAAGGCCAGCGTGCCGATACTCGGCGTTGATGCCCGCGACGTACGCGTCGATGACCCGGATCGCCTGCCGGCCCTTCGCCCCCTGCGCCCGCAGCAACGCGAACTGCTGCGCGAGCCGCGCCTCGGTCGCGGCGCTCGGACGGAACTGCCTGCCCGAGAGCGCGAGCGCGAAGGCGTTCACGCCGGGTGCGTCGAGCGCGGCGATGCGGCCCGGGCCGCGCAGGAGCTCCATGATCAGCTGGCGGTCCGCCGCGGTGGCCCAGCCTGCGCCGAACGCGACGTTCTCCGTCGTTGTCCCCTTGACGTGCGGCACCCCCCACCGGTCGCGGCTGATCGTGACGCCCTTCCGCGGGCGCTCCACCTCGACCGGGTTCTCGCCCGGGGCGAGCCCGAGCGTCTCGCGCTTGAAGAACCGGCGCAGGTCCGCGTCCCTGACGTTGTCGCGGAGGCGGGTCAGACCCTCGTAGAGCGCGATCTGGTCGGTCGAGTTCTTCGTGAACACGACGCCGCCCGCCTGGCCCGGAGGCAGGACGTTCCACGCCTGCGCCGCGTGGTCGGACGGCGCCTTCGCGGCGACGGCACCCGTCGCGGTCGCGACGCACCCGACGACTGCGGCGAGGAGAGCGCGGCTGAGGCGGCGGTTCAGAGGCGGACCCTTTCGGAGCGCGGGGCGAATGTTGACCGGGAAGGGTACGTGCGACGCCGTACATTTGTCGCTCGATGGACGTCCTCGTCCCCTTCGCGGCGGCGCTGCTGTCGCTGCGGCTCGCCGCGCTCCTCGTCCGCCGCCACAGAGCGCGGCGCGCACCCGAGCTCCTCGCGTGGGCGCGTCGCTCGCGTGCTTCGCGGCCGGCTCGGCTGCGCTCGCCTGGGGCGCCGCGGCCGGCTGGGACGACCGCTCCTTCCGCGTCTACTACCTCTTCGGCGGGCTGCTGACCGCCGCGCTGCTCGGCGCCGGGTCGCTGCTCCGTGTCGGTCGACGATGGGCAGCGCCCGCGGTGCTGTTCTACGCGGGCCTCGCGTTCGGAGTCGCGCTCGGCGTGCCGATCGACCCCGCGGTCACGGGCGACTCGATCCCGAACGCGTCGGCCCATCTCGCCTTCTTCCCCGCGCGGGCGCTCGCGCTCTTCGGCAACGTCGCGGGGACGGCCGCCGCCGTCGGGATCGCGCTTGCGGGAATCCGCAGGCGACCCGTCGGAAACGGGCTGATCGTCGCCGGCGTCGCCGTCGCCGCGGCGGGAAGCGCCCTGGCCGGGCTGGGGCAGGGTGGCGGCTCGGTGTTCACCGCCGTCGCGGCGGCGCTCCTCTACGCCGGCTTCGTCAGCCGGCGCTAGCCGCTCAGTCGCGCATCTCCGGAACGCGCCGCGAGCGGTCGCTGCGGCGACGTCGCTCCCGGAGCCAGATCCCGCCGAAGAACGCGAGCAGGAGCACGAGGATCGCCGCTTCGACGACGAGACCGCCCCCGCTCGTGTGATGGCCGATCAGCCGCGGGACAGAACCCACAGGCCTCCGACCGTGTAGAGCACCATCAGTGCGAGCAGCGCGAACTGCGAGCGGAGCGCGTCCCGGCGCTCGGGGAAGATCGTGACCGCACGATCGTGTGCGACCGCGAGACCCGCGACGTGCCCGGCGACGAGCGCGCCGACCTGGACGTACCACGTCGTGTTCGGCGCGATCACCGTCAGGTCGGGAATGACGTCGGCCGTCCCGAAGAGGTTCCAGCCGCGGCCGAGCGGATCCGAGAGCAACGGGATCGCGAACTGGCCTTGGATCACGAATAGCGTGAAGTAGTGGGCGAGCATGTAGACGAACGCGATCGGCACGAGCGAGCGGCACGAAGTCCCCGACGAGCGAGCGGGGCGCGTTCACCGTCCAGCGGGCCGCGGCGCACGCGGCCTCGTAGGCGAGCGCGACGAGCAGGACTCCCGTGAGCAGGCCCCCCACGTTCAGGAGCGTCACGAGCAGCTCGCCGACGGTCGGATGCTCGACGATGTACGGGCTCTCGACCCGCGAGGCGAGATCCTGCCAGGTCGTCGTCCGGCTGTAGCCGTCGAACAGCACCGAGCCGAGCATCACGGCGACGAACGCCACCGACCCGGGGACGCGCTCGCCGCCGGCGAGCCCGGTGAGCGGCCAGCGCAGGCGGATCCGGCCGTCCACGCCGTGCAACGGGGCTATCCGAGCGAGAGTAGCGGAACATGACCGCGAAGCCCTCGCCGTGTCCCTCCCACGTGTCTCGGCCGAAAGCCGCCATCCCGAACAGCGCAACATACGTGTAGAGCGCGATCGCGAACGCCAGCGCGCGGGGGCTCGCCGGATCGGAGTAGGCGAGCTCCAGCGCGACGAAGGCGAGCAGCATGACAGCGGCCGGCCACCGCCCCAGCCGCTCCGGGTACTCGGCAAGCGGCTTGGCCTCGTTCCCCGCCGAGCTCCCAGACCCAGACGAACGCGTCCGCGATCGCGCGCCAGGGCGAGAGGCCGCGCCAGACGTAGCCGAAGACGACGGAGAGCGCCGGGACGCCGAGCCAGAAGACGACGTAGATCCAGGTCGGCGCGAGGTTCCGGAACGGGTCGGTGTCCCCGAACAGCGCAGACACCCAGACGAGGACGAAGAGCACGACCGAGAGCGCCTGCGCGACGATCCGGCCCGGCCCGAGGACGACGCGCGAGAGCGGCGGCGGAAGCGCGCTGTCCGGCTCCCGCGCCGCGAGCAGCGGCGTGCGCCAGAGCACGCCGAGCAGGACGAACGAGACGACCAGGACGACCGCGGCGCCCCAGTAGAACATCCACGTCGGCACCGGGAGGTCCTGGACCTCCCCGATCCCGTGGGCGACGATGTCCGGAGGCTCAGGGCCGCACCTCCAGCACCGCGAGCAGCGCGTCGGGATGGTGGAGCTCGAGCTCGAACCGGCCCGGAAGATCGCGCCGTGAACGGGATCCGCACCGGCGTCCCGGGTGTGACCGGCTTCTCGATGTCGTAGCCGTGGACGTGCACCTCCTCGCCCGTGTCCGTGCGGACCACGAGCAGCACCTTGTCGCCCTTCGCGATCGTCGGCCGGGTGATCCCGCCGCGCGGCCGGCCCTGCTCGACCACGACCATGATCGTCCTCGGCTTCGGGGTCGTGGTCGTGGTCGTCGTCGTGTCCGTGGTCGTCGGCGTCTCGGCGGTCGTCGCGGGCGTGGTCGCCTGCGTGGTGTCGTGACGGTCGCCGCGTCCGTTGACGACGATCCGCCTCCGCCGCAGCCCGCGAGCGCGAGCACGCTCGCGACCGACGGCGAACAGCATGACTGCCGTTCTCATCGCTCTCCTCCGTCGGCCGCGCGACACTCGGCGCGCGGCGGTCGGCTCAGGACGGGAGGAGAGCCGGCGGCGCTCGTCCGGTCCGCCGTGGCGCATCCCCGGTCGGCGGCATGCTGTCCGGGCGGGCGGGGAGCGGGAGCCAGCCGCCGCCGGGAACAGCGGGCGGACCGACGCGTCGGAGGCGGCGCCTCGAGCGTCCCCGTCACGCGCCGCACCAGGAGCACGCACGCGACGGCCACGGGAAGCTGGAGCGCGAGCCCGACGAGGAAGGTCGGCGTCGTCAGGAGCCAGGGCAGCTCGCCGGTGTGCGCGAGCCGCTCGAGGTGCTCCTGGCAGACGAAGCCGAGCGGCGCGATGGGGGCGAACCAGCGGACCGACCGTGGGCGGAGGCTCCGCTCCTGCAGCGCGAGCCCGAGCAGGGCGAGCGTCGCCAACAGCGCGGCCACCTGGGGCGCGTGGCCCAGGTAGTCGTGCTCCGGCCCGGGCTCGCTCCCGGTGACCGCGTAGGCGGCCGCGTGCGCCGCGAGGACCCCCACCGCCGCGAGCGGAGTGACGAGAAGCCATGCGAGCATCCGCCGCGCCATCGCGGAGATCATGCCAGCGATACCACCAGCGCTGCGACGGTGGTGGCAGGCGGGACGGTGTCAGACACCGTTTCTGTCAAGGCCAGAAAGCCGAATGTGCGCCGATCCGTCCACGACGACCGTTTCCGCCGGCTCGAACGGCGGACTGCATGTACGCGGTCAAGGGGCGTGGGTCAGGCACGACGACGGGGACGCGCTGGACGGCGTTGTTCTCGTAGCCCCCGAGGTTCCAGGGCGGCTCGATCGGCTGCGTCTCCCCCGTCTCGTCGGTCGCGCGGCAGCAGAGCGTGAACGTGCCCGCCGTCCGTGGCTCCCAGCCGAACGACCAGCCGATCCACGCCCAGCGATGGTCGAGGTCGGGCTCGAGGGCGGCGTCCGCCCAGCTGTCTGCCCCGTCGATGCTCACCTCCACGCGGACGATCGGCGCGCGTCCGGACCAGGCGCGCCCCTGCAGCTCGACCGACCCGCGCTCCACGATCCGGTCGCGGGTGAGGAAGTCGGGGATGCCGGGAGGCACCATCAGCGACCGCGGCCGCATCCGGGTCACCGGCCGACCCTCCTCGTCCTCGGTCTGCCGGAACCGGTAGCCGTTCACCACCTGGTACCCGTCGAACGGCTGCTCGACGACGGTGATCTCCGAAAGCCACTTGACGTTCGTCATCCCGTACCAGCCCGGAACGACCAGCCGGAGCGGAAAGCCGTGCTGCGGCGGGAGCGGGGCGCCGTTCAGCTCGTATGCGAGGACGCGCCCGGCGCCCAGTGCCTCGGCGAGCGGGAGGCTCCGCTCGTAGCGCTGCTCGACCTCGCCCTCGACGCCGCGATCGAGCCCGGTGAACACGACGTCGACCGCGGCGGCTCCCGGTGCCGCCTCGTCGAGCAGCGGGGCGAGCTCGACGCCGCGCCACAGGCCCGTTCCCACCGCCTCGGTCAGCCACGGCTGGCTGATCGGCCGCGGCTCGAGGAGCGCCCTGCCGTTTCCGGCGCACTCCATGGTCGCGGCGAGCTCGACCGCCGGACGCGCACGGAGCTCGTCGAGCGTGAAGGAGAGCGGCCGCTCGACGGCGCCGCCGAGCTCGAGCCGCCAGGTCGTCGGGTCGACGAGCGGGACGTCGAAGTGGATCAGGAGGTAGTGGAGCCCGACCGGCGTGATCGGCCAGCGGAGCGCCTCGAGCGGCATCGCGTGGTTTCTCGCCGCGAGCCGCAGCTCGTCGAGGCTGATCCCGCGGTCCGCCGAGACGGACACGCCGTCGACCGTACCGCGCTCGGCGACCGGCTGTCTACGACGAGAGCTTCGCGCGGACGAGCTCGTTGACCGCGCGCGCGTCTGCCTGACCCTTCGTCTCCTTCATCACCTGGCCGACGAAGAAGCCCGAGCAGCCCCTCCTTGCCGGCGCGATACTGCTCCACCTGCGCCGGGTTCGCGGTGAGAATCGCGTCGACGATCGGCTCGAGCGAGGCCGTGTCCGAGACGGCCTCCTGCGCGAGGTACGGCTCCGCCGTGAACCCCGGCTCGGCCACGCGGGCGATCGCCTCGTCGAAGGTCTTCCGCGGGATCCGCTCCCGTGCCCCGACGAGCTTCGCGAGCTCCGTCGGATCGACGGCCCCCGGCGCGATCGCCGCCCCGACGAGCTGGTTGGCGATGACGTTGCTCGCGGCGACCGCATCGGCGCCGGCGGCGACCGTCTCGTGCCACAGCGAGTCCAGGCCGCCCGTGACGAGGACGAGCGCGCGGTCGTGGTCGAGCGTCTCCCCCACCCGCCGGATCCGCGTCGGCGGGCAGCTCGGGCAGCTCGGCGCGCAGCCGCTCGACGAGCTCGGAAGGCGGCTCGATGGGGACGAGGTCGGGCTCCGGGAAGTAGCGATAGTCGTCAGCCTCCTCCTTGGTCCGTCGCGGTGTCAGCGTCCCGGTCGCGACGTCGAAGTCGTACGTGTGCTGCTCGACCTCGCCGCCCGACTCCCATAGCTCGACCTGCCTGGCGACCTCTGCGTCGATGCCGCGCGCGATGTGGCGTGAACGAGTTCATGTTCTTGATCTCGCACCGCGTGCGGAGCTGGCCGAGCCCTCGGGCCGCACGGAGACGTTGGCGTCGACGCGTAGCGTTCCCTTCTCCATCTCCGCGTCCGAGATCCCGAGCTCGACGATCGTCTGGCGCAGGAGCTGCAGGAACCGCTTCGCCTCCTCCGCGGAGTGGATGTCGGGCGCGGTTACGATCTCGACGAGCGGCGTGCCGCCGCGGTTGTAGTCGACGAGCGTGTAGTCCGCCCCGCCGATCCGCCCCGTCCGCCCGCCGACGTGGACGTTCTTGGCCGCGTCCTCCTCGAGGTGCGCCCGGACGATGCCCACAGCATGTTCTCCGTCTGACAATGGCACTATCATCTTCCATTAATGCAAGATGGTAGATCGTACTGCGAAATCTGATAGCCCTTGGAAGATCGGGATAGAAGTAGTTCTTCCGCGCGAACACTGCGCGCGGCGCGATCTCGCACCCGAGCGCCAGCCCGAGCTTCACGACCCATTCGATCGCGGCGCGGTTCGGCACCGGCAGCGCGCCGGGGAAGCCGAGGCAGACGGGGCACGTCTGCGTGTTCTCGGCCGCGCCGAAGCCGACCGGGCAACGGCAGAACATCTTCGTCCGCGTCTTCAGCTGAACGTGGATCTCCAGGCCGATGACCGGCTCCCACGTCACGGCCGCAACCTCCGGGGGACGAGGTCGAGGCCGAGTGCGCGCTCGAGCGCGTGGCCCGCGCGGAACAGCGTGTTCTCGCCGAACTGCGGCGCCGATCAGCTGCAGGCCGACCGGGAAGCCCTCGGAGAGACCGCACGGGACGTTCAGCCCGGGCAGCCCGGCAAGGCAGGACGGGATCGTGAGGAGGTCGCACGCGTACATCGCGAGCGGGTCGGCGGCCTTGTCCCCGATCGGGAACGCGACGGTCGGCGACGTCGGTGTCGCGAGCACGTCGAACGTCTCGAAGGCGCTCGCGTGCTCCCGCACGATGAGCGTGCGCACCCTTTGCGCCTGTCCGTAATACGCGTCGTAGTAGCCGGTCGAGAGGGCGTACGTGCCGAGCATGATCCGCCGCTTGGGCTCGTCGCCGAAGCCCTCGTCGCGCGTACGCTCGAGCATCTCGCGATACGTCTCCCCCGCGCTGCGCGTCCCGTACCGGACGCCGTCGTAGCGGGCGAGGTTGGACGACGCCTCGGCCGGCGCGATGAGGTAGTAGCAGGGCAGCCCGTAGTCGAACGAGAGCGGCAGGTCGCATTCCCCGACGTCGGCGCCGAGCTCCTCCGCCAGGGCGAGCGTCGCCTCGAATGCCGCGCGCACGCCGGGCTCGATCGCCTCGAGCGCGACCGCCTGCCGGGGCACGCCGATCCGCAGGCCGTCGAGCCGCTCGTCGGACGGAGCTCGACCTGCGCCTGCAGCTCGACCGTCGTCGAGTCCGCGGTGTCCCGCCCGGCGATGACCCGGTAGAGAAGGGCGACGTCCCGGACGGTCTTCGCGACCGGCCCGACCTGGTCGAGGCTCGACGCGAACGCGACGACGCCGTAGCGCGACACGGTGCCGTAGGTCGGTCGCAGGCCGACGTTCCCGCAGAGCGCCGACGGCTGCTTGATCGACCCGCCGGTGTCGGAGCCCAGCCCCCAGGGCGCGAGCCCCGCGGACACGGCAGCCGCCGTGCCGCCGCCCGACCCACCGGGTACGAGCTCGAGGTTCCACGGGTTCCGGGTCGGGCCGTACGCGGAGTTCTCCGTGGACGAGCCCATCGCGAACTCGTCGGTGTTCGTCTTCCCGAGGAGCGTGAGGCCCGCCGCCCTGCAGCGCGCCGTGACGGTCGCGTCGAAGACCGGAACGTAGCCGGAGAGGATCCGCGACCCGGCGGTCGTCTCGACACCGCGGGTCGAGATGACGTCCTTGAGCGCGATCGGAATGCTGGTCCCGTCGGCCCCGTCGACGGTGCGCAGGAAGGAGTGGAGCTCGTCGTCGCGCTCACCGATCGCGTCCAGGTAGGCGCCGTGGAGCTCCGCCGCGGAGACGTCGCCGCGGTCGACGAGCCCGAGCGCCTCCTCGGCGGTCAGCGTCAGCGTGTCGACGACTGCGCTCATGTCGTCGGCGGCACGCGGAAGAGGCCGCGCTCGGCGGCGGGCGCGTTCCGGAAGACGTCCTCGAGCGGCAGCGACTCGTGCGGCTCGTCCTCCGCCCACGCATTGACGAGGTCGAGGGGGTGCGAGGTCGGCGGCACGTCGGCGAGGTCGAGCTCCGACACCTTGGAGACGGCGTCGAGGATCGCCCCGAGCTCACCCGTCAGGCGCTCGAGCTCGTCGTCTCCGAGATCGAGTCGCGCGAGCCGCGCCACGTGCAGCACCTGCTCCCTCGAGATCGCCATCTCAGCTCATCCTTCCAGAAGCGTCAGAGCCGCTCGTCGCTCGCGGCGACACCCGACCGCGGCGGCCCTGAGACCAGGTTTGGGTCAGCGGGACGCTGCCGGCAAGGAGGGGGATTGTGGGGGACCATGGGCTCCCCCACGGCTAGACGAGGGTCACGTTCGAGGCCTGGGCACCCTTCGGCCCCTGCACGACCTCGAACTCCACCTTCTGCCCCTCGGCGAGCGACTTGTAGCCGTCTCCCGTGATGGCCGAGAAGTGGACAAAGACGTCATCGGCTCCCTCGCGCGCGATGAACCCGAAGCCCTTCTCGTTCGAGAACCACTTGACGGTGCCCGTCTCTACAGACAACGAACGTCCTCCTGAGAACAGCGCCGGCCGGGCCGACGCGAGATACGCGAACGGCGGACAACGTATCGTCAGAGCGTCGGGTACGCAAGGAGCCCGCGCCGGTACCGCGCGGCCTTCACGGCGCTCTCGAGGAGCAACGCGATCGTCATCGGGCCGGTCCCGCCCGGCATCGGCGTCAGGAGGCCCGCGACCTCGGCCACCGCAGGATCGACGTCACCGCGGATCTTCCCGTCCTCGCCGCGAGTGAGACCGACGTCGATCACCGTCGCGCCCGGCTTCACCATGTCCCGCGCGACGATCCCGGGGACGCCGACGGCCGCGACGACGATGTCGGCACGCCGCACCTCGGCGCCCAAGTCGACGGTGCGGGAGTGGCAGATCGTGACCGTCGCGTGCGCCTGGAGCAGCAGCATCGCGGCCGGCCGCCCGACGATCTCGCTGCGGCCGATCACGACCGCGTTCTTCCCCTTGGGGTCGACGCCGTACTCTGCGAGGAGCGCCATGCACCCCGCTGGCGTTGCCGGAACATGCAACGGTGTGCCGAGGTACAGGTTTCCGGCGTTGACGGGGTGGAACCCGTCGACGTCCTTGTGTGGCGCAACGGCATACGTGACCTTCGTCTCGTCGATGTGCGACGGCAGCGGAAGCTGCACGAGGATCCCGTCGACCTCGTCGTCCGCGTTCAGCTCGTCGACGAGCGCGAGGACGTCGGCCTCGGACGTCGCCGCGTCGAGCCGGACGTCGCGCGCGTCGATCCCGGCCTCCTTCGCGGCGCCGTGCTTGAGCCGGATGTAGACCTCCGACGCCGGATCGTCGCCGACGAGCACCGTCGCAAGACCGACGTGCCCGAGCTCGGCGATCTCGCGCGCAACGTCTGCGCGGATCCGCTCCGCGAGCGCCTTCCCGTCCATCAGGGTGGCGGGCACGCGCGCGACTCTACCCTGCGCAGATGTGGGAGAACGCCGACCGCGCGACTCTGCAGGCCGCCGTCCGCGCTGCCGCGCTCGTCGTCGTCCTGGCGTGGCTCTTCAGCGCCGACGTCCGCGCCTGGGTGCCGGTCTGGATCCCCGTCGCCCTGTTGCTCGCGGCCGAGATCGAGTTCGTCCTCCGCGGCCGGCGCGAGGCGCCGCGGCCGACGACGCCGCGTGTCCCACCCGGGCCGGAGGACGCCGACCTCGGGTTCGGAGAGCTCGTCGAGGACGAGGACGGGCTCCGCTTCGTGCCGCCACCCGCCCGCCCCGAGCGCCGCAGTCGACGGCGGGGCTGGCTCGTCGGCGCCGCGCTGGCGGCGGTCGTCGTCTTCTTTGCGGTTCGCAGCGACCGCGCCGCGACCTGGGGTGCGCTCCCCGGCGATGCTCGCGCCCGGGCGGAGGCGCGGTTCACGGCCGAGGCGTCGCGCATCGCGGGACGGCCGGTACGCGTCCGCTGCGACGAGGGCTACGCCTTCACCGGCGCCGGGAGCGACACCCTCGGCATCGCGTTCCCGGGCTCACGGCTCGCGTACCTCGACCCGACCATCTGCCGCGCGCTCTACGACCTCGCGTTCGCCGGGCTGCGGAGCGGCGGCGAGAACACCGCGGACGCGCTGGTCGTGCTGGCCCACGAGGCGGTCCACCTGGGCGGCGAGCGGCGCGAAGGGGTGACCGAGTGCCTGGCACTGCAGGAAGCAGGCCCGCTCGCCATGCGCCTTGGACTCGGTGAGGCGACGGCCCGCCGTGCGCTCCGGACGGCGTACGAGCAGCGCCTATCCGAGCGGAACGTGATCCGCGCGGCCTATGCGCTGCCCGCGGGTTGCCACGACGGCGAGTCGCTCGACCGACGCCCCGGCGACGAGCGGTTCCCTTCTAGGAAGCCAGGTGCGCCTCGAGCCGTCGCCGCACGAGGGCGACGCTCGACGCCCCGAGCTGCTCGCCGAGGACGGAGGCGCCGAGCACGTTCGCCTCGGTCACGATCCGCTCCCGTTCCGCCTCGAGCGTGCCCCGCGCGACGAAGAGCGCCGAGCGCACCCGCCCGCCCCAGTCGTCAAGCTCGTCGAGCGTCGCCCCCGGAGCGCGCCCTGCCGCCTCGGCGACCCTCGCGACACGCCGCAGATCGGCCGCGATGCGCTCCGCGCTGCGCGCGAGCGAGGTCTCCTCGGCGGTGAGGCTCCGCTTCTCCTCCAGAAGCCGCGCCTCGACCTCGTCGAGCCGCCGGACCCGCGCCACGGCGTCGGCGACGGCCTCGCGCGCAGTCGACGCCTCTTTGTGAGCCCGATCGAGCTCGTCGTCGCGCCGTCGCCGGCTCGACTCGAGCGCCTCGACGCGCGACGCGGCCTGCTCGAGCTCCTCCCGGGCGGCCGTCGCTCCGGCCTCTGCGTCGCGGCGAAGCCCCTCGAGCTCATCGAGCTCGGCGGGGAGGCGCTGCAACGCGTCGCGCACCTCCCCCGCGCGCCGGCGCACCGCACCGGCCCGCTCCTCCAGGTCGCGGACCGCCTCGAGCTCGCCCGCGATCGCCTCGTCGCGACGCTCGAGCTCGGCGGCGTGGGCGAGGAGCGCGCTTGCCGTCTCAGCAGCCATGGCCGTCATTCTCGCAGCGAGGCCTGTCACCGCGGTTCGTAGACTCGCGGCATGAAGGTCTGCGCGGCCTGCGGCGTTGAGAACCCCGACATTGCGCGGTTCTGCCTGGCGTGCGGCACGCAGCTCGCAGAGGTGCGGCCGCCACAGGAGATGCGGAAGGTCGTGACGATCGTCTTCTCGGATCTCAAGGGCTCGACGAGCCTGGGCGAGGCGCTCGACTCCGAGGCGCTCCGCGAGGTGATGACACGGTACTTCGACGCGATGCGGGGCGAGCTCGAACGGCACGGCGGCGTGATCGAGAAGTTCATCGGGGACGCCGTGATGGCCGTCTTCGGGCTTCCGAGGCTGCACGAGGACGACGCGCTGCGTGCCGTCCGCGCCGCGGCCGGAATGCAGGCGGCGCTCGAGGCCTTGAACGACGAGCTCCACCGCGTGTACGGCGTGCGGCTTGCGAACCGCACGGGCGTCAACACGGGCGAGGTCGTGGCGGGCGACCCGTCGACCGGGCAGCGCCTCGTCACCGGCGACGCCGTCAACGTCGCGGCGCGCCTCGAGCAGGCCGCCGGAGAGCGTGAGGTGCTGCTCGGCGAGCTGACGTACCGGCTCGTCCGTGACGACGTCGAAGTGGAGCGAGGTCGAGCCGCTCGAGCTCAAGGGGAAGTCCGAACCGGTGCCGGCCCACCGCCTCATCGGCGTTCGCGAGACGTCCGACGCGGACGAACGGCGAGGCACGCCGCTCGTCGGCCGGGACGACGAGCTCGGGGCGCTCACGAGCGCGCTGGACGAGGCGGCGGCCTCGCGCCGGGCCCGGCTCGTGACGATCGTCGGCGACGCCGGCGTCGGCAAGTCGCGGCTCACGGCGGAGTTCCTCGCGATCGCGTCGCGCCGCGCGCTCGCACTCGGTGGGCGCTGCCTGCCGTACGGCGACGGCATCACCTTCTGGCCGATCGCGGAGGCCGTGAAGGCGCAGGCCGAGATCGTCGGCGACGACGATGCCGCCGAGGCGGCGTCGAAGCTGGCCGCTCTGGCCGACCCCGCGGGGGACGGCGTGACCGCGCGACTGGCGTCGGCCCTCGGGCTGACCGTCGAGCCATTCCCCGTCGAGGAGCTTTTCTGGGCCGTCCGTCGCCTGCTCGCACACCTCGCGGCCGACCGCGAGGTCGTGCTCGTCGTGGAGGACGTCCACTGGGCGGAGCCGACGCTGCTCGCGCTGATCGAGCATCTCGTCCAGTCGGTCGACGCGCCGGTGCTGATCCTGTGCCCGTCCCGGCCGGAGCTCCTCGAGGAGGCCCCTGCCTGGAGCACCGGGGAACGTGCCAGCCGCATCGCCCTCGAGCCACTCGACGCCGACGACGCGAAGAGCATGATCGAGAGCGTGCTCGGCCGCGGCTCGCTCGACACTGACGTGCTCGAGCGGGTCTTCACCGCCTCGGAGGGCAATCCCCTCTTCGCGGAGCAGCTACTCCGAATGCTCGTCGACGAGGGTGCGGTCGAGGAGGTCGACGGCACGTGGCGGTTCACGGAGGAGCTGTCCGAAGTGCAGGTGCCGCCGACGATCCAGGCGCTCCTCGCGTCTCGACTCGACACGCTGGCGGGAAGCGAGCGGGCGGTGATCGAGCCCGCGTCCGTCGTCGGGTACGTGTTCGCCGAGGACGCGGTGGCCGCCCTCGCGCCACCGGACGTCTCGGGGAACGTGCGCACCGAGCTGACGACGCTCGCGCAGAAGCACCTCGTCCGGCCGGTCGAGGACGGCGCGGACGGCGCGCACCGCTTCCACCACATCATGATCCGAGACACCGCCTACGACGGGATTTTGAAGCGGGCGCGGGCCGACCTGCACACGCGCTTCGTCGCCTGGGCGGACCTCGCGAACCGAGATCGAGGAGTCGAGTTCGAGGAGATCCTGGGCTACCACCTCGAGCAGGCATGGCGCTACCTCTCCGAGCTCGGGCCGCTCGACGATCGCGGCAGGGAGATTGGCGAGGACGCGGCGCGGAGGCTCGCCTCGGCCGGACGCCGCGCCTTCGCGCGCGGGGATATTCCCGGCGCGGCGTCGCTGCTCGGACGTGCCGCGGCGCTCCTTCCCTCCGATTACCCCGAGCGACTCCGCCTGCTGCCCGAGCACGGGGAGGCGCTCCTTCTGACCGGACGGTATGACGAGGCATCGGCCGTCCTCGACGAGGCGATCGCCCGCCCGGAGGAGGCGCCCGCTGTGGCGGCTCGCGCATCCCTCGTCCGGATGCTCGTCGGTCTCCGCGCCGGCGACTCGGGCAGCTGGCGCCGCGAGAGTGTCGATCGGACGATCGATGCGGCGCGGGACGTGTTCGCCGCCGAGGGGGACGAAGCGGGCCTCGCGATGGCCTACCGGCTCCTCGCCTGGTCCGCCGGAACGGCGTGCCGCTTCGGCGACGCGGCAGACGCCTCCGCGCTCGCCGTCGAGCACGCCAGGCGCGCGGGAGACGCGCGCCAGGCGATCCGCGCGGCAACCGGCTTCGCCGGAGCCGCACTCCTCGGACCCACGAACGTCGACGAGGCGATCGCCCGCTGCGAGTCGAGTCTCGACCAGGCGGCCGGCAACCGGCAGTCGGAGGGCAACCTCCTCGCGATCATGGCCGGCCTGTACGCAATGCAGGGCGCCTTCGACCACGCACGGGAGCTGGTCGGCCGCGGGCGCGCGCTCCTCGCCGAGCTCGGCCTCGACCTCGACTTGGCGCGCGCCGACATGGAGGCGTGGCGGGTGGAGATGCTCGCAGGCGAAGTCGACGCAGCGGAAGCAGCGCTCCGGCGCTCCTACGACGTGCTCGTTGCGAGGGGGGAGACGTATCTGCGCTCGACCGTGGCTGGACTCCTCGGCCAGACGCTGTTCGAACGCGGTGCACCGATCGCGGAGGTGGAGGCGCTCGGCGACCAGAGCCATGAGCTCGCGGCGGAGGACGACGTGGACTCGCAGGCGGTGTGGCGGCGCGTGCGTGGCCGCGTGCTCGCGCAGCGAGGCGACCTCGCCGGCGCCGAGCACATCATCCGCGAGGCCCTCGAACTGCTCGAGCCCACCGACGCCGCGCTGTTCCAGCTCCAGGCGGCGCTCGATCTTGGCGACGTCCTCGTCGCCGCGGACCGGGCCGACGACGCGAGGGCGGCCTACGAGGCCGCACGCGAGCTCGCGGAGCGAAAGGGCGGCGTCGTGCTCCTCGGAGCCGTGCTGCGGCGCCTCGAGGCGCTCGACGCCACCCCCGCGTAGGTCCTACGTCACCAGTCCCACGAGCCGTTGGTCGGCGACGTAGCGACGATCGTCCAGACACCGGTCCCGTGATCGAACACGATCGAGAGGACGCATAGACCACTCGCTGCGCACGTCGCCGGCGTGACGAGCACCCCGTTGTGGCGCACCGCCGTGATCCCGTGCGGATCGGCGAGCGCGGCGTCGAGGACGTGGAACACGTGCGTCACCACCTGCGGCGCGAAGTTCGCGTCGACGTACGCCGGGCCGCAGTTTGTGCCGAGGTTGGCGATGCAGACCTCGGACTTCCGGGCGCTCCCTGCGGTCTCGGTCAGCATCGTCGCGAACCCGAGGTCGATGGGCTTCGAGGCCGGGATCGTGAACGGCGGGAAGCACACCGTAGTCGAAACCGGGTTGGCGAGGCTGAGGCGCGGATTCGTCTGGAGATTGCCCGGCCCATTCGTGTCGCTGCACGATGCGGGGCCCGTCTCGTAGCTGCCTGCCTTGAGTGTTTCGCTCCCCCTGCGCCCGACGCCAGGAGTGTCGCGGCGATGTCTATCCCGCCGGACGGGAAGGCGTCGTTCGGGTCGGCGACGTCGTGCACGCCCTCCTTTACCGTCCACCGACCGTTCGACACGAGGCAGTTGGGGCAGTTGCTGAGTCGACGCGGCAGTCGGGGCCTGCCAGAGAATGGTCAACGCCAGCGGAGCCGCGCCGGCCGACTGATTGCCGAAGCCGCAGATCCACTCCCGCCCGTGCGGTGGTGATCGTCACCGGCTCGGACGGGCATGTGTCGTCGGCCGGCGTGGCTACATCCCGTTCACCACCGGATACCGCTGGCGGAACATGACCTTCGTCAGCGTCGTGCCACTGTGTTCTTGAAGGTCGCCTTGTAGGCGAGCTTCTTGCCGTACGTGACTTCGGCGGACCGGGAACGCGGCGAAGGAGACATTTGCTGCCCGTGGCCCTGCACTCCCTCCCGCGCGAAAATCGCGGCACCCACCGACATCAGGCTCGCAAGAACGAGCCAACCCCACTTCGTCTTCACCCCAATACCTCCCCAGATCCCCCGGCGCCTCATGGCGCGCAGCGCCGTATCATGACACGGCGGGCGCCGAGGATTCAACCGACAACGCGAAGGGCGTCCTCCGTGCCGGGGTTACGATGCGTCCTCCTGGCGACGTGGCCGAGTGGTTAGGCAGAGGCCTGCAAAGCCTCGTACAGCGGTTCGAATCCGCTCGTCGCCTTCCTAGGAGGCGGAGGTAGGACGCCCCGCTCACGTCGAGGCTCGTGCCGCTGACGAACACGGCCTCCGGCGACGCCGACGTCCGCTGCGCCGCGTACCCTCGCCGCATGGCGACGCCAGAGCCCGTGGACGCGACGCCCGAGCCCGCGATCGAGTCCTGCCCCCGCTGCGCGGCGGCGATGGAATGGCGCCACGGCACGTTCCAGTGCCCGCGCTGCCGCTTCAAGGTCGGCTGCTGCGAGGGCCTCACCGGCGACTGCCGCACCTGAGCACCGCACGACGCCTACAGCCTCGAGAGAGGTGCCGAGCGTGTAAGGAAGCCGTGAACGACAGCTTTGTCCGGTCTGGCGACGGGTAGCCCGAACCAGTTGCACGACATCGACATCACGGAGAGGTGAGAGCGATGAGACGATATCTGCGCAGGCTCACGCCGATCGGCGTGCTCGTGTCGACCGGACTGTTCGCGACGGCGATGCTCGCCGGCACCGGACAGGTCGACGCCGCAACGCAGGCGAGGCCGACGAACACACAGCCGCCGACGATCGGGGGCACACCCGAGGTCGGCAAGACCCTGACCGCCCGGGAGGGAACCTGGACGGGCGACCCGACCGACTACGACTACGCGTGGCGGCGCTGCGATGCGGACGGCGGCAGTTGCTCGCTGATCAGCGGCGCAAGCGAGAAGACGTACCTGCTGAAGCAGGTCGACGAGGGGAACACGCTCCGCGTGATCGTGACGGCCCAGAACGCCGACGGCCGGCGCAACGCGACGTCGGTGCCCACCGCGGTCATTCGGGAGGCGACGACAGTGCCGCCGCCCACGACGAACCCCTGTGACAAGTCGCCGGTCGTGGCGAGCGAGCTGAAATCGCCCGAACGCCTTCTGATCGCGAACCAGCAGGTGTCGCCGAGCGTGATCGGCGGCTCTACGCAGGAGATCGTTGCGCGGTTCCGGATCACGGCGTGCTCCGGGAAGCCGGTCCAAGGCGCGCTCGTGTACGCGACCGCCGTCCCTTACAACATGTTCTCCGTCCCGCCCGAGGCGCAGACGGGGAGCGACGGCTGGGCCGAGCTCCGAATGAACCGCCAGCGCGGCTACCCGGCGACGCCGCGGCAGCAGCTGCTCGTCATGTTCGTCCGCGGTCGCGAGCCCGGCGGAAACCTGCTCGGCGGGATCTCGACGCGGAGGCTCGTCTCGTTCCCGGTCGACCTGCATAGGTAGGCCCGAGCGGTGGGCGTCCCGGGTGACGGGACGCCCACCGCCCCGCGGGGACGCGTTGGTTAGCCTCGCCGGATCGACGTTCGCCGCATCCGAGCCGACGAGTGGCACCTCTGGCGCGAGGCGCGGCTGCGCATGCTCAGGGAGGAGGCGGCGTATTTCTCGACCCGCTACGAGGACGCCGTCCGCGAGCCCGAGGCCGTCTGGCGCACCTGGACGGCGGACGCGGCCGAGGGTGCCGACAAGGTGCTCTTCATCGCGGAGGAAGGCGACGCAGTGCTCGGCGTCGTCGGCGGCTTCCGGCGGCTCGATCCCACCGAAGTGCAGCTCGTCTCGCTCTGGGTCGATCCCGAGGCGCGCGGGCGTGGCGTGGCGCAGTCGCTCATCCGCGCCGTTGCGACGTGGGCTCGTGACCGCGGCGCCGGTCTCGTCGTCCTCTTCGTGCAGGAGTCGAATGCCCCGGGTCGCGCGCTCTACGTCCGGGCCGGCTTTCGCCCGACGGGGGCCCGTGAGCTCGTCGGGGCCGGGCGCCCAGGCTTCAAGCTCGTCGTGTCGGCGACGGTCGAGGAGCTCCTCGCCGACGCCGGTTAGCCATCGACGAGCGGGTTCGCGCGGGCGCCGTAGTGGACGTAGCGCGTACCGTCGGCGAGCGCGTAGAACCTCACCGCGGTCCAGGTCGTGAGCGCGGGGTCCTTGAGGGCGAACAGGTCGGGCTCGACCGGGACGAGTGGGTACTCGCGCACGGGCTCGGGGACGAGCTCCGCGAGCGGCCCCGTCGTCGTCCCTCGGAGCACCAGCCCACCGTCTCGCTCCATCACCTCGGTCGTCATGCCGGCGCGCTCGTACCGACCGACGTACCGCGCGGGGTCGACCTCGGGGGAGAGGCGGGCGGCTCGAGCGGCGCGGGCTTCTCGACGCCGACGGTCTCGCTCGAAGATCTCGCCGCAGAGCTCGTGGTACAGATCCTGGGCGGCGCCCCCGTTGGTGAGCAGCGAGACCGCCATCCCCTGCGCCGGCAGCGACGGACAGGAACGCCGACTGGCCGATCGTGTTGCCGTCGTGGCCGATCAGCCGCTCGTCGCCCCAGCCGTAGCGGATCCAGCCCAGCCCCCAGGAGTCCCCGAGCGTCCGCGTGTCGGGTAGCGCGACCTGCTTCTCGGCCATCGCCCGGGCGCTCGCGGCCGAGAGAAGCCGCGTGCCGTCCGCGGCGACCCCGCCCGTCGACGTGCATCCGGGCGAAGGTGAGGACGTCCCGCGACACGCGCGGAGATCAGGCCCGCAGGCCCCATGGAGCGCGGCGAGCGCCCACGTTCGCGTCGGGCACCGGGTCGTCCCCCGGCTCGCCGACGTGCCCGACCGCCGTCCGGTGCAGCAACGCCTCCTCGGGCAGGGTCACCGTCGCGTCAGCCCGAGCGGCTCGATCAGGCGCTCGCGGAGCGCCGCGTCCCACGTCGCTCCCGTCAGGTGCTCGACGATGCGGCCGGCGAGGACGTAGCCGGCGTTGCAGTAGGACAACGTCGCGCCGAGCGGATGGTTCTGCCCGACGTCCTTCGAGGCCCGCGACGTAGCGCTCGACGCAGTCGTCGCCGCGGCCGGTGTCGGTGAACACGTCGCCGTCGATCCCGCTCGTGTGGGTGAGGAGATGGCGCATGGTCACCGTCCGCGTGACGTCCGGGTCGGCGACGCGGAAGCCGGGCAGCGCCTCGACGACCGGCGCATCGAGGTCGAGGCCACCCTCGTCGACGAGCTGCATGACGAGCGTCGCCGTCCACACCTTCGTGATCGAGCCGATCTGGAACAGCGAGTCCGGCGTCACCTCGACACCTGTCGCGGTGCTCAGCACCCCGACGCCCGTGTCGGTGATCTCACCGCCGTGGAGGATCCCCAGCGTCGCGCCGGGAACGCGGTGCCGTTGGATCAGCTCGCTCAGCCGTTCGTGCCAGGAGGCGGCGTCGAACGAAGCCGCGCTCGGGGTACCGGACGCAGTCGTGCGGCATCGCCGCAGTAGCGTAGTTCCGACGTGAAGCTTGGTCTCCTGACTGCCGCGTTCCCTCGCTGCGCCCTCGAGCGGATCGCGTCCTGGGCGTCGGGCAACGGCTTCGAGATGCTCGAGGTCGCGTGCTGGCCGGCGGCGGCGGCGAGCGCCGGCGGTACGCGGGGGTCTCGCACATCGACGTCGCGCGGCTCGACGCCGGCAAGGTGCGCGACATCCTCGACCGGAACGGGCTCGAGATCTCCTCGCTCGCGTACTACCCGAACAACCTCCACCCCGACCCGGGAGAGCGGCGCGACGCGAACACCCACCTCCGAAAGGTGATCGACGCCGCCGCCAGGCTCGGCGTGCCGACGGTCGGCACGTTCGTCGGACGCGACAGGACGAAGAACGTCCCGGACAACCTCCGCGAGTTCCGCAAGGTCTGGCCGCGGCTCGTCGCCTACGCCGAGGGGAAGGGCGTCAACGTCGCGATCGAGAACTGCCCGATGATCTTCAGCTGGGACGAATGGCCGGGCGGCACGAACCTCGCCTCGACGCCCGCGGTCTGGGACGAGATGTTCACGATCGTCCCGTCCCAGCGCTTCGGTCTCAACCTCGACCCGTCGCACCTCGTCTGGCTCGGGATCGACCACGAGCGCGTCGTCCGCGACTACGCCTCGCGGATCCTCCACGTCCACGCGAAGGACATGGAGGTCGACCGCGACGGCCTCTACCGCAACGGCGTCGTCTCGCTCGGCATGGGCTGGCAGATCCCGCGCCTGCCCGGCCTCGGCGAGATTCGCTGGGACCGCTTCCTGTCGCAGCTCTACCGGGTCGGCTACGACGGCGTCGTCTCCGTCGAGCACGAGGACCGCACCTTCGAGAAGACCGACGAGCTCGTGAAGCGCGGGTTCCTCATCGCCCGCGACGCGCTCCGCCCGTACCTCCACTGACGGAAGTCCGCGCTCGCCGAGCTCGGGTGTCCCCGCGAGGCCCTCGCGGCGGGCACCTCGCCGAGGCTTCCACGGACTAGATTGGCTCCACGTGGCGAGAGAGGAGCGGACCATGTCGAACGGGCGATTGGCGCCCATGCGGGTGGGCGTGCTGGGGAGCGGTGAGGTCGGACGGCGGCTGGCGGCCGGGTTCTCCAGCCGGGGGCACGACGTGATGATCGGGTCGCGGGACCCCG
The DNA here is from genome assembly GCA_963845965.1 of uncultured Actinomycetes bacterium. Taxonomy (GTDB): domain Bacteria; phylum Actinomycetota; class Thermoleophilia; order Gaiellales; family Gaiellaceae; genus Gaiella. The sequence goes on along the minus strand of CAWJUF010000011.1, from coordinate 34,604 downwards.
GAAAGCCCGAGCTCGCCGAGTGGCTGTCCAGCGACGGCGCCGGCATCGAAGCCGGGACGTTCGCCGAGACCGCAGCGCACGGTGATCTGCTCGTGCTGGCGGTCCTCGGGAACGCGGCCGAGCAGGCGATCGCCGATGCCGGCACCGAGCGCTTTGCCGGCAAGGTCGTCATCGACGCCATGAACCCACTCGACGTCTCCGGGGGATTCCCGCCGAAGCTCTCCATCTCCGGAGAGGATTCGCTCGGCGAACGCGTCCAGCGTGTGCTGCCCGACGCGAGGGTGGTCAAGGCGTTCAACACGATCGGCAACCCCTACTTCGTCGACCCCAGCTTCGCCGAGGGCCTCCCGACGATGCTGATCGCCGGAGACGATGACGACGCCAAGCGGACCGTCGGCGACGTCGTGGCCGACTTCGGCTGGCCCGAGGCGATCGACATCGGGGGGATCGAAGGCTCCCGCGAGCTCGAGGCGATCTGCATCGCGTGGGTCAAGATCGGCGGCCGGCGTGGAGCGTGGGACCACGGGTTCAAGGTGCTCGCCGGCTAGCGGCGCGAACACGATCGTCGCGGCGGGCCTGCCGCGCGACCGTGCTTGCCCGGGCCAGGCGCGGGTAGGAGAATCGAGCGACCCCGACAAGGAGGCAAGGATGAGCGTCGCCAAGGTGATCGAGATCACCGCGTCGTCCCCCACGAGCTTCGCCGAGGCGGCGAAGGCCGGGATCGCGAAGGCGTCGGAGACGGTCCACGGGATCAAGGGCGCGTGGGTCTCGGAGGAGAGCCTCGTCGTCGAGAACAACGAGGTGACGGAGTTCCGCGTGACGATGCGCGTGAGCTTCGTGCTCGACTGATCCTGTTCGCAAGGCGGGAATCCGCAGGAGCGGATTCCCGCGCTGGATCCCGCCTGGCGGGGCATACCCTGCTCGGCGCCGGCGACGTTCGCAAGCCGCGCATTGTCTCGCCGGAGCGCCACCATCGCCGTGCTACAAGAGACGGGTGACCGGCCCGCCGACGGACGAGAGGCTCGACCGGCCCGCGACGAGCGACCCGACGGCGCGGGCGCTCGTCGCCGCGATCCCCGACCCGATCTTCCGGATCGGGACCGACGGCGTCTACCGCGGCTTCAAGGTCGACTCCGAGGGCGACCTCATGACGCCGCCGGACGACGTGATCGGCCGGACCGTCCACGAGCGGCTTCCGCCGCACGTCGCCGAGGCGGTGCTCGCCGCCGGCCGCCGCGCCGTCGCCGAGCAGGAGCTCCAGCACATCGAGTACTCGCTCGAGCTGCGCGGGGAGGAGCGCGACTACGAGGGCCGCGTCGTCGCGTGCGGGCCGGACGAGTTCGTCCTCATCGTCCGCGACTTCACCGACCGGACGCGCCAGGAGCGCGATCCTGCAGCGCGAGCGGGACTTCAGCCGCGCCGTCGTCCGCTCGACGCCGAGCTTCCTCGCGCTCGTCGACGACGAGGGCACGCTGCTCGGCGTCAACCGCGCGCTCGAGCGGGCGGCCGGGCATCCCCGAGGAGTCCTGGATCGGCATTCCGTTCTGGAAGCTCTTCATCGCCGCCGAGGACGTCCAGCGCGCGAAGGAGGACTTCGGACGGATGCGGGACGGCGACCCGCCGGGCATGGTCGAGTACGAGCACGTCGGGCCGGACGGCGAGCGGCTCGTCGTCGACTGGACCGCGACGGTCGTCCACGACGCCGAGGGCGCGCTCCGCTACCTCCTGTGCGGCCTCGACGTCACGGCACGCAAGCAGGTCGAGGAGGAGATCCGGCGCTCGCGGGCGCGCATCGTCTCGGCGAGCGACGCGGAGCGGAAGCGGCTCGAGCGGAACCTCCACGACGGCGCCCAGCAGCACCTCGTCACCGTCACGCACGCGATCCACCTCGCGGCCCGTTCGCTCCGCACCGACCCCGGCAGGGCGGAGGAGCACCTCGAGCGGGCGCTGGTCGAGCTGACCACCGCCCACGAGGAGCTGCGCGAGCTCGCGCGAGGGCTGCATCCGCAGATCCTGAGCCTCCAGGGCCTCGGCCCTGCCGTGCGCGCGCTCGCCGGCCGGGCGCCGATCCCGGTGACGGTGATCACGGTCGACGACGCGGAGCGGTGGCACCCGCTCGTCGAGAGCGCCGCGTACTTCGTCGTCGCCGAGTCGCTGACCAACATGCTCAAGTACGCGCGGGCGACCTCGGCGACCGTCCGCGTCGCACCCCGCGACGACGTGCTCGTCGTCGAGGTCACCGACGACGGCTGCGGCGGCGCGCGGCCGACGGAGGGCTCGGGCCTCGGCGGCCTCCGCGACCGCGTCGAGGCGCTCGACGGCTCGTTCGACGTGCACAGCCCACACGGCGAGGGAACGCGCATCCTCGCCGAGCTGCCGCTCGCGATGGGGTCTGGCGCCGCAGGTGCCTGACCCCAGCGCCCCACTGACACAGGAGAGACCGACACCCAGAGAGGCGCGCGGCGACGCACCGCAAAGCGTCACCGGGGACAGGCACCCTCCGGGTGCCAGTCCCTGACCGCTTGACATGCCGCGAGGCACATGCGAGGATCCTCCCCGTCGAACCCCGTAGCTCTTCGGAGTCGCGGGGTTCGGCGCTTTTTGTAGCGTGGCTCGTTCATGGCGGACGCACCCCTGATCGAGGCGCGCGACCTGACGAAGCGCTACGGCGAGTTCGTCGCGGTCGACGGGATCGACTTCAGCGTCGAACGCGGCGAGACGTTCGGCTTCCTCGGCCCGAACGGCGCGGGCAAGAGCTCCACCATGCGCATGATCGGCGCCGTCTCGCCCGCGAGCGGCGGCGAGCTCCGCGTGCTCGGCCGCGATCCCGAGCGCGACGGGCCCGCGATCCGCGCGCGCCTCGGCGTCGTCCCGCAGGACGACAACCTCGACCTCGAGCTCGACGTCGGCGAGAACCTCCACGTCTACGGCCGCTTCTTCGGCCTCCCGCGCGACGAGATCCGTCGCCGCACCGACGAGCTGCTCGAGTTCGTCCAGCTCGCCGACCGGCGCGAGTCGCGCGTCGACTCGCTCTCCGGCGGGATGAAGCGCCGCCTGACGATCGCGCGCGCGCTGATCAACGAGCCCGAGCTGATGCTCCTCGACGAGCCGACCACGGGGCTCGACCCGCAGGCGCGCCACGCGCTCTGGGACCGGCTCTACCGGCTCAAGCAGCGCGGCGTCACGCTCGTCCTGACGACCCACTACATGGACGAGGCGGAGCAGCTCTGCGACCGGCTCGTGATCATGGACCGCGCGAAGATCGTGGCCGAGGGCTCGCCGCGCGAGCTGATCGAGCGCTTCGTCGAGCGCGAGGTCGTCGAGCTCCGCTTCGCCGAGCAGAACGGCGCGCCGTCGCTCGACGGGCATCGCCGACCACGTCGAGGTGCTGCAGGACCGGATCGTGATCGGCACCGACGACGGCGACGCCGTCGTCGACGAGGTGCACGCGCGCGGGCTCGCGCCGGAGACCGTGCTCGTCCGCCGCTCGACGCTCGAGGACGTCTTCCTGCGCCTCACCGGCCGGAGCCTGATCGACTGATGGAGGCCACCCGCCGCGCGCTCGCGGTCGTCGGCTGGCAGGCTCGCTCCTACCGCCGGATCTGGCGCGGCTCGATCACCGTCTCGTTCCTCAACCCGATCTTCTTCCTCGTCTCGATCGGCGTCCTGCTCGGGAGCCTGGTCGACGAGTCGAACCCCGACCTCGGCGGTCTCACCTACCTCCAGTTCGTCGCGCCCGCGCTGCTCGCGACGACCGCGATGCAGACCGCGGCGAGCGTGACGACGTTCCCCGTCCGCGCCGGCCTCAAGTGGCTGCGGACCTACCACGCGGTCGTCTCGACGCCGGTCCGCGTCGGCGAGCTCGTCGCGGGGATCCTCGCGTGGGCGGCGTGCGGGTGATCGTCGCGGTGACGATCTTCGCGGTCGTCGCGGCGATCGGCGGGGCATTCGTCTCTCCCCTCGCGGTCCTCGCGCCGCTCGCGGCGCTGCTCTGCGGGCTCGCGTTCGGCGCCGTGCTCGCCGCCGTCACGTCCAGCGTCGAGGGCGACGAGTGGCTCGCGGCGATCTTCCGCTTCGGGCTCGTCCCGCTCTTCCTCTTCTCGGGCACGTTCTTCCCGATCTCGCAGCTGCCCGCCCTGCTCCAGGCGCTCGCGTGGGTGACGCCGCTCTGGCACGGCGTCGCGCTGTGCCGGAGCCTCGCCACCGACGATCTCGACCCCCTGCTGACCGCCGTCCACGTCGCCTACCTCGTCACGCTGACCGCCGTCGGGGCCGTGCTCACGGTGCGCGCGCAGCGGGGGAAGCTCGCCCGATGAGCACGCTCGACACGACGCTCCGCATCCTCCCGCGGCTCCACGCGCCCCGGTCGTGGCGCCTCGTCGAGCGCAACATCGCAAGCTCCCGCGGTGCCTGGCTCGTGTTCGTCTCGGGCTTCTTCGAGCCGCTCTTCTATCTCTTCGCGATGGGGGTCGGGGTCGGCGCGCTCGTGGGCACGGTCGACGCCGACGGCCAGGCCGTCGGCTACCGCGAGTTCGTCGCGCCCGCGCTCCTCGCGGCCTCGGCGATGAACGGGGCGGTCTACGAGTCGGGCAACGTGTTCTTCAAGCTGAAGTACGCCCGCACCTACGAGGGCGTGCTCGCGACGCCGATGACCGTCCGCGACGTCGCGCTGGGCGAGCTCACCTACACCCTCATCCGCGGCACCGTCTACTCGATCGGGTTCGTCACGGTGATGCTCGCGATGGGCCTGCTCGACTCACCCTGGGCCGTGCTCGCGATTCCGGGCGCGCTGCTCGTCTCCGCGGCCTTTGCCGCCCCCGCGGTGTTCGGGACGACGCTCATGCGCTCCTGGGCCGACTTCGCGTTCGTCGAGCTCTGCACGCTCCCGATGTTCCTGTTCTCGGCGACCTTCGTCCCCGCGGACACGTACCCGGACATCGTGCGGTGGATCCTGCCCCTCACGCCGCTCTACCACGGAGTCGTGATGCTGCGCGCGTTCACGCTCGGCGACGTCGGCTGGGAGGTGCTCGTGAGCATCGCCTACCTCGCCGCGATGACCGCCGTCTTCCTCGTGCTCGCCGACCGACGGCTCGCAAAGCTGCTCCTCAAGTAGCTACCCGAGCGCGTACTGCAGGAAGAGGTGGCTCCCGTCCGCGCGGGCCGACCGGAGTTGCGCGTGCCGCGTGCGCTCCGGAAGGAGCGCGATGCCCTCGACGAGCCCGAGGTATCCCGACGGGTGCCGCCCCGCGAGGAGCGGCGACACGGTGAGGAACAGCTCGTCCACGAGGTCGGCGCCGACGAGCGAGCCGAAGACGTGCGGCCCGGCCTCGCTCAGGATGCGGCCGTAGCCGCGATCGCGCAGGAGCTCGACGGCCGACCGGACGTCGACCTCGGCGTCGCCGGGCAGCACCACGACCTCGTTGCCGGCGGGAAGCGCCCCCGGGAGGCGCGCGGCACCCGCCTCGGTCGTCAGGACGATCGGGGCGTCTTCGAGCACTGCGCGGTCCGGCGGGATCGACCCGGATGCGGTCAGGATCGCGACGCGCGGTCGTCGGTCGAGGCCGAGATCGCGACGGAGGGCTGCATAGGCCTCGCCGCCGGCAGGGAAGACCGTCTCCGGCTGCCAGCGTCCACGCGCCGAGGCGCGCAGGGTCCCGCTCCCGATGAGGACGAGATCGGCCGCGGCGCGCAGGAGCCCCATGACGAAGCGGTCGGCGGCGCTGTCGCCCGCGATCAGCCGGTTCGAGTCGGGGAGCGACGGGATCGCGACGACGCCGTCGACGGTCTGGACGAAGTTGGCGTAGAGACACCGCTCCGGCAGCGCGAGGTCGCCGTCGTAGAGCCGACGCAGCTCCGGCGGGAGCCGCAGCACGCCCTCGGTTCGCTCGTGCAGGAGCGCGAGCGGCTCGAGACCCGTCATCGGGTGAGGTCGAGGAACTCGCGTCGGAGCTGGGCGTCCCGGTAGACCCCCCGCCACGCGGTCGTCGTCGTCCGGGATCGCTCCTCGACGCCGCGCATCTGCGTGCAGAGGTGCGACGCCTCGAGCCGCACCGCGACCCCACGCGGCCCGACGAGCTGCTCGAGGGTGTCGGCGATCTGCTCGCCGAGGCGCTCCTGGACGGTGAAGCGCCGCGCGAACAGGCGGACGAGGCGGGTCAGCTTGGAGATCCCGATAATCCGCTCGCCGGCGATGTAGCCGACGTGCGCGTGCCCGAAGAACGGAAGCGCGTGGTGCTCGCAGAGCGCGGAGAACGCGATCGGCCCTTCGACGATCTGGGCGAACGGCTGTCCGCCCGCGACGTCGCTCTCCGTCGGGAACGTCGTCTCGAGCTTGGGGTCGCCGTCGTAGCCCGCCGTCGCCTCGAAGAGCGCGCGCAGGAATCGCTCGGGCGTGTCCCGGGTGCCGGGCGTGCCGAGCGGCAACCCGAGCGCCTCGAGGATCTCGGCGACGTTCTTCCGGTAGCGATCCCAGTCCTTGGCCGGGATCTCGCGGGGATCCGCGAGAGCCCGAGAGACCGACGGCAGCTCGATGACGGTTTCCGACATGTGAGGCTCCTTCCTGTTCAGGCGGTGACGACGACGAGGGCGAGGCAGACGGCGAGGGCGGTGTGCTGGGTGGCGAGCCCGAGGTTGTGGAGCAGCCGGAGCGTCGACAACCGTGGCCGACGGCGCAAGAGACGGTCGACCAGGCGGTCCTGCGGCGCGTACACGAGCTCGTAGAAGCGACGTGCGAGGCCGCCGCCCTCCGGCATCGCCTCGGTCCCGGCGTACAGCCGCCGCAGGTTGAAGTTGAGGCTCAGGACGAGCGTGGACGCGACGAAGCCGGCGACCGCGAGGAGCGGACGGCCGGTCGCGTACCCGATCGCCGCGAAGAGCGCCGCGTTGACGATCAGGTCGCAGTCCGCGTCGAGGTAACGCCCGAACGCCGTGACGCGATCGGCTGCTCGCGCGAGCGCGCCATCGGCGCCGTCGAGGATCGTCTTCAGGACGACCAGGCCGGCGGCGAGAAGTAGCTCGCCGCGCACGATCTCGACTCCAGCCGCGAGGCCGGCGGCGAGCCCGGCCACGACGACCGCCGGCGGCGGCACGCGGAGCGGGAGCAGGACGAGCACGAGCAGATGCGCGAGCGGCCGGTAGAGCACCTCGGCGACGACCTCCCGTGTCGGCGCAGGTTTGCGCGAACGGCCGAAGATGGAAGAATGACCGTCATGGGCGACGACGGAGGCTGGGCCGAGCGTGACGGCGCTCTCGAGCGGGAGCTCGTCTTCGACGGCTTCCCCGATGCGATCGCGTTCGTCGGGCGGCTCGCCGACCTCGCGGAGTCGGAGAACCACCACCCCGACATCGCGATCAGCTACAAGCGCGTCACGGTCCGCTGGACGTCGCACGACGCCGGGGGCGTCACCGACCGCGACCGCCAGCTGGCCGCCCGTACCGACGAGCTGGTCTGAGCTCATCCGAGCAGCTCCCGGAGTTCGTCGCCGCCGACGGGCGCGGCGGCGTGGATGAGCTCTCTGGCGGCGTCGACCTTGCCCCACACGTCCCAGAGCAGGAAGCCGCGCGGCCGCCCGTCGGCGTCGCGGTAGGCGACGACACCCTTCCGGTGCGGCTCGGCCCACTCCGCGATCGTGTCCAGGCGTGCGTCGAGCTCGCCGACCGCCTCGTAGCCGAGGTCGAACATGTCCGAGTAGAAGAAGGGCAGCTGGTCGTAGGGCTCGTCGGCGCCCGCCATGTTCCGTCCTACCTGGTGACCGTGGCTCTTCGCGTGGTCCTCGTGCTCGACCCGAAGGTCACGGCCGAGGTCGCGCGCCGGAAATTGCGCCACGTCGCCCGCGGCAAACACGTCCTGACGGCTGGCGACGCGGCCGCGGTCGTCGACCTCGATCCCGTTCTCCGTGGGCAGCCCGGCCGCGGCGGCGAGCTCGTCGCGCGGGACGATGCCGAGGCCTGCGACGACGACGTTCGCCTCGAGGTCGGCACCGTTCTCGCCCCTCAAGTGGAACACGTCGCCGTCGCGCTCGATGGCTGACACCAGCTCCCCGGCGCGCACGTCGACGCCGCGGCCACGGTAGTAGTTGGTAACGAACAGCGCGAGGTCGCGCGGGAAGAGCCGCGTCCCGATCGCCTCTTCCGGGAAGATCATCGTCACCGCGCAACCGTTCGCCGCCAGGGCCGCGGCGATCTCCGAGCCGATGAACCCGCCGCCCACGACGACGACGGGCGTCCCCTCCGTGACTGCCGCACGGAGGGCGCGGTAGTCCGCCACCGTGCGGTAGTACACGACGCCGTCGGGAGCGCCCGGGATCTCGCGCGGGCGCCCACCCGTGGCGAGGAGCAGCCGCTCGTAGCCGTGCACGTCGCCTCGGTCGTCGGTCACGGTGCGCGCGTCGACGTCGAGCGCGACGGCCTCGCGACCGAGGAGCAGGTCGACGCCCTGCTCATCGGTCGCGCGCCAGATCGAGCCCTCCTCCTTGCCGAGCCATAGGCCCTTCGACAGCGGCGGACGCGCGTAGGGCGGGTCGGGCTCGTCACCGATCAGCCCGATCGGCCCGTCCGCGTCGATCGAGCGAATCCCCTTGCAGGCGGCGTCGCCGGTCAGGCCGCCGCCGATGATCAGGTACCGGTAGTCGGGCACGCTTTGCTCCTTCTATAGACCATCTCAAGGTACTATAGAATACACAGAGATGAATGTCCTCGACGTCATCGGCGACCCCGAGCTCCGCGAGACGCTACTCGTCGTCCGCCGGCGCCCGCGGGCGTCGAGCATCCGCGAGGTCGCCGACGCCACCGGCGTCCACCGGAACGTGGCGCGTCGCCGGCTCGAGCGCCTTGCCGCGGCCGGCCTGCTAACGGCAAGCTTCGAGCGACCGCCGGGCCGCACCGGGCCCGGCGCCGGGCGGCCGGCCAAGGTGTACTCGCCCGCGCCGGAGACGACCGCGATCGAGTTTCCGGAGCGGCGCTACCCGGAGCTGGTCGGGCTTCTGGTCGACGCCGTCCCGACGCGCCGGCTCCGGGAGGTCGGCCTCCGCTTCGGCACCGACCTCGCCGCCGCAGCGGGCGTCGAGCCGGCCAGGGATCCGCGCGCCGGGCTCGAGCGCCTGTGCAACGCGATGGGCGTGCTCGGGTTCCCTGCCCGCCTCGCAGGCATCGAGGACGGACGCGCCGAGATCGTCACGCCGACATGTCCTCTCCGGCCCCTGGTCGTTGCCAACCCTGCCGTGGCCGAGGTCGACCACGCCCTCTGGCGCGGCCTCGTCGCCTCCGCGATCGAGGACGTCCGCGTCGAGGACGTCGGCTGCGAGACGCACGACTGCCTCGAGCCGTGCTCGTCGTGCCGCATCGTCGTGTCGCTGGCCCGCCCGGCCGCCTGAGCCGCCGGTCCCTACCAGGGGATCTCGTCGCCGTTCGCGTGGAAGAAGCGCCCGCTGCGCGAGGCGTCGAGCACGTCGATCTGCCGTATCAGCCCGGCTGCGGCCTCGGGCGGGTCGACGTTGCCGCCGCCGTGCGTCATCTCGGTGCGGACGAAACCGGGATGGAGGACGGCGACGAGGATCCCCCGTGGGGCCAGGTCGTGCGCGAGGTTCGCGCCGAGCATGTTGACCGCCGCCTTCGACATGCGGTAGCCGTAGTTCCCGCCGGACGGGCGATCGCCGATCGACCCCGCCTTGCTCGACACGAGGGCGATCTTCCCTCCCGACCCGAGCCGCGGCAGCAGCGCGAGCGTGACCCGGAGCGGTCCCAGCGCGTTGACCTCGAGCTCTTCTCGCGCGACGTCGAGCGCGACCGTCTCGAGCGTGTCCCACCGGCCGATGCCTGCGTTGGACACGACCACGTCGATCATTTGCCCGTCTCCGAGCACCTCGAGCAGCGCCGCGCCGACGTCGTCGCGCCCGACGTCGATTCCCTCGACCACGCGGCAGCCGACTGCGTCGAGCTCCGGCGTGCCGGCGCGGCAGGTCGCGATCACGTCGTCGCCGCGGGCCTGCAGCTGCCGGACGAGCTCGAGCCCGATCCCCCGGCTCGCCCCGGTCACCAGCCATGTCGCCATCCGAACCTCCTTCGTCGTGCGGGTTCGCGTGCGGCCGCGGGCACGATCATGGAGGATCTTTCTCACAGAGGCGCGGGCGGCGGCACCTGTTCTTTCGTCTCGGCAATCCTCACATCCCCCAGGGGACGGCCGGAGACCGGTGCGCACCCGCGCCTCTCTGCCAGGTGCGACGCCGAGCGGCCGGGTTTGTTAGGCGGCGCGTGGTGTCAACGCGTCATGTCGACGGCGTAGACCCTCTCGGGCTCGATCGTCACCACGACGCGTGTCTCCCCGGGGCGGTCGATCCCGCTCAGGTCCATCCCGTATTTCGCGCCGAGCTTCGGAGCGAACGCGTAGTCGGGGTCCGGCGTGAGGCGGGCCTTCCCCCGCACCTCGAGGTACCGGGCGGGATTTGCGAGGTCGAGGATCAACAGGCTGCACGCCGGGCGCTCGCCCAGGTTGCGCGTCTTCGCGCGCGCTCCGTTGAGCCAGAGCTTGAGCTCACCGGCCTCGTGGAGGAACCAGACCACCGTGAGCTGCGGACGCCCCTCCGAGTCGATCGTGCCGAACGTCGCCACCGGGGCGTCGAGCAGGCCGGCGTGCGTCTCCGGAAAGTCGGTCACGAGTCACGATCCTAGCCACGAGGCACAGGATGGCCACTCGCTCATGGTGGCCATGTGCGCCGATCGAGCCGCATGCTGTTCCGGGCCCTCGGTCGCTCACACCAGCGCTCGTTCGAGGATCGTCACGACGCCCGCGTCGGCGTCGACGTGCAGCCGATCGCCCGTCTTGATCGTCTTGGTCCCCGTCCCGGTCCCGACGACTGCCGGCAGCCCGTACTCGCGGGCGACGATCGCCGCGTGGCACATGATCCCGCCGGTGTCGAGGACGGCTCCGGCGATCCGGTGGAAGACCGGTGTCCAGCTCGGCGAGGTAACCGGCGCGACCAGAATCTCGCCGTCCTCGAGCTCGCTGAGCTGGTCCACCCGTAGCAGCACGCGTGCCAGGCCCTCTGCCATCCCGGCGGAGGCCGGGCACCCGGTCAATGTCTCGGCCCCGTCGCCGTCGGACGAGAGCCAGTCTCGCACGCGCTCGTCCGTGATCCCCCAGAGCATGATCGTGACCGGGTCGGTGATCTCCTCGCGCAGAGGGCCGAGTGCCGGAGGCTGAGTCCACGCGCACATCGCGTCGTAGATCGCCCGCCGCCGCTCCACGAGGGGCGGCCACACGAGCGGGCCGCGCGCCACCCCTGTTCCACTCGAGCTCCAGGCGAGCCGGAGCTCCTCCAGGGCGGAGCGCACCTCGTCGTGGCGGAGCAGGAAGACGTCTTCTCCGTCCCCGAGGAGTCCGTGACGCGTAAGGAGCGCCCCGAACTCGCGCACCTTGTTCCAGAAGATCGTGAAGTAGCGGTGGTCGATATAGAAGTGATGGTTCTCGACGTAGGGGAACACCTTGCGGGCGAGCGCGAGGCTCTCGTCGAATGCCTCGCACGCCTCCGGCGGGAGCAGCGCGCGATGCCCCTCGGTGATGCGCTCACGCTCGGCGAGCGCAGCTTCGCGAGGAAGCGAGATGTCCTCGCCGGCGTCGAGTCGCGCGACGTAGGAGCCGATCGTCTGGACCGGGAGCCTGGTGTCGTCGATCCACGAGCGGTGGTGGTGGTGGAAGACGCCGGTCCCGCAGGAGAAGTAGAACCACGGGTCCTTGGTCTGCTCGAAGTCGGCGAGCCACCGTTCGCCGGCATCGTTGCCGCCGAGTTTCGCGACGAGCTCGTGCTCGTCCGCGGCGCCTGCGACTGTCGCGGACACGCCGAGCTCGACTGCGAGTCGTGCGAGCCGCCGAAGCTCCTCGTCGGGGCGCAGGACGAGCACATCGATAGCGGACACCATCTTCGCGATGGTCTGCTCCGAAATGTCCGGGAATCGCTCTCGGCATCGCTCGTAGAAGGCGAGGTACGCCCCGTAGCCGAGAAGCAGGAACTCGAAGTGGTACTGGAAGATGCGATCGGCTCCCTCGAGCAGGCGGTCGTACGCGTGCAGGAGCGCGTGGCTCGATCCGAGCCCGCGGCCATCCGTGACGATCGCCTCGTCCTCGACCTCGGGCAGCTCCGGGACCTCGAGCCCGGCGAGCTCCGTCGTGGCGGCCTCGACCTTCTCCAGCCAGCCCTCGTACAGCTCGTTCCAGTGCTCGTAGTAGTAGCCGGACCGTCCCGCGAACAGCGCCGTCCGGCGTTCGAGTGTCGCCTCGTCGGTGACGGGGTTCGCGCTGAGGTAGATGTAGCCGTTCAGGAGTCGGCACTCATGACCGAGGGAGGTCGGGGCGACGAAGAGGCGTGAGATCGACTGGTTCATTGCGACCACGCCGTACTCGAACACGAACGAGTCGAAGGGATAGAGGGGCTCTGCGGCGTGCAACCCGTCCTGGAACCAGAACCGGCCTTCCTCGAACCCACGCCGAGCCTCGCCGAAGACGACGTGGCGGGCGTACATCTCCTCCCACCCCTCGCAGTCCGGAGGGATCGTCACCTCGAACGGGCTCGGGAAACGCGTCGCTGCCGTATCGCGAACGGTGGTCATTCCCTGTCGCGTCCTTTCGAGGGCCTTCCATTGTGGGATCGTGCTCGTCCGGTGCAACCTGCGCACCGCTCCGCGTGCGGGGGAGGGGAGAGGCGTGACCTCTCCCCTCCCCGCTCGACGCTCTACGGATGGCCCGCCGCGCCGGCGGCGAGCTGCTCGAACGTGAGGTTCATGACGGCATCGGTGTAGCGCCGAGTCTCAGGGCTCATCGAGGCCAGCACTGCTGCCGCGCTCGGTGACTGCTGCGCGTTCGGGACCTGGTATCCGGTGCCGAGACCGACTCCTGCGAGCTGCGCAGGCGTCAGCGAGAGCGCCGGATCGGCATTGCCCTGGGTCTGCGGCACCATCGTCGAGAGCCCCTCGATCTGCCTACGGGTCATAGTGAAGGTCGCCGTCTGTGGCCCCATCGCCGACAGCCCCTCGATCTGCTTGCGGGTCGCGGTGAAGGTCGCCGGGGCCTGGTGCGACGCCGAGACGCTGGTCGGAGCTCGACACCGATCCCGACGTGCCGGTGTCGAACGCGACCGCGGTCACCACCCAGGTGACACAGGCTGCCAGAGCCGCGGCGACTCCGATCAACCCGAGCAGGTAGCCGCGCCGGATCTGGACAGTTGCAGGAATGGAAGCGGAAACGCTCATCGTTGTTCTCCCTTCGGAGTGACGGTGACTGCGGGCACGATCCGGTCGAAGGAAAGGCCTGCCCTTCTGTTCGCCTCTGCGACAGCCGCCTCGGTGGGCCCTTCGAAGCGGCAGTAGCAGGCCTCATCCCCCAACACGATGGTCGAGCCGAGGTAGCGCACCTCTCCTGCCTCGTACCGCAGCTCCTGCGTGCGTTCGAGCCTCGCGAGCTCGTGCAGGAGATCCGAGCGAGAGAGCCCGGGGAGGTAGCGCTCGACGACGTAGACCATGCCCTCGAGGATGCGCCTCAGGGGTGGGGGCCCGAAACCCGAAAAGCCCTAGACTTCGGCCCGCTCGTCCCCCGTCTTGACCGTCTCGTCCCTTGCGGTGGAGATCCGGGCGGCGAGCTCGGTGCGCGAGCGCAGGCCGAGCTTGCGATAGATGCGGGAAAGATGCGCCTCGACGGTGCTCACTCCCATGAAGAGCTCGGCGGCGATCTCCTTGTTGGTGTGGCCCTCGGCGGCGAGCTCGGCGACCCGCCGCTCCGTCCCGGTCAGCTCGTCCGAGGTCCCGCGCCTGCCGCTGATGCGCGCCAGCTCGGCACGGGCCTTCTCGGCCCAGAGGCGGGCGCCGAGCCCCTCGAAGATAGCGAGCGCCTCCTCCAACGCCTCGCGGGCGGCCTTCCTCCGCTGGGCCCGTCGACGCACCGTGCCGAGGCAGAGCAGCGTGCGGCCGCGCTCGAACGGATACGGAAGCTCCCCGAGCTCGGTAAGGGATCGCTCAAATGCCGTGAGAGCGGCCGCCAGATCGTCCTCGGCGGCTGCAAGGAGGCCACGGCAGCGCGCGGCGACGGCAACCGCCCACGGGCTTCCGGCACGGCTCGAGTTCGACTCGTACTGCAGGAGATAGGCCCTCGCCTGGTCGAGCTCGCCGCCGGCGATGAGGATCTCGATCGCGTCTCCCCAGACGGGAGCCGTCGGATCCTTGTATCCCTTCGAGAGGAGCTCTCCGGGCAGCGCGCGCACGTAGCCCAGAGCCGCGTCGAGATCTCCGCGTGCGAACTCGAGCCGCCCCAGAACGCCCGCGCTCAGGATCGCCCACTCCCTGTCGGACATCTCCTCGGCCGTCGTCCGAGCCTGTTCGGCCGACGCACGCGCCTGCTCGGCGAGGCCGAGGTCGGCCTCGGCGAGGGCTCTGATGCGAACTATGAACCCGACCTCGTGCTGGATCCGTGGGTGGAGCTCGTGCGCCTCGTTGGCGAGGTCGAGCGCCAGTTCCCAGTTTCCCGCGAACCACTCGATCCGGGCATGGGCGCCGCGAACCTGCGCGCGCAATTGTTCGTCCCCGCGGGCTGCGGCCATCGTTCCGATCTCGTCGAGCAACGCGCGAGCTCGATCCAGCTCCCCCTGGCCGGCCAGGCGCCTGCTGAGCGACATGGAGGGACTCTCGTTGTATTGCAGCTGAAGTCCCAGCCGCTGCTCGATCTCCACGCCGCGCTCCACGAGACCGGGGGTGAAGTCGCCGGCACGGCCCTCTGCTATCGCAACGTGCCCAATCATGACGGCAATCAGTGCGGGGTCGCCTATGCGCTCAGCCTTCTCGAGAGCCGCGCGCGTGTCGACGAGCGCCGCGTCGATCTCTGCCTGGAAGACCCGGATCCAGCCCCGGTACGCGAGGATCCGGGCCTGTCGCATCTCGTCCTCGTCAGCATTGGTGAGCGCCTCGTCCAAGCGCTCGATCGTCGTCTGCGGGTCGGCCTTTAGCGTCGAGGCCAGTTCGAAGAGAACATCTGACCGCTCGAGGCTTTCAGGAACCTCGGTGAGAATCCGGTCGAGCAGCAGAACCGCCCGGGCGCCGTCGCCGGCGAGGCGGTGGAACTTCGCTGCACGCAGGCGCCGCTGTCGCTCCGCTGCAGGGTCACCAGGTGTCAGGTCGGCCGCGAGCTCGGACAGCTCTGCTGCCGCCGCGGTCGCCCCGCGGGTCGTTGCCTGCTCGGCGGCCGCGTCGAGGTACGAAGCCGCGACCGCGTCCGGACCCTCCACGGACAGTGCCATGTGACGAGCCCGCTCCTCCAGGTCGGTGACCGCTCTCGCGAGCGCCCCGTGGATCGCACGGCGCTTCCAGATCGGCGCCTGCTCGTAGCAGATCGATGCGAGCAAGGGATGGGCGAAGCGGAGACGCGAGTCGTCGAGCTCGACCACTCCCTCCCGGGCGGCGGTATCGAGCGCCTCGACGACCGTCTCGCGGTGCCCGTGAGCCTTGGCGACGAGCTCGACCGTTGGGCGGGCGAGCGCAGCGGCAAAGAGGACGACGTCGCCGGTATCGGTCGGGAGCCGGGCAAGGCGGCCCCCGAGGAGCTCGTACAGGCTCTCGGGGACGGGCAACCCCCTCCCGGAGGTGGGTCTCGAGCTCGTCCGAACGAGCTCCCGCCCGAGCTCGAGCGCGAAGAACGGGTTGCCTGCCGATGCCTCCTGAACACGGACGAGCTCGGGCCGCGTCAGGTCGAGACCGACTCGCGCCCTCAGGAGGTGGTGGAGCGCCCCCAGGCTCAAGGGGCCGATCGGGAGCCGCGCGAGGCGCGCGGCAGGGAAGGCGCGATCGAGCTCCACCGGGACGGCGGTGTCGGGCGCCGTTCGCGCCGTCGCGAGCAGGCCGACACGTTGGTTCCGCAGGCGACGTAACGCGATCTGCAGCACACTGGCCGAGGACGGGTCGAGCCACTGGAGGTCGTCGAGCGCGAGGAGGACCGGCTGCCGCTCGGCGAGCATCTGGAGCACGTCGAGCAGGGCCAGCCCGATCGCTCTCGCGTCCGGGGTCTCGGTCCCGGGCTCGGCCAGCAGAAGCGCAACCTCGAGCGCGCGCCGCCGCAGCGTGGCGAGTGAGGGACCCACTTCCTGGAAGACGGGCGCGAGCAGGTCGGACAGCCCCGTGAACGACAGCAACGCCTCGGCTTCCACGCTCCGGTGCAGGAGGACGCGGCCGAACCGCTCCTCGGCGTCCTCGACCCCTGCCTCCCACAGGACCGTCTTGCCGATCCCCGCCTCGCCGGAGAGGACGAGCGCGGTCGGGCCATCCTCGATGCGAGCCAGGAACGCCTCGATCGAGCCGAGCTCCTCCTCGCGGCCGATTACCTCCGTCGCCATGGGCCTCGGGCCATTCTGGCCGAGTCGGAGCCCGGTTACGAATCGTCCGAAGCCACCGGGACGGCGACAGCTTCGACGATCCGGGCATACGGCACGCCCGCGCGCTCGTTCGCCTCCGCGACGGCAGCCTCCGAGGCCCCCTCGAACTGGCAGAAGCACGCCTCGTCGCCGGGGACGATCGTCGAGCCCAGGTATCGCACGACCGTGCCTTCGGCGCGGAGCTCCTGCGTCACCCGGCCGAGCTTTCCGAGCATGCGGACGAGCCGGGGCTGGTCGAGGCCCGGGAGGTACCGCTCGACGACGTAGACCACGAATCAGGCTACGGTCGAGCCGCATCGCGGAAAACCCGGAAGACCCTAGGTTTGGGCGCAGTCACCCATCGAAATGGGCCGACCCGAACCCGGCTACAGCTGCACGGTCTCGTCGACCTCGATCGTCATGCGTGTCGCGAGCTCCGTCCTGCGGACGCCGAGCTTGCGGTACACACGGGAGAGGTGTGCCTCGACCGTGCTCACCCCCATGAAGAGCTCGGCCGCGATCTCCTTGTTGGTGCGGCCCTGTGCCGCCACCTCCGCGACACGCCGCTCCGTCTCGGTCAGCTCCTCGGACGCAGGAGCACGACCGCTGATCCGCCGGAGCTCCGCCCGCACCCTCTCCGCCCACAGCCGCGCGCCCAGCTCCTCGAAGATCGCGAGTGCCTGGCTCGACGCCTCGCGGGACGCCCTCTTCTGCTGCGCCCGCCTCTGCACCATCCCCAGGCAGAGCAGCGTGCGGCCCCGCTCGAGCGGGAAGGATCGCTGCCGCGGCCAGGGACGCCTCGAAGGCTGCCGTCGCGGCCGGAAGGCTCCCCTCTGCGGCAGCAAGCAGCCCGCGGCAGCGGGCAGCGCCGGTCGCAGCACGGGGGCCTCCCAGACGCGTGGCGTTCGCCTCGAGGTGCTCCAGGTAGGTGCGCGCCAGCTCGAGCTCGCCGAGAGCGATCAGCGTCTCGATCGCGTCCGCCCAGATGGGTTGCGCCGGGTCCAGGTGTCCGCTCGCGAGCAGCCGTCCTGGCAACTCGCGCAGATACGCGGCCGCGGCCTGCAGGTTGCCCGCCGCGAGCTCCAGCCGGCCGAGCACGCCGAGACTGAGAACCATGAAGATGTCCTGTGAGAACGCCTGGGCGGACGCAATGCCTTCCTCGGCGTGGGCGCGCGCCTCCTCGACCAGGCCGAAGTCCGCCTCCACGAGGGCTCGGATGCGGCCCACCCAGGCACCGGTGGGAGGGAACCTCTGCTCGCCGAGTTCCTGGGCTGCTGTCGCGTGGTCGAGCGCCTGCCGCCAGTTGCCGGCGAGCCACTCGATCTCGCTCAACGACCAGAGGATCAGAAAGCGCGTCCCCTGGTCGCCTCGTGCCAGCGCCTTCCTCTCCAGCTCCTCGGACATCACGCGAGAGCGCTGGATCTCGCCCAGACGGGTCATCAGTCGGGCGAGCGACACGCTTGGGCTCGTCTGATAGTCGAGTGCAAGCCCGAGGCGCTCCTCCATCTCCACGCCCCGCTCGAGCAAGCCAGCTGTGATCTCGGCCGCCCACATCTCCATCTGGCCCACCCGTGCGATCGCGCCCGCCATGAGCTCGGCATCGCCAATGTGCTCGGCCTTCTCCAGAGCCATGCGGGCATCGATGAGTGCCGCGCGTGCGTCGGTGCTCATGAAGTGGCTCCACGCTCGAACGGCCAGGATCCGTGACGAGCGGGCATCGTCGTGGGCAGCCTCGGCGAGAGCCTCGTCGGAGAGCTCGAGCAGCGTCGGAAGGTCGGCCTTGAAAGTCCTGACCAACTCGAGAAGCACGTCCGACCGCTCGATGCCGGACGGGACCTCGGTGAGGAGCTGTTCGAGAATTGCGGCTGCGATCTCGCCGTTGCCCGCGAGGCGATGGTACGTCGCGGCTCGCACGCGCCGCTCCCGTGCCAGCGCGGGATCGTCCGGGGTGAGCTCCGCAGCGAGCTCGCAGAGCTCGGCGGCGGCGGGAGGCGCCCCACGTGCAGCCGCGTGCTCGGCGGCCGTCTCCAGCTCGGAGGCGATTCGAGCGTCGGGGCCGTCTGCGGCGAGCGCCAGATGGCGGGCGCGTTCTTCGGAGTCCGTCACCACCTCCGCAAGCGCGCGATGCACGGCACGCCGCTTCCAGACCGGCGCCTGCTCGTAACAGATCGAGGCGAGCAGCGGATGAGCGAAGCGAATCGAGGAGTCGTCGAGCTCGACCACTCCTTCGTCGGCACAGGCCTCGAGTGCCGAGATGACGCTCTCGCGATCGCCGTGCGCGGCCGCGACCAGATCGACCGTCGGCCGGGCGAGCGCCGCGATCTCGAGGAGGACATCGAGGGTCTGGCCGGGCAGCCGGGCGAGGCGGCCGCCGAGCAGCTCCTGCAAGGTCTCGGGCATCGGCAGGGCTCGGCCGGGGGCAGGGCGCGTGTCCGTGCGTACGAGCTCGCGACCCAGCTCGAGCGCGAAGAAGGGATTGCCCGCCGTCGCCTCCTGCACGCGGGCGAGCTCGGGGCGGGTCAGGTCGAGCGCGAGTCGCCCCTCGAGCAGGCGGTGCACCGCGGCCAGACTGAGCGAGCCGAGGGCGATCCGCTCGAGCCGCCCGTCCGGGAACGCGCGCTCGAGCTCGAATGGCTCCCCGAGCTCGGGAGCCTTCCGCACGGTCGCGAGCAGGCCGATCGGCTCGTCGCTCAGTCGTCGAAGCGCGATCTGCAGCACGGCGGCCGAAGCCGGGTCGAGCCACTGGGCGTCGTCGAGCGCGACCAGCACCGGCCCTTGCCCGGCCAGGACATGCAGGACGTCCAGCACGGCCAGCCCGATCGCATGCGGGTCTGGCGCCACCTCGCCCGGCTCGGCGAGCAGCAGCGCGATCTCGAGCGCGCGCCGTCGCGGGGGCGCGAGCGAGCGCCCGGCGTCCTCGAGCACGTTGCCGAGCAGATCGGAGAGCCCGGCGAAGGAGAGCGACGCCTCGGCTTCGACGCCGTGGCAGGTCAGGATCCGGACGAGGCGCTCGCGCGCCTCCTCGACGCCCGCTTGCCAGAGAACCGTCTTGCCGATCCCTGCTTCGCCCGAGAGCACGAGCGCGCCCGGCCCCTGCTCGACCTCGGCGAGGAACGCCTGGATCGCGCCAAGCTCCTCGTCGCGCCCGATGATCTCCGAGGCCAGGCGCATCTCAGTCCGCAGCCGCCGCATCCAGCGACGGGGCAAGTCGCGCTGCGAGCTCGGTGCGGCGGACACCGAGCTTCCGATAGACGCGCGAGAGGTGCGCCTCCACCGTGCTCACCCCCATGAACAGCTCCGCCGCGATCTCCTTGTTGGTGCGGCCCCGAGCCGCGAGCTCGGCCACCCGCCGCTCGGTCTCGGTCAGCTCGTCCGACGCGGGAGCGCGGCCGCTGATCCGCCGCAGCTCGGCGCGGGCCTTCTCTGCCCAGAGCCGCGCGCCCAACTCCTCGAAGATCGCGAGCGCCTGCTCGAGAACCTCTCGAGCCGCGCGCTTCTGCTGCGCCTGCCGCCGCACTACTCCCAGGCAGAGCAGCGTCCGGCCGCGCTCGAGAGGAAACGGTGCAGCGTCTGCGAGTGAGCGCTCGAACGCGGACAGCGCACCCGGCGCGTCGCCGTCGGCCGCGACGAGCAGACCCCGGCAGCGAGCGGCGCCCGCTCTCGCAAACGGGCTGCTGAGGCGCTCGGCATGCGTTTCGTAGGCGTCGAGATAGGAACGCGCACGTTCCAGCTCGCCGACGGCGACGAGGGCCTCGACAGCGTCCGGCCAGACCTGCACGGCCGGGTCATTGATCCCGCCGGCAAGCAGCCGTCCTGGGAGGTCACGCAGGTGATCGGCGGCGGTCTGGATGTTGCCGAGCTCCAGCTCGAGACGGCCCAGAACGCCGAGCGTCAAGATGGCAAAGACCTCGTACGCCATGTCGTCCGCGAGCGTCATGACCTCCTCGATAGAGGCGCGTGCCTCCTCGACGAGACCGAGATCCGCTTCGAGCAGCGCCTTCGCCCTCCCCACCCAGTGACGCGCGTGCGCGTGCTGCGTCTGCTCTGTCAGCTCGTAGGCCGCGCCGGCGTGCTCGAGGGCGATGCTCCAACGGCCGGCCATCCATTCCACCAGCGTGAGCGACCAGAGCGCCATCACTCGGGTGATCTCGTCTCCTCGTGACGCCGCATCCGACTCGACACCCTCGAAGATGGAGCGAGCGGGGTCGGTCTCGCCGAAGCGCATCAACCGGCGCCCGAGCACGTAGGTCGGGCTGTAGTTCCAGTCGAGCGCCAACCCCAGTCGCTCCTCGATCTCGACGCCGCGTTCGAGGAGCCCCGAGGTTGCCTCACCGTGGTACGTCTCGGCCTGCCCGGCGTACGCGAGCGAGATGGCGAGCACCGTCGGGTCGCCGCCGAGCTCCGCCTTGTCGACGGCGGCATGTGCGTCGGCCAGTGCCCCGACCGCATCTGCCTCCAGCAGACGCACACCGGCTCGGAGGGCGAGGATCCGGGCGGAGCGGATGTCGTCACCCACCGCGTGCGCCAGTGCCGCGTCGCAGAGCTCGATCGACGCTCGAGGACCCCTCGCCTGCGAGACGGCGAGCTCGAAGAGAATATCCGCGCGCTCGAGACCGGCCGGAGCTTCCCCGAGGAGCTCCTCCAGCATTGTCACGGCTTGCTCGACGTCGCCCGCGTTGCGATGCAGGCACGCTGCCCGGAAGCGCCGAGTTCGCGCCAGGGCGGGATCGTCGACCGTCAGCTCGGCCGCGAGCTCCGCGAGCTCGGCTGCCGCTCCGGGTGCCCCTCGCGCCGCCGCCTGGTCCGAGGCAGTCTCGAGATGGGAGGCCGCAGCCCGATCCGGGCCGGCCGCGGCGAGCGCCATGTGGCGTGCCCGCTCCTCGATGTCCGAGACCGCGCCGGCGAGCGCTCCGTGCACTGCACGGCGCTTCCAGAGAGGCGCGCGGCCGTAGCAGATCGAGCCGAGCAGCGGATGTGTAAATCGCACGGCGGCCTCGTCGAGTTCCACGACGGAGTCCTCCGCCGCCGTCCGCAGCGCTTCGAGAACACGGTCCCGCTCGCCGTACGTCGCCGCCACGAGCTCGACCGTCGGTCGTGCGAGCGCGGCGACCAGCAATAGGACGTCGAGCGTCTCGCCGGGGAGGCGTGCCAGCCTGCCTCCGAGCAGCTCGCTCAGGCTCTCGGGCACGCGCAGCGGTTGGCCCGGCGCCGGTCGCGTGTTCGTTCGGACGAGCTCCCGGCCGAGCTCCAGTGCAAAGAACGGGTTGCCCGCGGTCGCCTCCTGCACGCGGATGAGCTCGGGCCGCGTCAGCTCGAGCCCCAGCCGTTCCTCGAGCAGGCGGTGCACGGCGGCGAGCGTGAGCGGGCCGACCGTAAGTCGCTCGAGCCGCTCGTTCGGGAACGAGCGCTCGAGCTCGACCGGGCTCGCCATCTCCGGTCCCAGCCTCAGCGTGGCCAACAGCCCGATCGGCTCCTCTCGAAGGCGCCGGAACGCGATCTGGAGCGCACCCGCCGACGCGGGGTCGAGCCACTGGACGTCGTCGAGGGCGACCAGGACCGGCCCGTGCTCGGCCAAAGCGCGCAGCACGTCCAGTACCGCCAGCCCGATCGCGTGCGGATCGGGCGCCGTCTCGCCCGGCTCCGCGAGCAGCAGTGCGACCTCGAGCGCATGCCTCCGCGGCGGCGCGAGCAACATCCCTACGTCGTCCAGCACGTCGCCGAGGAGCTCCGAGAGCCCGGCGAAGGACAGCGAGGCCTCGGCCTCGACTCCTCTGCACGTCAGGATGGAGCCGAACCGGCCACGAGCGTTCTCGAGTCCCGCCTCCCAGAGCACGGTCTTGCCGATTCCCGCCTCTCCGGAGAGAAGAAGCGCGCGCGAGCCCAGTCTGGCGTCCGTCAGGAACGCCTCGATGACGCCATGCTCCTGCCCCCGCCCGATGACTGTCGCCGCCACTTCGTGTCGATTGTGACGCGCGGAGGCCGCTACGCCTACGGGACGCCGCAGCTCAGAGCCGGTCGAGCAGGTCGGCGACGCTGTCCACCACTGCGTCCGGGCGGCGGCGCTCGGGCACCCGCTCGATGTCGACCGACGCGCTGATGCCGCTCCGGACGAGGATCGTGCGCGATCCGGCGAGGCGGCCGAGCGCGATGTCCAGGGCGAGGTCGTCGCCGATCACCGCCAGGTCGGACGACGGTACGCCGAGGTGCTCCACGATCGACCGCAGGGCGGCGCGCGACGGCTTGCCGACGACGATGGGCCGCCGGCCCGTGACCTTTGCGAGCGCGGCCGTGAGCATCGCCCCCCGGCTGAAGATCGGGCCGTTCGCGCCCGCGTAGGCGGGGACGTAGCTGCCGGTCAGCAGCGGCGCGCCGGCGAGGATCGCCCTGGCGGCGCGCTCGAGCGCGCCAAAGTCCACGACGTCCGTGTGTGCGACGAGCACGGCATCTGCCTGTTCGCGCCCGTCGCCGTCGGCGATCCCGATCCCGCTCGCGGCGAGGTACTCCCGGGCCGCCTCGGTGCCGAATAGGAGCAGCGTGGCGCCGCGGTGCGCGCGAAGGTACACCCGGACGCTCGAGAGCGGTGTCAGCAGCTCGTCGTCCGCGACGTCGAGGCCCGCCTCGCGGAGGCCCGCGGCGAACCCGGCCGGCGGGATGTGGCTGCCGTTGGTGAAGAGCGCGAGCGGGCGCCCGGAGGCGCGGATCCGCGCCAGAACCTCGCGGGCACCTGGGAGGACGTGCACGTCCTCGCCGTCGCGGTGCACGAGCGTGCCGTCGACGTCGAGCACGAAGCCCTTGACGTCGTCAAGTCGCACGCCGCCACTCCACGAGCTCGTCGCCTTTCCGCACGCGGAGCTGCGTCACGGACGGCCGCTTCGCGACCTCGCGCAGCAACGTCACGACAGGGTGCCGGGCACCTGGCGCGGCGTGGCGACTCGTGCCCGGCGGGGCGGCGAGCATCGCGTCGACCTGCTCGGCCGGCATCGTCAGCCGCAGGAGGAGCTCCTCGTCGGAGACGCCGCGCCCGAAGCGGGCGCGGGCGCCTTCCAGGTGCAGCGGCTCGAGATCGCGGAGGTCCTCGACCCGGGGCAAGGACAGGACGCGCTCGGCCACCTCGGGTGCCACGGGCGCGGCGGGCTCGCCGTAGTGCCCGAGGAAGTAGCGGATCGTCTCGTCGGAGACGTTCGACCAGCGCTCGGCGTCGATGACGTTCCGCACCGCCTGCGTGGCGACGAGCTGCGAGACGGGGGTGACGATGATCGGGTAGCCCATCTCGGCGCGCACGCGGCCGACCTCCTCGAGGGCAGCGTCGAAGAGCTCGGGCCGGCGCAGCTCGTCGAGCATCCTGCGTGTCGTCGAGACCATGCCGCCGGCCAACTGGTGGTGGTAGTAGGTCGCGTCGAACTCCTGCGGGGTCCCGACGGGAAGCCCTCGCTCCATGCCGATCGCGCCGAAGTGCTCAGACATGGCGGCGAGCTCGCCTGAGTCGAGCCGATGGGAGAATCCCTCCGCCTCGAGGTCGCGGAGCGTCGTCTCGACCGCCGGGTTCGACGTCCCGCGCGCGAGCGGCGCCACCGCGGTGTGCAGCACCTGGAACCCCGCGCGCAGGCCCTCCATGTAGACGAACGGGGCGAGGCCGATGGTGCAGTGGCTGTGCAGCTCGACCGGCCGGTCGCCCGCCGCGGCGAGGAAGTGCGGCGCCAGCTCGCGCACGGCGTCCGGCGTGAGGAGCCCGCCGGGATCCTTGAGGTAGAAGGCGTCCATCTCGGCGCAGTCGGCGAGCGCGGCGGCCCGCTCGGCGTAGTACGCGTGCGTGTGCACGTCGCTGATCGAGTAGGTCAGCCCGAGGACGATCTCCTCGACGCCCTCCTGCCGTGCCAGCGTCGCGACGCGGCGCAGCCGTTCCGGGTCGTTGGAGGGGTCGACGACCTGGAAGCGGCGGATCCCGTTGCGCGCGACGCACCGGAACGCGAGCCGCATCACGTCCTCGTCGGCCGGCACCCACGTGATGAAGCGCATCCCCGATGTGATGAAGCTGAGCTTCGTCGTCGGCATCGCCGCGCGGACGAGGCGAAGCCGCTCCCAGGGGTCCTCGCGGTGGAAGCGGACGGCGACGGCCATGTGCGTGCTCGAGGTGAAGTCGACCGCGCGAAAGCCGACGCGCTCCATCGTCGGAGCGATCGCGAGGATGTCGGCCGTCGTGAGGCCGGTGGCGCTCCAGAGGCTCTGGTTGCCGTCGCGCGTCGTCGTGTCGACGATGTCGACGACGCGGCTCACGGGTCGGGCTCCACGCGGAAGAGCGGCGCGCCGTACTCGACGACCTCCGCGTTGCCCGCGCACACCTCCACGATCGTCCCCGAGACGCCCGCGGGCACGGCGTTCATCATCTTCATCACCTCGATCAGGCCCACCACCGTGGCCTCGTCGACGCGGATCCCGACGTCGACGAACGGCGTCGCTCCGGGCGCGGGCGCGCGGTAGAAGACGCCGAGCATCGGGGCGGCGATCGGATGCAGCCCGTCGCTGGACGCCGTTTCCGCCGCGACGGCGTCGGCCGCCGGAGGGGGCTCGCCCGTCGCCTCCCCGCGCCGGACGTAGAGCGACAGGCCCTCCGTCTCGACGCGGATCTCCTCGACGTCGGACTCGTCGATCAGCCGGAGGATCTCCCGGACGTCGTCGTCGTCGAGCGGCATCGACACTCAGCCTCGCTCGTTCTTCGCGGACGGCGCGCCGAACGTGCCCAGGACGAGCGAGAGCGCCGAGCCCGAGAGCTTCGGAGCCCGGTCGGGCACGGCGGTCACGGGCCGCGCCTGCAGCACGACGAGGGCGTCCGGGAGCGGCCGGCCGCGCGCGAGCGCCCACTCCACATCCTGGTGGGAGCCGAAGTGGCGCTCGACACGGCGAGCGACCTCGACGAGCGCGGCCAGGTGCTCATCGTGCAGGCACGACTCGCTCCGTCGCTCCGCGGGCACCTCGACGCGTACCGTCCCGCGACCGGCCGCGTCGGGCACGTACTCGATCTCCTTGGCGTTCACCGTGCGCCGCACCACTTCACCGGTGACCTTGCTCACCAGGAAGTCGTCGGGAGTCGTCTCGCCCCCGACCACGGCGATCCCGAGCCCCCAGCTCGCCTCGACGGCGATCATGCTCGGGTCGCCGCTCACCGGGTTACAGGTGAACAGCACGCCGGAGACCTCGGCGTCGACCATTGCCTGCACCGTGACGCCCATGGCCGGCTCCTCGCCGCCTGCGCCGCGCGCCGCCCGGTAGCTGATCGCCCGCGGCGTGTAGAGGCTCGCCCAGCAGTCGCGCACCGCGTCGCAGACGTGGTCGATGCCGCGCACCCAGAGGAAGCTCTCCTGCTGGCCCGCGAAGGTCGCGTCCTCGCCGTCCTCTCCGAGCGCGCTCGACCGCACCGCGACCGGGGGCTCCGTGCCGGTCTCGCGCTCGAGCACGTCGTAGTGGGAGGCGAGCTCGGCACGGACCGCGTCCGGCAGCGGGGCGAAGCGCATCGCCTCGCCGATCGCCTTCGAGGCGGCAGCTCCGTCCTCGACGGTCCCGCTTGCTGCCCGCGCCATCGCGCTCGCGATCGTGCCCTCGAGCCCCGTCTCCGCCACGAACGCGCGGAACGCGCTCGCGGCCACGGCGAACCCGGTCGGGACCGGGATCCTCGCCGAGAGAAGCTCCCCCAGGTTCGCGCTCTTGCCGCCGAACTGCGCGGCATCCGATCGCCGCAGCTCGCCGAGCGCCCGGATGTGGCCGACGGACACGGCCGACTCAGCTGTCGAGGACGGTGACCACGCCGCTCGAGCCGTCGACGCGGATCGTCTGGCCGGTGCGGATCTCCGAGGTCGCGCGACCGGTGCCGACGACCGCCGGCAGCCCGTACTCGCGGCAGACGATCGCGGCGTGCGACATGACGCCGCCGATGTCGGTGACCACGGCCCTGACGTTCGAGAAGATCGGCGCCCAGGCGGGCGACGTGATCGGGCAGACGAGGATGTCGCCGTCGCGGACGCGGGCGATCTCCTCGACGTCGACCACGACCCGCGCGACGCCTTCGACGACGCCGGGCGACGCGGCCGCGCCCGTGAGCCGGCCTCCGCCCACTTCCGCGCTCGCCCACTCCTGGACGCGCTGTGTCGTCACGCCCCAGAGCATGATCACGGCCGGGTCGACGATGGCCTCGGGCGTGGTGCCGATCGCGGGCGGCGGCGTCCACTCACCGAGCCGCTCGAGGAGCTCCTTGCGGCGGGCCACGATCGGCGGCCAGTGTGCCGGGCCGAGGGGCGCCCCGCCCGTGGACCACGTCAGGACGAGCTCGTCGAGCGCCTGCGCGACCTCGTGGCGGCCGAGCTGAAAGACGTCCTCGGCGTCCTCGAGGAAGCCGTGCTTCGCGAGGAGCGCGCCGAACTCGCGCACCTTGTTCCACCACCGCGTCAGGAACCAGTAGTCGCAGAAGAACTTGTGCTCCTCGACGTACGGGAAGACGGTGCGCGAGAGGGCGAGCAGCTCCTGGAACGTCCCCCGCGTCTCGTCGTCCAGCAGCGCGCCGTACTCCTCCGCGAGCCGGTCGCGCTCGCGTGCGAGCTGCTCGGTCGGGCGCTCCACCTCCTCCCCGTCCTTCAGGGCCCGCACGTGGCCGACGACGGACGCGTAGGCGATGCTCGGATCGTCGTACCAGCTGCGGTAGAAGTGGTAGAGGCCGTCGCCGGTCGCCATGTTGAACCAGGGGTCCTTGATCCCCTCGAGCTGCTCGAGCCAGCCGCGTCCGGCCTCGCTCTCCGCGAGCTCGGTGTCGATCTCGGCCGGCGTGCGACCCTCGGTGAAAGCCCCGTCGACGCCCGAGTCGATCGCGAGCTTCGCGAGCTTGCGCAGCTCCGCGCTCGGCTTGAAGAGCAGCACGTCGATCCCGGCGATCATCTGCGCGACGTGCTGGTCGGGGATGTCCGGCAGCTGGCTCTTGCAGAGCTCGGAGAAGGTCATGTAGGCGCCGTAGCCGAGGAGCAGGAACTCGAAGTGGTGCTGCCACATCAGGTCGAGGCAGCGGAGCGTCCGGTCGTAGGCGGCGAGGACCTCGTAGAACGACGTGTTCAGGTTGTCCTCGAACGCCACCTCGTCGCGCTCGTACTCCGGCAGTTCGGGGACGTGGAGGTCGGTGATCTCGGCGATGAGCGCCTGCATCTTCGCCTTGAACTTCTCGTAGAGCTCGTCCCAGTGCTCGTAGTAGTAGCCAGCGCGCTGCTGGAAGAACCCCGCCCGCTCGGCGATCTTGTCGGGATCCGTGACCGGGTTCCCGGTGATGTACACGTAGCCGTTGACGACGCGGTAGTCGATGCCCATAGCGGGCGGAACCGCGAAGACTCGGTTCTGCCACACGCCGAGCGCCATGTACGGGCTGTCGACGCAGGCCATGTCGAAGGCCGGCATCGGCACGGGGAAGTGCATCGAGTTCCAGAACCAGAAGCGGTTCTCGTCGACGTCGCGGCGCGCCTCGTGGAAGAGCGCGTGGTAGGGGTACATCTCCTCCCACCCCTCGCAGCCCGGTGGGGTCTCGATCGCGTACGGGCTCGGGAACGCGGAGGTCGTCTCGGTGGAGGCAGCCATGTCCTCTCCTGCGTCGGCGCTGACCCTGGCCTGTATACAGCACCCGTGGCGCCGACGACGATGCGAGCGATCCGCCAGGCAAGGCTCGGCGGGCCCGAGGTGCTCGAGCTCGCCGACGTGGCGCGCCCCGAGCCCGGCCCGACCGAGATTCTCGTCCGCGTGACCGCCGCCGGCGTCAACCCCGTCGACTGGAAGGTCAGGACGCGGGGCGGCTTTCTCGGAGAGCCTCCGTTCACCGTCGGCTGGGACATCGCCGGTGTCGTCGAGGAGCTGGGCTTCGGCGTGACGCGGTTCGCGCCCGGCGACCGCGTCTTCGGCATGCCGCGGTTTCCGCGCGAAGCGGCAGCCTACGCGGAGTACGTCACGGCGCCGTCACGCCAGCTCGCCCGGATCCCCCAAGGTCTCGGCGACGTCGAGGCGGCCGCGCTCCCGCTCGCGGGCCTGACGGCCTGGCAGGCGCTCGTCGAGACTGCCGGCGTCGCTGCCGGGACGCGCGTGCTGGTCCTCGCGGCGGCGGGCGGGGTCGGGCATCTCGCGGCGCAGATCGCGAAGGCGCGCGGCGCCTACGTGATCGGCACGGCCCGCGAGGAGAAGCACGCGTTCCTCGCCTCGCTCGGAGTCGACGAGGCGGTCGACTACTCGACCGGCCCGGTTGGAACGCGCGTCCGCGATGTGGACGTCGTGCTCGACCTCGTCGGCGGCGAGGCGGCGGCGGACGCGCTGGCGACCCTGCGCGGCGGCGGCATGCTCGTCACGGTGACCGGCGCGGCCGACCAGCTGCGCGAGCTCGCCGCGGGGCGAGTCCGGGTCGCCGGCCTGCTCGTCGAGCCGGACCGCCTCGGAATGGAGGCCCTCGCCGCGCGCGTCACCGAGGGAGCCCTGCGGCCCCACATCGCCGCGACCTTTCCTCTCGCCGACGCCGGTCGCGCGCACGAGGCCGGGGAGACGGGCCGGACGCAGGGCAAGCTCGTGCTGACGGTCGGCTGAACCAGAGCCGGCGGGTGCTAGGGGCGCGTGTCGTTCGGCCCTCCCCGAAGCACGGTGGTCGCGATCCTGAGCCCGAGCCGGCCGGGAAACAGCACGATGTCGACCACCTGACCGATCGTGCCGGCACCCGGGACGCCGTCCGTCACCGCGTCGAGCATCTCCCCGGCCTCCTCGAGGAGCTCCTCGCCCATGCTGCCCGCAAACGGGACGACGGCGTCCGCGAGCTGCGCCGCGGACGCCGCGGCGACCGCGTCTCCGAGCCGGTCGAGCGACGTCCGGACGTCACGCTCGGCAACGTCCCGCGACGCCTGGAGCTCGGCGATCGCATCCTCGCGGTCGTCGCCGAGGATCCGAATCCAGACCCCCGTCGAGCCCCGCCGCAGCCGGGCGCGCAGGATCGCCGCCAGCACGATTCCGACGACTGCCCACACCGCAGCCAGGACGAGCGCCGCGAGCCAGGTGGGCATTACGGCCGACAACCCGTCGACCGCTGCCCAGTTCACGAGCGCGAACGCCGTGAGGAACGCCAGGACGATCGCGCCCGCTGTCCCGACACCGACCGCGACCCGCCGCAGCTGCGGGACGTGCTGCGAGGCGCTCAGCGCCGCTTCGTGAGCGGCGAGCCGGCCCGAATCGCGCGCGACCCGCTCGGCGAGCTCCGCGATCGACGGCTCGTCCGCGCCGTCGGAGCGCTCCGGCTCGTCCGACATGCGCCGGACCCTAGCGCGCCGGGCAACGCCGCCCAGCGTCAGACTACGGCCGGAGGATTGTGGAGTGCGCCCGTCGACGACACGCCTGACGCTGATCGGCGCCGCGCTTGCGGCCGCGACCGGCACGGCCCTCGCCGCCGACGCCTCGACGCCGGTCGTCTGCGGATCGAACGGGTGCACGCCCTTGCCGACCTGGACGCTCCAGGGTCTGCTCACCCTGCCCGAGGCGCTCCAGCCTGCCGAGCCGCCTCCGGCCCAGCCGTTCGTCCTCTTCCGCGTCGAGGACCTCGACGGCGCGATGCACCAGGTCGTCTACGTCTCGCGCGACGGCGAGGCGCTCCTGGGGTTCGCCGGCAAGCCGCGGTGGCGCCTCGTCCCGGCCGACGACGCGAAGCTGCTCACCGACGCGGCTCGAGGCGCGACGCCCTACCCCGCCGTAGCCGCCGGCACGCCGCTCGGCGGGCTGTTTGCGGTCCGCGAGCAATCCGGCTGGAGGACCGCCGGGTGGATTGCGCTCGCCGCGCTGCTCGGCGTCGGCGTGGTGGGAGTCGTGGCGTACGCGATGCTGACCAGGGCGCCCCGTCGCTCCGCGTAGTGCGCCCACCCGGAAAGTCGCGAACTCGGTCGCCTACCCGGGCTATCCCCAGATCCGCCGGGCGACGTCTCCGATCAGACGCAGCTTCGCCTCCTGCTGCTCGGCGGTCATCGCACCGACCACCCCGGAGGCGAACCCGCACTGCGGGCTGATCGCAAGACGCTCGAGCGGCACATACCGGATCGCCTCCTCGACGCGTGCGACGAGGTCGTCCGGGTCCTCGAGCGTGCCGTCCTTCGTCGTCACGAGCCCGAGCACGACCTGATGGCTCGGGAGCACGTCGGCGAGCGGCTCGAAGGTGCCGGCGCGGTCCGAGTCGTACTCGAGCAGCAGCCGATCGACGTTCTCGAGGCGCGGGAAGACCTCCTTCGAGATCGCCTCGTAGCCTCCGGTCGCGGCCCACATGCCGCCCGGCGCATTCCCGCGGCACATGTGCATCGCCCTTGTCACGCCGGTGAGGCCCTCGAAGACCATGCTGTCGAACTCGGCGTCCGCCACGAGCTCGTGCGCCATGTCGTGCCCGTGCTCCTCGAACGCCGCGCGGTTGGCCGGGTCGATGTGCCACTGGGCGTAGTTGGGCGCGTCGATCTGGATGTAGTCGCAGCCGAGCGCGACCAGCCGGTCGACGACGTGCTCCCGGAGGATGCGGGCGACGTCGGCGATGAAGTCGTCGGACGTCGGATACGCGTCGGCCGAGTACTCGGGATGCCAGTAGATGCGATGCCAGCTCGGCGCCGGAATCGTGTACTTCGCGCGCGCGTGGGCGTTCGCCTGCAGGAACGCGAACTCGTCCGTGACGATGTCGCGGTCGACCTCGAGCCGCCGTGTCACGAACGGCTCCTCGGGAGGCAGCCCCGAGGTGTCGGCGGGCTCGCCCGAGCCCGTCTTCCAGAGGTTGCGCCACCCGGAGTCGGCATCGAGGAACTCGAAGCCGCTCACGGGCGCCCTGAAGAGCGGGTCGTCGATGATCGGGATCAATGCGATCCACCCGTGCCGTCGGTACTCCCCGTCCGTGACCGCCCCGATCCCGGCGCTCTCCTGGAGCGCGATCGCCTCGAGCACTGCTCGGTCTTCCGCCGCTCGCAGCTCGCCGGGGTCGATCGTCCCGGCACGCGCCGCCTCCCGCGCCTCCCGGAGGTAGTCGGGCCGGAGCAGGCTTCCCACGACGTCCGCTCGCACCACCGCCGTCGTCGTCCTCGTCGCCATCGGTGCCTCCTCCCGATGCTGGGCCGTGCGCGGCCGAGCCTATAAGGTCTCGGGGGCCGATGCGGGACGTCGAAGGCAGAGTCGCCTTCATCACCGGAGGTGGGAGCGGAGTCGGGCTCGGCATGGCCAAGGCGTTCCTCGGCGCCGGCATGAAGGTCGCGATCGCCGACGTGCGGGCCGACCATCTCGAGGAGGCTCGGGCCGAGCTCGGGGACGACGTCCACGCGATCGGCTGGACGTCACCGACCGGGAGGCGTTCGCGCGCGCCGCGGACGAGACGGAGCGCCTGCTCGGGAACGTGCACGTCGTCTGCAACAACGCGGGGATCAACCTCTTCAACGACATCTCCGAGGCGACGTACCAGGACTGGGACTGGGTGCTCGGCGTCAACCTCGGCGGCGTCGTCAACGGGGTCGTCACGTTCGTCCCCAGGATCAAGGCGCATGGCGAAGGCGGGCACGTCGTCAACACGGCGTCGATGGCCGCGCTCGTCGCCGGTCCGGGCGCCGGGATCTACACGACGGCGAAGTTCGCTGTGCACGGGCTGTCCGACGCGCTGCGGTGGAGCCTGCTCCCGCACGGGATCGGCGTCTCGATGGTCTGCCCCGGCCTCGTCAGGAGCAAGATCTACGAGAGCGACCTGATCCGGCCCGCGGCGCTCTCGACCGACGTGACCCCGGCGGACGAGGAGTTCATGCGCATCCTCCCGGGCCTCCACGACGCCGGGATGGACCCGGAGGCGATCGGGGAGAAGGTCCTCACGGCGATAAGGCGCAACGACTTCTACGTCTTCACCCACCCCGACCACCGCGATGAGCTGCGGGAAATCTTCGACGAGATCCTGTCCTCGTTCCCCGACGAGCCGGTGCCCGCCGAGCGGCTGGCGGTCGAAGAGGGCCGGCGCGCAGGGAAGGCCCGCGCGCTCGCCTCCTGGCCGGGCGACTGAGCGCGGCACGTGGACGAGGTCGCCGGCAAGACCGCGTTCGTCACCGGGGGCGCGAGCGGTATCGGCCTCGGCATGGCCGAGGCGTTCGTCGCGGCGGGGATGAACGTCGTAATCGCCGACCTGCGTCCCGACCACCTCGAGGCTGCCCTGGAGCGCTTCGCCGGGAGCGGCCGGCGGGAGAACGTGCACGCGATCGAGCTCGACGTCACCGACCGCGAGGCCCTCGCGCGCGCGGCCGACGAGGCGGACCGCGTCTTCGGCACCGTGCACGTGCTCTGCAACAACGCCGGCATGGGCATCCTCGGGCCCGTCACGCTGGCGCGGTACGACGACTGGGACTGGGGCCTCGGCGTGCTGCTCGGCGGCGTCGTCAACGGGGTCCAGACGTTCGTGCCCCGGATGCTCGCGCACGGCGAGGGCGGCCACATCGTCAACACGTCGTCGATGGCCGGCGTCCTCCCGATCCCCGGCGCCGCGATCTACATCACGGCCAAGGCGGCGGTGATCGGCCTCTCTGAAGCCCTCCGCAGCGAGCTCGCCGGAGAGGGGATCGGCGTCTCCGCCTTCTGTCCCGGACCCGTCCAGACGAACATCCGCGAGGGCGGCAGGACGCGGCCCGAGCGGTACGCCGACTCCGGCTACGCGAAGCTCGAGCGGGAGCTCGAGGAGCGGCCCAACTCGCCGCTCTGGATGGATCCTCGCGAATGCGGCGAGCGCGTGCTCGCGGGGATCCGGCGCGACGACCTGTACATCTTCACCCACCGGGAGTTCCGCGAGGGCGCCGACGAGCGCTTCCGCGCGATGCTCGCGTCGTTTCCCGACGAGCCGCTCGACGACGCGCGGGCGGACGTGATCCGGTTCCTGCTCTCGAACCCGATCTTCGCCGAGGTGCTCGAGCGGCGGTCGAGCTGATCGGCCGCCAGATTATGGACAGGATTGTTGACATTTTCGTCACAAGCGGAGTAGTGTCGCTCGACCGGACGTCCTAGCGGAGTGAGCCGAGAGTGAGTGACGCCGCGAGCCACCCGAGGAGGCCGCGACCGATCCGAGGTCGTTCGCGCGATCGCGGACGCACGGGCACTCCGACGCATGCCTGAAGTCGGCAGAAGGAGGAAGGTACGAATGCGTCCCGCAACCATCGTCGAGCATCTCCGACGGCGACGCCTGTTGGCCGTGCTCGCAGTCGTCACAGTGCTGACGGCGACCGCGTCGGCCCTCGCCGCGACGAGCGCGGTCTCGCCGCCGCAGGTCTTGAACTACCAGCTCTACGTGGGCGGCAAGGGCAAGGCGAACCCGAAGCTGGCCCCGATCACCATCGGCTTCATCAACGGGCAGGGCGGCCCGCCCAACTTCAACTTCCCCCAGGCGACGAACGTCATCCGGGCCGGGGTGAAGATGGTGAACGCCGAGCTCGGCGGAGTCCACGGGCACCCGGTGAAGCTCAACGAGTGCTTCTGGGCGCAAGCGGAAGAGGAAGGCGTCAGGTGCGGCCAGCAGATGGTCAACGACAAGCGCACGATGGCGATCCTCTACGGGTTCGTGACCATCGGCAACCAATCGATCTACGCGACCGTGAAGGGCACGAAGCCGATCGTCGGCGTCGTCACCGCGAACGCGGCCGACCCGACCGCGAAGAACACGTTCTTCCTGAACGGCAGCCAAACGAGCGTGCTCGGCCCATTCGGCACCTACACGAAGC
This sequence comes from uncultured Actinomycetes bacterium, assembly GCA_963845965.1. Lineage (GTDB taxonomy): Bacteria > Actinomycetota > Thermoleophilia > Gaiellales > Gaiellaceae > Gaiella. The sequence continues at coordinate 478 of CAWJUF010000011.1, read as the reverse complement.
GGTTCCTGCCCAAGGTGAAGACCAGCGCCATCGTCTACCCGACCGACCCGGGCGCGGACACCGCGGCGCAGGCGCTCAAGAAGGCCATGGAGCAGATCGGGGTCAAGGTCACGATGATCGGGGTCCCGCCGCTCGCGACCGACCTGCTCGGGGCGGCGACCCAGGCGAGCTCGTCCGACATGATCATCGCCGCGCTCGGCTTCACCACGTGCGTCCCGTTCGCGAGAGCGATCGACCAGATCAACTACTCGAAGCCGGTGCTCTCGACGCCGATCTGCACGTTCCTCCCGAAGGCCGCGTACGCGGCCGGCGACATCCCCAAGTGGACGTACGGCATCGCGCAGACGCTGGTGAACCTGCCGGGTCCGCAGTCGAAGCTGTATCTGAAGAAGGGCATCCAGTACGGGGCGACGGTGAACGATCTACTCTGGGTCTTCGCGGAGGGCGCCTGGGAGCAGCTCCTCGCGACGGTGAAGAT
>CAWJUF010000010.1:0-56797 GCA_963845965.1 uncultured Actinomycetes bacterium | reverse complement strand
ACTCGCTCAACCCGGTGCATCCGTCCGTGCTGCGGCTGATCATGGACTCGCTGCGTTACTTCGCGGTCGAGTGCCACGTCGACGGCTTCCGCTTCGACCTCGCGTCGGCGCTCGCCCGCGAGCTGTACGACGTCGACCGCCTCTCGGCGTTCTTCGACGTCGTCCACCAGGACCCGGTGCTCAGCCAGGTGAAGCTGATCGCCGAGCCGTGGGACGTCGGCCCCGGCGGCTACCAGGTGGGGAACTTCCCGATCCTCTGGTCCGAGTGGAACGGGATGTACCGCGACACGCTGCGCGACTTCTGGCGCGGGCACACGGCCGTCGCCGAGTTCGCGCGGCGCTTCACGGGCTCCAGCGACCTCTACCAGTCGGACGGCCGCCACCCGTCCGCGTCGATCAACTTCGTCACCTGTCACGACGGGTTCACGCTCCGCGACCTCGTCTCGTACGACCGGAAGCACAACGACGCGAACCTCGAAGGCAACCGCGACGGCTCGGACGACAACCGCTCGTGGAACTGCGGGGTCGAGGGCGAGACCGACGATCCCGAGGTCGACGAGCTGCGCGACCGCCAGATGCGCAACTTCCTCGCGACGCTCTTGCTCTCCCAGGGAACGCCGATGCTCCTCGCCGGCGACGAGATCAGGCGGACCCAGAGCGGCAACAACAACGCGTACTGCCAGGACAACGAGCTTTCCTGGGTCGACTGGGAGGTCGGGGCGCGCGCGCAGGGCATCCTCGACTTCACGCGGCGGCTGCTCGCCCTCCGCGGCGAGCATCCCGTGTTCCGCCGCTCCGCGTTCCTCACCGGCGAGGAGCGGCAGGGCTCCGGCGCTCCGGACGTCTGGTGGTTCCGTCCCGACGGGCGGCGGATGACTCAGGCCGACTGGGCCCGCGGCGACGCCTTCGCTCTCGGCGCGTTCCTGAACGGAGCGGAGATCCCGACGCCGACCGCGGAGGGCGAGCCGATCGCCGACGAGTCGTTCATCGTCCTGTTCAACGCGTGGCGGGAGCCGGTCACCTTCGTCCTGCCGCCGGCGCGCTTCGGCCGCCGCTGGGCACACGAGCTCTGCACCGCGGAGCCGGACCTTCCGCCGAACGGCACGACGCTCCCGGCCCGCGCGGCGGTGGCGCTCCACGGGCGCGCCCTCAGAGTGCTGCGCCGCGTCGGGTAGCTCAGTCCGCGGCCGGCGGGGGCTGCTTCAGCACGTGCAGGCAGACCTCGACGACGACCGGGTCGAACTGGGTGCCGGCGGCGCTGACGAGCCTCCGGAACGCCTCCTCGACGGGGAGCGCCTCCCGGTAGGGGCGGTCGGTCGTCATCGCGTGGAACGCGTCGCAGGCGAAGATGATCCGTGCCTCCAGCGGGATCTCCGCGCCCGTGAGGCCGTCCGGGTATCCGAGCCCGTCGTAGCGCTCGTGGCACGCGCGCACGATGGGGCGCACCGCCTCGAGCTGGTCGATCGGCGCGAGGATCCGCTCCCCGAGCTCCGGATGCTGCTCGATCATCGTCCGCTCCTCGATGGTGAGCGGCCCCGGCTTCATGAGGATCGACGCGGGGATCCCGATCTTGCCGATGTCGTGGAACAGGGCCCCGAGCTCGACGCGCTTCAGCTGCATCGAGTCCAGCCCGAGCTCACGGCCCACCTCGATCGACATGTCGCAGATCCAGCGTGCGTGCGACGAGGTGTACGAGTCCTTGGCCTCGAGCGCGTTCGCGAGCGCCTCGACGGTCGAGAGGAAGGTGCGCTCGAGGGTCGCGAAGCTGCCCGCGTTCGTGATCGCCAGCCGCGCCTGGCTCGCGATCCCGGCGAGCAACTCGAGCTCCCGCGAGCGGATGGCCGACTCCGCGACGACCGCGAGCGCCGCGAGGCCCTGGTCGAGCGGGATGAAGGTGATCGCATGTACGGCGCCGGCCGCCTCGTTCGCGGCGGCCCGCCCGATGAGCGCCGCCTCCTCGGGCGTCGTCACGAACGGGGCGCCGCGCGGCGAGAACCGCGCGACGACGTCGGCGGGAAGCATGCGCCCCTCGAGCGCCGTGTACGCGGTGTCGCCCACGGCGCCGCGGCAGACGAGGCCGCCGTCGTGCGTCGGCAGCCAGATCGAGCAGCGGCTCGAGCCCATGATGTGAGCTGCGCCGCGCACGACCTGCTGCAGCACCCCGTCGAGGTTCGTCACGGACGAGAGCTCCCGGGTCAGCTCGAGGAGCGCCTTCGCGCTCTCGGCTTCCCGGCGCTGGGACTCGTAGAGCCGCGCGTTGACGAGCGCCACCGACACGTGGCCGGCGAGCACCTCGAGCAAGCGCAGCTCGTCGGAGTCGAACTGATCGAGCCCGAGCTTCGAGACGACGATCACTCCGACGACCGTCGTGCCGTAGCGGAGCGGCACCGCAAGCAGCGACTCCTCGATCTGGGTCGTGCCCGGGATGCGGAGGCCGATCTCGCAGTGGGCCGCATCCCCGGTGAGGAACGGCTCGCCGGTCAGCGCGACGTGTCCGGTAACGCCCTCGCCGACCCGCGTCTGCAACACCTCCATCGCCGAGCCCGAGGCGGTGAGGTCGCCGCGGAAGGCGATCGGCCGGAGGTCGTCGCCGTCGCGGACGAAGACCCGGCAGTTGTGGTAGTCGATCAGGAGCCGGAGCTCGTCCGCGATCGTCGAGCCGATCTCCGCCACGTCGTTCAGCCGACTGAGCTTGGTCGAGACGCCGTGCAGCATCTTCAGGTGCGCGATCGAGCGAAACTCGGCGCGTCGCGAGTCCTCGGTGTCGTACGGGCGCTCGCGGCCGCCCTCCTGGAACACGACGATCTGGCCCTTCCCGCGGGCCTTCGCGGTCATCATCGCCACCTCGGCGCAGGCGACGAGCTCGCGGGGATTGGCCGCGTGCTCGGGGCCTGACGCGATGCCGACCGAGAGGCTCACCGGCCCGACGGGCCCGAACTCCGCGAACCCGATCTGCTCCTGGACCCGCTCGGTGAGCCGGAAGGCGTCCGCGAGGCCGCTCGTCGGCGCGATGATCGCGAACTCCTCGCCGCCGATCCGGCAGACGCAGTCGGACGTCCGAACCGCCGCGAGCAGCACCCCCGCGACCTCGGAGAGCACGTGGTCGCCCGTCGCGTGGCTGTAGACGTCGTTGACGCGCTTGAAGTCGTCGAGGTCGAGCATCACCAGCGCGACGGAGGACTGATTGGACGAGGCGTCGACGAGCTCCTGCCGGAGCCGCTCGTGGAAGGCGCGGTGGTTCCAGAGGCCAGTCAGCGGGTCCGTCTGCGCCTGGCGCTCGAGCGACGCGCGGATGTGCGCGTTGTCGACCGCGAGCGCCGCCGCGTCGCCGAACCGCACCGCGAGGAGGAACTCGTCCTCGGTGAACTCCTGGAAGCCGGCGCGGTAGATGTTGAGCGTCCCCTTGAGTCGCCCACGCGCCACGAGCGGGACCACGATCAGGGACTCGGGGTCGGGCGGCGTGTCCGCGACGAAGCGGACACGCGGGTCGAGCTCCGCGCGGTTCGCGAGCACCGGCTCCCGGTGCTCGACCGCCCAGCCGGTGATCCCGACGCCGTAGGAGAACGGCTCGTCGGCGAGCACCTTTTCCGCGTCGTGGCCCGACGCGAATACGGCGCGCAGCTCGCGCTTCGCCTCGTCGGCCTCGTAGAATGTGATGTCGTCGAACGGAATCAGCTCCCCGACCGTCGCTGCGATGCGCTGGAGCAGGTCGTCGAGCGACTGCTCGGAGAGCAGCTCGTGGAAGACGTCGGCGAGCTTGCGGTACGACTCGACCAGCGGGTCGAGCGCCGCATCGCCGCCGACACGAGCCTCACGGCTCGCGGCAGGGATGTTCGAAGGAGGGTTCAAGGTCCTCTGCTACGAGGAATCGGCGGTTCCGGCGCCGATCTTGAGCGATTCCCCGGCCCGAAGCGGCTCCGGATCGTGGATGATGTGGCCATGGCGGGAAGGATCGTGGTCGGGATCGACGGGAGCGACGAGTCGGCGGCGGCGCTCCGCTGGGCCGTCGAGGAGGCAAAGCTCCGCGACGCGCGCGTCGAGGCGGTGCGCGCGTGGAACTACGTTCCGATGACGACCACCGCGGACTCCGGCCTCGTTCCCATGTCGTGGACGGAGAGCACGGAGATGATCGACGCGACGCACGAGGCGGCGATGCGCGCTGCCGAGCAGCAGGTGGAGAGCGTCCTCGGGACGGGGCACGATGTCGCGGTGGCGCTCGTCCAGGGAGACGCGTCCGACGCACTGCTCGAGTCCGCCATGGGCGCCGACCTGCTCGTCGTCGGGAACCGTGGGCGCGGCGCCTTCAAGGAGGCGCTGCTCGGCTCGACGTCGGGCCGCGTCGCCGATCATGCGCCCTGCCCGGTGGTCGTCGTCCGGGCGCACTCGGACACGTAGCCTCCCGGGGCGCGCGGGCGTGGGGGCGTGGCTTCAGCCTCGCCCCCCTCTCGGTTGACCGTCGTTCTGCCGATCCCGTCCACGTGGCGCAGGAGACGGCCCTCGAACGGGGAACCCACGGCGCGTGACGCGCATCTCGCTCACGCTTGCCGTCACGGCCGCCCTCGCGCTCGCGGGCCAGGTCCACGCCGGGACGGACGCGCTCGGCAGCGACGTCTGGTTCCTCCGAGACGGCCGGCCCTTCGCCGTCCACCGGACGGCGCCCGGCGTCCCCGGCCTCGTCCGCTCGCTGCTCGCGGGGCCGACGCGACGGGAGCGGAGCGACGGGCTGCGAACCGCGATCCCGGCGGGCACGGTGCTCCGCGACGTCGCAATCGAGCGGCGGGTCGTGACGGTCGACCTCGCGGCGAGATTCACCGCCGGGCGCAACGATGGGTCGCTGCGCGCGCGCGTCGGACAGGTCGTCCGGACGCTGCGGGCCGTCCCCGGGGTGGTGGGTGTCCGGGTCAGGATCGAGGGCGGCGTTCCCGTCGGGCTCTTCCCCGGCTACAACCTGCGTGCGACCGTCCGCGACCCGGCTCCCGAGGCGCACGCGCCCGCGCTGCGGGACGTCCAGCAGCTGCTGGCCGATCTCGGCTTCATGGCGGGGATGGGCGTGACGGGGACTACGGGGGACGAGACCTCGGTCGCGGTGCTCGCATTCCAGAAATGGTCGGGTCTGCCGCGCACCGGCGTCCTCGACGCGAGGACGACCGCGGCGGTCCTGCACGCGACGCGGCCGCAGCCGGTCCTGAGCCGACCCGGGAAGCGCGTCGAGCTCCTGCTCGGTCGGCAGGTCGCGCTCGCGATCGTCGACAACCGGGTCGAGCGGGTCTTCCACATCTCGTCGGGCTCGTACGGCCGGACGCCGAGCGGGCAGTTCCGCGTCTACCGCAAGGAGCGCATGTCCTGGTCGGTGCCGTTCTCGACCTGGATGCCGTTCGCGAGCTACTTCGTCGGGGGCATTGCGTTCCACGCGTATCCCTCCGTTCCGGCATATCCGGCCTCGCACGGCTGTGTCCGGATGATGGCCCGGGACGCGCCGCTGATGTACGCCTTCGCCACCTACGGGACACCCGTCGACGTCGTTCGGGAGACGCTGGCATGAGCCGCAGGCGATGCGCCGTCGCAGCGATGCTCGTCGTCGGGGCTCTCGCTGCCGGGGGCCGGCGCGCGCGGCCGATGCGCCGGCGCCGGCGGCGACCCAGCCGGGCGCGCTCGTCGTGGCGCTCGGCCTCCAGAGCCCACTCCTGCAGGCCGGCGTCGTCCGCGGGCGCGACGTGATCCTCGCCCGCGGCTTCGAGGTCGAGCTGGCGCGGACGCTCGCGCGGCGGCTCGGCGGGCGCGTCGAGTCGGTTCGTCTACGTGGCGTCGCAGGCCCGGCTGCTCGCGTCGAGCGCCGGCGGGTGGCAGCTCGCGCTCGGCGGGATCGACCCCTCGCGCGGCGGCGCGGCGGCGCCGACCTGAGCGTTCCCTATCTCACGACCGACGTCGCCATCGTCACGCGCCGCGGCCTCGCCCCGCCCCGGAGGCTTGCCGACCTGCGTCCGTCGCTGCTCTGCGCCGTTCGCGGCAGCGACGGCGCGCGGGCCGTGCCCGCCGTCGATCCCAGACAGCGTCCCGTGCTCGTGACCGGCACCGAGCGGCTCCGGACGATGGTGCGCACCGGCGCCTGCGACGCGGCGCTCGTCCCCGCCGTCGAGGCGGGCCGCTTCGTCGCAGGGCCGCGCGGCTCGCTCGGCCCCGTCGTCGGCCGCATCCCGCGCGGGAACGGGCTCGTCATCGCGGTCCCGCGCGGCGCCGGCATCGACGTCACGCAGCTCGTCGGTCCGGCGGGACGGGACGCTCGGCCGGCTTCGCCGCGACGGCACGCTCCGCCGCCTCGCGAAAGCGTGGCCCGGGCTCGACCCGGCCGTCCACGTGCGCGTCCTCGCGCTGACGGTCACTCGGGGCGGCTCGCCGTCACCCGGGCGCGCGCGGCCGAGCCAGAGGATCGTCGCGAGCGTTGCGAGCGGCAGGACGACGGCAGCGGTGATCCAGCCGACCGGCCCGAGGAGCGCGAGCCCGATGATCGCGAGGGGCAGGACGACGACGAGCGCGACGACGGCGACCAGCGCTCTCGCGAAGTCCATCGCCCGAGCGTACGCCGGACAGCGTGCGACGGGGTCGCGGCCGCAATCGGTGTGTGCGGGTCGCCGTAGACTCGGCTGATGCCCAACGGCATCACGTCTGCGCGACTCCTCGCCGCCGGAGCGCTCGCGGTGCTGCTGCTCGCCCTCGGCTGGGCCGTGGCGAACGGGCTGGACGAGGACGACGCGGCGTCGCAAGCGCCGCCGACACGCGAGACGGTCGCCACCACGACCCGGCCGAAGCCGGCGAAGCCGCCCGCCGCGCGTTCCCGCTTCGTCAAGCTCACGGCCGCGGGCGCCTTCGATCCGGAGGGCGACGGGCACGAGCGCGACGAGGAGGCCCCGCTCGCGGTCGACGGGAACCGGAGCACGTTCTGGCGCACCGAGCGGTACTCGCGGTTCTTCAAGACGGGCGTCGGCCTCGTGCTCGACGCCGGCCGTGCGCGTTCGCGTCCGGCAGGTGGTCGTCGACAGCGCCACGCCGGGCGTGCGGGCGGAGATCCGGATCGGCAGCTCGCCCACCGGGCCGTTCACCCGCGTCTCTCCCGCGAAGACGCTCACTGCCCGCACCACCTTCCCCGTCGCGGGACGCACCGGACGGTACGTGGTGGTCTGGGTCACCGGGCTGCCGCCGGAGAGCGCCGGCGAGGTGGCCGAGGTACGCGTCCGCGCCACCTGAGACCCGTCGCATAGCCTGCTGCCGTGGAGACGGCGCGGCTCGGCAGCTCGGATCTCGACGTCTCGCGCGTCGGGCTCGGCTGCAACCAGTTCGGACGGAAGCTCGACCGGGACGCGACGCGCGCGGTGGTCGACGCGGCGCTCGAGGTCGGGGTGACGTTCTTCGACACGGCCGATGTCTACGGCTCCGGGGAGAGCGAGCGGTTCATCGGAGCGGCGCTCGGCGAGCGCCGCGCGGGCGTCGTGCTCGGGACGAAGTTCGGCCAGGACACGTCGGTCCCGGGCCTGGGCGGGTCGCGCGATCACATGCGCCGTGCGCTCGAGGCGTCGCTCGAGCGCCTCGGGACGGACGTGATCGACCTCTACACGTACCACCGTCCCGACGGCGTCACGCCGCTCGAGGAGACGCTCGCCGCGATGCAGGAGCTCGTCGACGAGGGACGCGTCCGCTGGCTCGGCCTCTCCAACGTCGACGCCGTCCAGGTCGCCGCCGCCGCGGCCAGCGGCGTCACCGTCGTCGCCGTCCAGAACCACTACAGCCTCCTCCACCGCGACGACGACGCCGAGGTGCTTCCGCTCTGCCGGCGCCACGGCATCGGCTATGTCCCGTACTTCCCGCTTGCGAGCGGGCTCCTGACCGGCAAGTACCGGCGCGGCGAGCCTGCCCCGGCGGGCTCGCGGCTGGCCGGGCGAGACGTCGAGGCGAGCGACCTCGAGGCGGTCGAGGCGCTCGAGCGTGTCGGCGCGGAGCGCGGTCGCGGCATCCTCGAGCTCGCGGTCGGCGGGCTCGCATCGATCCCGGGCATCGCCTCGGTGATCGCAGGCGCGACGAGCCCCGAGCAGGTTCGGGCGAACGCCGCTGCGGGCGCGTGGCACGCCTCGGACGACGATCTCGACGCGATCGCGCGCGCCGTGGCGTGAGAGCGCTGCTCGTCCGCGTCGGCGCCGACCGCACCGACGCAGGCGGCCGATGGAACGGCCCGGTCGATCGCGCGACCGGTGCGTTCGCGTACGTCCCGATCCCCGAGCCCGAGCCGGTCCGGCCGGGGATGGAGACCCCGTTCGTCCGCTGGGCGCCGGCGGTCGAGCGCCTCGGCGTACGGTTGCCCGAGCGGCTCGCTGACCGGGTCGCGCATGCCGACCCGGACTTCGGCCGCCTCACCTACGGCGACCGGCGCGAGCGGGGGAGGCAGATTCGCGAGAAGCTCAAGGGCGGCGACCTGCTCGTCTTCTACGCGGGGCTCCGCGACGTCGGGGACGGCCGGCTGGTCTACGCCCTGATCGGTCTCCTGACGATCGGCACGATCGTCGCCGCGCGAGATCTCCCATCCGAGAGGTGGGCCGAGAACGCCCACACGCGGAGACTCGAGATCGGCGAGACGGACGTCGTCGTTCGCGGTCGCGAGGGCGCGTCCGGCCGATTCGAGCGGGCGCTCGAGTTCGCCGGCTACCGCGCCGGCGCCTACCGTGTGTTCCCCGAGCTGCTCGGGCGGTGGGGAGGTCTCGGCGTGCGGGACGGGTACGTCCAGCGGAGCGCGCGGCTCCCGGAGATCGGCGACCCGGCGCGGTTCCTCGACTGGCTCGTGGCACAGCGGGTCGGGCTCGTGGCCCGCGACAACTGAGCCGGCTATCCGGTCGGCTCGGGCGGCGCCGGGCGCTGCGCCAGGCGGTCGCGCAGCGTGCTCGCGAGCGAGGCCGAGGACCGGTGCTCGGTCGCAGCCTGGATCGCCGCCGCCCTCTCGTTCCAGAGGTCTGCCTCGAGCCGGTCGATCTCCTCGATCAGCATCAGGATGGCGCGCCCGGAGGCCCGGAGCTCGTCCCGATCGCTGGTCTGGAGGCCCTCTCCCCAGCTTCGGAGCATCTCGATACGCTCCTCGTCGAGCCGCTCGACCACCGCTGGAGCCTATAACCATTCACCGGGTCGGCGAACTGGCCGAAGGGTTCGGCTTCGACTCGCGCTAGGTCCGGTCCAGGCCCTCCGTCTACCGAACCCGATGGGTAGTGACTGCCGCACTACCGTCCCGGGCCGATCGGTGAGACGATCGGCCCGATGGCACCCGTCGAGCCCGTGACCGTGTTGATCGTCGACGACCATCCGTCGTTCCGGGCGATCGCGCAGGTCGTGCTCGAGAGCGACGGCTTCGCCGTCGTCGGCACGGCGAGCGACGGAGAGTCCGCGCGTCGCCGCGACGCTCGAGCTCGCACCGGACGTCGTGCTGCTCGACGTCGAGCTGCCGGACATCGACGGGTTCGAGGTCGCCGCGCGGCTGCGCCAGGCCGGTTCGCGGACGCGCGATCGTCCTCGCGTCGAGCCGAGACGGCTCCGACTTCGGCCCGCTCGTGGCCGAGTCGGGCGCCCGCGGCTTCGTCACCAAGGCCGAGCTCACCGGCGACGCGATCCGTGCGCTCGTCGCATGAGTCCCGACGCCGGTTATCCTCGACCGTCCGTGACCGACCTCGTCGTCGCCACCCCGGTCTTCCTCGACCTGACGTTCGTCGGGCTGGAGTCGCTGCCCGCGCTCGGCGAGGAGCGGTTCGCCGCCGAGCTCCTCCGCTCGCCCGGCGGAGGCGCGATCACGGCCGTCGGCGCGGCGCGGCTCGGGCCTGGCGGCGGCGGTCGCAGCGCCGCTCGGCGACGACGTCGGCGGGGACATCGTGCGCGAGATGCTCGCCGAGGAGGGCGTCCGCGTGGGTCGCGACGCGCCCCGCGCCGAGGACGCCGACGACGATGGTGATGCCGTTCGGCGGCGACCGCGCGATGGTGACCATCGATCCCGGCGCGCGGGCCTCGGCCGCCGACGTCGCGGCGCTCGAGCCGCGGGCGGTCGCCGCGAGCCTCGACCAGCTCTACGTCGTCCCGGAGGGCAGCACCGCCTACGTCACCTGCGGCGACGACGACCTCCGCGCCTACGAGGGCCGTCCCCCGGCCGCGCTCGACGGCGCCCGCGCGCTGTTCGTCAACCAGCGCGAGGCGCTCGGGCTGAGCGGCAAGGAGACGGTCGCCGACGCGGCGGCGAGCCTCGCCGAGCTGGCCGAGACCGTCGTCGTCACGCTGGCGGCGGAGGGCGCCATCGGCGATGACGAACGGCGCGACGATCAGCGTCGCCGGCCGAGACAGATCGAGCGCCCCGTCGACACGACCGGCGCGGGCGACCTCCTCGCCGCCGCCTACATCTGGGCCGACCTGCGCGGCGCCGAGCCCGAGGACCGGCTCCGCTGGGCCGTGCTGTACGCCGGCCTCGCCGTCTGCACCCCGACGGGCGTCGGGGGCGCCGTCGACCTGGAGACGCTGCTCCGCGAGGGCGGCTCGCGCGGGCTCACGCCGCCGCCGCTCGCGACCGCCGACTGAGCGCGTCCCCGGTCGCGGGGTCGAAGAAATGGAGCTGCCGGTGGTCGACGGCCAGCTCGAGCTCGTCGCCAGGCACGACGAGGCGCCGGCCGTCGATCGCGGCGCAGAAGCGCGCGCGCAGATCGTCGGCGAGGAGCGTCGCGTCGTCGTCGGACGCGGCCTCGATCGCGGCGCGCGTGGCGTCGGTCTGCACGCGCGGAGCTTCGATCGGGAAGAGGACGTTCGTCACGCCGCCGAGCTCCTCGACGAGATCGGGTCGAACGACGATGCGCGGCTCGCCGGCCGGGGCGTCGAGCGCGTGCCGGAGGTCGGTCGGGCGGATCCCGAGGATGACCTTCTCGACGCCGGGCGCGAGGGCTGCGTCCGGCGGTAGCGGCAGGCCGAGGCCCGCGAACGAGACGCGGCCGTCGGCGACGGTCGCCTCGACCACGTTCATGGACGGCGACCCGATGAAGGCGGCGACGAAGAGGTTCGTCGGGTCGTGGAACAGCCGCTGCGGCGTGTCGCACTGCTGCAGCACCCCGTCGCGGAGCACGGCGACCCGCTGGCCGAGCGTCATCGCCTCGACCTGGTCGTGCGTGACGTAGACGGTCGTCACGCCGAGCCGGTCGTGCAGGCGGGCCAGCTCGGCGCGCATCGACACGCGCAGCTTCGCGTCGAGGTTCGAGAGCGGCTCGTCCATGAGGAACGCGGTCGGCTCGCGCACCATCGCCCGGCCCATCGCGACGCGCTGGCGCTGCCCGCCGGATAGGAGCGCGGGCCGGCGGTCGAGCAGGCCCTGGAGCCCGAGCGTCGTCGCGACCTGCCGGACGCGGCCCGGGCGCTCCGGCGCCGGCACGCGACGGAGCTTGAGCCCGAAGCCGAGGTTCTCCTCGACGGTCATCGTCGGATAGAGCGCGTAGTTCTGGAACACCATCGCGATGTCCCGGTCGCGCGGCCGGAGCTGCGTGACGTCCCGGTCGCCGATCACGATGCTGCCCTCGGTCACCTCCTCGAGCCCGGCGATCATCCGCAGGAGCGTCGACTTCCCGCAGCCCGACGGGCCGACGAGCACCATGAACTCGCCGTCGTGGATGTCGAGCGTGACGGCGTCGAGGGCCCTGACCCCGTTCGGATACACCTTCGTCGCGCCGTCGAGGCGGATCCCGGCCACGTCAGGCTCGCGGCTCCGGCGCGACGGCGAGCGACGGGCGGAGCCGCGCGAGCTCCGGTCGCGCGCCGACGCGGTCGGCGGCGAGCAGCACCGCGCCGGCGACCGGCTCGACGTCCGGGTACACCGGCTGCGCGTCGGGGACGCGCGAGAGGAGCACGGAGCGAAGGAGCGGCGAGGGGTGGCGCAGGACGCTGCCGCAGAGGACGAGCTGGAACGGCGCGCCGAGCTGCCCGGTGCGCGACGCGCAGACGCGCGCGTAGTCACCCATCCGGCCCGCGACCGTCTGGACGATGGTGCGCGCGACCCGGTCGCCGGCTTCCGCCTCGTCGAGGACGACGTCCGCGAAGCGTCCGGCCTCCGCCTCCTCCGGCCCCTCGATCCGCGTCAGCGTGTGGAGCAGCTCCTGCGCGCCCGCGCAGCTCCAGCGGTCGAGCGCGCGGTCGAGCAGCGTCGTCTCCGGGCCGAGATCGAGCATGTGGCGCCAGATGGCCGCGAGCGCCTGCGACCCGAGCGCGTACGCACCCGTCGAGTCGGGCCAGAAGCCGAGGTGGAACAGCGCGCCGTCGGCGTTCCGGCCTGCGACGGCCGAATACGTTCCGATCACGACCGCGACGCCGACCATGTCGTCGGTGCCGCTCCGCAGCCCGCCGACGGCGTCGTTGACGATCTCGGGGTCGTCCGGGAGAGCGAGCCTGCCGCGGAGCTCGCGGCGGAGGTAGTCGAAGTCCTCCGGCCAGTCGGCCCCGGCGAGGCTGAACGCGGCGGCCGCGAGCTCCCCCGCCGTCGCCCCGGCGGCGTCGAGCGCGGCCCGCGCAGCGGCCACGATCTCTTCGAGGGCCGCCTCCGGGCCGAGCGCGTTGTGGATGTCCCCGCAGCCGCCGCGACCGGATCCGAGCACCTCGCCGTCCCCGGTGACGACGAGAGCCACGGTCTTCGTGTTGCCGCCGTCCACGCCGAGGAGGAGCGAGCTCACGCGCGGAGCCTCTCGGGCAGGTGGTCCCGGTGGGCCGCCGCAAGCGCGTTGTAGACGCGCTCCGCGACGTCGACCTGCCGGACGAGGGGGTTGGCGGAGAGCGCCCGGATCCCGTCCGCGCGGGTCCCGCGCCAGGCGGTCTCCGCGGCGAGCGCCTGATACTCGCCGAGCATCTCCACGAGACCGCGCACGTGCCGGGGCAGCGGCTCCGCGGGGAGGACGTCGATGCCGCCGCCGTGACAGCGGCCGAGCACCTCCACGACGAGGTCCTCCGGAAAGCCCCGCAGCGCCCCGCCCGTGTTCGGCATGTTCACGGGGTGGACCTCGTCCTTGTCGTTGAAGATCGCGTCCATCACGTCGATGGCGAGCTCGAGCTCGTGGATGCCGCCGCGCGAGCGCCCCGGGTCGAGCTGCGGGTCGTCGGTCTCCGCCTGCTCCTCGTAGTGGCGCCAGTAGGCGCCCGACCAGCCGAGGATGTCCTCCGCACGCGTCGTCGGCTTGCTGCGGAGCTCCGCGAGCACGTCGTCGGTGAAGTAGTAGTACTGGAAGTAGTCGGCCGGGACCGCTCCCATCGCCGCGGCCAGCCGGAGCTGCCGGCGGAGATGCGGCTCGAGCGTCGGGTCGTCACGGCGGCGCTCCCATGCCTCCTCGATCAGCGGCAGCGGGTCGCGCCCGCCGTAGTCGTGCTCGACGCCCCAGCAGGCGTGGTTCAGGCCCACCATCGTCACGCGCAGGAGGTCGGGGTCGAGCCCCGCCGAGCCGGCGATCTCGTCCCGGAAGTAGATCGGCCCCTCGCAGAGCGAGACGATCCTCACGGGGGAGTTGTGCGTCACCGCCTCGGCGACGATGTTGACGGGGTTCGTGTAGTTGAAGATCCAGGCGTCGGGGCAGAGCGCCTCCATCTCGGCGCAGACGTCCTTCAGCACCGCGATCGCGCGGAGCGCCATGAAGAAGCCTCCCGCCCCCTGGGTCTCCTGGCCGATCAGCCCGTGCTCCAGCGGGATGCGCTCGTCGTGCACGCGCGCGGCGAACCCACCCGGCCGGAACGAGGAGAGGACGGCGTCGCAGCCGTCGAGCGCGGCCTGCCGGTCGGTGGTCGCGGTGACCGCGACGTCCAGCCCGCCGGCGCGCGCCATCTTCTCGGCGAGCACGCGGATCAGCGCGAGCCGGTCCTCGTCGAGGTCGACGAGGACGACCTCCGAGCCGTCGAAGTCGGCGCCGTTCGCCATGAAGGAGGCCATCGTCCCGGCCGCCCTGGTCGAGCCCCCGCCGAGGTACACGAGCTTGATCCGCGCCATGGCCTACCTCACTCCTTGAGCGCCCCGGCGAGCATCCCGCGGACGAAGTGCCGTTGCAGGAACAGATACACGACGAGGATCGGCAGCGCGACGAGCACCGCCGCCGCGGCGACCTTGGTCGGATCGCCGGCGCGCGCCGCGCCCGCGAAGAAGCTGAGGCCGAGCGGCGCCGTCTGGTGCGACTCGCTGCCGGACACGAGCACGAGCGCGAGCAGGAACTCGTTCCAGGTGTAGGTGAACACGAGCACCGACATCGTCAGCACCGCCGGCATTGCCTGCGGCAGGAGCACGCGCCACAGGACGCCGAAGCTCGTCGCGCCGTCGATGCGGGCCGCCTCGATCAGCGAGCGCGGCGTCGAGCGGAAGAAGGCGCGCATCCAGAACGTCCCGAAGGCGACCGACTGCCCGATCTGCGGCAGGATCAGCGCCCAGTAGGTGTTGAGCAGGTGCCAGTGGAGGAGCGGGACGTCCTGGAAGTCGTAGTAGAGGGGGATCACCGTCGCCTCGTAGGGGAAGATGATCCCGAGCAGGATGATCGGGAACACGATGCGGTCGCCGGTGAAGCGCATCGTCCCGAACGCGTAGCCCGTCCCGATCGAGAGCACGGCCGACATCGCCGTGACGGCGCCTGCGACGACGAAGCTGGACTTGAAGCCGGTCGTGAAGTTGCCCTCCGTCCACGCCGCCTCGAAGCTGGAGAGGTCGATGCGGCTCGGGAGGGCGAAGCCGGTCACGAGATCCGTCTTCCGGTGGAGCGCGAGGAACAGGATCGAGAGCACGGGGTAGATCGCGATCAGCGCGAACGTGGAGAGCACGAGGTACGTGCCGAACCGGTCGAGCCTGACCGTCGTCACGCCTGCTCTCCCCGGTCGCCGACCCGCAGCACGATCGCCGCGAGCGCGAAGATCGCCACCGCGAGCACCGTCGCGATCGCGGCCGCGTAGCCGACGCGGTTGTACAGAAACGCGTTCTGGTACATGTACATCGAGGGGACGAGCGTCTCGCCCCCCGGCCCACCGGCCGTCGTGTTGTAGACGATGTCGAAGCTCCGGAGCGCGTTGATCGTCGTCAGCACGAACGCGACGAGGATCTCGTTGTGCAGGCCCGGCAGCGTCACGGCGAAGAACTCGCGTACGGCACCGGCGCCGTCGACGCGGGCCGCGTCGTACAGCGACGTCGGGATCTTCTGCACCCCCGCGATGAAGAGCACCATGCAGAGCCCGAACGTCACCCAGCTCCCGATCGCGCCGATCGACGGCAGCGCCCACGTGAAGTCGCCGAGCCACGGCCGTGCCAGGGCGCCGAGCCCGATCAGCTCGAGGAAGCGGTTGAGCGGCCCCTCGCTCGCGTAGATCCACGTCCAGGCCTGGGCGATGACGACGCCCGCGATCAGCTGCGGCAGGAACAGCACCGTGCGGAAGAAGCGGAACCCCCGGATCGCCGAGCGCGTGAGCGCGGCCGTGAGCGCAAGGCCGATGATCACGGGGAGCACCGCGTAGTAGACGATCAGGATCGCGGAGTGCAGGAACGCGTCGCGCAGGACGCTGTCCCGCAGCGCCTCGCCGTAGTTCGCGAGCCCGACCCAGGTCTTCTCTGTGAGGCCGTCCCAGTCGAAGAGCGAGTAGTAGACCGTGT
The DNA here is from genome assembly GCA_963845965.1 of uncultured Actinomycetes bacterium. Taxonomy (GTDB): domain Bacteria; phylum Actinomycetota; class Thermoleophilia; order Gaiellales; family Gaiellaceae; genus Gaiella. The sequence goes on along the minus strand of CAWJUF010000010.1, from coordinate 41,148 downwards.
GCAGCAGCGGGGCGAGCGTGAAGAGGACGTAGAACGCGAGCCCGGGGAGGACGTAGAGCCAGCCGATGTTGCGCGGGTCCCCCGGCGCGCGCCCGGGTCGCTGCCGACGCCGCTTCCGCGGCGCGCCCGGGCCTACGGGGTCCGGGCGCGCCGCGTCTGCTCGATCCTCATCGCCCACGCGTTGCGGGTCAGCGGAGTGTCTTGTCGAACTTCGCCCAGTCGCCCTGGACGGCCTTCGCCATGCCGGCCGGGGTCTGGCGCCCGGCGAGCAGCAGCTGGAACTGGTTCTGGAGCGTCGTGTACATCGAGGGCGAGGGCCAGTCGGTGTAGAGCAGGAGACCGTCGTCGTTGGCGACCTGCTGGAACGCCTTGGTCACCTGCGCGAGGTACGCGTCACCCGAGGGCGCTTTGGCCCGCCTGTCGGACGGGATCTGCTGTTGCTGGAACATCAGCGTCTGCGCGCGCCTGGAGGTGATCACGTAGTTGAGCCACTCGGCGCCGAGGTCCGCGTACTTGGTCTTCGCGGAGATGTGCCACGGGGCGGACAGGCCGCCGACCGACGTCCAGGTGCCGCTCGGCCCGGGCGGGACCGGTATCACGCCGACGTTCGCCGCTCCGAGGCCCGTCTTGATGATCGTAGAGTCCCAGTTCCCGCCGATCCAGAAGACGCCCTTGCCCTTCCCGAACTCCGTCGCCGAGGCGTCGTAGCCGAGCGCGTTGTAGTCGTCGTTGAAGTAGCCCGCCTTGGCCCACTGCTGGAGCTTGGCGAGCGCCTTGATCGTCCCCGGCGTGTCGTAGCGCGAGCCGGGCACGTGGTAGATCCAGTTGCGCACGGTCGGCGCCTCGACGTACGCGCCCTGGATGCCGCCGAAGAGGTGGATGAAGCCGTACCCCTCCTTGTTGCCCTCGTGGATCACCGGCTCGTCGTCGGGCAGCTTCGCCCGCAGCTGGGCGAGGAGCCTGTCGAACCCCGCAAAGGTCTGGGGCATCTTGTTCGGGTTGAAGCCGAGCTCGCGGAGCTTCTTCTTGTTGTAGAAGGCGACGACGTTCTGGCCGGTCTGCGCGATGCCCCAGACCGGGCCCCTGCCGAACGACTTCCCGTCGGGCGTCCAGCGGAACATCCCCCAGGTGGACGGCGCGTAGAGGCGGTCCCACCCGTACTTCTTGACGTACTTGGTGAGGGGCAGGATCAGCTTCGCCTTCACGAGCTGGGCGTCGGTCTGGTAGCCCTGGTTCCCCTCGGTCACGTCGGGCCCGCTGCCCGAGGCGAGCGCGCGCGGGACCGTACCGACGAGGCTGTTGAAGTCCTTGAAGACGAGGTTGATCTTCACCCCGGGATGGGTCTTCTCGAAGTCCTTGCTCAGCTGCTTGAGCACCGGCTCGAGGCCCGGGTCCTGGTTGTCCATCGACCAGATGGTCAGGGTGGTGGTTGCCTGCCGGCCTGCATATGCGCCAGCCGTGACGGCGGCGAGCAGCGTGAAGGCGGCGAGGACGAGCACTCCCGGCAGACGCCTGTTCACATTCCCTCCCTCGGGCTCGGGGTCGCCGCCCCGGGGCGGCGGATACGAGACTATAGAGCGATGGGAGCGGCGGACCGAAACCCGCGGCCCGGGGTCGCCGCCGCCGCCGCCGCGATCGGCATCGACGTCGGCGGCACGAAGATCGCTGCAGGCCTCGTCGACACCACGACCGGCACCCTCGTCGAGCGACGCCTCCTCCCGACACGGCCCGAGCGGGGCGGAGCGCCGGTGCTCGCGGACTGTGCGGCGCTCGCGGAGGAGCTCGGCGGCGGCGCGCTGCCAGTCGGGATCGGGCTCTGCGAGCTCGTCGACCTCGAGGGCCGTCCGGCGAGCGGCGACACCGTCGACTGGCGCGGGCTCGACGTCGCCGGGGCGATCGGCGCGCCCCGCGTCGTGGTGGAGGCCGACGTCCGAGCCGCGGCCCTCGCGGAGGCCCGCTTCGGCGCGGGTGCCGGTGCATCGCCGTTCCTCTTCGTGGTCGTCGGCACCGGGGCGAGCGCGTGCCTCGTGACCGACGGGCGGCCGTACACTGGCGCGCTCGGCGAGGCGCTCGTGCTCGGAGCACCGCCGGTCGAGCGGGTCGCGAGCGGTCCCGCGCTCGCGCGTGCCGCCGGGCTCGAGCGAGCCGAGGACGTCCTGGCCGACCCGCGGCATGCGCCGCTCGTCGACGCGGCCGCGGAGACCCTCGCCGACGCGCTCGCGGCGCTCGTCAACGCGCTCGACCCGTCGCTCGTCGTCCTCGGCGGCGGTCTCGGTCGCGAGACGTCGTTCCGTGAGCTCGTCGGACGTGCCGTTCGGGCGCGGGTGGCGTACCCCCGGACGCCGCCCCTCCCGGTCGTGAGCTCGGCGCTCGGGCCGGACGGCGGCGTGGTCGGGGCGGCGCTCGTCGCGGCCGCCGGCCGGGGTTAGGCTGGCGCCGTGCTCGACGAGACGGGCTTCTGGCGAGACGTGGTGGAGCTTCCGTCGTCCATCCAGGCGACGATCGACGAGGGGAGCGGCGTCGGCGAGGTCGCGACGCTGCTCGGCGCCGAGCGCGTCCGCCGGGTGGTCGCGAGCGGCAACGGCGCGGCCTACTACGTCGCGGTCGCGCTATGGCTGGCGTCGCTCGAGTCGCGCCGCGGGCCAGAGGTGGTGGCGGTGCCGAGCGGCCTCCTCGCACGGGGCGCATTCGCCTGGCGTCCGGGCGACGTCTTCCTCGCCGTCTCCTCGTCCGGGGAGTTCCGCGACCTGGTCGAGGCCGTCGACGCCGGCGCACCGGCGCCTTACGCCGCCGTCACGGCGAACGCCGGCTCGACGCTCGGCGCGCGCGCGGGCGCCCGGGCTCTCGTCTCGGTGCCGAGCCAGCGTGCCGTCACGCACACGCAGGCGTTCTGCGGGGCCGTGGTGGCCGCGCTCCGCGTGTGGGCGGCGATCACCGAAGACGACGAGCTGGATGCGGCGCTCCGCCGCCTGCCCGACGAGCTCGAGCGCACGATCGCCCGCGCCCGCGCGTGGGTCGACGAGCTCGGCGAGATCGAGGCGTGGACCGCCGTCGCCTTCGGCAGCGGCCCGGGTTGGGCGGCCGCGCTCGAGGCGGCGCTGCTGCTCAAGGAGGTGTCCGGCATCGCGGCCGAGGGCGTCGAGACGCGCGAGGGCGCGACCTCGGCGATGATGGCGCTTCGTCCGGGAGCGCTCGCGCTGAGCCTGCCGGCCGGCACCGCCGACGCGTTGCTGGCCGAGGCCGAGGAGATCTGCGCGGCGCAAGGCGCAACGGTGCTGCGCGCACCAGGGGGCGAGACGGCCGACCGCAGGCTCGCCGCGGTGGCGGCCTTTCCCGCCTCCGCCGCGCTCTCCGCGCAACTCGGCCTCGCGCGCGGCCTCGACGTCGACCGGCCGGCATGGACCGACGCGTACTACCGGGTCGCGAGAAGCACAGCATGAGCCGTAGGCTCGACGGAGGCTCCAGTGAGCGGAGGCGCCGGCTTTGCCGGCGCCGGGAGCGGGAATGAGCCTGGGCCTCGGCGTGCTCGGCTGCGGGAGCGTCTTCGCCGGGCCGTATCGGGCGATGATCGAGCGCCTGCGCGCGGCGGGGCGCGTGCACGTGAGTGCCGTGTACGACGTCGACGACGCGAAGCGGCGTGGCGCCGCATCGCACTACGGCGTCGACCCCGAGGTGCGCGGGCCCGACGACCTCGTCTGCGCGGACGGCGTCGAGGCCGTCCTCGTGCTGACGAGTATGAACGAGCACGGCTCCCTCGCGCGCGCCGCGCTCGAGGACGGGAAGCACGTGCTCGTCGAGAAGCCGATGGCGACCTCGCTCGAGGAGGCCGCACGGCTGCTCGAGCTCGCGCGGCGGTCGCCGGGCCTCCTCGTCTGCGCGCCGCACGTCCTCCTCAGCCCGACATTCCGGTCCATCCACGCGACGGTGCGGGAGGGCCTGGTCGGCGAGCTCCTCACCGCCCGCGCGCGCTACGGCTGGTCGGGGCCGTGGTGGAACGAGTGGTTCTACGAGCCGGGGGGCGGCTCCCTCTTCGACCTGGGCGTCTACAACATGACGAGCCTCTGCGCGCTGTTCGGGCCCGCGCGGCGCGTCACGGCGATGACCGGCGTCGCGATCCCCGAGCGCGTGGTCAACGGCCGCCGCATGCGCGTCGAAGCCGATGACAACGCGCACGTCCTGCTCGACTTCGGCGACGCCCGGTTCGCCGTCGTCACGACCGGGTTCACCATGCAGCGCTACCGCTCACCCGCGATCGAGATCTACGGCAGCGAGGGCACGGTCCAGCTCCTCGGCGACGACTGGGCACCCGAAGGCTGGGAGCTCTGGCGGAACGCCGACGGCGCCTGGCACGTGTTCCCCGAGACCGATCCGCACTGGCAATGGACCGAGGGCCTCCGCCATCTCGTCGACTGCGTCGAGGCGGGCCGTCCCACGGTGACGCGCCCCGAGCATGCCTACCACGCGCTCGAGATCATGCTCGCCGCGCAGGCGGCAGGCCGGGACGGGGTCGCCCGGGCAATCGAGAGCGGCTTCCCCGACCCCGTCTACGACGCCTCGTTCGCGGAGCGCGACGCCGAGCGGCTGGCCCACGACCGCCGCAGCCACGATGGGCTATAAGCCGTCGCCGCGACCGTCGTTCGACGCGCCGACGGCGATCCGCGCCGCCGACGCGGTACGACACACCTGGGGAGACGAAGAGGCCGGCTTCGTGGAGGACTGGATCTACGTCTCTTCGCAGCGGATTCACGCGATCGTGTTCGGGCTGCCGCCCGGCGGCGCCTTCCGCCACTCCGAGAGCTTCCGGACGGTGTTCGCCGCCGACGAGCTGCTCCACGTGCTGCAGGGGACGCTCGCGCTCGCCAACCCGGAGACGGGCGACGTCGTGCGCGCCGAGCGGGGCGAGAGCGTCTTCTTTCGCCGCGACACGTGGCATCACGGCTTCTCCTACGGCGACGAGCCGCTCCGGGTGCTCGAGCTCTTCGCGCCCCCACCGGCGACGGGGACCTCGGGCGCATACGCGCAGACGCGACCGTATCTCGAGAAGAGCGTCTACGCCGTCGAGGACGTCGTCGGCAGCCTCGCGGATGCCCGTCCCGCCGCGGGCTCGCTACGGGTGCTCCGCGCCGCGGACAGCGTCTGGCGGCTCGACAGCGATGTGCTCGTCGGCCTGCTCGTCTCGACGGAGCACCTGACGGCCGGCACCGTGACCGTGCCCGTAGGGCGGACGAGCCTCGAGGAGAGCCACGACGGGGAGGAGCTCGTCTACGTCACGCGCGGCGAGCTCCGCGTCGAGGCCGACGGCATCGCCGCGACCCTCGCCCCGGGCGACGCCTTCTTCGTGCCCTCGGCGACGGCGCACCGCTACGCGGGAACGGGCGACGGCGTCGCCGAGGCGATCTTCGGCGTCGCTCCGCGCTTCGGGCCGTCCTCGCCCTCGTGATTGCGGCGTCGCCCCGCCCCCGAGCATGAGCGTCCCCGACAACGAGACGGTCGCCGAGCGGCTGGAGGCGTTCGCGGCCCTCCTCGACCTTGCCGAGTCGAGCCCCCATGCCGCCCGCGCCTACCGCCGCGCGGCGGAGACGATCCGGGCAACGGGCACGTCGGTCGCCGCGCTGGCGCTCGAGGGCCGCGCCCGCGAGCTTCGCGGGATCGGCCCGGGAATCGACGCCCGCCTCCGGGAGCTCGCCGAGACCGGCAGCATCGCCGAGCTCGACGAGCTCGAGCGAGCCGTGCGGCCGGAGCTCGTCGCGCTCGGCCGCCTCCTCGGCGTCGGTGCCCGGCGCATGCTGGAGATCGCGGACCAGCTGGGCGTGTCGACCGTGCACGAGTTCGTCGTCGCCGCACGCGCGGGGCGCCTCCGGACGATCCCGGGAATCGGCCCGAAGACCGAGGCGCGGCTGCTCGCCCGCCTCGAGCGACCGTCCGAACGCCGGCAGCGCGTCGTGCTGCTCGATCGCGCCCAGGAGCTCGTGGAGGGCATCGCGCGGGCGCTCGGAGGGTCGCCGGCGGGCGACCCGAGGCGCTGGGCCGATGAGTGCCTCGAGCTCCGCGTCGTCGTCGCGGCGCGCGAGCCCGCGGCCGTGATCGACGCGTTCGAGCGCCTTCCGCTCGTCGTCGCGGTCGTCGAGCGCGCCGAGCGGTGGGCGGTCGGCGTCACCGTCGAGGGCGTCTCGATCGAGCTCGTTGTCGCCGAGCCGCGGGCTTTCGGAACGGAGCTGCTCCGCGCGACCGGCACTGCTGCCTACGTGGACGCTCTCGGCCGGCTTCCCCGGCGGCCGACGGAGACGATCCGTCTACGAGGAGCTCGGCGTCCCCTGGCTCCCGCCCGAGCTGCGCGACGAGCCGTTCTCGGGCGAGCCGCCGCGGCTCGTCGAGCTCTCGCAGATCCGCGGCGAGCTCCACTGCCACACGACCTGGTCGGACGGACGGTCGTCCGTGCTCGAGATGGGGATCGCGGCACGCGACCTCGGCTACCAGTACCTCGCGATCTGCGACCACACGCGCAACGTGCGAGTGGTGCCCGGCCTCGACGCCGACGACGTGCGCCGCCAGGGCGAGGAGATCGCCGCCGCGAACGAGCAGCTGGCGCCGTTCCGGGTGCTGCGTGGGATCGAGGTCGACATCCTTCCCGACGGCTCGCTCGACCTCCCCGACGAGGTGCTCGCCGAGCTCGAGTGGGTGCAGATCAGCCTCCACGCCGGTCAACGAGAGCCGCGCGACCGCATCACGGCGCGCGTGCTGGAGGCGATGCGGCACCCCGCGGCGTGCTGCCTGAGCCACCCGAAGGGCCGGATCGTCAATCACCGACCGCCGAACGCGCTCGACCTCGAGGCGGTGTGCGAGGTTGCCCTCGAGACGGGCGTGGCGCTCGAGGTCAACGGCCTCCCCGCCCGACTCGACCTGTGCGGGCCGGACGTGCGACTCGCCGTGCAGTCGGGCGTGCGCATCGTGGTCGCCACCGACGCGCACTCGATGCGAGGCCTCGCGAACATGCGACTCGCGGTCGGAACCGCCCGCCGGGGCCGGGCCCGCTCGGCCGACGTCCTCAACACCCGGCCGCTGTCGAGCCTGCTCGGGGATCGCCGCGGCGCCTGACCGCTGGGGACAAGCTGGTCGACGCTTCGCAGCGGCGACATCGGGGTACCTCCACGGCGAGCCACCGACCGAAGGAGAGCTTCTGTGAGCAATTCGCTTGCCGCCGATCAGCCCGAGACGCCGACGCCGGGCGCGCCGACGCCGTCACCGAGCCCCGACCCGGCGCCTAGCCCGCAACCGCCGCCCGGGACGCCGAACCCCGGACCGGACGCCGACGAAGGCCACCCGCTCGAGGCGGACTACCCGGACGCCGACAAGGCGGACTGAGCGTCGAGCGGACCCGCCCGGAATGCGGAACGGGCGCCCTCAGGCGCCCGTTCCGCATCGCCTGGGTGCGGCCTCGGCTAGCGGAGCCTGACGGTGCCCGACGTCGCAGTGAAGCCGCTCGCCGTCGGGTTCACGCAAGGGACGCCGAGCGAGCCGAACGGCGTACATGCCGTCGGGGCGCTCCGGCCCGCGACGACTGCGCGCGCACGGAACGACGTCGCTTTCGACGTCTTCGGTACGGCGTAGGTGAACGCGCCGTTCGCCTTGGCGGAGACCGACGCGAGGCGCTTGGTGCCCGCGAGGATCGTCACGCGCGTCGCGACGCCCGCGCTTCCCTGCGTGACGCGGCCCGCGAGCCGCTTGACGCCCTTCACCTTGCGGCCGGTGAGGGTGATCCCCCCGGGCGCGATGACCGCGGGGGAGACCACCCGAGCAGCCGTGTTGAGGGTGCCGACGCCCGCGTTCCACGGCGTCCAGAACGCGACCCAGGCGCCCTGCACGACGGGCCCGATGACGCCGTCGAGCGTCAGGTCGGCGCTCAGGAACTTCGCCCCGAACGTCGCGCCCACGGGAGCGGGAAGGTCGGGCGGCGGGAGGCAGAACACGAGCTGTGCCGAGCCGAGCGCGGCCAGCGCCCCACTCGTCGGCAGGACGTACGCCGGCAGCGGGATGGTCTGGCCTGCCGCCTGCAGCACGAGTAGCAATGTCACCTGGGGCGTCACCCCCTGCGTGCACTGCGCCTGCGACGTCGGGTTGACGGCGCCCGGCGGGGCGATGACGATGTCGCCCGCGAGCGGCAGCAGCGCGCCGCCGAGCGCGAGCGCGCTCACCTGCGCCTTCGCGGTACCGACCTTCGTGCCCGGCGCCGCGGTCGAGGTGATCGCGCTTCCGTTCGGGATGACGATCGCAGCCACAGCGGTCGAGTCGTCGTTCACCGACGCCGAGGCGACGATGTGGGTGACGTTGCCGGGCGCGTACGCGACCGAGAGCTTCGGCGAGGTGTACGCGGCGGTGGCGACGGCGGCGAGCGCGAGTGCGGCGAGCGCCGCGAGCGCGACCACGGCCGAGCGTGTCCGGTTCCTCATCGTGGGTATTCCCTCCTTGGTGGGTTGAGTCATCGGGCGGGGAAAGGGCCTTCGGTGCGGACCCACTGCTTGTTGTCGTAGCGGTAGAGGTAGACCGTGTCGATCGGGAAGGCGTCCGTCGCCGACGTTCGCAGCCGCGTGCCGGGCAGGAGGAACGGGTTCGCCGTGGTGTCGAGGCTCCGCGCGGCGCGGAGCAGGCCCGCGCGGGTCAGGTTCTTCCCCGCCCGCCGCAGCGTGTCGACCATCGTCCACGCGACGGTCATCCCGTACCAGTTGTAGACGTCCGCCGGCTTGGCGCTCGGGGCGAAGCGCGCGAGGATCGACCGGTACAGCGCGACGGCGGGATCCTTCCGCCAGATCGGGTCGTTCGGGTTCTTCACGAACGCGATCGCCCGCGCGCCGCGCGTCAGGTCGGGCGCGTTCGCGCGTGCGATCGCCATGATCGTCGGCTCGATCGAGACCGAGGCGAGGTAGAGCTGCGGCTTCCACGCGAGCTTCTTCGCCGCGACGATCGCCTGGATCATGAACTTGGGCGTCGCGAAGAGCATGAGCGTGTCGGCACCGGAGGCCTTGAGCTTCGCGATCTGCGCCACGACGTCGGTCGACGTCAGCTCGTACGGCTCGGACGCGACGATCCTCGGTCCCTTCCCGGCAATCGCGCGCGAGAGGCCGCGCGTCATGTCCTTGCCGAGATCCGTGTTCTCGAGCAGCACGGCAACCTTCGCCTTCGGCCGGGTCGCCACGACGTCACGGCCGACGACCGCCCCCTCGCCGCGGTAGCTCGGGAGGAAGCCGACGGTCCAGGGGTACCGGGCGGAGGCGCCCCCGAGCGCCTGCGAGCCGTCGCCTGAGAAGAGCTGCGGCACCTTCTGCGCGTTCAGGTAGTCGCGGATCGCGAGGTTGTTCGCCGTGCCGACGGCGTTGAAGATCGCGAACACGCCATCCTGCTCGACGAGCTTCCGCGTGAGCTGGACGGTCTGGGCCGGGTTGTACGCGTCGTCGTAGTAGCGGTACTCGATCTTCCGGCCGTTGACCCCGCCCTTCGAGTTGACGTAGTCGAAGTACGCCTTCGCGCCGGGCGCCACGGTGCCGAACGCGGCGGCCTCGCCGGAGAGGGGAACGGTGCCGCCCACGAGCACGGACGTCGCGGTGACCCCCGGGTCGGCGGAGGTCGCGGCGCTCGCGGCGGTGGCCACGCCGAGGACGAGCGCGGCGGCGAGCGCGAGCGCCCGCCTCACCGTGAGACCGGGGTCGCGAGCCGGGGGAGGCTCAGCGAGCCGCCCGTCACGGCGAGTCGCGCCGTGGACGGGAACGGGAGGTCGAGGTAGAGCAGGTTGCCCGGATTTTGCGCGAGGGACGACGAGGCGATCGTCACGGTCAGCTTCGAGCCCTTCGGCACGAACGTGGCCTGGTTGCCCAGCACGATCCGGTACGTCCGGGCTCCGGGACGCGTCGGGACGCCGCCGCCCGCGACGACGATCTCCTTGCCCGCCGGCGTCCGCGCGCTCAGGACGGCGACGATGCGCGACCACCCGCCCGTCGCGTTCGCGCGCACCTGGACGACCGGCGAGCCGAACACCTCGGTCGGGCGCGCGAGGGTCGCCGAGGTGCGGCGGTACCGGCCCGACTGGTCGAAGGCCGCCTTCGCGGCGAACGCCGTCCGTGTCGTCGCGACCTTGGGCAGCGCCGCGAAGCGGACCGGCCTGCCCTTCCAGCTCTCGGGCGAGATCGCGATCGGCTTCGCGAGCGGCGAGGCGGTGTCGCCGCGGAGGAAGCGGTCGAACCAGCGGGCGCCCTCGGCGAGCATCGCCGGCGTGTCGGCCGCGACGCCCTGCGACGGAGCATGGCCGCTGAGGCCGAGCCAGAGCTCCTTCGGGCCGGCGAGGGCGCGATAGGCGTTCATCGCCTGCTCCATGCCGAACGCGAAGTCGCGGCGGCCCTGCATCATGAAGACCGGCGTCTTCACGCCCTTCAGAGCGGGGAGCGACGAGCGCGCGGCTGCGAACGGCAGGACCGGCGCGATGCTCCCGGCGTAGGCGGCATCGCGGATTGCGAGCACCTCCGGATCGACCCGCTTCGGGTCGAGCGAGCCGAGGAAGCCGGCGATCACGCCGGTCTTCGCGAGCCCCTGCGGGAGGAGCGCGTTGCGCAGGTCGGTCCAGCTCATCGAGATCTCGAGCGCGGCCCACGGCACCCCGGCCGCGAGCGAGTTCCACGCCGCGCCGCCCCCGTAGGAGACGCCCCAGCCGCCGATCCGCGCGTCGGCCACGTCGGGCCGCTCGCGCAGCCAGGAGAACGCCGCCTTCACGTCCGCGATCTCCTTCGGCCCGTCGATCCCGATCAGCCCGCCCGACTGCCCGTGCCCGCGTGCGTCGTAGGCGAGCACGGCGTAGCGGTCGCCGATGCCCATCCCCTGCGCCACCGCGAGCGTGCTCGAGCGGTTGCCGCCCAGGCCGTGCATGAAGATCACCGCGGGCCAGCCACCGGCGGGCGCCGTGGCGTCCGGCAGCGTCAGGGTCGCGGCGAGCGGCGTGCCGTCGCCAGACGTGATCGTCACGTCCTGCTTCGAGAACGCGCCGGCAGGCCCGGAGGCGAGGAGCGCCGCCGCGACGGCCGCGAGCAGGACGAGCAGCACGCGTGGGACGGGCGAGGTCACGGCGGCCAGGGTAGCCCACGTCTGTAAGGGTGCAGCTTCCGGGGCGTGGCTTCAGCCTCGCCCCCTTCCTTGCCCCGCCCAACGGACACGAGGAGGGTGGCTTCCGAGGCGAGAGCCGGCTGCCAAGAGGGCAAGGCTGAAGCCATGCCCCAGCCCGGGCGGGCCGTATCATCCGCGCGATGGACGCACGGCCGATCGGCGTGTTCGACTCGGGCGTGGGCGGCCTCACGGTCCTCCACGAGCTGCTCGTGACCCTGCCGCACGAGGACGCGGTCTACCTCGGCGACAACGCCCGGCTGCCCTACGGCCCCCGACCGCTCGCGGAGGTGCGCCGCTTCGCGCTCGAGGTCGGCCGCCATCTCGAGCGCGAGGGCGTGAAGCTCGTCGTCGTGGCTTGCAACACGGCCACCGCTGCCGGCCTACCCGACCTCCAGCGGGCCTTGGACGTGCCCGTCGTCGGCGTCCTGCAGCCCGAGGCGCACGCAGCGGCGCTGGCGACGCGCAACCGCCGGGTGGGGCTGCTCGCGACCGAGGCCACCGTCGCGAGCGGCCGTTACGAGGAGCTCGTGCACGCGCACGACGCGAGCGTCGAGGTCGTCTCCGTCCCCTGCCCGCGCCTCGTCCCGCTCATCGAGGGGCACGATCCCTTCGGCGAGGAGACGACCGAGGCCGTGCGCGAAGTCGCCGCCCCGCTTCGCGAGGCGGGCGTCGACACCGTGATCCTCGGCTGCACGCACTACCCGATCCTCCGGCCGATCTTCCAACGCGTTTTCGGGCGCGGGGTGACGCTCGTCTTCTCGGCCGACGAGACGGCGCGGGAGGTGTCGGAGACGCTCGCGCGCAAGGGGATCGAGAACGGCGAGGGCCGCGAGGGAGCGGTCCGCTTCCTGACGACCGGCGACCCGGACGACTTCGCGGAGATGGGCAAGCGCTTCCTCCAGCTGCCGGTGCGCGACGTCGAGCGGGTGACGGTCGCCGCGGCGGCGTCGCAGGCGGCATGATCCTGCGCGACGCCGGCCCACTCGAGAGGGAGACGCCTTGACACGCCACGACGGACGCAGACCCGACGAGCTCCGGGAGCTCGACCTCCAACCCGACTTCCTCGAGCAGCCCCACGGGTCGGTCCTCTACGCGCAGGGGCGCACGGTCGTCCTCTGCACCGCGACGGTCGACGAGGACATCCCGCGCTGGCTCCGCGGCAAGGGCAAGGGGTGGATGACGGCCGAGTATTCGCTGCTCCCCGCCTCGACCGGCGAGCGCACGCAGCGGGCGGTCACCCGCGGACGACCGGACGGGCGCACGGTCGAGATCCAGCGCCTGATCGGGCGCGCGCTCCGCAGCGTCTGCGACTTCAAGGCGCTCGGCGAGCGGACGCTCTGGCTCGACTGCGACGTGCTCCAGGCCGACGGCGGCACGCGCTGCGCCGCGATCACCGGCGCCTACGTCGCCGCGTTCCGCGCCCTCGACCGCTTCGGGCTGACGAAGGCGCTGCCGGACTCGGTCGCCGCCGTCTCGGTCGGCGTCGTCGAGGGCGAGCCGGTCCTCGACCTCGACTACGTCGAGGACTCGTCGGCCGACACGGACATGAACGTCGTGATGGCTGCCGACGGACGCCTCGTCGAGGTGCAGGCGACGGCCGAGAAGCGAGCCCTTCTCGCGCGAGCTGCTCGACCGGCTGCTCGACCTCGCGACGGGCGGGATCGAGGAGCTCCGTGCCGCGCAGCGGGCCGCGTGCGAGGCGCCGTCCCTCCTGAGCTCGTAACAGTCTGTTGCAAGCGCGGCTCGTCCTCGCCTCGGGGAATCCCCACAAGCTCGAGGAGCTGCGGCGGGCGCTGCCCTGGTTTCCGATCGAGCCGCTCGGCCGCGACGACCCGCCCCCCGAGGACGGGGCGACGTACGCCGACAACGCGCGGATCAAGGCGCGCTGGGGGCGCGCCCACGCGTCCGCGGACGCCTGGGTCGTCGGCGAGGACTCCGGGATCGAGGCCGTCGCGCTCGACGGTGCGCCGGGAATTCACTCCGCCCGCTGGGACTCCGATCACCTCGGCAGGCTGCTCGCCGAGCTCGAGCACGCGGCCGACCGCAGGTGCCGCTACCGGTGCGTGATGGTCGCGATCGGGCCCGACGGGACGGAGCTCGTCGCCGAGGGCGAGCTCGCAGGTGTCGTTGCACCCGGCCCGCGGGGTACGGAAGGGTTCGGCTACGACCCCGTGGTCGTTCCCGAGGGCGAGACGCGGACGGTCGCCGAGCTCGGCAACGCGTGGAAGAGCCGTCGTTCACACCGCGCACGCGCGGCCCGCGAGCTCGGACGGCTGCTCCGAGGACGCAGCTGACGGGTAGCGCCGGGGGCGTGGCCCGGGCGTGGCTTCAGCCTCGCCCGTCTTGCTTGGGCAGCGAGTGCAAAGGAAGTGGGGCGAGGCTGAAGCCACGCCCCATGTGGCTCCACGTCCGCCTCAGGCCACGGTCGCGGGCTCGGGGCGCCTCGGTTGCACCGCGCGTCCCGTGACGCCGTAGGCGAGCACGTAGTTCAAGGCTGCGCCGAAGACGATCACGTTCGCCATCACGTAGAGCCACACGAGGAGCAGGAACGTCGTCCCGAGCGCCTGGAGCGCGACGACCTCGGTCGTGAGGCGGACGAAGACCGGCAATGCCTGAAGCGTCCCGACGAGCACGATGGCGCCGAGCACCGCGCCGGGAAGGACCTCGCGGTGCGTCAGCCGGGCGTTCGGGAGCCGGTAGTACGCGGACTGAAGGAAGGCGAAGAGCGCGGCGCCGGACAAGAGCAGGGTCAGCGCGAGCGCCACCCACTGGTTCGAGACGACGTCGGTGGCGTAGCGACGGATCAGGTCGTAGCCGAACGTGCCGACCGTTAGCCCGGCGAAGAGGACGACGAGCGCCGCGGTCATGTAGATGCTCGCGAGCGCCTTGCCCCGCAGGAACGGCCGGTTCGGCCGCCCGTAGAGGATGTTGAACGCCGACTCGAGCGCCGAGAAGAGCGACACGGAGCTCCAGAGCAGCGCGACGGCGCCGACGACCGACAGCGCTGCGGCGTTCCGCTGCACCGCGTCCACGACCTTCACGATCGACTCGACCGACTGGTTGGGGAACACGTCCTCGAGATAGGAGACGAGGGCGCTCGACGAGTCGGCCTGGTCGAGGAAGCCGAGCACGGAGAGCGCCAGGAAGATCAGCGGCACGAACGAGGCGAGCGCGAAGTAGGCCACCATCGCGGCGAGGTGGGTCCCACGCTCCGAGAAGAAGCGGTCGAAGGTCGCGCCGATCGCGTGCACCGGGGGATGGTGCCGCAGGACGAGGTCGCACGCCCACTCGTTTGGTAGCTTCGGGCGCCGGCATGGACGCAGCCACCTCCCTCTCCGAGCTCGTCGGGCTCTCGACCCAGGTCGTCGAGGCCGTCGTGACCGGCCCCGACGGCACCGTGGACGCCGCGCGCGCGGCCGACGACGAGCGCGCGCGAGCGCTCGCCGCGGCGGGCGCCGCGCTCCTCGCCGAGGCGTCGGCGCTGCGGCCGACGGCGCCTGCCGTCGAGCGGGTCCATGTCGACCTCGAGCGCGGCTCCCTCGTCGCCGTCTCGGACGGCGGACGCACGATCGTCGTGACGACGGTGCCGGAGCCGACCGCGGGCCTCGTCGCGTTCGACCTGCGCACGGCGCTCCGCCGCCTCGCGGAGGAAGGATCGTGAGGCTCCTCCTCCTTGCGGCCGCGGCGGCCGGCGCCTGGCTCCTGCTGCGCCGTCGGCGTGCCGATGACCGCCGTGTGGTCGTCGGGTGGGGCGACGGCTCCGAGCTCGAGCTCCGGGACGGCGCGGCGCGGGAGCGTCTGCTCGCGATCGCCGAGGGCGTCCTGCGGTGAGCTCCGTCGACGAGCTGGGGCGCCGCCTCGTCGACGTCGCCCTGCTGGAGGGCGACTTCACGCTCCGCTCGGGCAGACGGTCGCGCTGGTACCTCGACAAGTACCGCTTCGAGACCGACCCCGAGCTGCTGCGCGCGCTCGGGGAGCGGCTCGCGGCGGCGATCCGCGCGGCGGAGCCGGGCGGCACCCGCATCGCCGGGCCGGCGCTCGGGGCGGTCGCGCTGGCCGCTTCGGCGGCCATGGCGTCCGGTCTGCCCTTCATCATCGTGCGCGGTGAAACCAAGGAATACGCCACCGGGAACCGCATCGAGGGGCCGTACGAGCCGGGTGAGCTCGTGTGCCTCGTCGAGGACGTGGTCACGTCGGGCGGCGCCCTCTGCGAGGCGGTGGAGGCCGTTCGCGCAGCCGGGCTCGTCGTCCGCCACGCGGTGTGCGTCGTCGACCGTGAGGAGGGGGGCGCAGACGCCCTCGCGCGGCTCGGCGTGCGGCTCGCCGCGCTCTACCGGGCGGGCGATCTGCTCCCGGCACGGGGGCGTGGGATGAACCCGCATGGTTGAGCCGAACCCGCGTGGGTTATAGGCTCGGGCGGGGTAATCGGAAGACAATCGACCAGGGAGGATCGAACGTGACCAAGCAGGAGTTCGTGGACGCTGTCGCCGACAAGGCAGGCATGACCAAGCGCGACGCAAGCTCCGCGATCGACGCGGCTCTCGACGTGATCGAGGGCACCCTGAAGAACGGCGACGCCATCACGTTCACCGGCTTCGGCAAGTTCCACGTCACGCGACGCGCGGCCCGCCAGGGTGTCAACCCGCGCACCGGCGAGCCCGTTCAGATCGCCGCCGCGAACGTGCCGAAGTTCAGCGCAGGATCGCAGCTGAAGAAGGCCGTCAACTGATCTATCTGCGGGCGGGAATCCGCTGAAGCGGATTTCCCGCCCGCGGCCCGCCTTGCGGCGGGCAGATCCCTGAAGGCGGCCCGCTTCGCGGGCCGCAACTGCCGGGGGGCGGCGTGGCGAGCGCCAGCGAGCGATACGCCCGTCGCGCACGGACGACGACTGAGGGCCGGTGGGCGGGCGCCGCTTGTGCTTGTAGGCGAACATATGTTCGCCTACGATGCTCCGGGATGCAATTGTCGTTCGATGCCGCCGACCGGCTCGTCGAACTCGTGGAGGCGCGGCGCGGGCCGGTGCCTGCCGACGAGGCGGCGCGGACGCTGTTCGCCCTCGCGAGCGCGCCGACGGCGCTCGCCCGGTCGCTGCTCGACGACGTCGTCACGGGCGACGCGCGGCTTGCCTGGCGCGGGGTCTCGGTGGGGCTCGCGTCGCCGCAGGGGGCGGACGTCCTCCTCGAGGAGGCGCACTTCGTCGTCGTCGACCTCGAGACGACGGGGCTCTCGCCGCGCACCTCGCGGATCTGCGAGATCGGCGCACAGCGAGTGCGGGCGCTCGAGCTCGAGGACGCGTTCGAGACGCTCGTCGACCCGCGGGTTGCCGTCCCCGCCGCGGTCACGTCGCTCACCGGCATCCGCTCCGAGACGCTCCGCGGCGCGCCGCGCTCGGAATTGGCTGTCCGCCGCCTGCTCGCGTTCGCGGGCGACGCGGCGATCGTCGCCCACAACGCCCGCTTCGACCTCGCCTTTCTCGACCGCGAGGTCGAGCTCCTCACGGGGCGGCGAATCGCTGCGCCGGTGGTCGACACCGTGTGGCTCGCGCGGCGCCTGCTCGGAGAGCGCACCCGGAAGGTGGGGCTGGCCACGCTCGCGCACTTCTTCGGCGTGTCGACCGAGCCGTGCCACCGCGCGCTCCCCGATGCCCGCGCGACCGCCGAGATCCTCGTCGTCCTCGTCGGGCTCGCGCAGGAGCGCGGCGCGAGGACGCTCGCCGACCTCGTCGAGCTCGCGGCGCCGCGCGCGCGGCGCCTACATTCCAAGCGCTCCCTTGTCGCGGGCGCCCCGCCCCGCCCGGGCGTCTACGTCTTCCGTGGCCGCGGCGGGCTCGCGCTCTACGTCGGCCGCGCGCGCGACCTGCGGGCCCGCCTTCGCTCCTACTTCGCAAGCGGCCGCCAGCGGCCGGCGGTCGAGGCGGCGCTCGGCGCGCTCGAGGCGGTCGAGTGGCGCGAGACCGGCTCTGAGCTCGAGGCCGCGCTCGAGGAGCTCCGCCTGCTCCGCGAGCTCCGCCCGCCGGCGAACGCGCGCAGCACACGGCCCGACCGGCACGTCTACCTGCGCCGGCGCGGGAGCCGCTGGACGACGACGACCGACCCCACGCCGCTCGGGCCGCTGCCCGGTCGGGGGCCGGCCCGGCTGGCGGCGCGCGCGCTCGACGGCCACGACTCCGACGACGTCGAGGCGGCGCTGCCCGCGCTCCGCGGACGGGTCCGCAGCCTTGGGCGCGCGCTCCGCTTCGAGGACGCCGCTCGGCTGCGCGATCGGCTCGCGGGGCTCGAGGAGGCCGTCGAGGCGCTGCGCGAGCTCGAGCGCCTCCGGTCGCTGCGCGCATGCATCGTCGTTCCCGCCCGCGAGCCCGGCTTCGTCCGCGTCCACGCGATCGCGGCGGGGCGCGTCGCGGCCGTGCGGCTCGTGCCGCCGGGGCCGGGTGCCGCCCACGAAGCAGCCGCGCTGGTCGCCGAGGCGGGGCGCGCGGCACTCTCCCGCGCGCCCGAGGACGCCGACGAGCTGCGGCTCGTCGCGTCGTTCCTGCGGCGCCCGCCGCCCGAGCTCCGGGTTGGAGCGCTCGAGGTCGACGCGATCTGCACGCTGGTCGGCGGGATACCCTTGGCCGCGTGACGAGCGATGCCGCAGGCGCTCCCGCGCCGTTCGCGGACCGCCTCGCCGACGCCGTCGAGCGCAAGCGCTCGCAGCTCGTCGTCGGGCTGGACCCCGTGGTCGATCTGCTGCCCGTCGAGCTCCGCGGCGAGGCCGACGCCGGGCGCGCCGCTGCGGCCGCGGCAGTGGAACGGTTCTGCAAGGGGATCGTCGACGCGGTGGCGCCGTACGTCGTCGCCGTCAAGCCGCAGGCCGCCTTCTTCGAGGCGCTCGGGAGCGACGGCTGGCGCGCCTTCGAGGCCGTCGCGCGCCATGCACGGGCGGCCGGGCTGCTCGTGATCGCCGACGCGAAGCGAGGCGACATCGGCTCGACGGCTCGCGCGTACGCGGCCGCGTTCCTCGAGCCGGCGGGCGGCGACCCGCCGCTCGCCGACGCCCTCACGGTGAGCCCGTATCTCGGCCGCGACTCGGTCGACCCGTTCCTCGCCGCGTGCCGCCGCGATGGCGCGGGGGTCTTCCTGCTCGTCCGCACCTCGAACGCCGGCGCCGCCGAGGTTCAGGACGCGATGCTCGCCGACGGCCGGCCGGTCTGGCAGCACGTCGCGCAGCTCGTCGACGAGTGGGGCGAGGACCTCGTCGGCACACGCGGCCTCTCCAGCGTCGGCGCCGTCGTCGGTGCGACCGTCCCGCGCATCGTCGGCGAGGCCCGCCGCGCGATGCCCCGCGCGGTCATCCTCCTGCCGGGCGTCGGCGCGCAAGGAGCCACCCCGGCCGACGTTGCCCGGGCGTTCACGAGCGGCCCGGCGAGCGCGCTCGTCAACGCGTCCCGGTCAGTCATTTATGCCTACCGCGATGCGCCGCCAGACGACTGGCGCGCGGCCGCGGGTGCCGAGGCCGCGCGGCTCTCCGCGGCCGTCTGGGCGGCGGCGGGCTGGTGACCACCCCGACGCTCGCCAAGGGTGCCGTCGACTACGCTTGGCCAGCGTGATACGCCTCGGTCTCGCCGTCGCGATCGCCGCACTCGCCGTGTCCGCGTCGGCCCAGGGGGCGGCCGCGCCGGCGGTGCAGGCGCAGGCGTACATCCTCCAGAGCTCGGTCGACGGCCACACGCTCGCGGCGAGGGGCGCCGACACCCCGCGGGCCATGGCGAGCATCACGAAGCTGATGACGGCTCTCGTCGCGCTCGAGCACCTTTCCCTCGACGAGGTCGTGGAGGTGCCGCCGGTCGCGGCCGGGGTCGGCGAGTCGTCGCTCGGGCTTCGGGCGGGCCAGCGGATGACGGTGCGCGACCTCCTGATCGGGACGCTCGTGCCGAGCGCGAACGACGCGGCGACGACCCTCGCGGTCGCGGCGGCCGGGAGCGAAGCCCGCTTCGTGACGCTGATGAACCGCAAGGCCAAGGAGCTCGGGCTCAGAGCGACGCACTACCGGAACCCGCACGGGCTCGACCAGGCAGGTCACGTCTCGACGGCGCGGGACATCGCCGTGCTCGTCCGTGACGCCCTTCGCGTTCCCGCGATCCGCCGCTACGCGACGATGTCCCGCGCGACGCTCTCGGACGGCCGCGTCGTCGAGTCGACCGACAACCTGCTCAACCGGTTCCGCGGCATCGTCGGCGGCAAGACCGGGCACACGGCGGATGCAGGCTGGTCGCAGGCCGCGTTCGCCCGGCTCGGTGGCGTGGGCGTCACCGCCGTCGTCCTCGGCTCGCCCAGTGAGGCGCAGCGCGACAGCGACCTCGAGGCGCTGCTCCGCTACGGCCTCTCGAGCTACCGGATGGCCACCGTCGTCGTCCCCCGGCGCGCATACGCGACGATCCCCGTCGGCTGGGGCCTCGCCCCGATTCGCGCCGTCGCACCGCGGGCGATCGTCCGGCCCACGTCGACCGAGCGGCCGCTCACCGAGCGCGTGGTCGTCCCGGCCGTGGCGGCGCTGCCTGTCGTGGCCGGCCAGCGCCTCGGGACCGTCGTCGTTACCGACGGGTCCCGTGTCGTCGCCCGCTCGCCGCTGGTGGCTGCCGGGTCCCGGAGCGCGCCCGGCGCCGCCGGGAAGGGCTGGTGGGTTACCCGACGCGCCGTCCATCATCTCGTGGGGCTCGTCTCCTGACGCGCCGGAGCATGCCGTGATCGTCACCGTCACCCTCAATGCCGCGCTCGACCGCTCGCTCACCGTCCCGACGCTGCAGCTCGGCCAGCGCCACCGCGCGAGCGACGTCCTCACGCTCGCGGGCGGGAAGGGCATCAACGTGGCCCGCGCGCTCAAGGTGCTCCACGTTCCCGTCGTCGCAACGGGGCTGGCGGGGGGACGCACGGGCACGCGCATCGTCGAAGAGCTGACCGGCGAGGCGATCCTCAACGACTTCGTCCGCATCGCCGACGAGTCGCGGACGTCGACGCTCGTCGTCGACCCCACCTCGGGGAGGCAGACCGAGATCAACGAGTGGGGCCCGAAGGTCACCGACTCCGAGCTCGAGATGCTGATGGACAAGCTGCGCTACCTCTCCCGGGGCGCCGACGCGGTGGTGCTCGCGGGGTCGCTGCCGCGCGGCGTCGCCGACACCTTCTACGCCGAGGCGGCGCGGGAGCTCCAGCGACGCGGCGTGCGCGTCGTGCTCGATGCGGAGGGCGAGCCGTTCCGCCTCGGAGTCGAGGCCGAGCCGTGGCTCGTCTCGCCGAACCAGCACGAGGCCGAGCAGCTCGTCGGGCAGGAGCTGAACGACGAGGAGGACTTCCTGATGGCGCTTCAGACAATCGCGGAGCTCGGCGCCCGGAACGTGCTCGTCACCCTCGAGAGCGGCTGCTTCGCCCTCATCCGCGAGGATCGGCAGGTCCGCCGCTACCGCTTGGACGTTCCACGGCTCGAGCCGATCTCGGTGGTCGGCGCCGGCGACGCCTTCCTCGCGCAGTGGCTCGCATCGGTGCTCGACTCGTCGGCCTCCACGGAGGAGGCGTTGCGGGCGGCCGTCGCGACCGGCGCCGCGTCCGTGCTCGACGTCGGCGCGGGCCGGTTCGACCCCGCCGAGGCCCGCCGCCTCGCAGCCGCCGTCGAGCTGCGCGAGCTCCAACCGGTGTCCTGACGCGGCCTCCGGGCGGCGCGATAGGATCGCCGCACTTGGTCGAGCGAGAGGACAAGTTCGCGAGGGAGGGCCTCACCTTCGACGACGTCCTGCTCGTGCCGGCCGAGTCGGCGGTGCTGCCGAACGACGTCTCGACGGCGAGCCGCGTCACGCCGACGATCGCGCTCGAGATCCCGCTCGTCTCGGCCGCGATGGACACCGTGACCGAGGCGCGGATGGCGATCGCGCTCGCGCGGCTCGGTGGGATCGGGGTGCTCCACCGCAACCTCTCGATCGCCGACCAGGTCGCGGAGGTCGACAAGGTCAAGCGCTCCGAGGCCGGGATGATCGTCGAGCCGGTGACACTCTCGCCGGACGCGCTCGTGGGCGACGCGCTGGCGCTGATGGAGCGCTACCGCGTGTCCGGGATCCCGATCGTCGACGAGGCGGAGGTGCTCGTCGGGATCTTGACGAACCGCGACCTGCGCTTCGGCGTCCCGTCGACGATGCGCGTCGCGGATGCGATGACGAAGGAGGGTCTCGTCACCGCCCCGGTCGGGACGACCCTGGAGGAGGCGCAGGCGATCCTCGGCCGCCACCGGATCGAGAAGCTTCCGATCGTCGACGTCGACGGCAGGCTCAAGGGCCTCATCACGGTGAAGGACATCTCCAAGCGCGACGCGTACCCGCTCGCGACGAAGGACGAGCGCGGCCGGCTACGGGTCGCGGCCGCGGTCGGTGTCGGCACCGACGCGGTCGAGCGCGCCGCGGCACTCGTCGAGGCCGAGGTGGACGCCCTGGTCGTCGACACGGCCCACGGCCACTCGCTCGGCGTCGTCGAGATGGTGCGCCGCCTGAAGGACGCGCATGACGTCGAGATCATCGCCGGGAACATCGCCACCGCCGAGGCGGCCGAGGCTTTGATCGACGCCGGAGCCGATTGCCTAAAGTCAGGTGTCGGACCTGGGTCGATCTGCACGACGCGGGTCGTCGCGGGGGTCGGCGTGCCCCAGATCACGGCGGTGGCGGACGTCGTCTCGGTCGCGGCCGACCACGACGTCCCGGTGATCGCCGACGGCGGGATCACCTCGTCCGGCGACGTCGCGAAGGCGATCGGCGCCGGGGCCGACGCCGTCATGCTCGGGTCGATGCTGGCCGGGACGGATGAGGCGCCGGGCGGGGTGATCGTCGTCCAGGGCGAGCGCTTCAAGGAGTACCGCGGGATGGGCTCGCTCGGAGCGATGAAGGCGCGGGGGTTCTCGAAGGACCGGTACTTCCAGGGCGACGTCGAGGACGTCGCCGAGCTGATCCCCGAGGGGATCGAGGGGCGCGTTGCGTACAAGGGGCCGCTCGGGCCGATCGTGCACCAGGTCGTCGGCGGCGTCAGGCAGGCGATGGGGTACTGCGGGGCGCCGTCGATCGAGGCGCTCAAGGACGCGCGCTTCGTCCGCATCACCGGCGCGGGCCTGCGCGAGAGCCATCCGCACGACGTGACGATCACGAAGGACGCGCCGAACTATCGCCGGGGCTGAGGAGATAGCAGCGCCGGTACAGGGCTTAAGCCCTGTACCGACACAGGTTCCCACCGGGCCGGAGCCGTCGCCCGACGACCGCCCGGTCCTCGTCCTCGACTTCGGGGGGCAGTACAGCCAGCTGATCGCGCGACGGGTGCGCGAGGCGCGGGTCTACTCCGAGCTCGTCTCGCACCGGCTCGGCGTCGAGGAGCTTCGCGCCCGCAACCCCGCGGCGCTGATCCTCTCCGGCGGGCCGGCCTCGGTCTACGCGGAGGGCGCGCCGCTCGCCGACCCGGCGATCTTCGGCCTCGGCGTCCCGACGCTCGGCATCTGCTACGGCATGCAGCTCATGGCCCGCGAGCTCGGCGGCGCCGTCGAGGCGAACGACGTGTCGGAGTACGGCAAGGCCGACGTCGAGCTGGACGGCACGGGCGCGCTCTTCCACGATCTCGCGGCCGAGCAGGTCGTCTGGATGAGCCACCGCGACTCGGTCACCGCAGCGCCGGCCGGCGCGCGCGTCACGGCCTCGTCGGAGACGACGCCGATCGCGGCGTTCGAGGACGTCGAGCACGGGCTCTACGGCGTCCAGTTCCACCCGGAGGTCGTGCACACGCCGCAGGGTCAGCGGATGCTCGAGAGCTTCCTCCACGACGTGGCCGGCGTCCCCCCGGCCTGGACGCCGGCCGCGGTGATCGAGGAGCAGGTCGAGCGGATCCGCGCGCAGGTCGGCTCCGAGCGCGTGATCTGCGGGCTCTCGGGCGGCGTCGACTCGGCGGTTGCGGCACTGCTCGTCCACAAGGCCGTCGGCGACCAGCTCACCTGCGTGTTCGTCGACCACGGCCTGCTGCGCGAGAACGAGGCCCAGCAGGTCGTCGAGACGTTCGGCCACCACTTCCACGTCCCGCTCGTCCACGTCCATGCCCGTGAGCGGTTCCTCACCCGCCTCGCGGGGGTGACGGAGCCCGAGGAGAAGCGCGCGATCGTCGGCGAGGAGTTCATCCGCGTCTTCGAGGAGGAGGCGCGCCAGCTCGGCGACGTCCGCCATCTCGTCCAGGGGACGCTGTACTCGGACGTGATCGAGTCGGGCGGCGAGGTGGGCGTCGCGGCCAAGATCAAGTCGCACCACAACGTCGGCGGCCTGCCCGCCGACATGCGGATGGAGCTCGTCGAGCCGCTCCGCTCGCTGTTCAAGGACGAGGTGCGCCGCGTCGGCGAGCAGCTCGGCTTGCCCGAGCGGATGGTCTGGCGCCACCCGTTCCCCGGCCCGGGACTCGCGATCCGGATCATCGGCGACGTCACCGAGGAGCGCCTCGCGATCCTCCGTGCGGCCGACGCGATCCTCCTCGAGGAGGTGCGGCGCGCGGGTCTCTACGACGAGCTCTGGCAGTGCTTCGTGGTGCTTCCGGCGGTGCGCTCGGTCGGCGTCCAGGGCGACGAGCGGACCTATGCGTACCCGGTCGTGATCCGCGCCGTCACGTCGGAGGACGCAATGACCGCCGACTGGGCGCGCCTGCCCTACGAGCTGCTGGACACGATCTCGAGCCGGATCGTCAACGAGGTGCCCGGCGTCAACCGCGTCGCTCTCGACCTCACCTCGAAGCCGCCCGCGACGATCGAGTGGGAGTAGCCCCGGCGCGTCCGGGGCCTCCGGGGCGTGGCTTCAGCCTCGCCCCTCTTCCTTCCAGCCCTTCCACACCGGCACCTCGACGACGCCGTTCGAATCCACCTCGACCCCGACACGGTCGCCGACGCGCGGCACCTCCACGCCGACCGCGACCGCCTCGAGCTCGACACCGTCGTCCCGCCGCACGCGCAGGCGTACGACCGCGCCGTCGCGGTCGGCCGCCACGACCACGGCGCCGTTCCCCGATCGCACGACGACGGCCTCTGGCCGGACCACGGTCGCGCGAGCCCCGTCGCGGTCGATGTTCGCCATCCCGAGGAACCGGGCGACCCAGTCGTCGGCCGGCCGCGCCCAGAGCTCGTCCGGGGACGCCACCTGCGCGAGGCGCCCCTCCCGGAGGACCGCGACTCGGTCGCCGAGCTCGAACGCCTCGCCGACGTCGTGCGTGACGTGGACGACCGTCAGAGCGAGTCGCTCGAACAGCTCCCGCAGGTCGGTCTGGAGTCGCCGCCGGAGCGGGCCGTCGAGTGCGCCGAGCGGCTCGTCGAGGAGGAGCACCTCCGGGCGCGGCGCGAGCGCGCGGGCGAGCGCGACGCGCTGCCCCTCGCCGCCCGAGAGGGTCGTCACGTCACGCCGTTCGGTCCCCGCTAGGCCGACGAGCTCGAGCGCCTCGGCCACGCGCGTGGCGCGCTCGCGCTCAGGCAGCCCGGCCACCTTCGGCCCGAAGCCGACGTTCCCGGCGACGTCGCGGTGCGGGAAGAGCGCCGCGTCCTGGAAGACGAGCCCGACGCCGCGCCGGTGCGGCGGCACGCCGGTGACGTCGCGGCAGTCGAGCAGCACGCGGCCGGTCGACGGTCGCTGCAGCCCGGCGACCACGCGGAGCGCCGTCGACTTCCCCGATCCGCTCGGGCCGAGGAGCGCGAGTCGCTCGCCGTCCGCGACGTCGAGCGATACGCCCTCCAGGATCGCGCGGCCCTCGATCGCAACCCCGATTCCGTCGAGCGAGAGCCTCACCGCGGCCCTCCGCGCACGAGCACGCGCTCCGACACGAGCGCAACCGCCGCGACGAGGCCCATCAGGACGACGCACAGCGCCATCGCGGCGCCGACGTTGTCCTCGCCGGGCCGGCCGAGGAAGCGGAAGATCGCCACCGGCACCGTCGGCCAGTCGGCGCGGACCACGAACACCGTGGCGCCGAACTCGCCGAGCGCGACCGCGAACGCGAGGCCCGCCGCCACCGCAAGTGGCCGGGCGAGCAGCGGCAGCTCGATCTCGCGGCGGATCTGCGACGGCGTCGCGCCGAGCACGGCTGCCGCCTCGCGCAGACGAACGTCCACCGCCCGCAGCGCCGGGACGAGCGCGCGGACGACGAAGGGGAGCGCGACGAGCGATTGCGCGAGCGGGACGATCCACGGAGACGAGCGTAGGTCGAGGGGCGGATCGGCGAAGGCGAGCAGGAAGCCGAAGCCGAGCAGGGCCGCGGACGCGCCGAGCGGGAGCATGAGGAGCACGTCGAGCCCCCGGCGCCCGCCCGCGACCGCGACCGCCGCCGGGATCCCCACCGCAAGGGCAATCGCGGTCGCGGCGGTCGCGAAGAGCAGCGAGTTGAGGATCGCATGCCAGGGCGAGACGAGGAGCGCCGGAGTCTCGTGGACGAGTGCCGCGAAGTGATCGAGGCCGTACCCCGACCCGACCTGCAGCGAACGGACCATCGAGCGCGACGAGGGGGAGCGCCAGCAGCGCGACCGAGCAGAGAACGACCGCGGCGACGGCGATCCGCTCTCGCCCGGCGGGACGCGGCGCCTCCCGACCACGGCGGCGCGCGCCTCCGAGCCGCCGCTCGAGGCGTCCCGAGACGAGCACCGTCGCCGCGACTGCCGCCAGCTGGAGCAGGCCGAGCACGGCCGCCGTCCGCAGATCGAAGAGTCGAGCCGCCTGGTTGTAGATCTCCGACTCGAGCGTCGCGTAGCGCGGCCCGCCGAGCACGACGATCACGCCGAACGAGGTGAAGCAGAAGAGGAAGACGATCGAGGCCGCCGACGCGAGCGCGGGGGCGAGGAGGGGGAGGGTCAGCCGCAGCCGACGCTGCGCTCCCGAGGCGCCGAGCGTCGCGGCGGCGTCCCACAGCCGCCGGTCGAGCGCCGCCCAGAACGCGCCGACGACCCGCACGACCACGGCGACGTTGAAGAAGACGTGGGCGAGCAGGATCGCCCACACCGACCGCTCGACCCCGTCGGGGAGGAGCGCAACGAAGGCCGTGGCGACGACGATGGTGGGCAGCACGAACGGGACCAGCACGAACGCCTCGACGAGCGACCGGCCGCGGAACCGGAACCGTGACAGCGCCCACGCGAGCGGGAGGCCGGCGACGAGCGTCAGCGCCGTCGAGACGGTCGCCTGCCAGATCGTGAACCACAGCACGTCCCGCGTGAGTCCGCTCGTCACCACACCCCACGGGACGTCGAGCCGCCCGTCGACGACGAGGCTCTGCCGCAGGATCGCGACGAGCGGCCAGGCGAAGAAGACCGCGAGGAAGGAAATCGGGACGGCGACGGTGCCGGCCCGACTCAGCGCAGGACGATCTCGGTCCACCGGGCGACCCAGCGGTCGCGGTTGGCGTCGATCTCCTCAGGGGGAAGCTGGAGGGGATCCTCCGGCACCACGGCGTACTTCACGAACGCCTCGGGCAGCGCGACGCCGGCCCGCACCGGGTACACGAACATCGACCCCGGCACGTCCGCCTGGAAGCGCTCCGAGAGCATGAAGTCGATCAGCTTCCGCGCGCCCTCCTCGTTGTGGGCGCCTCGCAGGATCCCGGCGTACTCAACCTGGCGGTAGCAGCCGTCCTCGACCGCCGCGGTCGGCGCCGCGGAGAGCCGCTTCGAGGCGTAGATCACCTCGGCGGCCGGGCTCGACGCGTACGAGACGACGATCGGACGCTTGCCCGGGCTGCCCGCCGCGCCCGAGAACTGCTGTGTATACGCCTCCTCCCAGCCGTCGACGACGAGGACGCCGTTCGCGCGCAGGCCGCGCCAGTAGGTCTCCCAGCGATCGCCGAACGTCGCGATCGTCGCGAGGAGGAAGGCAAGCCCGGGCGAGGACGTGGCGGGGTTCTCGACCACGAGGAGGCTTCGGTAGCGGGCGAGGCCGAGGTCGGCGAGGCTCGTCGGCGGCGCGATGCGATGCGAGGCGAACCAGCCGCGGTCGACGTTGAGGCACACCTCGCCGTGGTCGATCGGCGTGACGTGCGGATCCGGGGAGGAGAAGTCCGGCTCGAGGGTGGAGAGCGCCGGTGAGCGGTACTCCTCGAGCAGATCGCCGTCGAGCGCGCGCGAGAGGATGCTGTCGTCGATCCCGAAGATGGCGTCGCCCTGCGGGTCGCCGGCCGTCAGGAGCGCCTTGTTCAGCGTCTCGTTCGCGTCGCCGCCCTGGAGGATCCGAAGCGTGAGCCCGGTCTCCTGCTCGAAGGCCCGCTTCACCCCTTTCGACACGGCGAACGAGTCGTGGGTCACGAGCACCACGTCCGTGGGCTGCGCCCCGCTCCCGCCGCAGCCGGCGGCGACGAGCGCGGCGGCGGCGACCAGCGCGGCGGTGACGACCATGCCCGCGCCGAGACCGACCTTGCAACAGACTGTTGCAAGCGCTCTCACGGCGTCGCACCGTGCGGACGAATCGCGAGCAGGACTCCGCCGGCGAGGGTCACGCGGGCCTCCGCCGCCTTGAAGACGTTCGACACGCCTCGCGTCGAGCCGGGCGTCAGCGTCTCGTCGGCGAGCGGATACTCGAGCCCCGAGGTCGTCACGCCTTCCGCAGGGCCGCCGAGGGGCAGCAGCGTGAGGAGCTCGCCGGACTTGCCGCGGAGCGTCCGCGCGCCGCGCACGACATGGAGGAGCGCGTCGCCGACCAGCGCGTCCACCTCGAGCGTCGCGTAGCGCTCCGAGCCGAGCAGGAGGAGCGAAGCGGCGAGATGGTCGAGCCGGCCGCCTCCGCTCGCGATCACGAGGACGCGCCGTGCTCCGAGCGCGAGCGCCTCGTCGAGCGCGAGCTCGAGGTCGGTTGCGTCCTTCGCGACCGGGTACCTGACGATTCGCGTCCCCGCTGCCTCCGCGGCCGTGAGCGCGGCCGCAGAGACCGAGTCGAAATCGCCGATCAGGACGTCGACGTCGAGGCCGAGCGCGGCGGCGCGCTCGAGACCGCCGTCCGCGGCGACGACGGTCCGCGCGCCGGGCACGTCCACGGCGGGGCCCGGCCCCGATGCGACGACGACCACGTCCGGCTCGATCACGCATTCCTCCGCTGGCATTACCCAGATCAGGTTCTGCGGGTCGGCGGCGCCTCAGCCGCCCTCTCAGCCCGGTTGCCCGAGCTCCCCGGTTCGCTGCGCGCATCCTATCGCGCGCGCGCGGGGGCGTCAGCCGTCGAGGGGCGTCTCGGCGGTGAAGCGGTCGGTCGCCTCTCGCGCGCGCGCCTCGAGGCTCGGGACGAGCCCGGGGTGACGGACGCTGCCGTTGCCCGAGTCGTCCAGCTCGATGCCGTCGAGCTCGGGCGGCTGCCCGGCCTCCGGCTCGTCCTTCAGGTCGAGTTCGTCCGGCGCGAGCCAGTCCTCGATCCGGAGGCCGGGCACCCGGTCGTAGAGCCGTGCGCTTCCCGTCACGAGGGTGAGGTCGTGGGCGAGAGCGATGGAGGCGATCCGCAGGCTCGTCTCGTCGAGTCGGACCCCGAGGTGCTCCAGTCGCATGCGCAGCGATCCGTAGACCTCCGCGGCTTCGTGGTCGAAGGGGAGCACCGTGTTTGCCGCGGCGATGAGGTCACGCACGCGGCTCGCCACGTCTTCGTCGCCGTTGCGGGCGGCCGCGTACGCGATCTCCGCGACGGAGACCGCGGTCGTGCACTGCTCGTCGCCCGGTATCCTCGCCAACCGGCGTACGAGCTGCATCGGCGGCTCGCGGAGCAATGCAGCGGCCAGGATGTCCGTGTCGAAGCAGTACACGGTTACGCGATCTCCGGCGGATGGCGCTCGCGGGCGAGCGAACGCACGGCGACGATGTCGGCGACCCACTCATACAGGCCGGGGCGGGATGCGACCGCGCCCGCGAACGCCGCCAGCCCGAGCGGCCGGTCGGGGTCGTCGAGGTCTGCCGGAACGGGCACGATCGCGGCGACCGGGAAGCCGTAGCGCGTCACGACCATCTGCTCGCCCTCGAGCACGCGCTCGAGGATCTCCGTCAAGTGCTCTCTCGCCTCGGTGAGTCCAACCGTCGGGTTCATACGTGGGATCATCATGCCAGCGGCCGGGCGGGTTGGCGAGGACCCAGCCGCGCCCGGCCAAGGGCGGATGGAGGCTGCTACACTCCGCCGCCGGCGGTCACGAGACCGCCTCTCTTTCCGAGCGATGACCACCTACACCGCCAAGCCGGGCGAGATCGAACGCGACTGGTACGTCGTGGACGCCGAGGGCAGGACCCTGGGCCGCCTCGCGACCGAGATCGCCGACACGCTCCGCGGTAAGGGCAAACCGCAGTACACGCCGCACGTCGACACGGGCGACTTCGTGATCGTCGTCAACGCCGAGAAGGTGCACGTCACCGGCAAGAAGCTCGACACGAAGATGGTGCGCTCGCACTCCGGCTACCCGGGCGGCTTGAAGGAGCGGACGCTCCGCGAGCAGCTCGAGCGGCGCCCGACCGAGGTGATCCGCAAGGCGGTCAAGGGGATGCTCCCCAAGAACAAGCTCGCTGCCGCGCAACTCCGCAAGCTCAAGGTCTACGCCGGGCCGGAGCATCCGCACGCGGCGCAATCACCAAAGGAGCTGTCGCATGGCTGAGCTGGCCCAGTACCGTGGCACCGGCAAGCGCAAGACGTCCGTCGCCCGCGTGATCCTCCGCCCCGGCGACGGCGCGACGTGGGTCAACGGGCGCTCGCTCGAGGACTACTTCCCTCGCGCGACGCTCCGCAAGCTCGCGCTCTCGCCGCTCGAGGTCGCCGACGCCGACGGGCGCTACGACCTCCGGGTCCGCGTTCACGGCGGCGGGGTCAGCGGCCAGGCCGGTGCCGTGCGCCACGGAATCGCGCGCGCCCTCGTCGAGGCCGATCCCGAGCTTCGCGTCCCGCTCAAGCGCCAGGGCTTCCTCACCCGGGACGCACGCCAGGTCGAGCGCAAGAAGGCCGGCCTGCACAAGGCGCGCAAGGCGCCACAGTTCAGCAAGCGCTAGCGGCGCCGCCCTTGCGGGATTCGCCGCCAGCAACCACGCTACGACCGTGGAGGGCGTCGGTATGGCCGATCGTGGCACCGTGACGACAGAGGTATCGGCGGGGCCGCGCCGCTGGTTCGGCACCGACGGGGTTCGCGGCGTCGTCGGCGAGGCGCTGACCGCGGAGCTCGTCGAGCAGATCGGACGGGCGGCAACGCTCTGGTCGGGCCGCGGACGGGTCCTCGTCGGACGCGACACGCGCGGCTCCGGGCCGGCGCTCGAGGCGGCGGTGACCCGGGGCATCGTCGACGCCGGCGGCACCGCGGTGCTCGGAGGCGTCCTGCCGACTCCCGCCGTCGCGCTGCTCTCGCAGGACCTCGGTCTCGTCGTCTCCGCGTCGCACAACCCACCCGAGTACAACGGCGTCAAGGTCTTCGACCGCGAGGGCCACAAGCTGACGGACGCGGACGAGCTCGAGATCGAGGCGCTCGTCGGGACGGCGGGCCCTGGCGGCGGCTCCGTGGAGCACGCGGAGGACGTGGTCGAGAGCTACGTCGATCACGTCGTCGAGCACTTCGGCTCCGACCTCGGCGGGCTCAGGATCGCTGTCGACTGCGCGAACGGGGCGTTCTCCGGCATTGCGCCGGGCGTGTTCGGGCGGCTCGGGGCCGAGGTCACCGCGCTCGCGGCCGCGCCGAACGGGTCGAACATCAACGACGGCTGCGGTGCAACCGACCTCGGCCTGCTGCGGGCCGCGGTCCGGGCGGGCGGTCACGACCTCGGGATCGCCTTCGACGGGGACGGCGACCGGATGCTGGCGGTCGACGCGAACGGGGACGTCGTCGACGGGGACCAGATCGTCGCGATCTGCGCGCTCGCGCTCGGCGTTGACCTGGTCGCGGTCACGGTGATGACGAACCTGGGCTTCCATCGCCTGATGGAGCAGCGCGGGATCCGGGTCCTGACGACAGACGTGGGCGACCGCTACGTCCTCGACGCGCTCCGGCGCGAGGGCGGGATCCTGGGCGGAGAGCAGTCCGGGCACCTGATCGTGCTCGACGGCCACGTGACGGGCGACGGCCTCGCGGCCGCCCTGACGCTCTGCCGCTCGCTCGCCGGGCGTTCCCTCGCCGAGGCGGCCGCCGTGATGCCGCGGTTCCCGCAGGCGAAGGCGGACGTCCGGGTGGCGAGGCTCGAGATCCCGGACGCCGTCGCGGCCGAGGTGGAGCGGCTGAACGAGGAGCTCACGGGCCGCGGCCGGGTGCTCGTCCGCCCGTCGGGCACCGAGCCCTTCGTGCGCGTGCTCGCCGAGGCGGAGCGCGCGGAGGAGGCCGCGGACCTCTGTGGTAGCATCGCTGCCCTCGTCCGGCAGGAGGCCGGAGCCCGGTAAAAGCGCTGCAAGGCGCGGTATTCCGGCCGGACAGGGCGTCCGGGCTGAAAGGAGTAGCCAGGATGTGCGGGATCATCGGATACGTCGGGCCCCGTGAGTGCAAGCCGCTGCTCCTGCACGGTCTCGAGCGTCTCGAGTACCGGGGCTACGACTCGGCCGGCATTGCGCTGCTCGAGGACTCGGGCCTCCGCTATACCCGCGCCGTCGGCCCCCTTGCGAACCTCCGCGAGCGGGCGGGCGAGACGCCCTCGCCCGCGACGACGGGGCTCGGCCACACGCGCTGGGCGACCCACGGCGGGGTCACGGAGGCGAACGCGCACCCGCTCGCCGCGGAGCGCCCCGAGACGCTCGCGGTCGTGCTCAACGGGATCGTCGAGAACTACCGCGAGCTGCGTGAGCGCCTCGCCGAGCGCGGCCACGTCTTCTCCTCCGAGACGGACGCCGAGACGGTGACGCACCTCATCGAGGAGAATTACGAGGGCGACCTGGTCGAGGCCGTGCGCCGCGCCTACAACGAGCTCGAGGGTCACTACGCGTTCGTCGCGATCCACCGCGACCACCCGGGCCTGCTCGTCGGGGCGCGTCACCAGTGCCCGATGGTCGTCGGGCTGGCCGCCGGCGAGACCTACCTGGCCTCGAACGCGGCCGCGTTCCTCCGCGAGACGCGCGAGGTGCAATTCCCCTCCGACGGTGAGGTCGTCTCGGTCACGCCGCAGGGATCGTGCTTCCTCCGGGCCGAAGACGGATCGCCCGTCGAGCACGAGGTCGTGGAGCTCGACTGGGACGACGAGGGCGCAGAGAAGGCGGGCTTCGAGACCTTCATGCTCAAGGAGATCCACGAGCAGCCCGACGCGGTGGCCGAGACGATCGGCGACCGGGTGCGGAAGGGACGCTTAGAGCTCGAGGGCCTCGGGATGGACGACGAGGAGCTCCGGCACCTGCGACGCATCGTGATCCTCGCGGCCGGCACCGCGTACCACGCGGGCGTGGCGGCGCGCTACGCGATCGAGGAGTGGGGGCGCGTGCCGGTCGAGCACGACATCGCCTCCGAGTGGATCTACCGCTATCCCGTCCTCGACACGGACACGCTCGTGATCGGGATCTCGCAGTCGGGCGAGACGCGCGACACGATCGAGGCGATGAAGCTCGCCCGCGAGATGGGCGCACACACGGTCGCGATCACGAACATGATGGGCTCGCAGATCACGCGCGAGGTCGACAGCGTCCTCTACACGCGCTGCGGGATCGAGGTGGCCGTCGCCGCGTCGAAGACGTTCACCGCGCAGCTCTCGCTGCTCTTCCTCGTCGCGCTGAAGCTCGCGCAGGTGCGAGAGACGCTCCCGCCCGGCGAGCTCGAGTACATCCTCAACGCGGTCTACGGGCTGCCGGACAAGATCAGCCAGTTCCTCCAGGGCGACCACCCGATCGACGAGATCGCCCGGAAGTTCCACGATCGGCCGTTCTTCCTCTATCTCGGTCGCAACATCGGCCTGCCGGTCGCGCTCGAGGGTGCGCTCAAGCTGAAGGAGATCTCCTACATCCCGACCGAGGCGTACTCGGCCGGCGAGATGAAGCACGGGCCGATCGCGCTGCTCGACGAGACGACGCCGGTCGTCGTCGTCGCGACGCGGATGGACCGCGTGTACGACAAGCTCGTCTCGAACATCCAGGAGGTGCGCGCGCGCGGCGCCCACGTCATAGCGATCGCCTCCGACGGGAACGAGGACATCCAGCACCATGCCGACGACGTGATCTACGTCCCGAAGGCGCCTGCCTTCCTGTCTGCGATCCTCGCCGTGGTCCCGCTCCAGCTCCTCGCCTACCGGATCGCCCGCCTGCGCGGCCTCAACGTCGACCAGCCGCGCAACCTCGCGAAGACCGTCACCGTCGAGTAGCGGGCTCGACGCACTCGACGGGGCGTGGCTTCAGCCTCGCCCCTCTTCGGGCTCGAGCAACCGCGCGATCTTGTCGTACCCGGCGGCGCGCGCGTGCTCCAACGGCGTCACGCCCTCGCGGTCGGCGACCTCCGGGTCGGCGCCCGCATCGAGTAGGAGCCGGACGATCTCCGTGTGAGCGGGACCGCCGTCGCCGAGGATCACCGCCTCGAGCAGGGCGGTCCAGCCGAGGTCGTTGACGTGGTCCACGTCGACGTCCGTCCGGAGCAGCCGCCGGACGATCGCGACATGGCCGCGGTCGGCGGCCGGGATCAGGGCCGTGCCGCCGAAGCGGTTCGTGCGCGCCAGGTCGGGGTCGGCGCTGAGCACCTCCTCGAGCACGTCGAGGAAGCCGGTCTCGCCGGTCGAGAGGAGCGGGTTGGCCCGGTTCGCGTCCTGCCTGTCGACGTCGGCGCCGGCGCCGAGAAGGAGGCGGACGACCTCGGCGTGACCGCCGTACGCGGCGTGCGTCACTGCGGTGCGGCCGCCGGTGTCCGCCTCGTCGGGATCGGCGCCGGCGGCGAGCAGGCGCTCGACCTCCCGCGGCTTCCCGTCGGCGGCCGCTCGAAGCAGCGCCCCGGCGGCGGCTCGGGGCTCGTCCGACGAGCACGCCGCAAGCACCGCCGCCACGAATGGCACCAGTGCTCCCACCGCCAGCCGACCTCGCACAGCTGCTCCTCCCTCGTCGCCTCTCGGAAGATTCCAACCCTGCCCCGAGGATGCTCTCAGAGCGCGGGCGCGCACGAGCTCGCGGGCTGAGCGACGCGACGTCTCGCTGACGGCGCGCGCACTACGCTCCGGCCATGGAGCCGGTGCCCCACGAGTCGTCCCGTACGACCGTCACGCGTCTGCCGGGACGCGAGGTGGAGGCGGACCGGCTGGCGGTCGAGGAGCCGCTCGAGATCCGCGTCGACGGGACGGCGGTCGCGATCACGATGCGGACGCCGGGGCACGACGAGGAGCTCGCGCTCGGGTTCTGCCTCACCGAGGGGCTGCATCCCGTCGCCGCCCACCCGACGGCGGACCTCGCCGCCAATGTCGTCGAGGTCGACGCGCCAGGCGCCGACCTCGGCAGGATCCAGCGCTCGTTCTACACCTCGTCGTCGTGCGGGATCTGCGGCAAGGGCGCGCTCGAGGCCGTCGCCGTGGACGCGCCGCGGGTCGAGAGCGATCTCGAGGTCGCCTTCGGGGTCGTGTCGGCAATGCCGGACACGCTCGCGCGAGCGCAGGCGACGTTCGCCCTGACCGGCGGGCTGCATGCGACCGGGCTGTTCTCGCCCGACGGGGAGCTCCTCTGCGCGCGAGAGGACGTGGGCCGCCACAACGCGATGGACAAGGTGATCGGCTGGGCCCTCGGCGAGGGACTGCTGCCGCTCGCGCGGTCGATCCTCTGCGTGAGCGGACGTCTCTCCTTCGAGCTCGTGCAGAAGGCGGCCGTCGCCGGCTGCCCCGTGCTCGTGGCGGTCGGCGCGCCGTCGTCCCTCGCGGTCGAGCTGGCGGAGGACCGCGGCATCACGCTCTGCGGCTTCGTCCGAAACGGCTCGGCGACCGTCTACACACACGCCGAACGCATCCCGGCGTGACCGCGAAGCGCGACGATTCGCAAGTAACAGACTGTTACTTGCCTCTCACCGGCGCTCTCCTGGTGGGCGGCGCCTCGGTGCGGTTCGGCTCGCCGAAGGCACTCGCCACGTTTCGCGGCGAGACGCTCGCCGAGCGTGGCCATCGGCTGCTCACCGAGGCGTGCGACGAGGTGCTCGCCGTCGGCAAGGCAGGGGAGCTCGGGGAGCTGCCGTTCCCGGTCGTCGACGACGGGACGGACGACAGGGCGCCCGTGCACGGCCTGATCGCCGCGCTACGGCGGGCGACCCATGACGTCGTGGTCGCGCTTCCGGTCGACGTTCCGCTCGTGACCTCCGGCGTGCTCCGTGCACTCGGCGAGGCGGGCGCCGTCCCGGCGCCGCGCGTGCCGCTCCCCGGGGCGTACCCGCGGACCCTCCTGCCGGTGCTCGAGTCCCGGGTCGCCGCGGGCGAGCTCTCGCTGCGCGGCGTCAACCCGACGACGCTCGCGGTCCCGGCCGCCCTGCTCGCCGACGTCGACACGCCCGCCGCCCTGGCCGAGCTCGAGCGGTTAGCCTGATCCACCCAGGAGACGAGGAGGGCCGGATGGGAGTGCTCGACGGAAAGGTCGCGATCGTCACGGGGTCGGCCCGGGGGATCGGGCGCGCGGCGGCCGGGCTGCTCGCAGAGCACGGCGCGCGCGTGCTGGTCACGGATCTCGACACGGACGTAGCGGAGGAGGCAGCGGCCGGGATCTCCGGCGAGACAGCGGTGTTCGGCGGCGACCTCACGCAGGACGGCGTGCCCGAGTCGGTCGTCCAGCATGCGATCGACGAGTTCGGGCAGCTGGACATCGTCGTCAACAACGCCGGCTACACGTGGGACGGCATGGCGCACAAGATGAGCGACGAGCAATTCCGCGCGATGCTCGAGATTCACACCGTCGTCCCGTTCCGGCTGTGTCGCGCGGCGGCGCCGTATCTGCGCGACCCTGGAAAGGCCGAGAAGGAGGAGGGGCGCGAGGTCTTTCGCAAGGTGGTCAACGTCACGTCCATCTCCGGCACCCAGGGGAACCTCGGCCAGGCGAACTACTCGGCGGCGAAAGCGGGGCTCGTCGGGCTCACGAAGACGCTCGCCCGGGAGTGGGGGCCGTTCAAGGTGAACGTCAACGCGGTCGCGTTCGGCTTCGTCGAGACACGCCTCACGGCCGCCTCCGACGACGGCGGCGAGAGCTTCGTCAAGGACGGCGTCGAGATCCCGCTCGGCATTCCGGAGAGGATGCGGCAGATGGCGCCGATCATCATCCCGCTCGGCCGGCCGGCTACGCCGGACGACGCGGCCGGCCCGATCTTCTTCCTCTGCTCCCCGTGGTCGAACTTCGTGCACGGCCAGGTGATCACCGCGAGCGGCGGCCAAACCACCGGCATGACGTCGTGAAGGACGGGAGGGCGGGCCGCAGATGACGGTCGACCTCGACCGGATCGTCGCGATCGACGTGCACACGCACGCGGAGGTCGGGCGCACCGGCGAGGACGGTCTCCTGCCCGAGTGGCGCGAGGCCGCCCAGAAGTACTTCGGCGAGGCCGCGACGCCGACGGTTGAGGAGGTGGCCGCCTACTACCGCGAGCGCAACATGCTCGCGGTCGTCTTCACCGTCGACGCGGAGACGGTCACCGGCCGGGCCGCCGTGCGGAACGAAGAGATCCTCGAGGTCGCCGCCGCGAACCCGGACGTCCTCATCCCCTTCGCGAGCGTCGACCCGCATCGCCCGAACGCCGTCGACGAGGTGCGGCGGCTGATCCGCGACACGGCGTGCGCGGCTTCAAGTTCCACCCGAACGTCCAGGCCTTCTTCCCGAACGACCGCGCGTTCTACCCCATCTACGAGGCGATCGAGGAGGCCGGGCTGCCCGCGCTCTTCCACACGGGGCACTCCGGCATCGGCACGGGCCTCCCGGGAGGCGGCGGGATCCGGCTCAAGTACTCGAACCCGATGTACGTCGACGACGTGGCGGTCGACTTCCCCGCTCTCCAGATCGTGCTCGCGCACCCCTCGTTCCCCTGGCAGGACGAGGCGATCTCCGTCGCGCTGCACAAGCAGCAGGTCTACATCGACCTCTCCGGCTGGTCGCCGAAGTACTTCCCGCCCCAGCTCGTGCGCTACGCGAACACGCTGCTCCGCGACCGCGTCCTCTTCGGGTCGGACTACCCGCTGATCACGCCGGACCGCTGGCTCGCCGACTTCGCGCAGGTCGACTTCAAGGACGAGGTCCGGCCGCTGATCCTCAAGGAGAACGCCGCCCGCCTCCTCGGCCTGCGGTGAGCCGGACAGACCCCGCGTCGGGGTAGATTCCTTCGTGCCAGCGTCGGAAGGAGCATTCCGCATGTCGAAGCCGAAGGGCCGCCTCACCCAACCGCTCGTCCGCGACGGCGCCGACCTCCGGCCCGCCTCGTGGGACGAGGCGCTGGACGTCGTCGCCACGGGGTTCGCGCGCGCCCGCGACGCGGACGCCACCCGCGTCGTTCGGGATGTTCTCGTGCTCGAAGGCGACGAACGAGATGAACTACCTGGCGCAGAAGCTCGCGCGCCAGGTGATGGGCACGAACAACATCGACTCGTGTAACCGCACCTGACACGCGCCCAGCGTCGTCGGTCTGGCGACGGTGTTCGGAGCGGGCGGCGGGACCTCGTCGTACCGTGAGATGGAGGAGACGGACGTGATCCTCCTCTGGGGCTCGAACGCCCGCGAGACGCACCCGATCATCTTCCACCACCTGCTGAAGGGCGTCCGCAACGGCGCGCGCCTCTACGCGATCGACCCGCGGCGGACGACCTCGGCGCGGTGGGCCGACCGGTGGCTCGGGCTCGACGTCGGCTCGGACATCGCGCTCTCGAACGCGATGGCGCGCGAGATCATCCACGCCGGCCTCGTCAACCGGCCGTTCGTCGAGCGGGCGACCGAGGGCTTCGACGCGTACGCGGCGTCGGTGGAGCCGTTCACCCTCGCCGAGGGCGAGCGGCTGACGGGCGTGCCGGCCGAGGTGATCGGCGAGACGGCGCACGCGTTCGCGCGCGCCGACCGGGCGATGATCTGCTGGACGCTCGGGATCACCGAGCACGCGAACGCGGTCGACAACGTCCTCGCGCTGATCAACCTCGCGCTGCTCGTGCGGGCACGTCGGCCGCTACGGCTCGGGACTCAACCCGCTGCGCGGCCAGAACAACGTGCAGGGCGGCGGCGACATGGGCGCGATCCCGAACAAGCTCCCGGGCTTCCAGGACGTCGAGCGCGACGCCGAGGCGCGCGACGCGCTTCGAGGCGCGTACGGCGCGCCGATCCCGGCGCAGTACGGCTGGCACCTGACGCAGATGTTCCACGCGATGGAGCGCGGCGAGCTGCGGACGCTGTACGTGATCGGCGAGAACCCCGCGCAGTCCGAGGCCGACGTCAGCCACACGCGCAGGCTGCTCGCGGAGCTCGACCTCCTCGTCGTGCAGGACATCGTGATGACGAGGACGGCCGAGATGGCGGACGTCGTGCTCCCCGGCACCGCGTCGTGGTGCGAGGCGGAGGGGACGGTGACGAACAGCGAGCGGCGCGTGCAGCGCGTGCGCAAGGCGCTCGACCCGCCCGGCGAGGCGCGCGACGACACGTGGATCCTCAGCGAGCTCGCGCGGCGGCTCGGCCACGACTGGGGTCATCCCAGCGCGGAGGAGGCCTGGGACGAGCTGCGCTCGCTGTCGCCGATGCACGCGGGGATGCGCTACGACCGCCTCGACGCGCACCGCGGCC
The DNA here is from genome assembly GCA_963845965.1 of uncultured Actinomycetes bacterium. Taxonomy (GTDB): domain Bacteria; phylum Actinomycetota; class Thermoleophilia; order Gaiellales; family Gaiellaceae; genus Gaiella. Next base: position 2,348 of record CAWJUF010000010.1, on the reverse strand, counting down.
TGCAGTGGCCGTGCCCCGACGAGGAGCACCCGGGCTCGCCCCTCCTCCACGAGCGGCTGTGGGCCGAGCCGGTCGAGGGGCCGCGCGCGCCGTTCAGCGTCGTCGAGGCGAAGCCGCCGTTCGAGGCGCTCGACGCCGACTACCCGATCCGTCTCACGACCGGCCGCCGGCTCGAGTCGTTCAACACCGGCGCGCAGTCGAACCGGTACCGCTCGCCGCTCCACCGCGGCGAGGCGCTCGAGCTCTCGCCCGAGGACGCCGAGCGGCTCGAGGTCGCGGAGGGCGAGATCGTCCGCGTCTCGTCGCGGCGCGGCTCGGTCGAGGCGCCGGTGCGGATCGACGACTCGCTGCGGGCCGGGCTCGCGTTCATGTCGCTCCACTTCCCCGACGAGGTGGACGTGAACCAGCTGACGATCGACGCGACCGACCCGAAGTCCGGCACCGCCGAGTTCAAGGCGGCCGCGATCCGCGTCGAGAAGCTCGAGCCCGCCGAGCGGGAGGCCGGCGAGAGCGTCCGCGAGCCGGCGGAGGCGGGTGCGTAGTGGACCTGCGCTCTCATCGCCGACGCCGAGCCGACGCCGCTCGGAGCGCGCAGCGCTCGACGCGGTGCTCGGGCCGCCCGGTCGAGCTGGGAGGGCGGCGCCCGCCTCACCGGCGCCGACGGCAACACCGCGGCGGGTGGCCACGCGGCCCGCGCGCGCCGCCATCTCCTGCTGCCTGCGCTCTGGGCGCTGCAGGAGCGGATCGGCTGGATCAGCCCCGGGGGCTGAACGAGATCTGCCGCAGGCTGACGATCCCGCCGGCGGACGCCTACGGCGTCGCCTCGTTCTACGCGCTCCTCGCGCTCGAGCCGCGGCCGCCGCGGGTCGTCCACGTCTGCGAGGACGTCGCCTGCCGCTGTCACGGCTCGCAGGAGCTGATCGCGCAGCTCGAGGAGCGCTTCGGGCCGGAGGGCGAGCTGTCGGACGACGGCTCGGCGACCTGGTACCGGAGCCCGTGCCTCGGCCAGTGCGACCGCGCGCCCGCGGTGATGGTCTCGGTCGCGGGCGACGAGCCGCTCGAGCGCGCGCAGGCGCCCGTCACCGCCGCGGCCGTGCTCGACCTCCTCGCCGGCGGGGAGCCCGGCCCGTCGCCGGCGTTGCCGCTGCCGCAGGCCGGGCGACCCGGCGCTCCGCCTCCTGCGCCGCGTGGGCGTCGCCGACCCGGCGAGCATCGACGACTACCGCGCGCACGGCGGCTACGCGGCGCTCCGCCGCGCGTTCGAGCTCGGCCCCGAGGGCGTGCTGCGCGAGGTGAAGGACTCGAAGCTGTCGGCCGCGGCGGCGCCGCCTTCCCGACCGGCGTCAAGTGGGAGGCCGTCGCGCGCCAGCCCGCGCGGCCGCACTACCTCGTCTGCAACGCGGACGAGTCCGAGCCGGGCACGTTCAAGGACCGCGAGCTGATGGAGGGCGACCCGTTCGCGGTGATCGAGGCGATGACGATCGCCGCGTACGCGACCGGGTGCGAGCGCGGATACCTCTACATCCGCGGCGAGTACCCGGAGGCGCGGCAGCGCTCGAGCACGCCCTCGCGGAGGCGCGCTCGCGCGGCTTTCTCGGCGGCGACGTGATGGGCGAGGGCTTCTCGTTCGACGTCGAGATCCGCCGCGGCGCGGGCGCGTACATCTGCGGCGAGGAGACGGCGATCTTCGAGTCGATCGAGGGCAAGCGCGGCGAGCCGCGCAACAAGCCCCCGTTCCCCGTCGAGGTCGGCCTCTTCGGCAAGCCGACGGTCGTCAACAACGTCGAGACGCTCGTCAACGTGCTCGACGTCGTCCTCGGCTCCGGCCCGTCCTTCGCCGGCGTCGGCACCGAGGGCTCGACCGGGACCAAGCTCCTCTGCGTCTCGGGGCACGTCGCGCGCCCGGGCTCTACGAGCTGCGCTTCGGCGCGACGCTGCGCGAGCTGCTCGACCTCGCCGGCGGCGTCCCGGGCGGCCGGCCGCTGCAGGCCGTGCTGATGGGCGGCGCCGCCGGCGGCTTCCTCGGCCCCGACGACCTCGATGTGCCGCTGACCTTCGAGGGCGCGCGCGCCGCAGGCACGACGCTCGGCTCGGGGGTGGTGCTCGTGCTCGACGACACGGTCGACGTGGCGCGCCTCCTGATGCGGATCGCCGCCTTCTTCCGCGACGAGTCGTGCGGCCAGTGCGTCCCGTGCCGCGTGGGAACGGTGCGCCAGGAGGAGGCGCTCGCCCGACTGCTCGCCGGCGAGCCGCGCGGCGGCGTCGAGACGAGCTCGCGCTCATCGCCGAGGTCGGCCAGTGCATGCGCGACGCCTCGATCTGCGGGCTCGGCCAGACGGCCTCGAGCG
>CAWJUF010000009.1:0-18043 GCA_963845965.1 uncultured Actinomycetes bacterium | reverse complement strand
TTAGAGCTCGAGGGCCTCGGGATGGACGACGAGGAGCTCCGGCACCTGCGACGCATCGTGATCCTCGCGGCCGGCACCGCGTACCACGCGGGCGTGGCGGCGCGCTACGCCATCGAGGAGTGGGGGCGCGTGCCGGTCGAGCACGACATCGCCTCCGAGTGGATCTACCGCTATCCCGTCCTCGACACGGACACGCTCGTGATCGGGATCTCGCAGTCGGGCGAGACGCGCGACACGATCGAGGCGATGAAGCTCGCCCGCGAGATGGGCGCACACACGGTCGCGATCACGAACATGATGGGCTCCCAGATCACGCGCGAGGTCGACAGCGTCCTCTACACGCGCTGCGGGATCGAGGTGGCCGTCGCCGCGTCGAAGACGTTCACCGCACAGCTCTCGCTGCTCTTCCTCGTCGCGCTGAAGCTCGCGCAGGTGCGAGAGACGCTCCCGCCCGGCGAGCTCGAGTACATCCTCAACGCGGTCTACGGGCTGCCGGACAAGATCAGCCAGTTCCTCCAGGGCGACCACCCGATCGACGAGATCGCCCGGAAGTTCCACGATCGGCCGTTCTTCCTCTATCTCGGTCGCAACATCGGCCTGCCGGTCGCGCTCGAGGGTGCGCTCAAGCTGAAGGAGATCTCCTACATCCCGACCGAGGCGTACTCGGCCGGCGAGATGAAGCACGGGCCGATCGCGCTGCTCGACGAGACGACGCCGGTCGTCGTCGTCGCGACGCGGATGGACCGCGTGTACGACAAGCTCGTCTCGAACATCCAGGAGGTGCGCGCGCGCGGCGCCCACGTCATAGCGATCGCCTCCGACGGGAACGAGGACATCCAGCACCATGCCGACGACGTGATCTACGTCCCGAAGGCGCCTGCCTTCCTGTCTGCGATCCTCGCCGTGGTCCCGCTCCAGCTCCTCGCCTACCGGATCGCCCGCCTGCGCGGCCTCAACGTCGACCAGCCGCGCAACCTCGCGAAGACCGTCACCGTCGAGTAGCGGGCTCGACGCACTCGACGGGGCGTGGCTTCAGCCTCGCCCCTCTTCGGGCTCGAGCAACCGCGCGATCTTGTCGTACCCGGCGGCGCGCGCGTGCTCCAACGGCGTCACGCCCTCGCGGTCGGCGACCTCCGGGTCGGCGCCCGCATCGAGTAGGAGCCGGACGATCTCCGTGTGAGCGGGACCGCCGTCGCCGAGGATCACCGCCTCGAGCAAGGCGGTCCAGCCGAGGTCGTTGACGTGGTCCACGTCGACGTCCGTCCGGAGCAGCCGCCGGACGATCGCGACATGGCCGCGGTCGGCGGCCGGGATCAGCGCCGTGCCGCCGAAGCGGTTCGTGCGCGCCAGGTCGGGGTCGGCCCGGAGCACCTCCTCGAGCACGTCGAGGAAGCCGGTCTCGCCGGTCGAGAGGAGCGGGTTGGCCCGGTTCGCGTCCTGCCTGTCGACGTCGGCGCCGGCCCCGAGAAGGAGACGGACGACCTCGGCGTGACCGCCGTACGCGGCGTGCGTCACTGCGGTGCGGCCGCCGGTGTCCGCCTCGTCGGGATCGGCGCCGGCGGCGAGCAGGCGCTCGACCTCCCGCGGCTTCCCGTCGGCGGCCGCTCGAAGCAGCGCCCCGGCGGCGGCTCGGGGCTCGTCCGACGAGCACGCCGCAAGCACCGCCGCCACGAATGGCACCAGTGCTCCCACCGCCAGCCGACCTCGCACAGCTCCTCCTCCCTCGTCGTCTCTCGGAAGATTCCCAGCCTGCCCCGAGGATGCTCTCAGAGCGCGGGCGCGCACGAGTTCGCGGGCGAGCGGCGCACGTCTCGCTGACGGCGCGCGCACTACGCTCCGGCCATGGAGCCGGTGCCCCACGAGTCGTCGCGTGCGACCGTCACGCGTCTGCCGGGACGCGAGGTGGAGGCGGACCGGCTGGCGGTCGAGGAGCCGCTCGAGATCCGCGTCGACGGGACGGCGGTCGCGATCACGATGCGGACGCCGGGGCACGACGAGGAGCTCGCGCTCGGGTTCTGCCTCACCGAGGGGCTGCATCCCGTCGCCGCCCACCCGACGGCGGACCTCGCCGCCAATGTCGTCGAGGTCGACGCGCCAGGCGCCGACCTCGGCAGGATCCAGCGCTCGTTCTACACCTCGTCGTCGTGCGGGATCTGCGGCAAGGGCGCGCTCGAGGCCGTCGCCGTGGACGCGCCGCGGGTCGAGAGCGATCTCGAGGTCGCCTTCGGGGTCGTGTCGGCAATGCCGGACACGCTCGCGCGAGCGCAGGCGATGTTCGCCCTGACCGGCGGGCTGCATGCGACCGGGCTGTTCTCGCCCGACGGGGAGCTCCTCTGCGCGCGAGAGGACGTGGGCCGCCACAACGCGATGGACAAGGTGATCGGCTGGGCCCTCGGCGAGGGACTGCTGCCGCTCGCGCGGTCGATCCTCTGCGTGAGCGGACGTCTCTCCTTCGAGCTCGTGCAGAAGGCGGCCGTCGCCGGCTGCCCCGTGCTCGTGGCGGTCGGCGCGCCGTCGTCCCTCGCGGTCGAGCTGGCGGAGGACCGCGGCATCACGCTCTGCGGCTTCGTCCGAAACGGCTCGGCGACCGTCTACACACACGCCGAACGCATCCCGGCGTGACCGCGAAGCGCGACGATTCGCAAGTAACAGACTGTTACTTGCCTCTCACCGGCGCTCTCCTGGTGGGCGGCGCCTCGGTGCGGTTCGGCTCGCCGAAGGCACTCGCCACGTTTCGCGGCGAGACGCTCGCCGAGCGTGGCCATCGGCTGCTCACCGAGGCGTGCGACGAGGTGCTCGCCGTCGGCAAGGCAGGGGAGCTCGGGGAGCTGCCGTTCCCGGTCGTCGACGACGGGACGGACGACAGGGCGCCCGTGCACGGCCTGATCGCCGCGCTACGGCGGGCGACCCATGACGTCGTGGTCGCGCTTCCGGTCGACGTTCCGCTCGTGACCTCCGGCGTGCTCCGTGCACTCGGCGAGGCGGGCGCCGTCCCGGCGCCGCGCGTGCCGCTCCCCGGGGCGTACCCGCGGACCCTCCTGCCGGTGCTCGAGTCCCGGGTCGCCGCGGGCGAGCTCTCGCTGCGCGGCGTCAACCCGACGACGCTCGCGGTCCCGGCCGCCCTGCTCGCCGACGTCGACACGCCCGCCGCCCTGGCCGAGCTCGAGCGGTTAGCCTGATCCACCCAGGAGACGAGGAGGGCCGGATGGAGTGCTCGACGGAAAGGTCGCGATCGTCACGGGGTCGGCGCGGGGGATCGGGCGCGCGGCGGCCGGGCTGCTCGCAGAGCACGGCGCGCGCGTGCTGGTCACGGATCTCGACACGGACGTAGCGGAGGAGGCAGCGGCCGGGATCTCCGGCGAGACAGCGGTGTTCGGCGGCGACCTCACGCAGGACGGCGTGCCCGAGTCGGTCGTCCAGCATGCGATCGACGAGTTCGGGCAGCTGGACATCGTCGTCAACAACGCCGGCTACACGTGGGACGGCATGGCGCACAAGATGAGCGACGAGCAATTCCGCGCGATGCTCGAGATTCACACCGTCGTCCCGTTCCGGCTGTGTCGCGCGGCGGCGCCGTATCTGCGCGACCCTGGAAAGGCCGAGAAGGAGGAGGGGCGCGAGGTCTTTCGCAAGGTGGTCAACGTCACGTCCATCTCCGGCACCCAGGGGAACCTCGGCCAGGCGAACTACTCGGCGGCGAAAGCGGGGCTCGTCGGGCTCACGAAGACGCTCGCCCGGGAGTGGGGGCCGTTCAAGGTGAACGTCAACGCGGTCGCGTTCGGCTTCGTCGAGACACGCCTCACGGCCGCCTCCGACGACGGCGGCGAGAGCTTCGTCAAGGACGGCGTCGAGATCCCGCTCGGCATTCCGGAGAGGATGCGGCAGATGGCGCCGATCATCATCCCGCTCGGCCGGCCGGCGACGCCGGACGACGCGGCCGGCCCGATCTTCTTCCTCTGCTCCCCGTGGTCGAACTTCGTGCACGGCCAGGTGATCACCGCGAGCGGCGGCCAAACCACCGGCATGACGTCGTGAAGGACGGGAGGGCGGGCCGCAGATGACGGTCGACCTCGACCGGATCGTCGCGATCGACGTGCACACGCACGCGGAGGTCGGGCGCACCGGCGAGGACGGTCTCCTGCCCGAGTGGCGCGAGGCCGCCCAGAAGTACTTCGGCGAGGCCGCGACGCCGACGGTTGAGGAGGTGGCCGCCTACTACCGCGAGCGCAACATGCTCGCGGTCGTCTTCACCGTCGACGCGGAGACGGTCACCGGCCGGGCCGCCGTGCGGAACGAAGAGATCCTCGAGGTCGCCGCCGCGAACCCGGACGTCCTCATCCCCTTCGCGAGCGTCGACCCGCATCGCCCGAACGCCGTCGACGAGGTGCGGCGGCTGATCCGCGACACGGCGGTGCGCGGCTTCAAGTTCCACCCGAACGTCCAGGCCTTCTTCCCGAACGACCGCGCGTTCTACCCCATCTACGAGGCGATCGAGGAGGCCGGGCTGCCCGCACTCTTCCACACGGGGCACTCCGGCATCGGCACGGGGCTCCCGGGAGGCGGCGGGATCCGGCTCAAGTACTCGAACCCGATGTACGTCGACGACGTGGCGGTCGACTTCCCCGCTCTCCAGATCGTGCTCGCGCACCCCTCGTTCCCCTGGCAGGACGAGGCGATCTCCGTCGCGCTGCACAAGCAGCAGGTCTACATCGACCTCTCCGGCTGGTCGCCGAAGTACTTCCCGCCCCAGCTCGTGCGCTACGCGAACACGCTGCTCCGCGACCGCGTCCTCTTCGGGTCGGACTACCCGCTGATCACGCCGGACCGCTGGCTCGCCGACTTCGCACAGGTCGACTTCAAGGACGAGGTCCGGCCGCTGATCCTCAAGGAGAACGCGGCCCGCCTCCTCGGCCTGCGGTGAGCCGGACAGACCCCGCGTCGGGGTAGATTCCTTCGTGCCAGCGTCGGAAGGAGCGTTCCGCATGTCGAAGCCGAAGGGCCGCCTCACCCAACCGCTCGTCCGCGACGGCGCCGACCTTCGGCCCGCCTCGTGGGACGAGGCGCTGGACGTCGTCGCCACGGGGTTCGCGCGCGCCCGCGACGCGGACGCCACCCGCGCGTTCGGGATGTTCTCGTGCTCGAAGGCGACGAACGAGATGAACTACCTGGCGCAGAGGCTCGCGCGCCAGGTGATGGGCTCGAACAACATCGACTCGTGTAACCGCACCTGACACGCGCCCAGCGTCGTCGGTCTGGCGACGGTGTTCGGAGCGGGCGGCGGGACCTCGTCGTACCGTGAGATGGAGGAGACGGACGTGATCCTCCTCTGGGGCTCGAACGCCCGCGAGACGCACCCGATCATCTTCCACCACCTCCTGAAGGGGGTCCGGAACGGCGCGCGCCTCTACGCGATCGACCCGCGGCGGACGACCTCGGCGCGGTGGGCGGACAGGTGGCTCGGGCTGGACGTGGGCTCGGACATCGCGCTCTCGAACGCGATGGCGCGCGAGATCATCCACGCGGGCCTCGTCAACAAGCCGTTCGTCGAGCGGGCGACCGACGGCTTCGACGCGTACGCGGCGTCGGTGGAGCCGTTCACCCTCGCCGAGGGCGAGCGCCTCACGGGCGTGCCGGCCGAGGTGATCGGCGAGACGGCGCACGCGTTCGCGCGCGCGGACCGGGCGATGATCTGCTGGACGCTCGGGATCACCGAGCACGCGAACGCCGTCGACAACGTCCTCGCGCTCATCAACCTCGCCCTTCTGTGCGGGCACGTCGGGCGCTACGGCTCGGGACTCAACCCGCTGCGCGGCCAGAACAACGTGCAGGGCGGCGGCGACATGGGGGCGATCCCGAACAAGCTCCCGGGCTTCCAGGACGTCGAGCGCGACGCCGAGGCGCGCGACCGCTTCGCGGCTGCGTACGGCGCGCCGATCCCGGCACAGTACGGCTGGCATCTGACGCAGATGTTCCACGCGATGGAGCGCGGCGAGCTGCGGACGCTGTACGTGATCGGCGAGAACCCCGCCCAGTCCGAGGCCGACGTCAGCCACACGCGCAGGCTGCTCGCGGAGCTCGACCTCCTTGTCGTGCAGGACATCGTGATGACGAGGACGGCGGAGATGGCGGACGTCGTGCTCCCCGGCACCGCGTCGTGGTGCGAGGCGGAGGGGACGGTGACGAACAGCGAGCGGCGCGTGCAGCGCGTGCGCAAGGCGCTCGACCCGCCCGGCGAGGCGCGCGACGACACGTGGATCCTCAGCGAGCTCGCGCGGCGGCTCGGCCACGACTGGGGTCATCCGACGGCGGAGGAGGCCTGGGACGAGCTTCGCTCGCTGTCGCCCATGCACGCGGGGATGCGCTACGACCGCCTCGACGCGCACCGCGGCCTGCAGTGGCCGTGCCCCGACGAGGAGCATCCGGGCTCGCCCCTCCTCCACGAGCGGCTGTGGGCCGAGCCGGTCGAGGGGCCGCGCGCGCCGTTCAGCGTCGTCGAGGCGAAGCCGCCGTTCGAGGCGCTCGACACCGACTACCCGATCCGTCTCACGACGGGTCGGCGGCTCGAGTCGTTCAACACCGGCGCGCAGTCGAACCGCTACAGCTCGCCGCTCCACCGCGGCGAGGCGCTCGAGCTCTCGCCCGAGGACGCCGAGCGGCTCGAGGTGACGGAGGGTGACGTCGTCCGCGTCTCGTCGCGGAGGGGATCGGTCGAGGCGCCGGTGCGGATCGACGACTCGCTGCGGGCCGGGCTCGCGTTCATGTCGTTCCACTTCCCCGACGAGGTGGACGTGAACCAGCTGACGATCGACGCGACCGACCCGAAGTCCGGCACCGCCGAGTTCAAGGCGGCAGCGATCCGGGTCGACCGGCTCCAGCCCGCCGAGCGGGAGGCCGGCGAGAGCGTCCGCGAGCCCGCGGAGGCAGGCGCGTAGTGGACATTCGTCTCATCGCCGACGCGGAGCCCACGCCCTCGGAGCGCGCTGCGCTCGACGAGGTGCTCGGGGCGCCCGGTTCGAGCTGGGAGGGCGGCGCCCGCCTCACCGGCGCCGACGGCAACACCGCGGCCGGCGGCCACGTTGCTCGCGCGCGGCGCCATCTCCTGCTCCCGGGGCTCTGGGCCCTGCAGGAGCGGATCGGCTGGATCAGCCCGGGCGGGCTCAACGAAATCTGCCGCAGGCTGACGATCCCTCCGGCCGACGCGTACGGCGTCGCCTCCTTCTACGCGCTCCTCGCGCTCGAGCCGCGCCCGCCGCGGGTCGTCCACGTCTGCGAGGACGTGGCCTGCCGCTGCCATGGCTCCCAGGAGCTGATCGCGCAGCTCGAGGAGCGCTTCGGGCCGGAGGGCGAGCTGTCCGACGACGGCTCTGCGACCTGGTACCGGAGCCCGTGCCTCGGCCAGTGCGACCGCGCGCCCGCGGCGATGGTCTCGCTCGCGGGCGACGAGCCGCTCGAGCGCGCCCAGGCTCCCGTCACTGCCGCTGCCGTCCTCGACCTCCTCGCCGGCGGGGAGCCCGGGCCGTCGCCCGCGTTGGCGCTGCCGCAGGCCGGGGACCCCGCGCTCCGCCTCCTGCGCCGCGTGGGCGCGACGGACCCGGCGAGCATCGACGACTACCGTGCGCACGGCGGCTACGCGGCGCTCCGCCGCGCCATCGAGCTCGGCCCCGCCGGTGTGCTGCGCGAGGTGACGGACTCGAAGCTCGTCGGCCGCGGCGGCGCCGCCTTCCCGACCGGCGTCAAATGGGAGGCCGTCGCCCGCCAGCCTGCCCGCCCGCACTACCTGGTCTGCAACGCGGACGAGTCCGAGCCGGGGACGTTCAAGGACCGCGAGGTGATGGAGGGCGACCCGTTCGCGGTGATCGAGGCGATGACCATCGCCGCCTACGCCACCGGTTGCGAGCACGGCTACCTCTACATCCGCGGCGAGTACCCGGAGGCGCGGCACGCGCTCGAGCACGCACTCACGGAGGCTCGCTCGCGCGGCTTTCTCGGCAGGGACGTGATGGGCGAGGGCTTCTCGTTCGACGTCGAGATCCGCCGCGGCGCGGGCGCGTACATCTGCGGCGAGGAGACGGCGATCTTCGAGTCGATCGAGGGCAACCGCGGCGAGCCGCGCAACAAGCCCCCGTTTCCCGTCGAGGTCGGCCTCTTCGGCAAGCCGACTGTCGTCAACAACGTCGAGACGCTCGTCAACGTCCTCGACGTCGTCCTCGGTTCCGGCCCGGTCTTCGCGGGCGTCGGCACCGAGGGCTCGACCGGGACGAAGCTCCTCTGCGTCTCGGGGCACGTCGCGCGCCCGGGCACCTACGAGCTGCGCTTCGGCGCGACGCTCCGCGAGGTGCTCGACCTCGCGGGCGGTGTTCCCGGCGGCCGGCCACTGCAGGCGGTGCTGATGGGCGGCGCCGCCGGTGGCTTCCTCGGCCCCGACGAGCTCGACGTGCCGCTGACCTTCGAGGGTGCGCGCGACGCGGGCACGACGCTCGGCTCCGGGGTGGTGCTCGCGCTCGACGACACGGTCGACGTGCCGCGCCTGCTGATGCGGATCGCCGCGTTCTTCCGCGACGAGTCATGCGGCCAGTGCGTCCCGTGCCGCGTGGGAACGGTGCGACAGGAGGAGGCGCTCGCCCGACTGCTCGCCGGCGAGCCGCGCGGCGGCGTCGAGACGGAGCTCGCGCTCATCGCCGAGGTCGGCCAGTGCATGCGCGACGCGTCCATCTGCGGGCTCGGTCAGACGGCGTCGAGCGCGGTCGAGTCGGCGATCCGCCGGCTCCACGTCTTCCAGGGGGAGCCCGCATGACCGAGCTTCTCTCGCCCCGCCGCATGGTCGAGCTCGAGGTCGACGGGCAGCCGGTGCGGGTGTTCGAGGGCGCGACGATCCTCGACGCCTGCCGCCAGCTCGAGATCGACACCCCGACCCTGTGTTTCGACGAGCCGCTGCGGCCCGCCAACGTGTGCCGTGTGTGCGTCGTCGAGCTCGAAGGGTCGCGCGTGCTCGTCCCCTCGTGCTCGCGCAGGGCCGAGGAGGGGATGAAGGTGCGTACCGACTCCGAGCGCGTGCGCCTCTCGCGGAAGCTCGTGATGGAGCTCCTCGCCTCCTCGGTCGACCTCTCGACCACGCCCGCCGCGCCCGGGTATCTCGAGCGCTACGACGCCGAGCCCGGGCGCTTCGGCCCGCCCGCCCCGTCGAGCGGCGAGCGCGACCGGGCGCGCACCGGTCATCACGCGGTTCCGGACGGCCGCACCGCCGCGACCGTCCACCAGCCCGTCAAGATCGACAACGAGCTCTACGTCCGCGACTACGCGAAGTGCATCCTCTGCTACCGCTGCGTCGATGCCTGCGGTGACCAGCATCAGAACACCTTCGCGATCCACGTCGCCGGCCGCGGCTTCGACGCGCGGATCTCCACGGAGTTCGCGACGCCGCTTCCCGACTCGGCGTGCGTCTACTGCGGCAACTGCATCGCTGTCTGCCCGACCGGCGCGCTCATGTTCCGCTCCGAGCACGAGCTCCGTGCCGAGGGCGACTGGCGCGAGGACGAGCAGACGGTCACCGAGACGACGTGCCCGTACTGCGGCGTCGGCTGCTCGCTCGAGCTCCACGTCCAGTCGAACCGGATCGTCAAGGTGACGAGCCCGTCCGACCACGACATCACGCTCGGCAACCTCTGTATCAAGGGCCGCTTCGGCTTCTCGCACGTCCAGGACTGAGCTCGGGTCGGCGGAGCGTGCGGGGGCCGTGGCTTCCGGGGCGGGCGTGGCTTCAGCCTCGCCCCTCTTCCTTGACTTCCCCGCTTCCCACGAGCGCAGTCGTCCCGTCGTCCCGGATGACGACGAGGCGCCCGTCCGCCGCTATCCGCCCCGCGGTTCCGACCACCCCGCCGACCTCCACGAACTGCCCGCGAAGGACGTTGCGCGCCTCGAGCTCGTCCAGCAGCGGTGCGAGCCCGGAGCGGCGCCACGCGTCGTAGCGGTGCTCGAGGATCTCGAGCAGCGCCGCGAGGAGCTCCGCCCGGTCCGGCGCGCGCCCGGTGACCGAGAGCAGCGACCCCGCAGGCACCGGCGTGCCGGCCGGGAGCTCACCCTCGGCCTGCGAGACGTTGACGCCGACACCGCAGACCACGACGCCCACCGACGCCTCCAGCAGCACGCCGGCGACCTTCCGCCCCCCGAGGAGGACGTCGTTAGGCCACTTGATCCCCGCGGCTCCCCGACTCTCCTCGACCGCCTCCGCGACCGCGAGGCCGGTGGCGAGCGCGAGCTGCTGCGTCGGCGTGCCCGCAGGCGGCCGGAGGAGGAGCGAGAAGAGCAGCGCCCTCCCGGCGACGTCCTCCCACGGCCGGCCCTCGCGGCCCCGGCCCGACGTCTGGTGCTCCGTCACGGCGACCGCGCCCTCGGGGCGGCCCGGGTCGGTGCGGAGGACGTCCTGCGTCGAGGCGCAGCTCTCCTGCCAGAGATAGGGCTGCCCGAAGCGGCCGCGGAGCAGCGGGGTCACGCGGTCCGCGGTCAACGGGTCGTGTCCGCCCACGACGAGCCCTAGTCCTCCCCGGGCTCCGCACGGTCGCGCTTCACCCGGGCCCGGCGGCGCTTCTCTGCGAGCCGGCGCTCGCGGGCGGCCAGCGTCGGGCGGGTGGGCACGCGGCGACGCTCGACCCGCAGCGCCTCGGCCAGCTTCGCGACGACCCGCTCGACCGCGAGCTCGCGGTTCCGCGCCTGGCTGCGCTCGTCCTGCGCGACGGCGCGCAGCACCGGCCCCGCCCGCGCGGCGACGCGCCGCTTCTGGGCGGGAGAGAGCGACGCCGAGGCTTCGACGTCGAAGACGGCCTCGACCCGGGTTTCGGCCTTGTTCGCGTGCTGCCCGCCCGGCCCGGACGAGCGAGAGACGCGGAGCTCGATCTCGTCCGGATGGAGCGAGACGGAGCGCGTGACACGAATAGACTCCCGCCCCATGGCGTGCATTCTCCTCGACGTCGACGGGGTGCTGCACGTCTCCGGGGTCGCTATCCCAGGCGCGGCCGCTGCGGTCTCCGAGCTCCGGGCGACCGGGCACGCGCTCCGGTTCGTGACGAACAACTCCACGCGTCCGCGGGCGCAGCTGGCGGAAGAGCTCCGCGCGCTCGGGTTCGAGCTCTCCGACGACGAGCTCCAGACCACCGCCCGGACGGCGGCGCGCGAGCTCGCCGGCAAGCGCGTCTTCGCGCTCGTGATGGCGGGCGTCGTGCCCGACCTCGAGGGGCTCGAGCTCGTGGGCGAGGGTGCGCATGCCGTCCTGGTCGGCGGGTGCGACGAGACGCTCGAGCCGAACCAGGTCTTCAGCTACATGAACCTCGCCCGCGCCTTCGCCGAGATCCAGATGGGGGCGGAGCTCTACTGCCTGCACAAGAACCGCTGGTGGCAGACGAGCCGCGGGCCGCTGCTCGACGCGGGCGCGTTCGTGGCCGGGCTCGAGTACGCGACCGGAGTGGAGGCGACGGTCCTCGGCAAGCCGAGCCCCGCCTACTTCGCCGCCGCGCTCGACGCGCTCGGCGCGGAGCCCGCGCTGACGTGGCTCGTCGGCGACGACGCTGAGGCGGACATCCGGGCCGCGCAGCTGTTCGGGATGCGCACCGCGCTCGTCCGCACCGGAAAGTTCCGCCCGGACACGCTCGAGAGCCTCGACCTCACGCCGGACGTGGTGCTCAGCTCGATCGCCGACCTGCCGGGCTGGCTCGAGCGGTCGGCGTAGCGTCATGGCGGTGCGGATCGGCACGGACGTGATCGAGATCGAGCGGATCCGCCGGGCGCTCGAGCGGCCGGGCTTCCGCGACCGCTGCTTCACCCGGGACGAGCAGGCGTACTGCGAGTCGCGGCGTAACCCGGCGGAGTCGTACGCGGCGCGGTTCTGCGGCAAGGAAGCGGTCGGGAAGGCGCTCGGCTGCGGCGTGCTCTTCACGTGGAAGGAGATCGAGATCGTCGGCCCGCCGAAGCCGGGCGTGACGCTCGCGGGCAAGACGCTGCGCCTTCGCGGAGCGGGTTGGCATGAGCGACATCGACGTCTCGCTGACGCACTCGCACACGATCGCCGCCGCGACGTGCGTCGCCGATCTCGCGACGCCGCTCGTGCGGCGTCCCCGGCTGCGCCGGCCGTGATGCACGAGCCGCTCTACACCGCCGCCGAGATGCGCGCGGCAGAGGAGCGGTACCCCGGCTACCCGGGCTCGGCGGGCGAGCTGATGGAGCGTGCCGGCGCGGCGGTCGCGGCCGAGGTGCTCCGCGCGTACCCGGAGGCGCGCCGCATCGCGGCCGTGTGCGGCGGCGGCGCGAACGGCGGCGACGGGAGAATCGCCGCGCGGATCCTGCGCGAGGCGGGCCGGGACGTCGTCGAGACCGACGACCCCGCCGGCGCGAGCGCGGATCTCGTCATCGACGCGCTCTTCGGCACCGGGTTCCACGGCGCGCCTCGGCCCGACGCGGCAGCGGTGATCGAGCGGGTGAACGCAGGCGCCGCGTCGGTCGTCTCCGTCGACCTGCCCTCGGGCGTCGACGCGTCGACCGGCGAGATCGCGGGCGCTGCCGTCGAGGCCGATCTGACCGTAACGTTCCACGGCCGCAAGGTCGGCCTCGTGGTGGCGCCCGGGCGCTTTCACGCGGGTCGGGTCGTCGTGGCGGACATCGGGCTCGAGGCCGCCCCGACCGCGATCTTGCGCGCGACGCCCGCGCTGCTCGCTCGCGTCCCACGACGCGGCACGCACGACACGAAGTTCACGTCCGGCGCGCTGCTCGTCGTCGGCGGCGCGCCGGGGACGACGAGCGCCGCCGTGCTGGCGGCGACGGCGGCGCTGCGCGCCGACGCCGGGTACGTCACGCTCGCGGTCCCCGCAGAAGCGCTGCCGGTCGCCGAGGCGCTCGCGCTCGAGCCGGTCAAGCGCGGCTTCGAGTGGGCGGACGCCGCCGAGACGCTCGAGCCCGACGTCGCGCGCTCGTCGGCGCTCGCGCTCGGCCCGGGTCTCGGCCGGTCGGACGACGCTCGCGCTCTGGTCCGAGCGCTCCTCGAGGGCTCGACGCTGCCGGCGGTCGTGGACGCAGACGGTCTCTTCGGCCTCGAGCCCGCCGCCCCGCGGGGCGCCGACCGTCCTCACGCCGCACGCCGGTGAGCTGGCACGGCTGGTCGACGTCGATTCGGCGTGGGTCTCGGCGCACCGGCTCGAGGCGGCCGCCCGCGCGGCGGAGCGCTTCGCCGCCGTCGTCCTTCTGAAGGGCGCGGATACGATCATCTGTGCGCCCGACGGCCGCACCGTCGTGTGCGACACCGGCCCTCCCTCGCTCGCCACGGCCGGAACGGGCGACGTGCTGACGGGCGTCGTGGGGGCGTTCCTCGCGAAGGGGCTCGATCCGGTCGACGCGGCGGCAGCCGCAGCCGTCGCCCACGGCCTCGCCGCTCGCGCTGTCCCGCACCAGGCCGGGCTCGTCGCCTCCGACGTCGCCGCCGCCCTTCCCGTGGTCCTCGATCCGTGACCCGTGCGCCCGCCGCGCCCCGGAGCGCCCGCGAGAATGCGGTCGTGCCCCGATCGCTCGTCACGATCGACGTCGGCGCGATCCGCCGCAACGCGCGCCGGCTCGCCGGGCTCGTCGGCGCGGCCGAGCTCTGGGCGGTCGTCAAGGCCGACGGCTACGGGCACGGCGCGGTCGACGCCGGTCGGGCCGCGCTGGAGGGCGGCGCGACCGCGCTCTGCGTCGCGACCGTGGGCGAGGCGCTGGCCGTGCGAGGGGCGATCGCGGATGCGCGGATCGTGGTGCTCGGTCCGGCCGCGGAGGAGGAGATCTCCGAAGCGCGCGAGGGCGGGCTCGAGCTCGTCGTGGCCGACGGGCGGATCCCGGAGGGCGTCGACGTCCATCTCAAGCTCGACACCGGGATGGGCCGGTGGGGCCTCGACGAGCTGCCCGAGCCGGGCCGCGGCGTCGTCGGGCTGATGACCCACCTCGCAACGGCCGACACCGATCCTGCGTTCGCCCGGGAGCAGCTCGAGCGGTTCCTCGACGCGACCGAGCCGTACTCCGGCCGGTACGCGCGACACGTCGCCAACAGCGCCGCCGCGCTCGCGCTGCCGGAGACACGGCTCGACGCCGTGCGTTGCGGGATCGCGCTGTACGGCATCGACCCGTTCGGCGAGGACGCGGGCGGGCGCGGCCTCGAGCCCGCGCTGCGCTGGGAATCGGAGCTCGCCCAGGTACGGCGGCTCGCGCCGGGCGCGTCGACCGGCTACGGTCGGCGGTTCGTGGCAGTCGAGGAGACATGGATCGGGATCGTCCCGGTCGGGTACGCGGACGGCTTTCGGCGCGACCTCACCGGGACGGAGGTCCTGGTCGGCGGCGACCGGGCCGAGGTGGTCGGCACCGTCTCGATGGACGCCCTCGCGGTCAGGCTGCCCGGCCCCGCCGAAGCGGGAACGCCGGTGATCCTGGTCGGCGACGGGGTCACCCTGGAAGCCCACGCGCGCGTCGCTGGGACGATCGGCTACGAGCTCGCGTGCGGGATCCGCGTCTCCGAGGGGCGGGCCACGCGGGAGGTCGTTGGGTGACCGACCGCGTCGAGCACCGCCGGCAGTTCCAGGCCGAGCGCCACGCGGATCTCGTCGCGCGGGCGCAGAGGCTGCTCGCGCCGCTCAAAGGCGACGAGCGCGTCCTCGACGTCGGGTGCGGCACCGGTGCCCTCGCCTACGCGCTCGCCCCGCTCGTCGGCGAGGCGGTCGGCGTCGACGCCTCCGAGGAGCTCCTCGCCCCCGCGCGCGAGCATGCGCCCCCCGGATGCACGTTCGTCGTGGGAGACGCCGAGGCGCTCCCCTTCCCGTACGGGGACTTCGACCTCGTCGGGTGCCTGCGCGTCCTCCACCACGTGCGCCGCCCCGAGCTCGTCGTCGCGGAGATCGCGCGGGTCACGCGGCCGGGCGGCAGGATCCTGCTCGCCGACCAGCTCGGCGACGTCGATCCGACGCAGAGCCTCGAGCTCGACCGCTTCGAGCGCGCGCGCGACCCCACGCACACGCGGCTCCTCCCCGACGCCGACATCCGCGGCTACCTCGACGCGAACGATCTCGTCGTCACCGCGAACGAGATCGAGAGGGAACGCCGTGACATGGAGCGGTACCTCGACCTGGCGGGGCTCGAAGGCGAGGCGCGCGAGCGTGTCGCACGCATGGCCCCCGCCGTCTACGAGGTCGAGGTGGGCTGGTACGTGGCACGCAAGCCCTGACACCGTCTGCGTCCGGGCGGCACCCGAGGAGTAGTCTCTTTGACGCATGCGCGGTAGTCTTCGTGACGCATGATCGAGGACATCAACCCGTTCGTCTACTCCCGCCCCGTGCCGCCCGAGGACGTGGTCGACCGAGACGAGGAGGTGGCCGATCTCCTACAGCACGCCGTCGGCGGCCACTACGTCCGGCTCTACGCGCCTCGCAAGTACGGCAAGACGAGCCTGCTCACTCGTGCTCTCCACGACGGGGAGCGCAGCGAGGGCCTGATCGGCGTCCTCGTCGACCTCTACCGGGTGTCGTCGGTCGCGGACGTGACCGTGCGGCTCGAGCGCGCCTATGCGAAGCACCTCCGCGGCGAGCTGCGCGGGCGCGTCGAGGCGTTCCTCCAGCGCACGGGCGTCGGGCTCTCGCTCGGCGCGTTCGGGATCAGCGCGCGGCTCCAGGTCGACCCGGCGCGCGATCCGCTGCCCGCGCTCCACGCCCTGCTCGACCTGCCGCTGCGCCTCGAGGCATCGGGTGGGTACCGCGCGCTCGTCGTCTTCGACGAGTTCCAGGACATCGGCCGCATCGACGGCCTCGACGGCCTCCTCCGGAGTCACATCCAGCACCAGGGCGAGATCGCCTCGTACGTCTTCGCTGGCTCGGAGCCGGGGCTCATGCGGCTCCTGTTCGAGACGAAGGACCGGCCGCTCTACGGCTCGGCGGTGCCGATGCGCCTCGGCCGCCTGGCGGACGCCGATCTCGCGGACTACGTCGCGCGGCGCTTCGACGCGTCCAAGCGGAGCGTGGGCGAGGCGCTCAACCCGCTGCTGGCCCTCGCCGCGGGGCACCCGCAGCGCGCGATGCTCCTCGCCCACCGGCTCTGGGCCGAGGTGGCGCAGGGCCGCGAGGCCACGCTCGACGACTGGCAGGCGGCCCATGCAGCCGCGATGCGAGAGCTCGAGCCGGAGTTCGACGCGCAGTGGCGCGGCCTCGACGCATCCGAACAGAAGACCCTCCGGGCGATCGTCCTCGGGAACGGATCGCCTTACCGCACGGTCGCGCTCCGCAGGCTCGACCTGACGAAGGACGTCGTCCGGCGGGCACTCCCGCGGCTTGCCGCCACCGCGGAGATCGAGGAGCAGGACACCGGCGGGTACGCGATCGTCGACCCGCTGTTCGCCGCCTGGGTCGATCGCCTGAACGACCGGCCGGGCGACGACCCGTGAGGCGGCTCAGGTCGAGCCCGGGCGGTAGTCCGACATGCCCGAGAACCGCGCGATCAGCCCGGGTGCCAGCACCTGCACGACCGAGATGAGCCGGTAGGGGAACCAGGGGACGGTCACCTCGCGCCTGCCCTTCTCCACTGCGGCGACGACCGCCTCCGCGACGCGCGGCGGCTGGATCACGAACCTGCCGAGCAGGCGGCTCTTGAGGACGCCCTTCTGCGGGAACCCCTTGGTCTCGACGAACCCCGGAGGACGGCGTGGACGGCGATCCCGCTGCCCCGGAGGGCCGCCGCCAGCGAACGCGAGAACGCGAGCTGCGCGTGCTTCGAGGCGGCGTACGCTCCCGCGGGCGCGAAGGCGGTCGTCCCGCGACCGACACGAGGTTGACGACGTGCGCCTCCGCCCCGGCTGCCACGGCGCTCGAGAGGCCCGGCAGCAGCGCGCGGGTGCACCAGACCCCGCCCAGGTACGTCACCTCAGTCACGCGCCGGATCGTCTCGGGGTCGACGGCGAGAAACGTGCCGCGAGCCGGCATGCCTGCGTTGTTCACCAGCAGATGGATGTCCGGATGCCGCTGAGGACGCGCGCCGCCTCGCCTCGACCGCGTCGCGGTCGGCCACGTCGCAGAGCTCGACCTCGGCGCCGAGTTCGTCCGCGAGCGGCGCAGCCGGTCCTCATGGCGCGCCACGAGGACGCAGTGCCAGCCTTTCCCGCGAGCAGCGCGCGGTCGCCTCGCCGATCCCGGACGACCTCCGTGACGACCGCGATCTTCTCGCCGGGCACGGGGGAATCGAGTGAACGTATGGCGAGGGTTCGCCTAGGATCGCCCGCATGCCGAACCGCTTCGAAGGCAAGCAGGCACTGGTGCTCGGCGTTGCCAACAAACGCTCGATCGCGTGGGCGATCGCCGAGCGGCTCGCGGCGGAGGGCGCGCAGCCCGCGTTCACATCAGGGCGAGCGGATCGAGAAGAACGTGCGCGACCTCGCGGCGACCGTCCACACGAACCGCGTCATGCCGTGCGACTTTCGTTCGGACGACGATCTTGACCGCTCTTCCCGAGACGTCCGACGCCTTCGGCGGCGGGCTCGACGTCCTCGTCCACTCGGTCACGTTCGCCGCCGCAGAGAGCATCGAGGGCCGCTTCACCGACACGCCGCGCGACCGGTTCTGGCTGGCGGTCGACATCAGCGCGTACTCGCTCGTCGCCTGCGCGAAGCGGGCCGAAGCCGTTACGACATGGAGGCGCGCGGCGGCGGCTCGATCTTCGTGACGATGACCTACCTCGGCGGCGTCCGCACCGTCCCCCGCCCCTACAACGTGATGGGTGTCGCGAAGGCGACGCTCGACGCGTTGATGCGGTACCTCTCGTGGGACCTGGGTCAGAAGCGGAATTCCGGGTCAACGCGATCTCGGCGGGGCCCATGCGGACCTAGCGGCGCGCTCGATCGCGGGCTTCACGACGATGGAGGAGATGTTCGAGCAGCGCGCCCCGCTGCACCGCGCGATCGACGCCGCGGACTGCGGCGCCGCCGCGGCGTACCTCCTCTCGGACGACGCCCGCAACGTGACCGGCACGACGCTCTACGTCGACGCCGGGTACCACGCGATGG
>CAWJUF010000008.1:0-182168 GCA_963845965.1 uncultured Actinomycetes bacterium | reverse complement strand
GGCCGCCTGCCGCCGCGGCGATCGGACAGCCACGGGATGAGGAAGGAGCACGGGATCGCCGTCAGGTTCATCGCCGCGAGCAGCAACCCCGCCGCGCTCGCGCTCCACCCGCGCTCACCGTACGCATCGGGCAGCCAGGCGTTGAGGCCGTAGTACGCCGACCCCATCGACCCGAAGATCGCGACGAGCAGCCAGGCGGTGCGCGACCGCCATGGCAGGCGCGGGAAGAGCCTGCCCGGACGAACGTGTGCCTCGCCGCCGCGCTCGAGCACGGCCCAGGCGACGGCAATCACGCAGGCGACGGCCGAGAGCGCGATCAGCGCCCCGCGCCAGCCGCCGAGCAGGCCCGCCAGAGGGACCACGATCGCCGCGGCGACGGTCGAGCCGATCTGGATGCCGGTCGTGTACACACCCGTCCCCGTGGCGGGTCGCTCGGGAACCGTCTCCCGGACGGCGAGCGGTGCGAGGGCGTTGCCGATGCCCATCCCGACGCCGACGCCCCACGTGAGGAGCACGACGAGGACGGCACTCGGAGCGAGCGCGCGGAGCACGCCGAAGGTGCCGATCAGCGCGAGGCCGATCGTCATCGCGCGCCTCGTCCCGAGCCGGGCGGAAAGATAGGCGGCCACGGGGGCGAAGAGCCCCATGCAGAGCACCGGGATCGTGCCCAGGAGCCCGACGAGGGCGTGCGACGCATCGAGGTCGTCCTGGATGTCGTCGATCAACGGGCCGACGCCCACGATCTGGGGCCGCAGCGCGAGCGCGGCGAGAAACAGCCCCGAGAGAGCCGCGGTCCTCGAGCGGTGCGTCAGCGCCCCGCGGCCTTCGCCCGCCGCCGGGCGATGCGCCCGAACTCCTCGACGTGCTTGCGCGCCTCACGGCCGGCGGCACCGGGCTTGCCCAAGCGGATCGCGTCGAGGATCGGGACGTGCTTCTCGGCGGCGTCACGCGGCTCGACGTACGTCCCGTAGAGGGAGATCGTGATCCGCCCCTCGACGCCGAGCGACTTCCAGCACTGCTCGAGCACGGGGTTCCCGGCCGCCTCGACCATCTCGCGGTGGAAGGCGATGTCGTGCTGCACGAGCGCGCTCAGGTCCCCGCGCTCCGCCGCGGCCCGCATGGCGTCGAGCTCGCAGTCGAGCACCGCGACGTCACCCGCCAGCCGCTTCGTCGCCTCCTTCGCCGCGAGCTCCTCGAGCGCGGCGCGCACCGGGTACACCTCGACGAGCTCGTCGTCGCCGAAGGCGCGCACACGCGCCCCGCGGAACGGCTCCGACTCCACCATCCTGAGGAGCTCGAGGTCCCGGAGCGCCTCGCGGACCGGCGCCTGGCTCGTGCCGAGCTCGCTGGCGATGCGCGTCTCGACGAGCCGCTCGCCCGGCTTGAGCTCGCCGCGGACGATGCGCTGCAGCAGGACGTCCTTCACCTGCTCTCGGAGGACGGTTCTCTCGATCATGATCGCACGGTGGCCCGGTCCTATCCTCCACTTTCCGCCTCGACCGGGTTCGTCATCGACCCCACGCCGTCGATCTCGATCGTGATCTCGTCACCGGGTTGGAGAAGCCGCGGCGGGTCGCGGAAGACGCCGACGCCGGCGGGCGTGCCGGTCAGGATCAGGTCGCCGGCCTCGAGCGTCGAGGTCTGTGACGCGTAGCTGATCACCTCGTCGATACCGAAGATCAGGTTCGCGGTCGACGAGTCCTGCATCGTCTCTCCGTTCAGGATCGCGCGGATCCCGAGCGCATGGGGGTCGGACACGTCGGCGGCGGGGACGAGCGGGCCGACGGGACAGAACGTGTCGGGCGACTTTCCCCGCGTCCACTGGCCGTCGGCGAACTGGAGGTCGCGTGCCGAGACGTCGTTCGCGACGACGTAACCGGCGACTGCCTCGAACGCGTTCTCCTTCGAGACGTTCCTGACCGTGGCGCCGAGCACGACGCCGAGCTCGGCCTCGTAGTCGCACCTCGTCACGACCGAGGGAATCACGATCGGGTCGCCAGGCCCGATCAGGGAGGTGGTGAACTTCGCGAAGAGGAGCGGCGCGGCGGGGAGCTCCGTTCCCTGCTCCTCCGCATGGTCCCTGTAGTTGAGCCCGACACAGACGATCTTGCCGGGACGGGAGATGGGAAGGCTCATTGCGTGACCCTAACCCATGCAGATCATCGATGATCGATGCTTCGCGGACTGTCGAAGTAGGATCGCGTCGATGCCGCTCCCGCCCGGATTCGTCGAGGAGCTTGCCCTGGCGGTCGGCGAGGCGTACGTGCTCACGGCGGCGGAGGACCTCGCGACCTACGACTGCGACGGGCTCACGGGCTGGCGCGCGCAACCGGCGTGCGTCGTGCTTCCCGGTTCGACGGAGGAGGTGCAGGCCGTCCTCCGGGCCTGTGCGCGGGGTCGTGTGCCGTTCGTCGCCCGGGGCGCAGGGACGGGCCTGTCGGGCGGCGCGCTCCCCGTCGCGGACGGGATCGTCGTCTCCGTCGCGCGGATGAGCCGGATCCTCGAGACCGACCTGGAGAGCGAGCGCGTGGTGGTCGAGCCGGGCGTCGCCAACCTCGACGTCACGCGCGCGGTGGAGGCGGAGGGCTACTTCTACGCGCCGGACCCGTCGAGCCAGCAGGTCTGCACGATCGGCGGCAACATCGCGGAGAACTCGGGCGGCGCGCACTGCCTCAAGCACGGGTTCACGGTCAACCACGTCACCGGCGCGAAGGTCGTCCTGCCCGACGGCGAGCTGCTCGAGCTCGGCGGCAAGGCGATCGACGGGGACGACGGGCCCGACCTGCTCGGCGTGGTGATCGGCTCGGAGGGAACGCTCGGCATCGCCGTCGAGGTGACGCTCAGGATCGTGCGCCGGCCCGAGTCGGTCGTGACGCAGCTCGCGGCGTTCCGCTCGATCGAGCAGGCGGGCGACGCGGTGTCCCGGATCGTGGCCGCGGGGATCCTCCCGTCCGCGATGGAGATCATGGACCGGTTCACGATCCAGGCCGCGGAGGCGGCGTACCACCCGGGCTACCCGGACGGCGCCGGCTCGGTGCTGCTCGTCGAGCTGGACGGCGTCGTCTCCCAGGTCGACGAGGACGTGGAAGCCGTGGAAACCATCTGCCGCGCGGCGGGCTCCTTCGAGATCCGCACGGCCCGAGACGCGGACGAGCGAGCGCTGCTCTGGAAGGGCCGCAAGGGCGCCTTCGCTGCGATGGGCCGGGTGTCGCCCGACTACTACGTGCAGGACGGCGTCGTGCCGCGCACGAAGCTCCCCGCGGTGCTGCGCCGGATCGACGAGCTCTCGGCGGTGCACGGGCTCCGTGTCGGCAACGTCTTCCACGCGGGCGACGGGAACCTCCACCCGCTGGTGCTCTACGACGCCGCGGTCGCGGGCGACTACGAGCGGGCCAAGGCGCTCGCCGACGAAATCCTCGCGGCGTGCGTCGATGCCGGCGGATCGCTCACCGGCGAGCACGGGATCGGCGTCGACAAGGCCTGCGCGATGCCGTCGATGTTCTCCGAGCGCGACCTGGAGGCGTTCGAGCGCGTGCGTCGCACCTTCGACCCGGACGGGATCGCGAATCCGGGCAAGGTGATCCCCACGCCACGCCTCTGCGGCGAGGTGCCCGGCCCCTACCGCGCTCATCCGCTCGAGCGGCTCGGGGTGGCGGAGCGCTTCTGATGCGCCCGGCGACGATCGAGGAGGCGGCCGCGTTCGTCGCCGACGCGTCGGCCGCGGGTCGTCGAATCCGGATCGGCGAGGATCTGTCCACGGACGGGCTCGACCGGGTGCTCGAGCACGAGGCCGGAGACCTCACCTGCACGGTCGAGGCGGGCATCCGGCTCTCGGCGCTGCAGGCGAGGCTCGCCGCGGCCGGCCAGCGGCTCTCGCTCGACCCGCCGGGCGACCCGACCGTGGGCGCGTGCCTCGCGGCCCGGCTGTCGGGCCCGCTGTCGCACCGCTTCGGCGCGCCGCGCGACCTCGTGCTCGGCGTCACGCTCGTGCTCGGCGACGGGACGGTCGCGAGCTCGGGGGCAAGGTCGTGAAGAACGTCGCCGGCTACGACCTCGGCAAGCTCGTCTGCGGCTCGGAGGGACGGCTCGCGCTGATCGCCCGCGTGTCGCTCCGCCTCCATCCGCTGCCGGCAGCCGGGGCGACGCTCGTGGTCGAGACGGACGACCCGGCAGGAGTCGTCCACGCACTCCGTCGCTCGCAGCTCCAGCCGAGCGCGCTCGACGTCCTCCATCCGGGCCGCGTCGTCGTGCTCTTCGAGGGTCGCGAGCGTGCGGTCGACGCGCAGATGGCTGCTGCCCGCGCGCTGGTCGGCGGCGCGCCGGCGAACGCATCCGTCTGGGACGAGTCGCGCGAGCGGCAGGCCCGCGCGCTCGGACGGCGCGCGTTCGCCCCGGCTGACCTCGGAAACCTCCTCGCGACCCTCACAGAGGCAGTCGTGCGTCCCGCCGCGGGGATCGCGTACGTCCCCCACCGCGTCGGCGGTGTCCCGTCGGCGACGAGGCGCCGGCTGCACCGGGCGCTGAAAGCGCGGCTCGACCCGGCCGGGGTGCTCGGGTGATCGAGGAGCTCACGCGGGCCTGCGTCCACTGCGGGTTCTGCCTCCCCACCTGCCCCACGTACCTCCTCTGGAACGAGGAGATGGACTCGCCGCGCGGCCGCATCCAGCTGATGGAGAAGACCGCGCAGGGCACGCTCACGCTGAGCCCGACCGTCACGGAGCACTTCGACCGGTGCCTCGGGTGCATGGCCTGTGTCACGAGCTGTCCCTCGGGTGTGCGGTACGACCTGCTCATCGAGGAGACGCGGGCGACGGTCGAGGCACAGCAGGAGCGCCCGCGTGCGGAGCGGCTCCAGCGCCGGCTGTTGTTCGCGACGCTGCCCCACCCCCGGCGCATGCGCTGGGCGCTGCGGCTGGCTCCGCTCGGGCGGCGGCTGCCGGCGCCCGCGTGGGCCCGCCCGATGCTGGAGCTCGCGCCCCGCTGGCGCTCCACCGAGCGGCCGGCGGCGCTCACTCCTCCTACCGGATCGACACAAGCTTCCCGGCGTGTGGGCCTGCTCACAGGCTGCGTCCAGTCGGTCGTCTTCGGCGAGGTGAACGCGGCGACGGCGCGAGTGCTCGCCGCGACGGGCCACGAGGTCGTCGCTCCGCCGCAGGGCTGCTGCGGCGCGCTCTCGGCGCACGCCGGGCGCGCGGACGAGTCGGCGCGCTTCACCGACCGGCTCCGCCGGAGCTTCGACGGCGGCGAGCCGATCGTCGTGAACGCCTCCGGCTGCGGCTCGCACCTGAAGGAGAAGGGTGTTCCCGCGCTCGACGTCACGGAGGTCCTGCGCGACGCCGAGCTCCCGGAGCTCCACCCGCTCGAACTCACGGTCGCCTACCAGGACTCGTGCCATCTCCGGCATGCCCAGCGGCTCCCGGCGGCATGGCTGCCGCTGCTCGAGCGGGTTCCGAGCCTCCGCGTCGTCGAGCCCGCCGAGCAGGACATCTGCTGCGGCTCGGCGGGGATCTACAACGTCACGCAGCCGGAGGCCGCCCGCGACCTCGGTGACCGGAAGGCTGCTCACGTCCTGGCCACGGAGCCGGACGCCTACGCGAGCGCCAACCCCGGCTGCCTCGTCCAGGTCGCGCAGGCCCTCGACCGCGCCGGGCGTCCGCTTCCCGCGCTCCACCCGGTCGAGCTACTCGACGCCTCGATCCGGGGCGTAAGCGCGGCGGACCTGCTCGCCCAGGCCCGCCGCTGAGATCTCGATCAGCCCATCAGGTCGAGAGCGAACACGGCGACGTCCGCAACGAGCGCGAGGACTCCGATGGCCATCGCGGCCCGTGCTCGCCCTGCACGCCGGGGCGCATCGCGACCGGCCCAGCCGAGCAGGGCGCCGGCGCCCGCGAGAATCGGAGGCAGCCCCGTCCAGAACAACGCGATGCTGAGGAGACCCGCGATCGAGAGGACGAGCGCGGCCGTGGCAACCGACTCCCGGGCGAGGTAGTGCGGGACGACCCACCCGAAGACGGCGGCGGCGGCAACGGTGATCATCACCACGACCACGAGGAACTCCCTGGTCGCGTGCGGGTCCCCCGACCGGTCCCCGTAGACGCCGACGGCCTCGAGCACGACCGCGAACGCGATCGCGGCGACCGCGACGGGACCGAGAGCCTTGCGTGCGAGCTGCTGGTGCATGACGTCCTCCTGCGATTCGATGACGCTTGGAGTCTCGGCGGCTCAGACATGCGTCGCATCGCCGGAGGGCGCGATCTCGGGTCGCCCCCGAGAGCGATCTACGGCTCGTCCCCGAGAGCGACGACAGGCGCCGCGGCGTGCCGTACGGTGAGCACGTGCGCGTCGGACGCCTGGTCTGGGAACGCAGGGACCTCGCGTTCGCGGTTGCCCTCGCCGTAGCGCTCGAGATCGAGATCGCCGTCGCCCCGTACGCGGAGCGCCGCCCCCTCCTCATGATCGCGGGGCTCCTCTCCACGCTCCCGCTCGCGTTGCGTCGCCGCGCTCCGCTCCTTGCCTTCGCCCTCGTCTGGTGCGGCCTCGCGCTCGGCCTCAAAGTCGCCTCGCCGGACTTCGACGAGCAGTCGATCTTCTTCACGATCGTCGTCGTGTTCTCGCTGTACTCCCTGGGCGCACATGCCCGCGGACGCCAGGCCTGGGCGGGTGCGGCGCTGATGCCCCTGATCGTGGCGCAGTTCGTGCTCGACGACGGCGACTCGTTCCATCCGGGGGACATCCCGTTCGCCGCGCTGATCATGTGCGGGCCGTGGCTCGCAGGCGTCGCGATGCGCGTGCGGCGGGATCGCGAGTCGCAGCTCGAGCTCGAGAAGAAGGTCGCCGAGGCGGCGGTCGAGGAGGAGCATGCGCGGATCGCCCGCGAGCTGCACGACGTCGTCGCGCACGCGATCTCCGTGACCGTCGTCCAGGCGCGAGGTGGACGGCGGATGCTGGACACCGACCCCGCCCAGTCGCGCTCGGCCTTCGACGCGATCGAACGGACGAGCACGCAGGCGCTCGGCGACATGCGCCGCCTGCTCGGGATGCTGCGCGAGAGCGACGAGGAGCTCACGCATGCTCCACAGCCGAGCCTCGGGCGCCTCGACGCGCTGGCCGAGCAGATGGTCGCCGCGGGCCTGCCCGTCGAGGTCGAGACCGTCGGCGAGCCGGTGCAGCTGCCGCCCGGCGTCGACCTGAGCGCCTACCGGATCGTGCAGGAGGCGCTCACCAACGCGCTCAAGCACGCAGGCCCGGCCCGCGCCCGGGTCGTTGTCACGTACGCACCGGACGAGGTCGCGCTCGAAGTGGTGGACGACGGCCCGGGTGCCTCGAACGGCGACGGCACCGGGCACGGCCTCATCGGCATCCGCGAGCGCGTGGCCGTCGTCGGCGGCGAGCTCGACGCGGGCCCGCGGCCGGAGGGCGGCTTCGCGGTTCGCGCCCGACTCCCGTACGCGGTCGAGCGGTGATTCGCGTCCTGCTCGCGGACGACCAGGCGCTCGTCCGCGCCGGCTTCCGCATGATCCTTCACGCCGAGCCGGGCATCGACGTCGTGGGCGAGGCGGCCGACGGGGCCGAGGCGGTCGCTCTCGCTGGGGAACTGCGCCCGGACGTCGTGCTGATGGACGTGCGCATGCCCGACGTCGACGGCATCGAGGCGACACGCCGCATCGTGGTCGACGAGACGAGCCCTCGGGTGCTCGTGCTCACGACCTTCGATCTCGACGAGATCGTCTACGAGGCGCTCCGCGCGGGCGCGAGCGGATTTCTCCTGAAGGACGCGCCCGAGGAGCGCCTCGTCGCCGCGATCGCCGTGGTCGCCGACGGTGGGTCGCTGTTCGCGCCCTCCGTGACGCGCCGCCTGATCGACGAGTTCGCGCGCCGTGTGCCCCCCGCGCCGCCACCGGGGCTCGACGAGCTGACCGCGCGTGAGACGGAGGTTCTCCGGCTCGTCGCGCGTGGCCTGACGAACGCGGAGATCGCCGCGACGCTCGTCGTCAGCGAGCACACGGTGAAGACCCACGTCGCCCACGTGCTGATGAAGCTGGCTCTCCGCGACCGAACGCAGGCGGTCGTGGTCGCGTACGAGTCGGGGCTCGTCAGGCCCGGCGAAGGCTAGGGGGCTCGGGACCGTCGAGGCGGTCGATCCGCGCGTCGAGGCGATCGATCCGCGCATCGAGGCGATCGATCCGCGCATCGAGGCCGTCGAAGCCGCGGTGCATCTCGTCCCGCAGGGCGTCGAGCGCACGGGCGATCCAGAACGTCTGCAGCCCGAGCACCGCCGTCATCATGCCGATCACCGCCGCTGCCTGAGCCCACTCCACGGGATCATGGTGCCCGGCCGCGGCCGGCCTGTCCAGATGGCACGTCAGGACCCGGCGGCGTCGGTCAGGCTGCCCCACGCTGCTCGAGGCGGGCGATCCGCTCGCCGTGGTCGCGGAACACGTGGCCCTCCAGGTCGGCGAGCCTCGCGTCGACGCGATCGAGGCGCACATCCAGCCGATCGAGAGCCGCGTGGACGCGGTCGAGCGCCCGCGCGATCCAGAATGCCTGCATGCCCGTGAAGGCTCCGAGAGCCGCCACGATCGACGCCGTCTGCGCCCAGTCCACGCCGACATCGTGCTCGCTCCGGCGGCAGGTGTCGAGATGACCCTTCAGGACACGGCGGCTTCCACCGGGCGCAGCTCGTCGAGCCGGTCGACCTCGGCGAGCTGGGGGAAGAGGCGCCTCCACATGACGGCGACCGCGATGGTCGCTGCACCGCCGAGGAGCACGGCCGGCACGGCGCCGATCAGCGCCGCGGCGACGCCGGACTCGAACGCCCCGAGCTCGTTCGAGGCGCTGATGAAGACCATCTCGACCGCCGTCACCCGGCCCCGGAGCTCGTCCGGCGTGACGAGCGGCAGGATCGTTTGCCGGAGGACGACGCTGACCATGTCGACCGCGCCGCCTGCCGCGAGCGCCAGCAGCGAGAGCCACATCGTCTCCGAGAGCCCGAAGACGATCATCGTGATGCCGTACAGCGCGACGACCGTGAGCAGCGTGCGGCCAGCGCGCCGCCGCAGCGGCCGGCGGGCCATGACGGCCGCCGCGCAGAGCGCCCCGATCGCGGGTGCGGCGCGGAGGATCCCGAGCCCGGCGGGACCGACCTCGAGCACGTCTCGCGCGAACACCGGCAGGAGCGCCACGGCGCCGCCGAAGAGGACGGCGAACAGGTCGAGCGAGATCGCGCCCAGCAGCACGGGCGTGCGCCGGACGAGCCGGACCCCGCCGAGCACGCTCGTGAGGTCTGGCGACCCCGCTCCCGCCCCGTCGCGGCCCGCCCGCATCAGCAGGATGGCAGCGAGCGCGACGAGCGAGAACGCGGACGAGACGGCGTAGACGAGCTCGGGATGGAGCGCGAACAAGAGGCCGCCGAGCGCAGGGCCGCCGATCACCGACAGCTGAAAGGCGATCGAGCGCTGCGCGAACGCCTTGACCAGGACGTCCTGCGGGACGAGCGAAGGGGTCAGCGCCCGGCCGGCCGGGGCGCCGAGCGCCGAGGCGAGGCCGGTGCCGAACGCGAGCGCGAAGAACGGCCACGTCTGGCTCGCGCCGGCGCGCGTCACCAGGAGCAGCCCGACCGCGACGACTGCGTCGATCCCGATCGCCACAGCGAGAATCGTCCGCCGGGGGTAGCGGTCGGCGAGATGCCCGGCCGGAAGCGCGAGCAGCGGCAGCGGCACGAACATCGCGAGGCCGACGAGCCCGAGGTCGAGCGGGTCGCGGTGAATCGCATACACCTGCCAGCCGACCGCGACGAATGACATCTCGATCGCAAACGCGGTCGCGACCGTCGCGCCGACGTACAGCGCGAAGTCCCGGTGCCTGAGCGGCGAATCCATGAGTGGTCGCTACACGAACCCGCGCGAAAGGTGCGTCGCGAGGGCGCGTCGCACTCTTGCGCCTATCAGGCGGCTTCGGGCGCGTCGTCCGCCCCGATCGGCGCGGGCAAGAACTCCACCTCGAGCCGCTGGATCCGCGACCCGTTCGTCTCGAGCACGCGGAAGCGGAGGCGCTCCGCGCCGACCTCGTCGCCGACCTCGGCCGCGCGCCCGAGGCTGCCGAAGACGAACCCGGCGACGGTGTGGAAGTCCTCCGTGTCGAGCGTGGAGCCGAACTCCTCGTTGAAGTCGTCGATGGTGAACGACCCGTCGATCCTGACCGTCGTCTCGCTCACGCGCTCGACGGACTCGTTGGGGAGGTCGAACTCGTCCTCGATCTCGCCCACGATCTCCTCCAGCAGGTCCTCGAGCGTGACGATGCCTGCGGTCGCGCCGTACTCGTCCACGACGACGGCCATGTGCTGGCTCGTCCGCCGGAATTCCGCGAGCAGCGCGCCGAGGTCCTTGGTCTCGGGCACGACGTAGGGCGGGCGCAGGAGCTCGGCCAGCGTCACGTGGGTTCCCCCGCCGTTGTGGAGCGAGGCGACCAGGTCGCGGACGTGGAGGATCCCGACGATCTCGTCGAGCGACTCCCGATAGACCGGGTAGCGCGTGTACGGGGCCTCGAGCATCGCCGCCATGGCCTCCTCCGGCTCGAGCTCGATCGCGATGCCGACGACGTCCGGCCGGGGCACCATGACGTCCGCGACCTCCTTCTCGGCGAAGTCGAAGACCTTGTAGAGCATCTCGCGCTCGTCCCTCTCGATCTCGCCGTGCTCGGTCGAGACCTCGAGCAGCATCTTCAGCTCCGCCTCGGAGTGCGCCTCGCCCTCGGTGAACGTCGGGTCGACGCCGATCGCGCGCTGTGCGAGCTCGCTCGAGCGCTGGAGGAACCAGATCAACGGCTTGAACACGAAGAAGAACAGGCGCACAGGTGCGGACACGGCGAGCGCGATGCGCTCGGCGTAGCTCAGCGCGAGCCCCTTGGGGACCAGCTCGCCGACCACGACGTGGAGGAAGGTGATGATCAGGAAGGCGAGCAGCACGGCGAGGATCGTCGCGAGCCACTGGTCGAACAGCTCGGACAACACCCGCTCGCCGAGCGCGCCGATGGCCAGCGAGGTCAGCGTCACGCCGAGCTGCATCGCGGCGATGAAGTGCGGCGGATCGCTTGTGATCTTGACGACGGAGCGCGCCGTGCGGCTCCCCTCGTCGGCGAGCTCCTTCATGCGGGTTCGCCGCACGGTCACGAGCGAGTACTCGCCCGCGACGAAGAAGCCGTTCAGGAGGATCAGCGCGGCGACTGCCGCGAGCTCGAGCGCGACCGTCATCGCCGGCACGTCCCGCCGGTCATGACGAACCCCTGCGCAAAGGAGATGTGTGCACGCGCCCTCTCACGGGCGCCGGTACTCGGCGGCAATTCGTCGTCCACTACGCCGCGGAAGTATAGGCGACGCCTCCGCTGTCCTCGTGACGCCGCGCCCCACCCTCCAGCACGAGCCGCTCGAGGTGGGACAGCGTCTCCGCGACCGCGAACCGACGGGCAGCAGGCTTCAGGTCGTCGCCGAAGAGGGGGTAGGAGACCTCGTATCCGCTCCGCGGTTCGTCGCCGAGCGCGTCTGCGGTCGCCGCGAGGCGCTCGGCGTGATGGGCGAGCAGCGCCCGCGCGCGGGCGCCCGGGTCGGGGATCGGCTCGCCGTGGCCCGGGAGCGCGATGCGTGCCTCCAGCGCGATCGTCGCCTCGAGAGCGGCGAGGTAGTCGCCGAGCGGGTCGGGGCTGCTCCGCGGCCAGAGCCCCACGGTCGGCGAGATCGGGTCGAGGACGTGGTCGGCCGCGACGAGCACGCCGTCGCGAACGAGCATCATCTGGCCGTCGGCGTGGCCGGGCGCGGCGACGGCCCGCCACCCGTCGACGTGGTCGCCTGGATCGAGGAGGTCCGGACCGGGCTGATAGTGGATGAAGGGCCGCCACAGCGCTCCCTGCTCGATCAGCTCGCGCATCACGTCGTCGGGCACGCCGTGGCGCCGGAACCACTCGACGAGCACGTCGGCCCAGTCGTTCCCGCCCCAGACGAGGTGGCACTGTTCGTAGTCGAGGCGCCCCTGAGCGACGGGCGCTCCGGTGAGCTCGACGAGGTCGCCCGCCGCGCCCACGTGGTCCGGATGGAAGTGGGTCACGACGATCTGCCGTACCGGGCCGCGGAGCTCGGCGAGCTCGCGCGCCCAGCGCTCCTTCGCGTCGGGCAGCCCGAGCCCGGTATCGACGATCGTCCACCCGTCGTCGCCGGGGAGGACGTAGGAGTGGACGTGCCCGGGGCGCGTCGGCAGCGGCAGCGTCACGCGGCGGATTCCACCGTCCAGCTCCTCCATGAGGCAACCCTACGCGCCGCCGTCCGCGCCACGGCCGACACGGCCCTCTTGACGAGCATCGGTGTCTGACACCGTTTCTCGCCCCGCGCGGGCCGACGGGCCCGGGCTATTGGACGGGAACCCGCATCCCTACAGGGGAACGACGACGCGGGTGTCGCGCTCCAATCGAGCAGATCGTTGCTCACGCATGGAATTTTCGCTAATGGCATCAATAAACATCACTGATGCTGGTACCGTTCGCCGCAATGGAGCGGAGCGTCGCAGAGCTCGTCGGCAAGACCGATGTCGAGGCGCTCACCGCCGAGCAGGTCGTCGAGACCATCCTCGAGGCGCTTCACCCCAACGTCGCGCTCGCATGCTCGTTCCAGAAGGAGGAGAGCGTCCTCCTCGACATGCTGCTCGAGCGCGAGCCGCAGGCCCGCGTCTTTGCGCTCGACACGCACGTGCTCTTCCCCGAGACCTACACCGTCTGGCGGGAGATCGAGCGGCGGTACGGGATCGCGATCCAGGTCTTCGAAGGCCCGTCCCTGGGCCGGCAGGCCGCGGTCCACGGCGAGGCGCTGTGGGAGCGGAGCCCCGACCTCTGCTGCTCGATCCGCAAGATCGGGCCACTCGGCACCGCTCTCTCGGGGCTCGACGGGTGGATCACCGGAGTGCGTCGCGACCAGTCCCCGACGCGCGCGGCGACGCCGAAGCTCGGTTGGGACGAGCGGCATGACATCTGGAAGGCGAGCCCGCTCGTGGACTGGACGGACGACGACGTCTGGGCTTACGTTCGGGAGCGCGACCTTCCCGTCAACGCGCTCCACGAGCGCGGATACGCTTCGATCGGCTGCACGCACTGCACGGCGCCCGGGACCGGCCGCGAGGGCCGCTGGGCCGGCGGCGACAAGACGGAGTGCGGGCTCCACGCCTGAGACGCCGGCTAGCGAGCGACATGACCACGACCGATCCCATCGTCCGCCTGTCTCATCTCGACGCTCTAGAGTCGGAGGCGATCCACATCTTGCGAGAGGTCGCCGCCGAGCTCGAGCGGCCGGTCCTCCTCTTCTCCGGCGGCAAGGACTCGATCGTCCTCCTGCGGCTCGCCGAGAAGGCGTTCCGCCCGGGACGATTCCCCTTCCCGCTGATGCACGTCGACACGGGCCACAACTTCCCGGAGGCGATCGAGTTCCGCGACCGGCGCGTCGCAGAGCTCGGCGAGCGCCTCGTCGTCGCGTCGGTGCAGGAGTCGATCGACACGGGCCGCGTCGTCGAGCAGACGGGACCGCGGGCCTCGCGCAACCAGCTGCAGACGACGACGCTGCTCGACGCGATGATCGAGCACGGCTTCGACGCGGCGATCGGCGGCGCCCGCCGCGACGAGGAGCGCTCGCGCGCGAAGGAGCGGATCTTCTCGTTCCGCGACGACTTCGGACAGTGGAACCCCCGCGCGCAGCGTCCGGAGCTCTGGAACCTCTACAACGGCCGCATCCGCAAGGGCGAGCAGGTGCGCGTCTTTCCGATCTCGAACTGGACGGAGCTAGACGTCTGGCAGTACGTCGCCCGCGAGCAGCTGGAGCTCCCCGTGATCTATTTCTCGCACGAGCGCGAGGTCTTCGAGCGTGACGGGATGCTCTACGCTGCGTCGGAGTTCGTCGAGCGCTACCCCCACGAGGAGCCCTTTTCGGAGTGGGTGCGATTCCGCACCGTGGGCGACATGAGCTGCACGGGCGGCGTCCGGTCGACGGCCGCGTCGATCGAGGAGGTCGTGCGCGAGATCGCAGCGACGCGCATCACCGAGCGCGGCGAGACCCGCGCCGACGACAAGGTCTCCGAGGCCGCGATGGAGGACCGCAAGCGGATGGGCTACTTTTAGTGGTCGCTCCGGGGGCTGCTGCCATGCTTCGCGCGGCTGCAAACACGTCGCATGCCGTCGTCCTCGGTCGCCCCGATACCTTCTGGTATCGAGGCTCCCTGCGTCCTAGGCCTGCTCGGTTTTCGCCGGCGAATCACGACACGAGCCCCCGGAGAGACCACTGATGGACGCGATCGACCTCGCGGAGATGCTCACCGGCGAGGCCGCCTCGAGCGAGCTGCTGCGGCTCGTGACGTGCGGCTCCGTCGACGACGGCAAGTCGACGCTCATCGGGCGCCTCCTCTACGACACGAAGCAGGTGATGTCCGACCAGCTCGAGCACGTCGAGGAGACGAGCGAGCGCCGCGGTGACGGCTACGTCAACCTCGCGCTCCTCACCGACGGGCTGCGCGCGGAGCGCGAGCAGGGGATCACGATCGACGTCGCGTACCGCTCGTTCGTCACGCCGACGCGCCGCTTCCAGCTAGCCGACGCCCCCGGCCACGTCCAGTACACGCGCAACATGGTGACCGGCGCCTCGACCGCCGACGTCGCGGTCGTGCTGCTCGACGCGCGCAAGGGTGTGATCGAGCAGACGCAGCGGCACACCTACATCGCGTCGATGCTCGGGATCCCGCATGTCGTCTTCACGGTCAACAAGCTGGACCTCGTCGACTTCGAGGAGGCTCGCTTTCGGAAGATCGAGCGCGACCTCGTCGCTCTGTCCGGTCGCCTCGGGCTCGACGACACGGCGACGATCCCGATCGCCGCGCTCCCCGGCGACAACGTCGTCGAGCCCTCGGCTCGGATGCCGTGGTGGACCGGCGGGACGTTCCTCGAGCGGCTCGAGGCGATCGAAATCGCCGCCGACCGCGACGTGGCGCACCGCCGGTTCCCGGTGCAGTGGGTGATCAGGCCGATGTCCGACGAGCACCACGACTACCGCGGCTACGCGGGCCAGGTTGCGGGCGGCGAGTGGCGCGCGGGCGACGAGGTCGTCGTCCTCCCGTCCGGGCGGCAGACCACGGTCGCGGCGATCGAGACCCACGACGGGGACCTCGAGGTCTCCGTCCCGGGGCAATCGGTCGTCGTCCGGCTCACGGACGACGTGGACGTCTCGCGAGGCGACATGCTCTGTGGCCCGGCGGACCGGCCTGTCGCCGCCCGTACGCTCGAGGCGAGCGTGTGCTGGATGAGCGAGCGGCCGGTGCAGCCCGGCGCGCGACTCGCGGTCAAGCACACGACGCGCTGGGCCCGTGCGATCCTCGAGGAGATCGTCTCGGTGCTCGACGTCGAGACGCTCGACCACCACGCCGCCGACAGTCTCGGGCTCAACGACCTCGCGCACATTCGCCTCCGACTCGCCGAGCCGCTGCTCGTCGACCGCTACGCGGAGAATCGCACGACCGGCGCGTTCGTCCTCGTGGACGAGGCGACGAACGAGACGGTCGCGGCCGGCATGGTGTCGGCTGCGGCGGCCTGACGGCCGCCGCAGCCAGACGTCTTGCGCCGGCGCGAACGTATGTTCTATAGTGAGGCATGGAGTACCGGGAGGAGCCGTGCCGGAGCGCGCTCAACCGCGTCAAGGGAATGCCCTTCGACTGGTCGCTGAACCCGTACACGGGCTGTGCGCACCGCTGCACCTTCTGTTACGTCCGCGCCTTCGAGGCCAGGGCCGACCGGCCGGCCGACGACCGCTACGGCCGCTCGATCCGCGTCAAGGTCAACGTCGCCGAGGTCCTCCGCGCCGAGCTCGCGCGGCCCTCGTGGACGCGCGAGAGCGTCGCGGTCGGGGCGGCAACCGACCCCTACCAGCCGGCAGAGGGCCGCTTTCGGCTGACCCGCGCGTGCATCCGCGAGCTCGGCGTGTCGCGCACGCCCTTCTCCCTCATCACGCGCGGCCCGATGATTCGGCGCGACGTCGACGTGCTCGTCGAGGCCGCGCGGAGGGCGAAGGTGCACGTGAGCTTCTCGGTGCCAACGCTCGACGAGACGATCTGGCGGGCAACAGAGCCGGGCACGGCTCCGCCGCGCAGGCGTCTCGAGACGGTGCGCATCCTCTCGGAGGCCGGGATCGACACGGGCGTCGCGCTCGCCCCGATCCTCCCTGGGCTCTCCGACGACCCCGCGCGCCTCGCGGAGGTCGTCCGCGAGGCGCGGGCCGCCGGCGCGAGCGGGATCTGGGCGAACGTCCTCTACCTTCGACCGGGCACGCGCGAGCACTTTCTGACGGCGCTCGCCCGCGACTGGCCCGAGCTGCTTCCCGAGTACGAGCGGCTCTACGCGGGCCGCGCGTACCTCTCGTCCGTCGAGACGGAGCCCATGCGCCGGGCCGTCCGCGACCTCGCGCGAGCGACGTGGCGGCCTCGCCGGCGCACGATCGAGCCCGAGCCGGCACCCGAGCAGCTCGCATTCGTCGTGTGAGACGAGGAAGGCGTCCCGTCCCCCTCGTAGAATCCCACTCCGTGGCGGAGAACGCCGAGATCACGGTGCTCATCGCGGACGACCACGAGGTCGTCCGGGAGGGGCTTCGGCTTGCGCTGCTTCGTTCGCCGCACATCCGCGTGGTCGGCGAGGCCCCCGACGGCGAGACCGCCGTCGCGCTCGCCGAGCGCCGGCGCCCCGACGTCGTGATCATGGATC
Organism: uncultured Actinomycetes bacterium; assembly: GCA_963845965.1. Classification (GTDB taxonomy): domain Bacteria; phylum Actinomycetota; class Thermoleophilia; order Gaiellales; family Gaiellaceae; genus Gaiella. Next base: position 165,401 of record CAWJUF010000008.1, on the reverse strand, counting down.
TGCGGATGCCGCAGATGGACGGGATCGAGGCGACCGAGGAGATCGCGACCCGCGCCCCGGACACTCGCGTGCTCGTGTTCACCGCCTACAGCGAGCGGGCGCTGCTGCAACGCGGCCTCGAGTCGGGCGCGCACGGCTACGTGCTCAAGGAGGCGCCGCACGACACGCTGCTCAAGGCGATCGAGAAGGTCGCGGCGGGCGAGAGCTTCGTCGACCCCGCTCTGATCCCGTCGCTGGCGACGGGTCGGGACGGGCAGGAGATCCTCACCCAGCGCGAGCGGGAGATCCTGCAGCTCCTCGCGGACGGGATGTCGAACGCAGACGTCGCGCAGCAGCTCTTCATCTCGCAGGAGACCGTGAAGAGCCACGTCCGCCACATCCTCGCGAAGCTCGAGGCGGAGACCCGCACCCAGGCGGTCGCCATTGCGCTGCGCGAGGCGATGATCGATTGAGCAACGAGCATCTCGTCGCGGAGCGTCTGCTTGCGGAGCGGGCGGAGCGACGGCGCATCGCGGAGCAGCTCCACGACGGGCCGGTGCAGCACGTCGCGGCGCTGTCGCAGATGCTCGACGCCGCCGTGGCGGCGCTCGAGGACGGCGACGTGCAGGCGGGTCAGCGCGTGGCCGCCCGTGCGCTCGCGGTCGCTCGCGACGCGGCGGAGGAGCTCCGCGGGATCGTCGCAGGGCTCGAGCCCGTGACGCTGCAGGAGGTCGGGCTGGCGGCCGCCGTGCGCGAGGTCGCCAACCGAACGGTCGGGCGGCGCGGGGCATCGGTCGAGGTGGCGATCGCCGAGACGGAGCTCGGCGAGGGTGCACGGTCGAGCCTCTTCCAGGTCATTCGGGAGGCGCTCGACCAGGCGGTCAGGCGCGGGCCGCCGACGTCGGTCTCGGTCACGCTCGCGCTGACCTCCACCGGCGGGGTCGAGCTCGTGGTCTCCGACGACGCCGCGCCGGAGCGCCGCCAGGCCGTGATCGACGGGCTCGCGGAGCGCGCAGCCGAGCTCAACGGGACCTTCGAGGCTCGCCGCGACGGGCCGTTGACGACGATCCGGCTGGTCGTGCCGCCTTCTGCGGCACGGCTGTAGCTCGCTCGCGGAAGCGCGATTCCGCAGGAGCGGAATCGCGCCGCTCGATCCCCACCGACGGGGCCAGATCACCATTCGTGTCCGACTTCAGTCGGACACAAGCGCACAGCGAAGCCGGCGGACGAGGCAAGCCTCGTCTTTACGCGCTACTCGATCGGCTCGTTGTGGACGTCGTTGTCGTCCGCGTACTGCTGGACGAGCGGGTCGACGGCCGCGGCCCCTTCGGGGAACGCGTAGTTGATCTTCACGAACGCCTCCCACTTGTCGGGGAGTGCGTCCTCGGGGAAGATCGCCTCGACCGGGCACTCCGGTTCGCACGCCCCGCAGTCGATGCACTCCTCGGGGTCGATGATCAGCATCCGCGCGAACTCGTGGATGCAGTCGACCGGGCAGACGTCGACGCACGAGCGGTCTTTGATGTCGATACAGGGCTCGGCGATGATGTACGTCATTCCGAAGGCGAGCCTACCAACGGCATCCGACCCGGGCCCGGGTCAAGCATCGACGCCGACGAGCTCGTCGACCACCTGGCGCGCCCGCGCGGCGAGGGCGGAGCGGACGAGCACCTGGTCGAAGCCCGCCGTGTGCGCCCGCTGGAGACCGAGGGTGTCCGTGTGGTTCGTGAACCCGAGGATCGGCGTCTCGGGCCAGGCGTCCGCGACCTCCTCCGCGTCGACGCGCGCGATGTCGCAGATGACGAGGTCGGGCGCATCGGCGCTGTCGCTCGTCACCAAGCGATGCCCGTCGAGGAGGACGTCGAGCTTCGAACGGACCATGAGGTCGACCCCCACCAGCAGGATCGTCGCCATGGGCATGGTTCTAGCACGGTCGAGGGGGAAAGCGTGAGCCTCGAGCAGGGCCTGGAGCTGATGCGCGCCGAACGCTGGTTCGACGCGCACGAGGCGCTCGAGGAGGAATGGCGCGGTGCGCCCGAGGCGGAGCGGGACTTCCTCCAGGGGCTCGTCCACGTGACGGTCGCCTGGCATCACGCTGCGAACGGCAACCGGCCAGGCGCGACGCGCCAGCTCGAGAAGGCGACCCGGCGGCTCGGCCCGTACACCCCGTCGCACCGCGGTATCAACGTGACCGCCATCCTCGGCCAGGTCGAAGCGGCGTCCGCCCGCGTCGCCGAAGACCTGCTCAACCTCCTCCCCATCCGGGTGTAGGCCGTCGCGGCGGAGTGGGCCTCGGCGGCCGGAGGCCGGCTCAGCCGGCCGGGAGGCCAGACCGCCCTCCCCGGGTCACGAGCCAGAGGAGGGGCTCGTGGGGGAACCAGGGGTTCCCCCACGTCTAGAAGACGGGCTCGAGCCCTGCCCACTCGAGGGCGCGGTTGACGTAGATCCGCAGCACGTAGAAGCGGCCGAAGAAGAGCATCAGCCCGAGGACGACCATCACGAGCCCCCCGGCGAACTGGATCGCGCGGTAGTGGTCGCGGAGCCAGCGGAAGGCGCCCATCGCCCGTGTGAAGAGCGCGCCGGCGAGAACGAACGGGATGGCGAGGCCGAGCGAATAGACGGCGAGGAGGCCCGCACCCTCGAGCGCGGTGTCCGAGGAGCCGGCAAGGACGAGGATCGCCGCGAGCACCGGCCCGATGCAGGGCGCAGCGCACACGGCGAACGCGCCGCCGAGGAGCACGCGCGAGCCGCGGGAGCGGGCGCCCTGGACGAGCCCCGCGCCGACGAGCCGCTCCGGCCAGGGCAGGAGGCCCATGAACGCGAGCCCGAACACGACGAGCACGAAGCCCGCGACCTGCTCGAGGAGGAACTGGTCGCGGAAGAGGCTCCCGCCGAGAAGTGACGCGCCGACCCCGAGGAGCACGAAGAACGCGGTGAAGCCGAGGACAAAGGGGATGCTCGACGTGACCACCCGGCCGGCGTTCCCTGGCCGACCGAGCTCCTCGGCCGAGACCGCGGAGACCGTCGAGAGGTAGCCGGGGACGAGCGGGAGCACACAGGGCGCGAGGAACGAGAGGAAGCCCGCGAGCAGCGCGACCGGGATCTGGCTCCAGCTCATCCGTCGAAGCGCTCGAGCTCCGCGTCGAGACGGCGCTCGAGGGCCGGATCGAGCGGCGCCGGCGCCGGCTCGTCGGCGCGGCGGCGGCTCCAGCCCCAGGCGATCGCGCCGACGCCGACCGCGCCGGCGGCGAGAATGCCGAGCGGCACGAGCCAGGCGAGCAGGTCGAAGCCCTTCTTCGGCGGCTCGGCGACGACGGCCTGCCCGAACTGCTCCACGAGCTCCGCACGAATCTGCTTCTCCGTCGCGCCTTCTGCGAGCCGCGTCCGGATCATCTGCTTCATCCTCCGCGCGATCGGGGAGTCGGACTGGTCGAGCGTCGTCTTGCACGTCGGACAGACGAACTCGGCCTCGAGATCGGAGGGGCTCGGTGCGGCAACCGAAGCGGCGGGCACGGCGAGCAGCGCGCATGCGAGGGCGAGTGCGACCCGCGCGACCACGTCAGGATGCGTCGCCGAGCGCGAGCGCGACCCCGCGCTGGAACGCGTCACGGTTCCGATCGATGTCGACCGCGCCCTCGATTCGCTCTCCCACGAGCTTCCCCGTGCGGTCGACGAAGAACGTCTCCGGGAAGCCGCGCACGCCCCACTTCCCGACGGTGGAGCCCTTGCCGTCGTAGACGACGGGGTACGTCACGCCGTAGCGGCCCATGAAGCGGCGCGCGTCCTGGCGGAAGTCGTTGACGTCGACACCGAGCACGACAAGTCCTCTGTCACGGTAGCGCTCGTAGGTCTTCTGGAGGACCGGGGCCTCGTCGCGGCACGGAATGCACCACGACGCCCAGAAGTTCACGACGACCGCTTTCCCGCGCAGGTCGGCGACGCCGAGCTGTCCGTCCCGATCGAGGCGGTCGAGGGTGAACGCCGGCGCGTGCACGAGCTTGCCCTTGGCGAGCTCGTCCGCCGCGCCCGTCGTCTTCCCGAAGGCCACCTTCCAGATGAGGAGGCCGAGCAGCGCGGCGACGCCGATCAGCGCGGCCAGTTGCGCGACGCGCTGGATCCGGCCCGGCCCCGCGTCGGGCGTCACGCCGGGACGATGAACACGGGCGTCCCGACCCCGACCTGCTGGAAGAGCCACTCGACCTGCGGGATCAGCATGCGGATGCAGCCGTGGGAGGCCGAGTAGCCGATGGACGCCGCGTCCGGCGTCCCGTGGATCCCCACGTACGGAGAGGAGATGCCCATCCACCGCGTGCCGAGCGGGTTCCCCGGGCCCGGCGGGATCGGCTCTGCGCCGTCCGCCCACGCGGAGCCCTCCGGCGGGTACCACCATGGGTTCCGCTGCATCGTCACGATCTCGTAGTGGCCGAGCGGCGTGGGGTACGAGGCCTGGCCGGTCGCGACGCGGAAGCTCCGCTTGAGCTGGTCACCGTCGTAGAACAGGAGCTGATTCGAGCCGCGCTTGATGACGATCACCTTGCCGAGGTCGGCTTCCGTGACCTTCGGATCGAGCGGCTGGAAGGGCAGCGCGAGCGAGCGCTCGTGCTTGCGGACGGCCAGGGAGAGCTCGCGCGCGGCGACGACCTTCATCAGCCGCCGGCCCGGCGCCGACGGGTGCGCGACCGGGGCGTAGTTGCGCAACGTGAGGCTCGCGTCGACGGGCTGGCGATCGGTCCGCTTCGCGAGGTCGCCGAGGAACCGCGTCAGCTTGCCGTTCGCGACGTCGACCCGGAGGGGCACCTGGAACCCCTCGCGTCGGACCCGTACCGCGGTCGTCACGGCCTTGTTGACATATGCCGCGGCACCGAGCTCCTCCAGCGTGACGCGCAGCTTGCGGGCGGGCGGGACGACCAGCGTGAGGGGCTTGCCGAAGCGCTGCTCGACGAGCTCGCGGGCCTCCTTGCGCGTCAGCCCGCCCACGAGCAGCCCGCCGATCCTGACGCCCGGCTGGATCAGCTTCGGCCCTCGCGGCGGCGGCACGGCCGCTGTCGGCGGTGCGGTGGTCGCCGTAGCGGGCTCGGTCATCGTCGGGGGCGCCGTCGTGGTGGGCGGCGTCGTCTCGTCTGCCGCGGCGATCGGCGCGAGCACGATGAAAAGGGCAACTGAGCAGGGAAGAACGGCGGCAGTTGCCAGACGGCGCATCGGGTTGAGTGTATCCAGGGGTCTGGTCGGAGGAAGTGAACGAACTGTTATGTGCCGATCGCTGCGAAGATCCTCGGATCGTTCGTGATCACGCCGGCGACCCCTGCCTCGACGACGCGCCGGAGATCGTCCGGGTCGTCGACCGTCCAGGCGAGCACCGGTACTCCGAGCGCGCGGGCCCGCGCGACGGAGCGAGGCGTCACGAGCGCGTGCTGGAGCATCAGCGCGGTCGCGCCCGCGCGCCGGATCATGCGCGGCAGGACGAAGGGCGCACCGGCCCTGAGCACGACGAGTCCGGCGCGCAGCACCGGCTCCAGGGCGCGTCGTCGCGAGACGCCGAAGCGGTCCTCCGGATAGGTGAAGCCGATCCGGACCGCCGGGGCGTGACGCGCGAAGGCGCGCAGGCTCGGCACATGGAAGGACGACACGACCGTCCGCCGCTCGAGACCGTGACGGCGGAGTGCCGATGCGAGCTCGTCCAGACGCGACGTCAGCTTGAGGTCGACGTGCAGCCCGGTGGCCGGGGCCTCCTCCACGAAGAACGCGAGGGCCTCGTCGAGCGTCGGCAGCTCCGGCGCGAACTCGCGCAGCTCGGCGAGCGAGTGTTCGCGCACGGAGCCGGCGACCGCGCCGTGGCTCACCTCCTCGAGCCGGTCGGAGTGGGCGAGCACGAGAGGCCCGCGCGGGAGGTCGACGACGTCGAACTCGACGAGGTCGACACCCTGCGCCAGGGCGGCGCGAAACGCGCGAAGCGTGTTCTCGGACGCGAGCGCCGCGGCCCCCCGGTGGCCGATCCGCAGGATCGCGCCGCCGCGGCGCTCCAGGTCGATCACGCAAGCCCCCGCCGCGCCGAGCGATGCCACCACCAGGCGAGCGGCACGAGGATGAGCGCCTGCGCGACGGCGATCCCCGCCGCGAGCCGGGAGACGTCCTGCCAGAACCGCTCCGGGTAGATGCGGATCAGCGTGTCGGCGTTGTTGAAGCGCCACGAGTCGCCGGAGAAGAAGATCTCGTGGAAGCGGACGAAGAAGCCGTCGAACCCGAGCAGGATCACCGGCACGGCGAGAGCGGCGATCGTCAGCGTGCCGAGGGCTCCGGCAAGGAGCCCGAGCGGGACGACGGTGCGGAGAGGCGTTCGCGCGAGCCCGAGCCCCAGCGCTCCGATGACGACCAGCGCGATCAGCTGTGCTCGCAGTGCGATGCCGAAGAGCCGCCGGACGTCCCGCATGTGCGTCAGCTCGCGAACGCCGAAGGCCCGCGCGCCGTTCGGCAGCCGCGCCCGCTCGAGGAGCGCGATGCCTTCCGACCCGGGCTGGATCGAGCGGAGCCCCACGAGCGCCAGCGTCTGCCGCTGATCGGCCGTCAGGCCGTAGGCATCTGCCGGGAAGCCGTCGCGGCCGAGCTCGAAGCGGACAAAGGTCCCCGTCGCAAGCACGCGGAAGGCGTTCACGACCAGGATCGGCGTGACGGAGACCGCGATCGCGAGCACGAGCACGACCGCGACGACCCGGGGGCCTCCAGAACGCACTGCGCGGGTATTACAGCCCGAACAGGCGCCCGATCTCGCGCCAGGTCGTCAGGGCGAGGAAGACGCACACCACGACGAGCAGCACGAGCACGACCCAGAACCGCGCGCCCGCCCGCTTCGTTCGCCGCCGGTGCTCGATCCTGGCCTTCCGGCGAGCCCGATGGAGGTGGTAGGACCGCCGGACGGCGTCCGGATCGAGCGTCGGGACCCTCGTCGGGGGGCCCGAGCGCGTCCGCGACCCCCTCGCGTGTCGCCTCGCGTACGTTGTCGGCCACCGTCGAAGCATACGACCGCGACGCCGGAGCGGGTTCTCGGAGATACTCTGCCGCGTGGCGATGAGCGAGCGACGCTTCGATACGGGGCTCCTCGGGCTGGGCGACGGCCTCGGCATGGTCGCAGGGGTCGTTCTCGCCGTCTCGTCGTTCACCGGGTGGTACACCGGCGAGGGCGAGGGAGTCACGATCTCGGTGCTCGGCTGGAACACAGGCGTCCTCGGGAAGCTCGTGCTGTTCGTCGGGCTCGCGGTCGTCCTTGCCCTCGTCCTGCGTGAGCTCGGGATCGAGCCGCCTGCCGCCCTGCCCCAGAGCCTCCTGACGATCGCGCTCGGCGCGCTCGCGACGATCTTCGTGCTCGTCCGCGTGATCTCGGTCCCGGACGACTTCTTCTTTGCGAACCGCGGCGTCGGTCTCTGGATCAGCCTCGCTGCCGCGCTCGCGGTGATCGTGGCAGGGCTGCTGCAGGCGTCCGAGGAGATGTAGGGGCCAGGGACTGGCGCCCGCAGGGTGCCTGTCCCCAGCGACGAGTCGCCAAGGCGCGAGCGCCCGGCGCCACGAGCGCCGCACGCTGCACGCCCCCTTACGGCGCCGACTGCTGCGGCACGGGCTCCAGCGTCCTAACGAAGGTCTGCGTCCCGCCGGGAACCGGGCGGTCGTCGAGCGCGAGGCCGAGCGCGACCCCGAGCGCGAAGACGAGCACCGCGCCAACGACGAGCGCTGCGACCCGCGGCCACGGGCTGCGGCGGGGCGGGCGTCGGCGGCCGGTGGACACCGGGCTGGCGCTCACGGCGCGTAGTCCAGCGCCTGGCGGCTGTAGGCGTGGAATGCAGCGTCGCCGGCGATGCTCGCCGTCGCGGCCCAGCCACGCGACGGCGCCCGCTCCTCGATCACCTCGAACAGCCACCGCTCCGCATCTGAGTACACCGCGGCGAGCTCGGCGAGCGTGAAGGTCGGCCCGACGCGGCGCCGTAGCTCGTCGACCACGGCGTCGCGCTGCGCGTGCAGCGCCTCGGCGCGGGCCGTGTTGCGCGCGTCGGTCTCGAATCGCCGCTGGCCCTCCTCCCACTCGTGTCGCGCCGAGGTGACCGTCGTCATCGGCGCGCACTATACGAGGCTGCAGCAGCGCTCCGGCCAGCGCTCCGGCACCTCGGCGAGCATGGCTTCCCCCACCCGGTAGCCGGGACAGGCAAGCGCGAACGCGACGTGTGCGTGCAGGCATTTGAGGGCGGTCGGGTTCCGCGAGCCGCCGATGCCGAGCTCGAGCGACGCACCGGCGTCGGAGCCCGTCGCCCCGGCCGCGAGCTCGCGCCGGATCCGCACCTGCTCGGCGGTGGCGCGCACGAGGTCGTCGCGGAGCTGCGAATCGCGCGCGACCGTCGCGCTCCATCGTTCGACGCCGCCCGCGGCCTCGAGGCGCGACACACCGGCGACGACGTGGCGGCAGGTGACGTAGTACGTCGTGGGGAAGGGCTCGCCGTCCGCTCCGTACGGCTCCTGCTCCGTCACCGCGGGGAGGCCCCAGGGACAGCGGACGACGACCCGCCGGAAGGTCCGCGGCTCGCGTCCGAGCTGCCGCGCGACGACGGCGCGATCGTCCATCCCGTGACGGTACCCGGCTACCCGTCGTGCCGGCGCCGCCACTCGGCGGTGCCCTTCACGATGAAGAGGTGCTCGCCGGGCCGGACGTAGCCGATCCGGCGCGCGGCACGCGAGAGCTCGTCGAGGCTCGTGGCCCGTGCGAGCCGCGCGGTCACGCGCGCACGCTCGGCGCGGAGCCCGGCGACCTCCGACCGGCGCTCGTCGAGCTGGTTGCGCGTCTCGAGGTACGACGTGATCGGCCGCACGTAGAGAAACCCGACGACCGCGAGCACGATCACGGGCAGCAGCCACCGCGGCGCCCTCGGCCTGCGGCGCTGGCGCTCGACGCGCTTCCCCTTCCCCGCCATGACGCGGAGTTCGGCGTGGGCCAGGGGGCCCCTCCACCTACGCCAGGTCGACCTTGATGACGTTCGTGCCGCCGGGAAGGTTGACCGAGGTGCCCGCCGTGATCACGAGGCGCTCGCCGGAAAGGACGATGCCCGACTCCCGCGCCGCGGTGATCGACCTCGTCCAGAGGTCCTCCACGTCGGTCGTCTCCGTGATGACGAGCGGCGTCACGCCCCACTCGAGCGCCATGTGGCGCAGCGAGTCCATCTTGTGTGTGAGCGCGAGGATCGCCCGCTGCGGTCGCAGGCGTGCGACGGCGGAGGCGGTGCGGCCGGTGAAGGTCGGCACGAGGATCGCCTTCGCGGAGAGCGCCTCCGCAACGTCGCAGGCGGCGTTCGACATCGCCTGGTCGATCGTCGGCTCGTCGCTCGCCTGCGGCGTCTCGTGGCGGTACCCGAGGTGGGGCTCGACCGCGAGCGCGATGCGGTCCATCACGGCGACCGCCTCGACCGGATACGCGCCGACGGCCGTCTCGCCGGAGAGCATGATCGCGGACGTGCCGTCGAGGATCGCGTTGGCAATGTCCGACGCCTCGGCGCGCGTCGGCTCCGGTGAGGAGATCATCGACTCGAGCATCTGCGTCGCCGTGATCACCGGCTTCGCACGCTCGAGCGCGTGCACGATGATCCGCTTCTGCAGGAGCGGGACCTCCGCGGCGCCGATCTCGACGCCGAGGTCGCCGCGCGCGACCATCACGCCGTGCGCCTCGGCGAGGATCTGGTCGAGCTCGGCGACCGCTTCCGCCTTCTCGATCTTCGCGATCACCCAGGCGTGCGAGCCTCGCGCTTCGATCAGCGTGCGCAGCGCCTTGACGTCCGACGCCGAGCGGACGAACGAGAGCGCGACGTAGTCGACCCCGAACTCGAGCGCGGCGTCGAGGTCGTCGAGGTCCTTGCGGGTGAGCGACGGGATCGGCAGCGGGACGCCCGGCAGGTTGACGCCCTTGTGGGGCTTCACCACGCCGCCGACCACGACCTGACAGCGGGCGCGGCCACGCTCGACCTTCTCGACGCGGAGCCGGACGAGCCCGTCGTCGATGAGGATGTCGTTTCCCGGCTGCAGCACGGAGCCGAGCACCGCGGGGCTGACGGGGATGTCGTCGTCCTGCGCGGCGTCCTCGCCCGCGATCACGATCGATGCGCCGTCCGCCAGCTCGATGTCCTCCTCGAGGTCGCCGACGCGGAGCTTCGGGCCCTGGAGGTCCGCGATGAGGGCGATCGGCCGTTCGGCCGCAGCCTCCACCTCGCGGACGAGCTGCGCGGTCCGCGCGTGGTCGTCCTGCGTCCCGTGTGAGAAGTTGAGGCGCGCGCCGTCCATGCCCGCCGCGATCAGCGCCGCGAGCTTCTGCGGGCTCGCCGATGCCGGACCGATGGTCGCGACGATCTTCGTGCGGCGCGTGTGCCCGGTCACGGCGACAGCCTAGACGGCGGAGCTCAGGCGCCCGACCGGGGAAACGCGGCCCAGCCGGGGTACTCGGCCTCGTCGCCGAGCTCCTCCTCGATCCGCAACAGCTGGTTGTACTTGGCGACCCGGTCCGAGCGGGTCGGGGCTCCGGTCTTGATCTGGCCGGCGTTCGTCGCGACGGCGAGGTCGGCGATCGTCGCGTCCTCGGTCTCGCCCGACCGATGGGAGATGACGGCGCGATAGCCGTTCCGGTGCGCGAGCTCGACCGCGTCCAGTGTCTCCGTCAGCGTCCCGATCTGGTTCACCTTGACGAGGATCGCGTTGCCGACGCGTTCGGCGATCCCCCGCCGGAGGAAGTCGACGTTGGTGACGAACAGGTCGTCGCCCACGAGCTGGAGCCGCCCACCGAGCCGGTCGGTGAGCGTCTGCCACCCGGCCCAGTCCGACTCGCCGAGCCCGTCCTCGAGCGAGACGATCGGAAAGCGGTCGCAGAGGTCGGCCCAGAGGTCGATCATCCCGTTCGTGTCGAGCGTGCCGCCCTGCCGCTCGAGCCGGTACGCCCCGTCGCGATGGAGCTCGCTGGTCGCGGGGTCGAGGGCGAGCGCCACCTTGTCACGGTGTCCCGCCCGCTCCGCGGCCTCGAGGATCGCCTCGCACGCGTCGTAGGCGGAACCGAGGTCGGGCGCGAACCCGCCCTCGTCGCCGACGGCGGTGGAGAGGCCGCGCTCGCCGAGGAGCAGCTTGAGGTGGTGGTAGGTCTCCGAGCCGATCCGCAGCGCCTCGGAGAAGGTGTCCGCGCCCGCAGGGACGAGCATGAACTCCTGGAAGTCGAGCGAGTTCTGCGCGTGGGCGCCGCCGTTGACGACGTTCAGCAGCGGCACGGGGAGCACGTGCGCGTTCGTGCCGCCGATCCAGCGGTAGAGCGGGACGCCGGCGTCGGCGGCGGCCGCCTTCGCGACCGCGAGCGACGCGCCGAGGATCGCATTGGCGCCGAGCCGCGCCTTCGCCGGGGTCCCGTCGAGCGCGACCAGCGTCCGGTCGATCGCACGCTGGTCCGATGCGTCCAGCCCGACGAGGGCGTCCGCGATCTCGCCGTCGACGTGCGCGACCGCGCGCGAGACGCCTTTCCCGAGCCACTCGTCGCCGCCGTCGCGGAGCTCGACGGCCTCGTGCTCGCCCGTGGACGCGCCCGACGGCACGGCCGCGAGCCCGAACGCGCCGGACTCCAGGCCGACCTCGACCTCGACCGTCGGGTTCCCCCGCGAGTCGAGCACCTGGCGGCCGTGGACGTGGACGATCTCGCTCATGGTGTTCTCCGGCTCACGCCGGAGAACACTAAACAGACGGCGGCAGCCGGGGTCTACCCTCAGTCGGCGGAACCGAGCGAGGCCTTCGCCTGCTCGTACCAGCGCTCCTGGCCGGCGAGGTCGAGCTCCCCCCAGGTCTCCCCCGCGTCGGCCGCGAGCCGCTCTGCCAGCTCGACCCGCCCGCGGAAGCGGCGGGTGGTCGCGCGCAACGCGAGCTCGGGATCGACGTTCACGAACCGCGCGAGGTTGACGACGGTGAAGAGGAGGTCGCCGAGCTCCGCCTCGACGGCGCGGTCCGGCTCGGTCTCGGGTGCCGGGCGTCGTGCGCGAGCCAGCTCGGCAAGCAGCTCATCCAGCTCCTCGCGCACCTTGGCGGCCGGGCCCGCGAGGTCGGGCCAGTCGTAGCCGACCGCCGCCGCGCGGCGCTGCACCTTGCGTGCGAGGAGGAGCGCGGGGAGCGACTCAGGCACGTCGTGGAAGACCCCTTCGCGCCCCTCCTGCTCGGTCTTGATCGCCTCCCAGCGCTCGCGCACGCGCCCCGCCGTGCGGGCCTCGGCATCGCCGAAGACGTGCGGGTGCCGGCGCACGAGCTTGTCGTGCACCGCGCGCGTGACCTCGTCGAGATCGCCCTCCCCCTGCTCCTCGAGGAGCAGCGAGAGGAAGAACACCTGGAAGAGGAGGTCGCCGAGCTCGTCGCGGAGCTTTGCCGGGTCACCGGCGAGCGCGGCGTCGGCGACCTCGTAGGCCTCCTCGACCGTGTGCGGGACGATGGTGCGAGCCGTCTGCTCGCGATCCCACGGACAGTCCGCCCGGAGGCGCCGGGTCAGCTCACGAAGCTCGCCGAGCGGGCCGTCTGCGCCCACGCGGCGGACGTTACCCGGAGGTCGTCGTCTCGCCCGTGGTCGTCGACGTGTCGGGCGGCTCGAACCCGGCGGCGTACTGGACCTTGCTCTTGTACTGCTTCTCGACGTCCGAGACCCACGTGTTGACCGCCGCGTTCTTCCTGTCGGACTCGAGCTGCGTGCGGATCTGGTCCTCGACCTGGGCGAACGGCGTGACCGAGCCCTGCTTGACGTCGGCGAGCGGCTGGATCAGGTGGTAGCCGAACTGCGTCTTGACCGGCTGCGACAGCTCGTCGGTGTCGAGCGAGAAGGCGGCCTTGTCGAACGGGGCGACCGTCTGGCCCTTGGAGACGACGAGCTTGCCGCCCGCGTCCTTCGAGCCCGGATCGATCGAGTTCGCCTTGGCGAGCGCTGCGAAGTCGCCGCCGCCCACGAGCTCGGCGCGAATCCGGTCGGCCTCGGCCTTGGTCTTCACGAGGATGTGCCGGACGGAGCGGGACTCGGGGACGGTGTAGTTGGCGCTGTTCTTGTCGTAGTAGCTCTTGACGTCCGCGTCGGTGATCTTCACGTCACCGGTCACCTTCTTGTAGATCCCCTCGGTGAGGAGCTGCGAGCGGATGTCCTCCTCGAGCGTCGCCCGGGTGTATCCCTGGTCGGCGAGCCCCTTCTCGAACTTCGTCTGGCTCCCGCTGAAGTACTGCTTCTTCACCTCGTCGACCTTCTTCGCCACCTGCTGGTCGGTGACGGCGACGCCGAGCTTGTCGGCCTCGCGCGCGTACTCCTCGCGCTGAACCAGGTACGCGACCGCCTGGGTCTGCAGCGACTGGTAGTCCGATGTCCCGGCCTTCGGGAAGGAACGCTTCTGGGCGGCGTAGGACTTCTTCGCGCGTGCGAGGAGGCCGTCCAGGGAGGCGCGGCTGATCGAGGAGCCGTCGACCACCGCAACGGCGTCGGCCGGCATCTCGTCCGAGTCGCCGCAGCCGGCGGCGACGAGTGTGACAGCGGCCAGGGCGGCGGCGGCAAGTGCGAGCGAGCGCTTCATCGAGTCCTCTTTGTAGGCGACGTCCGGTTACGGAGGGGTTACGACGTGTACGGGAAAGGTTCGGGTGGGGCTCCAGAGCGGACGTTCCTCGCGCCGCGCTCAGGCGGCCCGGCGGGCGGCAACGATAGCATCGGCCAGCGCGAGCGCCCCTTCGAGCCCTTCGGCCCGGATCGCGACCTCCTGGCGGGCGGACGTGTACACGGCCGTGTCCGCGATCGCGCGGAGCGCCCGAAGCTCGGTCGCGGCGAGACCGACTGGCCCGACGGTGGCCCGGCCGCCGCGGAACACGAGGTAATCGGCACCGACGAGCGCGAGCGCAAGCTTCGCCTCCTGGATGCGAAACAGATTCTCGACCGGCTCGGGCAGCGGGCCGTACCGGTCCTCGGTCGCCGCGCGGAGCTCGCGCAGCTCGTCCTCGTGCTCGGCCAGCGCGATCCTCCGGTGGAGGTCGATCTTGAGCGCCTCCGCCTGGATGTACGTCGCGGGGATGTAGGCGTCGACACGCGCGTCGACACGGACCGGCCGCACGGCCATGCGCGCCTGACCGGAGAGCTCGGCCACCGCCTCGTTCAGCATCTCGACGTAGAGCTCGAAGCCGAGCGCCGCGACGTGGCCGGACTGCTCGGCGCCGAGCAGGTCGCCCGCGCCGCGGATCTCGAGATCGCGCATCGCGATCTGGAAGCCGGCCCCGAGCTCCGTGTGGTCGGCGAGCGTGGCGAGCCGCGCGCGCGCCTCGGGCGTCAGCTCGGTTGCGTCCGGATAGAAGAGGTACGCGTGCGCGGTAACGTCCGAGCGGCCGACGCGACCGCGGATCTGGTAGAGCTGCGCGAGCCCAAGCGTGTCGGCCCGCTCGACGACCAGGGTGTTCGCCTGCGGGATGTCGATCCCCGACTCGATGATCGTGGTGGACACGAGGACGTCCGCATCGCCCGCGAGGAAGGCATGCATCCGCTCCTCGAGCTCCCGCTCGGCCATCTGGCCGTGCGCGACGAGGAAGCGGAGTCCGGGGCACAGCTGCTGCAGCTTCTCGGCCGCCTCGTCGATCGTCTCGACGCGGTTGTGGAGGTAGAACGACTGGCCCTCGCGCGCGCGCTCGCGCTCGAGCGCGATCCGGATGAGCTCGTCGTCGTACTCGCCCACGGTCGTGCGGATCGGACGCCGGCCCTCGGGAGGCGTCTCGATGATCGAGATGTCGCGCAGGCCGGAGAGCGACATGTGGAGGGTCCGCGGAATCGGCGTCGCCGAGAGCGCGAGCACGTCGACCTCGAGCCGGAGCGCCCGCAGGAGCTCTTTCTGGGCGACGCCGAAGCGCTGCTCCTCGTCGACGATGACGAGCCCGAGCTGCTTTGGGATCACGTCCCTGGAGAGAATCCGGTGCGTGCCGACGAGTACTTCGATTTTGCCTGCGGCAAAATCGATCAGAATTTCTTCGAACTTCCTTTGGAGATCTGAAGCGAGATACCATCTCCGACCCGGATAGGGAAATCGCGATAGCGATTTCTCGAACGTGTTCCAGTGCTGCTCCGCGAGGATCGTCGTCGGACAGAGCACCAGCACCTGGCGGCCGTTGACGGCAACGGCGAAGGCTGCCCGCACCGCGACCTCCGTCTTGCCGAAGCCGACGTCGCCGCACACGAGCCGGTCCATCGGCCGCGGCGACTCGAGATCCTCCTTCACGGCCTCGATCGCGCGCTGCTGATCGTCTGTCTCGCGGTACTGGAAGGAGGCCTCGAGGCGCTCGATCCAGTCGCTCGACAGGTCGTTCGCCACGCCCTCCGCCCGCTGTCGCTGCGCGTAGAGCTGGATCAGCTCGCCCGCCAGCTCGCGCACGGCATTCCGCGCACGCGCCTTGAGGTTCTGCCACGCCTTGCCGCCCAGCTTCGACAGGCTCGGGGGGGCGGCGTCCGCTCCGATGTACTTCGACAGCTTGCCGAGCTGCTCGTGCGGGACGTAGAGCCGGTCCTCGCCGCGGAAGGCAAGGTAGAGATAGTCGCGCGTGACGCCCGCGACCTCCTTCGTCTCGAAGCCGAGGAGCTTGCCGATCCCGTGGTCCTCGTGCACGACGTGGTCGCCGACCCGCAGGTCGGCAAAGCTCGCGAGCGCCCTGCCGAGCCGCTTGTCTGCGCGCGGCGGTCGCTTCCGGAAGACCTGCGTGTCCGGGAGCAGGACGAGGCCGAGCTCGCGCCACACGAAGCCGCGGCGCGCCGGCGCGACCACGAAGCGCAGCTCGGGGTCGGAGCCGAGCGGCTCACCGCCCTCGAGGATCGGCGCCTCGATCTTGCGCACGAGAGCGGCCTGCCGCTCGGCCTCGCCGCGATGCGCGAACGACACGACGACGCGGTTCCCCGATCGGACGAACCCCGCGAGCTCGTTCTCGGCCTCTGCCAGTCCGCGTGCGGCGACGGCCGGTCGCTGCGCCTCGAACGCGTGCGGCTGCGCCTGCGGGAACGGATCGAGCTCGGTCGCGCCGTCGAACGCGATCGGTGCGAGGCCCTCCTCCTCCGCGACACGCCGCACGTCGTCGGGCTGCCAGACGAGGTCGGTGGGCCGCGCGACCGGCGGCACGAGGTCGGTCGGCACATCGGCCGCACGCTCGCCGTCGTCCTCGGGCCCGAGGTCGGGCTCGACGAGGTCGGTGCGGCGCTCCGCGGCCGGGTAAACAACGGCGTTGTCGGCCGGATGCAGCGCGCGCTGCGTGAACGGCGAAAAGGCGCGGACCTGCTCGATCTCGTCGCCGAAGAGCTCGATCCTGAGCGGCTCTCGTCCGGTGGACGGAAAGACGTCGACGATCCCGCCGCGGACTGCGAACTGGCCGCGCTCGTCGACACGCTCGACGCGCTCGTAGCCGGAGAGCGCGAGCTCCTCGGCGAGCCCGTCGATCCCCGGCTCGTCCCCGACACGAAGCGCGAGCGCAGCTGGACGCGCGGCCGGCGGGGGGAGGCCCTCGGACAGTGCCGCGACCGACGCGCAGACGAGCCCACCTGCCTCGAGGACGTCGAGCGCGCGGTAGCGCTCGCCGACCAGGTGCGGCGGCGGGACGAGCCCCGACTCGTAGGTGACGCCCCGGCTCGGAAGGAAGGCGACCCGCGCTGCGTCCCCGAACCACGAGGCGCCGTCCGCCGCGTCCCGGGCGTCGGCGTCCTCCGGCAGCAGCACGAGCAGCGCGCGCCCGAGCTCGGCGTGGAGCGCGCCGAGGATCAGCGGCAGCACGGGCTCCGAGACGCGGGCGCGCGTGGGAAGCGCTCTGGCGAACGCCTGGAAGCGCTCGTGCCTCCGTAGCTCCCCCACGAAGGCGGCGAGCGGCGCGACGTGCGTCGTGCGGGTGGCAGCCTGGTCCATGCAGCTCGGCGGGGATCGCGCCCCGCCGAGGTCATCGTACTGCGCGGTCGCGGCGCACCGAGCCGCCGCACCGGAGCGTGCCGAGCCGCCGCACCGGAGCGTGCGAACTGCCGATCGCGACGCCGTATCGGGGCCGAGCGCACCCCGTCGACAACCACCCCCAGGGGCACCCCCGTGCCCTGCTTTCACGCTATCGAGGAAAGCGTGCCGCGTGTGCGCCGACTTCGTGCCGAGTGTGCACCCGCTGCCGTCAGTGCCAGCGGCCGGCGAGCGCCGGGCGCGGGCGAGTGCCAGGGAAGGAGGCGATCAGTTGAAGCGGCGCTGCGTCTCCTCGAGCCCGTCCGCCGCGAGCACCTCTACGGCATCGCATGCACGGGCGACGATCGCCTCCACGTCGTCCTCCGGCGCGAAGGCGGAGAGGACGTAGTCTGCGACCGGGCGCGGGTCACCGCGGCCCGGGCGACCGACGCCGATCCGCACGCGGAGGAAGTCCTGCGATCCGAGGCGCTGTGCGATCGACCGGAGCCCGTTGTGGCCGGCGAGCCCGCCGCCGAGGCGGGCCTGGAGGCGCCCCGTCTCGAGGTCGACGTCGTCGTGGATCACGACCACATGCTCCTTGGGGAGCTTGTAGAAGGCCGCCGCCGCCTGGATCGAGGCGCCGGACTCGTTCATGTAGGTCTCGGGCTTCAGCAGCGCGAGCCTGGCCTCCCCCGCGCGGATGTCTCCGAGCCGCCCCCGGAACTTCCCCTTGAACGATCCGTCGTGACGACGCGCCAGCTCGTCGACCACCATCCAGCCGACGTTATGCCGGTCACGGGCGTGCTCGGGACCGGGGTTCCCGAGCCCGGCGACGAGAAGGTCCATCGTGGTTCCGCCCTCTCCCCGCCGGAAGAGGCGCACGGATCAGTCCTCGTCGGCGGCTGCGCTCTCGTCCGACGCCTCGGCGCCGTCTTCGCCCTCGGCGGCCTCGGCATCCTCGCCCTCGGCGGCCTCGGCAGCGGCTTCCTCGAGTTCGGTGAGCCCACGAGGTACCGAGCAGCTGGCGAGCACCAGCTGTGGGTCGTCGAGGAACGTGACGCCCTCGATCGCGGCGAGGTCCTCGACGCGCAAGGTGTCTCCGACCTCGAGACTCGAGACGTCGAGCTCCACGTGCTCGGGGATCCCGGTCGGCAGTGCCTCGACCTGCAGCTCGCGGCTGACGAGCTGGACGATTCCCCCCTGCTTCAAGCCGGGCGAGTCGCCGACGAGCTGGACGCTCACGGTCGCCTGGATCGGACGGTCGAGCCGCACCTCGTGGAAGTCGACGTGCGTGAGCGTGCCACGGATCGGATGACGCTGGAAATCCTTGAGAACGGCGTGATGCGGTGTCGTCTGCCCCTCGATCACGACGTCGACGATCGCGTGCAGCCCCGACCGGCCGGTGAGCGCGGCTCGGAGGCTCCGCTCGTTCACGACGATCGCCCGCGTGTGCCCCTTGCCGTAGAGGACGCCCGGCACCAGCCCTTCCTTGCGAAGGCGGCGCACGCGACGGGAGCCGACCTGCTCTTCCCCGCGCTCCGAGACCTCGAGAGTTACGCGATCGCTCGACATCGGCGCACCATGGTAGCGGAGGTCGGGCAGCCGGCCCGCTTGAGGCACTCCACCGAGAGGCGGCTGTCGCGAGTCCGCTTCGACGAGATCGTCGACGGCCTCGCGAGCGCTCGAGCCGCGTCGCTCTCGATCACAGCGCGATCGAGCGGCCGAGCACGTCGTACGCCTCGAGATCGGCGTGCGCGACCGGCGACCCCTCGAGGTCGGCGGCGAACAGCGCGAAGACGACCGCATCGCGCGGCGCCTCGCCCTCACCGGCCGGAAGCCGCCGGCGCAGCGTCGCCTCCTCCGCGAAGCCGAGCGCCCGCGGCACGCCGAGGCTCCGCTCGTTGGCCGGGTCGACGTGGATCTCCACGCGATCGACGCCGCAGACGCGAAACGCGACCCGGGCCAGCGCGGCAGCCGCCTCCCGCGCGAGCCCGCTCCCCACCCGCGACGCGCGCAGCCAGTACCCGATCTCGAGGGCGCCCGGGCCGACCCGCGTGTGGAGCCCAGCCCCGCCGACGACCTCGTGCTCGTCCCGCGTGAAGACGCCGTACACGAAGTCCTCCCCGAGGTCGAACCGCCCGCGGAACATCCGCAGGAGCTCGGCCTTCTGCTCGAGCGGCTGCGGTTCGTCCGCCGCCCACGGCATCCAGGGACGCAGGTGGTCGAGGCTCGTGTCGAGCGCGTCCTTCAGGAGTGCCGCGTCGCGCGGCTCCCAGCAGCGGATCGTGAGCCGCTCCGTGCGGATGAGGTACGGCGGCGGTGGGTGCGCGACCCCCAGGTCCGTCAGAAGAGCTGGTTCTCGCCGCCGAAGATCGCCGAGACCGAGTCGTCGCTGAAGACGTTCATGATCGTCTCGGCGAGAAGCGGTGCGACCGTCAGCACGGTCAGGTTCTCGGGTTGCACGCGCGGGTCGATCGGGACGGTGTCGGTGACGACGATGCCCGTGATGTCCTCCGCGGCGGCGAGGCGCTCGAGCCCCTCGCCGCTCAGCAGCGCATGCGTGACGTACACCCACACCTCGCGCGCGCCGTGCTCGCGGAGCGCACGCGCGCCCGCGATCAGGGTGCCGCCGGTCGTCGTCACGTCGTCGCCGACGATGCAGACCTTGTCGCGCACGCGCCCGGTGACCTCGGTCACCGCCGCCTGCTCGTGCGCCGGGCGCGTCTTGTGCATGACCGCGAAGTCGGCCTCGAGCATCTCGGCGAAGCGGACTGCCACCTTGGCGCGGCCCGCGTCCGGCGCGACGGAGACGACGCCCTCCCCGTGGAGGCCGAGGTCGCGGAAGTGCCGGGCGAAGAGCTGCTGGGCGGTCATATGGTCGACGGGGATCGTGAAGAAGCCCTGGATCTGGCCGGCATGCAAATCCATCGTCAGGAGCCGGTCGACCCCGGCCAGCTGGAGCATGTCGGCGACGAGGCGCCCGGAGATCGGCTCGCGCGGCTTCGCCTTCCGGTCCTGGCGCGAGTACGGGAACCACGGGATCACGGCGGTGATCCGCTTCGCGGACGCCAGCCGGGCCGCCTGGATCATGAACAGGAGCTCGACGAGGTGCTGGTCGACCGGAGGGCTCCCGGTCTGGACGAGGAACACGTCTGCCCCGCGGATCGACTCGCAGTAGCGACAGTACGTCTCGTCGTTGGCGAACGTCTTGAGCTCGATCTCACCGAGATCGACGCCGAGGCGCTCGGCGATCCGCTCCGCGAGCTCCGGATGCGAGCGACCGGAGAAGACCATCAGCCGCTTCTGCGGCGTCAGCGGAATCGCGTGGCCGGGCTTCATCGCAGGCTCCGGCGGCACGTGCTCGAGGCCGGGCAGCGCCTGCTCAATCGTCCCGGCGTCCACCGCGGCCCTCCTTGTTGACCTGACGCGCGCGCGCGATCGCAAGCGCGTTGGCGGGGACATCCTCGGTGATCACCGAACCGGCTGCGATCCATGCGTCGTCTCCGATCGTGACGGGCGCGACGAATGCATTGTCGACCCCGGTCCTGACGTCGATCCCCGATCCGGGTGCGTCCCTTCGGCCGCCCCGTCTCGTGTGGGTAGTTGACGGTGATCCCGCCGGCGCCGATGTTCGTGTCCATCACCGACATCGGCGTCGCCGAGGTACGACAGGTGAGGCACCTTGGTGCCCTCGCCGAGTCGCGTGTTCTTCAGCTCGACGAACGTGCCTGCCTTGGAGGATGCCCCGAGCACCGTGCCGGGCCGAAGGTAACAGAACGGCCCGACCAGCGCGCCCGGTCCGATCACCGCGTCGACGGCGACCACGTGGGGCCCGACCTGGGCGTCCGCGGCGACGCTCGTCGCGCCCCGCAGCACGGTGAAGGGATGGACGACGCCGTCCGGCTCGATCGCCACGGTCGGCTCGATCCAGGTGGACGTGGGGTCGACGATCGCGGCCCCGGAGAGCATGTGGGCGGTGTTGATCCGGTCGCGGAGCACGGCGGCCGCGCCCGCGAGCTCGACCCGCGTGTTCACGCCCTCGGTCTCGGCGGGATCGGATGCGACGTGGACGCCGACCGGGTGCCCCCCATCGAGGATGCCGCGTACCGCGTCGGTCAGATAGAGCTCGCCCTGGGCGTTCGCCGGCGCGAGCTTGTCGAGCGCGGGCCAGAGCGCGTCTGCGCGGAAGACGTAGATGGATGAGTTGGCCTCGCGGATCTCGAGCTGCTCCGCCGTGGCATCGGAGGCCTCGACGATCGCGACGAGCTCGCCGCCCGCGTTGCGCACGATCCGGCCGTAGCTGCGGATGTCGTCCGGGACGAACGAGAGCACGATCGCCGCGGCGCCCGACTCGCGGCGCGCGGCGAGCAACCCGGTCAGTAGCTCGGTCGTCAGGAGCGGTGTGTCGCCCGAGAGCACGAGCACCTCGTCGGCGCCCGCGAGGGCCTTCCGGGCCGAGCGGACCGCATCGCCCGTGCCGAGCGGCCGCTCCTGCACCGCAACGTCGACACCGTCGAACAACGACGCGGTGTCAGGAGAGGCAACGACGACGAGGGGCGCCGGGTCGAGCGGGCGTGCCGCTTCCAGCACCCAGTCCACCATGCGCCTGCCCAGGATCGGGTGGAGGTGCTTCGGACGCGCGGACCGCATTCGGGTCCCGAGGCCTCCGGCCATCACGACTGCGGCGAGTCTCGTCTGCATCACGGGTGAACGATGGCTGGGGCGCCAGGATTCGAACCTGGGATCACGGGACCAAAACCCGTTGCCTTACCGCTTGGCCACGCCCCAGAGCAGGCACGGGAGTGTACCCGGCCGGGTCGCGGGCGCCCGTCAGCGCCGGTCGAGGAGGAGGGCGGCGAGCGCGACGGCCGCGAGAAGCACGACCACGACCGCGGCGAGCACGACGACCAGCCCCGCGAGGACCGGCACGAGCACGACCACGAGCTGCGAGACGGCCGCGGTCCACGTGACGACGCGCACGTCTGCGCTCTCGTGCTCCCTCCCCCAGGCGGCGTACCCCACGAGTGAGACGAGCGCGAGCGCCACGACGAGCCACCATGGGATCACGCCCACCAGGACGAGGACGCCCTCGAGCACCGCGATCGCGAGCGCGACCTTGTAGCGGTTGTGGCGCAGGCGGCGTGCCAGCCGCGTCTCGCCGTGCTCGATCAGGATCTGGCTCGCCATGCGGTGACGGTACCAGCCGTGGCGCGTCCCGCCAGCCGAGCCTTCGACCGCCACAGCCTCATGCGCAACACTTATTCGCTTCATTGAAGTTGCTTATGCTATACCTTTCCGATCGACAAGGGCGGGACCCTCTTGGACGAGGAGGCCCGTCATCAGCATCGGACCGAGGAGGGCTATGCAACGGAAGAGGTTCGCCTGGATCTCTGCGGTCGTGGCGGTGCTCGCGACCGCGGTCGCGAGCGCAGCGATGGCAGCCGCCACGAGCTCGAAGGACGTCACGCTCAACCTGGTCGCGTACTCGACGCCGCGACCCGTGCTGACGAAGCTGATCGACGAGTTCCGCAAGACGCCGCAGGGGTCGGGGATCAACATCCGCGCGTCGTACGGCCCGTCCTCCGCGCAGGGTCAGGCAGTCGCCAACGGGCTGCCCGCGGACGGGGTGATCCTCAACACGGGGAACGACATCAACGATCTCGTCGACAAGGGGCTCGTCAGCAAGAACTGGGACAAGCAGAGCTACAACGGCGTCGTCTGGAACTCGGTCGTCGTCTTCGGGCTGCGCGACGGCAACCCGAAGAAGATCAAGGCGTGGAACGACCTCGTCAGGCCAGGCGTCCAGGTTGTCACCGCCAACCCGTTCACCGCGGGGATCGCCAAGTGGAACATCCTCGCCTCCTACATCGCGCAGCGGAAGACCAGGAAGACCGAGGCGCAGTCGATCGCGTGGCTACGGAAGTTCTACAAGAACAACGTCGTCTCCCAGGACTCGTCCGGGTCGAACGCGACCAACACCTTCCTCTCGGGCAAGGGCGACGTTCTCCTGACCTTCGAGAGTGAAGCGATCAACGGGAAGATCCCGTACGTGATCCCGCGTCAGACGATGCTGATCGACGTCTACATCGCCTTCATCGAGAAGAGCCAGTACAAGAACGAGTGGAACGCCTTCTCCCGTTTCCTCAAGACGTATCCGGCGCAGAAGATCCTTGCCGAGAACGGGTACCGCCCGGTCAACAAGCAGGCGCTCACCGAATACCGCAGCAGGTTCCCGGTGCGCCCCGGCGAGACGAAGATCACCGACAAGCTGATCGGGGGCTGGCGGGCAGCAGACAAGAAGTGGTTCGACCCGAACAAGAGCATCATGCAGCAGATCGAGCAGTCGCTCGGTGTCCCAACTAGCTAGCACCGTCACCGAGGCGCCGGGCCTCCCGGCGCCCGCCGCGCACCGTAGGGAGAGGGTCTCGACGGCCCTCTCCCTACAGGTGGGCTTCGTCACGACGTTCCTGCTCATCATCGTCGTGCTGCCGATCGCCGCCGTCGTCTGGAAATCGACCGGGAACGGCTGGTCCGGCTTCTGGTCGGTCGTCTCTTCCCCACAGGCCGTCGCGGCGCTGAAGCTGAGCGTCGTGATGGCGACTCTGGCGGTGCTCACGACCGCCGTATTCGGCACGATCATCGCGTGGGTGCTGGTACGCGACTCCTTCGCGGGGAAGAGCGTCGTGAACGCCATCATCGACCTGCCGTTCGCCCTGCCTACGATCGTCGCCGGCCTCGTGATCATGGCCCTCTACGGCCCACGCACCCCGATCGACTTCACGATCGGCGGGTTGCACGTCGACGCGAACGTGACATTCACGCGTGGCGCTATCTACGTCGCGCTGCTGTTCGTGACGCTTCCCTTCGTCGTCCGCGCTGTTCAGCCCGTCCTGATGGAGCTCGACGAGGAGCTCGAGGACGCTGCGAAGTCGCTCGGCGCGAGTGACGTCTCGACGTTCCGGCGCATCATCCTGCCTGCCATCCTGCCGGGCATCCTGTCCGGCGCCGCGATGGCGTTCGCACGAGCGATCGGCGAGATCGGCGCAATCGTCCTGATAACGGGCAACCTCCCGTTCAAGACCGAGGTCGCCTCTGTCTATCTCTTCGTCCGGATCGACCAGGACCCCGAAGGATCCGCGGCGGTTGCCGTCGTGTTGCTGACCATCTCCTTTGGGGTGCTCCTCGGGATCGGTGCGCTGCGCTGGTACGTCACGAGGCACGAGCGTGGGTAGGCTCTCGCTCCGGTTCGTCGCGCTCGGCTACCTCACTCTCATCCTGGTCGGTCCGCTCTTCATGATGGTGTGGCGCACCGCAGAGGACTTCGGCGCCGCCTGGGCGGCAATCTCGGCCCCCGAGACCATCACGGCGTTCAAGCTCACCTTGCTCGTCACTGCGATCGCCGTGGTCGTGAACACCATCTTCGGGATCGTATGCGCGCTCGTGATCGTGCGCGGCAACATCCCGGGCCGGGGCTTCCTCAACGCCTTCATCGACCTGCCGCTCGCGCTCTCGCCGGTTATCGTCGGCTTCTCGCTCGTCGTCCTTTATGGCCTCAACGGCTGGTTCGGGTGGTTCCAGCGCAACGGCCACGAGATCCTGTTTGCGACCCCCTCGATCGTCCTCGTCACGATCTTCGTCACGCTGCCGTTCGTCGCGCGGGAGGTGGTCCCGACGCTCCGCGAGATCGGAACCGAGCAGGAACAGGCCGCTCAGACCCTCGGCGCATCGGGCTGGCAGACGTTCTGGCGCATCACGCTCCCGTCGATCCGGTGGGCTGTCGTCTACGGGGTCGTGCTCACCGCGGCCCGCGCCATCGGCGAGTTCGGTGCGGTGGCCGTCGTGTCCGGCAACATCGTGGGCCAGACGCAGACGGCGACGCTCCGGGTCGAGGACGCCTATCAGTTCGCATACGGGAACTACGCGCCGGCGTACGGCATTTCGTTCGTGCTCGCGGCGACGGCCATCGTCATCCTGACAGCGATGATTCTCCTGCAACCGAAGGAGTCCAGGCACTGATGTCGATATCCGTCCGTCGCATCACGAAGAGGTTCGACGACTTCGTCGCGCTCGACGACGTCTCTGTGGAGGTCGCGCGGGGGTCACTCACCGCGCTCCTCGGGCCGAGCGGCAGCGGCAAGTCGACCCTGCTGCGGATCATCGCCGGGCTCGAGACCGCCGACGTCGGGAGTGTCCTGATCGACGGAGTCGACGTGACCGTACGGCCGCCGCAGGAGCGCGGGGTCGGCTTCGTCTTCCAGCACTACGCCGCGTTCAAGCACCTGAGCGTCTACGACAACATCGCGTTCGGCCTCAAGATCCGGAAGCGGCCGAAGGCGGAGGTCGCGGAGCGCGTGAGCCAGCTCCTCGAGCTCGTGCAGCTCCAGGGGCTCGCCAAGCGCTATCCGTCACAGCTCTCGGGCGGGCAGCGCCAGCGCATGGGCCTCGCGCGCGCGCTCGCCATCGACCCGGCCGTGCTGCTCCTCGACGAGCCGTTCGGCGCCCTCGACGCCCGCGTGCGCGCCGAGTTGCGGGAATGGCTCCGGCGACTCCACGACGAGACCCACACGACGACGGTGATCGTCACGCACGACCAGGAGGAGGCGATGGAGGTCGCGGACAACGTGGCGGTGATGAGCAACGGTCGCATCGAGCAGGTGGGGACTCCACGCGAGGTCTACGAGCAGCCCGCGAACGAGTTCGTGATGACGTTCGTCGGCCATGCCCACCGGGTCGGCGACGGGTTCGTCAGGCCCCATGATCTCGAGGTGACGCTGGAGCCGAACGGCTCGACCAGGGAGGTCATGATCGACCGTGTCGTCCACCTCGGATTCAACGTCCGCGTCGACCTCCTGGACGGCGACGGCGAGCGCCTGTCGGTGCAGACCACGCGCGACCAGGCCGAGCTGCTCGAGCTCATGGCCGGGCAGATCGTGTACGTGCGCTCCACGCGCCACACGACGTTCTACCTAGTCCCGCGACCGCCCGACCACCTCGGCGAGCGTCGTCTCCTCGAGCACGCCGCGCATGGCCGCGCGCAGGTCGATCCAGACCGGCGCCAGCGCCTGCGCGGCGCCGTCGTAGCGGACGTCGTCCGGGCGGACGCCCCGCACGGTCGCGATCGGCCCCTCGACCGCGCGGATGACGTCGGCGAGGCTGATCTCCTCTGCCGGCCGGCCAAGCGTGTAGCCGCCCTCGACGCCGCGCCGGCTCGTCACGAGCTCCGCGTGGCGCAGGTCGAGCAGGATGCTCTCGAGGAACTTCTGCGGGATCCCCTGCGCGGTCGCGAGCTGCTCGCTCTTGACGAGCCCGCCGGCGGCGGCGAGCTCGAGCATCGCCCGCAGCGCGTAGTCGACCTTGGCGGAGACACGCACGCGGAAACCGTACGCGCACCTAGCGCCGGTCGTCGATCCGCCGCGCCTTCCCCTGGGAGCGCTCGAGCGTGCCCGGGGCGACGACGTCCACGTCGACGCGGACTCCGACGGTGTCCTTCACCCGCTCGACGAGCTCCGCGGCCAGGCGCGCGGCGGCGTCGCCGGCCGCGAAGGTGTCGAGCGCCTCGACCTGCACGTGAGGATGTCGAGCCTGCCCGGTCGCGTGAGCATGCAGAGGTAGTGCGGCGTCAGGCCGTCGATGCGGAGGATCTGCTCCTCGATCTGGCTCGGGAAGACGTTGACGCCGCGGACGATCATCATGTCGTCGCTTCGCCCGGCCACACGCTCCATCCGTCGATGCGGAGCGAGCGCGGTGCCGGGGAGGAGGCGCGTGAGGTCGCGCGTGCGGTAGCGGACGACCGGCATCGCCTGCTTCGTGAGCGACGTGAGGACGAGCTCGCCCCGCTCGCCGTCCGGAAGCACCTCCCCGGTCTCCGGGTCGACGATCTCCGGGTAGAAGTGGTCCTCCCAGATGTGGAGGCCGTCCTTCGTCTCCACGGACTCCTGCGCGACGCCGGGGCCGATCACCTCGGAGAGCCCGTAGAGGTCGACGGCGTGCATCCGGCAGCGCTTCTCGATCTCGGCGCGCATCTCGCTCGTCCAGGGCTCCGCGCCGAAGATCCCGATCTCGAGCGACGACGCCGCCGGGTCGAGCCCGACCCGCTCCATCTCGTCCACGATCGAGAGGAAGTACGACGGGGTGACCATGATCACGCGCGGGGCGAAGTCGGAGATCAGCTGCACCTGGCGCTCGGTCATCCCGCCCGAGACCGGCACGACCGTGCATCCGAGCCGCTCGGCGCCGTAGTGGGCGCCGAGTCCGCCGGTGAAGAGGCCGTAGCCGTAGGCGACGTGCACGACGTCGCCGCGCCGCGCGCCCGCCGTTGCCATCGAGCGCGCCACGAGCTCCGCCCACGTATCGATGTCCTGCTGCGTGTAGCCGACCACGGTCGGCCGCCCCGTCGTCCCCGACGACGCATGGACGCGCACGACCTCCTCGCGCGGCACCGCGAACATGCCGAACGGGTAGTTCGCCCGGAGGTCGCCCTTCGTCGTGAACGGGAACCGCGCGAGGTCGTCGAGCGCGACAAGGTCGGCGGGACGCATCCCGAGGGCGTCGAACGCGTGTCCGTAGTGCGGGACCCGCGCGTAGACCCGCTCGAGCGTCTCCCGCAGACGCGCCTGCTGAAGCGCGCGGAGCTCGTCGATCGAGGCTTCAGCGGTCACCGAACTGCGGAGTCTGGGCCGTCGTCGCCCGTCGCGCAACGCACGCACGGCCGGCCCTAGGATCGGGCCGTGGACGTCGACCTCTGCACAGGCGCAGCTGACTTCCTCGAGCAGGCAGGAGAGCTCTTGCTCGAGGACGAGCCGCGGCACAACCTCGCATTCGGGATCGCGTCGTTCACCCGCGACCATCCGGACGTCTACACCGAGCTCCGTGGCTGGGTCGTGCGTGAGGCCGGCGACGTCGTCGGTGCCGCGCTGCAAACGCCCCCGTACAACCTCGTCGTGGCGCGCCCCCAGGTCGGCGGCGCGCTCGAGACGCTCGCCGAGGCGATCACGGACGAGCTTCCGGGCGTCGTCGGCGCCGTGCCCGAAGTCGACGCGTTCGCCGCCGCCTGGGCGGCGCGCCACGAGGTGACGCCGACGACCCGCTTCGACCAGCGGATCTACGCGCTGGAGGAGCTGGTCCCGCCGCGCGGCGTGCACGGCGCCGCGCGTCTCACAGGCATCGACGACCGCGCGCTCGTGCTCGAGTGGATGACCGCGTTCGCGCAGGAGGCGCTGCACGGCGCCGACGACTCCGCGCGCATCGAGCGTAGCGTCGACGCGCGGCTCGGGCCGGAGGGCGCCGGAGGCATCTGCCTCTGGGAGGCTGGGCAGAAGCCCGTGTCACTCGCCGGGTTCGGAGGCGCGACGCCGAACGGTCTCCGGATCGGCCCGGTCTACACGCCGCCCGAGCACCGCGGGCGCGGGTACGGAAGCGCCGTGACCGCGGCCGCCTCGCAGGTCGCGCTCGACCGCGGCAAGCGCTTCTGCTTCCTCTACACCGATCTCGCCAATCCGACGTCGAACGCGATCTACATGCGGATCGGCTACCGCCCGGTGTGCGACTCGCGCGAGGTCGCGTTCGTCGTCCCGCCGGGTTGACCTGAGAGGCGTCGCGCGGGATCGTGCCGGGATGGACTATGCCGCCCGGTACGCGGAGCTCGCGGTCAAGGTGGGCGCCAACGTGCAGCCCGGCCAGAGGCTCGTGTTGCTCGGGGAGCCGGAGCACGCCCCGTTGCTCCGCGCGCTCGCCGAGGCCGGCTGGCGCGCAGGAGCCGCCGACGTCGAATGCCTCTACCTCGACGAGCACATCCGGCGGCTCCACGCGATCCACGCGCCCGACGACCTGCTCGACCGGACCCCGGCGTGGGTCGAGATCGCAGCACTCGGCGCGGAGGGCGCGGCCTCCGTCCAGACGCTCGGCGACGCCGATCCCCATCTCCTCGCAGACGTCGACCAGTCCCGCGCCGCGCGGGCCATGCCGCGGCGACTGCGGGAGATCGCGATCGACCACATGGCCCGCCTCGCGACGGCCTGGACGGTGATCGCCTGCCCGACGGCGGGTTGGGCGAGGAGCCTCTTCGGCGAGCCCGACGTGGAGCGGCTGTGGCGGGAGATCGCCGCTGTCACGCGCCTGGATACGGACGATCCCGTCGCGGCGTGGCGCTCCCACGTCGCACGCCTTCAGCGTCGCACGCGCCAGCTCGACGAGTGGCGCTTCACCGGGCTCCGGTTCCGCGGCCCCGGACACGGATCTATACGTCGGGCTCCTCGGGAGCGCGCGATGGCTGTCGGCGGTGTCCCACACGTCGTGGGGCCAGGAGATCGTCGTCAACCTGCCGACCGAAGAGGTCTTCACGACACCCGACCGCGCGCAGACCGAGGGAACCGTGCGCCTGACCTCGCCGCTCTACTGGCACGGCTCGTCGGTCGAGGGCGGCTGGCTGCGCTTCGTCGGAGGCAAGGTAGTCGAGGTCGGAGCAACGGTCGGCGAGGAGTTCCTCCGCATCGATGCTCGCGACCGACGACGGCTCCTCGAGACTCGGCGAGGTCGCGCTCGTCGACGTCGACTCCGCCGTCGGGCGACGCGGCCTCGTGTTCCAGAACCCCCTCCTCGACGAGAACCATCGTCCCACATCGCGATCGGGTTCGGCTACACCGACCCCGTCGAGGGAGCGGCGATCGCTCGACGAGGAAGCCCGCCGCGCGGCCGGGATCAACGTCTCGTCGATCCACATCGACCTCATGGTCGGCGGCCCCGAGGTCGACGTCGACGGGATCGGAGCCAGACGGGACGTCCTTGCCGATCCTCTCGCAGGGCCGTTGGGTGCTCGGCGACGCGGTTTGACGCAAATTGCGACCGCGCGTGGGGCACCCGATCCCACCACCCACTGTCAATTCTATCGTCCGCACTGGCAACAATGAGCGACGACTTCGTGCCAACACTGTGCCAACTTCGTGCCCGCGAACGTGTGCTCGCGCGGGCTACAGCGGTATGTTGCCGTGCTTCCGCTTCGGGCACGGGCTCGCGCTTCGTCAGCGTCGCCTCGAGCGCCTTGATGAGGTACGGCCGCGTCCGGCTCGGCTCGATGACGTCGTCGATGTACCCGCGCTCGGCCGCCGAGTAGGGGTTCGCGAACCGTTCCTTGTAGTCCGCGATCAGCTCCGCCCGGCGCGCCTCGGGGTCATCCACCCCGTCGAGCTCGTGGCGGAAGACGATGTTGACGGCGCCGTCCGGCCCCATCACGGCGACCTCGGCGGTCGGCCAGGCGACGTTGACGTCGGCGCGGATGTGCTTCGAGCTCATGACGTCGTACGCGCCCCCGTACGCCTTGCGCGTGATGACGGTGAGCTTGGGCACGGTCGCCTCGGCGTACGCGTAGAGCAGCTTCGCGCCGTGGCGGATGATCCCGCCCCACTCCTGCGACGTGCCGGGGAGGAACCCGGGTACGTCCACGAACGTCACGAGCGGGACGTTGAAGGCGTCGCAGGTGCGGACGAACCGCGCGGCCTTCACGGACGCGTCGATGTCGAGCACGCCCGCCAGCGCAGCGGGCTGGTTCCCGACGACTCCGACGGAGTGGCCGCCGAGCCGCGCGAACCCGCACACGATGTTCGCCGCGTGCGACGGCGAGATCTCGAGGAAGGCGCCGTCGTCGACGACCGTCTCGATCACGCGCTTCATGTCGTACGGCTTGTTCGGCGAGTCCGGGATCAGCGCGTCCAGCTCGGCCGACTCCCGATCCACGGGGTCGGTCGGCGGGGCGTAGGGCGCGGTCTCGAGGTTGTTCTGCGGCAGGAACGTGAGGAGGTAGCGCGCGTCGTCGATGCAGGCCTGCTCGTCGGGTGCGACGAGGTGCGCGACTCCCGACTTGGTCGCGTGCGCGCTCGCGCCGCCGAGCTCCTCGAAGCTCACGTCCTCCGCCGTGACCGTCTTCACGACGTCAGGCCCGGTGATGAACATGTAAGAGCTTCCCTCGGTCATCAGGACGAAGTCGGTGATCGCGGGCGAGTAGACGGCGCCGCCGGCGCACGGCCCCATGATCAGCGAGATCTGCGGGACGACGCCGGACGCCTGGACGTTCCGCCAGAAGATCTCGGCGTAGCCGGCGAGCGAGACGACGCCTTCCTGGATCCGCGCGCCGCCCGAGTCGTTGATCCCTACGACAGGGCAGCCCACCCTGACGGCCATGTCCATCACCTTGCAGACCTTCTCGGCGAAGACCTCGGAGAGCGAGCCGCCGAAGACGGTGAAGTCCTGGCTGAAGACGCAGACGGGCCGCCCGAAGACCGTGCCGTAGCCGGTGACGACGGCGTCGCCCCAGGGCCGGTTCTCGCGCATCCCGAACTCGGCCTCGCGGTGCCGGACGAAGCGGTCGAGTTCGACGAACGAGCCGGGGTCGAGCAGGAGGTCGATCCGCTCCCGCGCGAGCAGCTTGCCCCGGTCGTGCTGCCGCGCGATCGCCTTCTCCGACCCCGCCTGTGCCGCGGCCTCGCTCAGCTCACGCAGCCAGGCGAGCTTCTTTTCGGTCGTCTCGTGCCGCGTCGACATCGCGCGGAGCCTAAAGGGTCGCGCTCAGGAACGGGGAGGCGCCCAGGGGCCAACCCCGCTCGACCGCGATGCGCAGCACGATGCCGGGCGACGGATCGGGCACACCTCGCGCATGCTGAGATCGCGCACGACCGCTGGTAGCGTCGCGCGCAATGGATGCCTCGCTCGACCGCTCCGCGACGTGGCCGTACGAGCAGGGCGAGCCGGGACGGTTCTCCTACGCACGCGCCGACCACCCGACGGGGGTCGCCTGCGAGGAGGCGCTCGGAGCGCTCGACGGGGGCCACGCGCTCCTCTACCCGTCCGGGATGGGGGCCGTGACGACGGTCGTCCTGACGATGCTGCGCCCCGGCGGGACGATCGCGCTCGCCGAGGGCGCCTACTACGGGCATCGTGTCCTCTTCGACCACCTCGCGCCCTGGGGCGTGAAGTCGTCGAGTTCGACCAGACGGGGGCGCCGCCCGCCGACGCCGACCTGATCCTCGTCGAGGCGCCCGCGAACCCGATCCTGACCATGCCCGACCTCGAGGCGGCCGTCGCGCACCCGGCTCCGGTCGTCTGCGACGCGACGGTCTCCTCCCCCCTTCGCCTCCGTCCGCTCGACCACGGCTGCGACGTCGTCCTGCACTCGGCGACCAAGGTGCTCGCCGGCCACGACGACGTGCTCGCCGGCGTCACCGTCACGCGCGACCCCGACCTCCGCGACCGGCTCCACCTGACCCGGCGGCTGGCCGGGATCGTCGCTCCCGGCCGACACCGCCTGGCTCGTCCTGCGCGGGCTCGAGACGCTCGAGGTGCGCCTCGCACCGTCAGGAGGCAAGCGCGCGGATGCTGGCGGAGCGGCTCGCCGCGCATCCTGCGGTCGAGGCGGTGCGCTACCCCGGGTTCTCCTTCCTGATCTCCTTCGACGTCGCCGACGGCGACGCGGCGGGCCGGGTCGAGCGCACAGTGGAGGTGATCGAGAACGCGACGAGCCTCGGCGGCGTCCGCTCGAAGCTCGAGGCGCGACACAGGTGGGAGGGCGACCGCATCCCGACCGGGCTGATCCGCCTGTCCGTCGGCCTGGAGGATTCAGAGGCGCTCTGGGCCGACCTCGCGAAGGCGCTCGAGGTGGCATGACGGCGCGGGCCGCCCGGCCCCGCAGCGAGGACGCGAATCCGTAGTTGGCGGCAAGCGCGACGGGGTCGACCCCGATTCCGCTCCCCCCGCAGGCGGCCAGACTGTCATCGGGTCGCCGATGCTCACGATCAGCGACATCGACAAGCGCTTCGGACCGGTCCAGCCACTCGACGGGTGCTCGTTCTCGGTCGAGCGCGGCAGCATGCTCGGCTTCCTCGGACCGAACGGCGCCGGCAAGACGACGACGATGCGCGCGGTGCTCGGGCTGGTCGACCTCGACGGCGGAGAGGTCCTCTGGGACGGACGTGCGGTCGGTCTCGACGAGCGCCTACCTGCACCTCCCGCGGCTGGAGCGCGGCGTTGCACCGGCGTGATCCGTCCGGTGCATTTCGTCGTAGGGACTCGCAGGTACCCGACACGAGGAGGAGTAAGTCATGCGCGGCATGATCCTGCGCATCACGTTCTTCGCCACGGTCGCTTCGTTGGCGCTCGTGGCCGCGGCGCAGCTGCCGGCTGCACCGCCAGGCGGCGCGTATGCCGTCACCCCGCTCGTCTCCGACGTTCCGGGCGCGGCCGCCGCGACCGACCCGAACCTCGTCAACGGCTGGGGGCTCGCGCGCAGCGCAACCAGTCCATGGTGGGTCGCCGACAACGGCACCGACCGGTCGACCCTCTACACGAGCGCCGGCGCAATCAACCCGCTTGTCGTCGGCGTCGACGGCGGTCCGACCGGGGCCGTCTTCGCGGGCATTCCCGACAACTTCCTGGTTGCCACCACCGCCAGCCCGGCCCTGGCCCCGGCGAACTTCGTCTTCGCGAGCGAAGACGGGATGATCCGGGCGTGGCGAGGCGGGTCGACAGCCGCACTCGTTACCGCGCACGGTCGGGCCGGCGCCATCTACAAGGGCCTTGCGATTGCAGAGCCGACGCCGCATCATCCGGTGCTCTACGCGGCCGACTTCCACAACGCTCGGGTCGACGTCTTCGACGGCGGGTGGCAGGACGTCACGCCGGCGCATGCGTTCGTCGACCCGCTGTTGCCCGCAGGGTACGCACCGTTCGGCATTCAGACCATCGGCGCACGCGTGTTCGTCTCGTATGCGAAGCAGGACGCCGACGCCGAGGACGAGCTGGCCGGCCAGGGTCGCGGCTTCGTCGACGCGTACGACCTTGCCGGGAACCTGCTCGAGCGCGTTGCGCAGCGTGGTCCGCTCAACGCGCCTTGGGGTCTCGCACTCGCGCCGGCGGCGTTCGGCCGCTTCGCCGGAGACCTGCTCGTCGGCAACTTCGGCGATGGACAGATCAACGCGTACGAGGAGACCGCCCACGGGTTCGAGCACCGGGGCACGCTTCGGGACACGTCCGGCCACAAGCTCGTGATCGACGGGCTCTGGGCACTCGAGTTCGGCAACGCCGGCTCGAACGGCACACCGGACGTGCTGTTCTTCACCGCCGGCCCCGACGAGGAGTCGCACGGACTCTTCGGGACGATCACGGTGCCCTGAGAGCCTCGGGCAAACCCCTGCCGAGAGAGCCGTCGTTCGGCCACTCGGCAGGGGAGCCCCTCCGTTGACGCGGCCGCGTCGGCCGCGCAGGACCAGCAAGACTCCAAGGTCGCGAGAGCACGGTCCTGGTATGGGGCGTGGTGCTCGGCGGGAGGAGGCCTTGCTCGGGCTGCGCACCCAGCCGGAACTGGCCTTTCCGATTCGTCGGTCGACTCCCGCCTCGACGGCGGCGGAGCCCGCCGTTCGCCAGCAAACCGTAAAGTGCGTGTGGCCGAGGTGAGTGAGGAGGTCGCGGAACGTGAGCGGAGCAATGGAAAAGGCGATCCTTGCCGGTGGATGCTTCTGGGGAATGCAGGATCTCTTCCGGAAGCAGCGCGGCGTCCTCTCGACGCGGGTGGGGTACGCGGGCGGCGACGTTCCGAACGCGACCTACCGCAACCACGGCACTCACGCCGAGGCGATCGAGATCGTCTTCGACGCGGAGCAGACGTCGTATCGCCAACTCCTCGAATTCTTCTTCCAGATCCACGACCCGACGACGCTGAACCGTCAGGGCAACGATGTCGGAACGAGCTACCGCTCGGCGATCCTCTACCTCGACGACGAGCAGCGGCGCGTCGCCGAGGATGCGATCGCCGCGATCGACTCGTCGGGGCGCTGGCCGGGGAAGGTGGTGACGGAGGTAGCGCCGGCGGGGCCGTTCTGGGAAGCCGAGCCCGAGCATCAGGACTACCTCGAGCGGTACCCGAACGGCTACACCTGCCACTTCGTACGGCCCGGGTGGGTTCTGCCGGGCGCGGTAGAAGTAGCCGCCGGCTAGCCACCAGCTGGATCGTTCAAGCGGCAGGAGTCGGTCGGGGTCGGTAGCGGGCGGCGCTCTTGGCGGCGGCGATGGGTGTGTTCTACCTCGGGACGCGGCACCGCGGTCGAATCGCTCTCCCGTAGCGACCGTTCGACACGGGGACCGAGGCGGGGCGGATCCGGGAGGACCGGCCCGTTTCGCTGACGGCCGCACCATGCCTCCTCCCCCAACGGTCGGACTAGCCCTGCCGCAGCGATTCCCTGGCCACGGGTCCAGCTCGTGAAGTGGAGTGTTGCCGCACGATCCGGGGGCCTGCGGCGGCGCTGGGGAGGCTGTGGGGAATGACTGCGGTGATTCCTTCGGCCGGTGTCGCCGCAGGTGCGACGCTCGGAGAGCGCGTCTGGCCCGGCAGTGCGAAGGTCTCTAGACGGTTGCCGCGCTCTCGGGGTCGAGCGTCGAAGTCGCGGCCTACGCTCTTGGGCGACGACGATGCTGTTGCAGCCGAAGGTTGCTTTGACGTCGATGTTGGTGAAGCCTGCGTTGAGCATCGCCGAGAGTTCCTGGCCTGAGTATTGCGCGCCGTCGACGCTCCAGCCGAGCATTTCTGTCCGCGCTGAACGTCTCGATGCGGTCTTCGGGGCCGTGCTTTCGGATGGCTCGTCTGCAGCCCGCATACGGCAGATCGACGAGCAGCTGCCGACCCCAGTACGCCTCGTCGTCAATACCGATGTTCCCTCCGTCGAACAGGCCGCCGACCTCGTAGGCCGCGCCGCCTCGAGGTAGTGCACTAGATCGGACTGGGCCTCGTGAGGTGCGCCCGAGCCGGTGCTTGTTGCTCATGAGCCTCCTCATCGTCGTTGACGACACGCCGTACGACGGGCGGTCAATGATCGAGGCCAAGCCGGCGCGGTTCGCGCCAATCTCCTCGACGTTTCGTTGTGGGGCCGAAAGGGGTGCGTTACGATCGGCGCAAGCCGCCTGACATGTCTCCGCACCGTTGTGGCGCGAGGGTCAGGTCGAGCGAACCGAGACGTGAAGGAGAGGACATGAGGCGGATTCCGAGGCTCCTCGTCGCGCTTGTGGTGATCGCCCTGGCCGTTGTCACAGCGGCGTCCGCGAACACTTCGTCGACACGACGTTCGACCGGCGCGGAAGGTCGGCAGCAGCTGATGGCAGACCATCGAGGTGGGACGCTGAAGCTGCTCGCGAAGGCGGCCGGGGGGACGCTCGATCCCCAGGTCAACTACACGCTCCAGTACTGGCAGCTCTATCAGGCGACGTACGACGGCCTGCTTGCCTTCACCAAGGCCGGGGGCCAGGCGGCGTTCAACGTCGTCCCCGACATCGCAGAGAAGATCCCGACGCCGACGAACGGCGGCAAGACCTGGGTGTTCAAGATCCGCAAGGGAGTCAGGTTCTCCAACGGCAAGGAAGTCACGCCCGCCGATGTCCTCGCCTCGTTCCAGCGGATCTTCAAGGTCAAGAGCCCGACGTCAGGCGGGTTCTACGCCGGCATCATCGGTGCGGACGCGTGCCTGAAGAAGCCCGCGACCTGCACACTGAAGGGCGGCGTCAGCGCGAACGAGGCGGCGCGCACCGTCACGATCAACCTGAAGGCGCCCGACCCCGAGTTCAAGTACAAGCTCGCGGTTCCTCACGCGTCGATCCTGCCCGCGGGCAGCCCGCCGAGGGACGCCGGGACGACGCCGGTTCCCGGAACCGGGGCGTACTACTTCGCCTCGTACAACCCGACGAAGCAGCTCCTCTTGAAGCGCAATCCGTACTTCAAGCAGTGGTCTGCGGCGGCCCAGCCCAACGGCTATCCAGACGAGATCGTGCAGTCCTTCGGCCTCACGGTAGAGGCGCAGATCACCGCGATCCAGAACGGCCAGGCGGACTGGACGCTCGAGCAGCCACCCGCCGACCGGCTCGGGGAGCTCAGCACGCAGAACGCGAGCCAGGTGCACGTCAACACGCTGACCGCGTTCTGGTATGCGCCCATGAACACCAATTTGGCGCCCTTCAACAATGTGAAGGCGCGTCAGGCGGTGAACTACGCGATCGACCGCAACGCTGCCGTCAAGATCTTCGGCGGGACGAAGCTTGCGGTTCCGTCGTGTCAGGTGCTGCCCCCGGGCTTCCCCGGCTACAAGCCGTACTGCCCGTACACCAAGCAACCGGGCACGACATGGTCGGCGCCCGACCTGGCCAAGGCGAAGGCGCTCGTCAAGCAGTCGGGGACCGCCGGTCAGAAGGTGGCGGTGCTCTCGTCCGACGACGAGGTCAACAAGGCGGTGGCGGTCTACCTCCAGAGCGTGCTCAACCAGATCGGCTACAACGCGTCCGTGAAGCCGATCTCCGGGAACATCTTCTTCACCTACGTGCAGAACACGAAGAACAAGGTGCAGATCAACGTGCAGCAGTGGTACCAGGACTACCCTGCCGCATCGGACTTCCTCTACATCCTGTTCGGGTGCGAGTCGTTCCACCCCGGTAGCGACTCCAGCATCAACATCGCGGGGTTCTGCAACAAGAAGATCAACGCTCAGATGCACAGGGCGCTCGATCTCGGTACGACGGACCAGAACACTGCGAACGCCTTGTGGTCGAAGATCGACAAGATGGTGACCAACGAGGCGCCGATGGCGACGCTGTTCACGCCGAAGCACATTGATTTCGTGTCCAAGCGGGTCGGCAACTTCACCTTCAGCAAGCAGTTCTATTGGCTCGTCGACCAGTCATGGGTGCAGTAGAGATGCGTGTGGGGGCCGGGCGTACGCCCGGCCCCCACACGACTCGCCGCGGATGAGCGACGCCTTTGCGGCAGGCCCGCCGGCGCAAGCCGCCGCCGCCGCCCCATTGAGCGCCAGCCCATGGACGCTGGCTCGCCGCCGACTTCGGCGCAACCGGGTCGCGATGGCGATGCTCGGCCTGCTGATCGTGATCATCCTGCTGTCGCTCGTCGCGCCCCTGTACGCCCAACACGTCGCACACACGGATCCGTTCCGCTCCAACCTCGACGGCACGACCGTCGTCGACGGCAAGACGGTTCCTGTGATGCAGCAGCAGTCCGAGGGGCTTGGGCTCGGTGTAACGCCGATCGCGCCGACCTGGGATCCTGAGCACTACTTCCTCGGCGCCGACAACCAAGGCCGAGACGTGGCCGCGCGCCTTCTCTACGGCGGTCGCAACTCGCTGTTCATCGGCGTCTCCGCCGCACTGTTGACATGCCTGTTCGGAACGGCCATCGGCCTCGCGGCCGGCTTTTTCGGGGGGCGCATCGACGGCGTGCTATCCCGGCTCCTCGACGTCGTCTGGGCTTTCCCCGTCTACCTGCTCGCGATCTGTCTCTCGACGGTCCTGGTGACGCAGAGCCTCGGCGTGGGACCGCTCAGGCTCGAGGCGGGCAGCCTCGCGCTGCCGATCTTCATCATCGGGATCGTCTACATCCCGTATGTGGGCCGGTCCGTCAGAGGCGAGGTGCTGTCGCTGAGGAACCGCGAGTTCGTCGAGGCCGCGATCGGGCTCGGCGCATCGTCCTGGCGCCTGCTGTGGAGCGACATCCTGCCAAACGTCGTGACGACGGTGATCGTCCTGTTCCCACTGATGATCGCCCTTTCTATGCTGACCGAAGCCGCGCTCTCATTCCTCTCGATCGGGGTGCAGCCGCCGGACGCGAGCTGGGGCACGATCATCCTCGACGGGCAAGGGCTCCTCTACACCCGGCCCTGGGTGGCTATCGCGCCGGGCATCGCGATCGCGGTCACCGTCCTTGCGCTCAATGTCCTGGGGGACGGCGTGCGTGACGCGCTCGACCCGCGGGCAAAGCACAAGGTCGGACGCTGATGCTCCGATTCGTCCTCTGGCGCATGCTGTCGATGGTGACCGTGATGTTCGCGATCAGCGTGCTCGTGTTCCTCATCTTCTTCGCCACTCCCGGCGTCGACCCGGCTGCACGCATCGCAGGGCGCAACGCGGACCAGCGGACCCTGAGGTCGGTGCGTCACGACTTCGGCCTCGACCAGCCAATGCCGGTGCAGTACGCGCTGCTCATGAAGAAGTTGTTCATTACACGCGATCTCGAGTCCTACGTGAACCGCGGGGCGAAGGTGATCCCGCAGGTGGAGGAAGCCGCGCCGGTGACGCTGTCGCTCGTGATCGGAGCGTCGCTCATCTGGGTCGCGACGAGCGTCTTGATGGGAGTGTTGGCGGCAGTGTTCCGCGGCTCGATCATCGACACGGGTCTGATGATCATCGGCCTGATCGGCATCTCGATGCCGGTCTTCTGGCTGGGCGAGGTGGTGAACCTCGTGAGCCAGAGTCGCCTCCACGACACGTTCCTCTTCTCGTGGGTGCCGCCGCTGGGCTACACCCCCCTGACCGAATCACCGCTCGGGTGGTTCAGGTCGCTGCTCCTCCCCTGGCTCACGCTGGCGGTGCTCTATGCCGGTATCTACGCCCGCATCCTTCGCTCCTCGATGGTCGAGGCACAGGAGCAGGACTACGTGCGCACGGCATACGCAAAGGGGCTCACGGAGCGGCGCGTGCTCGTCCGCCACTCGCTCAGAATGTCGCTCATCGCTTACTTCAGCCTCTTCGGCCTCGATTTCGGCGCACTCGTGGGTGGAGCTGCCCTGCTCACCGAGGTCGTGTTCGGCCTTCACGGCGTCGGAAAGTTGACGTACGACTCGCTCCTGAACTTCGACCTTCCGCTGATCATGGCAACCGTCATGTACGCGGCCTTCTTCGTCATCGTCGCCAACGCGCTCATCGACCTCCTGTACTCGTGGCTCGACCCGCGGGTGCGTGTTGTCTGACGCCGCAACGCCATTGCTCGAGGTGCGCAACCTGAGCGTCTCCTTCAAGACCGAGGACGGTCTGGTGCAGGCGGTCGACAACATTTCGCTCACTGTCGCGGCGGGGGAGGTGCTCGGGATCGTCGGCGAATCGGGCTCGGGGAAGACCGTCTCGATGATGGCGGTGATGAGGCTGATCCGTGACCCGAACGCGATCGTGGACGGCCAAGTGCTCTATCGCGGCCGCGATCTCATGCCGTTGTCGAAGAACGAGATCCGATCGGTCCGAGGCCGCGAGATCGCGATGATCTTCCAGGATCCGATGACCGCCCTGACACCCGTGTACACGGTCGGGTGGCAGATCGCGGAGCAGATCCAGGCCCACGAGCGCGTGTCGGACTCCGTCGCGCGCGCCCGCACCATCGACCTGCTCGAGGAGGTGGGCATTCCGAATCCGGCCAGACGCGTCGACGAGTACCCGCACCAGTTCTCGGGGGGAATGCGACAGCGCGTCATGATCGCGATGGCCCTCTCGTGCAACCCTCCGCTGCTGATCGCCGACGAGCCGACGACCGCCCTCGACGTGACGATCCAGGCACAGATCCTCGAGCTCATGAAGCGGCTTCAGCGCGATCATGGGTCGGCGATCGTCCTGATCACACACGACATGGGGGTCGTCGCCGACCTGGCCGAGCGCGTATGCGTCATGTACGCGGGGAGAGTGGTCGAGGAGGCGCCCAAGCGGAGGCTCTTCCGCGATCCGCAGCACCCGTACACCTGGGGGCTGCTCGGGTCGATCCCACGCCTCGACCGGCCGAGGCAGCGACGTCTGGTGGCGATCCCAGGGGCGCCCCCGTCGCCCCTGCAGCCGGTGGAAGGCTGTCGCTTCGAACCTCGCTGTCCCCACCGGTTCGATCGGTGTGCAACCCAACCACAGCTGGTCGAGCGGGTCGGCCCCGGCCACAGGGACGCGTGTCATCTCGACCCCGCTGTACGACCCGAACTGCGGCAACGCTCGCTGCAGGCCGAGACCCGACGGGAAAGCGCGTGAGCGAAGCGGCAGCGCCGGTCCCGCTTATCGCGGCACACGATCTCGTGAAGCACTTCCCCGTCCGCTCTGGCTCCCTGCGTCGGGCGAGTTCCGAGCACGTTCACGCGGTGGATGGGGTCTCCCTAGCGGTCGACGGCGGCGAGACGCTCGGGATCGTCGGCGAGTCCGGTTGCGGGAAGTCGACGCTCGGCCGGCTGCTCGTTCGGCTCGAGACTCCCACGAGCGGGAAGGTGATCTTCGACGGCGTGGACATCACGGGGTACTCACGCAACGCGCTTCGACCGTTCCGGCGAGAGATGCAGATCGTCTTCCAGGACCCGTACGCGTCGTTGAATCCTCGGAAGCGGGTCGTGCAGATCGTCGGTGATCCGTTGCGGATCCACCGCCTCGGCTCGAGTGCCGAGATTCGCGAGCGTGTGCGGGAACTCCTGGAGATCGTCGGCCTCTCCCCGGCCCACATCAACCGCTATCCGCACGAGTTCTCGGGCGGGCAGCGGCAGCGGATCGGCGTCGCGCGGGCGCTCGCCTTGAATCCCCGGCTGATCGTCGCAGACGAGCCGGTCTCCGCGCTCGACGTGTCGATCCAGGCCCAGGTCGTCAACCTCCTTGACGACCTCCAGGACGAATTGGGACTCACATACGTCTTCATCGCACACGATCTCGGCGTCGTCCGCCACGTTTCGGACCGGATCGCCGTCATGTATCTCGGCATCATCGTCGAGCAGGCGCCTGCGGACATCCTCTACGAGCGCCCGATTCATCCGTACACCGAGGCACTCCTCTCCGCGATCCCACTCGTCGACACCGACGAGGGCGCGCCACCGCCGCGGGGTAGGATCGTGCTCGAGGGCGAGGTACCAAGCCCGATTCACCCGCCGACGGGATGTCGGTTCCATCCTCGCTGTGGCTACGCGACCGACATCTGCCGGAGGGAACGGCCTTCGCTTGCCGCCTTCGGCGGCGGACGCTTCGCGGCCTGCCATCACCCGCTGGGTGGGGCGACCCCGCTCACGACCCCGGCGCCACCGGCGCCCAACGACGACGAAGGAGAGTGAGATGAGCACCGGCGAGGGACGGATGGTGTGGGACGGGAACGAGACGTGGTATCGCGTCGTCGGCGACCTCGATCCCGAAGCCGAGCACACGCCCGTCGTGATCTGCCACGGTGGGCCGGGTGCCTTGCACGACTACTGCGAGCCGATCGCCGATCTGAGCCGCTTCGGGCGCACGTGTGTCCTGTACGACCAGTTGGGTTGCGGCAAGAGCACGCACCTGCCTAACGCGCCCGTCGACTTTTGGCAGCCACAGCTGTTCAAGGACGAACTGGTACGGCTGACACGCCATCTGGGCGTCGAATCGAGGCACGTCGTGGTCGGTCAATCGTGGGGTGGGATGCTCGCGATGGAGTACGCGCTCGATCATCCTCCGGGGTTGCGTGGCATCGTGGTGGCCGACTCGCCCGCCAGCATCCCGCTGTGGGTCTCGGAGGCGAATCGGCTTCGGGCAGACCTTCCGCCCGACGTGCAGTCGACCTTGCTACGCCATGAAGAGGCTGGCACGACAGACGAGCCGGAGTACGAAGCCGCGGTCCGCGTGTTCTACGACCGGCACCTCTGCCGCGTGCCTTGGCCCGAATCCGTGCAACGCAGCTTCGCCCAGATGGCGGAGGATCCGACCGTGTACCACACCATGAACGGACCGAGCGAGTTCCATGTGATCGGGTCGCTCAAGACGTGGGACATCACCGACCGCCTACACGAGATCACGACGCCGACCCTGCTCGTCTCAGGCCGCTACGACGAGGCGACGCCGCTGATCGTCGGCCAGATCCACGAGCGCATCCCCGGCGCCGAATGGGCGCTCTTCGAGGAGTCGAGCCACATGCCGCACGTCGAGGAGCCGGAGGCGTTCCTCCGCCGCGTAGAGGATTTCCTGCAGACGATCGACTGAGTCAGCCGATCGTCGGGGGTTCAGCCGGGAGTTTGGCGGGCTCCTTCAGTAGGGTGCCTTTCAGCCCCTTCTCGTGGGCCTCGTCGACCCTGTCCTTGTCCTCCAGGAGGTCAACCGGCTGACCCCACCACACCACTCGCTGCCTTTCCAAGTGCTCGATCTCGACGACCAGCGCCACAGCGACGGCAAACGCCTGCCCTTCGACGAACTCACCCTCCTCCCCGATCCGGTGCAGCGGTAGGAGCCAGCGCTTCCCCTCCATCTGGTCGAAGTGGGAGTCATCAACTCTCTCATGGGGGTGGGCGTCCGAGAAGTGCATCTCCGTCGCTGCCACGTCCACCTTCAGCACCGTGGTCCCCTGGTAGATCCAGGCGCAGACCTCTTTCAGCTTCTCGCCTGAGTGAAGGGGACCGATCGCGACGACGTGCGCGCCGAAGAATGGGATCACATCATCGAATCTGGCAGGCATGGAGCACCACCATTCCGAGCCGCAAAGCTCTTCGAGTTCGGATATCAGCGAGGGCGCCTCGCCCGGCTGCGTATCGTTTCACACTTGTAACAAGACGGCAAAGTGCGCCCTGGTCTTCCCAGCGGCCACGCTGTTCCCCTTCCGCTCGTAGAGCGCGAGACCGTCGGCCGCAGCTGACTTCGCCTCGTCCAGGCGACCGGCTTGCTGCAGGATCGCCGCCAACTCCGTCAATGCGTCGGCCCGGGTCGTGATGAAGTCGGTCGACTCGGCCATCGCCACGGCTTCGCGGGCGAGTGCCTCGGCCTCCTCGATCCGGTCTTGCCTGGCCAACAACCCCGCGCGGGCGCTGCGCCAGATCACCTGCGTGAGCAGGTCGTCACGCGAGGCGAGATCCTCGCTTTCCTGGGTGTAGCGGCCGGCGTCGT
The DNA here is from genome assembly GCA_963845965.1 of uncultured Actinomycetes bacterium. Taxonomy (GTDB): domain Bacteria; phylum Actinomycetota; class Thermoleophilia; order Gaiellales; family Gaiellaceae; genus Gaiella. Next base: position 121,833 of record CAWJUF010000008.1, on the reverse strand, counting down.
CCTCCCGCCCTTGCGCGTAGACCGCCTGGGCCAGATACGCGGCCGTGGTCGACCGGAACGCCTTGTCGCCCATCTCCTCGAGAGCGCGATAGCCCTCGAGCAGGCGCTTTTCGGCGGCGGCAGGGTCACCGGCCAGCATCTCAACGATTGCGTCGAGATGGGAGACCGACGAGTTCAGCGTCTGCCCGAGCTCTTTGAAAATCGCGGTACTGTTGGCGAGCAACTCCCGGGCGAGCTCGAAGCGGCCCTCCATCGCGTGCAGACCTGCGAGCGACCGGAGCGTCCAGGCTTCCGAGCCGAGGTTCCCGCTCACCTCCACCCGAATCTCGTCGCAGCGGCGGATCCCTTCGGGAACCGGGTTTGGTCCGAAGAACATGGAGGACGCGACCCAGTTCAGGATCTCACTTCGCTCCTCCTCGTCTCCGGCGCGCCGTGCATGCGCTGCCGCGAGCTCCCAAGCTTCCGCAGCTGCTTCCGCCCGAGCCGCATTCCAGTGCAGCCACGCCTGAAGCCGCCGTGCCCGACAAAGGCCGTGATCGTCCTCGTAGCGCTCGAAGATCGGGATCACACTCTCGACCGCCTGTGCCGCTTCCTCTGTTCCCCTGTCGGCGACCCGCAACAGCTGCAAGAACTGCTGCTGGATCACTGCATGCGAGTCGGCGCGATCGTCCTCGGCCGAAGCGGCGAGTTGTCTCGCCTCCGCAAGGACGGGCTCTGCATCGTGCAATCGGCCCGCCTCGATCAGCGCAGCCCCCAGCTCCGGGAGAAGCGCTGCACGTCTTGGTGCGTCGAGCGCGAGCAGATCCGCGGCTCGCTCGAGGAGACCGATCGCCGCAGGAAGGTCACTCCGCGCCAGCGCCCTTCGACCTGCCGACTCGAGCCGCTGTGCCGATCTAGTCGCGAGCTTGGCCGTGTGCGTGTCGATCGTGGCGATCGCGGCGCGGCATCGATACGCCTGCTCCAGGTGGTAGCCGACGATCTCCTCGAACTCGTGCATCCTCTCCCCGGCCGCGCGCTCGAGCCACGCGGCGAAGCGCTCGTGCAGGTCGGCGGAGCTGCTCTTCGAAAGCGACCGATACGCGGCATCGCGAATCAGCGCGTGCCGGAATCTGTACGCCTCGTCGCCCGGGAAGTCGGCGAAGTCGGGCCGAATCACGTCCCGGCGAACAAGATCCATCAGATTGAGCTCGAGAGTCGACTCGAACGAGTCGGGGGTGAGATCGCTCACCGCGCCACGATGGAACACCGTCCCCTCGACAGAGGCAGTGGTGACGATCGTCCACTGGTCGGCCGGCAATCCCTCGACCCGGGCGGCGAGCAGCGCCTGGATCGACGAGGGAACCGGAAGGTCGGAGAGGTCGGACGACACGATCCAGTGGTCATCCTCCCGCGTCAGCAGCTGGTCGTCGATGAGCATTGCCACCATCTCCTCGGCGAAGAGCGCGTTCCCCTCAGCGGCCCCGGCAATTCGAGACTCCGCTTCGGAAGGGAGTGGTGCACGGTCGAGCAGGTTCGAGATCAGCTGCCGGCACTCCGCGTCGCTGAGTGGCTCGAGCAGGATCGACGTGGCGTTCGGCTTGCCGCCGCCCCAGTCGGGACGCGTATCGGCCAGCTCGGGTCGCGCGATGCAGATCAGCAGGATGGGGACATCGCGCGAGAAGACCGCGACGTGCTCGATCAGATCGAGGAACGTCGGCTGCGCCCAGTGGACGTCGTCGAACACGACCACCAACGGCCTGCTCCGGGCGAGCGCCTCGAAGAGCTTCCGCACCGCCCAGAAAGTCTCCTCACTCGTTCCTCCTGCAGGGCCGCCGAGTCCCAGCGCCGCGGCGATGCGCTCGGCAATCAACTCGGCCTTCTCCTCCCCGACGAGTTGCGCGGCGATCACCAGGGACTGTTCACCCGGGTCCTGGCCCTCCGCCCGCGCCACATCCTTCACGACCTCGGCGAGCGGCCAGTACGTGATGCCTTCGCCGTAAGGCAGACAGCGTCCCCGCAGCACCGTCGCCTCGGCGCCGAGTATTTCGACGAACTCCTGCACAAGCCGCGACTTGCCCACGCCGGCACCGCCCAGGACCGTGAGCAGGTGGCAGGCTCGATCGCTGACCGCATTCTCGAACACGCTCTGCAGCGCCCCTCGCTGCCGCCCTCGCCCGACGAACGGCGAGTCGAACCGGCGGAAATGCCCGGGGGCGTGCGCGAATACCGCGTGCAGACTGATGCCGTCGACGGCCTCTCCGTGCTTCACGGTCCGACTGGCACGACGCTCGACCAGGACAGCGTCTCTCACGAGCTCGTGAGTCGCCTCGCCGATCAGGATCTCGCTCGTCTCCGCTGCCTCCTCGAGGCGCTTGGCAACGTTGACCGGCTTACCCGTGACGAAGAGATGCCCCTGCGAGTGGTCGCCGGCGATTACCTCGCCGGTGTTCACGCCGATCCGGGCGGCAAGCCGAACGCCCCACGAACGCTCGAGCTCGTCGTTGAGGGTGGCCAGCGTCTCGCGCATCTCAACCGCGGCCCGAACCGCCCGGAGGGCATCGTCCTCGTGCACTATCGGGACGCCGAAGACGGCCATGACGGCGTCACCGATGTACTTCTCGACGACGCCCCCATGCCGCTCGACGACGTCTCGCATCGCACCGAAGTAGACCGCCAACAAATTCCTGTGCGCCTCCGGATCGAGCCGCCGGCTCAGCCATGACGAGTCCACCAGGTCGGAGAAGACGATGGTGACGATCTTGCGCACATCCGGCAGCCTGCGTCGCTCGACCGTCGATTCCGACTCCGACGAGACTGCCGGGGGCGTTTCGTCCGAGGCGACGGCCCGCGCGGCCGGTTGGAGCACCGCATCGTGGCGAAGCATCGCCTGCTCGAGTTCCCGCAACGGCAGGCTGGGTTCGATCCCGAGCTCCTCGACGATCAAGCGTCTGGTCTCCTTGTAGGCCTGCAGCGCCTCCGCCTGGCGCCCAGATCCGTAGAGCGCTCGCATCAGCTGGCCGCGCAGCTGCTCGCGGAGAGGATGCTCGGCGACGAGAGCCTCGAGCTCTCCGACGAGATCGCCGTGCCGACCGAGCCGGAGCTCGAGCTCGATCCGCTCGCCGAGCACCGCGAGCCGGAGCTCCTCGAGGCGTGCGATCTCGGTCCGAGCGAAGCCCTCGGACGCAAATTCCTCGAGCGGCGGCCCTCGCCAGAGACGGAGCGCTTGGCCGAGCAACCCGACCGCGCTTTCCGCATCGTCGTGGGAGCGCGCTTCGGCGACGAGCGCCTCGAAGCGATCGCGATCGAGCTGCCCGGGCTCGAGCCGAAGCAGATAGCCCGGCGGCCGCGTCAGGATCAGCTCGTGGTTGGCGCTTTGCAGGCCCGGCTGGAGCAGTCGCCGCAGGTGCGACACGTACGTATGGATCACCTTGGCCGCGGACTCAGGTCGCCGCTCGCCCCAGATGTCCTCGATCAGGCGCCCGCTTGAGACGACTTCGTTTGCGTGCAGGAGCAGGCTCAGGAAGAGCGAGCGCTCCTTCGCGGCTCGCAAATGTACGACGCCGCCTGAGTCGTCAAGAATCTCGAGGGGGCCGAGGACGCGAAACTCCATGGGCGCGCCTCCGTTCGTCTCTGCTCTCCGGACGACACTAACACCGGGTTCGAGCGGTCTCCAGCCCGCTCCAGCGTCCCTTGACCGCCCTCTGCGACGCGTGCGCGCGTGCGCGCGCGAGGACGGGCGAGGGGTCGCGACGGGGGTCGGGCCGAGATGTTCCGGGCCGAACTGACCCGCGCCGGGTCCGGCGGCATCACGACCGAGATCGCCGAGGCGGGCCCGTTCTACTACGCCGAGCCGTACCACCAGCAGTACCTCGCGGCGAACCCGAACGGCTACTGCGGGCTCGGCGGCACCGGTGTCGCCTGCCCTGTATCTCTCCGCAGATCGGAAGCCGCTGCAGCGGCTTCCGATCGCGCACATCCCTGAAGCGGCCGCTTCGCGGCCTCCGCCACGTCACGGCCGACTGAGGGCTCAGCCGCGACCGGTGGGCCCGCTCGTCAGCCTCTGGGCGAGCGCGACCGGGATGAGGCTGACGACGATCACGACCAGGGCGATCGCGTTGACGATCGGCAGGTTCTGCCCCTGGCGGATGAAGCCGAAGAGCAAGAGCGGCAGCGTGTTCTGCGCGCCTGCGGTGAAGTACGTGACGACGATCTCGTCCCAGGAGAGGGCGAAGGCGAGGAGGCGCGCCGGCGACGAGCGCCGTCCCGACGACGGGCAGAGTCACGTAGCGGAACGTCTGGAAGCCGGTCGCGCCGAGATCGGCCGACGCCTCGAAGAACGACCCCGACGTCCGGCGCAATCGCGCGAGCACGTTGTTGTAGACGATCACCACGCAGAACGTCGCGTGGCCGATGACGATCGTCCAGAGCGAGAAGCTGAGCCCCCAGATCACGAAGAACGAGTTCAGCGCGAGGCCGGTGATGATCCCGGGGAGCGCGATTGGGAGGACGAACAGGAACGAGATCGAGTCGCGGCCGAAGAACCGGGTACGCGCGAGGCCGAACGCCGCCAGCGACCCGATCACGAGAGCGACGGCGGTGGCGAACAGGCCGGCCCGGAGCGACAGCCACAGGGCGCCGCCGCACCTCGTCGTCGTGCCAGGCCTGCGAGAACCATTTCGTCGTGAAGCCCGGGATCGGCCAGCTCTGGATGTTCGACGAGTTGAACGCGTACACGCCCATGATCACGAGGGGGATCCAGAGGAAGGCGAACACGAGCGACGCCCAGGCCCAGAGGCCGATGCGGGTGGCGCGGGTCTCCATCAGAGGCTCTCGAACGCCCCGAGGCGCTTCATCAGCAGGAGATAGACGGCCATGATCGCGAGCGGGACCGTGGCGAAGGCGGCCGCGAAGGGCGCGTTGTTCGCGAGCCCGAGGTTCTCGAAGACGACCGTGCCGATCAGCGACGAGCCGGGGCCGCCGACGAGCGACGGGGCGATGTAGTCGCCGAGCGTCAACGAGAACGTGAAGATCGACCCGGCGGCGAGCCCCGGCACGGCGAGCGGCAGGATCACGCGGCGGAGCGTCGTGCGCCCGCTCGCTCCGAGGTCCGCGGAGGCCTCGACGTAGGAGTACGGCACGCGCTCGAGAGAGGCGTAGACGGGAAGCACCATGAAGGGGAACCAGATGTAGGTGAAGACGAGCCACATCGCCCAGTTGGTGTACGCGATGTTCAGGTCGGGGAGGCCGATCGCGTTGAGCGCCCAGTTGAGCGCCCCGTCCGGGTTCAAGATCAGGCGCCACGAGTAGACACGCACGAGGTAGCTGACCCAGAGCGGAAGCACGGTCGCGACGAGCAGGATCAGGCGGAGCCGCCGGCCGGCCACCCTCACCATGAAGTAGGCGTACGGGAACGCGAGCACCATGCACGTGACGGTGACCGCCGCCGCCATCCCGATCGTCCGGAAGATGATCCTGGGGTAAGGCGTGTCGGCGATCGTGCGGTAGTTGTCGAGGTTCCACGAATGGACGACCTTCCCCGTGAAGGAGTCCGTCGTCCAGAAGCCCTGGATCAGCAGGGCCGCGACCGCGGCGACGTACACGAAGACGAACGCGGCGACCGGGACCGAGATCTGCCCGAACGTCCGAAGCCCCGGGCGGCGCCACGAGAACGCAGACAGCGAGCGGAGGGCTCCCCCGGTCGGGGGGCCCTCCTCGAGCCGTGCCGTCTCCGTTGACACGAGTCCTGGGTTCTAGCCCTTGATCTGCGTCCAGGCGGTCGTCCACGCCCGGAGATCCATGCAGTTCTTCTGCCCGTTGCCGCAGTCGGCGATGGGCGTCTTCCAGAACTTGATCGACCGGTAGAAGCTCTCCGGGGCGTTGGCCGAGTACTGCGCGCACGAGCCCTTCGCGAGCGTGTCCATGATCTTGCAGGCTTTCTTGTTGACCGGCGTCTCGCCGAAGTAGATCGCCTGCTGCGCCTGCGGCTTCGGCTGGGAGATGTACTGCATCCACTTGTAGGCGCAGTTCGGGTGCTTGGCCTTGGACGACAGCATCCAGGTGTCGAGCCAGCCGGTGACGCCTTCCTTCGGGATCGACGACGCGACAGGCACCTTGGCCGCCTTGAGCGTGTTGACCTGGTAGGGCCACGACGCGCCGATCGTCGAGCCGCCGTTCTTGAACAGGTCGATCTGGTCGGACGCGAGGCCCCAGTACTTCTTCACCAGCGGCCGCTGCGACTTCAGCAGCGCGACCGCCGCGTCGAGCTGGGGCTTCGTCAGCTCGTACGGGTCCTTGATCCCGAGCGACGGCTTCGTCTTCGACAGATAGAGCGCCGCGTCGGCGATCTGGATCGGATTGTCGGGGATCGTGATCTTGCCCTTGTTCTTCGGGTCGTAGACCGCGCCCCAGCTCGTCGGCTTCTTCGGGAAGGCCTTCGTGCTGTACATCAGCACGTTCGGCCCGAACTGGAGCGAGACGCCGTAGTGCTTGCCGTCGACCGTGTTGTTCGCGGGCGACTGGAACGCCTTGAAGAAGTCCTTGCGGGCCGGGATCAGCCCGACGTTGACCTCGGCAACCGCGCCGGAGTAGATCAGCCGCAGGCTCGCGTCGCCGGAGGCCGAGACCATGTCGTACTGGCCGCCGCCGCCGGACGTCATCAGGTTGAACATGTCGTTCGAGCTGCCCGCGTACTTCGCGCTCACCTTGCAGCCCGTCTGCTTCTCGAATGGGGCGACCCACTGCTTCTCCGTGTACCCCTCCCAGGCGACGAGCGTGAGCGCGCCCTCGCCCTTCCCGACAGACGTCGGGACGGCATTGCCCTTCGACACGCCCGCCGCCGGGACGGCGAGCGCCGCCACGAGCGCCGCGAACGTCACGTGCACGAAGCGAATCCGCTTCACGTTCCCTCCTCCTCGATTGCGAACTCCACGTCCGGCTGCCAGTGCAGGCGGACGCGACTGCCCTCCATGCGATGGATGTCCTCCGATCTCGTCTCCAGGTTCTGCTGCAGCACCGTCAGCTCGCCCCCCTCGTCGAGCGCGACGACGAACTTCGTCGCGGGGCCGAGATATACCGTGGCCCGGACCGTGCCCGGCTCGCCCTCCGCTGCCTCGATCGGGAGGAGGCGGATCTTCTCCGGGCGCACCGTGAACGTTTTCCCGCCCCGCTCGAGAATGTTGGACGTGCCGATGAAGCCGGCCACGAAAGTCGTCGCCGGGTGCTCGTACATCTCCGCGGGGGTACCGATCTGCTCGATACGACCCTGGTTGAAGACGGCGATCCGGTCGCTCATCGTGAGCGCCTCCTCCTGGTCGTGCGTCACGTAGACGAACGTCATCCCGAGCTCCTGCTGGAGCTGCTTGAGCTCGATCTGGAGCTCCTGGCGCAGCTTCAGGTCGAGCGCGCCGAGCGGCTCGTCGAGGAGCAGCGCGCGGGGCGTGTTGACGATCGCGCGCGCCAGCGCCACGCGCTGCCGCTGACCGCCCGACAGCTGGGCCGGCTTGCGCCCGCCGTACCCCTCGAGCCGAACGCGGGCGAGCGCCTCGTTCGCCTTCGCACGGCGATCCGCCTTCGGGACCTTCCGCACCCGCAGGCCGTACTCGACGTTCTGCTGGACGGTCATGTGCGGGAACAGCGCGTAGTCCTGGAAGACGGTGTTGACCGGCCGGTCGAACGGCGGCCGGCCGGAGACGTCGGTGCCGCCGAGCTCGATGCGCCCCTCGTCCGGCCGCTCGAAGCCGGCGATCATCCGCAGCGTCGTCGTCTTGCCCGAGCCCGACGGGCCGAGCATCGTGAAGAACTCGCCGCGCGCGATGTCGAGGTCGACCCCGTCCACGGCGGCGACGTCCCCGTATCGCTTCCGCACGCCGACGATGCGGATGTCGATGTCCGCCGCAGTGCTAGCCATCGACCGCCGCGAGCGACTCCTCGAGCAGGGTCAGTCCGTCCTCCAGCTCCTCGTCGGAGATCGTCAGCGCCGGGAGCAGCCGGATCACGTTGCCGTAGATGCCGCACGCGAGCAGGAGAAGACCCCGCTCGAACGCCGCGTCGACGATCGCCTTGGCCCGATCGGGCGTCTGCTCTGCCAGCTCGAACGCGATCATCGGTCCCAGGCCGCGCACCTCGCCGATCTCGGGCCGGGCATCGGCGAGCGCCTCGAGGCGCTCGCGCAGTATCTCGCCGAGCCGGCTCGCGGCCGCGAGGAAGTCGGGTTCGCGGACGGTCTCGAGCACCGCGACCGCTCCGGCACAGGAGAGCGGATTGCCGCCGAAGGTGCCGCCGAGCCCTCCCGCCGGCACGGCGTCCATCAGCTCCGCGCGACCCGTGACGCCCGCGAGCGGGAGCCCACCGCCGAGCGACTTGCCCGAGACGAGCAGGTCGGGCTCGACCCCCTCGTAGTGCTCGATCGCCCACATCTTCCCCGTCCGCCCGACGCCCGACTGCACCTCGTCGTCGACGTAGAGGATCCCGTGCCCGGCGCAGAGCTCGGCCAGGCGCGCCGGAAAGTCCGGCGGCATCGGGACGAACCCGCCCTCGCCCTGGACGGGCTCGAGCAAGACGCAGGACACCGTCTCCGGGTCGACCTCGGACTTGAAGAGCTTCCTCATTCCCGCGATCGCGTCGTCGCTCGTGACGCGGCGGTACGGGTACGGCGCGGGCGCGCGGTACACCTCCGGCGCGAACGGCCCGAAGCCGGCCTTGTAGGGATGCACCTTGCTGGTCATCGTCATCGTCAGCAGCGTGCGGCCGTGGAACGCGTTGTCGAACACCACGACCGCGGGGCGGCCGGTGGCCGCGCGCGCGATCTTGACGGCGTTCTCGTTCGCCTCCGCGCCCGAGTTGACGAGGATCGACTTCTGGTGCGAGCCCGTGCACGGCGACAGCTCCGCGAGCAGTCGGCACGTGTCCACGTAGGGCTCGTAGACGCCGACCATGAAGCACTGGTGCAGGTACTGGTCGACCTGGTGGTGGATCGCCTCGACGACCGGCGCGAACCGGTGGCCCGTGTTCTGGCACCCGATCCCGCCGGCGAAGTCCACGAAGACGCGGCCGTCGACATCTGTCACGCGCGCGCCGTCGGCGCCGGCGACCACGAGGCGCGGCGTCGAGACGCCGCCGCTGACATAGCGCGCGCGGTCGGCGAGGACCTGGTCGTGGGAGAGATGCTCGGTCGTCTGCATGCGCGCGAGTATGCACCATCGCGGCGGAACCTCGCAACGCGCGGCTTGACCGCGAAACCGCCACGCAATGCGCAGGATTCCGCGTGCCCGGAATCCTGAGAAGATCCGTGCCCGCCACATGCAGTTGCGACCGCGACAGCGGGCGCCTTCAGGGACGTGCCCCGCCGCAGGCGGGCTCAAGCCGCAGGAATCCCTTGGCGGATTCCTGCTTGGCGGGCAAACCCAAGCCCCGGTGCGGTTTGCCACACCACGCGTTCCGAAAACGTCTGACACGATACGCGTATGGACACGAGCGTGACGATCCTCATCGTCGACGACCACCCGAGCTTCCGGCGATGTGCGCGCGCGCTTCTCGAGGAGGACGGCTTCGCGGTCGTCGGCGAGGCCGAGGACGGTGCCGACGCCCTCTCGGCGATCGACCGCCTCCGGCCGGAGGTCGTCCTGCTCGACGTGCAGCTTCCCGACATGGACGGCTTCGCGGTGCTCGAACGGCTCGGTCCGGCCCGGCCGCAGGTCGTTCTCGTCTCGAGCCGGGAGGCCTCCGACTACAACGGCCTGATCCGCTCGAGCGGCGCGCGCGGCTTCATCCCCAAGGCCGAGCTGACCGGCGCCGCTGTTCGCTTCCTCCTGCGGTGACGCGCCGCCGGCTCGCGGCCGCCGTCCTCGTCGGCGCGGCGCTCTACGCCGTCGCCATCTACCTCGTGGCCACGGCCGACCTCGGCGAGCCGCGCGCGCTGATCGCGATGGTCACGGTCGCCGGGCTCATCTTCAGCGCCGCAGGGACGTTCGCCGCCCTCCAGCGCCCGGACAACCGGACCGGTGCCCAGATGCTCGCGGTCGGGCTGCTCTGGTCGGTCGGCGCGCTCCAGCTCGCAGACCGGCCCGTGGTGTTCACGATCGGCTACCTCCTCTCGGGCCTCGCGTTCGTGGCGGTCGCGCACCTGGTCCTCTCGTACCCGCGCGGCCGGCTCCATCCGGGCGACGAGTGGATCGTCTGGGCGGTCCTTGCGACCGTCACCCTCGGCCCTCTCGCGGTCTCGCTCTTCGACCCCTCGCCGATCCCGGGTTGCGAGGACTGCCCGGAGAGCGCGTTCCTCGTGACCGACCGCCCCGGGCTCGCCCAGGGTGTGAGCCTCGCCCTGGGGCTCTCGGCCGCAGCGATCGCCACGGTCGTGTTCGTCCGCCTCGTCCGGCGCTTCCGTGCCGCCTCGCCGCCGCTCCGCCGTGTGATCGGCCCCGTCTACTTCTTCACGCTGATCGCGCTCGTCGGCCTGGTGGCCTCGAACGTCGTCTGGACGTTCGACGAGAACGCCGGGCTCGCGATCGAGCTCGCGGCGCTGGCGGCGCTGGCGCTGATGCCGGTCGCGTTCCTGGCCGGCATCCTCCGTACGCGCCTCCAGCGCGCCGGGATCGCGGATCTCGTCATCGCGCTCGGCAACGGCCGCCCGCTCCGCGACGCGCTCGCGGAGGCGCTCGGCGACCCGTCGCTCGGTCTCGCCTACTGGTCCTCCCAGCGCCAAGCGTGGGTCGACGAGGAAGGCCGCACGATGACCGAGCCCATCGCGCGCGGCGCCCACGCGGCGACGTTCGTGGAGAACGGCGGGAAGCGCGTGGCGGCGCTCCTGCACGACCGGAGCCTTGCCGACCAGCGCGCGCTCGTCGACGCCGTTGCGGCGACGGCGGCGCTCGCGTTCGAGAAGGAGCGGCTCCAGGCCGAGCTGCGGGCGCAGTACCGCTTCCTGGAGACGATCATCGACACCGCGCCGAGCCTGCTCTCGGTGGTCGACACGGAGGGCCGGATCCGGAACTTCAACCACGCGGTGGTGACGGCGAGCGGCCTCGGGAGCAGGGCGCTCGTCGAGGGGCGGTTCTTCTGGGAGGTCTTCATCGACCCTGCCGAGCGCGAGGCGATGATCCAGCGCTTCCACGACGCGTCGCCGGCGTTCGCCGCGTCGGCCTACGAGAACGTCTTCACGAACGCGCTCGGAGAGGAGCGCGTCATCGCCTGGCAGACCGCGCCGCTCGTGGACCAGAACGGCGACGTCGTGCGGATCGTCGCGGGGGGGATCGACATCACCGAGCGCAAGCATCGCGAGCTCGAGCTGCAGCGGCAGTGGGACTTCGCGACGACGGTCGCGAACACGATCCCGAGCTTCATCGTGATCACCGATCATGACGCGCTCGTCGCCCCGCGGGGCGCCAACCGGGCGTTCTGCGACGTCTTCGGGCGCACCGAGGAAGAGCTCGAGGGAACGTCGTTCCTCGCCCTCGTCGCGCGCGAGGACGAGTTCGCCGCGCGCATGGCGATCGCCGGCGCGGCGAACGGCGTGCCGCAGGCGGAGCGCGAGTCGCGCTGGCTGACGCGCGACGGCGGCGAGCGCACCGTCGCCTGGACGGCGACCCCGATCACGGATCCCTCGGGGCTCGCGCGCGTGCTCCTCTCCGGCGCCGACGTGACCGACCGCAAGCGCCAGGAGGCTGAGGTCAGGGCGTCGCGGAGCCGCATCGTCGCGGCGACCGACGCGGCGCGGCGCCGCCTGGAGCGCAACCTGCACGACGGTGCGCAGCAGCGGCTCGCCGCGCTGTCGCTCTCGCTCCGCCTCGCCGAGTCTCGGCTGCCGGACGAAGCCGAGAAGGCGCTGGAGATCCTCGCGACCGCCCGCGCCGAGCTCACCCAGGCCCTGGAGGAGCTCCGGGAGCTGGCGCGCGGACTCCACCCGAACGTCCTCACCGACCGGGGCCTCGGCCCTGCGCTCGAGTCGCTCGTCAGCCGCTCGCCGATACCGGTCGAGATCGACGTCCCGGACGAGCGCTTCCCGCCGGCGATCGAGGCGGCCGCGTACTACGTCGCCGCCGAGGCCCTCGCGAACGTCGCCAAGTACGCCGACGCGACGCTTGCCGAGGTCCGCGTCTCGGAGGACGACGACGAGGCAGCGATCGTGGTCGAGGTCGTCGACGACGGCGTCGGCGGTGCCGATCCCGCGCTCGGCTCCGGCCTCGAGGGCCTCGTCGACCGCGTCGAGTCGCTCGACGGCACGTTCGCCGTCGAGAGCCCGCCCGGCGAGGGAACGAGGATCCGAGCGACCATCCCGACCGCCCCGCGCATGCTGCCTCTCTGAGCCGCGATGCGGCCGGTCGCCGATCCGTAGACTCCACGCGCATGGGTGAGCTTCCGACCGGGACCGTCACCTTCCTCTTCGCCGACGTCGAGGGCTCCACGAAGCTGGTCCAGAGCGTGGGACCGGCCTACTCGGGCCTGATCGCAGACGTCCGGCGCCTGCTGCGGGACGAGATCGCGACGCAGGCCGGGGCCGAGGTCGACGCGACCGGAGACGAGCTGTCGGCCGTCTTCGCAGAGGTCGAGCCGGCGCTCCGGTCGGCGCTCGCGGGCCAGGCGCGGATCCGGGACCACACCTGGCCGGAGAGCGCCGTCGTGAAGGTGCGCATGGGCCTGCACACCGGGGTGCCGCAGCTCGGAGAGGAGGGCTACACCGGGCTCGACGTGATCCGCGCCTCGCGCATCGCCGCCGCGGGGCACGGGAGCCAGATCCTGCTCTCCTCGACCGCGGCGCCGTTCGTGACAGGTGTCGAGACCCGCGATCTCGGAACCCACCGCCTGCAGGGCCTCCCCGATCCGGAGCGCATCCACCAGGTGATCGCCGACGGGCTCCCTCGCGACTTCCCGCCGCTCCGCGGTACCGTCTCGCAGCTCGGAGACGCGCGCCGCGTGGTGCTCGCCGACGACTCCGTCCTGCTCCGCGAGGGTGTCGCCCGGCTGCTCGAGGAGGCCGGCTTCGAGGTCGTCGCGCAGTCAGGGACTGCGGAGGACCTGCTCCGTCACGTCGCGATGCACAAGCCGGACGTGGCCGTCGTCGACATCCGCATGCCGCCCACCCACACCGACGAGGGCCTCCGCGCGGCACGCGAGATCCGCGAGCGGCACCCCGGCGTTGGCGTCCTGCTCCTTTCCCAGTACGTCGAGCCGAGCTACGCGATGGCGCTGCTCGAGACGAGCGCGGAGGGCGTCGGCTACCTCCTCAAGGACCGCGTCGCGGACCTCGAGCAGTTCGGCACCGCGGTGCGCCGGGTCGCCGACGGCGGCTCCGCGCTCGACCCCGCTGTCGTGAGCGAGCTCGTCGGGCGGAAGCGCCGCGACGACCCGCTCGAGCAGCTCACCGCGCGCGAGCGGGAGGTGCTGGAGCTGATGGCCGAGGGCCGCTCGAACCAGGCGGTCGCCGAGCGCCTCTTCGTCACCCTCCGCGCCGTGGAGAAGCACGTGACGAGCATCTTCACGAAGCTCGGCCTTCCCGCCTCGACGGACGACCACCGCCGCGTGCTCGCCGTCCTCGCCTTCCTGCGCGCCTGAGCCGTATCAGGACCGCCCGGAGCTGGACACGAGTGCGGTTCCCCGCACCCCCCGTCCACAGGGAGGCCGCATGGTCTCGCGTGCGACGGGGATGCAGACTCGAGCCATGGTTCGCAGCTGGCTCTCACGATCGCACTCGGGGATGCGCGAGATCGCAGGTCTCGCCGCCCTCTACGGCCTCTACGAGGTCATCCGTGGCGCTGGCCACGCGAACGTCGACGTTGCGATGCGCCATACGGACGAGATCGTCGGGGTCGAGCAGACGCTCGGCGTCTTCGTCGAGCGCAGCGTCCAGCAGGCGTTCGAGGGGATCCCGTACGCGCCGGCGCTGCTCGGACTGCTCTACGTGACGCTGCATTTCGCCGGCACCGCGATCGCGCTCACCTGGATCCACCGCAAGCGTCCCGACCGGTTCCCGCTCGTCCGAACCACGTTCGTCGCCGCGACGGCGATCGCGCTGGTCGGGTACGTCCTCTTCCCGGCCGCTCCGCCGCGGCTCGCCGAGCTGGGCTTCTCGGACACCGTGACCCACTCGACGAAGGTCAACTTGAGCTCCGACCTGCTCGGCGCGCTCTACAACCCGTTCGCCGCCGTCCCGAGCCTCCACTTCGGCTACGCGCTGATCGTCGGCGTCGCCCTCGCGACCATCGCGCAGAGTCGGGTCGTGCGGATTCTCGGCGCCCTCTACCCCGCGGCGATGCTCCTGATCATCGTCGCGACGGGGAACCACTTCTTCGTCGACGCCGCCCTCGGCGGGCTCGCCGTCGTCATCGGCTGGCTCGTCGCCAGGATGCTCCTCGAGGCTCCCGCCCCGCGCATCCGCGCGCCGCGGGTTGCGACGAGCGCCGGCCGCGCCTGATCTCCCCGGGCGCGGCCGGACGAGGCCGGCGTTTCCGCGCGTACGGCTCTCCCCACCCCGGGTGTGGACAGCCACACCCGGAGGCAGCGGCGTGCCGCACGTGCACACGCCAGTCCACCCCACCGACAGCGAAGCGGCGAGGTGCGAGCGTGCGGGACGACCCCTGCAAGGAGAAAACGCAATGTCACCCATGAAGCGCAGCACCAACGTGGCGGCCCGGATGGGTCGCTGGAGCGCACGCCACCGCAAGACGGCGATCTTCGGCTGGCTCGCGTTCGTCGTCGCCGCCGTCGTGCTCGGCGGGGCGCTCGGCACGAAGCAGCTCACCGACAACGACACGCTTCCCGGCGAATCCGGGAGGGCGGCACGAATCCTCGACGACGGGTTCAAGCAGCCCGCCGGCGAGACGGTGCTCGTCCAGAGCACCGGCCTCACCGCCGGCAACCCGGCGTTCAGGGCCGCCGTCGACGACGTCGTCCGCCGCGTCTCGTCGCTCGGCGTCGTGACCAACGTCCAGAGCCCGTACGCCGCAGGCAACCGCGGCCAGATCTCCGCCGATGGTCACTCCGCGACCGTGAGCCTCGACATCCGGGGCGACGCCGACACGGCCACGGATCGGATCCAACCGGTGATGGACGCGGTCGACGCGGCCGCGTCGGCTCACCCGACGCTCCGGATCGAGGAGTTCGGCGTCAGCGCCGACAAGCAGCTCGACGAGAAGTTCAACCAGGACCTCGAGCGTGCCGGCCTGCTCTCCCTGCCGGTCACGATCGTGATCCTCGTCGTCGCCTTCGGAGCGCTCGTCGCGGCGGGGATTCCGCTGCTGCTGGCGCTCTCGGCGGTGATGGCGACCATGGGCTTGCTCGCGATCCCGAGCCAGGTCTGGCCGGTCGACGAGAACATCAGCGCGATCGTGCTCCTGATCGGGCTCGCGGTCGGCGTCGACTACTCGATGTTCTACTTGAAGCGGGAGCGGGAGGAGCGCGCGGCCGGCAAGAGCGAGGCCGCGGCTCTCGAGGCTGCCGCCGCGACATCGGGCCGCTCGGTCCTCATCTCCGGCCTCACCGTGATGACGGCGATGGCAGGGATGTTCCTGACCGGCGACAAGACGTTCGGCTCGTTCGCGATGGCGACGATCCTCGTCGTGGCGATCGCGGTCCTGGGCTCGCTCACCGTCCTGCCCGCTCTCCTCTCGTGGCTCGGCGACCGCGTCAACAAGGTCCGTGTGCCGTTCCTCCACCGCCTCCAGCGGCCGGAGGGGGGCCGGGCATGGGGCTGGATCCTCGACCGGGTCCTTGCCCACCCGCTCTTCTCCGCCGTGGCCGCAACCGCTGTCCTGATCGCCCTCGCGCTCCCGGCACTCGGGATGAAGACGGTCGTGCCAGGGGCCGAGGCGCTGCCGCAGGACCTGCCGGCCGTGCAGACCTACAACCGTCTGCAGGCCGCCTTCCCGGGCAAGCAGGATCCGGCGGTCGTGGTCGTTAGGGCCTCCTCGGTCGACACGCCCGGCGTGCGGTCGGCGATCGACGCTCTGCAGAAGCAGGCGCTGGCGAGCGGCGGGTTCCGCCGGCCCGTGACGGTCGACGTGAACGCCCACCGGACGGTCGCCGAGATCGACCTTCCCATCGACGGCACCGGTGCGGCCGCGGCCTCCAACGCCGCCCTCGACTCGCTCCGCGGGGACATCATCCCCTCCACCATCGGGGCGGTCGACGGCGTCGAGGTGGCAGTGACCGGCACGACGGCGATCTCGAAGGACTTCAACAGCTCGATGCGCTCGACGGCGCCGATCGTGTTCGCCTTCGTGCTTGCCTTCGCATTCGTGCTGCTGCTGGTCTCGTTCCGGTCGATCGTGCTCGCCGCCAAGGCGATCGTCCTCAACCTGCTGTCCGTCGCGGCCGCCTACGGCGTCCTCGTGCTCGTCTTCCAGCACAGCTGGGCGAAGGGCATCCTGGGCTTCGACTACTCGGGCGGCGTGATGGCGTTCATGCCCGTGTTCCTCTTCGTCATCCTCTTCGGCCTCTCGATGGACTACCACGTCTTCATCCTCAGCCGGATCCGGGAGGCGTACGATCGCGGTATGAAGACCGAGGACGCCGTTGCGCACGGGATCAAGACGACGGCGGGCGTGGTCACGAGCGCGGCGATCGTGATGGTCTTCGTGTTCGGGATCTTCGCAACGCTCTCGATCGTGATGCTGAAGCAGTTCGGCGTCGGGCTTGCCACCGCCGTCTTGATCGACGCGACGATCGTGCGGGCCGTCCTGCTCCCCGCGGCGATGATGCTGCTCGGGGACTGGAACTGGTATCTCCCGCGCTGGCTCGAGTGGCTGCCGAAGCTCGAGCACGAGCGCTCGGCGGAGGCCGCGCCGCACGCAGAGCTCGAGCCCGCGAGGCTCGCGGCCTGAGCTCCAAGACGTCGGGGGTCGGGAGCCGCACCCGACCCCCGTCCGACCCCTCCAGGGTTGGCGCGTGGGCCTGGCCAAATCCGGGCCTCCACGCGAGGTCGCCCACCCGTCGGCGACGGCTCGGCCGTCTACCATCGGCGTGACGCCGGAGTAGCTCAGCTGGTCAGAGCACCTGTCTTGTAAACAGGGGGCCAAGGGTTCGAATCCCTTCTCCGGCTTCCCGCCTCGGCGAAGGTTGTCTATCCGGTCAACGATGTATCGTCGGTGAATGGATCACCCGAAGGACGTCGGGGACCGCACCACACTCGCTGTGATGTTGGCGCTCCGAGGGTTGGGATACCGGGTTTCCGTTCCATTCGGCGAAAACACGCGGTACGACCTCGTCGTCGACGATGGTGACCGCCTCCTCCGAGTGCAATGCAAGTCGGGTCGCCTGTACGGCGCCGTGATCGTCTTCCGGACGGCCAGCTCGTACGCGCAAACCCCAATCCGAAGCCTCGCCAGCGGCACTATCAGGGCCAGGTCGATGCGTTCGCCGTCGATTGCCCGCGCACCGCTGGCGTCTACCTGATCCCGATCGCGGACGTCCCTCGAGAAGAGGCGACACTACGCATCGACCCTCCGCGAAACGGCCAGAGCAAACTCAATCGGTTTGCAGCGGACTACGCGATCGCGAAGATCGACGTGGAGCTCGAGACCGGCAACCGTCGCGTCGCCTGAGCAGCTCGATCGGGCGTTCAACCGTAGGATCAGGAGATCGAACTGGCCGCGATACTGAAGCGCCGGCGGATGGTGCGCAGCTACCTGCCGGACGCCGTTCGGCGAGAGACGGTCGAGCGGATCGTCGCCACCGTGCGCAGAGCCCCGAGCGGCGGCTTCAGCCAGGGACACCGGCTCGTCGTCGTGACCGATGCCGACACCCGCCGCGAGCTGGCACGGCTCGCCGGCGAGGACGAGTACGTCGCCGCGGGCGGCCAGCCGTGGATCTCGACCGCACCGGTGCACGTCTTCGTCGGCACCCGCGAGGAGAGCTACCACGAGCGGTACCGGCGCCCGGACAAGCTCCGCGACGGCGAGGAGATCGGATGGCCCGCGCCGTACTGGTACGTCGACGCCGGCGCCGCCTTCATGCTCCTCCAGCTCGCCGCGATCGACGAGGGACTGGCGGCCGGGGTCTACGGCGTGCTGCCCGAGCAGGTCCCCGACGTGAAGGCGCTCCTCGCCCTCCCGGACGACGTCCATTTCGTCTGCCTCGTCACGATCGGCCGCCCGGCGCCGGACGCTCGGGAGACGACACTCGTCTCGCGGCTCTCGCAGCGTCGCCTGCCGCTCGAGGAGCTCGTCCGCTGGGAGCGCTGGGGCGGGCCGGCGTAGAGCGGCCGTGGTCACGCGTTATCCACGAGCCTCGCGGGCCCTCGCGCCCGCGTCACGCCGCCGCGACGAGGACATGCCACTCGTTCTCGAGAACGTAGCTCCCGTCCTCCTGCCGAAACGGCTCGAGCACCGCGATCAGCGCCCTGCGCACCTCGCCCTCGCGCTCGCCGGCCGCGTCGCCGAGCCCACCCGCAGAGAGCAGGCTGCGCGCCAGCGCGTCCTCGTCGTCGTAGACGTAGGGCCACGAGATGTCGAAGGCTGTCGTCGGCGTGAGGCCCGCGGCAGACGCGAGCCGCTCGAGGAAACCGGGCTCGGCGAGGTCGGGCGGCGGCGGCGCGTCGGGGTCGGCCCCCGGGAAGAAGGGGCGGATTATCGGCTTGATCGCGTCGAGGCTGCAGTGCCCGTGGAGGCCCCAGACCTGGACCAGCACGGCGCCCCGGGGCTTCGCGACCCGTGCCGCTTCGCGGAGCGCCGCCACCATGTCGGCCGCGAAGAAGAACGAGTTGAAGCCAGCGACGACGTCGAACGTGTCGTCGGCGTACGGCAGAGTCTGCAGGTCGCCGACGACCACCTCGGCCGTGGGCACGCGCGCCCGCGCGAGCTCGACCAGCGTCTCGGACGAGTCGATCCCGGCGACGTGCGCCCCCCGGTCGGCGGCCGCACGGAGAAAGACGCCGGAGCCGCATCCGACCTCGAGCACCCGCGTGCCGGCGCCAATGACGAGCCGCCTGATCGCCTCCTCGTACGTCGGGAGCTGCTGCTCTTCCGTGGCGGCCCACTCCTCCGCGCGGGCGCCCCAGAGTCGTCCCCAGCGCTCCGCTTTGTCGCTGATCGTGGTCGTCGGTCCCATCGTCCACCTCCTCGCTTAAACTATGTTTCGTAGGTATAAACTATGAAACGTAGTTATGTCAAGCGATGAGCTGACCCTCTTCTCGTATGAGATCCTCGGCCTCGTCGGGCGCAGGGGCGCCGGCGCGCACGATCTCCTGCGCCTCGCCCGGCGTGGGCGCATGCTCGACTGGGCAGGCGAGAGCCAGTACTACGCCGAGCCGAAGCGGCTCGCCCGGCTCGGGTATCTCGAGCCGCGCAAGGCGCCCGGGAAGACACGCGAGCGGACGGTCTACCACCTGGCGGACAAGGGCTACGACGCGCTCCGCGCCTACGCGCGGACGCCCGTCAGGCTCACGCCGCTGAAGAGCGAGCCGCTGCTCCGGCTCCTGATCGCGGATCTGGTCGGCGAGGACGTAACGCGGGACAGCCTCGGCTCGCTTCGCGCGGACCTCGCCGACCTGCGCGAGCGGCTCGACCAGGCCGAGACGGCCGCCGCGGGCCTTCCGCACCGCAGCAAGTACCTCCTGATCGTGATCGACTTCCTGCGCAAGTACCTCGATCTCCACGAGGAGTTGATCGCCGAGGCCGAGGGCGAGCTCGCTCCGCCGCGTGGGGCCGGCCGGGCCGCCGAGCACCCCTGACGAGCGGCGACGCCCGCACCGGCGGGAATCTCCCTGGTGGCACGGGCTTCGGTTGGGGGGGCGCGCTCGGGCTACGCGGGAACTGCGCGCGCTGCCTGGTGGGCGACGATCTTCCGTTTGACGCGCTGGAGGGCGTTGTCGATCGTCTTGCAGTCGCAACCGAGCTCGTCGCCCATCGACTCATATGAGTGACCATCGAGATAGAGGCGGAGGGCCTCGGCCTCGAGCCCGGAGAGGCTCGTGCCTAGGCAACCGACGAGCGCCTGGAGCTCCTCGGTCGAGATGACGCGCACGGACGGGTCGTCGATCGACGGGCCGGGCAGCGCGTCCCCGAGCGTGCAGTCACCCTCCGAGTCCTGGCCCGCGGGCGTGTGGCTGAAGGAGATGTACGTGTTGAGCGGGGCGTGCTTGTAGCGGGTCGCCGACTTGATCGCCGTGATGATCTGGCGGGTCACGCAGAGCTCGGCGAACGAGCGAAACGACGATTCCCGGTCAGAGCGATAGTCGCGGATCGCCTTGTAGAGCCCGATCATCCCCTCCTGGACGAGATCCTCGGCGTCGCCGCCGGCGAGGAAGTAGGAGCTCGCCTTGAGCCGGACGAAGCCCTGGTAACGGCGCATCAGCTCGTCACGGGCGCTGTCGCCGCCGTTCCGCGCCCGGAGCACGAGCTGGAGATCCTCGAGCTCACGCTGCAGCTTCTGCGGGCTCTTGGGTGCAACCGCGGTACGGACGGCCATCTCTTTCTCCCCTTCGTCGGTGGTGGTCTCGGGCGATCTCGAGGAACTCTCACCCTCAAGTCGAGGAGGAAGCTAGCACTATCGCGCAAGCGTTACAACCCCTTTGCGCAAGTTCCATTGTAATAGGAACAGATGTTCGCATTCGCCTGCGCTCCCCCGTTTCGGTGCCGCGACGGCCCGGCACCGATGGCACGAACGCGGCACGAAGCGGCACAGACAGGTGCGTGTTTCGGCGTTACACTCGAAGCGTGGGGAGGAGGCCGGTGGCCCAGGTCATGTCAGAACGGGTCGTGGCGTGGCGGGATGCGACATGACCCGAGAGGCGGTCAGCCCTCGCCGCGACGGAGCCGCTCGAGTCGAGCCCGCGTGTCCGGGTCGACCCGGTCTGCGAGCCGGCTCGGGGCGTCCTCCCGATGCGACACGGCAGCGAGCTCGGCGAGAAACGCCGCCGAACCGCGTTTGCGCACCTCCTGCCCGCTCGTTCCCTGCACGGTGGCGTCCGAGGTGACGAGGAGCACCGCCTCCCGCGCTCGGGCCTGCGCCGCGAGCCGCTCGAGCATCGAGTCGGCGTGCGGCGCAAAGCGAACGCTCAGGGAGCCCACGTCGCGGTCCTCGCCCACGCCGTCGAAGACGACGACGCCACGGGCGCCGCGCACGGCCACGAAGCTCGCAAGCTCGTCGACCAGCTCGTCTCGGTGCCCGAACCGGCCCGCGTGAAACAGGTTCGATCCGTCGAAGAGGTAGAGGGCGACGTCGACCATATCTCAATCTCTAGTTGAGGTTAATACTACGTTGCCGCCGTGCCTCGAACAAGGCGACCGCCGCGGCGACGCTCACGTTGAGTGACTCGACACCGGCGGCGAGCGGGATGGCCAGCGTGGCGTCGCAGGTCCTGCGCACGAGCGGCCGGACGCCTTTCCCCTCTGCGCCGAAGACGAGGGCCGCACCGTCGGTGAGATCGACGTCCCAGAGGCGCGAATCGCC
Source organism: uncultured Actinomycetes bacterium (assembly GCA_963845965.1). Lineage (GTDB taxonomy): Bacteria > Actinomycetota > Thermoleophilia > Gaiellales > Gaiellaceae > Gaiella. The sequence continues at coordinate 100,476 of CAWJUF010000008.1, read as the reverse complement.
GTCGGCGCTCGCAGCGTATGCCCAGAGTCGATCACCCTTGACCTCGCCCAGGTAGCGGGCGAGGTTCGGGACGACGGCGACCGGAAGGTGCTCGACAGCGCCGGCCGACGAGCGGCAGACGGCCGGCGTGACGACGGCCGCGCCGTGGGCCGGGAGCACGACACCTGTCGCACCCGCCCCGGCAGCACCGCGCACGACGGCGCCGAGGTTCCGCGGATCCGTCACCTGATCCAGGCAGCACAGCAGCGGCCGCTCGACCGACGCGAGCTCCCACGCGTCGGCGTAGGGATAGGGCTCGCACCACGCGACCACGCCCTGATGGTCGGGCGAGCCCGCGGTCTCGGTGAGCTCGCGCTCTCGCCGCACGCGCGGCTTCGGCCCCTCTGACAGCCACCCGAGTGTCGCCGCCGCACGCTCGCCGACCCACACCTCCAGGACGGCGCGTCGGCCGCGCAGCGCCTCGCGAACGGCGTTGCGCCCGTACACAAGGTCGCGCGTCACGCGCGCGGGACGAGCTCGTAGCCGCCGTCGGCGTCCCGCACCTCCCACCCCAGCGCCGCGATCTCGCCGCGGAGCCGGTCGGCCTCCTCGAAGTCTCGGCGGGCACGGGCCGAAACACGCGCCTCGGCCGACGCCACCACCTCCGGAGGTGCCGCAGGCGTCTCCCCGAGGCTCGCGAGGCCGAAGACGCCAAGGCCGCGGCGGAGCTCGTCGAGCGCGCCGAGCCGGGCCCAGTCGTGCAGGATCGCAAGTGCGACAGGGGTGTTGAAGTCGTCCTCGAGCGCCCGTACGAACGAGCCCCAGTCCCCGGCGCCTCGCCGCGTCTCGCCACGCAGCGCATTTCGGAGCGTCTCCGCCTGCGCCCGCGCCGCGGTCATCGTCTCCTCGGAGAAGTCGATCGGCTTGCGCCAGTGCGCGGTCAGGAAGAACACGAGCGCCGTTTCCCGTCCCCACTCGTCGAGCACGTCGCCGATCGTCTCGACGTTGCCGGTCGACTTCGACATCTTCTCGCCCGTGAAGCGCAGCATCCCGTTGTGCATCCAGATGCGGGCGAACGGATGCCCAACGGAGAGCGACTGCGCGCGCTCGTTCTCGTGGTGCGGGAAGACGAGGTCGAGCCCGCCGCCGTGGATCCAGAAATCGCGCCCGAGCTCCTTCGCGGCCATCGCCGAGCACTCGATGTGCCAGCCCGGCCGACCGATGCCCCAGGGTGCGTCCCACGACGTGTCCTCGCCCTCCTTCGTCGCCTTCCAGAGCGCGAAGTCTCGTGGGTCCTCCTTCGCCGGGTTCGGCTCCTGCTCTTCGACCTGGTCGGGTCGCTGCCCCGAAAGGGCGCCGTAGCTCTCGAACCGGCCAACGCGGAAATACACGTCCCCGCCCGCGGTGTAGGCAGAGCCGCTCGCAAGCAGCTCCTCGATCAACGCAACGATCTCGGGCATCGTCTCCGTGGCAAGCGGCTGCGCATCCGGCATCCCGAGCCCGAAGCCCGCAGTGTCCTCGAGGTACCAGGCGGTTGCCTCCCGAGCACGTGCCGCGCTCTCGCCGGGCGCCGCCTCGTAGATCTTGTCGTTGACGTCGGTGATGTTGTGCACGAGCCGCACCGCGTGGCCCTGCTCGCGCAGCCACCGCGCAAGCCACGTGAAGACCACGAACGGCCTCGCGTTGCCGATGTGGGCGCGCTGATAGACGGTCGGGCCGCACACATAGATCCCGATCGGCTCGGGCGGTGGCGGGAGCTCGACGAGCGCCCCGGTCAGCGTGTCCTGGAGCCGCATCCGCCGATCGTAGACGGCCGCGGCGCGGGGTCCGGCCTCAGCGCCCCGCCCGTGCCCGCCGGACGCGGGCCAGCGTCTCTGCCGACGGAAGCGCAGCGACGACCGTCCAGAGCTCCGGGCCGCGAGACTCCCCGGTGAGCGCGAGGCGCAGCACTCGTAGATCGCCGCCCACGGCCTTCAGCTCACGCACGATCGCTCGGGCCTCCGTCTCGTCGAGCATCTCGTCCGCTCCGGCGCGGAGCTCGGAGAACCGCTCGAGCGTCGGCTCCGCCTCCGGCGGAAGCGCGACTGGGCTCGGCGCTTCCAGCTGTCGGGCGATCTCGCGCGCCTCTACGAGTGTTCGCGCACCGCGAAGCGCGCGCGCGGCGCTCGGCGGCGCGCCCGCGGCGGCCGCGAGCTCCTCGTCACTCATCGCGGCGATCGCCTCGATCGCGAGCCGGCCGATCCGCGCCCGGTCGAGGTGGACGTCGTGCGCCGGCAGGCCGAGCTCGTCGAGATACGCCCGCAGCGCCGCCGCGGGAATCCCGTCGTCGCGGAAGTCGGCGACCGACGCGTGGCCGTGGCGCTTCGAGAGCTTCTTTCCGTCCTCGCCGAGGAGGAGACCGTGATGGATCACCTCGGGCAGCTCTCCGCCGATCGCGCGAGCGACGCGGCGCTGCACCGCCTCGTTGGGACGGTGGTCCGAGCCACGGATCACATGCGTGATCCCGAGCTCGAGGTCGTCGGCCACGGTGGCGAGCTGGTACGTCGCGCTCCCGTCAGGTCGCAGCGAGCGTGACGCCGTCGAGCCGGAGCGAGCCGTCCGCGTCGCGCACCGCCCCTCCCTCCCGCTCCGCTGTCGCCGCCGCGCGCGCGTAGACCGCCGCGCGCTCGCTCTGGCGCACCGGTCCCTCATTCCAGGCGATCCCGAGCCAGCCGAGGTCGGCCACGATCGCGTCCTCGCCCCGCACGACGACACGCGTCGCGTCGGTGTCGTCGATCCTCAGGACCAGGGTGCCGTCGCGCTCGTCCGCGAACCGCCTGTTCGCCACCGCGGTGAGTGCGTTCCCCAGGTGCAACGAGCCCGTCGGGCTGGGCGCGAAGCGGACGCGTACGGGCATGGGTGCGAATCTAGCGCTCGCTCACGCGTCGATCGGCACGTGACCCGGCTCCGCGGCGACGCGGTCGAGCCATGCCCGGATCGTCGGGTAGCCGCCGAGGTCGAAGCCGCCTTCGCCGGCGACGTGGGTGTAGGCGTAGAGGGCGATGTCGGCGAGGCTCACCGTGGTGCCGACCACGAAGCCATCCGCGACTCCCAGGTGCCGTTCGAGCGCGCCGAGCGCCCGGTATCCGTCCGCCGTCTTCCGCTCGATCAGGGACGCGTAGCGATCGGTCTCGCCCGAGTACGCCACGAGGAACCGGACGACCGCGATCGCGGGCTCGTGCGTGTATTGCTCGAAGAACATCCACTGCAGCACCTTCGCCCGGTCGTAGCGGTCCCCGGGCACGAAGCGCGTCCCCTCGCCGAAGTACCAGAGGATCGCGCCGGACTCGGCGATCGGCCGGCCGTCGTCGAGGACGAGCGTCGGCACACGGAGATCCGGGTTGAGGTCTCCGAGCACCTCGCCCCGGTTCGAGCGATCGACGACGTCGAGCTCGCGCCGCTCGTACGGGATGCCGAGGTGCGCCAGCAGCAGCCGCACCTTGTAGCAGTTGCCCGAGATCGGCGAGTTGTAGAGGAGCACGAGCCGACCCTACCCACGCCGGAGCACCCGGGCCGACCCCCAAGCGGGCAGCCGCCCGACCTCGAACGCCCGCGACCTCACCTACGCTGTCGACGTGGAGGACGTGCTCCTGGCCTGGTACGCGCGCGCCGCGCGCGACCTTCCCTGGCGCCGGACACGGGATCCGTACGCGATCCTCGTCAGCGAGGTGATGCTCCAGCAGACGCAGGTCGAACGCGTCGTTCCCAGGTACGAGCGTTGGCTCCGGCGCTGGCCGACGGTGGAGGCGCTCGCGGCGGCATCGCCGGCAGAGGTCATCGTCGAGTGGCAAGGGCTCGGCTACAACCGGAGGGCGCTCTCGCTCCATCGTGCGGCGAACCACGTGGCGACGGGAGGGTGGCCCGCGGATCTCACCGCGCTGCCCGGTGTGGGCCCGTACACGGCCGCGGCGCTCGGGAACTTCGCCTTCGGCGAAGACGTCCTCCCGCGCGACGTCAACGTCGAGCGAGTCGAGCGGCGGTCGGGCCACGCCTTCACGGGAGCCGCCGCGCAGGCCGTGATGGACCTCGGCGCGACGATCTGCCTCGCACGAATCCCGCGCTGCGACGTGTGCCCGCTCGCACACGTGTGCCCCTCACGGGGCTCGCGGGACGAGCCCACGCGGAGGCAGTCGCGGTTCGAGGGCTCGTTCCGTCAGCGCCGTGCGGACGTCCTCCGGACGGTGGCCGCCGCACCGCAGCCGTCACACCGGCTGGAGGCGGCGGTGGTCGACTCGCTCGCGCGCGACGGCCTCGTCGTCGTCGAGGGCGAGAGCGTGCGCCTTCCGTCCTGACCGAGTCAGCGACCTTCGGCGTACCCCGGCCGCGCCTCCGGATAGCGCGGCAGGCCGTCGTCCGGGATCTCCTCCCAGCTCGCCGCGTAGGCGACGAAGGCGCGCGACTCGGGACGGACGCCGGGGTCCCTGTCGACAGCGCCGAGGCGAACCCCTGTGTAGTCGTCCGCACCGGGATCGCGGCTGAAGAGCGCCGAGCCGCACCGCACGCAGAAGATCTTCTCCCTCCCGCCCTCGGGAAGCCACACGCGCAGCTCGTCCTCGCCCTGCAGGACGCGAACGGAGCCGGGTGCGGCACGCGCGTTGGCGGATGCAGCGGTGCCGCTTCGCCGCTGGCAGCGTGTGCAGTGGCAGTAGCCGGCGGAGAGGAACGGGGCGTCGACCTCGAAGCGAACCGCACCGCAGCCGCAGCCGCCGGTGATGGGCAACTCCACGTCCTCACGTTAGCCTCTCGTGCGGCGCCACCGTCTGGAGGGTCGATGAGTTCACCCGCGCGTAAGGACGATCGAGGCACCATCGAGCCGATGGCAACCGTGCTGGTCGTCGACGACGAGCCGATCGTGCGCGACGTCGTCGTCCGCTACCTCGAGCGGGAGGGGTACGCAACGCTCGAGGCGGGAGACGGGGACGACGCGCGACGGCTCGTGGAGCGAGAGGCGCCCGATCTCGTCGTCCTGGACGTCATGCTCCCGGGCACGGACGGGCTCGAGCTGTGTCGCTGGATCCGCGCACGATCCACGCTGCCCGTGATCATGCTGACGGCCCGCGGCGAGGAAGCCGACAGGATCGTCGGGCTGGAGCTCGGAGCAGACGACTACGTCACGAAGCCCTTTTCGCCGCGCGAGCTCGCGGCGCGCGTGCGCACGGTGCTGCGGCGGAGCCGCTCCGGCCCGCTCGCCACGGAACGCCTCTCGTTCGGCGACGTCGAGCTCGACGCACAGACCCGCGAGGTGCGGAAGGGCGGCGCCGAGGTGCGCCTCACGGCGAAGGAGTTCGACCTCCTCTGGTTTCTCGCGAGCCACCCGCGGCGGGTGTTCGGACGCGACCAGCTGATGAGCCGCGTGTGGGGCTACGAGGCGGCCCTCGACACGGGCACCGTCACCGTGCACGTGCGCCGGATCCGCGAGAAGATCGAGGACGATCCGTCCGAGCCGCAGCACCTGCAGACGGTATGGGGCGTGGGGTACCGCGTGGTGCCGTGATGCCCCTGGCCGCGATGATCGGCACGGCGGCCGCCGTCGCCGTCCTCACGCTCGCGGTGGGGATGCTCGCGGTGGGCCTCCTGCGGCTCCTGCCGAGCCTCCGCCTGCAGCTCGCGGGCCTGGCGGCGCTCTCTGTCTGCCTGCCGCTCATTGCGGTGCTGCTCTCCGGCTGGGTCGCCTTCCACATGGGCGACGACGTGAAGATCCTCGCGGTCTCCGCGGCATCGGCCACCGTCGCGGTCGTCGCCGGCCTCGTGCTCGCGCGCTCGATCGTCCACTCGGTGGAACGCGTCCGCGACGCCTCGATGCGACTGGCGGGCGGGGACCTCACCGTGCGCGCGCCCGAGTCGGGGCCGTCCGAGGTCGCCGACCTCGCCTCCTCGTTCAACGACATGGCGGCGAGCCTCGAGCAGCTCTTCGACGCGCGCCGCGAGCTCGTCGCCTGGGCGAGCCACGATCTTCGCACCCCGCTCGCCAACATGCAGGCGATGCTCGAGGCCCTCGAGGACGGGCTCGTGACGAGCGACGCGACCGTACCCGTCCTCCGGGAGCAGGTGAGCCTCCTCTCGACGCTCGTGGACGATCTCTTCGAGCTCGCGCGGATCGACGCCGGCGCGCTGACGCTCGAGCTCCGCGAGGCGCTGCTCGAGCCGGTCGTCGAGTCCTGCCTTCGCGGAGTGGAGGCGGACGCTCGCCGGCGAGGCGTCGACCTCGCTGCCACGATTCCAGGCGACATGAGCGCGCGCTTCGAGCCCGAGAAGGTCGAGCGCGTGCTCTTCAACCTGCTCACGAACGCCCTGCGCCACACGCCGTCCGACGGCACCGTCGCGATCCGCGTCGAGCAGGTCGAGCAGGGGGTGAAGGTCAGCGTCGAAGACACGGGCGTGGGGCTCGGCGAGGAGGCGCGGGCCCGGATGTTCGACCGCTTCTGGCGCGGCGACCCGGCTCGCTCCGCACGCGGCGCGGGGCTGGGACTCGCGATCGCCCGCGGCATCGTCGAGGCGCACGGTGGCCGCATCTGGGCCGAGGACCGGCCGGAGGGCGGCGCGCGCGTCTCGTTCACGTTGCCCGCCGCGTCCTGAGGACGTTGGCCTCCAGATGTACGCAGGCCCCGGGTGCGTCGTGTCTGCCCGTCGGCGCACCCGGGGCTGCGATGAGGCTTCCGGGACACGCGCAGTGCGCCGTGTCGCCGGTCGGCTCAGGTGGAGTCGCGGCCGCGGACGGGACGTCGCGGCCGACGCGCGTCTCGCACGATGCGAGAGGCGCGTCCCTCAACTAGTCCGGTGGACTCTGCTCCAAGGTGCACCCTTCCATCTCGAAGGGACTGTCTCCCCTGACCTTAGCGCGTCGGCCGGTCGCCGGGTAGCCCCCGTCCGGGCTCGATGCGAAGTAGCGCGACCGCGTTGGAAGCCAGCCCCTCGCCACGGCCGGTGAACCCGAGACGGTCGGTCGTCGTGGCGCGCACGTTGACCAGACCGGACTCTACGCCCAGCGCGGCCGCGAGCCGGCGGCGCATCTCGTCGCGGTGGGGCGCGACGCGCGGCTCCTGCCCGATCACGACGCAGTCGGCGTTGACGAGAGCGAAGCCCGCCGCGCGCACCTGCCCATAGGCGTCGGCGAGGAGCGCGAGCGAGTCCGCGCCGCGATAGCGCTCGTCGTCGGACGGAAAGAGCAGGCCGATGTCCGCGAGCCCCGCGGCGCCCAGCAGCGCGTCGGTCAGCGCATGCGCGACCACGTCGCCGTCGGAGTGACCGACGAGGCCACGGGGATGGTCGATCGTCACACCGCCGAGGACGAGGGGCACGCCGTCGCCGAACGCGTGAGCGTCGACGCCGAGGCCGATGCGAAGGTCGACTGCCGTCACGTGACGGACGCTAACGCGCCGGGGAGCTCTGCGAGCGACTCGATCGCGATCGCATCGGCGGGGGTCGACTGCAGTCTCCCCCAGGGACCCCGGCGGAGGTGGACGGCGACCATCCCGGCGCGGAGCGCCGGGAGGACGTCGTTGTCGGCCCGGTCGCCAACGTACGCGACCTCCGCCGCGGGCACGCCGGCGATGCCGACGAGCCCGTCGAAGAACGCTCGCTCCGGCTTGCGCACGCCGAGACTGGCCGAGCCTGTCACCACGTCGACGGGGAGCTCCGACGCCCGCGCCCAGGCCTCGAGCGCGGCGTTCTGGTTCCCCGCGACGCCGACGAACACGCCGGCAGCCCGCACGCGCTCGAGGCAGGCGAACGCGTCGGGGTACAGGTCGTCGGCCGAGTAGACGACCGACTCCCACGCCTCGCCCGGCCGCTCGACGCCGAGATGGCGCCAGAGCTCCCAGTGCTCCTCGCCGCGCGCGATCGTCACGCCGAGCGCCGCCCACACCACGTGCGGGCCGAGCCCGGCTGCGTCGGCCACGGCCCGCCAGTAACGCTCCTCGTCGACGAGGGTCTCCCCGACGTCGAAGAAGACCGCGCGCACGGTCATCGCCGGTCTGCGTCGAGGAGCCGCGCCACCAGCTCGAGGTCGTCCGCCGTCGTCACCTTGACGAGCCGCGGGTCGCCTGCGACGACCGCGATGCGCCCACCCGCCCGTTCGACGAGGGACGCGCAATCGGTCGCACCGCTGAGGTCGCCGTCGTACGCGGCGCGCAGGCGGTCGGCGACGAACACCTGCGGGGTCTGGACCGCCACGAGCGCCTCGCGCTCTATCGTCTCGGCGACGAGCCCGCGGTCGACGCGCTTCACCGTGTCTCCGATCGCCACGCCCGGAACGACGCCGTCCACCCCTTCCGCGAGCCGCCCGAGCAGCCGTTCGACGACGGCGTCGTCGACGAGCGGTCGCGCGGCGTCGTGGACGAGCACGACGAGCGCGTCGTCCGGCACCTCGTCGAGAGCGAGGCGCACCGACTCCGCCCGGGTCGGACCGCCCGTCACGACCGCGGCGACCTTCGAGGCGACGAGCTCCTCGGCGAGGAGGATCGACGGTTCCTCCCATCCGGGCGGGGCGGCGACGACGATCGCGTCGATCCAGTCGGACGCGTCGAGCCGTGCGATGCTCTCGGCGAGAAGCGGGCGGCCCGCGAGTCGGGCGAACGCCTTCGGGCGATCCAAGCCGAGCCGCTCACCCGCGCCGGCCGCGACCAGGATCGCCCAGGTCGTTCCGGCTTCGCCGGAACGACTAGAAGCGCTGCCCACCCCGGTCTTCTGGCGCTTTCGCGAAGCGAAAGCGCATCGACCTCACGCCGTGGCGGTCGCAGCCGTCTTGGGCTTCGCCTTCGCGCGCCTGGTCTTGGCGGGATTCGCGAGCACGTCCTCGAGCCAGGCGTGCGCGTCGTCCTCGGACAGGTCCTTCGCGTACATGAGCTCGGACGCAAGGATCTTCTTCGCCTTCACGTACATCTGCTTCTCGCCGGTGGAGAGGCCCTTCTCGTGGTCACGTAGGGCGAGATTCCGGACGACCTCGGCGAGCTCCAGGATGTCCCCGGTCTTCATCTTGTCGCGGTTGTGCTTGAAGCGACGGTTCCAGTTCTTCGGCATCTCGGTCGAGCCGCCGAGCAGCACCTTCTGGACGACTTCCACCATCTCGAGGTCGATCACGCCGCGGAGCCCGACCTTCTCGCAGTTGTCGACGGGCACGTTGACCGTCATCTCGTTGTGGAGGATCCGGATGGTCAGGTACTCGCGCTCCTCACCGAGGACGAGCTTGACCTCCTTCTTCTCGACCGTCCCCGCACCGTGGTGGGGATACACGACCTTGTCGCCGACATCGAACACGCCTCGAGCCCTCCCGTCGTCCGGTCTTGATGTGCGCCTGACTCACGAAAAGCGCCGGCTCTGGGGCGGCCGGCGTATGCAGCCATTCTACCCGAAGGAGCGGCTCGAAATCGGCCTGGATGCGCTCTGGGAAGCGCTCGAGCGACCCGCCGATCGTCAGCACTCCTCCGGGCCCGCCCGAGCGGGCTCGAGCGCGGCCTGAAGTGCCTGTCTGAGCGTCTCGACGGCGACGATGCGGGGGCCGGGGCGCGCGCTCCCGCTCGTCCCCTCCGGGGCGACGACGGCCGCGATCCCGAGCTTTGCGCACTCCTCGAGCCGTCGCTCGGCCTGAGCCGCCTCACGCAGGCGACCCGTCAGGCCCAGCTCGCCGAACGCCGCGAGCCCCTCGCGCAGCGGCGTGGCGCGCGCGGCCGACGCGATCGCGAGCGCGACGGCGAGATCCGCGCCCGGCTCGTCGATCCGGACGCCGCCGGCGACGTTGACGAACACGTCCGCCGCCCCGAGCGGCACGCCCGCATGGCGCCCGAGCACCGCTACGATCATCGCGAGCCGCTTGGGATCGACGCCTGTCCCGACGCGCCGAGGCATCGCGAGGTCGGTGCGGGAGACGAGCGCCTGCACCTCGAGGAGGATCGGCCGCGTGCCCTCGAGCGCCACCGCGACCCCGGCCCCTATCTCGCCGGCCCGGGTGCGTCCGAACAACGCCGAAGGATCGGGGACGCCGACCAGTCCGGCGGAGGTCATCTCGAAGACCCCGAGCTCGTTCGTCGAGCCGAACCGGTTCTTGGCCGCCCGCAGGATGCGGTGCGCGTGGTAGCGGTCGCCCTCGAACTGGAGCACGCAGTCGACCAGGTGCTCGAGGACGCGAGGGCCTGCCACCGCGCCGTCCTTCGTCACGTGCCCGACGAGCACGGTGGCGACCCCACTCCGCTTCGCCACGCGGAGGAGGCGCGCAGCCGCCTCCCGCACCTGCGCCACCGACCCGGGCGCAGACGCGAGCTCGCCCGCGTACAGCGTCTGCACGGAGTCGATCACGCAGACGTCCGGCGTCTCCTTCTCGAGCGTCGCGCAGACGGCATCGAGCTCCGTCTCGGCCAGGATCGACACGTCGTCGGCGCCGCCGAGGCGCTCCGCCCGGAGGCGCACCTGCGCGACCGATTCCTCGCCGGTGACGAGAAGCGCGCGCCGTCCGCTCCTCGCGACCGCGCCGAGCGCCGTGAGGAGCAGCGTGGACTTGCCCACCCCCGGCTCGCCGCCGAGCAGGACGAGCGACGCGGGCACGAGGCCCCCTCCGAGCACGCGGTCGAGCTCCGGCACACCCGTGCTGAGCCTCGCCGCCTCCTCGAGGCGAACGTCTCCGAGGCGCTCCGGCACGCGTGCTGAGCCGGCCGCGGGCTCGCCGTCGCGGCCGTGGAGCTCCTCCACCAGCGTCCCGAACGCCCCGCAGCCCGGGCACTTCCCGAGCCACCGCCCGGTGGTCGCGCCGCACTCGCCACAGCTGAACTGAACGACGACCTTCGCCATGCGCTCATCGTAGGCGACGGGTCGGACGGCAACCTGTCAGTTCTGACAACATCCCGGCGCCCGTGCGGCGCTGTGTCGACGCCGGACAGCGTGCCTATCCTCCACCTGTGAGCTCACGCGCCGCCGATCACGTTCACGCGCACGGCGCGCACGGCCTCGCGCAGGATCATCGCGGCGCCTCACGGCGCGCGCTCGGGATCGTGCTCGCGCTCACGGTCGGCTTCACCGTCGTCGAGGTCGTCGCCGGCTTTCTCACGGGGAGCCTCGCCGTGCTCGCGGACGCCGGGCACATGCTGTCGGACACGTTCGCGATCGCTCTCGCCCTCGTCGCGCTGACCCTCGCCGCGCGCCCGTCGACGCCCCGCCGGAGCTTCGGCTTCCAGCGGGCCGAGATCCTCGCGGCGTTCGTCAACGGCCTGACGCTCGTGCTCGTGAGCGGCTGGATCGTGTGGGAGGCAGTTCACCGATTCCGCGACCCGCCCGAGATCCTCGGCGGCTGGATGCTCGCAGTCGCGCTCTGCGGCCTAGCCGTCAACGGGATCTCGGCCGTGATCCTCGTGCGGTCGGAACGGGAGAGCCTGAACATCGAAGCGGCGCTGCGCCACGTCGTCGCCGACCTGCTCGGCTCCGGAGGCGTGCTGGTCGCGGCGGTGATCATCCTGCTGACCGGCTGGACGGTCGTCGACCCGATCGTGTCGATCGGGATCGCATTCCTGATCGTCGCGAGCGCGTGGGGCGTGCTTCGCGACTCGACCGCGATCCTGATGGAGGAGACGCCACCGGACATCGACGCGGACGCCGTTGCGCGAGCGATCGTCTCCGTCCCCGGCGTGACGAGCGTCCATGACCTACACGTCTGGCGGATCACCTCCGGGTTCGACGCGCTCGCGGCCCACGTCCTGGTCGGCCGGGGCGAGGACTGCCACGGCCTGCGGCGCGAGATCGAGCGCCGGCTGGCGTCGCGAGTTCGACATCACGCATACGACCCTTCAGGTCGACCACGATGCGTCGGACGCCCTGATCGAGCTGCAGAGCCCCGCCGCGACGCGTCCCGGCTGACCGGCACCGGACGGCGCTACGCGAGGGTCTTCACGAACAGCACGCGGTCCTCGCCGGGGCCGTCGTAGTCGTGCGCGACACGCTCGGCCTCGAAGCCGAGCGCCTCGTGGAACGCGACCGATCCCTCGTTCGCCGGCGACGTGACGCAGCGCACGCGCGTGCGCCCCTGAGCGCGGGCGTCCTCGAAGAACCGCTCGTACAGGCGCCGCCCGAGGCCCTCGCCGCGGTGCTCCGGCGCGACGCCCGACGAAGTGGACGTAGGCCTCGTCGGGGTCGGTCTGGGAGAGGAACCCGATCAGGAACGCGGCGAGCTGGCCCTCGTCGTCGTCGACGACGTAGCTCGTGCCCTCGAAGTGGACGAAGAAGAGCCGCGGCAGCATCGGCGCCATCTCCCGCCCGCCCCACCACGCGTTGACGCGGCCGATGACGCGACCGTAGTCCGCGGGCTCGGCGTGCCGGATCTCCACGCCGCAAGCCTAGCAGCGTCGGCGCGGCCGGAGACCGAGCGTACCCGCAGCCGAAGCCCGGCTCATCGCTTCGACGTGGCGGTGGTCCGTGCCACAGCAGCCGCCCAGCACCGTGAGGGCCGGGCAGCCGCTCACGGAGCGCGACGTACTCGCTGGCGAGCTCTTCGGGGTTCCCGTGTCGAGCTCCTCGGCCTCGTCGAGCTCGGCGTGGCTCGGCCGCGACGCGTTCGCCCGGACCCCGCGCATGCGGCCGGTCCAGGCCGCGCCCGGCTCGAGGACGTCGTGGAAGTGAGACGGGTGCGCGCAGTTGACCATGAAGTACGCCGCGGCACCGTCGGTGCGCGCATCGACCTCCTCGATCGCCTCGCCGAGCGCCTGGCCGCTCGGCAGCCGCCCGTCCGTCTCGACCGTGAACGAGATCACCACCGGCAGCCCGGCGTCCTTCGCGGCGCGGCACGATCCCGATCGCCTCGTCGACGTACGTCATGGTGATGCGCGGTGACGAGGTCGGCGGCCGTCGCCGGCGAACGTCCCGACCTGCGTCGCGTGATAGGCGGTCGCCTCGTCGGCGGTCATCGGCTCGTCGACGACGTAGCCGTCGCCGCGCGGGCCGACGCAGCCGGAGACGACGATCGGCGTCGCGTCCGTCTCGTGCTCGTCACGGATCTCCGCGAGCAGCGCGACGGCGCGGCGGTTGAGGTCGGCCAGCTGATCCGGCGAGTGCCCGAGACGCTCCGCCCAGTCGCGGGTTCGCGCGCCAGGTCGGCGTCTCGAGCACGATCCCGACCCCGCGATCGAGCGCGATCCGGACGTACGGCTCGAAGTAGCGCCGCAGCGCGTCCTCTCCGCCGTCGCGGGTGAGCAGGTCGTAGGCCGCGAAGTGCGGGAGGTCGTGGCCCTCGTGGAAGATGAGCGTCGTCTCGATGCCCCCGTCCGTCAGGAACGGGACGCGGGTCGAGCTGAGGGAGCGCGTCGCGGTAGCGCGCGCGTGGTGCGGGAGCGGTGGCCATGGGCTGGACGGTACGACGACCGCACCCTGGCGGCGGTCGGTTCACCGTACTTCGAAGGGTCCGACTGAAGTCGGACACCGCGCGAGGCGGGCCGGCCGGTGTCCGACTTCGAGTCGGACACCTCGGCATTACTCCGGCGCGTCGTCCTCGGAGTCGGGCGCCTCCGGCGGCACCGTGACCGGCTCGGGCTGCACGCTCGCCCTCGATCACGCGCATCTCGACCTTGGGATCGTCCGGGCCCGGGTCCTCGCGACGGTCGACGACGATCGTCGAGCCGTCCGTCGAGCTCGCGGCCGAGGACGAAGTCGGCGAGCGGGTCCTCGATCAGGCGCTGGATCGCGCGGCGCAGCGGCCGAGCGCCCATCGCCGGGTCGTAGCCCTCCTCGACGAGCAGCTCCTTCGCCTCCTGAGTCAGCTCGACCGTCGCGCCGTGCACCGACATCTGGTCGCGGAGCCGCTTCATCATCAGGTCGACGATCTGGAGGATCTCGCTCTTCTCGAGCTTGTGGAAGACGATGATCTCGTCGATCCGGTTCAGCAGCTCGGGCCGGAAGACCTTCTTCAGCTCGCCCATCACGCGCGACTTCATGTCGTCGTACGAGAGGCCCTGCTCGTCGCCGATCGCGAAGCCGAGCGACTGGTTCTTCGAGATCTGCGCGGCGCCGATGTTCGACGTCATGATCACGATCGTGTTCCGGAAGTCGACCTTGCGCCCCTGGGCGTCGGTCAGCTTCCCGTCCTCCAGGATCTGCAGGAGGATGTTGAACACGTCCGGGTGCGCCTTCTCGATCTCGTCGAGGAGCAGCACCGAGTACGGCTTGCGCCGCACGGCCTCGGTCAGCTGGCCGCCCTCGTCGTAGCCGACGTAGCCCGGGGGCGAGCCGACGAGCCGGGACACGGAGTGCTTCTCCATGTACTCCGACATGTCGACCTGGATCATCGCGTCCTCGTCGCCGAAGAGGAACTCGGCGAGCGTCCGCGCGAGCTCGGTCTTCCCGACGCCCGAGGGGCCGAGGAAGATGAACGAGCCGGTCGGCCGCTTCGGGTCCTTGATCCCCGCGCGCGCGCGGCGGATCGCCTTCGAGACGGCGACGATCGCGGCCTCCTGGCCGATGACCCGCTTGTGGAGCTCCTCCTCCATGCGGACGAGCTTCTGCGACTCCGCCTCGGTGAGCTTGAAGACCGGGATCCCCGTCCACATCGAGACGATGTCGGCGATCTCGTCCTCGCCGATCTCCGGCTGCTCCTCGTCGGCCTCGTTGCGCCAGCGCTCCTCGAGCTCCTTCTTCTTCTGCGAGAGCTTTCGCTCCTTGTCGCGCAGCGACGCGGCCTTCTCGAACTCCTGCGCCTCGATCGCCGCTTCCTTGTCGGCGCGGACGGTCTCGATCTCCTCCTCGAGCTCGCGGTAGCGCGGCGGCGCCGACATCGTCCGGATGCGGACGCGCGAGCCGGCCTCGTCGATCAGGTCGATCGCCTTGTCGGGAAGGTGGCGGTCCTGGATGTAGCGGTCGGCGAGCGACGCCGACGCGCGCAGCGCCTCGTCGGTGATCTTCACGCGGTGGTGCGCCTCGTAGCGGTCGCGCAGGCCGCGCAGGATCTGCACGGTCTCGTCGATCGTCGGCTCCTCGACGCGCACCTGCTGGAAGCGCCGCTCGAGCGCCGCGTCGCGCTCGAGGTACTTGCGGTACTCGTCGAGCGTCGTCGCGCCGATCGTCTGCAGCTCGCCGCGCGCCAGAGCCGGCTTGAGGATCGAGGCCGCGTCGATCGCGCCCTCGGCGGCACCCGCGCCGACGAGGTTGTGGAGCTCGTCGATGAACAGGATGATGTCGCCGCGCTGGGTGATCTCCTTCATCACCTTCTTCAGGCGCTCCTCGAACTCGCCGCGGTACTTCGAGCCCGCGACCAGCGCGGCGAGGTCGAGCGTGTAGATCTGCTTGTTCTTCAGGAGCTCCGGCACCTGGTTCGCGGCGATCCGCGCGGCGAGGCCCTCGACGACGGCGGTCTTGCCGACGCCCGGCTCGCCGATCAGCACCGGGTTGTTCTTCTGGCGGCGCGAGAGGATCTGCATCACGCGCTCGATCTCGGTCTGGCGGCCGACGACGGGGTCGAGCTTGCCCTCGGTCGCCTGCTTCGTCAGGTTGCGGCCGAACTGGTCGAGGAGCTTCGAGTTCTTCGCCTTCTCGCCCTGCGCCGCGCCGCCGGACTGGCCGGACTGGCGGCGACCGGGGCCGGAGAGCATGCGGATGATCTCGTTGCGGATCTTCTCGGCGTCCGCGTCGAAGTCGAGCAGGATGCGCGCGGCGACCCCCTCGTTCTCGCGCACGAGGCCGAGCAGGATGTGCTCGGTGCCGATGTAGTTGTGGCCGAGCGAGAGCGCCTCGCGCAGCGCGAGCTCGAGCACCTTCTTCGCGCGCGGCGTGAACGGGATCTGGCCGGTCGTGACCTCGTCGCCCTGGCCGACGATCCGGGCGACCTGGGCGCGCACCTCTTCCACGGTGATGTCGAGCTGCTCGAGCACGCGCGCGGCGAGGCCCTCCTCCTCGCGCAGCAAGCCGAGCAGGATGTGCTCCGTGCCGATGTAGTTGTGCTTGAGAGCTCGCGCCTCGTCCTGCGCGAGGACGACCACTTGCCTTGCCCGTTCCGTGAATCGCTCGAACACGGCTGCCTCGACCCTCCTTTCCGCGTGATCCGGAGTCTGCGGTGCCGCCGGCTCCAGGTCAAAGGCACCACTGATCGTACCCGACGCCTGTGAGGGCGCCGACCCGGCCGGTAGCGTTGCGGCGCGATGCGCGTCCTCATCACCGGCTCCTCGGGCCAGATCGGCACGAACCTCGCGCTCCGGCTGCTCGCGGGACGGCCACCAGGTGTTCGGGATCGACAAGCGGCTCAACACGTGGACGCGACGCGTTCCCGTACCTGCTCCAGGACCTCGCGGGCCACTACGCGCCCTACCCGGGCGGGATCAACGGCGTCGAGTACCCGGAGGCCGACCTCGTCGTGCACCTCGCCGCGCACGCGAAGGTGCACCAGCTCGTCCGCGAGCCGCACCGCGCGCTCGAGAACGCGATGATGACGTTCAACGTCCTCGAGTACGCGCGGCAGGGGAACATCCCGATCGTCTTCTCGTCGAGCCGCGAGGTCTACGGCGACGTGCACCGCTTCGAGGGCTACAACGAGCAGGCCGCCGACTTCGCCTACACGGAGAGCACGTACTCCGCGTCGAAGATCGCGGGCGAGGCGTTCATCTACTCCTACGCGCGCTGCTACGGGCTTCCCTACCTCGTCTTCCGGTTCTCGAACGTCTACGGCCGCTACGACAACGACCTGCACCGGATGGTGCGGGTGATCCCGCTGTTCATCCACTCGATGCTCCGCGGCGAGCCGATCACGATCTACGGCGGTCGTGACAAGACGCTCGACTTCACGTACGTCGACGACTGCGTCGACGGGATCGCGCGCGGTATCGAGGCGCTCGCCGAGGGCCGCGTCGTCAACCAGACGATCAACCTCGCCTACGGCCAGGGCAACACGCTCGTCCACTGCGCGGAGCGGATCGCGGACGAGCTCGGGCGTCGAGCCGCACATGACGCTCGCCCCCTCGCTGCTCGGCGAGGTGACGCACTACGTCGCCGATCTCTCGAAGGCGCGCGAGCTGCTCGGCTACGACCCCCAGGTCCCCCTCGACGAGGGGATCGCGCGCGCGGTCGCGTGGTTCCGCGAGCACCGCGACGCGCATCCCGAGGAGGACGTCGACGGTTCGCGCCGACCACGAGGGCGCGCTCGGCGTCGGGCGCGGCTGGAAGACGGCCGCGTCCTCGTAGCGCGCGCTAGACCGTCGGCCGTGCGGCAGCGCCGTGCGCGGTTGCCGCACCCTCGCGGCACCTGCTCGCGCACCTGCCGGCGGCGCGCCGGCCCGCTCGCACGCGCAGCGACGGGACGACGCCGTCGCGGAGCAGCTCCTCGAAGCCGGCCGCGGGCAGCGGCCGCGCGAAGCGGAAGCCCTGCCCCTCACGCACGCCGAGGCGCCGCAGCTCCGCGAGCTGGTGCTCGTTCTCGATCCCCTCGGCGACGAGCGAGAGGCCGAGCGCGCGACCGAGGTCGACGATCGCCTGGACGAGCGGCACGGCTCCGCCGGAGTCGCCGATGCGCATCACCGACGTCCGGTCGAGCTTCATCCCGTCGAAGGGCAGCGCGTCCAGCATCGCGAGCGACGAGTAGCCGGTGCCGAAGTCGTCGAGGACGAGCCCGACCCCCATCGAGCGGAGCGCGGCGAGCATCTGCGCCGCGCTCTCCGGGTCGTGGACGACGGCCGCCTCCGTGATCTCGAGCACGAGCGCCTGCGGCTCGAGCTCGGCGCTCGCGAGCGCCGCCCGCGACCTCGTCCACGAACGCCGTCGCCTGGAGCTGACGGGCGGAGACGTTGACGCTGACGTGGAGGTCCCGTGCGGCCGGCTCGGCGCGCGCCAGGCGCGAGCTGGTTGCACGCCTCCTGGAGCACCCAGCGGCCGAGTGGGACGATGAGCCCGCTCTCCTCCGCGATCGGGACGAACTCGCCCGGCGCGACGATGCCGCGGGTCGGGTGCGGCCACCGCAGGAGCGCCTCGGCCCCGACGACGGCGCCCGTCTGGAGGTCGACGACCGGCTGGTAGTGGAGCACGAACTCGCTCCTCGACCCGGGCGCGGCGCAGCTCGCCGAGCAGGGAGAGCCGCTCGCCGACGGCGTCGTCGAGCGACCGGTCGTAGACGACGGACTGCGCCTTGCCGTTCGCCTTGGCGCGGTACATCGCCAGGTCGGCCCGCCGGAACAGCCGGTCGACGTCGTCGCCGATCGGCGACGCCGATGCTCGCGGTGACGAAGATCTCGACCCCGGCCATCTGCGTCGGCGCGCGCAGCGCCTCGCCAGACGGCCCGCGCGGCCTTCGCCGCGTCCCCGGCGGGATCGTCCGACTCGACGAGCGCGGCGAACTCGTCGCCGCCGATCCGCGCGACCGTCACCGTCGGCGGCAGAGCGACGCGGAGCCTCGAGCCGACGTCCTGCAGCACGGCGTCCGCATCCATGTGGCCGAAGCGGTCGTTCACCGTCTTGAAGTCGTCGATGTCGAGGATCAGCACCGCGACGCCCGGCCCCTCCGGGCCGGACCGCGCGATCGCCTCCTCGACCCGCTGCTTGAAGAGCGCCCGGTTCGGAAGGCCGGTGAGGTGATCGTGGTACGCCTGGTGGCGAAGGCGCTCCTCGGCCTCCTGCTCTCGCGGTGATGTCGAGCAGGTAGCCCTGCAGCGCGACTGGCGCGCCGGACGGCCCGGGAATCGTCCGGGCCTCGTCGTGGACCCAGACGACGCGGCCGTCGCGGGCGATCAGGCGGTACTCGAGCGAGAGGCCGTCGCCCTCGTGCGCGCGGCGGTGCGCGTCGAGCACGCGCTCGCCGGTCCTCCGGGTGCAGGATCCGCACGAAGAGCTCCCGGTCCTGCTTCCACTCGGCGAGCGAGTACCCGAGCAGGGCCTCGACCTGCGGGCTCGAGTAGATGTTCGAGCTCTCGTCGTCGATCGCGTCGACGTACACGACGAGCGGAAGCTGCTCGACGAGCGCCCGGAAGCGCTCCTCGGCCGCCCGCACGCGATCCTCGTTCCGCTTGCGGTCGCCGAGGTCGCGGATGGAGGCGGTGAAGATCGGCGGCCCGGGCAGCTCGAGCCGCGTGATCGCGAGCTCGACGGGGAACTCCTCGCCCCTGGCATTCCGCGCCGTGACCTCGATCCGTCTGCCGAGCATCGAGCCGGTGGCCGTCCGCCGGCGCTCCGTCGGCCCAGCGGGCGAGGCCGCGCCGATGGGCGTCCCTGCTCGCGACGGGGACGATGAGCCCGGCGAGCTCCCGCCCGAGGACGTCCTCCCGCCGGTAGCCGAAGAGCTGCTCCGCAGCCCGGTTGAACTCGAGCACCCGCCCGCGGTGGTCGATCGTCACGACCACGTCGAGTATGGCGCGGAGGACGGCGCTCGCGTGCGCCTCGGCGAAACCTGTCGTCCTGTTGGCGGCGGCCGGCAGGGGAAGGACGCCGGTATCGGCTCGGTGCGCCGCCACGCTGTTCGTATCGTCCCAGCGCAGGCAGGTGGACGACCCCTCGTCCGAGGTACCCCGCTTGCGGGACTCAGTCCGTGCCCTGCGCGCGCCGGAGCGCCGGGAACAGCACGACGTCCCGGATCGACTCCTTCCCGGTGAGGAGCATCACGAAGCGGTCGATCCCGAAGCCGAGACCCCCGGTCGGCGGCATCCCGTAGGAGAGGGCCTCGACGTAGTCCGGGTCGCCCCGCTCCCCCTCGACCTGGTCGGACTGCTGGTCGAAGCGGGCCTGCTGCATGGCCGCCTCGTTGATCTCCGTGAAGGCGTTGCCGAGCTCCATCCCGCCCGCGAAGTACTCGAACCGCTCCGTCAGGGTCGGGTCGTCGTCGGTCGGGCGTGCGAAGGGCGACAGCTCGACCGGGTAGTCGTGCACGATCGTCGGCTGGATCAACCCCGGCTCGACGTAGTGCGAGAACGCGTGGTCGACGAGCTGCGTCCAGTCCTTGTCGGCGTCCGTGTCGACCCCCCGCTCCGTCAGCCATCCCCTGAGCTCGGCCGTGTCGCGCGTCCAGAGCTCGTGGCGCTCGAGCGCCTCGACGAACCGGACCCGCTCCCACGGCCCCGCGAGGTCGATCTCGTGCCCACGGAACGTCACCGCCGTCGTCCCGAGCACCTCGCGGGCGACCCGCTCCACGAGGCCGCTCGATCCGGGCCATGGTGTCGCCGTAGTCCGCGTACGCCTCGTACCACTCGAGCATCGTGAACTCCGGGTTGTGCTTGAACGAGACCCCCTCGTTGCGGAAGTCCTTGCCGATCTCGTACACCCGCTCGAGCCCGCCGACGATCAGGCGCTTCAGGTACAGCTCGGTCGCGATGCGCAGGTAGAGGTCGGCGTCGAGCTCGTTGTGATGCGTGACGAACGGACGGGCGAAGGCGCCGCCGTAGCGCGGCTGCAGGATCGGCGTCTCGACCTCGACGAACCCGTCCTCGTCGAGCGCCCGCCTGACGGCCGTGATCACGCGCGCGCGGGTGAGAAAGACGTGTCGCGTCTCCTCGTTCATCAGCAGGTCGAGATAGCGCTTGCGGTAGCGCAGCTCGACGTCCGTCAAGCCGTGGAACGTGTCCGGGAGCGGCTGCGTCGTGCGGGCGAGCACCTCGACGCTCTCCGCGAGGATCGACGGCTCGCCGCGCCGCGACTTCGCGGGCCGCCCGACGACGCCGACCACGTCGCCGACGTGGACGTCGAGCTCACCGGTGGCCGCCACGTCGCAGATCGCCTGGATCCGGCCCGAGCGGTCGACGACGTCGAGGAACACGAGCTTCCCCATGCCTCGGCGGGCCATCGCCCGCCCGGCGATCCGGCAAGCCGAATCCGCCTCGGCCCCCGCCTCGAGCGGCTCCGCCTCGGCGCGCACCGCGACGATCTCGTCCCGGTCGGGGAAGCGTTTCGGCGCGGGCTGCTCCGGCATCGAAGGATCGTACGTCGTCCCGGGGCGAAACCTCCTTGCAACAGACTGTTGCAAGGTCGTCCCAGCGCTTGGGAGGCCATCCGGTTGCGCCGATTGCTCGATCACTCAGGGCAGCAGCTCGAACGCCTCGCGATGCCGGGGGCGGACGGATGCGAAGTGGCGACGGTCGAGCGTCACGATGACCTCGGCGCCGAGCCGCTCCGCGAGCGCGACGACGGAAGCGTCCGTGCCGCCGAGCGGGAAGTCCGCGTAGTGCTCGACCAGCTCCGCCATCCGCCCGTAGTCGTCGGGCGAGGGCGCCTCGACGTCGAGCGTGCCGAGGCCGCGCAGGAACGTCGCTTCGGCCGCAGCGCCTAGTCGACGCCCCAGGGAGTCGTTGCCTCCGCCACGACCGGCGCCGGAGCTGGAGAGAACCTCGAGCGACGACCCGTGGTCGTCGTCGTCGACATCGGCTGCCACGTAGAGTGGGCTCGCGTCAACGATCGCGAGCCGGGTCATCCCATTCGCTAGCAAGCAGCTCCTCCATGTCGCGACCGGTCGTCCGCTGGCCGCTTCCGCCGAGAGACGCGAAGGGCAGGTCGCGTCGGCCGTCGACGAGGAGACCGAGGTGACGTGCCAGCGCCTCACGCGCGACCTCCGATACCGACTGCTGCCGGCGACGGGCCTCGCGCGCCACCGCGACGGCGAGCGCGTCGGGAAGCGAGATTGTGGTGCGCTTCACAGTTTCATACTGGCATCATCGAGCGTCCGCCCCGTGCCGCGACACCGTCGGGTCTTCGCGGAAGCGGGTTGCCTGCCTGGAGGTCGAGACCGAGATCGAGGCGAGCGCTACGCGGCTGCCTTGATCTCCATGATCTTGAACTTGACGACGGAGCCGCGCGGTGTCGTGACCTCCACGGTCTCGCCCTTCTTGCGGCCCATGATCGCCTTGCCGACCGGCGACTCGTTCGAAAGCTTCTGCTCGGCGGGGTTCGCCTCCGCGGAGCCGACGATGTGGTACTCGATCGTCTCCTTCGCGTCGACGTCTCGCAGCCGTACGACCGATCCGACGGAGACAACGCTCGTGTCGACCTCGGACGTGTCGATCACACGGGCGTGCGCGAGCCGCTCCTCGAGCTGCGCGATCTTGTGCTCGAGCATCGCCTGCTGGTTCTTCGCGTCGTCGTACTCGGCGTTCTCGGCGATGTCCCCGAACTCGCGCGCGGTCCGGATCCGCTCGGCTATCTCGCGCCGGCGGTCGCCGCGCAAGACGTCGAGCTCCTGCTTGAGGGTGTCATACCCCTCGGGGGTGAGGATCACGTCCTTCAGAGAGCGACCTCCGAGTAGCCTGAAACGAGAACGAGGCGCCGAGCGCGCCACGCGGACGCGCATGGTAGCGACGAGAGCCGCCGTTCCGCAACCCCACCCGCGAGGCGAGCGGCAACGGGGCGGGCACTACCATTCCCGGCAATGGTCGACCTTCGCCAGCCCTGGTCGATCGGGCCCGTCGAGATCCCGACGAGGCTCGTCCTCGCGCCGATGGCGGGCGTCAGCGTTCAGGCCTTTCGGCGACAGGGGCGTCGCTTCGGCGCCGGCCTCGTCTGCTCGGAGATGGTCAGCTGCGCGGGGATCGAGCATCGCAACGAGCGGACGCTCGGCTACCTGCGCGTGGCTACCGACGAGCACCCGCTCGCGATCCAGCTCTTCGGGTCGGAGCCCGGGTCGATGGCGGAGGCTGCGCGCATGGTCGAGGCCGCCGGCGCAGACCTCGTCGACCTCAACTTCGGCTGCCCCGTGCGGAAGGTGACGAAGACCGGTGCCGGCGCGACGCTGCTCGACGATCCCGACCGGGCCGCGCGGATCGTCGCCGCGATCGCGGAGGCGGTCGACATCCCGGTGAGCGTGAAGCTGCGCCGCGGCCTTCGCGACGGGTCGCGCGACTGCCTGGTCGTCGGGCCGCGGCTCGTCGAGGCGGGTGCAGCGTCGCTGACGCTGCACCCGCGCTCCGCGCAGCAGATGTACACGGGCACTGCCGACCATGCGCTGACGTCCGAGCTCGCGTCGCTCGTCGACGTCCCGGTCGTCGCCTCCGGGGACATCGTCTCGCGCGCGAAGGCGCAAGCCGTCCTCGCGACGACCGGCGCCGCGGCGGTGATGGTCGGCCGCGCGGCCCAGGGAAACCCGTGGGTGCTCGAGGAGATCGTCGACGGCTCCGGGCGCGAGCCGTCGCGCGAGGAGGTCGTCGCCGAGCTCGTGCTGTTCGTTCGGGAGACCGTCCGCGAGCTCGGCGATCGCCGCGCGAGCGGGTTCCTCAAGAAGTTCTACGCCTGGTACCTCGGCCGCGGCCGCTTCCCGCGGCCGTTCAAGCAGGAGCTCGTCGTGCTCGACTCCACGGAGGAGGTCGAGCGCCGGCTGATCGCGGCCGCCCCCGGCGCGCGCGCGCTGATCGAGCGGCTCGAGGCCGAGATTCCCTCAGGCGACGAGGTGACCCTCGAGCTGCCGATCTCGGTCTACGGCGGAGGATAGGAGACTTCCGAGGCTGGAGCGGTTTGTCCGGGCAACTCGCCAGCGAGGCCGGAGGCCGGCTCTGCCGGCCGGGAGGCCATGTTCGCTCCAAGGCGTCGCGGCGCGGAAGGAGGGGCTCGTGGGGGAACCATGCGGTTCCCCCACGTCGTCAGTGCGAGCGGCCGGCGGTGGCGGCAAGCGCGCCGAGGCCGACGAAGATCGTTCCCGAGACGTAGCGCTGGACACGGAGGAATGTCTGGCTCTTGCGCAGCACCGCTCCTGCCGTCCCGGCGACGAGCGCCCAGACGAGGTCGCTCGACAGGGCGATCACCACGAAGATCGCCCCGAGCACGGCAAGCTGACCGCGCGTCGAGGAGTGCGGGTCGACGAACTGCGGCAGGAAGGCGAGGAAGAACAGCGCCGTCTTTGGGTTGAGCACGTTGACGACGACCCCGCGGCGATAGGTCCGCGCGAGCGTCAGCTCGGGTCGTCGCCCGCCGATTCGCTCGTCCGCCGAGAGCAGCGTTCGGATCCCGAGCCAGACGAGGTAGGCCGCACCGAGGAGCTTGACCGCCGTGAACGCCTCCGCCGAGGCGGCGACGAGGGCGGACAACCCGATCACCGCCGCCAGCACGTGCACGATCCCGCCGCTTGCGACGCCGAAGGCCGAGACCACTCCCGCGCGGCGGCCGCCGTGGACGCTCTGCGCGACGATGTACAGCACGGCGGGGCCCGGCACGACGGCCAGCGCGAACGACGCGAGCGCGAACACGGCCAGCGTGCCCGGGTCGGGGATCACGTGTTCAGCTCCCACACGAGCCGGAGACCCTCGAGCGTGAGGAAGGGGTCGACGCGCTCGATCGACGCGCTGTGCGGCGCGATCAGCTCGGCAAGGCCGCCCGTCGCGATCACGGGGGCGTCCGGCGCCTCGAGCTCGCCCCGGATCCGAGCGACGATCCCGTCGACCTGGCCTGCAAAGCCGTACACGAGCCCGCTCTGCAGCCCGCCCACCGTCGTCTTTCCGATCACGCTGGGCGGCGCCGCGAAATCGACGTTCACGAGCCGCGCGGCGCGCGCGAACAGCGCCTCCATCGAGATCTCGATGCCCGGCGCGAGGACACCGCCGACATACTCCCCCTGCGGCGAGACGACGTCGAAGTTCGTCGAGGTCCCGAAATCGACGACGATCGCGGGCGCGCCGTACCGCGCCCGCGCGGCGACCGCGTTCACGATCCGGTCCGGCCCCACCTCCCGCGGGTCGTCGTAGCGGATCGGGATGCCGGTCTTGACGCCTGGGCCGACGCTGAGGAGCGGCGCGTCCGCCCAGCGTTCCGCGAGACGCTGCCACTCGCGGACGAGGCTCGGCACCGTCGTCGAGAGGCAGATGCCGTCGACCGACTCCGGGTCGAGCAGCCCGCCGAGGAGCACGGCGAGCTCGTCGCCCGTTCGCGTGCTGTCGGTCGCGACCCGCCAGTCCTCGGCGAGCTCGCCGGCCTCGTAGAGGCCGAGCACGGTCTGCGTGTTGCCGACGTCGACTGCGAGCAGCACGGCGCGAGCGTAGCGAGTCAGGATCCTCGAGTGGTGCCTCCCCGGTTCCGCCGCCTACGAGGCAGTTGCGGCGCCGAAGGCGACGCCTTCAGGGATGTGCCCGCCGCAGGCGGGGATCCGAGCGCAGGATCTCGCTCCTGCGAGATCCTGCTTGCGAACAAGCTAGAACCCGTCGTCTTCGTCCGCGCGGCGCATGTCGCCGAGTCGCTCGGCGAGCGCCTCGGCCGTGAGGCGCGGCTCGTCTCCCTCACCGCGCAGCTCCTCGACCGTGACGTCCCCGGAGGTGTAGACCTCGGCACGCGGGATGATGCGCGTGGGGCGGTTCTTGTCCCACACCCAGACGTCCTCCATCTGCGCGTGGAAGAACGGATAGCTCGCCTGCGGCACGACCTTGAGGTCGAGCTTGTTGCAGAGGTACGTCGCGTCCTGCGTGAGCACGCAGTAGCGGAAGAGCGGGAAGACCGCCGTGTACTCGCGCTTCAGCTGGAGCTCCAGCTCCGCCTCGAACTCGTCCAGCTCGTCCAGGTGGCTCATGTCGTCAGTGTACGGCGTCCGCCCGGGGGTCTGTCTCGGCCGGGGGGAGCGTCGAGGGCGCCGAGCAGCTCGGCGACCGTCCCCCGCCCGGGAACGACGGCATCCGGAGCCAGCTCGGCGAGCGGCTCGAGCGCGAACCGGCGCTCGTGCAGCCGCGGGTGCGGCACGGCGAGACCCGGCTCGTCCAGCGCGAGGTCGCCGTAGAGCAGCAGGTCGAGGTCGATCGTCCGCGGCCCCCAGCGCTCCTCGTCCTCGCGGACGCGGCCCAGCCGGCGCTCGACGTCGAGCAGGGTGCCGAGCAGGCGGCGCGGCCCGAGCTCCGTGTCGACCGCGAGCGCGCCGTTCAGATAGCGCGGCTGCTCCACGGGGCCCCAGGGCTCCGTCTCGCGCAGGCTCGAGACGGCCGCGACGACGACGCCGTCGGCGTCGTCGAGGAGCCCGGCAGCGCGGCGGATCGTGGCCTCGCGGTCGCCGAGATTCGCACCCAGCCCGACGTACGCACGCACGTGGGGACGGTAGCGCGTGGGGCCGCGCCCGGGGCGTAACACCGCCTTAATCGGATTCCCATGCTCCTCTCACCGGGGTCCGGTTCCATGACGTGCTCGTCCCGTGTCACTCCTCTCGCTCCCACGCCTCCTCCCGCTCCTCGGCCTCGCGGGCCTCGTGCTCACGCCGGCCGTCTCCGCGGCCCCGCCTGCGAGCGGCCCCGCGACGATGGTGCAGCTGACGAAGGCCGCCGCGTGCACCGAGAGCGCCGCGCTCACGCGCGCGGGCGGGCGCGAGGTGGACGCCGGCCTCCGGCTCTGGCGCCTCGAGCCCGCGCTCGCGGCGAGCGCCGTGCCCGCGCTCCGCGGGCGCCATGCGATCGTCTTCGCACAGAAGGAGCGCACGTACAGCGTGGCCGCGACGACCGACACGCCCGATCCGCTGCAGGCGGACGAGTGGTGGCTCTCGCAGATCGGTGTCTCCGGGCTCACCCCGCCCGGCCCCGGCGTGCCCGTGACGATCGTCGACTCTGGACTCGACGTCGACCATCCCGAGTTCCTCGGCCGCGCGGACACCCAGACCCTGAACGCGCAGGAGCCCGTCCCGCTCGGCGGTGAGCACGGCACCTCGGTGGCGTCGGTGATCGCCGCTCCGATGAACGGGGTCGGCCTAGTCGGCGTCTACCCACGTGCGGTGCTCCGCTCCTGGGACGCCGCGAAGGGCGACGGCACTCGACTCGACTCGAGCGAGATCGCCGGCGGCCTCCTGGCGGCGGCTCGGGCAGGGCGCGGCGTGATCAACCTTAGCCTCGGCTCCGACGTCAGCGACCTCTCGATCGAGCTCGCCGTCAACGAGGCGGTTGCGTCGGGCTCGCTCGTCGTCGCCGCGTCCGGGAACGACGGAGACCGCGGAAGCCCGCTCGGCTACCCCGCGGCGTACCCGCACGTCATGACCACCGCGGCGACCGACCGGAGCGGGGCGGTGGCGGGATTCTCGAGCCGCTCGCACTACGTGGACGTGGCAGCACCCGGCGACGAGATCATCGTGGCGAGCGCACTCGGGCAGGACTGGCGTCCTGCGTCCGGCACGAGCTTCTCCTCTCCCATGGTCGCGGCCGCCGCCGCCTGGGTATGGACGGCGCGACCCGGGCTGACCGCCGGCCAGGTCGCCGAGATCCTTCGTCACTCCGCGACCGACATCGCGCCGGCCGGGCGCGACCAGGCCTCCGGGTTCGGGACGCTGAACGTCGCCGCGGCGCTCGCACTGCCCGTGCCGGACCGCGACCTGTACGAGCCGAACGACGACATCGACCAGGTCGACCCGAACGGCGCCCGCTACATGTCCAAGGAGCCCGCGCTCAGCACGTCGTCGAAGCGCGCCGCACGCATCGCCGGCAGGGTCGACCGCTACGAGGACCCGCGGGACGTCTTCCGCGTGTGGCTCCCGGCCGCCACCCGCGTCACGGCGACCCTCACCGCGTCGAGCGACGGCGACCTCGCCCTCTTCTCGGCCTCGGCGAAGAGCGTCGTGGGGCGGTTCGCCACCGACGGCCGGCTGGCGGTCGCGGCGAGCAAGGGCACCCGCGAGCGCCTCGCGTACACGAACAAGGGTAAGGGCCGCTGGGCCTACGTGGCCGTGCTGCCCGCGACGAAAACGCTTGACGCGGCGTACGCGCTCGCCGTCGCGTCCGCGTCGACCAAGAGCCGATAAAGACCCGATAAAGACCCGCTAGAGGACCCGCTCGACGACCACGGCGGCGTGGTCGACCGTCCGCGGGAGGGCGACGTCGGGCTTCCGCACGCGGACGCGCACCCGCACGACGGGAAACCGAGCGGCCAGCGCGTCGGCCAGCGCCGTCGCAAACGCCTCGAGCAGGTGGAACGCGCGGCCGTCGGACACCTCGACGATCGCCGCGACGACCTCGCGATAGTCGATCGCGTCCTCGATCCGGTCGGTCGCGGCCGCCGCGTCGTCCGGGTAGTCCAGCTCGACGTCGACCAGGAACCGCTGCCCGTCACGGCGCTCCTCCTCGAGCACGCCGTGGAACGCGAAGAGCTCGATCCCGTGGAGCTCGATCGTCACGCGCCCACCGTACCCCGCTCCACCGCGGCGGCCGCGGCGAGCGCCTCGACGTGCGGGCGCACGTCGTGGACGCGGAACAGCGTCGCGCCGCGGTCGAATGCGGCGACAGCCGCCCCGACCGAGGCCGCATCCGAGCCGACCCGCGCCTCGGAGCCGTGCAGCACGCGGCCGAGCGTCGACTTGCGCGACAGCCCGACCAGCACCGGCCGCCCGATCGCGACGATCCGGTCGAGCCTGCGCACGAGCTCGAGATTCTGGTCAGGCGTCTTGCCGAAGCCGATCCCGGGGTCGAGGCAGACGCACTCCTCCGCGATGCCGGCGCCGACCGCGAACGCGAGGCGCTCCTCGAGGAAGGCGGCGACCTCGGAGACGACGTCCTCGTAGTGCGGAGCGGCCTGCATCGTGCGAGGCTCTCCCTGCATGTGCATCAGGCAGAGGTCCGCCTTCGCCTCGGCGACGACGGCTGCGAGCTCCGGCTCGCGCCGGAGCGCGGTGACGTCGTTGACCATCGCTGCCCCGAGCGCGAGCGCCCGTCGCGCGACGTCGGCGCGCGACGTGTCGACCGAGACCGGCCTGCCGGTGAGCAGCTCGAGCACCGGCACGACCCGGCGGAGCTCCTCGTCCGGTGAGACGGGGTCGGACCCGGGTCGGGTGGACTCGCCGCCGACGTCGACGAGCGCCGCGCCGTCGGCGAGCATTGCCAGCGCCGCGTCCGCGGCCTCGCGCGCGGAGCCGAACCTCCCGCCGTCCGAGAAGCTGTCGGGGGTGACGTTGACGACGCCCATCACGGCCGGCCGCGGCCAACGTTCGCTCCCCGTCGCTCGTCTCATCCGGCATGGACGCTAACGCGCGCCGACGGGGCGGGTCGGGCGGGCGAACGCTCGCGGTCGCGCTGGCCGTGATCGCCCTCGTCGCGGTGGTCGCGATCGCGTCGGGCGGTTCGACGCCGAGCGGCGCGGTCGGCGCGCACCGGCCGTCCGAGGGCCTCCTCGACGCCGTCGTCAGCCTGTTCGTAGTCGGCATGGCGATCGCCACCGTCGCCGTGGCCGTGATGGTGTCGTTCTTCGGCCGCTACCAGCCCGACGGGACCGCACGCAAGCGGAAGAGCCCGGTGCAGTCGGTGATCACGTTCGTCGTCGCGATGGTGCTCCTGACGATCGTCGTGCGCACCCTCGCCGGCAGCGTCGGGCCGCGCCTGCGGCCGCCGGCACCGCAAGGGACCGCGGGCAACGGCGGCGCGAGCACGTCGTCCTCGAACTACGAGCCGGAGTTCACCGTCTGGCCCGTCCTCGCGGTCGCCGCCCTCGCAGGCGTCGCCGGCGTCGCGTGGTGGCTCGGCGCGCGTGCGCGCCGCGGGGCGCGCGAGCCGCTCCACGCGACGCCCGCCGAGGCCCTCGCCGACGTCCTCGCCGAGACGCTGGACGATCTCCGCGCGGAGCGCGACCCGCGCCGGGCGGTGATCGCCGCGTACGCCCGGATGGAGCGCGCGCTGGCGGCGTCCGGCCTGCCGCGGGCCCCCGCCGAGGCGCCCGAGGAATACCTCCAGCGGATCCTCTCGGACGTCCCCATCACCCGCCGCGCCGCGACGCGGCTCACGTCGCTCTTCGCGTGGGCGCGCTTCTCCGGGCACGATGTGCGCCCCGAGATGAGGGACGAGGCGATCGAGACCCTCGAGCAGGTGCAGCGCGAGCTCGCCGCGGCCGACGCCGCGCGTCAGGCCGAGCTGGCCGGGACGGCGGCGTGAGCCGCCTCGACCGCTCGATCGCGGTCGCGATCACCGCGACCGTGTGGGCCGGCCTGTTCCTCGTCGTCCTTCCGGGCCGCGCCGCACTCGTCGGCCACGTCTGGCTCGTCGTCGTACTCGTGCTCGCGCTCGGGGTCGCGCTCGGGCGGCTGCGACGCGAGCTGCCGCGACGGCCGTCCTCGTTCGACGCCGCCTTCGCGACGAGGCGGCCGACGCGCGCCCGACCGGCGTCGCTCGCCCGTGTCGAGCGGGAGGTGACGCTCGCCACCGGAACCGCGTTCGACGTCCATTTCCGACTCCGCCCGATGCTCCGGTCCCTCTCGGCAGGCCTCCTCCTCCGCCGCGGCGTCGACATCGAGCGCAGCCCCGAGCGCGCGGCGGCGCTCCTCGGCCCAGACGTCTGGGAGCTCGTCCGCCCTGACCGGGAGGCGCCGGACGACCGCGGCGCTCCCGGCGTGCCGATCGAGACGGTCGAGCACGCCCTCGCCGACCTGGAGCGGCTGGCGTGGAGCTGACGCGGTTCGCCGAGCGGGCGGCCGCCGTCCTCGACGAGGTCGAGCACGCCGTCGTCGGCAAGCGGGACCGACTCGAGCTGGTCCTCGCAGGGCTCCTGGCCGACGGTCACGTCCTCCTCGAGGATGTCCCCGGGCTCGCCAAGACGCTCACGGCGCGGTCGTTCGCCGTGGTGACGGGGCTCCGGTTCACGCGGGTCCAGTTCACGCCGGACCTGCTCCCGTCCGATGTGACGGGGTCGTCGATCTGGAACCAGCGCGACTCCGAGTTCGAGTTCCGCGCGGGCCCGATCTTCACGAACATCCTCCTCGCCGACGAGATCAACCGCGCCCCGCCGAAGACCCAGGCTGCGCTGCTCGAGGCGATGCAGGAGCGGCAGGTCTCGATCGACGGGGACACGCGTGTGCTCGAGCCGCCGTTTCTCGTCCTCGCCACGCAGAACCCGATCGAGTACGAGGGGACCTACCCGCTCCCGGAAGCCCAGCTCGACCGCTTCCTGCTCCGCACCGGGTTCGGCTACCCGACGGCCGACGCGGAGTGGGAGATGCTCGAGCGCCGGCTGGAGCGCGGCGTCGACGAGGTCGAGCTGCGCAGCGTCGTCGACCGCGAGACGCTGCTCGCGATGCAGCGCGCGATCGAGGGCGTGCACGTGGACGAGAGCGTCGGCCGCTACGTCGTCGACCTCGTAGCGGCGACGCGTGAGAGCCCGAGCGTGTCGGTCGGCTCGAGCCCGCGCGGCTCGCTCGCCCTCGTCAAGCTCTCGCGGTGCCGTGCGGCGCTCGAAGGGCGGGACTTCGTCACGCCCGACGACGTCAAGAGCGTCGCGGTCCCTGCCCTCGCACACAGGCTCGTCCTCCGACCGGAGCTGTGGGTGCAGCGCCGCAGCGGCGAGGACGTCATCCGTGAGATCCTCGACGAGGTCCGGACGCCCGCCACCGAGACGCCGTGACGCGCACGGCCGACGCGCGGCTCGGAGCGTACGCCGTGCTCGCCGCCGCGGCGCTCGTGGCGGCACTTGCCTTCAGGCGCACCGAGCTCGCGGCGATCGCCGCACCGTTCGCGTTGCTCGTCGCGCTCGGCGTCCGGGTGCCGCCGCCGCGGCTCCGCGCCTGGGTCGACGTCGACCGTGAGCGCGCACTCGAGGGGGACGTGCTCCACGCGACGGTCACCGTGCGCACCGACGAGGCGGTCGACCGCCTCGAGGTCGGCCTGGCGCTCCCCGACGGCGTCGAGCTGGAGGACGGCCGCAACCCCGTCGCGGTCAGGCTCGCCGGCGGCGAGGAGCGGGAGCTCGCGCTCCGGGTTCGCTGCACGCGCTGGTCCTCCGTGGAGATCGGCGAGGTGTGGCTTCGCGCGCGTGACCGGATCGGCCTCGTCCGCTTCGAGGGGCGGATCGACCGGCGCCGTCCGCTCCGGATCTACCCGCGGCCGGAGCGCCTGCGTCGTCTCGTCTCCCCCGCCCACACCCAGGCCGCGACCGGCTCCGAGGTCGCCCGGCTCCGGGCGGAGGGGCTCGAGTTCGCGGACACGCGCCCGTTCGTCCCCGGCGACCGCGTGCGGTCGATCAACTGGCGCGCCACCGCCCGGCGCGGAGCGCTCGTCGTCAACGAGCGGCACCCGGAGCGGAACGCCGACGTCGTCGTGTTCCTCGACAGCTTCGCGGAGGCGCGGACGTCCGACGAGGGAACGCTCGAGCAGGCCGTTCGCACGGCTGCGACTGTTGCGAGCCGCTTCCTCGAGCGCCGCGACCGCGTCGGGCTCGTCGCGTTCGGGGGGATCCTGCGCTGGCTCGAGCCGGGCGGCGGCCTGGTGCAGCAGTACCGCCTCGTCGACGCACTGCTCGAGACCGGCGTCGAGTTCAGCTACGCGTGGAAGGACGTCAACGTGATCCCGGCGAGAACGCTGCCTCCACGCGCGCTGGTCGTCGCCGTCACCCCGCTCCTCGACGAGCGATCGATCGGCGCGCTCCTCGATCTCCGCGGGCGCGGGCACGACCTCGTCGTCCTCGAGATCTCGCCGGAGCCGTATCTCGAGCCGGGCCGCGACCGCTCCGACGTCGCCGCGCTGCGGCTCTGGCGGCTCCAGCGGTCCGACCTGCGCGCGCGGTTCGAGCGGCTCGGCGCCGCGGTTGCGACGCTCGACGACGAGACGACGATGGAGGAGGCGCTCGAGGGGGTGAGGGCATACCGGCGTCACGCCCGCCTCGCGCTGCGATAGCCGCGGGCGCCACCGCCGTCGCGGTGGCGCTGGGCACGGCTCTCTGGCTCGGCGTCGCGGCCGGGCCGGACGCCGCTCTGCCCGTGACCGCTCTCGGCCTCGTGGGGGCGGCATTGACCGGCTCCGCTGTCGCCCGGCCGATCGCGCTCGGGCCGGCGCTCGCAACGCTCGGCGGCGCCTACGTCGTCCTGCTCCTGATCGACGAGCCGCCGCTCGACAGTCGTGCCGCTGGCGTCGCCGCGGCGCTCGTCGTGGTCGGCGAGTTCGTCGGCTGGGCGCGCGAGCTCGGCAGCGCGACGCGGGACGAGCCGGGAAACGCCTGGCGGCGCCCGGCCTGGATCGCGGGCGCGGGACTCGGCGCGCTCGGGCTCGCGTGGGCCGTCCTCGCCGTCGCCGACCTCGCGCGCGTCCAGGGGCTTGCGATCGAGGCAGTCGGCGCCCTCGCCGCGCTCGCCGCGCTGCTCGTCGTGCGGAGGGGTCTGGCCCCGCCGGTCGCCCGGGACGAAACGTCGCCCTAGGACGCGGCCGGGTCGGGCGGAGGTTGCATCGCCGCGCCCGGGAGGGGCCGCGGGGACGGCTTGAGCTGCGGCTTCTTCTCGGGCTCCGGCTCGGGCTCCATGGCCGGCGGCGGCGTCTCGTCGGCGAACACGGACTCCTCGGGCTCGCCCTGGAGCAACCGCTCGAACTGGCTCTTGTCGATCGTCTCGCGCTCGATCAAGACCACCGAGAGCTGGTGCAGCTCGCTCATGTGGTCACGGAGCACCGTTGTGGCCTTGTCGTGCGCCTCCTCGATCACGCGGCGGATCTCGTCGTCGATCTCCTTCGCGATCTCCTCGGAGTAGTCCGGCTCGGCGCCCATCTCGCGGCCGAGGAAGGGCATGTCGTGATTCCGCCCGAGGACGCGCGGGCCGAGCTTCTCGCTCATCCCGAAGCGCATGATCATCTGCTTCGCGGTCGACGTGATGCGCTCGATGTCGTTCGCCGCGCCGGTCGTCACCTCGTTGAAGACGAGCTCCTCCGCGGCCCGACCGCCGAGCGTCATCGCCATCTGATCCATCAGCGTGCCCTTGGTCGTGAGGTAGCGATCCTCGGCGGGCAGCGAGATCGTGTAGCCGAGCGCCTGGCCGCGCGAGACGATCGAGATCTTGTGCACCTCGTCGGTCCCCTCGAGGTAGTAGCCGACGAGCGCGTGCCCCATCTCGTGGTACGCGGTGATCTTCCGCTCCTTCTCCGAGAAGAGCCGCGACTTCTTCTCGGGGCCGGCGATCACCCGCATGATCCCTTCCTCGAGCTCGAGCTGGCCGATCGTCTTCTCGCCGCGGCGGGCGGCGAGCAGCGCGGCCTCGTTGATCACGTTGGCGAGGTCGGCGCCCGTGAAGCCGGGGGTCGCCGCCGCGAGCACGTCGAGGTCGATCTCCTTGTCGAGCGGCTTGCCCTTCGCATGCACCTCGAGGATCTGCTGGCGGCCCTTGCGGTCGGGCCGGTCGACGACGATCTGCCGGTCGAAGCGCCCCGGGCGCAGAAGCGCGGGGTCGAGGATGTCCGGCCGGTTCGTCGCCGCGATGAGAATGATGTTGTCCTTCAGCTCGAAGCCGTCCATCTCGACCAGGAGCTGGTTGAGCGTCTGCTCGCGCTCGTCGTGGCCGCCGCCGAGGCCGGCGCCGCGGTGACGTCCGACCGCGTCGATCTCGTCGATGAAGATGATGCAGGGGCTCGCCTGCTTCGCCTGCTCGAACAGGTCGCGCACGCGGGAGGCGCCCACGCCGACGAACATCTCGACGAAGTCCGAGCCGGAGATCGAGAAGAACGGCACGCCGGCCTCACCCGCGGTGGCGCGCGCCAGGAGCGTCTTACCGGTGCCGGGCGGCCCGTAGAGCAGCACGCCCTTCGGGATGCGCGCGCCGAGCGCCTGGAACTTCTTCGGGTTCTCGAGGAACTCCTTGATCTCCTGCAGCTCCTCGACCGCCTCGTCGGCGCCCGCCACGTCCTTGTACGTGACCTTCGGCGAGTCGGGCGACATCCGCTTGGCGCGGCTCTTGCCGAAGCTCATCACCTTCGAGCCGCCGCCCTGCATCTGGTTCATGAGGAAGATCCAGAAGCCGATCAGGAGCAGGAACGGCAAGAACCCCGTGAGGAGCGCCCACCACGCGCTCGTGCCGATCCCCTTCGAGTCGTACGTGACGTTGTTTTTCGAGAGGAGGTTCTCGAACTGCACCTGCGACTGCGGCGAGGGGTAGTTGACCTTCACCTTCGTGCCGGAGTCGAGCTCGGCCGTGATCGCCTGTCGGTTCGGCGTGAACGTCACCTTGCTGACGTTGCCGTTCTCGACCTGCTGCTTCAGCTGCGAGTATGTGAGCTTCTCGCTGCCGTCGCGGCGCGGCATGAGCGTCTGGCTCGCCAGGTAGACGAGCAGCACGATCACGACCAGCGGGAAGAGCGCGCTGCGGAAGAAACGGTTCACGTACCTCGGAGGGTAGCAGCGTGCCCCGGTCTTTCCAGACCCCCGAGTGGCTGTCTCAACGCAGCGGCAACACGCGCGCTGCGCGGAAAAGCCCTGCTAGAGCCTCCTAGATGCCGTTCGGCACGAGATCGGGGTGCAGCACCCCGATGTAAGGCAGGTTCCGGTAGCGCTCGGCGTAGTCGAGGCCGTAGCCGATCACGAACCGGTTCGGAATCTCGAAGCCGACGTACCGCACGGGAACCTCGACCTCGCGGCGCTCCGGCTTCGTCAGCAGGGCGCAGATCTCGAGCGACGCGGGCTTGCGCGCGCCGAGCGTCCGCCGCAGGTACGAGAGCGTCAGGCCGGAGTCGATGATGTCCTCCACCACGAGCACGTCCCTACCCGAGATGTTGATCTCGAGGTCCTTGAGGATCCGCACGACGCCCGAGGAGTCGGTTCCGGCGCCGTAGCTCGAGATCGCCATGAAGTCGATCTCGCACGGCACTGCCAGCTCGCGCATCAGGTCGGAGATGAAGAAGATCGCGCCCTTGAGGACGCCGACGAGAAGCAGGTCCCGTCCTTCGTAGTCGACCGAGATCTCGGCCCCGAGCTCCTCGACGCGGGCGCGGAGGACGTCCTGATCGATCAGGACCTCGCCGACGTCCGCGTGGACGGACGTCACCCCTGCCTCCGCTCGGCGCGCACCGCGCCCTCCCAGCCGGGTGCCTCCTCGAGCCCGACGACCGCGACGACGGCGCCGTCGGCGGTCGCGACGAGCGGCCAGGCGTCGCGCTCGTCCCTCGGCACCTTGGCGTCCACGAGCACATCCTGCACCTTACGGGAGCGGCCCGCGAGCCGATCGCCGGGTCGACGCGAGCGGACGACGAGGCCCGTCCGATCGCTCTCGAGCCGCCACGGCCCCCACGTCACGGCCCCCTCGAGGCGCAGCGTCCCGTAGGCGCGCACCGCCCGGACGCCGTCGCCGAGATCGGCGGCGCGGGTTCCCTCCCGCGACGAGAGAAGCTCCACGAGCGATGCTTCCAGGGCGCGCGGCAGGCGGCGCGGCTCCTCGGCGAGCCGCAGGAGGCTCGTGCGGGCGCGAGGGTCGAGCCGCTCGAGGAGCGGCAGGATCTCGCTGCGGATCAGGCCGCGTTTCGTGGTGGCGTTCGTCGCGTCGGTTCGGAACGGCAGGTCGTTGCGGCGGCAGTACTCCTCCGTCTCCTCGCGCCAGACGGTGAGGAGCGGCCGCACGACGCCGTCCCCGCGTCGCGGCTTGATCCGCTGCGGCGTTCCGGAGGCGACCAGCCCGAGCAGCACGGTCTCGACCTGATCGGACGCCGTGTGACCGGTGGCCCGGAGCCCGAGGCCGAGCGTCGCCTCGTACCTCCGCTCGCGGAGCACGGCCTCCGTGGTTCCTTGCAACAGGCTGTTACAAGGTCGGATCACCACCGCGCCCAGTCGCTCCTCGCAGAAGCGGGCGTCCTCCGTCGAGTCGTCTCCGCGCAGGCCGTGGTCGACGTGCACTGCCCGGACGCGGTAGCCGAGCCCGCGCAGAACGTGCCAGAGGCACGTCGAGTCGGCGCCGCCGGAGACGAGACACGTGACGTCGCCGCCGCGCTCGATCAGCTCGTTGCCCCGGATCCAGCTCTCGACGCGCTCCTCGACGGGCTCGGCGGCCATACGGCAAGTGTGCAAGATGTGGCGCCGGTGCGGAGCGGTCTGGCGCCGCTACGACAGGCCGTGCATGCGCAACCAGGCGCCGACGCGCGCGAAGAGGCCGCGGGCATAGCGGTCGGAGCGGAGCATCTCGGACGTGAGGCCCGTCTTCGTCTCCACGAGAGCGTGATTCGCGCGCGGGAAGACCGCCACCGTGAGATCGCGGCCGGGCTCCGCGGCGAGCGGCGCGAGCCGCCGCGCAGAGAGCCGCGGTGGGACGATGTGGTCGAGCGCGCCATAGAGCCAGAGCGTCGGAACTTGGAGCGCCGCGATCCAGGGGATCGGGTCGACGCCCCCCGGGCCTGCCCGCTCGACGCGGGCGTCGACCTCGGCGTCGCTCAGGCGCTGCGGCTGCTCGCCCTCGCCGGCCAGCGTCTGGTAGAGGTCGTTCTCGTCCGCCGTGACGGCGGGGCCCGAGAACGCGACGAGGAAGCGGATCGCAGGCTCGTGCGTCGCCGCCAGCGGCATGATCCACCCCGCCTGGCTGTGGCCCGCGAGCCCCACGCGCGCGGGGTCGATCTCCTGCCGCCCCGCGAGGAAGCGGCCCGCAGCGGCCGCATCCCGCGCGAGCTGGTCGATCGCAGCCTCCGTCGGAGACTCGCCCGGGTACGTGCCGCGGGACGCGCCGACGCCGCGCTTGTCGTACGCGAGCACCGCCACTCCTTCGTGCAGGAGAAGGGCCTGGAGCTCGGGCAGGTACTCGCGGGTCGTCGGCCCGGACCCCGTGACGTAGGCGACGCCCGCGCGCCGCCCGCCGCCGGGGGGCAGGAGCAGCGTCCCGGCGAGCGTCGCACCGTCGCTGCGGAAGCGAACCGCGATCGCGCGCACGCCGAGCCGACGCACACGCCGGCCCGCGATCGTGGCGCCGCGCGCGTCGAAGGTCACGCGCCCGCGCACCGGGGTCTGCATCGCGAACCCCGACCCGATAGAGAACGCCCGTCCGGATGGATATAGAGCGTGCACCCGCCCCGCCCTGAGGTCGACGAGCCGTGGCGGGCCGTAGGGATCGTCGACAACCGCCAGCTCGCCGCTGTACAACCGCACCGACGCGCCGGCGACCGGTACGAGCGCGAGGACGAGAACGAGGGAAAGGAAGGCACGGCACATAGTGCGTTGACGCAGCAATATACTGCGTCGACGCGCTATCTGCAAGACTTCGGCCGTGCAGCAGGACGACAGGCTCTTCCTCGACGTCTCGGTCACGGGCCAGTACGTCGTCCGGATCCTGGAGCTCCAGCTCGAGCCGACCGGCATCCCGCCCTACCAGCTCGCGCTCGTCACGCACATCCGCGAGCACCAGCCGGTGACCCCGACGGCAGTCTCCCGCGCCTCCGGCGTTCCGCCGACGACGCTACGCGACAACGTCCAGCGGCTCGTGGACCGCCGGCTCGTCCGGCGGCTTCCGCATCCGACCGACGGTCGCTCGTATCTCCTCGAGCTGACCGCACGGGGAGAGATGCTGGCCCGCGCCGCAGACCCCGCGCTTGCGGAGGCGTACGCGACCCTCGAGCGACTGCTGCCGCAGCCGCTCGCGCACTATCAGGCGACGCTCTCCGAGCTGAACGCGGCGCTCGAAGCCGCGCTCGCAGAGCTCGAAGTCGGGCGGCGCGACCGCGTCAGGCGTCCCGAAACGCCGGCGCAGTAGCCCACGAGCGCAACGTCCGCGCGGCCTCGGCGACCTGCTCGCTCCTGAGCGCAAACGGCTCCGCGTGCGGCACCGGCGTGATGCGGGCCGCGGGGAACGTCCCGTCCGAGGCGTCGACGACGTACCGGATCGGCAGCGCGTGGGAGACGGCGAGAACGACCTCCTCCTCGCGCCCGAGCAAGGCGTCGAGCCCCCTGGCGATCCGCACCGCCGCCTCGGACCTGCTCTCTCCTCCGCCGGGGCATTCGGCGCCAGGCTCGTTGGCCCACGCCCACGCCCGGTAATCGCCGAGCGGCCCGCCCTCGAACGCGCCGAAGCCGATCTCGTCCAGCGCCGGGAGGACGAGACGATCGGCGTCCGCGGGCTCCGAGCGCGAGCTCGAGCGTCTCCTGTGTCCGCACGAGCTGCGTGGCGACGCCGAGATCGACGTCCTCGGACGCGAGCGCCTCGCGGAGCGCGAGCGCCTCCGCGACGCCCTGCTCCGAGAGGCCTTCCCCCGGCGGCACGGAGCTGATGCGGTCGGCGAGGTTCGATCGTGCATGCCCGTGACGGACGAGCAGCAGGCGCCTCAGAACAGCACGCTCCGGTAGTCGAGCACGTGCTCCATCCCGATGGTCTCGTAGAGGCGGATTGCCGGGGCGTTCTCCGCGCGCACGAAGAGGCAGACCGCCGGTACCTCACCGAGGAGCAGGCGGATCAGGTCGCGGAGGGCCCGTGCCGCGTAGCCCTGCCGCCGCAGGGGCGGGTCGACCCAGACCTGCTGGAGCTGGACGGCGTCCGGCGTCCAGGCGGATGCCTCCGCCTTGAAGCGAATCGCGCCGTCTTCGAGCCAGATCCACGACCGACCCTCCTCGATCTGGGCCCGCGTCCGCCAGCGGAACCCGTTCGGGTCCCGGCGCAGCGGATCGACGCCGAGCTCCTCGAAGTGTGCGCGCGCACACGCCGGCACGAGCACGTCGAGGTCCGTCCGGGTCGCAGCGCGGAGGCCGGTGTCGCCGGGCTCGGGCGGCGTGGTCGAGACGTAGACGGGCTGGCGGAGCCTGTCCTCCCTCGGTCGCGGCAGCCGGCGCCGCGCCGCGTTCCAGAGCTCCGTCACCGCCGCCTGCTCGCCGATCAGCATCCGCGGCGAGACGCGCGCCGCGACCTCCGCGAATACCTCACAGCCGCTGCCGGAAGGCACGACGTTCGTCCCGAGATGGCAGAGTGCGTGGAGCGCGCGGTCGCCGTTCTCGAGCGCGGCAAACCGGCCGCTCTCGCGCCGGGCGACGTCCTCGAGGAAGACCCGCTCCACCGGATCGTCGGCGCAGTAGGCGAGAATCTGCTCCGTGGACGGCTCGACGAGGTGGGCGCGCATTCGAGCGACACTCTAGGCGCGCAGGCCCGAGATGATTGATCGGCAATTTGCGCGAACCGATGGCGTTCCAGACGCGTCGCCGGATCACCCCGGCTTGGTCTGGGACGCCCCCGGACGTCACGCCAATTGCCGATCAACCATCTAGGCTTCCCCGCCATGCCAATCCACGTGCGTGCGAACAAGGGCGACTACGCCGAGGCCTGCCTTCTGCCCGGTGACCCGCTGCGGGCGAAGTACATCGCGGAGACGTTCATGGAGGATGTCGTCCAGCGAAACTCGGAGCGCGGGATGCTCGGGTACACGGGCACCTTCGGGGGCAAGCCGGTCTCCGTCCAGTCGAGCGGCATGGGCTGCCCTTCC
The DNA here is from genome assembly GCA_963845965.1 of uncultured Actinomycetes bacterium. Classification (GTDB taxonomy): domain Bacteria; phylum Actinomycetota; class Thermoleophilia; order Gaiellales; family Gaiellaceae; genus Gaiella. The sequence continues at coordinate 60,496 of CAWJUF010000008.1, read as the reverse complement.
GCCGCGATCGTGATCGAGGAGCTCACCCAGCTCGGCGTGACCAGGATCATGCGGGTCGGGACGTGCGGCGGGCTCCAGCCCGACCTGTCCATGGGCGATCTCATCATCGCGCTCTCCGCGACGCCTGCCGACTCGACCGCGACGCACTACGTCGGCGGCGAGCCGCACGCGCCGACCGCCGACTTCGGGCTCGTCCACGAGGCGGTGCACCAGGCGAAGGAGCTGGGCAAGCCGGTGCGCGTCGGCCCGATCGTTTCGAGCGACATCTTCTACCAACCCGACCCCGGGCTCGCCCGCCGCTGGTCCGAGCGCGGGATCCTCGCGGTCGAGATGGAGGCCGCCGTCCTCTTCACCCTCGGAGCGCTCCGCAAGATCCAGGCCGGCTGCATGTTGATCGTCTCCGACGTCGTCGTCGAGGGCGAGTTCATCCGCATCACCGACGACGAGATGCGCGCCGCGGTCGACCAGATGACGGAGTTGGCGCTCCATGTCGTGACGGCGTCGTAGCGACACGTCGGACTTCCCGCGGATGGCGCAGCCCTCCCACACGGTCTTCCTCGTCAACCCCGCGTCGGCCAACGGCTCGACGGGGCGGCGCTGGCCGGAGCTCGCTCGGCGTGCAGCCGCCGCCGGGCTGGAGGGGGACACGCTCTTCAGCGAGCGTCCCGGCCATCTCGCCGAGCTCGCCCGCGAGGCGGCGCTCGGCGGAGCGGAGCTCCTCGTCGTGGTCGGCGGCGACGGCTCGGTCAACGAGGTGGCGAACGGGCTCGTGGGGGTCGGTCGTCAGCCCGAGGTGGCGGTCGTCCCGCGGGGGACCGGATGGGACTTCTCGCGGACCTTCGGAATCCCGCGGAAGATCGACGACGCGGTGAAGGTCGCCCTCGAGGGCGACGTGCGCACGATCGATCTCGGACGCGCCTCGTACCGCGCCTGGGACGGCTCGGATGCGACGGCGGTCTTTGCGAACGTCGCGAGCGCGGGGATGAGCGGCGCGATCGCGAAGCGTGCGAACGAGACGACGAAGGCGCTCGGCGGGAAGGCGTCCTACCTGTGGGCGATCTTCGCCGTCTTCTCCGGCTGGCAGGCGAGCGAGATCGAGGTCGCGGTCGACGGCGAGCGGCGCGCCGGCCGGATGTTCGACGTCGTCGTCGCAAACGGCCGCTTCTTCGGCGGAGGGCTCGAGATCTGCCCGGATGCGAAGCCGGACGACGCGCTGTTCGACGTGCTCACGATCGGCGATGTCACGAAGCGCGACCTCGTCCTCACGGTGCCGAAGATGTACCGCGGGACGCATCTGCCGCATCCGAAGGCCGAGCTCCTGCGCGGCGCGGACGTGACGGTGACGAGCGACACCCCGCTCCCGATCGAGCTCGACGGCGAGCAGCCGGGAACGACGCCGGTGACGTTCGAGGTCGTCGCGGAGGCATTCAGGGTCCGCGTGCCGCGGAGCTAGCCCTAGCCGCCCGACGAGGGCTTCTGCGCACGCTTGAGCGCGGCGAGGTCCTTCTCGAGCTTGGCGACGCGCTTCTCGAGCTCGTCGACGCCGCGCATCTTCTTCGAGAGGTCGTCCACCCGGAGCTTGAGGTCGTTGAACGCCTCGAGCGCCCGCTGACTCCCGGGAAGGTCGGCAAGTCGCCGGATGGCCTCCTCGCCCTTGCCCGCGAGGCGCGCGATCACGTCGTCGGCCTTCGCCGCGTCGCTCTTCGCCGTGTCGTTCTCTGTCGTGTCGTTCTTCATAGCCGCCATGCCGGCCATACTACGCGTTCTCCGACGGAGGATCGAGCGCACGCGCGACCTCGGTGAGCGCAGGCCCCGACGCCCCCCGGACGACGACGTCCGCGACCGCGTCGTAGGGCGTCTCGTCGAGGTTCACGATGGCGAGGGCGCCGCCGGCACGGGCGGTGTCGGCCGGCAGCCCCGCGACCGGCCAGACCTGGAGCGACGACCCGACGACGAGGAGGAGGCCCGCCTCGCGCGCGAGCTGCTCGGCACGCTCCATCGCGTGTGCCGGCAGGAGCTCGCCGAACATCACGACTCCCGGCTTGACGATCGTCCCGCAGCGGCCGCAGAGCGGCGCCTCGAGCGTCTCGAGCTGGGCGAGAACCGTCTCGAGCCTCTCCTTGCCGCCGCACGCAAGGCATGTGAACCGCGCGATCGAGCCGTGCAGCTCGATCACGTCGCCGCTGCCCGCGCGCGTGTGCAGCAGGTCGATGTTCTGCGTGACCACCGCACGCACGTGGCCGGCGCGCTCGAGCGCGGCGAGCGCGACGTGCCCGGCATTGGGCTCCGCCGCCAGCAGGCCGCCGATCCGCGGTCCGTACCAGCGCCACACGCGGAGCGGATCGCGCCGGAAGGCCTCGATCGAAGCGACCTCGAACGGGTCGACCTCCGTCCAGATCCCGCTCGCCGAGCGGAAGTCCGGGATCCCGCTCTCGGTCGACATCCCGGCACCCGTGAGTACGAGGGCGGGGCCGCGCTCGCGGATCAGCGACGCGAGCTCGGCGGCGGTTCCCACGACGGCCATCCTAGGGTCGGGTATATCTCGCCCACGATGGACGGGTATCCCCTCGCGCACCAGGTCCGGGTGCGCTTCGCCGAGACCGACGCGCAGGGAATCGCCCACCACGCGTCGTTCGTCGTCTGGCTCGAGGAGGCCCGCGTCGCGTACCTCGCCGCGTTCGCCGGCGGCTACCAGGCGATCCGCGACGGCGGCATCGAGGCGCTCACGACCGGGATCCACCTCGAGTACGAGCGGGCGGCCGCCTTCGACGACGTGCTGACGATCGGCGTGCGCTGCGCGGAGATCCGCGGCGCGCGCTTTCGCTACGAGTACGTGGTCGAGCGCGACGGCGAGAGCGTGGCCCACGGATGGACGATGCATGCCACGGTCGACGCAGCCACGCACCGGCCGACGCGCGTACCGAAGTGGTTCGTCGAGGACGTGCTCAGGGCCGAGGCGTCGACGCAGACGCGCTAGATGCCGGCGGGCCCGCGGGATCCTTCTTCGCGCCTGCCGCCGGCTGCTTCGCGGCGCCGGCCGCCGGCTCCTCCTCGGCGGCGGGGGGCGGCGTGACCTTCGGCCGCGGCTTCGTCCCGAGGCGGACGACCGTCGGCTCGCCCACGTAGTACGAGCGCCAGGTCGAGTCGTAGAGCAGCGTCCCGTCCGGCCGATAGACGCGCCTGGTCACGCTCGTCGAGCGCGGCGGGGCTCCCCATTGCTCGACGACCTTCTGGCCTTTGAGCATCGTGTCGTCGTCGATCCGCTTCCACGGCACCTTGCCGTCGACCGTGAGCGGCGCCGTCTCGGTTTCGACGCGCCGGTCCTGCGGCGTCCCGTAGATGTTGACGGTGAGCGAGCCGGCCCCGACGAAGGTACGGACGAGCAGCCACTTGTTCGTGTCGTTCGTGAAGACGAGGTCGATGTCGGGGTAGTTGACCGTCGCGTCGCGCCCGAGCGGGTAGTGGCTGATGTAGAGCGCATGGTTCGTGCGCTTGTCGATCGACAGCCCTGCCTCGAAGGCCGCGTTGAAGACCGTCGTCGAGACCTGGCAGACGCCGCCGCCGATCCCGCTCTCGAGCTCGCCGTTGATGATCACCGGCGCCTCCTCGAAGCCCTTTGCCTCGTTCCGCTCGCCCGTCGTCTGGTTGAACGAGAACCGGGCGCCGGGCGCCACGAGCGCGCCGTCGATCAGGTCGGCGACGAGCTGGACGTTGTGGAGCCGGCCGGGCGTGCCGCCGTAGGTGGTCGTGTACGAGCCGACGATCCCGGTGATGCCCATCGCCTCGGCGGCCGCGGTCGTCCGCGACGGCTCGGTCGTCGTCGTCGCGATCGTCGCCGACCGGCTCGTGGGGGAGAACATCGCCTTCTCGATCGCCGTGCGCGCCGTATCCACGTCGATCGTTCGGCCGAGCCTCGCAGGGACGACCTCGATCCCGCCGGAGACCACCCTGAAGGTCGCGTCGCGGGGCCGACGGTCGACCGACCGCTGCACGGACGAGAGCCATGCCTGCGCGGCGCGCCCGCCGACGGTGACGCGGGTCGCACCGCCGCTCGGGAGATCGAGCAGCTGGGCGATTCGCCAGCGTGGTAGGCGGAAACGCGTCGGGCCGACGGTCAGCGTGACCGGCGCCGAGATCGCAATGCGCGCCGTTGCAGCCGCCTGGGCGAGCTCCGCCCCCGTGATGCTCGGCTCCTCGCGCACCACGGGAAGGCGCACCGGACCGTGCCGGTCGAGCGACGCGAGCGCGTCGATGATCGCCGCCGACGCCTGGGTGCGGTCGAGGCGGACTCCCGGACGCGGGGCGGTCGTGACGACCGCGAGCCCGTTCCGCTCGAGGCCGGCGTCCACCGCCGGCCGGTCGACCCCTGCGGCGATCCTGCCGACGGTGTAGCGCACCGCGGACGGGTAGACGTCCACGTGCGGCTCGACGTCGGTGCCGAAGAGCCGGGCCTGGACGCGCTTCAGCCCGCGGACGGGCGCGAGCCCGTCACCCGCGTCCGCGGCCGTGCGCACCGCGGTCTCCCAGTCGGGCCGGACGCCGAGCTGCGACGCGCTGACCGAGAACGTGCGCCCACCGACGACGAACTGGACCGACTGGTGTGCAACCGCCGCAGATCGCGCCTCGAGCGCGTTCCTCGCCTGCGCCAGCTCCATCCCGCCGACGTCGAAGCCGCCGACCGTCGTGCCGGCGGGAAGCCGAGTCGGCGACCCGGCGAGCAGCGTGAGGGCGACGAACGCGAGCAGCACGAAGGAGCCGACCGCGAGGCCGGCTCTGCGCACCGCGATGCGGCGTGAGCGTCGTCGGCGCGCCATACCCGAGACGCTGGTCGCGCCGGATGACACGGAGGGAAATGTAGCCGACCACGGGCATCGCCTCGGTCACCGGACGAGGGAGGGCGACCTCTCGCTCCGGCCGAGACTACTGCCCAGGTGCCTCCGAGACGACCAGCTTCACCTTGGCGGCGGGCCCACCGTCACGCGCGATCGTCGGCACGACCTCGACCTCCACGACACAGCGCGCACCGGCCTTCGCGAGCGCGTCCTCGATCGCCCCGCGCACACGGTCCGGGAGATCGCGCGGAGCGGTCTCGCGTGCGACGATGCGAACGAGCAGACCGCCCGCTCTGTGGACGACCTGGTACTGCACGACGTCGAGCAGCTGCACGAACGGCGCGCGCAGCCGGTAGGGATGGACGGCGACGTCGCCGTCCCCGACCGCGGCGGGCAGCCCGAGCACGTCGTCGCTCCGCCCGTCGATCCGCGCGATGCGGTCGTAGGGGCGACCGCTCGGATCCGGGCCGGCCTCGAGCTGGACGGCGTCGGAGAGCTCGTACCGGATCAGCGGCTGGGTGCGCTGCGCGCGGTTCGTGAGCAGGACCTGCTGCCCGGCGTCCCGGCGGGAACCGGCCTGTTCACCTCGTCGACGACCTCGACGATCGCCTCCTCGCAGACGTGCAGGCCGACATGGTCGAGCGAGCCGGAGGCGATCACGAGCACCTCGGTCGAGAAGTAGCCCTCGACCGGCGTCGTCCAGGCGGACTCGATCCGCGCGGCGGCGTCGGCCCGCGCGAGGAACGGCTCGAGGTCCGCCAGCCGCAGCCGGCGATCCGTGACGATGCGGTCGAACTGCTCCATGAGCACGCGCTTCGGAAGGGTCGGCAGGTCGGAGAGCTCGGTCCTCTCGGCGCCCGGCCCGAGCGCCGTCCGGTAGTACGGGGAGTGCTCGACCGCGTGGCGGATCAGCCCGCGGAGGCGCTCTCGCTGGTAGTCGACGAGCTGCTCTGGCGACCAGCGGTCGCGCTGCAGAAGCGTCGTGGCGTTGGCCCCGAGCGTTGCGGGTGCCAGGGGGTCGACCGAGGTGGCGGCAACGGCCGTCATGCGTGACTCCTCTCCCTTGGGACCGTGAGCCCACGCATGAAGCCGGCATGAAGCTCGACGAACATCTCCGACGACGCCGCGCCCGGATCGAGGCGGCGCTCGGCGCTGTAGCCGCGGGCCAGGACCGACGACGCCCGTGCGGCCTCGAGTGCCGGCACGCGCAGCGCCAGGCCGTGTCGATCGCAGACCGTTTCGATGACGTCCGCGATCGCGGCGAGGAACCGCTCGCGCACGCGCACGTACGCCCGTCGCAGCGACTCGTCCCTCGCCGCGTGCGCGACGAACTCGGCCAGCGTCGGCAGCCAGTCCGGGTCGCGTGCGTCGGACTCCGCCATGAAGCGGCCGACCGCGCGGATCGCGTCGTCGAAGGTCGGCTGGTCGAGCATCATCTCGACGTACGCCCCCACGCGCTGCTCGTAATGCGTGTCGAGCAGCGCGAGGTACAGGTCGTCCTTGCCGGCGAAGTTCGAATAGACGGCGCCCTTCGTGTATCCGGCCGCCTCCGCGATCTCGTCGAGCGACGCTCCGTGGAAGCCGCGGCGGAGGAAGACTCGGCGCGCGGCCTCGACGAGGTCCGCGCGCGTCCTCTGCTTCCGCTCGACTCGAGTGAGTCTGGTTAACATACCGTCGGTATCTTAATACCCGTAGTATTCGAAGTCAAGCACGCGGCTCGCACGCTGGTAGAACGGATCGCGTGGAGAAGATCGGCGTCGAGCAGCGGCGAGCACGACTCGTCGTCCGGCATCGCCTTGCCCCGGCGAGCCGCGCCGCGGATCCCCTCGAGGCGGCCGACTCGCTCGTCGCCCTCCACTCGACCGACGCCGCCACGGTGTTCCTCTCGACCTGGGCGAGGACGCGCGACTTCGAGCCGGCTCGGCTCGAGCGGGCGCTCTACGAGGACCGCGCGCTCGTCCGGATGCTCGGGATGCGCAGGACGCTTTGGGTGGTGCCACGGGAGCTCGCAGCGATCGTCGACGCCGCGTGCACGCGGACGGTTGCGGCGCGCGAGCGGCGAAGGTTCGAGACGCTCGTCGCGCAGAGCGGTGTCGCGGAGGATCCCGCGGGCTGGATCGACCGTGTCGCCGCCGCCGCGCTCGAGGCGCTGGCGGCACGCGGCGAGGCGTTCACCTCCGACCTGACGCGCGAGGATGCCCTCCTCGCCACGAAGATCCGCCTGGGCGCCGGGACGCGCTGGGAGGCCGAGGTCAGCGCGGCGTCACGCATCCTCCCGCTGCTCGCCGCGGAGGGAGCGATCGTCCGAGGCCGGCCCCGCGGCCGCTGGACGCACGGGCAGTACCGCTGGGCGCTCGCGCCCGATCGGCTCGGGGAGGTCGACACCGCGTCGGCCCAGGGCGAGCTGCTCGCCCGCTGGCTCCGCGCTTTCGGCCCGGCGACGGAGACGGACATCCGCTGGTGGGCCGGCTGGACGGCGCGCGAGACGCGGGCCGCGCTCGCCGTCGTCCCCCACGCCGTCGTCGACCTGGACGGCTCGGCCGGGCTCGTCCTCGCGGACGACCTCGCTCCGGTGGGAGCCCCCGAGCCGGCCGCCGCGCTCCTGCCGACGCTCGACCCGACGACGATGGGCTGGAAAGAGCGCGACTGGTACCTCGGCCCGCACGCGGGCGCGCTCTTCGACGCGAACGGGAACGCCGGGCCGACCGTGTGGTGGGACGGCCGCGTCGTCGGCGGCTGGTCGCAGCGCACCGACGGCGAGATCGTGTGGAAGCTGCTCGAGGACGTCGGGTCCGCAGCGGTCGCGGCCGTCGAGGTGGAGGCAGCGCGGCTCGCCTCGTGGCTCGGCGAGGTCCGCCTCGCTCCCGGCTTCCTGCCGCCCTTCCACCGGGCGCTCGGCTCCTGACAACCTACTGGATCAGCTCGAGCTCGACGTCGAGTGCTCGATAGACGTCGAGAGCCCGCGTGTCCCGGGTCGCGAGCGGCAGCCGGTGCGCGACTGCGGCCGCGCCGACGAGCGCATCGTAGACGGCGCCTCCGGCGATCCCCAGCTCTCCGAGGCGGCGGTGCAGCGAGGCCGCGCCATCGGCGCCGAGGAATCGGGTGGCCGGAAAGCCGGCCCGAAGGATCCGATCGATCGTCGCCGCGTCACGGCGGGCGGGCGGAGGGAGCCGCGTGAGCACCGAGAACGTCTCGAACGCCGCATGGCCCGCGAGCCCGAGCCGGCGTCGCCGCAGCGCGCTCGTCACGCGCTTGTGGTCGGTGTGGTCGGCGACGACGAGGGCGACGGCGACGCTCGTGTCGACTAGGAGGTCGCGACGCGGTTTACTGCCGGTCGGCATCGCGCAGGATCTCGACGAGCGCATCGTCGACCGTCGCGCCGGAGGCGGGAATCACGAGCCGGCCGTCGACCTCCCCGAGCCCCTCACCCGCCACTGGCTCGATCCGCACGCCCGCCCCGTCGACCGTAATCTCGACTTCCCCCGTCGTCAGGCCGATCCGCTCACGGAGCACGCGCGGGATCACGACGCGTCCTGCCCTGTCTATGGTCGTACGCATGGCACAATCATACCATCGGGCTACCACTCTAGTGGCAATCCGATGGTAAACGGGGTTACCTACCCCTCCCCGAGGAAGATCTCCTTCGCGATTACGAGCCGCTGGATCTGCGAGGTGCCCTCATAGATCTGGAACAGCTTCGCGTCGCGCATGAGCTTCTCGACCGGATACTCCTTGATGTAGCCGTAGCCGCCGAAGATCTGCACGGCGTCCGTCGTGACCTTCATCGCCGTGTCGGCGGCGAAGCGCTTTGCGAACGACGAGTACTTCGTCGCCTTCCGCCCCCAGCCCTGGTCGATCATCCACGCGGCCTGCCAGGTGAGGAGGCGCGCGGCCTCGATCTCGGTCGCCATGTCGGCGACAAGGAACGAGACGCCCTGGTTCATCGCGATCGGCGTCCCGAACTGGACGCGCTCCTTCGCGTAGTCGATCGAGAGCTCGTAGGCCGCCTGCGCGACGCCCACGGCGCCGACCGCAGTGCCGGGGCGAGTGAAGTCGAGGGTCTGCATCGCGATCTTGAAGCCGTCGCCCTCCCCGCCGAGGCGGTTCGCCGCCGGCACGACGACGTCCTGGAACGCCACGGCGGACGTGTCCGTCGCGCGCTGGCCCATCTTGTCGAGGTGCTTCTCGATCGTGACGCCCTCGGCGTCCATTCCGATGACGAATGCGGTGAGGCCCCGGTGGCCCTTCGACCGGTCGGTCGAGGCGAAGCAGACCATCCAGGACGCCCGGCCCGCGTTCGTGATGAACATCTTCGAGCCGTTGACGACGTAGTCCTCGCCCTTCCGCACAGCGGTCGTCTGGATCCCCGACACGTCCGAGCCGGCGCCTGGCTCCGAGAGCCCGAAGCAGCCGAGGATCGGCTCCGAGACGAGCGGCGCGAGCCACTCGCGCCTCTGCTCGTCGGTGCCGGCGATCAGGATCGGGCCGGCCGCGAGGCCGTTCGCGCCGATCGAGGTGCCGATCCCGGAGCACCCCCAGTTGAGCTCCTCGCCGACGAGCATCCCGTCGAACGCCGAGAGCTCGGGGCCTCCGAGCGACTCCGGGAGGTGGAGGTTCATGAGCCCGAGCTCATGCGCCTTGGCGACGACGTCCGCGGGATGCGTCTGGTGCTCGTCGTACTCGGCCGCCTTCGGACGGATCTCCTTCTCGGCGAACTCGCGCGCGAGCGCGCGCAACTCCTTTTGTTCGTCGGTGAGCGCGAACGACACGCCGTTCGCGAGCCCGGTCTCCATCGTCGCCATGCTGGTGCTCCTGAATGTCGATTGACTAGTCAGTCAATGATACTCGGCGTGCCGGAATCTCGGCAAGCCGACCTCAGTCGGGCGGCCCCATCCCCGGCAGCACCCCGGCGGGACGCTCGGGCGCAGGCGCGGTCGGCAGACCGGCGGCGCGCCATGCCTCGAACCCTCCCTCCACGTCGCCGGTGAGCGAGTATCCGAGCTCGAGCAGCGTCGCGGCGGCGAGGCTCGACGACCATCCGTCCGCACAGAGCAGGACGAGACGGCGGTCGGGGCCGCCGACGTGTGGATTGGCCCAGCCCGACTCCTGGTCGACGCGCCACTCGAGCACCGTCCGCGGCAGGTGGAGCGATCCGGGGACGACGCCGTCGCTCCGGCGCTCGTCGTCGGAGCGGATGTCGACGATCAGCGCATCGCCTGCCCGAACGGCTGCCCAGGCGGTCGCGGGATCCACCCGTGCGATCCGCATGCGCGCCTCGGCGAGAAGCTCGTCCGCGCTTCGCCTCCTGCCCTCCGCCACGCGCCCATGTTCCCGCCCCGGCACCCGTCCTGTCCAGCTGTCCGGTCGTCACTACAATCACGACGCCGGAGATCAGGGAGGACACCGTGGCGACGACGACCGAGGCCCCGACCGCGATCGACCCGTATGACTATCTCGACGTCGACGGGCTGCTCGACGACGAGGAGCGTGCGATCCGCGACACCGTACGCCGGTTCGTGCGCGAGCGGGTCCTGCCCGACGTTGGCGACTGGTTCGAGCAGGGCATCCTGCCGCGCGAGCTGTTCGGTGAGCTGGCGAAGCTCGGGCTGCTCGGCATGCATCTCGAGGGCTATGGGCTCCCCGGCGCGAGCTCGGTCGCGTACGGAGTCGTCTGCCGCGAGCTCGAGGCCGGCGACGCGGGCGTCCGGAGCGCCGTGTCGGTGCAGGGGTCGCTCGCCATGTACGCGATCTGGCGGTGGGGCACCGAGGAGCAGAAGGAGCGCTGGCTGCCGGCGATGCACGCCGGCCAGGCGATCGGCTGCTTCGGCCTCACGGAGCCGGACGCCGGCTCGGACCCGGGCTCGATGCGGACGCATGCACGCCGTCACGGCTCGGACTGGGTGCTGAACGGGGCGAAGATGTGGATCACGAACGGCACGATCGCCGACGTCGCGGTCGTGTGGGCACGGACGGACGACGGCGAGATCCGTGGCTTCCTCGTCGAGAAGGGAACCACGGGCTTCTCGGCGCCGGAGATCCACAAGAAGATCTCGCTGCGCGCGTCGGTGACGAGCGAGCTCGTGCTGGAGGACGTGCGCGTGCCCGGCGACGCGGTCTTCCCGGACGTGACGACGCTGCGCGGCCCGCTCGCGTGCCTCAGCGAGGCGCGCTACGGCATCGTCTGGGGAGCAGTCGGCTCCGCGCGTGCGTGCTTCGAGTCGGCGCTCGAATACGCGCGCGAGCGGATCGTCTTCGGCAAGCCGATCTCGGCGTTCCAGCTGACCCAGCAGAAGCTTGCCGAGATGGCGCTCGAGATCAACCGCGCCTCGCTCGTGGCGCTCCACCTCGGACGGATGAAGGACGCCGGCACGCTCCGGCCGGAGCACGTCAGCCTCGGGAAGATGGGCAACGTCCGGGGGGCCCTCGAGGTCTGCCGCTCCGCGCGCACCATCCTCGGCGCCAACGGCGTGACGCTCGAGTACCCCGTGATCCGCCACATGAACAACCTCGAGTCGGTGCTGACGTACGAGGGCACGCACGAGGTGCACACGCTCGTCGTCGGGCAGGCGCTGACGGGCGAGAACGCCTTCGGCCGCTCGTGACGGCGCGGCGCGGCGCTGCCCGCTAGGAGGAGGCGGCGCACGCACGGCGTCCGCGGGTGGCTCGCGGCGGCGGCCCTCGCCGCGGCGCTGCCGGGCACGGTGGGGACGGCGCCGCCCGACGTCGGCGTCCTCGTCCCCGGCCTCACGCTCGGCGGGGTCGCGCTCGGCGCCGGCCGCGCCGCGGTCGTCGCCGCCTGGGGACCGGCGTACGGACGATGTCGGGGCTGCCGCGCCGAGACGCTCTACTTCAACCGCTTCGCGTTCCGGCCCGAGGGCGCGGCGGTCGAGCTTCGAGACGGCCGGGTGGCCGCCGTGTTCACGCTGTGGGCGCCGCCCGGTTGGCGCACGAGCGCCGGTCTCCGCATCGGCGAGCCGGCGCTGCGCCTCCAGGCAGCGTATGGCCCGCTGCGACCGACCCGCTGCCGCGGCTACGACGCGTACGCACTCCCGGGGTCAGGCGCCCGCTCGGTCGTCTACGTCGTCGACGGCGAGGTCTGGGGATTCGCGCTGCTGGAGCGCGGCCATGCGATCTGCCTCTGACTCCGCCGCGACGAGCCGTGCCACGAGCGGGATCGCGAGCAGGATCGGCACGCCGAGGACCGGCCAGAGCGCCTGGTAGCCGTCCGTCCCCTCGAGGCGGGAGCTGAGAACGTCGATCACCCCGCCTGCCACGAGGGGCCCGATGACGAGCCCGACGCCCTTGGTCGTCGTCGCGAGGCCCGAGATCGCGCCCCGCTCGTTAGGTGGCATCAGCTTGAAGAGCAGCCCCCAGGCCAGGGTCATCACCGTTCCCCCGGCGATCGCCACGGCGAAGATGATCGCGAGGTACCAGGCGTGCCACTCGCTGCCGAGGCCGCCCGCGACGAGTCCGGTGCCGTACACGGCGGACGCGACGATGATCACCCGCGCGAGCCCGACACGGTCGCCGATCCGCCCCGCCACGAGCGCGGCGACGATGTACCCGCCGGCGACCGCCGCGAGGATGTAGGTCGACGTGGAGAGCGGCTCATCGAGCCCGACGGTCACGTAGAGGACGACGAACGTGCGGGCGCCGGCGAACGTCGCCTCCCAGGCGGTGTTCGCGACGAGGAACGTCGCGACGTCGCGGTTCGACCGCAGCACCTGCCACGAGTGCGCGACGTACGTCCGCACGCCCTCGAAGACCCGTCCGTGACCCCCGTCCTCCGTGACGAGCAGGATCGGGACGAGGCACGCGACGCCGACCACCGCGGACGCGACGAGGAAGGGCGCCGGCCGCCAGACGTGGAAGAGGTAGCCGCCGCCGATCAGCGCGCCGCCGATCGCGACCCCGCGGAAGACGTGCTGCACGCCCTGTGCGCGCCCGAACACGTTCTCGGGGAGCACGTCGGGGTAGAGACCGCGGTACGGCGGCTCGTAGACGTAGTAGGCGAAGAACAAAGCGCTCAGCATCAGCGCCGTCGTCCACAGGTTCGGCATGAACGCGAGCAGCGCCAGGGCGAACGCCATCGGCCCGAGCGCGGCGGCCATGAACGGCCGCCGGCGGCCGAGCGGCGTGTGGAACGTGTCGCTCCACGGTCCGATCACGAGCGGGAGCGTCAGCGCGAAGAACCCCTCGGCCGCGAGCACGAGGCCGACGAGCGTCGTCGAGTCGGTGTAGCGGCCGAGGATCGGCGGCAGGTAGGCCGCGGTCGTCGTCAGCGACCACGCGAGGCCGAGCGCGCCCGCCCCCAGGACGAGCGTGTTTCGCCGGGCCCCGGGGTCAGACGACGAGCGTCGTCTCGCCGAGACCGCCGAGGACGACGTCGACGATCGTGCGCTCGGCACGGGCGACCTCCTCGTCGCCGTCGGGAAGCCGGCCCATCACCCAACCCGTGAGGATCTCTTCGAGGCCGCCGTACACGATCCAGCTCGCGAGGCGGGGGTCGAGGCCCGGACGGAACACGCCCTCCGCCTGGCCCTGCCGGATCACCCGCTCGATCACCGCGAACCCCTGTCCGATCACCTCGACCTGGGTGGCGAGGTGCGCGCTCCGTCCCACCTCGCGCACCATCACGGTGACGAGGTCGGGGTCGTTCCGCCACGTGCGGAGGAGGATCTTGACGATGCCGCGCAGCTTCTCGTCGGCCGGCTCCTCGGAGGCCTCGACCTGCTCGAAGCGCTGCAGGAGCTCGCCCCAGTTCTCGCGGAAGACCGTCTGCAGCACCTCGTCCTTCGAGGCGAAGTAGTGGTAGAGCAGCCCGTGGGCGACGCCCGCCTCCTCGGCGATGTCCCCGACCCGGGAGGTGTGGAAGCCCCGCCGGGCGAAGACCCGCACGGCGGCATCGAGGATGACGCGGCGCTTCTCCTCCTGTGCGATTGAACGGTCAGTCAACCCGAGCTCAGGATAGAGCAGGTTCCCTGCCGAACGCCAGACGCCGCGGGGCGGAAAGCTCAGGGTCCGGCTTCAGCCGGGTGCATCCGCTCCAGAGATTGCCTCCCGGTCCCCGTCATCAGCCGATCTGTCGACCTCGACGCCAACCGACAGGAGGCGCGCGCAAAACTGGGCGGCAGCGGCGACGTCACCTTTCGCCCCGAAGATCTCGAAGGCCTCCGCCGCAACCTGCGCTGCCTCTTCACTCCGACCGGTCAGCGCCAAGACCTCGGCGAGGTACGCACGGGAGAACGACCGTGCGTTGTGGAAGTCCCCCGTGTCCGCCAGGGCGACCGCTCGACGTGAGCACTGCTCCGCCTGCTCGGATTCGCCGCGCCGTGCGTGGACGAGCCCGGTGACCATGTCCAGCCAGACGAAGTTGATGAGATCGTCGGCGGCGGTCGCCTCGCGCGCCTTCGCGCACAGCTCCTCGATCTCCGTGTCCTCCGCTCCCGAGCGGTAGAGGCACTCCGCGAGCCAGAGAGCCTGGGTGGAATAGAATCCATGTTCGCCGACTCCTTCGAGAATCTCGAGGCTGTCCCGAAGCACCGCCTCCTCGCCGTGGGGGTCGCCTGCCCGAAAGGCGATTTCGGCGCCACCCTGGGCGAACGTCGCGGCGGTCATGCGGAGACCCGCGTCCACATACACCTGGCGTGCGTCGCTACAGAGCCCGCGTGCACGTCCGATTTCCCCTTTCATGGCGTGCAGGCGTCCGATGTCCGCGCTCGACCACGCTGCCGCGAGCACACCGTACTCGTGTGCCCGTAGCGCCTCGATGTGCTCGATCGCATCGTCGACGTGCATCGGGCCGGCGTGGTAGGCAGTCCCTCGCCTGCTTCCGATCATCCGTCTCAGGCGTGCGCCGCGCTCGCCGACATGCTCGAGATGCGCCAGCGCGTTCTCGCATGCAGCGGCTGTCTCCTGCACCAGCAGCCTGGTCCATCGATCCATCGCGACGCTCCACCAGTAGCGCGCGAGGCCGTACTCGTCCCCGGCCCCCTCGAAGACGGCCAGGGCCTCGTCCCGCCACGCCTCGCTGTCCTCGAACGAGCCCGCCTGACCCGTGGAGAGCCTCATGCTCGCCATCGACACTGCGGCGTGCGCCCGCGTCAGTGGGTCGACGGCTTCGCTCGCCCGCGACACCACGTCCCAGGCCTCGTCGGAGCTCCACTCGAGCAGCGCGTCCGCGTAGTCCGGCGCGAGCGCGAGCCTCATCTCGTCGTCCTCCGGCAAGAGGCTCGTCGCACGGCCGAACAGTGAGCGTCCGGCGTTGAAGTCGCCGCGTTCGAGGGCTCCCCGGCCGGCCGCCGCAAGGCACGCGGAGGCGCGACGCGCGAGCCCGTCGAACGCCGCGTCCGCGCCGTCGAGCTCGACACGGTAGCGGTGTGCCTGCTCGAGGTGATAGCCGACTATCTCGTCGCTCTCGACGAGGTCGTGGCCGGACAGCCACTCGGCGAAGCGCTCGTGCAACTCGGCGCGGGTGGCCTTGGGCAGCGCCGCGTAGGCGGCGTCGCGGATGAGCAGGTGCCGGAAGCGGAAGCCCTCGTCGTCGGGAAACGTCGGTGACGTCGAGCGGATCAGCTCCTTGCGGACGAGCGTCGCAAGATGAGACTCGACGGCAGGTCGAAGTGGATCCGGGGAGAGCACGGACACGGAGCCGCGGTGGAAGACCTCGCCTTCGACGGAGCCACGCTCCATGACCACGCGCACGTCGGCGTCGAGCGAGTCGATGCGCGCCTGGAGGAGCGCGTGGATCGTCGGGGGGACGACGATCTCGCCTCCGACACCGTGCTCGCGCACCATCGCGAGCATCTCTTCGACATAGAGCGGGTTCCCGGCCGACGCCGTCGTGATTCGCCGGCGCAGCTGAGCGTCGAGCGGTGCGTCCGCGACGAGCCAGTCGACGAGCGCCTCGCACTCTTCGGCGCGAAGCGGCTCGAGCAGGAGTGACGTCGAGTTGACCTTCCCTCCGCCCCAGCCCGGCCTCGAGTCGAGCAGCTCCGTCCGCGCGATGCAGAGCAGGAATATCGGCGCGTCGCGGGAGAAGTCCGCAATGTGCTCTACGGCGTCGATGAAGACCGGCTCCGCCCACTGGAGGTCGTCGATCACGACGACCTGGGGGCGTTCGGCCGCACGTCCCTCGAGGAGCCGCCGAAAGGCGAGCTGCGTCTCCGGCGGCGACGTACCGATGACGGAGTCTGGCTCGACGCCGGTCGCGATCAAGACCTCGACGAGCGGCCAGTACGTGATGCCCTCGCCGTAGGAGAGGCACCGTCCACGAAGGACGTCGGCCGTGTCGCCCAAGCGCTCGAGAAAGTCCGCGACGAGGCGCGACTTCCCGATCCCGGCCGGCCCGAGAAGCGTGAAGAGGCGACAGGTGGAGTCCGCGACCGCATCCTCGTAGTCGCGCCAGAGACGCTGGCGCTCACGGTCTCTCCCCACGAGCGGCGTCTCGAGCCTCCGCGCGAGCGGTTCGGCGTGGTCCGACACGTCGAGGAGCCGAAAGGCCTCGACCTGCTCGGATTTCCCCTTCAGCGCGAGCGGCTCGACGGGCTCGACCTTCACCGCGTCGCGCACAAGCAGCCGGGTCTCGGCCCCGATCAGCGTCTCCGTCGCCGCCGCCGCCTGCTCGAGGCGCGCGGCGACGTTGACGGCGTCTCCGGTCACGAGCGTCTCACCTTCGCCCCCGACGACAACCGCGCCGGTGTTGATCCCGATCCGCGCCTCGAGCCCGTGCTCCGCGATCGCGGCACGCATCTCCGACGCCGCACGCACCGCGCGGAGCGCGTCGTCCTCGTGGGACACCGGGATCCCGAAGACTGCCATGACCGCGTCGCCGACGAACTTCTCGACCGTGCCGCCGTGACGCTCGATGATCGCGCGGAGATCCTCGAAGTAGCGGCGCATGCGCGTCCGGAGCGCCTCGGGGTCCGTCGACTCGCCGAGCGCCGTCGACCCCACGAGGTCGCAGAAGAGGACAGTGACGACCTTGCGCTGCTCGCGCGCGATCCCCGCGGCAGAGAGCTGCGTCCCGCAGGCGCTGCAGAATCGCGCGTCCTCGGAGTTCTCGCGTCCGCAGCTCGGGCAGGGCGCCATGGGCGGAGTTTAGGGCGGCTGTCGTTCGGACAACCCCAACGCCGCCGGCAGCGCGAGGAGCGTGTCGATCCTGTCGGGCTCGTCCACGTGGAGCCCGTCACGGTCGAGGAGGATCGCCCGCATGCCGAGCGCGCGGGCGCCGGAGATGTCGTCGGCGAAGCTGTCCCCCACCATCGCGGCATCCGTCGGCTCGGCCTCGAGCGCGGTGAGCGCCGCTTCGAAGATGGAGCGGTGCGGCTTCACGCGGCCGTGGCGGAGCGAACCGACGCACACGTCGACGTCGAGGGAGTGGTGGCGCGCGAACTCCTCGAGGTCGCGCTGGCCGTTCGACACGAGCCCGATCCGCAGGCGGTGACGGCGGAGCTCGGCCAGGGCGGGCAGCGCGTCGTCGTAGAGGAAGAAGTTCTCGTGGCGCTCCCACTCCCGCACCAGCTCGACCGCGCAGGAACGGGAGAGCACGGGGTCGCCGCCCATGCCGACGACGATGTCCTCGGTGAAGCGCACCCAGAGCTCCGTGTCGTGGACGAGCTCGGGATGGAGCTGGAGATCGGCGATCGCAGCGAGCCGGGCGTCCTCGTACCGGGCGGTGTCGAGCGTCAGCCCGTGACGGGCGCCGATGCGTGCGTAGCCCAGCGGGCCGAGCTCGGGACCGGGCCGGAACAAGGTGAAGTCGACGTCGAGGAGCACCGCTCGGAGCACGACCCGAGGATACGCGCGTCGTCCTCCGGCCCCCGCGCGCTCACCGCGGAGCCGTCGAGCCGGAGGCCGGCTCCGCCCGCCCTCATCACGAGTGACCCATGGGCCAGCCGTCGAGGCCAGAGGCCGGCTCCGCCGGCCGGGAGGCCAAGCAGCGTCGATTTCATGCACGACGCGGAAGGAGGGGCCGGTGGGGGAACCATGGGTTCCCCCACCCAAAATCGGGGTGCCCAGATTTGAACTGGGGGCCTCTCCGACCCGAACGGAGCGCGCTACCAGGCTGCGCCACACCCCGAGCCGCATCAGGGTACCCGTTCCTCCTCGTCAGGGCTCCGCGCCCGACGCCGTAGACTCGGCGCGATGGCGGGGCGGGCCGAGATCGTCGCGTATGCGAACGAGCTGCTCGAGATCGAGCGGTTTCCCGAGTTTGCGCCGCAGGGGCTACAGGTCGTCGGCGCTGCCGACGTGACGACGATCGCGTGCGGCGTCTCGTGCTCCCGCGAGCTCTTCGAGCGAGCCGTCGAGCTCCATGCGGAGCTCGTGCTCGTCCACCACGGCCTCTTCTGGCGCAACGAGCCGCTCGTCGTGGATGCCCGCCTGCGCGGTCGCCTCGAAGCGCTCTTCCGCGGCGAGGTGTCGCTCGTCGCCTACCACCTCGCGCTCGACGCCCACCCGACCCTCGGCAACAACGCGCAGCTCGCCGCACGGATCGGGGCGACGCCCGTCGGGCCGTTCGACGTCGTCGGGCTCGGCTGCACGATCGACGCCGTCTCGGTCGACGACCTCGCCGCGCGCGTCGCAGGCATCGTCGGGCGTGCGCCGCTCGTGCTGCGCGGCGGCGACGGGGAGATCCAGCGCCTCGCCGTCTCGACCGGGGCCGCCGGGCACGACCTCGTCCGGGCCGCGCACGAGGGCTACGACGCCCTCCTCACCGGCGAGCCGGAGGAGCCGAGCGCCGCGACCGCGCGCGAGCTCGGGATCCACCTGCTCGCGGCGGGACACCACGCGACCGAGCGGTTCGGCGTCCAGGCGCTCGCGGCACACCTCGCCGACCGCTTCGGTCTCGAGTGGCAGTTCGTCGAGGTCGCCAACCCCGTTTGAGCCGTTGCGGTCCGCCCGCCCGGGCGAGTATCCTCGAAGCACATGGACGTTTTCGGGAGGCGGGCCCGTTGACCCCCGTCGCCAACGGAGGAGCGAGAATCGAGCCCGCCCGCACGCACTGGCGTCGGCGGGCTTTTTCGTCGCTCCAGGAAGGAAACGCTCGATGGCGAATCACCTGACGCCCGAGGAGCTCGCGAAGGAGCTCAACATGGACCGCGAGGCGGTCATCAGGCTCTGTGTCTCTGAGGGCGTCCCGATCTACCAGGGAAAGATCGACAAGCATCTGTTCCAGGCCCAGCTCCAGGCCATGGGCGCCGCACACGCGGCCGCGCACTAGCCGAGCCTTCCGGACGAGCTCACGAGGGGCCTCGCAGAGGCCCCTCGTCACGTGGAGAGCTACTTCCGGGCGGCCTTGCGCGCGGGACGCTTCTCGGCGGCGGGCTTCGCCGCTGACTTCTTCGGGCGCGCGGACGACACCTTCGCCGCGGCGACGCTCGCCTTCAGGGCTTCGATCAGGTCGACTGCCGGTGCCGGCTCGGCGACGGGCTCCGGGGCGGTGATCTCCTCGCCGCGCAGCTTCGCCTCGAGGAGCGTGCGGAGGTCTCGCCGGTAGCCGCTCTGAAGCTCGGCCGGGTCGAACTCCGCGGCGAGGCCCTCGACGATCTGGCGCGCGAGCTCGAGCTCGGTCTTCTTCACGTCGGTCGCCTCCATGGCCTCGTCGATCTCCGCCTGCGAGTAGACGTCCTCGGCGAGGTACATGGTCTCCAGCACGAGCCCCTGTCCGCGGGCGCGGACGAGGCAGAGGGACTCGCGCCCGGACCGCACGAAGCGGCCGATCGCGCCGACACCGGCCTCCTCCATCGCCTCGAGGAGGAGCTTGTACGGGCGGCGCTGCGCCGGCGCGCCGCCGGGGACGAGGAAGTAGGTGCGATCCATCCACACCGGATCGACGTCGGCGAGCGGGACGAAGCGCTCGATGTCGATCGTCCGCGACTCGTCGTGGCGCTCGAGCGCCTCCAGCTCCGCCTCCTCGACGACGACGAACTGACCCTTCGCGACCTCCCAGCCCTTGACGAGCTCGTCCGGGCCCACCTCGCGGTCGTGCTGCGGGCACCAGCGCTTCTGCTTGATCGGCGTCAGGCAGTCCCGGTGGAGCAGCCGGAACGAGACGTCCGACTGCCGGGCCGCCGGCTTCGTCGCGGGCGCGAGCCCGACGGGGATGCTCACGAGCCCGAAGCTCAACGATCCGTTCCAAGTGATCCGCATGGCCCTCCAGTGTAGGGACGGACCGCCGAATTTCGGGGTCGACGGGCCGTCCCCTCCATCTAGAGTTGCCGGTAGATGCCTGGAAACCGGACGATTCCGCGTCTCTGGCGCGATGCCGTGGCTCGGAACACGGGCGCCGGCTACCTCGTCGAGGAGGACGGCGGGTGGCGTGAGATCCCGTGGGCCGAGGCCGCGGAGCGCGTCGAGTGCCTCGCCAACGGCCTGCTCGCCCGGGGCGTCCGCAAGGGCGACGCGTTCGGCATCCTCGCGCGGAACACGCTCGAGTGGGCGCTGTTCGACTTCGCGCTCGCGCACGTCGGGGCGGTCGGGGCCGCGATCTACGCGAACTCGTCGCCGCACGACGTGCACTACGTCCTCGAGCACTCCGAGGCGGTGGCCGTCCTGTGCGAGGACGACGCGCAGCGCGCCAAGGTCGAGGACGGTCGAGCGACGCTCCCACAGCTCGACCACGTGCTCACCTTCGCCGACCTGTCCGCGCTCGAGGTGGAGGGCCGCGCGTACCGGGAGGCGCACCCCGCGGCGCTCGACCAGGCCGTCGCGGCGATCGACGAGGAGGACCTGTTCACCTTCATCTACACGTCGGGAACGACGGGGCCGCCGAAGGGCTGCATGATCCGCCATCGGAACTACTACGCGATGGTCGCGACCGCTGACGGCCTCCCCGACATGGGTCGCCCGGGCGACGTCATGCTCCTCTACCTCCCGCTCGCGCACAACTTCGGTCGGCTGATGCACCTCTCCGGGCCATATCTCGGCTACTCCATCGCGTTCCTGCCCGACCCGCTGGACGTCGCCCGCGCGATGCCGGAGGTGCGCCCGACGATCCTGCCGAGCGTGCCGCGCGTCTACGAGAAGGTGCACACGGCCGTCACGTCGACCTTCGCCGAGGCGACCGGCGTCAAGCGCCGCCTGATCGACTGGGCGCTTCGCGTCGGCCGCCGCGAGAGCGCGCTGCGGCAGCAGGGAAAGCCGCTGCCGTTCGGCCTCACCGTGCAGCAACGCCTCGCCGACCGGCTTGTCTACTCGAAGGTGAAGGAGCGACTCGGAGGGCGCCTGCGGCACCCGATCTCGGGCGGCGCGCCCCTTTCCAAGGAGATCGCCGAGTTCTTCGACGCGATCGGGATCTGCATCTACGAGGGGTATGGCCTCACCGAGTGCACGACGGCCGCGACGACGAACACGACGCAGCGCCACAAGTTCGGCACCGTCGGGCCGGCGCTGCCCGGCTTCGAGCTTCGGCTCGCGGACGACGGCGAGCTCCTGATCCGCAGCGAGACCGTCTTCGCCGGCTACTTCAAGGAGCCCGAGGCGACGGCGGAGGTGCTCGGCGCGGACGGCTGGCTGCGCACAGGCGACATCGCGTCGATCGACGCCGACGGCTTCGTCACGATCACCGACCGCAAGAAGGACATCCTGGTTACCGCGGGTGGCAAGAACATCGCGCCGCAGAACCTCGAGAACGGCCTGAAGACGTCGCGCTTCGTCTCGCAGGCGATCGTGGTGGGCGACCGCCAGCCGTTCCCGGCGGCGCTGATCACGCTCGACCCGGCGGAGATCGGCAAGTGGGCGACCGAGCAGGGGATCGACGGCGACCCGGTGGCGCTGGCGGGCGATCCGCGCGTCCGTGACCTGGTCGCGGGCATCGTCGACGACGTCAACGGCGAGCGCTCGCGCTACGAGCAGATCAAGCGGTTCACGATCCTTCCGCGGGACTTCGAGATGGACCGCGGCGAGGTGACGCCGACCCTCAAGCTGCGGCGCCGGGTCGTGCTCGACCACTTCGCGGACGAGGTCGCCGCCCTGTACGACGGCAAGGCCCCCGACCGCTGACCGACCTCATCGTTCCGTCCCGTCGATCCCGTGCGCCTCGCTTCGCGGCCGGAGGCCGGCTTTGGCGGCCGGGAGGCCACGCACCAGTCAGCCGTGAGGCACGCGGAAGGAGGGGGCTCGTGGGGGAACCATGGGGTTCCCCCGTCGACTACAGGACGCGCTTCGCGCCGACGTAGGTCGCCGCGTACCACGAGTCGTACAGGCTCGAGATCTTCACGACGTCCCCGGTGTGCGGCGCGTGGATGAACTGGCCGCCGCCGATGTAGATCCCCATGTGCCCGAGCCCGTCGAAGAACACGAGGTCACCGGCCTGGAGATCGTCCCGCGAGACCGGGACGCCGACCGAGCTGTACTGCATCGCTGCGTTGTGCGGCAGCGAGATCCCGACCTGCGCGTAGACGTACATGGCGAAGCCCGAGCAGTCGAAGCCCCCCGGGCTCGCGCCGCCCCACACGTAGGGGGTGCCGAGATACTGCATCGCGATCCCGACCACGCCGCCGTACTTCGCCGGGGGCGCGGCGGGCAGGGTCGGCGCGGCAGACGTCCCGTCGGTGGGGAAGTCGGTCACCGGCCCGGAGGAGATGTCGAGCGTCTGCTGGCGCGCAGATGCACGAGCGGCCGCTGCGGCCTCGAGCCGGGCGTGGGCCTGCCGTTCGAGCTCGGCCTGTCTCCGCGCCTCCGCGGCCTCCATGCGCGCGATCTCGTCCCGGATCGACGCGACGAGGCGCTGCCGCTCGGCCAGCTGCCCCTCGATCGCGCGCTTCTGCGCCGCGCGTTCGGCGACCACCTGGGTCTGGCGGACGCGGTCGCGCCGGAGCTGGGCGCCGCGCTTCCGCACCTCGTTTCGGAACCGCCGGACGTCCTTCAGCACCTGCGCGTCCTGCCCGCCGACGCGCTCCGCCATGTCGAGACGGTCGAGCAGGTCGTCGAGGCTCTTCGCGCCGAGGATCACCTCCACGGCGCCTCCGGAGTCGCCGTTGATGTAGAGCGCGCGCAGCCGCTTCGCGATGTGCGTCTGCGCTGCGCCCAGGCTCGACCGGGCGATCACGAGATGCCGCCCGTTCGTCTGCAGGTCGGCGTCGATCTGGCCGAGCTGGATGTTTGCGAGGTTGTACGCCTCCGCCGCGTGCCCGAGCTTCGAGTCGAGGACCTGGATCTGTGCCAGCACTGCCTGAGCCTGCTGGCGCTTCGAGGCGATGGAGG
Organism: uncultured Actinomycetes bacterium; assembly: GCA_963845965.1. Classification (GTDB taxonomy): domain Bacteria; phylum Actinomycetota; class Thermoleophilia; order Gaiellales; family Gaiellaceae; genus Gaiella. Next base: position 37,457 of record CAWJUF010000008.1, on the reverse strand, counting down.
GGTCGGCCGTCGCAGGCCCCGTGGCGACGACGAGGAACGCCGCGAGAGCCAGGAGCGCCGCAAGGATGAGAGGGGCCGGTCGCCTCGCGAGGAACGTCACGCGCCGTCCCATCCGCCCGTTGACAGGCCCGCCGATGGTGGGGTCACCGGCCACAAGTCGGGGAGCCTAGCAGCGCCACACGACGTCTGCACGACCAGCTGTCGCGAAAATATCTGCAAACAGCCCAGATTCGTGTGGTACGGTCCCCGGCCCTGTGCGGCGGAGTGCGCGATACCTCGTGCCGTGCACAGCGATCGTTCTTCTCGGCTGCGCCGCGGCGACGTCGGTCGCGGCCCCCAAGCCCGCCGACCGGTTGGCATCCCTCGTCCGCGCGCAGCGCTCTGCCGAGCTCGAGCTCTACGCCGCCGAGTCGGCCGTCGCGCGAGCGCGGTTCACGGCGGCACGGCTCGAACGACGCCGGCAGGTGCTCGAGGCGAGCCTCGCCCGTACCCGACGCCACGTCGCGGTCGTCCGCAGCTCGCTCGCGGCGACCAACGAAAGGGTCGCGACACTGCTGCGCCGGCTCTACGTCGAAGGCGACCCCGACCCGATCGCCGTCCTGCTCGGCGCCCGGTCGCTGCCGGCGATGCTCGCCGGGCGAGCGGGCTCCCGGTGGGCGTCGGCGTGATTGCGGTCGACCCCGCGGTGATCCCGCTCGGGACGCGGGTCTTCGTCCCGGGGTACGGCGCCGCCGTCGCGGCGGACGTCGGCTCCGCGATCAGAGGCAACATCGTCGACCTCTGGATGCCGAGCACGGCGGCGGCGCAGGCCTGGGGTCGGCGTATCGTCACGATCACCGTCTACGGTTAAGAACCGTGCGACTCCGGCTCGCGCTCTGCTCCGCCGCGATCGCCGCGACGGCGGTCTCCTCCCCGCTCGCCGCGTCCGGGGACCTCTCGGCCAGGCTCACGAAGTCGCTTCGCTCGCCGTACCTCTCGCTCGCCCGCACGTCGGCGATCGCGGTCGACGCGGGCACCGGGACGGTGCTCTTCGCACACAACGACACGCTCCCCGTCCATCCGGCGTCGAACGAGAAGCTTCCCGTCTCCTGGGCGGCGCTGACCCGTCTCGGGACCGGCTATCGCTTCACGACGGAGGTGGCCGGAGTCGGCCGGCGGGCCGGCCCGGTGTGGGACGGCGACCTGTACCTCCGCAGCGACGGCGACCCAACCCTGACCTCGGCCGACGTCGCGAGACTGGCGGCCACCTTGCGCGCGAGGGGGATCCGGCGCGTCACGGGGCGGATCCGCGGTGACGAGTCGGCCTTCGACAAGCGGCGCGGCGCTGCCGGATGGAAGGCCTACTTCGTCGGCGGCGAGACGCCGCCGCTGTCGGCGCTCGTCGTCGACCGGGCCCAGGGCTGGCCGGCCGTCTCACCGCCGCTGCTCGCCGCGCGGGCGCTCCGGAAGGCACTCGTCACGCGCAAGATCGCCGTCGACGGGAGCCTCGGGCTCGGCACGACGCCGGACGACGCGGTCACTCTGGCGACGGATCACTCGCCGCGGCTCGCGGCGATCGTCCGGACGATGAACCGCGACAGCGACAACTTCACCGCAGAGATGCTCCTCAAGCACCTCGGCACGCTCGACGGCCGGGTGGGCACGAGCGCCCGCGGGGCGGCCGTCGTGATCGACGAGATGCGCGCGGCCCACATCCCGACCGCCGGCGTGCGCCTCGTCGACGGCTCGGGGCTCTCCTCGCTCGACCGCGTGACCGCCGCGACCCTCGCGGCCGTCATCCGCGCGGGTCTCGAGAACCCGGACATCCGCAGCGCGTTCGTCGGCTCGCTCGCCGTCGCCGGCCGGAGCGGGACGCTGCGCGCCCGGCTGCCCGGACTCGCAGGGGTCGTCCGCGGGAAGACGGGCACCACGAACCTCGCGTGCTCGCTCTCCGGGATCGTCAGCGACTCGATCGTGTTCGCGGTGCTCCAGAACGGCTCGCCCGTCTCCTATTGGTCGGCCCGGGCTGCGCAGGATCGCTTCGTGACGGCCCTCACCACCTCGCTGGCGCCACCGGGCCGCGGTTAGTCAGTCGATCTCGAGTACGCGGTCCGACGCAAGCAGGGCGCGCATCGCGTCGGACACAATCCGCCCGGCCGCAACATGCTCTGCCTCCTCTGCTTCGAGCATCGAGACGCGCTCGAGCGCGACCGACGTTTCCGCGATCGCGTCGCGGCGCACCACGACGACTCCGGTTTCGTCGCAGACGACGAGATCACCGGCGTCGACCGGAAGCCCGCCGATGACCACGGGAAGACCGACGGTTCCGGGACCGCTCGCGTGCGGCGACGCCGGGGTGAGACCCATGGCGAACACGGGCACGCCGGCCCGCGCGAGTCCCTCGACGTCCCGCACCAGACCGTCCGTCACGATCGCTGCCAGGCCCGCATTGCGCGCCATGCCCGCGAAAAGGTCGCCGATCGAAGCAGTGCCCGTCCAGCCACCCGTCGCGATCAGGAGCACATCCCCCGGTTCCGCGACCCCCAGCGCCGCGAGCGCGGCGAGCACGTCTGCCGGGCCGGTCTCGCACGTCAGTGCCGGGCCGACGATCGGCGCCGAAAGCGGAATCGCTGGGAGCGCCTGGATGCGGTGATCGAGCGCACCGCCTCCACCCTGCGCGTCCGCCACCTGCGCTGACTCGGCACGGGCGAACGCTGCCATGGCGTCGTCGGAAGGCCGTTCGAAGTGCCGACGGATCGTCAGCAGCGGCCGCTGCTCGAGCACGCTGCGACCCTACACGGCGCGGACTGCGCGGGTCGCGCGAAACGCGCCGGAGCTCTACGGTCATCGGGGTGCGCTGTATGATCATGCGTCACCGTGGGTGACTGCGACGACCGCCGAGAGCGCGACAGAACCGTTCTCGTCCCGGTCGAGTCGTGAGTCGCGAACCGGGGCTCGAGGCCGCAGCGGTCGCCGCCCTCGCTCCGTCATCGCTCTTCGGTCTCGACGGGAAGGTGGCCGTCGTGACCGGAGCAACGGGTGGTCTCGGGCAGTGGCTCTCTGCAGGTCTCGGCGCCGCAGGGGCTCGCCTCCTCGTCACCGATCTCGAGCAGGGCCGACTCGACGCTCTCGTCGCGCTGCTCGCCGAAGCCGGAGTCGAAGCAGCGGGGATCGCGGTGGACCTTGCCGACGAGGACGCCCCCGAGCGGCTCGTCACGGCCGCCATCGACCGCTTCGGGGGCGTGCATGTGCTGGTCAACAATGCCGCCGTCAATCGCCGGATGCCGATCCTCGAGATGGATCGCGCGTCATGGGACTGGATCATGCGCATCGACCTGCGGCTCCCGTACTTCCTCTCGCAGGCCGCCGCACGACGGATGATCGAGCAGGGCACGGGCGGCGCGATCGTCTCGGTCTCGTCGCTCAACGCGCTCTACGGCCTGGAGCAGATCTCCGTGTACGGGCCGGCGAAGGCGGGCCTGAGCCAGCTGACGAAGGTCATGGCGCTCGAATGGGCCGAGCACGAGATCCGGGCGAATGCGATCGCGCCGGGGTTCATGGACACTCCACTCGCCGCCCCCATCTGGGAGGACGCAGAGATGCGCCGGTGGATCTTGAACCGCGTGCCCGTGGAGCGGCCCGGTCGTCCGGACGAGCTCGTCGGGGCGCTGCTCCTACTCGCCTCCGATGCGGGGTCGTTCCTGACTGGGCAGACGCTCCACGTCGACGGGGGCGCCAGTGCAGGCGGTCGGTGGTTCCACCCGGACCGGTAGACCTATAGTATCGCATTCCGCGAAATTCCAGAGAAGGAGCCAGAGATGAAGGTCGCCGTCGTCGGCGCCGGAGCGATGGGATCGATCTTCGGCGCTCGCGTTGCGCAGGCTGGTCACGACACCGTGCTCGTCGACGTCGCGACGCCCCTCGTCGAGAAGATCAACGCGGACGGGGTCACCGTCGTCCGCGGCGACGAGGAGACCACGACCCGGGTGCGCGCGACGAACGACCCGTCGTCCGTCGGCGAGGTGGACATCGTCGTCTTCTTCACCAAGTGCTACCACACTCGAGCGGCGGCCGAATCGGCGCGTCCGCTCGTCGGGCCGAACACGGTCGTGGCGTCGCTCCAAAACGGCTGGGGCAATGGGGACGTGCTCGCATCGGTGTTTCCGGCGGAGCAGGTCACGGTGGGTGTCACATACAACAGCGGCCTGCTCCAGGGAGCGGGGCGCGTCGTTCACCCGGCGGAGCAGCCGACGTTCGTCGGTGCATTCGTCGACGGCAACTCGAGCGGAGCCGACACCCTTGCACAGGTGCTGAACGACGCGTCCCTCGACACGACGGTCGCCGCGCCCGTCCGCCCCGAGATCTGGAGGAAGCTGATCCTCAATGCCGCCACGCTGCCGACCGCCGCGCTCACGGGTCTCGCGGCCGGCAAGCTCACCGAATGCCCCGACTCGCACGCGCTGGTCACGGACACCGCAAGGGAGGCGGTGGCGGTCGCCAACGCGCTCGGATACGAGATCGACGCCGACGAGCGTGTCGAAGCGATCCACGCGCTCCTCGCCAAGGCGGGGCCGTCGAAGGCGTCGATGCTCCAGGACACCGAGGCCGGACGCCAAACCGAGGTCGACGTCATCAACGGTGCCGTGGTGAGGGCGGCCGACGACCTCGGCGTCCCCGCGCCGCTCAACCGGGCGCTCACGCAGATGATCAAGGGCTGGGAGTTCGCCCGGGGGCTCGGATGAGCACGCGACTCACCTTCTGGGGCGCTGCGGGCTACGAGATCGTCGGCCCGTCCCACCGCATCGTGATCGACCCTTTCCTCTCGGACAATCCGCTCGCGCCGCTCCTGCCCGGTGCGGTCGAGGCACCCGACGTGATCCTCGTCAGCCATGCCGCGTTCGACCACTACGGGGACACGGCGGCGATCGCGAAACGCACCGGCGCGCCGGTGGTCTGCGACGCGGCCGTGCGGGCGATGCTGATCGACGAAGGCGTGCCACCCGATCAGGTGTCGGCGACGACGTGGGGAATCGTGGTCGAGGTTGCGGGGCTCGCCATCCGTCCCGTCGAGTGCCACCACTGGTCGGCGGGGACGCTCTCGGACGGAACCAGGGTGGTCGGGAACCCGATCGCCTTCATCGTCGAGACCGAGCCAGGCGTGAGGATCTACCACTACGGCGACACCTGCATCTTCGACATGCGGTTGATCGGAGAGCTCTACCGGCCGACCGTCGGCCTGCTCGGCTGCACGCTGCCCCGCGAGCTCTCACACCTCATTCCCGGGCCTGCGACCTTCCTCACCGGAGAGATGGACGCCGACGAGGCAGCGCGCACCGCAGAGATGCTGGGCGTCGACCTGGCCGTCGCCTGTCACTACCTCGCCCCCGACGAGGAGGTGGCCCGTTTCGTCGAGCTCGTGCCCTCCTACGACACGACGGGTCGCCGTCGAGTCGTCGCCCCTCTCGTGGGGGAGACGCTCGTCGTCGACGGCGACCGCCACTGGATCGAAGGGAAGGAGAGCTAGATGCGTCTCGTCACCTACCGCGCGGGCAACCGCACCGGAGTCGGAGTCCGCACCGACGGCGTGGTCTTCGACACCGGGTACGCGGACACGCACGAGCTGATTCGCGACGGCGCCGAAGGGCTCGCGCGAGCGGCGGCGGCCGCGAAGAACGGACCCCCCGTCGACGACGCCACGCTGCTCGCACCGCTTCGTCCCGGCAAGATCCTGTGCTCGGGCGTCAACTACGCGAGCCACGCGGAGGAGAACCCGAACGCCGTCATGCCGACCGAGCCCTTCTTCTTCTCGAAGCTCCCGAGCGCCGTGATTGGCCCCGGCGAGCCGATCAGGATCCCGCGTCCGACGACCCTCGCCGACTACGAGGTCGAGCTCGCCATGGTGATCGGGACCGGCGGGTACCGGATCCAGGAGGAAGGCGCGCTCGACCATGTCTTCGGCTGGACGATCCTCCACGACGTGTCGGCGCGCGAGGTGCAGTTCAAAGACGCGCAGATCACGCTCGGCAAGAACCCCGACACGTTTGCGCCGATCGGCCCCGAGATCGTGACGCCGGACGAGCTCGGCGACTGGTCGACGCTCCGTGTCTCGACGACGCTCAACGGCCAGACTATGCAGGACGAGCGCACAGCCACGATGCTGTTCACACCGGCACGCCTGCTCTCGTTCGTCAGCGACCTGATCTCCCTCGAGCCGGGAGACGTCGTCACCACGGGCTCGCCGGCGGGTGTCGGCTGCTTCCGCGATCCTCCGGTCTACCTGAAGCCCGGGGACACGGTGACCGTCGCCGTCGACCGGATCGGCGAGCTCACGAACCCCGTCGTGGCGGGCTGGTGAGCGAGGTCGAGAATCTCTTCGCGGCCGCGGGCTTCGAGCTCGCCGCCGGTGTGCGAGCGAAGCCGCTCTTCGGGGACGGCGCGATGCTGAACCTCATCGAGCTCGAAGAGGGGGCGGGGGTCCTTCCGCACCGTCATCCACACGAGCAACTCGGGCTGCAGCTCGAGGGCGAGCTGGAGCTCGTCATCGACGGGGTCGAGCATCGACTGCACGTGGGTGACGCGTACCGGATTCCCGGCGGTGTCGAGCATTCGGCGCGAGCGGTGGGCGGGGCCTGCAAGGTGCTCGATGTCTTCGCTCCCGTACGCGAGGATTACCGCGAGCGCGCAGCCGGGGCGTGAGAGAGAACCCCGTCAAGCGCTCGCTCGCCGGCGGCGGAACGCCGTTGGGGACGATGGTCTGCGAGTTCCTCACGAGCAACATCCCACGCCTGGTGCGATCCGCGGGCAGCGAGTTCGTCCTCTACGACCTCGAGCACTCGGGATTCGGAATCGAGACGCTGCGCGACCTGCTGCCCGCGACGAACGCCGCCGGGGTGGTGCCTCTCGTCCGCGTCCCGGACGCGGTCTACGACTCGATCTCGCGGTCGCTCGACCTCGGCGCCCTCGGCGTGATGATCCCCGGCTGCGAGAGCGCAGCCGAGGCGCGGATGTTCGTCGAGTCGGCACAGTTCCCGCCCCAGGGAAAGCGCGGGTTCGGTCTTCTCTACGCGGACGTGTGGGAGCCCGAAGGGCTACCGGCGACCATGGCGAAAGCCAACGCCGAGAACCTGCTGATTGCCCAGATCGAGACCGCGGCGGGGCTCGAGGCGGTCGAGGCGATCGCCTCGGTGGACGGCATCGACGTGCTCTGGGTCGGGCAGTTCGACCTCACCACCTCACTCGGGATTCCCGGCCAGTTCGACACCGACGCCTACCGGGGCGCGCTCGACAGAATCGTCTCCGCTGCGCGTGCCCACGGCAAGCACGTCGGCATGGTGTGCTCGTCCGTCGACGATGCGCGGGCCATGCTCGACCGGGGGCTCTCGCTGATCGCGTACTCGTTCGACACCTGGCTCTTCGAGGGGTCGTTGCGCGAGGGGCTCGCGGGAATTCGAGCCGGGGGCTGAGCCTCGCGCCAACCGCGGGCGGACGTAATGGCCCCGCAGCGGAGCTCCGATCCTATCCGCCGGATCCCACGATCTCGCGAACGGGCTCGCGAGGGCGCACCTCGATTCCAAGCCCGGGCTTACCGTTCAGACGGACCCGGCCGCGCTCCGCCAGCGGCTCGCCTTCGAAGAGCCAGTGCGGCAGCTCGTTCCCGACCTCGATCGCCTCGGGGGGGAAGTACTCCGCCATCGGGCACGCTGGTTGGCTCGCGACCACGTGGTAGTTGTGCGCCTGGCCGGCGTGGGGTACCACGTCGAGCCCGAATGCCTCGGCCAGCGCACAGACCTTCACCGCCTGGGTGATGCCGCCGACACGGTTGGTGTCGAACTGGAGGACCCGCGCTGCTCCGCGGCGGACGATCTCGGCGAAGCCGGCCAGCGTGAACTCGTGCTCGCCATGGGCGATCGGGATTGGGCTCTCACGCGTCAGGGTCGCGTAGCCGTCGATGTCGTCCGGGCTCAGCGCCTCCTCGAGCCAACGAAGGTCGTACGGCTCGAGCAGCCGTACCATCGCTCGCGCGTAGTCGAGGTTCCAGCCCATGTACGCGTCGGCCATCAGCTCGGCGTCGGGGCCTACGACCTCGCGCACCGTTCGCACCAGGTCGACGTTGGCGCGCATGCCCTTGCGGCCATCGGGCGGGCCCCAGAGAAACCGTTGCTTGAATGCCGTGAAGCCCTGGTCGACGTACCGCTCGGCCTCCTCGGCGAGGTCGTCGAGCGAGTCGGACCCGTACAGGCGGCTCGCGTAGACGCGGAACGACTCCGCGCGACGGCCGCCGAGGAGGTCGTACACCGGGACGCCCAGCGCCTTGCCGAGCGCGTCCCAGAGGGCGATGTCGACGGCGCTGATCGCGACCATCCCGAGGCCCTTGCGACCCCAGGCCATCGTCGCGCGGTACATCAGTTGCCACGTCTCCTGGATCTCGGCCACGGGGCGGCCGAGCAGCAGCGGCGCGAGCCGCGTCTCGACGATCGGGGGAAGCAGGTCAGCGGCCAGCGCCGCATCGCCGATACCGACGAGCCCCGTCGAGGTCTCCACCTCGACGACGAGCCACTTCGGGAAGGCGAAGCCGCGCTCGTCTCGGGTCGGATCCCAGCCGCGCAGCGGGTTCGCGTAGCGAACTCCGCCTCCCTCGGTGGGCGCCTCGAAGAGGCGGCAGCGGACGTCCGAGACGATGCCGGCCGGGTCATCCGTGCTCATGGCCTACCTCCTGTCGCCGTGTCCCCACGCAACTCGCGGGCAAGGCCCTCGTCGCGCACCGAAGCATCGCGTCGAAGATCGCCCCCCGTGATCGCGATGTCGCCGAGCTCCGGAAGCTCGGATGCGCCGGAGAGCTCCGGCACGATGTTTCGTCCTGCCAGGTTCCACGTGTCGATCCCTCCGAGCGCGATTGCCCGGAGGGGCCCCACGTGGCGCCACCTGCGCGCCAGGCCCTCGCGCATGACTGCGTCGATGTCCTCGGCCGAGGCGACGCCGTTCTCGACGAGCCACACGCATTCGCGGACAAGCGCGAACTGGAGCCTGTTCCAGACGAAGCCGGGAACGTCTCTGCGCACGATGACGGGCAACTTGCCGAGCGAGGCGACCGTATCGCGCGCGAACGCGACCGTCTCAGGCGACGTTCGCGGGCCGGCGATCACCTCGACGGGCGGCATGAGCAGCGGCGGGTTCAGGTAGTGCGTGCCCACCGTTCGCTCCGGCACCCCGATCGCCTCACCGACGGCTGCGATAGCGAGCGACGACGTGTTCGTCGCGATCACCGCGTCGGGCGCGGCCTCGAGCGCGAGCCGGATGACCGAAGCCTTCAGGTCGAGATCCTCCGGGAGCGACTCGACCAGGAGCGCGGCATCGTTCGCGGCTTCCGAGGGGTCGCTCAGCGTCGTCACTCGTGCGGACGCGTCCGCGAGCTCCTCGGCGCTACGGAGGCCGAGGCTCCGCAACAGCTCGAACCCGGCGTCGACCCGCTTACGGCTGGCGCCGAGATCGCGCGCGTGGAGAGACACGTGGTGACCGCCGAGCGCATACTCGCACCCGATCTGGGCGCCCATCAGGCCCGCCCCGAGTATCGCCACGTGCACGAGGCGTAGTATCGTCGTCCGGCTTGGACGGACGCGTCGCCATCGTCACCGGAGCCGCGTCGGGAATCGGAGAGGCGACGGCCCGGCTGCTCGCGGACCGGGGTCTTGACGTTGCGCTCGTTGCCCGGCGGCGCGAGCGACTGGACGCAGTCGCTGCCGACATCGCGACCCGCGGCGGGACGGCCTTCGCCGTTCCGGCGGACCTGTCCGATCGTGAGGCGCCGGCAACGATCGTGCGCGCCGTGCTCGAGGCCCGCGGGCGGCTCGACGTGATCGTCAACAACGCGGCGACGTTCCAGCTCAAGCCCGTCGAGGAGTTCACGGTCGACGAGTTCGACGAGCACGTGGCGGTCAATGTCCGCGCGCCCTACTTCCTCGTTCAGGCGGCTCTGCCCGCGCTTCGCTCCTCGCCGGCCCCGATCGTCGTCAACGTGTCGTCCGCGGCCGCGGGCATGTACCGCCACGGACAGACCGTGTACGGGCTCACGAAGGCTGCCCTCGAGCACGTGACCATGAACATGGCGGCCGAGCTCGCCCCTGACCGGATTCGCGTCGTGTGCATCCGTCCGGGGCCGGTCGCCACCGAGATCCACACTGCGGTCCCGGATCCCGAGGAACGATTGCGCACGCTCGGCACCCTCGTCCCACTCGGTCGTGTCGGTCAGCCCGGGGAGATCGCGCTCTGGGTCGGGCACCTCGTCGACCCGGCGGCGTCATGGGTGACGGGCTCGGTGTTCACGATCGACGGAGGCCGCATCCTCGGCCCGCCCGGAGTCTGAGACGACGATCGCGGCGCGTGCACGTGCTCAGGCAGGTGCACGCCGCAGGATCCACCTCGGAAAGCGGTCGATGCGGAAAGGCTCGAACAGCTCCGGTCGGCGGCCGGTGATGATCATCTCCGCCATCGCCTCGCCTGCGGGCGGCGACACCGTCATCCCGAGCATGGAGTAGCCGGTCGCCAGGGTCACGTTCTTGAACGGGCCCGCCCAGTCGAGGATCGGCAGGCCGTCGACCGTCATCGGACGCAGCCCCGCCCACGGCTCTTCGTAGTCCGGCTGCTCGAGGTCGACATACCCCTTGGTCAGCTCGAACAGGTTCGCAATGCGACGCTTGTCGATCGACAGGTCGTAGCCGGAGAACTCCATCGTGCCGCCGATTCGCACCCGGTCGCCGAGGGGCGTGACACCGGCGTGGATGTCGGCAAACAGGATCCCGTGCTGCGGCATCTGTCTCGGAGTCAGGAGGAACGAGTAGCCCTTGCCCGGCTCCATCGGGATCGATAGCCCGAGCTTCCGCACCAGCGGCGTCGTCCACGAGCCCGCGGCCAACAGGAAGTGATCGCCGGAGAGGTAGCCCGCGCCAGTCCGGAGGGCGCGCACCGCCGAACCGGTGTGCTCGAACTCGATCACCTCGGCGCCCTCGACGAACTCGGCCCCCATCTCGCGTAACTTCACCGCCAGCCCGCTGACCAGCGTGTCGGCCTTCACATTCCACTGCCCTTCGAGATGGAAGCCGGCCTTCACTCTGTCGTTCAACGCCGGCTCGAGGGCGTGGATCGCGTCCTCCTCGAGGATGTCCTCCGGAAGCTCGTATCCGTACCTCCGCATCCCCTCGAGGCTCCGCAGCACCTTGCGGGCGTCCTCTGGCTTGTTCGTGGCGCACACCATGCCGAGCTTCCACAGGTCGAAGTCGACCCCATCGGCCACGTATCCGTCGACGAGGTCGAAGCACTCCTTCCCGAGCGCCGCCAACGCCGCCGTACCGCGGTCGTAGTCGCGCTGGTTGCAGTACGTCCAGAAGCGCAGGAGCCAGGGGGTCAGCTGCGGAAGGTACGTCGGGCGGAAGTAGAGCGCCGAGTCTGCCCGCACGAGCGCGCGGAGACCGTAGACCGTGAGCCCGGGCTCGGGCAGTGGTCCAGCCTGCGCCGGCGCGATCCAGCCGCCGTTGCCCCACGAGGATGCCGTACGTGCGCCCACCCGAGCCCGGTCGACGATCGTTACCTCGACGTCGCGCTTGCGCAGTGAGTACGCGCAGCACAGGCCCGAGATACCACTCCCGACGACGACGACCTTCAGGACGGAATCCCCGCGGTCACCTCGACCTCCACGAGCATGCCGGGGACGGTGAAACCCGTCACGATCGTCGTCCGCACCGGTCTCGGAGCGGGGAAGTATTCCGCCCACAGCGCGTTCCAGGTGCCGAAGTCCTCCGCCCGCAAGAGGTAGCACTGGACCCGCAACACGTGCGCCGCGCCCGACCCGGCCTCCGCCAGCGTCGCCATGATCTGGTCGAGCACGTTGCGTGCCTGCTCGGCGAACTCGGTCGAGACGATCTCCATGGTGCTCGTGTCGATGGGCGCCCGGCCGGAGAGGAAGAGGAGATCGCCCCACCGGATCGCGCTGGAGATCAACGACTCGGACCCCCCGACGGGCAGCTCTCCCACGACAACGCGCTCGGTCATGGCACGCCCCTCCCGGTCGTTTGCCAGAATCGATCATACGGCATGCCTGACGACCGGAAGAGACCCTTCACGATCGGCGTCGAGCGCACGCTTCGGTCGCCTGCAGGAGAGGTCACCTTCGCGCCCTCCGGCCTCGAGCCGCTCGAAGCCGACGGCCTGCACTGGTCGTTCCTCGCCGCGGACGCCCGCCCGTTGACGCCCGACCTCCTCGGAGACATCGACGGGCTCTACCACTACTCCGCGCCGCTGACGGCGGCCAGCCTCGCCGGCGTCGACCGCCTCGTGCTGGTCGCGCGCCACGGCGTCGGCCTCGACTTCGTCGATCTCGATGCTTGCACGGAGCACGGGATCGGCGTCACGATCACCCCGGAGGGAACCACTCGTCCGATGGCGTCCGCTGCGGTCGCGCTCCTGCTCGCATGCAGCCATCGGCTTCGCGAGCGCGACAGGGCGCTGCACGAAGCGGACTGGGGCGCCAGGCGCTTTGCCCCGCAGGGGCTCGGGCTCAGGGGCCGGACGCTCGGCGTGATCGGCTACGGCCGCATCGGGCGCGAGGTCGTGCGGCTGCTGGCGCCCTGGGAGATGAACGTGCTCGTCACCCAGCGGACGCCCGTCACCGACGAGGGAGTGACCTGGGTGACGCTCGAGACGCTGCTCGCGGAGTCGGACGCCGTCGTCGTCGCCTGCCCCCTGACGGAGGCAACGCGGGGCCTGCTGGATGCGCAACGGCTCGCCCTGATGCGGCCGACGGCCTTCCTCGTCAACGTGGCCCGTGGCGGGATCGTCGACCAGCAGGCGCTCGTCGAGGCCCTACGCGACGGACGCCTTGCCGGCGCGGGGCTCGACGTCGTCGACCCCGAGCCGCTTTCTGCAGACGACCCGCTCCTCGAGCTGACGAACGTCGTCGGTGCGCCGCACTCCCTGGGCTACACGGACGAGCTCGTGCGCGGCTGCATCGAGTCGGCCTGCGCGGCGCTGCTGTCGGCGGCGTCCGGGCGGATCCCGGCCAACCTCGCCAACCCCGCTGTTCTCGATCACCCACGCTTCGCCGAGAAGCTCGCCCGTTTCGCGGCCACACCAGGAGGAGACCCATGACGACCCCCACGCGCCTCAGGCTGCTGCACGGCTCGGACGCACCCCTGCCGGAGATGAAGCTCCTGCGCGCCGGCCCGGTGACGATGCTCCTCGACGGAGTCGACCTGCGGTACCTGCGGATCGGTGGAACCGAGCTCGTCCGCCGTGTCTACGCCGCAGTGCGCGACGTCGACTGGGATACCGTGCCGGGCACCATCTCGGGCCTCGAGCTCGAGCAGGAAGACGGCGCCTTCCGGGTGGAGTTCGACTCTCGCCACACGCGGCGGGAGATCGACCTCAGCTGGCACGGCACCATCAGCGGAGACGAGCGCGGGCGTGTCGAGATCGTGTTCGACGGGCTCGCGGAGGCGGAATGCCACTACAACCGCATCGGTCTCTGCGTCCACCACCCCTGGCGGGAGACGAAGGGCGCGGCGTTCCGCGCCCGGACTCCGGACGGCGAGCTCGAGGGGTCGTTCCCGGATCTGATCGGCGCACAACGAATCGTCGACGGCGCGTACCACGCGCTCTTCGCTGCATACGACCGCCTCGAGGTCGACCTCCAGGCGGGTGGCCGTCTTCTGCTCGAGTTCGAGGGCGACCTGTGGGAGACGGAGGATCACCGGAACTGGACCGACGCGAACTTCAAGACGTACTCGACACCGCTCGGCCTCGGCCGGCCCGCCCCGCTCGGCGCCGGGCAGGTCATTCGCCAGCGCCTCGTGATCACACCGATCGACGTGCCGGCGGGAGCCCAGTCGGAGGGGCCCGTGCGGCTATCGATCGGGGCGCCGACCGCGTCGCGCGTGCCTCCGATCGGCCTCGGGCAGGACCGGGACCATCACGCGCCCGACGCTCGTGAGCGCGAGTTGCTCGGTGCGCTCGCGCCCGCCCATGTGCGCGTCGAGGTGCGTCTCGACCGCCGGGACTGGCGAGAGGCGCTTGCTGCGGCGCAGGAGACCGCGGCAGCGATCGGATCGCAGCTCGAGGTGTCCCTCCATCTGCTCCGGCAGCATGTGGACGAGCTCCCTTCCGTCGCGGAGGCCCTCGCCGCGGGGCCTTCAGTCGCGCGGGTGCTCGTGATCAACGCGGACTCGCGGACGGCGGCGCCTGCGGAGACGACGCGCCCCGAGCTCGTGGGCATGGCCCGGGAGGCGCTCCGCCAGGTGCTTCCGGAAACGCCGTTCTTCGGAGGTACGGAGATCTACTTCACGGAGGTGAATCGCACGCGGCCGCAGCTCGCCACGTGGGACGGCATCTGCTACTCGATCTCGCCGCAGATCCATGCGTTCACCGACGTCGACGTCATGGAGAACCTCGACGCCCAGGGAGAGACGGTACGAAGCGCGCGCGAGATCGCGGGCGAGAAGCCGGTCGCCGTCTCGCCGGTCACCCTGCGACGCCGGGTCAACTTCCACGCTGCCGGCGACCCCTCGCCTGACGTGCCCGGGGAGCTGCCCGATTCGGTCGACATCCGCCAGTCGTCACTCTTCGGCGCGGCGTGGACGGCCGGCAGCCTCAAGTACGTGGCCGAGAGCGGAGCATCGTCGGTCACGTACTACGAGACGACGGGCTGGCGCGGCGTGCTCGAGCGCACCACGGGCTCCGAGCTCCCGGACCGGTTCCGATCGGTCGCGGGCGAGGTGTTCCCGCTCTACCACCCGCTGTCCGACGCAATCGAATGGGAGGGCGCTGAGGTACTCGCCTGTACGTCGAGCGATGTCCTGGCCGTCGTGGGCCTGGCTGTCCGCTGCGACGACGGTGCCGTACGGCTCCTCGTGATCAACGTGACCCCGGTGGAGCAGCAGGTGGACGTTGGACCGCTCGACGGGGGGCTCTCGCTGCGGCGACTCGGGGAATCGACGGCGGCAGAGGCCGCAGAGGACCCGGCCGGTTTCCGCCGGAGCGCCGAGACGGCGCAGGCGGACGGCGTGCTTGCGCTCACGTTGACCCCGTACGAGGTGGTGCGGGTCGGACCGGCGTAGCCGGTCGCCGTCGCTCACGCTCACGACGGGCGACGGCGATGCCAGTCTGTCTCGGCCTGCACCGCGGCCGCGGCCTGCAGAACCAGGCCGTCCCGCCAGCGGGCGGCCGCGAGCTGCGCCCCGACGGGCGCGCCGCCCGCCGTCGCCCCACACGGGATCGAGAGCGAGGGCACAGACGCCAACGCGAGCAGGAAGGTGTAGGGGACGACCTGGTCGGTCGTCACGACACTGTCCGCGCCCCGGGCGAGCGGCGGCTCTACGGGGATGGTCGGGATCAGGATGAGGTCGACCTCGGCAAGCACCTTCTCGACGACGTCCACCCACCGCCGTCGCTCCTCCTCGAGGGCGGAGCGATCGTCTGCGCCGTGCCCAGCGCCACGTGCAAGTCGGCGGCGTGTGCCCTCCTCGAGCAGATCCGGCCGCGTCGTCAGCACCTGCGCGTACCGCGTCCTCGCGTCGGCTCTGATGAGGTGCCCACACGCCTCGCTCGCGGCCTCCCAGCCCGGTAGGTCGACGGACGCGAGCACGGCGCCGAGCCCTTCGAGCGCGTGTGCGACGTCGCGGACGCAGCGTTCGATGCCGTCGTCCGAGCGCTCGACGAGCGTCTCGACGATCCCGATTCGAAGGCCGGAGATTCCCACCTCGCGGCTCAGCTCGAGCGGTCGGTCGACCGATGTCGGGTCGTCGGCGTCGAAGCCGGCGATCACCGCGAGGACGTCGCGGACATCCCCAGCCGAGCGCGCGAGCGGACCGACGGTGTCGAGCGTCGGGCTCACGGGGTGCACGCCGCGGTTGGAGACGGCGCCGTAGCTCGGCCGCAGGCCGGAGACTCCGCAGAGGGAAGCAGGCAGCCTGACCGAGCCACCGGTGTCCGTGCCAATCGCAGCGACACACAGGTCGGCCGCGACAGCCGCACCCGAGCCTCCGCTCGACCCGCCGGGAATCCGATCGGGGGCCAGGGGGTTCACCACCGCTCCATACGTCTCGTTGGCGGAGGTCGCGCCGAACGCGAGCTCGTGCATGTTCGCCTTCCCGAGGATCACGGCACCCGCCCCGCGCAGGCGCCGCGTCACCTCGGCGTCGGCCGACGGCACGCGGTCGCCGAAGAGCCGTGACCCGACCGTCGTGCGCACGCCGCGGACGTCGACGTTGTCCTTGAGCACGATCGGCAGCCCGTCCAGCGGCAGCCGATCGCCGTGGCCGCGGCGGTGATCGCTCTCGCGGGCCTGCGAGAGGGCGAGCTCTGGGGTGATCGTGATCATCGCGTGCAGGTCGCCTGCGCCGTCGAGCCGATTCAGGAACGCCGCGGTCAGCTCGACCGCGGAGACTTCGTCCCGCGCGACGGGATCGTCGATCAGCGCGCGGACGTCGGCGTCCGTCACCCCGCGGAGACGATCTCGAGTGCTCGGATGACCGCGTCGCCCGCGGCCGCCGTGCCTGCGGTGCCGCCGAGGTCGGCGGTCAGCGCGGACCCGTCCTCGAGCCCCCGGGCGACCGCCGAGTCGATCCAGGCGCCGGCGCGAATCGCCGCCTCGTTGCCGTCTCTGCGGCCGAGCCAGTCCAGCATCATGCCCGCTGAGAGGATCGTGGCGATGGGATTCGCGATCCCCTTCCCGGCGATGTCGGGCGCCGAGCCATGTGATGCCTGGAAGAGCCCGTGCGCGTCGCCGACGTCGCCCGACGGGGCCAGCCCGAGGCCCCCGACGGTCGCCGCTCCGAGGTCGGAGAGGATGTCGCCGAACATGTTCTCCGCCACGATGACGTCGAATGTCGAGGGGCGCTGGACGAGGTAGAGGCTGGCTGCGTCGACGTAGATCGCCTCGAACGCGGTCTCCGGGAACGACGCCGCGACGCCGGTCGCCACCTCACGGAAGAACGCGAACGAGGCAAGGACGTTGGCCTTGTCGACGCACGTCACGCGGGCGACCCCGTCCTCGGGGGCGCCCCGGCGACGCGCCGCCAGCTCGAACGCCTGGCGGACGATGCGGCTCGTGCCCGCTCGGGTGACGATGCTGGTGTCTGCAGCGACCTCGCCCTCGACACGGCTACCGCCGTGCCTGCCGGCGTACATGCCCTCGACGTTCTCGCGCACGATCACGTAGTCGATCCCCGCGCGGGTATCCCGCAGCGGAGTGGGACATCCGGGGAACAGCCTGATCGGCCGGATACCGGCGTAGAGGTCGAGCCCGAAGCGAAGGCGGAACATCGCATCCGAGCCAGCCTCGCGACCGTCGGGGTGGCGTGCGTCCGGTAGACCCACGGCCCCGAGCAGCATCGCGTCGGCGCTCTCGCACGCGCGGTAGGTCTGCTCCGAGATCGCCTCTCCCGATCGTCGCCACAGAGCGGCGCCGAGCTCGTGCGTCTCCAGCTCCAACGAGAGCTCGCTGCCGCTCAGGCTCGACACGTGACGCAGCACGCGTACGGCTTCGGCGACGACCTCGGGACCGATCCCGTCGCCAGGGAGAAGCGCGATGGCGTAGCTCACGGCGTTGCTTCGAGGAATGCCCGGTAGTGATCGACGTATTGCTCGATGCCGTCTCGCAGCGACAGGTACCTCGGCTCCCAGCCGAGCTGTGAGCGCGCGTTCTCGATGGAGAGCTGGGCGCGTAGCGCGACGACGGGTTTCTCGGCCTCGCTCAACTCCTCGCCGATCTCGACGTCTGCGCCAGGCACGAGCTCGCGCACGATCTGCGCGACCTCGGACGTCGTCGCCATCGGGCCGCCGGTCGAGCCGTAGAAGATCCGGTCGGCGTCGTCCGGCGCGTCGAGCATTGCGACGACGAGCGTGGCGATGTCCTGGGCGTGGGTGTACGGCCTCGGGTGGGCGCCACCGAACTCGAAATGGGCCGGCTCACCCCGGACGCTGTTCTCGACCATCACCTTGATCGGGCCGACGTACATGTTCATGCCCAGGCCGTAGACGGCGGAGGGCCGAATCGTCCGGAAGTCGAGCCCGAGCGCCTGGTTGTAGGCAAAGAGCATCGCCTCGGCCGCCACCTTCGTCGAGCCGTAGAAGTCCGTGCCCGGCCCAGCGTCCGCGAGCAGGATGGGGTGGTTCGCATCGATCGGCTCGTAGAGCACGCGCGGGAGCACCCCGATCGAGGAGAAGTTGACGATCCGGGGCACGCCGAATGCGATCATCGCCTCGACGAGGTTGATCACCCCGCCGACGTTCACCTGGAACGCCGTCGAGCGATTCGTGGCCAGGTACGCGGGGTCGAGGATCATGCCCGCGTGCACGACCTCGTCCGGGTGGTGGTTGCGGAATACGTCGAGCACCCGCGCCTGATCGCCGATCGATGCAATCTCGACCGGAACGTCGGGAGCATCGTCGCCGATCGTGAAGCGTGCCTCCGGAATGGAGTCGCGCACGTCGAGAACGACGACGCTCCGACCCGTGTCGAGCAGCGCACGGACGAGATTGCCTCCGATGAACCCGGAGCCACCCGTGACGAGTGTCGTTCGCTCCGCCACCGGCTTTCGCTCGGCCCCCCGGGTGCCGATGTCGATCTCGGGCCGGGCCATCCCCTGGGTGTAGCGCGTGTCGCTCATCGTCCGTTCCTCTCTCCGTTATCCCTGCACGGCGCCGAGCGTCAGACCACGCACCAGGTGGCGCTGAACGAGGATGCCCAGCAGGATCGCGGGCACGAGCGACACGACCGTGAGGGCGCTCGACTCGCCGTAGAGGGAACCCTGGAAGGACGTTGCCATCCCCGAGATCACGACGGGCAGGGTTACAGCCTCCCGGCTCGTGAGCACGAGGGCGAAGAGGAACTCGGTGAACGAGAAGATGAACGCGAACGCCCCCGCCGACACGATCCCGGGCGCGGCGAGCGGCCAGGCCACCCGCCAGAGCGCCTGCCAGCGCGAGCAGCCGTCCACGAGCGCAGCTTCTTCGAGCTCCACCGGCATCCCGCGGAAGTAGGCGTACATCATCCAGATCGAGAACGGCAGCACGAAGACGGTGTAGAGGAGGATCAGGCCCAGCCGCCTGTCGATCAGCGTGATCCCGATCCAGCCGGGGGCGTTGCGGTACATGAGGAAGATCGGAATGACCACCGCGATCGGGGCGAGGAAGCGCTGCGACAGGATCCAGAACGCCAGGTGCTTGCCGCCCGTCGCGAAACGCGCCATGCTGTACCCCGCCCAGGCGCCGATCACGACGGAGATGACCGTCACGAACGAGGCGATGACGAGGCTGTTCTCGATCGCCGTCCATCCGCGCATCTGGTTCAGTGCCGTCGAGTAGTGGATCGACGTCGGCTTGTCGGGAAACCACACGGGGGGCGTCCGCAGGTAGTCGTCCGTCGGCTTGATCGAGGTCACCACGACCCAGTAGAGAGGGGCGAGCAGAAACAGCGTGTAGAGGCCGATCAGGAGCCAGCGGAGAACGGCGCCGACCCGGAAACGGCGCCCTTGGACGGCGCCCTGGTGCCGGGGCGCCTTCGCGGCTGCGGCAGGCCGGGACACGGCTAGGCCTCCACCGGCTTCAGGAGCCGCCGGACGAGCCAGTAGGCGATGGCGAGAATCACGAACATGAGCATCCAGCTGCCGGCGGTGCCCTGGCCCAGGTGGAAGAGCTGGAAGCCCTGCTCGTAGAGGTAGTACGACGCCGTGTAGGTGTCGGTCCCGGGCCCGCCCCGCGTGAGCACGTAGATCAGGTCGAAGAGCTTCATCGAGTCGACGAGCCGGAACGTGATCGCGACGAGCGCGATCGGGAGCAGAAGCGGCAGCGTGACGAAGAAGAAGGCCTGCCGCGGCTTCGCGCCGTCCAGGTCAGCTGCCTGGTAGAGCTCGTCGGAGATCGACGTCAGCCCGGCGAGGAGGATCACGAACATGAACGGTGTCCATTGCCACGCGTCGGCGAGGATGATCGAGATGTAGACCCACGGCGAGTCGTTCGTGAAGTCGATCGTGACCGGATGGCCGAGGAGCTTGCCGAGGAGGTAGTTCGTGGGCCCGAACGGTTGGGTGAGTATGAGCGAGAAGAACGTGCCGACGATCACGGGGCTGATGAAGAGGGGGATGACGAACAGCGTCGTGAGCACGCGGCGGCCCCGGAACTGGCGCACCATCGCGAGGGCGAGGAACATGCCGAGCACGAGCTCGAAGGCGACGCATGCGGCCGAGAGCCAGATCGTGACCCAGATGGCGCGCCGCGCTACCGGGTCTTCCCAGACCGATCGGAAGTTGCCGAGCCCGACCCACGCGTGGCCGGGGATCGTGAAGTCGAAGTTGACGAAGTTGACCCATACCGAGTACCCGAGCGGGAAGACGGTCAGGAGCAGGATGAGGGCGACCGCGGGCGCGACGAGGACGAGCCGGATGTGCCGGTCCACCCAGGAGGAGGCGACACTCGACCGCCTCCTCCCGGCATTCTCGGTGCGGACAGCCAACCTGCCCGCTCCGTCTACGTGATCGTCACGGCCTGCCCGCGGCGAGCGATCGTGTTCCTCGCCGTCGCGCCGGGCAGCTTGAGGAATTGCGCGTAGGCGGCGCGCTGGGAGTCGACGCCCAGCTTGTTCGTGATCGCGTCCCATTCCTTGGCCGCGTCGTCGAGGCCCTTCTTCACGTCCTCCCCGGCGTACATAGCGGTCATCGCGCGGTCGAGCGCGTTGGCGTAGTCCGCGGCACCCGTCATGACCATGTCGATGACCGCGTTGTTCGCGCCGTTGTTGAGGCCGATCAGGTACTCCTTGGCGCCCGGCCAGAGGCTCCGGTATTTCGCAGACTTGAAGTGCGAGATCCGATACGGGTCTCGCAGCGTGTACGGGAGCATCACGCGCTGGAGAGAGATCGACGGGCTCGTCTGCCATTGCGCCATCAGGTAAGCGAGCTCCTGGTTCTTGGAGTCGGCAGAGATGCACTTGACGAAGCTGCCGGCGTGCTCGCCGTTCTTGCCCGGAATCACGGCATAGCCGACCTTGCCCACGATCTTCGACTTCGGCAGGAACGAGAACGCCTTGTCGCGCTGGGCGTAGTTCTCGGACATCCGCCCGGTCGGCGGCCAGGAGTAGATCATCGCCGACTTGCCCTGCAGCCACGTCACCCACGCGCTGACGACGTCGAGCTTGTTGACGCCCGGGGGCTGAGCCGATGTCAGGTCGAGGATCTGCAGCATCGTCTTGACGCCGATCGGGTTGTTGATCTGCGCCTTCATCGTCCTCGGATCGAAGAAGGTGCCGCCGTTGTTGCGGAACTGCTGGAAGAAGTAGAACTGGTTGCCCGGGTTGCCGAGCCCGCGCCCGAGGGCCGTGCCGTACACCTTCGGCGCCATCTGGTCGGTGATGAACTGCGCGGTCTCGTTGAACTCGGGCCACGAGCGCGGCACGCGCAGCGTCTTCTTGAACTTCGCCTTGTAGGCGGCTCGCAGCTTCGCGTTGGCGAAGATGTCCTTGCGGTAGTAGAGGATCCAGACGTCGCCGTCGTCGAAGAAGCCCCAGGTCTTCCCCTTGTACTTCGAGAGCGCCCGGTAGAGCGGGTGCAGGTCGTTGAACGTCGACTTGGCTTTGTGCTTCGCGACCATGCCGTCGATGTTCATGATCACGCCCCGGTCGGCGAAGTCTGGGATCCACGCCGGCGACACGTCCATCACGTCGAAGGCGCCCGACTTGGCGATGTGCTCGGCGATCGCCTTCGTGTAGAGGTCCGCGAACGGCGCCTCGACGACTTCTGTCTTCACCCCGGTCAGCCTCTCCCAGAGCGGTCCCGAGAAGTTCTTCGGATCGAGTGCCTGCAGGCCGGCCTCCGACGTGACCGTGAGGGTCTTTCCGCTCGATGCCTTGGCTGCCGCAACAGCGGTGGTGGCGATCGGGTCGCCTGCCGTGAGGCTCGTCGATGCCGCCTCGGCCGCCTTCGCCTGCTCGGCCGCCATGAAGAACGGGCCGGCCGCCGCCGCCGCCGCGGTGAGCTTCGCCGCGTTGAGCAGGAGCGCGCGTCGGTCGACGGGTGTCTCGAACACTGACGGGTCGATCCCCGCTGGACCTCTGTCATCCTCCACTTCGTCCTCCTGTCGGATGGTACCCTGTATGACCGATCTCGATCATTGCGTTCCGAGGCCCCCGAGTCAAGGCTCAGATTGCAACGCCTTCCTCCGGATCGAAGAACCGGATCGCACCCGGCGCGATCGCCGCCTCGAACTCTTCGCCCTCCACCACGCGTGTCCCGACCCCGAACCGCCCGACGAAGGCGGTGCGTCGCATGCGGCGCTCGTGGTCGAGCTCATCGAGGAGCGCTCCCTCGTCCACGTCTTCGGCGAGCTCGCGCAACTCGTCGGAAACCGCGGGCGCGGCTTCCACCTGGAAATGGACGACGACCTCCGAGCCGAGGGCCTCGCGGAGCCTGACGCGTCCCTTGAGCCGCCGGCCGTCCGGAGTCCCGGGCGCGAGCACGGCGTCCTCGAGATGCTCCGGCCTGACGCCGAGGATGAGCGAACGACCGACCTGGTCTCCGATCCGCCCGAACGAGGCGGCCTCCCGATCGTCGACCTCGAGGCGCTGGTCTCCGACCACGACGGCGTAGCTCCCGCCCCGGGATTCCTCGAGACGCCCCTCGAAGAAGTTGGTCGCCGGACTGCCGATGAACCCTGCGACGAAGATGTTGGCAGGGTTGTCGTAGAGCTCCTGTGGGCTCGCGACCTGCTGCAGCTCGCCCTTGCGCATGACGGCAACCCGCTGTCCGAGCGTCATCGCCTCGATCTGATCGTGGGTGACGAAGATCGTGGTGATGGCCAGCTCCCGGTGGAGCAGCGAGATCTCCCCGCGCATCTGCGTTCGCAGCTTCGCGTCGAGGTTCGAGAGCGGCTCGTCCATGAGAAACACCCGCGGCTCGCGCACGATCGCGCGGCCCATCGCGACCCGCTGACGTTGACCGCCGGAGAGCTGCCGCGGCCGACGCTGGAGGTGCTCCTCCAGCTCGAGCAACCTGGCGATCCGATGCACGCTCTCGTCGATCTGCGCGGAACGGAGCTTGCGCAGCTTGAGCGGAAAGGCGAGGTTCTCGTAGACCGACTTGTGCGGATAGAGGGCGTAGTTCTGGAACACCATCGCGACGTCGCGGTCGCGTGGAGGGAGGGCGTTGACCACCTCGTTGCCGATCCGGATGTCTCCCTCCGAGATCTGTTCCAGACCGGCGACCATCCGCAGCGCCGTCGTCTTCCCGCAGCCGGACGGCCCGACGAACACCATCAGCTCCCCGTCTGCGATCTCGAGTGAGAGCTCCTTCACCGCGAGCGTCCCGTCGGGGTAGATCTTCTTGACCTTCTCGAACCTGACCTCCGCCACCCCGGGGTGTCCTTTCTCCTCCGTCCGGGCCGATCGAATCGAACGTCACGGGTCGAGCGGCAACCTATACGACGGCGTGCCAGGAGTCCAGGTTGCATGGCATGCTGTATGACCTATGATGCGCCAATGATCGATGGCGCGCCAGAGCATGAGCGGGCCGCGAGGCCGGCCGAGGCGCCCGAAGATGCACTCTTCGAGACCGTTGTACGCGAGCCGCGGCTTTCCGACAAGGTGGCGGACCTGATGCTCGACCGGATCCTGTCGAGACGGCTCGAAGTCGGAGACCGGCTTCCGAGCGAGCGCGAGCTCGGTGAGCAGTTCGGCGTCTCGCGAACGGTCGTCCGCGAGGCCGTGCGGGTGCTCGTCGCCAAGGGCGTCATCGAGGTACGGTCTGGGAGCGGGCTTCGCGTCGCGGCGGTCGACGCCGCCGCAGTGACCGAGTCGATGAGCCTGTTCCTTCGCGGCGGCTGGCTCGACTTCGAGAAGGTGCACGAGGTGCGTGCCCTCCTCGAGGTGCACGTGGCCGGACTCGCAGCCGAGCGCGCAACACCGGTGGACCTCGATCGAATGCGGGTCGTCCACGAACGGATGAAGGGCGAGACGGGTGGTGTCGAAGCGGCGGCGCGCGACGACCTCGAGCTCCATCGCGCGATCGCGCGCGCGACGCAGAACGAGCTCTATCTCCTCCTGATGGACTCGATCGGATCGACGCTCATCGACATCCGCCGCGAGAACCTCGGCTCGGGGGCCGCGCCGATGACCGTCGCCCAGCACGAGAAGATCCTCGACCGGATAGCAGCCGGCGATGCGCCAGGCGCGCGCGACGCGATGGCGGCGCACCTCGAAGGAGTCGCCGTCTGGTGGCGTGAGCACGTCGGCGGCGGGGCACCCGGTTCGTGACCCTCATTCGCCGCCTCGACCACGTGGCCGTGCTGGTTCGCGATACGGAGGACGCACTCCGCTTCTACGAGGGCCACCTCGGGCTGAGGGTGCAGTCGAGCGAGGAGATTCCCGTGCCGCACGTGAGGCTGACCTACCTCGACGCAGGCAACGCGTACGTCCAGCTGGTCGAGCCGCTCGACAGCACGTCACAGCTTTCGATGCAGCTCGACGAGCACGGCGAGGGGTTGCATCACGTCTGCTTCGGGGTCGACGACGTCGAAGCTGCCGTCATCGATCTCGGTGACGACGGCTCGGCGGTCGCGCTCGGAACGGGCCGCGGCCGCCCCTCGGGCTTCGTCACGACCGCGGCCAGCCACGGGGTGCGGATCGAGTGCACCGAGTTCGACCGTCGCCTGGACGTCGACGACGTGCCCGGCTGGCTCGACGGCAGGGGATAGCACGTACAGGGCGCCGGCCTCGCGGACGTCGGGATGACATGAGCGAAGGTCGCCGTGGGCAGGAGGACCACTCTGGAGGCCGGTCGTCCGTCGATCGGCTGGTGGTGCTCGACGACGATCCCACCGGGGTCCAGACACTCGCGGGAGTGCGCGTCCTGCTCGCCTGGGACGCGCCGCGGATCGCATCGGCGCTCTCCGGTCGCACCGCCGTTCACCTGATCACAAACACGCGCGCGCTGCGCGTCGAGCGCGTCCAGCCGCTGGTCGAGGACGCGGTGCACGCGGCGCTCGCGGGCGTCCCCGAGGCGAGGATCGTCCTGCGGGGGGACAGCACCCTGCGCGGGCACCTGCTCGAGGAGTACCTCGGCGTGCGGGAGGTGATCTCACCGAGGCGCTGGCCCGTGCTCCTCCTCGTGCCCGCCCTGCCATCGGCCGGACGGGTGACGGTCGACGGTGTCCACCTCTTCGAGCGCGGCGGCGTGCGCACGCCGCTGCACGAGACGGAGTACGCCCGCGACGGGATCTTCTCGTACGACTCCGCGCGGTTGCTCGAGTGGGCCGAGCAGCGCTCGGGCGGGCTGTTCGAGGCAACGGCTGGTCGCGAGCTCCACCTCGGCCGCCTCCGCGCCGACGGCGATGCGGTCTCGGCCGCACTCTCGGAGTTGGCGTCCCGTCGCGTTCCCGCGGTGCTTGCCCCCGATGCAGAGACGCTCTCGGATCTCGAGGCTATCGCCCGCGGCTTTCGCATCGCCGTTGCGGCAGGCGTCGATGTCGTCGTTCGCTGCTCCCCGACCTTCGCCGGGGTCCTGGGAAGGACGACAGCCCCGGCACCCGCGCCGCTTCCCCTGTTCGGCGACGGGGTGCTCGTCGTGTGCGGCTCGTACGTTGACCAGACGACGAGGCAGCTCGGGCGACTGCTTGCCGCCCATCCGGGATCGCTCGTCGAGGCCGACGTCCGCCTCCTCGCCGGGGCCTCGCCCCGTCGTGAGATCGAGCGGCTCGCAGGTGAGGTGTCGTCCGCTCTGGTGGGCGGTCGGCTCGCTGTCCTTGCGACGCCGAGGACCCGACCCAAGGAGACGACGTCGCTGGAGGCGGGGGAGCGGATCGCTCGCAACCTTGCACAGGTCGTCGCCGCGCTCGCGCCGCGGCCATCCGTTCTCGTTGCGAAGGGGGGCATCACCTCCGCGGTCACGCTGCGGGACGGCGTAGGAGCAGACGAGGCCGACGTGCTCGGCCCCGTGCTGCCCGGCGTCTCGCGCTGGGCCGCTCGGTGGCCCGATGGTCGCCCGCTCGACTACCTCGTCGCGCCCGGCAATGTCGGCGACGACGACCTCCTCGTCCAGCTCGTGGACGGCATCGTCAAGGGAGCCGAGCCGTGCTAGCTCCTTTCGGAGACGTGCTCGGCGAGCGGCGGGCGGCCGGGTCAGCCGCCGGTGCCTTCACGTGCTACGACGTGACGACCTCGTTTGCGGTGGCGCGAGCCGCGGAGGAGCTTGGTGTCCCGGTGATCCTGCTCGTCAGCGAGGCCTCTTTCCGGACCGACACGGGACCGGCGCTCGTTGCAGGACTGTGCGCCGTGGCCGACAAGGCAACGGTCCCTGTTGCCGTCCAGCTCGACCACGTCGACGACCTTGCCCTGGTGCGAGCCGCGGCCTCGACGGGGATCGGGGCCGTCATGGCGGACGGTTCGCGGCAGCCGCTCGAGGGGAACATCGCCTTCGTCCGCGCGGCACGGGCCGCCGTCGGCTCGGACGTGGGGATCGAGGTCGAGCTCGGGCACATCGAAGGAGGGGAAGACGTTGCGGCCGCGGTCTCCGCTGGGGCGCTGACCGACCCCGACGAGGCCGACCGTCTCGTCGCGGCGGTCGCGCCCGACTGTCTCGCCGTTTCGATCGGCAACGTGCACGGGACGTACGCCCAGCCACCCAGCCTCGATTGGGAGCGATTGACCCTGATTCGCGAGCGTACCGGGGAGCTGCCTCTTTCTCTTCACGGTGCATCCGGCCTGCCCGACGCCGACGTGCGGCGCGCCGTTGAGCTCGGCGTCCGCAAGATCAACGTCAACACCGAGTTGCGGGCTTGCTACATCGCCGAGTTGGAGCAGCGACTCCCCGCCGTGCGCCGCGGCTACGACGTCCTGTCCCTGCAGAGGGCTCTCGTGGCCGCGCTGGTAGAGACGGTTGCGGGCAAGCTCGAGCTCTTCGGCGGCCAGTCTTAGACCGCCTTCTCGGGCATTCCCGAGAGCAGAGCCGCGAGCCCAACTTCGTCGAGGATCGGCACGCCGGCCTTCTCCGCTTTCTGCGCCTTCGAGCCGGGGCTCTCGCCGATGATCACTCCCGCGGTCTTCTTCGAGACCGAGTCCGAGACCTTCGCGCCAAGCGCCTCGAGCGCGGCCTTCGCCTCCTCCCGTGTGT
The DNA here is from genome assembly GCA_963845965.1 of uncultured Actinomycetes bacterium. Taxonomy (GTDB): domain Bacteria; phylum Actinomycetota; class Thermoleophilia; order Gaiellales; family Gaiellaceae; genus Gaiella. The sequence goes on along the minus strand of CAWJUF010000008.1, from coordinate 10,341 downwards.
ACCGCTCCAGCGTCCCCGTGATCACGTACTGCCGGCCGCTCAGCGGGCCATCCACCGGCGCCTCCGCGTCGCCGGAGCGCATCGTCAGGCCGAGCGACTCCAGCTCGCGCACGAGCGCGACGTTCTCCTCTTCCGCAAACCACTCCGCCACGAGCTCCGCCCGGTCGGGCCCGATCCCCTCGGTCAGCTCGAGCTCCTCCTGGCTCGCCGCGATCAGCGCGTCGACGCTGCCGAAGTGACGCGCCAGGTTGCGCGCCAGCACCCAGCCGATCTTGGGGATGTTGAGCCCGAACAGGACGCGGGAGAAGGGCTGCGCCTTCGACGCCTCGATCGACGCGATCGCGCGCGCCGCCGACAACTCCGCGTAGCCGTCGAGCGCCGCGAGCTGGTGGGCGGTCAGGCGGTAGAGGTCGGGCATCGAGCGGAGCAGACCCTCGTCCCAGAGCCGGCGGACGAACTGCTCCCCCACGCCCTCGATGTCCATCGCGGCGCTCACCCAGTGGATCAGCGTCTCCAGGCCGCGCGAGGGGCAGGCGCGGTTCGGACAGCGATGCATGACCTCGCCCTCGGGCTTCACGACCTCGACCCCGCAAAGGGGACAGCGCTTCGGCATCCGGAACCGCTTCGTGCCCTTCGCGTGCTCGCCCGCCGGCCCGACGATCTGCGGGATCACGTCGCCCGCGCGCTGGACGATCACGAGGTCGCCCTCGCGGATGTCCTTGCGGTTGATGTCCTCCTCGTTGTGGAGCGTCGCGTTGGACACGGTGACGCCGCCGACGTGGACGGGCTCGAGCTCGGCCCACGGGTTGAGAGCGCCGGTGCGGCCGACCCGGATGTGGATCTTCCTGAGCGTCGTGACGGCGGCGGTCGGAGCCCACTTGTAGGCGCGCGCCCATCGAGGCCGTTCATGGAGAGCTCCGAGCCGCCGTTGCTGGTCGAGGTCGTCGACCTTGATCACGATCCCGTCGATCTCGTAGTCGAGCTCGGACCGGCGGTCCTCCCACGCGCTGCACGCCTCCGCCACCGCCTCGATCGTCTCGAGGCGCTCGGCATGCGGATTCGTGCGAAAGCCGTGGTCGCGGAGCCATGCGAGCAGCTCCCACTGAGTCGGCGGAAAGTCCCCCTGGCGGGCTCCGGCGCCGTACACCCAGAGCGACAGCGGCCGCTCCGCGGTGATGCCCGGATCGAGCTGGCGCAGCGAGCCCGCCGCAGCGTTCCGCGGGTTCGGCGCCGGCTTCTTGCCGGCCGCGACCTGGGCGTCGTTGAAAAGGGCGAACCCGGAGAGCGGGAAGTAGATCTCGCCGCGCACCTCGAGGAGCGCCGGCGGCGCCTCGCCCCCGTCGGTGCGTACGCGGAGCGGCACGGCCGTCACGGTGCGCAGGTTCCGCGTCACGTCCTCGCCGCGCGTCCCGTCCCCGCGCGTCGCGCCGCGGACGAAGGAGCCCTGCTCGTAGACGAGCGAGATCGCTGAGCCGTCGATCTTCGGCTCGACTACGTAGGCGACCGGCTCGTCCGTCCCGAGCCGTTTGCGGACGTCGGCGGCCCACTTCTCCAGCGCCTCCGCCGTCGTCACCTTCTCGAGCGAGCCCATCGGCTGCAGGTGGTCGACCTTCGTGAACCCACCGGCAGGGGCGCCGCCGACGCGCTGCGTCGGCGAGTCGGGGGTGACCAGCTCCGGGTGGTCGGCTTCGAGCGCGGTGAGCTCATCGTAGAGCACGTCGTACGCACTGTCCGGGATCTGCGGATCGTCGAGCACGTGGTAGCGGTAGTTGTGGTGCTCGACGAGCCGTCGGAGCTCGGCCGCCCGCGCGGCGGGATCAGAGCGCGAGCGCGGCATGGAGCTCCTCGGCGGTGTGGACGAGCACGTCGGGACCGGCGTTGACGAGCCGCTCGTCGGGGTGGATGCCACCCCAGCCGACGGCGACCGTGCGCACGCCCGCTGCGTTCCCCGCGCGGATGTCGAAGGGCGAGTCGCCGACGTAGGCAGCGTCCTCCGGGCTCGCATCGAGCCGCCGGAGCGCCTCGAGGACGGGATCGGGGTCAGGCTTGTGCCGCTCAGTGTCCTCGGCGCCGATCACGACGTCCATCAGCTCCCCGAGGACGGGAAAGCGGTCGACCGCGAGACCCACCGTCCGCAGCCGCTTCGCCGTGACGATCCCGAGTCGGCGGCCCTCCTCGCGAAGCACGGGAAGCAGCTCGAGCACGCCGGGGAACGCCTCGAGCGTGTCGTGGAGGGGCTCGTTGTGCGCGCGGTAGGCCTCGACCAGCTCGTCGACCCGATCGGGATCGAGGTCGCGCATCTGCGCGATCAGGCCCGGGCCGCCGATCGCCGAGCGAACGAGCTCCTCGTCGGGCTCACGGCCGAGGACGGTCAGCGACGCGTGCTTCATCGAGGCGACGATGATCGGGCCCGAGTCGATCAGCGTGCCGTCGAGGTCGAAGAGCACGATCGATCTGCGCATGCCGGCGATCGTAGCCGGACACCTGGGCGTGGCTTCAGCCTCGCCCGTCGTACTCGACGCGCTCCAGGTACAGCCCCCACGGAGGCGCGGTCGACCCCGCCTCCGAGCGAGGACGCCCCTCGAGCAGTCGCGCGAACGCCTCCGGCTCGGTCTCGAGCATCGTCCCGACGAGCGTCCGCACCATATGGCGTAGGAACGAGTGGGCGGTGACGGCAAAGTGCAGCTCGTCCCCGCGACGCTTCCACGCCGCGGCCGCGATCTCGCGGCGGAACGCTTCGTGGTGCGTCTCCGTTGGTGTGAAGGCGGTGAAGTCGTGCTCGCCGGCGAGCGCCACCGCACAGGCGTCGAGTGCGGCAAGGTCGACGCGGCGCGGCCACCAGAGGGCCCGGCGCGCGCGCAACGGCGAGCGCCCGCTCCCGGCCAGCACGACGTACCGGTACGAACGTGCCGTGGCGGAGAACCGGGCATGGAAGCCGTCCGGCGCGACCGCCGCGGAGAGGACCGCGACGTCGTCGGGCAACTCCGTGTTGAGCGCGGCTGCCAATCGCTCGACCGGAGGGCCGCCCTCGGCGTCGAGGCTCGCGACCTGCCCCGTCGCGTGCACGCCCGCGTCCGTGCGACCGGCGACGGCGAGCCGGCGCCACGAGGGCAGCACGGCGTCGAGCGCCTCGCCGAGCGCGCCCTCCACCGTCCGTTCGCCGGGCTGTCGCGCCCAGCCGCGGAACCCTGTCCCGTCGTACTCGAGCGTCAGCCTCAGCGTCGGCACGACGTGATTGATAGCTGCGTCGGTGCAGGGCTTGAGCCCGGCACCCACACTGATTCCCTGTTACTTGACGGGCTCGACCTCGAGGACGAGCCCGTCGCGGCCGGTGACCACCACCTCGACTCCGGGCGCGACGTCCCCGGTCGCCCTGGCCTCCCAGATCTCGCCGTCGAGCCGCACCTGCCCCTGCGGAGACAGCGCCCGGACGACCACGCCCGTGCGGCCGACGAGCGTCTGCGCCCCGACGGTGGAGCGACGGCGCTTCGACCAGCGCGCAAAGAACGTCACCTCGAGCACGTCGATCGCTGCCGCAGAGAGCACCGCGACGACGCCCCACGGCGAGGGCAGCACCGTGAAGGCGAGGATCACCGCGACGACGGTGAGCATGGGCCAAGGCTAACGGCGCGACGGGAGGTGTCCCGACTTCACGTCGGACACCTGCAGCGCCCCGCTAGGCCGGCGGCTCGAAGTCGACCAGCTCGAGCAGCGCCATGGACGCTGCATCGCCCTGGCGCGGGCCGAGCTTGATCACGCGGGTGTAGCCGCCGTTGCGATCGGCGAAGCGCGGCGCGACGTCGGAGAAGAGCTTGTAGACGACGTCGTTCGAGCGGAGCTCGGCCATCGCGAGTCGCCGCGCATGCAGGTCGCCCCGCTTGCCGAGGGTGATCATCTTCTCCGCGAACGGCTTGACGGCCTTCGCCTTCGCCTCGGTCGTCTCGATCCGCCCATGCGTGATCAGCGCCCCGGTGAGGTTCGAGTAGAGCGCCTTGCGGTGCGCGGAGTCGCGTCCGAGCTTCTTTCCCGAGCGTGCGTGGCGCATGGCTAGGCCGGCAGTTCCTCGCCCTTCAGCGTCAGGCCGTGGGCGGCGAGGGTCTCGCGGACCTCTTCGATCGACTTACGACCGAAGTTCGGGATCGCGGCGAGCTCGTTCTCCGACTTCGAGGTGAGGTCGCCGATCGTCTCGATCCCGACGCGCTTGAGGCAGTTGTAGGACCGGACGCCGAGCTCGAGCTCCTCGATCGGGAAGTTCTCCATCCCGTGGGATGGCGGCGCCGCCTCGGCCTCCGCGGCGCTTGCGGCGTCGACGAGGCTGTCGATCCGCGCCGGGTCGGCGAAGATCGCAAGCTGCTCGATCAGCAGCTCGGCGGCGCGTGCGATCGCCTCCTTCGGCTCGATCGAGCCGTCGGTCGTGACCGCGAGCACGAGCTTGTCGAAGTCGGTGCGCTGGCCGACGCGCGACGAGTCGACCTCGTACGAGACACGCCGCACCGGCGAGAAGATCGAGTCGATTGGGATCACGCCGATCGAGGTCTCCGGGCCGCGGTTCCCGTCGGCGGGGACGTAGCCGCGACCACGGCCGATCGTGAGGGTCATCTCGAGCTTGCCCTTGTCGGCGAGGTGCGCGATCTCGAGGTCCGGGTTCAGGATCTCGAGGTCGGCAGGCGCTTCGATGTCGGCGGCCGTGACGGCGCCGGCGCCCTTCTTGGAGAGGTGCACCTCGATCTCCGGCGACTCGCCGTGCAGGCGGCAGACGAGCTCCTTGAGGTTCAGGATGATGTCGGTGACGTCCTCCCGGACGCCCGGGAGCGTCGTGAACTCGTGCGCGACGCCCTCGATCTTCACGGCGGTGACGGCCGCCCCCTCGAGCGAGGACAGAAGGACGCGCCGCAGCGAGTTGCCGAACGTGTAGCCGAAGCCGCGGTCGAGCGGCTCGATCGTGAACCGTCCCGAGCGCTCGTCGGCGTCCTCGGAGACGATCCGGGGCATCTGGAAGTCGATCAGGGAAGTGCGGGTGGCCATGGGATCCTTTCGGGCGGTTCTGGGCGAATTTCGGGCGAAGCGCGGGCGGGACGGGTCTCGACCGCTACTTCGAGTAGAGCTCGACGATCAGCGATTCCTGGACAGGCGTGTCGATCTCGGCGCGCTCGGGCCATTTGAGCATCTTGCCGGTGAGCCCGTCGTGGTCGGCCTGGAGCCAGGGTGTGACCGCCGCCGTGAGATCGGTGGCGTCGCGGACGATCGGCTCGGCCGGGCTGCCCGGCTTGAGCGAGATGATGTCGTCGGGGCGGACGCCGAAGCTCGGGATGTTGACACGGCGGCCGTTGACCATGAAATGGCCGTGGCGCACCAGCTGGCGGGCCTGAGCGCGCGAGCCCGCGAAGCCGAGGCGGTAGACGACGTTGTCGAGCCGGGTCTCGAGCATGCGCAGGAGGTTCTCCCCGGTCGGGCCGGTGCGGCGCGACGCCTTGGCGTACGTGTTGCGGAACTGCTTCTCGAGCAGGCCGTAGTAGCGCCGCGCCTTCTGCTTCTCGCGCAGCTGGAGCAGGTACTCGCTCTGCTTGATGCGGCCGCGGCCGTGCTCGCCCGGCGGGTAGGAGCGACGTTCGATCGCGCACTTCTCCGTGAGGCAGCGCTCGCCCTTCAGGAAGAGCTTGAGCCCCTCGCGGCGGCACTGACGGCACTTGGCGCCTGTGTCCCGGGCCATCAGCCACGCCTCCGCTTCTTGGGCCGAACGCCGTTCCGCGCTGAAAAGTGCTTCGCACTTTCCAGCGAGGAAGAGCGGGAAAGAACGAAAGACGTCAACCCCTCCTCCTCTTCTTCGGTCGCACGCCGTTGTGCGCCTGAGGCGAGACGTCCTTGACCCCGATGATCTCGAGGCCGGCCGCCTGGAGGGAGCGAATCGCGGTCTCGCGGCCCGAGCCCGGGCCCTTGACGAAGACCTCGACCTTCTGGAGCCCGTGCTCCATTCCCTTGCGGGCGGCGTTGTCCGCCGTCACCTGCGCCGCGAACGGCGTCGACTTGCGCGAGCCCTTGAACCCGGCGGAGCCGGCGGACTCCCACGCGATCACGTTCCCGTCGTTGTCGGTCAGGGACACGATCGTGTTGTTGAACGAGGTCTTGATGTGCGCCTGGCCGATCGCGATGTTCTTGCGGACGCGGCGACGCGTCCGGCCACGCGCGGCGGACTTGCGAGGAGGCGCCATCTACTTCGCCTTCTTCCCGCGGCCGACGGTCTTCTTCGGGCCCTTGCGCGTGCGCGCGTTCGTCTTCGTGCGCTGGCCGTGGACCGGAAGGTTGCGCCGGTGCCGCACGCCCCGGTAGCAGCCGATCTCCGAGAGGCGCTTGATCGACTGGGTGCGCTCCCGCCGCAGGTCGCCCTCGACCTCGAGGTTCGAGTCGATGTAGGCGCGGAGCTTCGTGACCTCGTCGTCGGTCAGGTCCTTGACCTTCTCGTTCGGGTCGAGCTCGAGCTCCCTGCAGACCTTCTGCGCGGTCGACTGGCCGATCCCGTAGATGTAGGTCAGGCCGATCTCGAGGCGCTTCTGGTTCGGGAGGTTGACGCCGGCGATGCGTGCCAAATCTCTTCTCCTAGCCCTGCCGTTGCTTGTGCCGGGGGTTCGTGCAGATCACCATCGTGCGCCCGTGCCGCTTGATCACACGGCACCGCTCGCACATGGCCTTGACCGAGGGGCGGACTTTCACTGTGGGCTCCTGAACGTGGGTCGGCTACTTGAGGCGGAAGGTGATGCGGCCGCGTGTGAGGTCGTACGGAGAGAGCTCGACCTTCACCCTGTCTCCGGGAAGGATCCGGATGTAGTGCTTGCGCATCTTCCCGGAGATCTTGGCGAGCACGGACTGTCCGCTCTCGAGCTCGACGCGGAACATCGTGCTCGGCAGGGCTTCGACGACCTCGCCCTCGACCTCGATCTTCTCTTCCTTGACTGCCAACCGACTCCTCGCGCAGGGTTCGCGCCCTGCCCGTCGCGGGTGTTCATGACGAGATCCGCGCGCACCCGAAGGCATCCGCGCGGGCTCCGTACTGTAGCAGAGCCCGTGGGGCGTGGCGTCAGCCTCGCCCCACCTCCTCCGCCGTCGGGGCCGAGTCACCAAGACGGGCGAGGCTGAAACCACGCCCGTGGACGCGCGGCGTCAGGATCCGCGGGCCGCCCGGCAGGATCGCTACGGTGTGCTCGAAGTGCGCCGCCCGCGAGCCGTCGCTCGTTGCGATCGTCCAGCCGTCCTCGGCAAGCCACACCTCCGGCCGCCCGATCGTGATCATCGGCTCGATCGCGATCGTCATTCCCTCGGAGAGGCGCGGGCCGCGGCCTTGCTCCCCGAAGTTCGGGACGTGCGGGTCCTCGTGGTAGTGGCGGCCGACGCCGTGCCCGACGAGGCTCTTGACGACCGAGAAGCCCGCGCCCTCCACGACGACCTGCACGGCGTGCGAGATGTCGCCGATCCGGTTGCCGAGCCGCGCCTCGGCGATCCCGGCTGCCAGCGCGTCCTGACACACGTCGAGGAGGCGCTGCGACTCGGCGTCGAGCGTCCCGACGCCGAACGTGTACGCGCTGTCGGCGATCGCCCCGTCGAGGGTCACGCCGACGTCGATCGTCACGAGGCTGCCGTCCTCGACGACCGTCTCGTCGGGGATCCCGTGCACCACGACGTCGTCGACGGAGATGCAGATCGCCCGCGGGTAGCCCTTGTAGCCCTGCGACGTGGGGATGCCGCCGCGGGAGCGGATGAACTCGTCGGCGATCCGGTCGAGCTCGAGCGTCGTCCTCCCGGCCTCGAGCCGCTCCCCCACGTGCGAGATCGTCTCGGCGACGAGCGCGCCCGCGCGGGCGATGCGGTCGATCTCGGCCGGGCCCTTGCGGATGATCACGCGTTGTCCTCCGCAGATTCCGAATCCGCAAATGCGGATCCGGAATCGCGACGATCCCTAAAGCGGCCGCTGGCGCGGCCGGGGCCGCAATCGGACGAGAAGGGCACGCCGGCCCTCACGCGGCCTCACCCTCCTCGAGGAGGTCGAGCGCCTCCTCGATCTCCGTGGAGACCTCCTCGATCGAACGCTCGGCGTGGAGCGGCACGAGCCTGCCCGTCGCCCTGTAGCGCTCGACCACCGGCTCGGTCTGCTCGTGGTAGATGGCCAGCCGCCGAGCGATCGCGTCGGGTGTGTCGTCCTCGCGCTCCTCGTCGACGGCGCGTCCACGAATCCGCTCGCCGGCGAGCTCGTCGGAGAGGTCGAAGAAGAGGACGGCGTCGAGCGTGCGCCCGATCTCCGCAAGCATCCCGTCGAGCGCCTCCGCCTGGGCGAGGTTCCGCGGGAAGCCGTCGAGCACGAAGCCCCCGCTCGCGTCGTGCTCGGAGAGCCGCTCGCGGATCAGCGCGACCGTCAGGTCGTCGGGCACGAGCTCGCCGCTCGCGAGGATCGGCTCGACGCGGCGGCCGAGCTCGGTGCCTGCTGCGATCGCCGCGCGGAACATCTCGCCCGTCGACACGTGCGGGATCCCGTGCGCGGCGGAGATCCGCTTCGCCTGCGTCCCCTTGCCGGAGCCCTGCGGCCCCAGCACGAGCAAGTTCACGCGCGCCCCTCGCTGGCGCCGGCTCCCGCCGGGCAGAGCCCGGCTCCGCCCGCGCCTGGCGTCGCTCGCAGCACGCGGCCTTTCGGGCCCGTACCTGACGTACTGTGCCCTCCGGCCCCGCACTGCGAGCGACGCCCGAGGAACGCGCGGGTGGTCACGCGGGGCACGGGCTAGCGAAGGAAGCCCTCGTAGTTGCGCATCATCATCTGCGACTCCATCTGCCGCATGGTGTCGAGCGCGACGCCGACGGCGATCAGCACGGATGTCCCGCCGAGTGCGCGGGCGTTCGCCTGCGAGAAGCCGCCGTACCGGATGAAGAGGCTCGGGGCTATCGCCACCGCGGCGAGGAACAGCGATCCGGGCAGCGTCAGGCGTGTCAGCACCCGGTCGAGGTACTGCGCGGTCGGCGGCCCGGGACGGATCCCGGGGATGTAGCCGCCGTGCTTGCGGAGGTTGTCCGCCTGGTCGACCGGGTTGAACTGGACGGCCGTGTAGAAGAACGTGAAGATCACGATCATCGCGCCCTCGATCAGCAGGTAGAGCCAGTCGCCCGGCTGGAAGTAGGTGTTGACGAAGTCCTGCGTCGCCGGGAAGTACTGGGCCACCGTCGGCGGGAAGGCGAGGATCGCCGCGGCGAAGATCACCGGGATGACGCCCGCCATGTTGACGCGCAGCGGAAGGTAGGTCGAGCCGCCCGACGTCATGCGCCGGCCGACCATGCGCTTCGCGTACTGAATCGGGATCTTGCGCTGGCCCTCCTGGACGAAGACCACGGTCGCGACGATCAGGACGGCCATCAGCGGGAAGAAGATCCGCTCCATCGGACCGCCGTTCCACCAGGCGGCGACGCCCAGCGGGAGGCCCGTCAGGATCGACGCGAAGATCAGGATCGAGATGCCGTTGCCGATGCCGCGCTTCGTTATCTGCTCGCCCATCCACATGAGCAGCACGCTGCCCACGGTGAGCGTGACGATGATCAGGACCATCCGGCCGGAGTTCGCCTGCAGGATCCCCTGGTTCTTGAAGAGGAAGGCGTACCCGAGCGCCTGCGCCGCCGAGAGGGCGACGGTCAGGTAGCGCGTGTACTGGTTGATCTTGGCCGTTCCGGACTCCCCCTCCTTCTGGAGCTCGGAGAGCCGCGGGACGACCACGGTCATGAGCTGGAGGATGATCGACGCCGTCACGTACGGCATGATCCCGAGCGCGAAGACCGAGAACTGCGACAGCGCACCGCCGGAGAAGAGGTTCAGCAGGTTGAAGATCCCGCCGGTGCGCGAGAGGTACTGGTCGATCGCCTGGGCGTCGACTCCGGGCGCCGGGATCCACGACCCGAGCCGGTAGAGCGCGAGGATCAGCGCCGTGAAGAGCAGGCGCTTCCGGATCTCCGGGACGCGCCACGCGTTGGCGAGCCAGGAGAACATCGCGTCGTCACCGCGCGTGCGGCGCGGTGACTAGACCTCCTCCGCGGGCTCTTCCGCCTCGGCGACCGGCTCGACGTCGTCCGGAGCACGCGGGCTTCGGATTTTCCGGCGCGCTTCGGGCCGGCACGCGGGACGGCTCGCCGCGCAGCCAGGTCACCGTCCCGCCCGCGGCCTCGATCTTCTTCTTCGCGTCTTGGAGAAGCCGTGCGCCGAGACGGAGAGCGCCTTCGAGAGCTCGCCGATGCCGAGGATCTTGACGTCGACCGAGAGCTTGCGGATCAGCCGCTTGGCCTTGAGCGCCTCCGGCGTCGCCTCCTCGCCCGCCTCGA
>CAWJUF010000007.1:0-6865 GCA_963845965.1 uncultured Actinomycetes bacterium | reverse complement strand
GCGGGTCGCAGACGAACGCGTCCTCGTTCCGGCGCCGCCGGCGCCCCGTGTCGGTGACCCCGGCCGCGCGTCCGACGATCATGCACGCTCCTCCACGAGCAGATCGGTGTGGCCGATCCGGACCACGTCGCCCGGCTGGAGCAGGCGCGCGCTCGTGACCCGCGCGCCGTTGACGAATGTCCCGTTGGTCGAGCCGGCGTCCTCCACCCAGAGGCCGTCCGTCCGGCTGTCGATCGTCGCGTGCCGGCTCGAGACGGTCGTGTCCGCGTCGAGGCGGATCGTGTTCTCCATTCCCCGCCCCACCAGGGCACCGTTCGTCAGCTCGATCGCGGTGCCGGGCTGGAGCGCGGGGCTCTGCAGCACGACGACGCGCCGCGAGCGGATCCCGGCGGCGGCGCGAAGGGCGGCCGCGTCGGCCGCGGGGATGAGGATGCTCTCCTGCGGCGCGCCGGCCGAGAGCCCGCGCGTCGCCGACCGGACCACGAGCCACACGAACAGGTAGAGGAGCACGAGAAACGCGACCTTGAGGCCGAGGAGGGCCTCGTCGACCGTGACGCCGACGCTCACCGCAGGCTGCGCCCGAAGACGAGCTCGGTTCCGCCGATCGTGATCCGGTCGCCGTCGTCGAGCCGCTTGCGTCCCGAGACCCGGCGCCCGTTGACCTCGGTGCCGTTGGTCGAGCCGAGATCTGCGACGACCCACGCCGTGGGGCCGTCCTGCACGAGCTCGAAGTGGCAGCGGGAGACGTTGCCGTCGTCGACCCGCACGTCGCACTCGCGCGAGCGTCCCACGACGACCCTGCCGGCCGTGACGGGAATCGTGCGGCCGTCGACCGTCAGCGTGACCTGCTCGCGGACGACCTCCTCGGGCGGGCCGTCGTCCGCCGTGAGCGGGACCTCGGGCCGGTAGACCATCGTCGCCGCGGGCGGCTCGGCGACGGGGATCACCGGGGTCGCTGCCGGGACGGCGACCGCCGGGGCGACCGCGGGCAGCGGCGCCCCGACCTGCTGGTCGTCGGGCTGCGCGACACGCGTGGCGATCCCGAATTCGCCCATCGCGAGGTCCTCGTCGCTTTCGAGGAGAACGCGCGGCGGCGTGAGCAACGCGTAGCCCTCGCGGCGGGCGTGCTCGACGAGGTACTCCTGGAGCTCGCCGACGAGCGATCCCTCGTACGCTGCGAACTGCGCCCGGTCGGAGGGGGACAGGTAGAGCGTGTACTCGTTCGGCACGTACACGCGCGAGACCGACACCGAGCGGTGCTCGTCCATCTCCTTGGCCAGCTTCCGGGCAAGCTCGACCGGTTGGACGTGCGTCCGGAACGCACGACCGAAGACCCCTTCGAAGAGGCCCTCGATCTTGCTCTCGATTGCGCGAAGGACGCTCATGCGCGCCCCTCGTCGATGGGCCGGGAAGTGGATGCGGGGCGTCTCATGAAACGGGGCGCCTCCCCCGGACGAGTCTAGCCGCCACTCCGCCGCAGAAACGTGCCGATCTGAGGCCGCAACGTGCCCAGGTGTGGCCGTGCGACCAGCAGCCCGCACAGGAGCCAGGTGCCGAAGACGAAGCCGAACCACGGGATTGCCGGGGCCCACGCGAGCACGAGCGTCAGCTGCAGCGCGCCGAGGCCGGCGATCCCCCATCTTCCGCGCGAGGTCGCCCACGGGAGAAGCGCCGCGACGATCCCGAGGGCGAGCGCTGTCGTCGCGATCGCCGTCGAGTCGCCGAGCACGGTGCCGACGGCATGGAGCACGTCGGTCGGGCGCTCGGTCTGCGCGATCCCGAGATCGGCGACGGCGGATCCGGTCAGCGGCAGCGGCTTCCCGGCGAGCCCGGCGGCGGCGGCGGCCGTACCCACCCCTGCGGACGCGTGGAGCCCGCGGCGCCACCAGCCGCGGGCGGGCTGCACGGCGAGCGGCAGCAGCGCGAGAAGCCCGAGCGGAGCGAGCAGCGGGCCGGCCCAGAACGCGAGGCCCGCGCGCGGGTCGCGCCAGGTCACGGCCAGCCAGGCGAGTGCGACAACGCCGTAGACCACGGCGGCCGCCTGCGCGACGTTGCCTAGAGGGAACACCGGCACCGCGAGGGCCACCGCGAGCCCGAGCCGCGGCGCGCGAAGCGCGACGAGCCCGGCGGCGACGGCCAGCGCCGCGAGCACCGGCGCCGGCCAGAAGGGCAGGAGCGATCCTCCCACCGCGGTGGCGACCGACGCGAGGCCGGCCGGGACGAGGCGTTGCCGGAGCAGGACGGGCGCGGCCTTCGCGCGAGGCGGCTTCGCGACTCGAGGCGCGCGGGCAGGCTTTCGCTCGGGGCGGGATCGGCCGAGAGGGGCGACGAACGCTTCCCGCAGCTCTGCCGCGAGCCGGGCCGCCGGCGGCCGCTTGCCGGCGTCGACCGTGAGCGCGCCGTCGATCGCGGCGAGCAGGCGTCGCGGCAGATCGCCGCGCCGCGCGGAGAGAGGCGGAGCACCCGAGGCGATGGTCGAGGCGACCTGCGGGAGCGGGACGCCCCAGAACGGGTGGCTCCCGGCAAGGGCCTCCCACAGGATCACGCCGACCGCCCAGACGTCGCTCCGCTCCGATGCGTCCTCGCCGGCGAGGCGCTCGGGCGAGATGTACGCGAGCGTGCCGGGAACGTCGCCGACGGCGGTGAGCGTGTCCGCCTCGTCGAACTGCGCGAGACCGAAGTCGAGCACCCGCACCGAGATCTCCGCGGTGTCCTCGACCAGCACGTTCGACGGCTTGACGTCGCGGTGGACGATGCCGCGCCGATGCGCGTGCGCGAGCCCGTCGAGCATCTGGGCGGCGATCTCGACCACCGTCGCGTCGTCGACGTCGTCGGCGCGGAGCACCTCTCGCAGCGTGCGGCCGCGAACGTACTCGTACGCGATGTAGACGTGGCCCGAGTCGCCTCCGAAGTCATAGGCCCTGACGCAGCGCTCGTGGCGCAGGCGGGACGCGGCCTCCATCTCGCGCGCGGCGCGCGCAGCGCGCTTTCCCTCGCGCGGCACGATCTTGAGCGCGACCTCGAGGCCGGTCTGCTCGTCCCGTGCCAGCCAGACCGACCCCGACCCGCCGCGCCCGAGCGGCCGGAGCGGCCGGTAGCGGTCGAGGACGAGCGCTCGGTCGGGAAGTGCGAAGGCTGCGGATGACACCGATAACCGTCCTTCGCCGTACCAGGGGAACGTCCTCCGCCGACGAATCTCCCGTAAACTCGACCGCTCGAGGGCGTCCGACGGACGTCCAGCGCCACCGGCCCGGCAGGGGCAGACCGTGACCGTTCACGACGACGACATCCTGGATTTCGACTTCGTCGACGACGAGACGCGCGAGATCGCGCCCCCCTCGCGGACCGGCGGTCGGCCCTCAGGCGGCGGACCGCAGGGCGGCGGTGGCGGCGGCCCGCGGCGCCCGCAGCTTCGCACCGCTCACGGGATCACGCCGCTGCTCCGGCTTGCGGGGCTCGTCGCGCTCGCGATCCTGGTCATCGTGCTGCTCGCCGTCTGGGTCCAGGGTTGCGCGGGGACGGACGAGCAGACGGCCTACGGGGACTATCTCGCGAGTGTCGGAGAGGTCGGCAACGACTCGGCCAAGATCGGCGCCGATCTCGCAACTCTGCTCACGACGCCGGGGCTCACGCAGACCGAGCTCGAGACGAAGCTCGGCGGCTACGTCCAGCGGCAGCAGCTCGACGTCGAGCGCGCGCGCGACCTGAGCCCGCCGGGCCCGCTGACCCCGGCCAACGCGCACGCCGTCGAGGCGCTCTCACTCCGGGTGTCGGGATTGCAGGGGCTGCTCGACACCTTCCGGGCGACAAAGGACACGGACGACCAGGCCGCCGCCGGCGAGCAGCTCGCGGCCTGGGGCAGCCGCCTCGAGGCGAGCGACGTCATCTGGAAGGACCTCTTCCAGGGCACCGCGCAGACGACGATGACGGCCGAGGGCGTCGAGGGCCTCACGGCGCCCGCGTCCGTGTTCGTCGAGAATCCCGACCTGTACACGGCCCGCTCGATGAGCTCCATCTGGCAGCGCGTGCACGGCGCCTCGACCGGCGGCACGCCGAGCGGCCTCCACGGCAGCGCGCTTGCGTACACGAAGGTCCTGCCGCAGGGCGTCCAGCTCTCGACGACGACCGAGACGAAGATCACCACCTCGGTGGACACCGCGTTCGAGGTGGGCGTGACGAACTCCGGTGAGTTCCAGGAGGTCGGCGTGGAGGTGAAGCTGACGATCCCGAGGCAGCCGAGCCCGATCGTGAAGACGGGGACGGTGGACGTGATCGACCCGGGCGAGACGAAGACCGTGACTTTCTCGGACTTCCCCGACTTCCCCTACCAGGAGAACGCGACCGTGCAGGTGAGCATCGTGCCGGTCAGCGGGGAGACAAAGACCGACAACAACACGGCCGAGTACCCGGTGATCTTCCAGATCGCGCCGTCGTGAGCCTCGAGCTCGGCGTGGCGATCGCGGCCGTCGCGGTCTCGGTGATCGCCCTCGTCGCGACTGCAGCCGCCTGGCGGCGCGTCCGGGCGCTGCGGCGCGACCAGCGGGCGATCCTCGGCGGCTCGACCATGGACGTCGTCGACTTCGCCGTCTCGCTCCAGAGCCGGATCGACGACCTCCACCGGGCGGTGGACGAGGTCGCGGCCGGGCTGACGCGCGTCGACCGCCGGGTCGACGGCGCGGTGACGAACACGTCGGTCGTCCGCTACGACGCCTATGCGGACGCGGGCGGCCAGCAGTCCGCCTCGTTTGCGTTTCTCGACTCGACCCGCACCGGCACGGTCGTGACGGCGATCCAGAGCCGCGACTACGCGCGCGTCTACGTGAAGGAGCTCGAGCGCGGCCGGCCGAGCCTTGCCCTCTCGCCCGAGGAGGCCGAGGCGGTGGAACGCGCGATGGCCCGATAGGCCACGACTTCGCCGGTTTCGCGCCGCGTTACGAGTCTCCGGCGGGTCATCGGCGTCCCTTCGATGAGCAAACCGGCGCGGCCGGAGGCCGGCTTCGCCGGCCGGGAGGCCAACATCGAGCCACCTGTGTGTGACCCGAGAGAAGGGGGTTCATGGGGGAAACAGGGTTTCCCCCATGCCGCTGCTACATTCGCGCCGTGAGTCACGTGCTCGTCCTGAATGCAAGCTACGAACCACTCAATGTGTGCTCGACACGTCGCGCGCACGTGCTCGTCTGGAAGGGGAAGGCGGAGATCGTCGAGCGGCTCGACGAGCCGCTCCGGACGGCGACGAACACGTACACCAGGCCGCACGTGATCCGCCTCGTCACGTACGTCCGCGTCCCGCGTTCGGTGAAGCGCCGCATCTCTCGCCGGGCGCTCTTCGCCCGCGACGGCTGGCGCTGCGTCTACTGCGGTGACAGCACGGGACGCCTCACGCTCGACCACGTCGTCCCGCGATCGCGCGGCGGCGACTCGATCTGGGAGAACGTCGTCACGGCCTGCGCCCCGTGCAACCTGCGCAAGGGCGACCGGCTGCTGGAGGAGGCGCACATGCACCTCGCGCGGCCGCCGCGCGCGCCCTCGCCCGTGCTCTTCATCAGCCTCGCTCTGCACCGCGTCCCGGACGCGTGGCTGCGCTACCTGCCTTCGGCCAAGGCCGCCTGAGCTCAGGGCCAGCGCCGCGACCGCTGCACGCCCCCCGGGACGGGGGCCCAGCATGCCCGCGAGCTCCCCACGCTCATGCGGCCACGGTCTCCCAGCCCTCGTCGCGGTCTGCCCGGTACGAGCCGAAGACGCGGAGTCGCGCGGTCTCGACCTGCATCTCCGTCAGCGCGGCGGCGACCTCGCCGTCGAGCGGGTGCCCGCCCAGCACGCAGTCGAACCGGTAGTCGAACGGTCGGGACGGGATCGGGCGGGAGACGAGCTGCACCATGTCGATCGCGCGCCGCGCGAGCGGCTCGATCGCCTGGTGAAGCGCCCCCGGGCGATGATGGGTCTCGAAGGTCAGGGCCGTGCGCCACTCCCCGTGCCGGCGGTCGAGCCGCGTATACGGCGCGAGCGCGGCGAACCGCGTGTACGCGGCGTGGTCGCCCACGTCGTCGGCGATCACCGAGAGCCCGTGCATCCGGGCCGCGCGGCCGCTCGCGATCGCGACGACCGACGGCTCGCCGAGCTCCGCGACCGCTGCGGCCGCGTCGCCGGTCGTCGCCGCGACGACCGCGGTCGCCCAGGGCATCGAGGCGAGCAGGCGCCGGCACTGGTCGAGCGCGACGGCATGCGACCGGATCTCGCGGACGTCCTCGAGCGGAAGCTCGGCCGGACCGACGAGGCAGTGGCGGATGGGAAGGATCGCCTCCGCCACGATCGAGAGCGCCGAGTCGTAGAGCAGGTCGTGTGTCTCGTTGACGGGGCCGACGAGGGAACTCTCGATCGGGAGCACGCCGTAGGTGCACGCCCGCTCGGTGACCGCCTCGACGACGCCCAGGAACGACGCCTGCGGGACGAGGCGCGCCGCGGGGAAGAGCCGGTCGCACGCGGCAGCGCTGTGCGCGCCCTCGCGGCCGGGATAGGCAACGGTGTTGTGGTCGGGGGTCATGCGAGCCTTTCGGGAGTGAGCGTCCGCCGCGAGATGTCAGCCAGCCGGCGCGAGGCGGGGACGGATGCGCCGGCTAGCGCCGAAAGGCGAAGAACGCGAACGCCGACGTTGCCCTGGTGCGCTCCACGGGACGAACGATACGGGCTCGACCACGACGCCGCAAAGGTCAGCCGAGCCGTGCGAGCACTGCGTCGCCGGCCTCACGGGTCGTCGCGGTGCCGCCGACGTCCTGGGTAGGCACATCGCTGAGCGCCGCGTCGACCGCGCACTCGAGCGCGCTCGACTCGTCGGGTCGGCCCAGGCCGTGCCGGAGCATGAGCGCGA
>CAWJUF010000006.1:0-15808 GCA_963845965.1 uncultured Actinomycetes bacterium | reverse complement strand
TCGAGCCGTGGACGGCGCAGGTCGTGGCACTCGGGGAGCAGCTCGTCGAGGCGCGGGCACGGCTGCTCGTGATGCTCGTGCCCGCCTTCGCCGAGCGTGCTGCGGAGCTCGGCCTCGAGGACGCGTCGCTCGCCTATTCGGCCGCCCCGCCGACGCGGGCCGCGCCCGACGAGCGCCTCGCGCGGGGACCTCGAGCGAGGGACGACCGGCCTCGGGCCGCATCTCGACGAGGTCAGGGTGCTCGCCGCCAACCGCGATCTTCGGGACCTTCGGGTCGCAGGGCGAGCAGCGGATGGCGGTCCTGTCGTACCTCCTCGCAGAGGCGGAGCTGCTCGCCTCCCAGGTCGGCGTCCCGCCGCTCCTTCTCCTCGACGACGCCCTGTCCGAGCTCGACGCCGGCCGGCGGCGCGTCCTCAGCGACCGGCTTGGGGCGCCCAGCAGACGCTGGTCACGGCGACGGGCGCGGAGGCGCTTCCCCTCGCGCCCGCGCAGCTCCTCGTCGTGACTCCCGGGAGGGTGGGGGCGGGCTGATGGAACGGCTCGACGGATCGCTTCGCCGCGCGCTCCGGGTCGCCGGGCGTTCCGGACGCCGGCGCGCTCGCCGCGGTGACGCGCGCCTGGCCCTCGGCGGTCGGATCTGCGATCGCCCGTGCGGCGTGGCCGCAGCGCGTCGCCCGCGACGGAACGCTCCACGTCACCACCGTCTCCTCGACCTGGGCCTTCGAGCTCGGCCGCATGGAGGAGGACGTCCGGGCGAAACTCTGCGCCTCCGTCGGCGACGCGACGCCGCCCTCGCTCCGCTTCGCGCCGGGGCCTGTGCCGTCTCCGGGAGAGGACGACGGACCGACCCCGACGGCCCCGTCGCCGACGCCGGAGGACGACGCGCTCGCGGCCGCGATGACCGCCGGGATCGACGACCCGGAGCTGCGTGACGCGGTGTGTCGCGCCGCCGCCGGAGCCTCGCCGCGGCCCGGGTCGGCCGCGTCTCTGATATACTTCACATGGCCCGCAAAACCCTTGTTTTGCAGGCATTTTTCTCGTTCAGGAGGCATGTGACGGACACCGCCTACACCGGAAAAGACATCACCGTTCTCGAAGGGCTCGAGCCGGTCCGGCTCAGGCCCGGGATGTACATCGGCTCGACCGGCTCACGGGGCCTCCACCACCTGGTCTACGAGGTCGTCGACAACGCGGTCGACGAGGCGCTCGCGGGCCGCAACGACTTCGTCGAGGTGCGGCTGCACCCCGACCATTCGGTGACCGTCGTCGACCACGGCGCGGGATTCCCGTCGACCTGATCGAGGATCAGGATCTCTCGGCGCTCACCGTCGTGCTCACGAAGCTGCACGCGGGCGGCAAGTTCGGCGGCGACGGCTACAAGGTCTCCGGCGGCCTCCACGGCGTCGGCGTCTCCGTCGTCAACGCGCTCTCCGAGTGGCTCGTTGCGGAGGTGCGGCGGGACGGGAAGGTCTACCGGCAGGAGTTCGCGCGCGGCAACCCGGTGACGGACCTCGAGGTCACGGGCACCACCGACGAGAACGACACGGGGACGACCATCTCGTTCCTCCCCGACGCGGAGGTATTCGAGGAGCTCGACCTGTCGCGCGACACGCTGCGTCAGCGGCTGCGCGAGACCGCGTTCCTGACGCGGGGCTCCGCATCCGCTTCGCCGACGATCGCAGCGGCGAGTGGTCGGAGGAGTTCCACTACGAGGGCGGTATCCGCGACTTCGTCCGGCACGTGAACGCCGAGAAGGACCCGATCCACCCGTCGATCGCCTACTTCGAGGCCGACGACGAGGACGGTCGCGGCTCGGTCGAGATCGCGCTCCAGTGGAACGCGAAGTACACGACCGACACCGTCTTCTCGTTCGCGAACAACATCAACACGATCGAGGGCGGCTCGCACCGCTCGGGCTTCGACGCGGCGCTCACCACGACGATCAACAAGTTCGCGCGCGACGAGGGGCAGCTCAAGGAGAAGGAGGCGAACCTCGAAGGGGACGACGTCCGCGAGGGCCTCGCGGCCGTCATCTCGCTGAAGCTCCGCGAGCCGCAGTTCGAGGGGCAGACGAAGACGAAGCTCGGCAATCCGTGGGTTCGGGGGTTCGTGCAACAGGTCGTCAACCAGAAGCTGGCCGAGTTCCTCCACGAGCAGCCGAACGAGCGTAAGAAGATCATCGCCAAGGCGATCGACGCTGCGCGCGCGCGCCAGGCCGCGCGCAAGGCGCGCGAGGTCTCCCGCAAGGGAGCGCTCGCCGGCGGCGGCCTCCCAGGCCGCCTCGCCGACTGCCAGTCGACCGACCCCGAGAGCTGCGAGCTCTACCTCGTCGAGGGCAACTCGGCGGGCGGGTCGGCGGTCGACGCGCGCGACAGGAACTTCCAGGCGATCCTCCCGCTCCGTGGCAAGGTCATCAACTCGGAGAAGAACCGCATCAACAAGGTGCTCTCGAACCTCGAGATCCAGTCGATCGTGACCGCGATCGGGTGCGGGATCGGCCCCGAGTTCGACGTCGAGAAGCTGCGCTACCACCGGATCATCGTCATGACCGACGCCGACGTCGACGGCTCGCACATCCGCACGCTGCTCCTGACCTTCTTCTTCCGCCAGATGAAGGAGCTCGTGGAGCGCGGCCACGTGTACGCAGCGGTACCGCCGCTGTATCGCGTCAAGATCGGCAACCAGGAGCGCTTCATCGAGAAGGAGGCGCACTTCCAGGAGCTGCTCGTCCGCGAGCGCGCGAAGGACGCGGAGGTGACGGACCGCAACGGCAGCACGTCCAAGGTCACCGAGTCCCGTCATCAGAAGCTCGTCCGTGCGCTCACCGAGCTCGACGGGTGGATGGCGCGGCTTCGCGCCGACCACGGCACGGTCGCCGCGGAGTTCGTCGTCGAGCACCGGCTCGCCGAGCACGAGGCCGCGACCCTCGACGAGGTGGAGTTCCTGCTGCCGTCTCTCGGAGACGACGAGTACGAGCTAGCGTCGGCCGGCACGCACGACACGGTGCTTCCGAACGGGAGCCCGGACCGCGTGCTGCGCGTGAAGCTCGTCGAGCGCGAGACGAACGCCGCTACGCACCTGGAGCTGCCGGCCTCGATGTTCGCCTCGCCGGTGTACACGGGACTCCAGAAGACCTATGCGCGGCTCCTCGACATCGCCGGCGCGCCCCCGTTCGTCGTCACGCTCGGGAAGAAGACGAGATCCGCCGCGACCTTCGACGAGCTGCGGTCGGCGATCGTCGATCTCGCGAGAGAGGGGATCCAGGTGAGCCGCTTCAAGGGGCTCGGCGAGATGAACGCCGACGAGCTCTGGGAGACGACGATGAACCCCGAGAACCGGGTCCTCGTCCGCGTGTCCGTGGAGGATGCCGCGCTCGCCGACCAGGTGTTCTCGATGCTGATGGGTGACGAGGTCGAGCCGCGCCGCCTCTTCATCGAGCAGAACGCGAAGTACGCGAGACTGGACGTCTAGGGCCTGTCCACGCAGGACCCGCTCGGCACCGGCCGCATCGAGACCCGCGAGCTCGAAGAGGAGATGCGGACGAGCTTCCTCGACTACGCGATGAGCGTCATCGTGTCGCGCGCGCTGCCGGACGTGCGCGACGGCCTGAAGCCGGTGCACCGCCGCGTCCTTTTCGCGATGAACGAGCTCGGCCTCCAGCCGGGCCGGCCGCGGATCAAGTGCGCCCGCGTCGTCGGGGACACGATGGGGAAATACCACCCGCACGGCAACCAGGCGATCTACGACGCGCTTGTCCGCATGGCGCAGCCGTTCTCGCTGCGCTACCCGCTCGTCGACCCGCAAGGGAACTTCGGCAACGTCGACGGCTACCCCGCCGCCGCCGAGCGGTACACCGAGTGCCGCCTCTCGGCGATGGCGATGGAGCTCCTGCGGGACCTCGACCAGGACACGATCGACTTCGAGCCGAACTACGACGGCACCGCGAAGCAGCCGTCGGTCCTGCCGGCGCGCTTCCCGAACCTCCTCGTCAACGGCTCGTCGGGGATCGCGGTCGGAATGGCGACCAACATCCCGCCGCACAACCTGGGCGAGGTGGTCGAGGCGATCGTGGCGCTGATCGACGACCCGACCGCCGACGTCGACAGGCTCAGCCGGCACCTCAAAGGCCCTGACTTCCCGACCGGCGGGATCATCCTCGGCCGGGAGGGGATCCGCGAGGCGTACCGGTCGGGTCGCGGGCGGATCGTGATGCGGGCGCGCGCCCACGTCGAGGAGCTGCGCGGCGGCAAGTCCGCGATCATCGTGACCGAGCTCCCGTACGGTGTGAAGAAGGGGGGCGACGACGGTGTGATCGCGAAGATGGCCGACCTCGTCCGCGACAGCGTGCTGACCGAGATCCCGAACACCGCGTCGGGCGTCAAAGACCTGTCGGACAAGTCGGGGATGCGCATCCAGATCGAGCTGAAGCGCGACGCGATCCCGCAGGTCGCGCTCAACAAGCTCTACAAGCACACGTCGCTCCAGACGACGTTCGGCTACAACGCGGTCGCGCTGGTCGACGGCGTCCCGCGGACGCTGTCGCTCCTCGAGCTGATCCGCCACTACCTGGATCACCAGCGCGAGGTCGTCACGCGGCGGCTCAAGTACGAGCTGCGCAACGCGGTCCGCCGCGCCCATGTGCTCGAGGGGCTGCTGATCGCACTGGACAACCTCGATGCGGTGATCGCGACGATCCGCGGGTCGGCCTCGACCGACGAGGCTCGCGAGTCGCTGATCGAGAGGTTCTCGCTCTCCGAGATCCAGGCGCAGGCGATCCTCGACATGCGGCTCCGGGCCCTGACGGGGCTCGAGCGCAAGCGGCTCCAGGACGAGTACGCCGACCTCCAGGAGCGGATCGGCGAGCTCCGCGAGACGCTCGGCGACGAGCGCCGGATCGACGGCGTGATCCGCGAGGAGCTCGTCGAGCTGAAGGAGCGCTTCGGCAGAAACGACGACCGCCGCACCGAGATCGCAGCCGGCGAGGGCTCGCTCGAGCTCGAGGACATGATCGCCGAGGAGGACATGGTCATCGCGATCACGCGCTCGGGCTACATCAAGCGGCTCCCCGTCACCGCCTATCGCGAGCAGCGCCGCGGCGGGATCGGCGTGATGGGCATGGACATGAAGGACGACGACTACATCGAGCACCTCTTCGTCGCGTCCACCCACGACTTCATCCTGTTCTTCACGACCGTCGGGAAGGTCTACCGGCTCAAGGTGCACGAGCTTCCGCTCGGATCGCGCCAGTCGAAGGGGCGCGCGATCGTCAACCTGCTGCCGCTGCGCCAGGACGAGCTCATCCGCGCCGTGATCGCGACCCGGAACTTCGAGGAGGCGAAGTTCCTCGTCTTTGCGACGAAGAAGGGCATCGTCAAGAAGACGAAGTTCCTCGAGTACAACACTCCACTCAAGGCGGACGGGATCATCGCGCTCAGGATGCGGGAGGACGACGAGCTGATCGGCGTCCGGCTCTCCGACGGCGAGGACGACATCCTCATGGTCTCCCGCATGGGGCAGGCGGTGCGATTCTCGGAGAAGGACGTCCGCGCGATGGGCCGGCCCGCCTCCGGCGTCGCCGGGATGAAGCTACGCGCGGGGGACGAGGTGATCGAGGTGGACATCGCCGCCGACGATGCCGACCTGCTCGTCGTGACCAAGAACGGCTGGGGCAAGCGGACGCGCGTGTCCGAGTACCCCGTGAAGGGTCGCGGCACGATGGGCGTCAAGACGGCGCAGCTCGTCGAGGGCAAGGGCCGACTCGCGGGCGCCCGGATCGTCCGCGACGGCTACCAGGTGATGCTCATCTCCGACGGCGGCACCGTGATCCGCACCGCGGTCGACGGCATCAAGCGGTCGGGCCGTGCGACGCAGGGCGTGATCGTGATGCGCCTCCGGGAGCGCGAGCAGGTGTCGAGCCTGGCACCGGTCATAGGTGCCGACGAGGAGCCCGAGCCCGATCTGCCCGACGCGGTGGCCGGCCCGGTCGCCGGGGCCGCCGAGACGGTCGACGAGCTCCCGTCCGAGCCAGAACCCGGCTGAGACCGCGCGCCGGGCGCAAGCGAGTCCCAGTCGGTCGTCCCCCGGGCCGCCGAGCGCCGACCCAAGGCGCATGCTCCGTTGTACATTATGCAGTGCTAGCATCACAGTATGGCATCGATCCGCACCACGTTCACGATGGACGAGGCGCTCGCGGACCGTGCCCGCACGCTCGGGATCAACATCTCGGCCGCCGCCCGCGAGGGCGTCGCGGCTGCCGTTGCCGCGGCGCTTGCGCGGGCCGATCGGGTCGCCTACGAGCGGCAGCCCGAGCAACCCGACCCGTTCTGGACACGAGCGGAAGCATGGACTGAAGAGTGACGAGAGGCGAGATCTGGTGGGCCGAGGTCGGTCGCAAGCGCCGGCCCGTCCTGGTGTTGACGCGATCCCAGGTGCTGGACGTCCGCCAACTCGTCACCGTTGCCGAGGTCACGACCTCGATCCGCGGCCTCGCCGCCGAAGTCGGCGTCGAGCACCACGATGCCGGGCTCGACCGCCCCTCGGTCATCAACTGCGACGGCATTCACACGGTCGCCCAGGCGTCGCTCGTGAAGCGGGCTGGAGTGGTCAGTGATTCGACGATGGAGAGAGTCTGCGCGGCGATCGGCTACGCGCTCGGCTGCTGACCCGAGCAAACCGCACGCGGTCGGACTGCGGTCCCACCTGTCCGACTCCGGCCGCACACCCCACCCCATCCTCGCGGCTCAGTCGAGCAGCGACACCACGATCACCACGCCGACGACGAGGACGGCGAGCACGATGAGGCCCTCGACGACGGCCTGCAGCGTCGTTCGGCCGGCGTCCTCGATCTGATTCGTCCAGGCGACGCGCCGCACTCCGCGGACGGCGCCCGCCGCGAGCGGCACGAGGACGAGCAGCACGAGCAGGACGCCGGCGAGCGTCCGCACGCGTTACGACTCCTTCGGCTTGTGGATCCCGAGCGTCTCGAGGAACTCGATCGGGATCGGGAACACGATCGTCGAGTTGTTCGTCGCGCCGATCTCGAGGAGGGTCTGCAGGTAGCGCAGCTGCACGGTGATCGGCTGCTGCGCCATCACCGCCGCTGCGTCCTTGAGCCGCTCCGAGGCCTGGAACTCGCCCTCGGCCGAGATCACCTTCGCGCGCCGCTCGCGCTCCGCTTCCGCCTGCCGGGCCATGGCGCGCTGCATGTCCGCGGGGATCTCGACGTCCTTCACCTCGACGACCGAGACCTTGATGCCCCACGGCGAGGTCGCCTCGTCGATGATCGCCTGCAGGATCTGGTTGATCTTGTCCCGCTCCGAGAGCAGCTCGTCGAGGACGTGCTGACCGAGCACCGACCGCAGCGTGGTCTGCGCGATCTGCGAGGTCGCGACCATGTAGTTCTCGACCTGGACGATCGCGGCCTTCGGCTCGACGATGCGGAAGTACGCCACCGCGTTCACCCGCACCGGGACGTTGTCTTTCGTAATCACCTCCTGCGGCGGGACGTTGAGCGTCACCGTGCGCAGGTCGACCCGCTCCATCTTGTCGACGAACGGGATGAGCACGAAGAGACCCGGGCCCTTCGGTTCCGGGAGCAGCCGACCGAGCCGGAAGATCACGCCCCGCTCGTACTCCCGCGCGATCTTGACCGCGGCGAACAGGATGAGGAGCAGGAGGACGACGACGACGGCGAGGACGATCAGCGCGATGGACATCAGGCCCTTTCGGTCGGGTTCGGTGATCCTACGACCAGCTCGAGGTCTTCCTGGATCGACTCCACGGTGACGTGCTCGCCGGGGACGAGCGGGGTGCCGTCGGCCGAGCGGGCGCGCCAGAGCTCGCCGGCGACCGCGACCCAGCCGTCGCGCCGGACGACCGCCTCGCCGCCGACCATGGTCGAGACGCCGACCTCCACCGGGTTCCGTCGCGCCCTGATGACCCGTGTCAGCGCAGCGCCCAGCAAGAGTGCGAGGGTGCCCGCGATCGCGAGCGCCGTCCAGATCGACACCTGATACGCGGGTCCCGCCGGGTCGAAGAGCATCAGCGCGCCGATCACGAACGTGATCGCGCCCGCCAGCGCGAGCGCGCCGTGGCTCACGACGAAGGCCTCGGCGACGAACAACCCGGCGGCGAAGAGCATGAGGAGGACGCCCGCGGCCGACACAGGCAGCACCTGCAGCCCGTAGAGGCCGACGAGCAGCGAGATCACGCCGACCGTGCCGGGGAGGATGAGCCCGGGGTTCCAGAGCTCGACGAGGATCCCGACGAGCCCCAGCGAGAGCATCAGCGCGATGATGTTCGGGTCGATCAGCACGTCGAGCGCGCGCTTCCAGAACCCCATCTCGACTCGCTCGACCTGTGCGCCCGCCGTATGCAGGACGAGGCCCTTGGGGACGGTCTTCGTCCCGTCGATCTTCTCGAGCAGGACCGGGACGGTCGGCGCCATGACGTCGATCACGCCCTTCGCGAGCGCCTCGCGGGCGCCGAAGTTCGCAGCGTCGCGCACCATCGCCTCCGCTGCGTCGGCGTTCCGGCCGTGCTCTCGCGCGAGTTCGGCCATGTACGCGGCCGCGTCGTTGATAACCTTCTTGCGCAGGTCCTTGCCGAGGTTCCCACCCGTCGCCGAGATCGGGGTCGACGAGCCGATGTTGGTCTGCGGCGCCATCGCGAGCACGTCGGCCGACTGACCGATCACGGCGCCGGCGGAGTCGGCGCTCGAGCCCGGCGGCGCGACGTACACGACGACCGGGACCTTCAGCGCGAGCATCGTCTTCACGATCTCGCGCATCGACGACCCGAGCCCGCCCGGCGTGTCCATCTCGATCACGACCGCGGAGAACCCGTCCCGCTCTGCGCGGTGCATCTCGTCCTGCAGGTAGTCCTGCGTCACCGGGTTGACGTCGTTGTCGAACTCGACGGCCAGGACGCGCGGCGCGGCGCCCGCGGCCGGCAACGCAAGGAGGAGCGCGGCGGCAGCCGCCGCGAGGAGGAATCCGAGCGCTCGCACGGGGCGCGCGTCCACGTCCCTGCGACTGTAGCAACGGCTCCAAGGCCCACCGCCCGCCCGTAAGCATTCCGTCAGGGAAGGGCCGCGGGGGTTGCCGGAGAAGGCGTGCTGCGTCACGCTGACTCTCCCCACGATGGCCCGTCGCCTCCTCGTCGTCCTCCTCCTCGCCCTGGCGCTCCCCGCCTCGGCGTCGGCCGGGCTGGCAACGCTCCAGGTACGCGAGCTTCCGCTTCACGGCGAGCGATCGCTCGCCGCGGCGAACACGACGAGCCCGTTCCAGCTCGTCGGGATCCACTGGCAGGGCAGCGGCCGGCTCGAGCTCCGCATCCGGACGGCGAGCGGCTGGACGCGGTGGCAGCCGGTTCGTGAGGCGGCGGACGACACGCCCGACGCGACGAGCCGCGAGGCGCGCGCCATGCGCGGCTGGCGTCTCGGCGCGCCCGTGTGGGTCGGCCGCGGTCAGGGTCTCGAGGTGCGCGCGATCGGCCGCGTCACGCGCGCGCGTGCCCTGACGGTGCGAAGCCCCATCTCGAAGGTGCCGCTCCGGACGATCGCCGCCGCGGGGATGCCGCGGATCGTGCCGCGGAGCGCCTGGCAGGCCGACGAGTCGATCGTCCGCGCGAAGCCGGAGTACGCCGACACGCTCCGCATGGCGTACGTCCACCACACGGCAGGCACGAACAGCTACACGCGCCTGCAGGCGCCGGCGGTCGTACGCGCGATCGAGGTCTACCACGTCAAGGGAAACGGCTGGAACGACATCGGCTACAACGCGCTCGTCGACCGCTTCGGCACCGTCTACGAGGGCCGTGCCGGCGGCACCGACCGGAACGTGGTCGGTGCGCACGCGAAGGGGTTCAACACGGGCTCGTTCGGGATCGCCGTGATGGGCGACTTCCGCACGGTCGACCCGCCTGCCGCCGCGGTCGACGCGCTCGTGCGGACACTCGCCGGGCGGCTCGACCTCGGCCACGTCGACCCGCTCTCGACGTTCAACGGCATCTCGTCCGGCAACGAGCGCTTCAAGCCGGGGATCCCGGTCTTCCTGCGCGCCATCTCGGGGCATCGCGACACGGGGCTCACGACCTGCCCGGGACAGCGTCTGTACGACATCCTCCCGTCCGTCGCGAAACGCGTCGCGGCACTCGGCCTGCCCAAGCTCTACGCGCCCGCGGCCGCGACCGACGAGTCGGGCGGCACGCGCTTCACCGCACGGCTCTCGTCGGCGCTCCCGTGGACGGTGACCGTCACCGACGCTGCCGGCGCCGAGCTCGGGCGCGGAGAGGGCACGGGCGCGGCGGTCGACTGGACCTGGCTCCCCGACGGGCCGGTCCCCGCAGGCGCACGATGGGAGATCGGGTCACCCGGCGCGACGCCCGCGAGGGGCGTGCTCTCGGCGACCGCGACGGGCACGGCGGCAGGCGCGCTCGCTCTCACCGGCGCGCGCGCGGACCCGGCGACGATCACCCCCAACGACGACGGCCAGGCCGACGTGACGACCATCCGCTACACGCTCAGCGTGAACGGGAACGTCTCCGTGAGCGTGGTCGATGCCGCCGCCGGGACCGTCGCTGAGCTCGAGCCGAAGCAATGGCGCCGCGCGGGGCAGCGGACCGTGCTCTTCGACGGCAGCGGCCTCCCCGACGGCGCCTATCTCGTCCACGTCGCAGCGAACGCGAGCGGCGGTCGCAGCGCCACCGTCGACGTGCCGGTGACCGTGACGCGGACGCTCGGCCGCATCGCGCTCGGCTCCCCGGCGATGACCCCGAACGGCGACGGCCGCGACGACACGCTGTCGCTCACGGTGCCGCTCACCGCCGCCGCCACCCTGACCGTCAGGATCCTCCGGGACGGGAAATGGGTGGCAACGCCGTTCACCGGCCTCGCGGGACCAGGCTCGCAGACCGTGACCTGGGACGGCTCGAAGCGGATCGGCCGCGCGCGGGACGGCGCGTACGTCGCGTCCGTCGAGTCGGTCGACGCCGTCGGAACGGCGACCGTCGAGCTCCCGTTCCTGCTCGACGCGACCGCGCCCACGGTGCGGGTCGTCTCGGCTGAGCCTCCGCGGATCTGGGTTTCCGAGGCGGCGACGCTCGACGTCCGCGTCAACGGTGCCCGTCGGGTGATGCGGTCGACCGGTCCCGGGACCCTGCGGATCCCGCGGATCGAGCGTTTGCGAACGCTCGTCGTCGCCGCGCGCGACGCCGCGGGGAACGAGACCAGCTTCCGGCGCTGAGATCGGGCTCGGGACGTCCCGAGTAGAATCGCGCCGTGAGCCCCGCCACGCCCTTCGGGCGCGACGAGATCGAGTCGATCCTGCCGCACCGCGCGCCGTTTCTCCTGCTTGACGAGGTGGTCGCGCTCGTGCCGGGGGAGCGCGTGTCCGCGACCTACCGCGTCCCCGAGGACGGCTGGTGGTTCGCCGGCCACTTCCCGCAGCGGCCGGTGATGCCCGGCGTGCTGATCGTGGAGGCGATGGCCCAGACCGGGGCCGTGGCGGTGCTCGCGGAGGAGGAGAACCGCGGCCGGATCGCGTTCTTCGCGGGGATCGACGACTGTCGCTTCAAGCGGGTCGTCTCGCCCGGCGAAACGCTTTCGCTGGTCTGCGAGATCGACCAGGTGCGCGGCCCGATCGGCCGCGGCAAAGCCACGGCACACGTCGGAGCCGAGCTGGCCGCTCGTGGCACGCTCACCTTCGCGGTGGAGCGATGACGAGCGTGGTGGAACCCATGGTTCCCCCACCGGCCCCCTCCTTCCGCGTCGCGCACGGCGAAGCGGCCACTGGCCTCCCGGCCGGCAAAGCCGGCCTCCGGCCGCATTGCGTTGCGCACAGATCGACGCTCAACCCCCAACCCAGGGGATCTCGTATCTCAGTTCCCCGGACCTTGCCGTGATCGGCAGCGCCAACGGCACGCGCATCGGGATCACGGGGCTCGGCGTGCACGTCCCGGACCGCGTGGTGACGAACGACGATCTCGCGCAGTACGTCGACACGACCGACGAGTGGATCGTCGAGCGCACGGGGATCCACGAGCGCCGGATGATCACCGAGGACGAGGCGCTCACCGACATCGCGCTACCTGCCGCCCGGGCTGCGCTCGACGACGCGGGCGCCACCGCGGACGACATCGACCTGATCATCTGCGCCACGGTGACGCCGGACATGCTGTTCCCGACGGCCTCCGCACTGATGGCGGACGCGCTCGGCGCCGAGGAGGCGGCCGCCTACGACCTGCTGGCGGGCTGCACCGGGTTCATGTACGCGATCGCCCAGGCCTACGCGATGCTCGCCGCCGGCCTCTCGCGGCGCACTCTCGTGATCGGCGGAGACGTCCTCTCGTCGATCCTCGACTGGACGGACCGCTCGACGCTCGTCCTCTTCGGCGACGGCGCCGGCGCGGTCGTGATGGAGCCCGTCGAGCAGGGCGGCTTCCTCGGCTTCGAGCTCGGCGCCGACGGCGGCGGCGGCGTGCACCTCCAGTTCCCCGGGAGCGGCTCGCGGAGGTTCGAGCACCCCGAGTCGATGCTGAGGATGAACGGCCGCGAGGTGTACAAGTTCGCGACGCGCGTGATGGTTTCCTCGGCGGAGGCGGTGCTCGCCGAGTGCGGCCGTACCATCGACGAGGTCGACGTGTACGTCCCGCACCAGGCGAACAAGCGGATCATCGACCACGCGGTCGGTAAGCTCGGCGTTCCGCCCGAGCGAACGGTGGTGAACGTGGATCGGTTCGGCAACACGTCGTCAGGCTCCATCCCTCTGGCTCTCGCCGACGCGAGGGCCGACGGGCGCCTGCGCGACGGCGCCCTCGTCCTGATGACGGGCATGGGGGCCGGCCTGACATGGGGCTCGGCGCTCATCGAATGGACGGCGTCGCCCGCCTCCGGCGGCCGACGCTAGAAGAGCTGGTACACGTGCGAACACAAGGACGAGGACATGAGACATCGCATGGAAATCAGAGCCGGTTCTTCTAGCCTTTCCCCGAGAGGGGAAAGGCCATGACCAAGGTTGCGTTCTGCTTCCCCGGCCAGGGCTCGCTCGAGGTCGGGATGGGTCGGGAGATCGCCGAGGCCGTGCCGGAGGCGATGGACGTCTATCGCATCGGCTCCGAGGTCACGGGCATGGACCTCGCGCAGCTGTGCTTCGAGGGGCCCCTCGAGGAGCTCGTCGAGACCGAGGTGCAGCAACCGACGCTCGTCGCGACCAGCCTCGCCATCCTGGCCGCCGTCCGCAAGGAAGGCATCGAGCCGGACGTCGTCGTCGGCCACTCGGTCGGCGAGTTCGCCGCGCTCGCGTCGGTCGGCGCGATGTCCGAGGGCGAGGCGATCGGCCTCGTGCGCGCGCGCGGACTCGCGATGGCCGAGGCCGCCCGCCAGCGCCCCGGCGCGATGGCAGCGATTCTCGGGCTGGAGGACCATCTGGTCGAGACGCTCTGCCGGAAGATCCTCGGGGTCTGGCCGGCGAACTACAACTGTCCGGGTCAGATCGTCGTCTCGGGAGAGAACGAGGCAGTCGAGGAGTGCTGCGCCGAGGCCGAGAGCCTCGGCGCGCGACGAGCGATCCGGCTCAAGGTCTCCGGTGCCTTCCACAGCCCGCTCGTGGGACAGGCCGGCCGCGCGCTCAAGCCCGCCATCGACCGGATCCGCTTCGCCGATCCGGTGAAGCCGTTCATGTCGACCGTGACGGCGAAGATCGAGCCCGCGCAGCGGCTCGGCGCGCTGCTCGTCGACCAGCTCACCGCGCCCGTCCGGTTCACGCAGGCCGCCGGCGAGCTCATGCGCGGCGGCGTCACGACGTTCGTCGAGATCGGGCCGGGCAACGTCCTCTCCGGGCTCGTCAAGCGCATCGACCGCGGCACGCGGACGTTCTCGGTGAACGACCTCGCGAGCCTCGAGAAGGTCAAGGAGGCGCTCGGCACCTCGTGAGCTCGTTCGCGTCGCTCGAGGGGAAGCTCGCCCTCGTCACCGGCGGCTCACGGGGGATCGGGCGCGCGATCGCGCTCGAGCTCGGCCGTGCCGGCGCCCAGGTGGTCGTCGGTTATCGCACGGGCCGCGAGGAAGCGGAGTCCGTCGCGGCGGAGATCGGCGGACGGGCCGTCGAGGCCGACGTGTCCGACGCGGAGTCCGCGAAGGCGCTGGTCGAGACGGCGGGCGATATCGACGTGCTGGTGAACAACGCCGGGCTGACGAGGGACGGGCTGCTCGTGCGGATGAGCGACGAGGACTGGCGCACGGTGATCGACACGAACCTCTCGTCGGTCTTCTACACCTGCCGGGCGGCGGCGCGGCCCATGATGCGCAAGCGCGCGGGGTCGATCGTCAACGTCTCCTCGATCGTCGGCGTGCACGGCAACGGGGGCCAGACGAACTACGCCGCCTCGAAGGCCGGGATCATCGGGTTCACGAAGTCCCTCGCCCGTGAGCTCGGCAGCCGGAACGTGCGGGCGAACGTCGTCGCGCCGGGGTACGTAAAGACGCAGCTCACCGACGTGCTGCCCGAGGGGGCGACCGAAGCGATGCTGACCAACACGCCGCTCGGCCGGCTGGGGGATCCGGAGGACGTCGCCGGGGCCGTCAGGTTTCTCTGCTCGGACGCTGCGGCGTTCATCACCGGGGACGTCATGCTCGTCGACGGCGGGCTCGGGATGTAGCGTGGCGGCGGTGAGCGAGAACGGCAGGCGCCGCGTCGTCGTGACGGGTCTCGGGATGGTGACCCCGATCGGCAACACCGTCGAGGACACCTGGAGCGCCTTGATCGCGGGCGCGTCCGGCGCCGGGAAGATCACGCAGTTCGACCCGGACGGGTTCCCGGCCGACTTCGCGTGCGAGGTGAAGGGCCTCGAGGTCACGGACTACATCGAGTACAAGGCCTCGCGCCGCATGGACCGGTTCACGCACCTCGCGCTCGCGGCGGCGCGCCAGGCCGAGGCAGACGCGGGCCTCGATATCGCCGCCGAGGCGGATCGCGTCGGCGCGGCGGTTGCGACGGGGATCGGCGGACTGAAGTCCTTCGAGGCTTGTATCCAGGTGCTCGACGAGCGAGGCCCGGACCGCGTCAACCCGTTCTCGATCGTCCAGATCATCCCGAACCTGGCCGCCGGCTGGGTCTCGATGGAGCTCGGCACCAAAGGGCCGCTCCTCTCCGAGTGCACGGCCTGCGCCGCCTCGAACATGGCGATCGGCGACGGGCTCGACGCGATCAGGCTCGGTCGCGCCGACGTGATGATCTGCGGCGGCACGGAGGCGCCCGTCTCGCGCGTCGGGATCGCAGGCTTCGGCGCGATGCGCGCGATCTCGCGGCGCAACGACGACCCGAAGCGCGCGTCGCGGCCGTTCGACCTCGAGCGGGACGGATTCGTGATGGGCGAGGCGGCCGCGATGGTCGTCCTCGAGGAGCTCGAGCACGCGAACGCGCGCGGCGCGAAGATCTATGCGGAGCTCTTGGGCTACGGGGTCTCGTCCGACGCGACGCATGTGTCCGATCCCGACCCCACCGGCGCAAGCCCGGCGCGCGCGCTCAAGATGGCCTTCGACGACGCCGGGATCACGCCCGACGAGGTCGGCTACGTCAACGCGCACGGCACGTCGACCCCGGTCGGCGACAGCGCCGAGACGCGGGTGATCAAGCTCGCGCTCGGCGAGGAGAAGGCGTACGAGACCCCGATCTCGTCCACGAAGGGAGCCACCGGTCACTGCCTCGGCGCTGCAGGCGCCGTCGAGGCGTCGTTCACGATCCTCGCGCTCGAGCGGGGGGTGCTGCCGCCGACGATCAACCAGGAGGTCCCGGACCCGGAGTGCGACCTC
>CAWJUF010000005.1:0-197633 GCA_963845965.1 uncultured Actinomycetes bacterium | reverse complement strand
CGGCGAGCAGCGTGACGGGTGTCGCCGTCGGCCCGAGCTCGAGCGCGACGGGCACCTCTCGCTCGAGCCCGGCCAGCACCGACCGGACCGCGTCCTGCTCGCGCTCGCCGAGGGGCACGGGGTCAGGCCGCGAGCAAGGCGACCTTGTCGCCGAGGTAGGCGAGGTAGGGCGCAGGGTCGATCGCCGGCGAGCCGGTGAGCCGCTCGATCGTCTCCTTCGGCGTCAGCTTCCGCCCGAGCGCGTAGAGGTTGTCGCGCAGCCAGTCCGACAGCGTGAGCAGGTCGCCCGCCGCGAGCCGGTCGTCGAGGTCCGGCAGCGCGTCGTGCACCGACGTCCCAGATCTGGAGCGAGATCACGTTCCCGAGCGCGTAGGTCGGGAAGTATCCGATCCCGCCGCCCGACCAGTGAACGTCCTGCAGCACGCCATGCGCGTCGTCCGCCACCTCGACGCCGAGGAACTCCTTCATCCGTGCGTTCCAGATCTCGGGAAGATCCTTGAGTGCGACCGTCCCCTCCACCAGCTCCTGCTCCAGCTCGAAGCGAAGGATGATGTGGAGGCTGTAGGTCGTCTCGTCGGCGTCGACGCGGATCAGCCCGGGCTCGGCGCGGTTGATCGCGCGCACGAACGTCTCGAGCTCCACGTCGCGAAGCGCAGGGAAGTGCTCCTGCAGCGGGCGGTACCAGTGCTGCCAGAACGGCCCGCTGCGCCCGACGAGATTCTCCCACGTCCGGCTCTGCGACTCGTTGACCCCGAGCGACGGCGCGCCGCCGAGCGGCGAGCGGAGCAGCGAGTCGGCGATCCCGTGGGCATAGAGCCCATGGCCTGCCTCGTGCATCGTCGACCAGACCGATTCGAGGTCGTCGGGCCGGTAGCGCGTCGTCAGCCGGACGTCACGGTTCGAGAAGGACGTGCAGAACGGATGGGCCGTCGGATCCAGCCGCCACGCTTCGTCGTCGAAGCCCATCGTGCGGAGGATGCGCTCCGCGAAGGCGCGCTGCTCGTCGGGCGGGAAGTCGCCGTGGAGGAACGACGCGTCGACCTCCGGTGCCGCGGCGACGAGCTCGGTCAGCGCCGGGCGCAGCACCGCGAACACCTCCTGCACCTCGCTCGTCAGCATCCCGGGCTCGTAGTCGTCGAGGAGCGGCGTATAGGGGCTGTCCGACCACTCGAAGCACTCGACGTAGCGCCGCTTGAGCTCGACGTTCGTGCGCAGGTACGGGAGGAAGGAGGCGAAGTCGCTCGTCCGCCGAGCTTCGACCCAGGCGTGGTGCCCTCGGGCGGCCTGGAGCGTCATCTCCGCGCGGAGCTCGCTCGGGACGCGCCGCGCCTTCTCCCAGTCGCGGCGGGTCACGCGCACGAGGCTTCTGTCGTCGGAGTCGTAGGGCAGCGACTCGACGAGCGGCTCGGCCCGGTCGAGGAGCCGCCCGACCTCGTCGTCGGTGAACCGCTCGTGCGCGATCCGGCCGAGAGTGGAGAGCTGCTCGGCGCGCGCCTCGGTGCCGCGGGACGGCATCGTCACGCGCTGGTCCCAGCCGAGCACGCCTGCCGCGCGACTGAGATCGGAAACCTCTGCGAGCCGCACTCGCAGGTCCGGGAGGGCCGACTCCACGAGCGTCACCCTACCCGCGGGAGGGTAGGCTCAACCCCGTGACGGACGTCCTGATCGTCGGCGACACCGGCCGGTGCCCCGAGCTCCGGCACGAGATCCCCATCCAGATCGGCGACCCCTTCCTCTATGCGGAGGTCGACGGGCGGCGCGTCGCCGTCGTGTGGAGCGTCGAGGGCGACCGGATCGCGGTCGTCGACCCCTCGATCGAGATCATCCCGTCCGAGACGTTCCCGTCCGACGAGCTGATCCGCTCGGGCGTCGACATCTACGAGATCGGGCCCACGCTGACCGTCCGGATGGTCGAGTCGCTCGGGATTCGCAGCGCCCGCGTCCCCGGCGCGTTCCCGCTCCGGCACGCCGACGCGCTCCGGGCGGCCGCGATCGAGCTCGTGCCCGACCAGCGGTTCTTCGACGACCGCAGGCGGCGGAAGACCGAGCCGGAGCTCGAGGGCGTCCGGCGTGCAACGCGGGCAGCCGAGGCCGGCATGGCCGCGATCGCCGAGCTCCTCGCTCGGTCGGAGCCCGCGGACGGGGGCCGGGTCGTGGACGGCGAGCCGCTCACGTGCGAGCTCCTGCGGGCGACCGCGATGGAGGTCTTCGCCGAGCACGGCTGTCGCGGCGACGACCTGATCGTCGCGCACGGCTCGCAGGCAGCGGACGGGCACCACACGGGCTCCGGCCGCGTCGCGAACGACGACCACCTCGTTTGCGACCTCTTCCCGTACGACCTCGAGAGCGCGTGCTTCTCGGACATGACCCGAACGTTCGCGGTCGGCACGCCCGACGCGGAGATCGCCACCTGGCACGAGCACACCCTGGAGGCGCTCGAGCTGGCCCGCGACTCCGTCCGCGCAGGGGTCAACGGCGCAGCGCTCAACCGCGCCGTCTGCGACTTCTACGAGGGGCTCGGCTACCCGACCAGCCTGTCGAAGCCGGAGGGGACGGTGCTCCGCGAGGGCTTCAACCACAGCCTCGGCCACGGCGTCGGCCTCGACGTGCACGAGGCCCCGTACCTCGGCAAGACGGGTCACGACCTCGTCGTCGGCGACGTCGTCACGCTCGAGCCGGGCCTCTACCGGCACGGCTTCGGCGGCGTCCGGCTCGAGGACATCGTCCTCGTGACCGAGGACGGGTTCGAGACGCTCTCGGACTACCCGTACGGGCTCGAGCCGCGCTCGGCCGCGGTACAGGCAGGATGAGCGACCAGACGATCTCGACGCTGCTCGACGAGGAGCGGCGCTTCCCGCCCGACCCCGCGTTCGCGGCCCGGGCGAATGCGAAGCCCGAGATCTACGACCGCGACCCGGACGCGTTCTGGGAGGCGGAGGGGCGCGAACGGGTCAGTTGGTTCGAGCCGTTCGAGACGCTCTCGGAGTGGGAGCTCCCGTACGCGAAGTGGTACCTCGGCGGCAGCCTCAACGTCGCTCACAACTGCGTCGACCGGCACGTCGAGGCTGGGCTCGGCGAGCGGGTCGCCTACCACTGGGAGGGCGAGCCGGGGGACACACGCACGATCACGTACGCGGAGCTCCAGCGCGACGTCGTCCGGATGGCGAACGCCCTGCGGGAGCTCGGCGTCCGCAAGGGCACGCCCGTCGCGATCTACATGGGGATGATCCCCGAGCTGGCCGTCGCCATGCTCGCGTGCACGCGCATCGGCGCGCCGCACACCGTCGTCTTCGGCGGCTTCTCGGCCGACTCCCTCTCCGGGCGCATGGTCGACATGGGCTGCGAGGTGCTCGTGACCCAGGACGAGGCGTGGCGCCGCGGCAAGCCGGTCCCGCTCAAGGAGACCGCCGACGAGGCGATGGGAGACGCGCCGAAGGTGCACTCGTGCCTCGTCGTCCGCCGGACGGGCAACGAGGTGTCGATGACGCCGGGCCGCGACCGCTGGCTCCACGAGCTCGACGTCCCGGACGATCCCGCGACGTGCGCGTGCGAGCCGATGGACAGCGAGGACCTCCTGTTCCTCATGTACACGTCCGGGACGACGGCGAAGCCGAAGGGGATCGTCCACACGACGGCCGGCTACCTCGTCGGCGTCGCGGCGACCCATCGCTACATCTTCGACCTGAAGCCGGAGACGGACGTCTACTGGTGCGCGGCCGACATCGGCTGGATCACCGGCCACAGCTACATCGTCTACGGCCCGCTCTGCAACGCGGCCACGTCCGTCCTCTACGAGGGCACGCCGGACTTCCCGGACCATGCGCGCTGGTGGTCGATCGTCGAGCGCTATGGCGTAACGATCCTCTACACCGCGCCGACGGCGATCCGCGCGCACATGAAGTGGGGGCCCGAGCACGCGGCGAAGCACGACCTCTCCTCGCTGCGGCTGCTCGGCTCGGTCGGCGAGCCGATCAACCCCGAGGCGTGGATCTGGTACTCCGAGCACGTCGGCGGCGGCC
The DNA here is from genome assembly GCA_963845965.1 of uncultured Actinomycetes bacterium. Taxonomy (GTDB): domain Bacteria; phylum Actinomycetota; class Thermoleophilia; order Gaiellales; family Gaiellaceae; genus Gaiella. Next base: position 193,614 of record CAWJUF010000005.1, on the reverse strand, counting down.
GCTGTCCCGTCGTCGACACGTGGTGGCAGACCGAGACGGGGATGATCATGATCACGCCTCTGCCCGGGATCACGACGACCAAGCCGGGCTCCGCGACGAAGCCGTTCCCCGGCGTCGTGGCGGGGGTGCTCAACGAGCACGGCGAGCGCGTCGAGCAGGGCGGCGGCTACCTCGTCCTCGAGCGACCGTGGCCCGCGATGACGCGCGGGATCTTCGGCGACGACGGGCGCTTCCGCGCGACGTACTGGGAGCGCTTCCCCGGCTTCTACTTCGCGGGCGACGGCGCCCGGATCGACGCCGACGGCGACTTCTGGCTCCTCGGCCGCGTCGACGACGTGATGAACGTCTCGGGGCACCGCATCTCGACGATCGAGGTCGAATCGGCGCTCGTCGACCATCCCAAGGTGGCCGAGGCCGCGGTCTGCGGCCGCTCGGATGCCACGACCGGCCAGGCGATCGTCGCCTATGTCACGCTCAAGGGCTCGGACCCGGGCTCGGTCGACATGCTCGAGGAGCTGCGCGACCACGTCTCGCACAAGATCGGCGCGATCGCGAAGCCGGCGAACATCGTGTTCACGCCGGAGCTGCCGAAGACTCGCTCGGGGAAGATCATGCGCCGCCTGCTCCGCGACGTTGCCGAGCACCGCCCCCTCGGCGACACAACGACGCTCGCCGATCCCGCGGTCGTGTCGGAGATTGCCGAGCGCGCCGCCGGCACGCCCGCGGACGACGCGTAGCTCTCGGCGTCAGGTGTCCGACTTGAAGTCGGACACCGTCTCCACGCCAAGCGCGCGCGCAAACGCCGCGACGGTGCGGTCGATATCCGCCTCGCTTGTCCGCCAGTTCGAGACGGAGAGGCGGATCGCGGCGCGTCCGTCCCACACCGTCCCGCTCATCCATGCCTCGCCTCCCGCCTGCACCGCGGCGACCGCGGCGCGCGTCTGCTCGTCGTCCTCGAACCGGAAGAGCACCTGGTTGAGGACGACCTCGTTCAGCACCTCGCAGCCCGGCAGCCGCGCGCCCTGCTCCGCGAAGCGGCGCGCGTGGGCGCACGTCCGCTCGACCATCTCCGCGACACCGGAGCGTCCGAGCTCCCGGATCGCCGCCCAGACCGGCGCCGAGCGCGCGCGTCGCGAGAACTCGGGGCTGTAGCCCATCGGGTCGCGGACCGCGGCCTGGTCGGAGACCTGGAGGTACGGCGCCGCGTACTCCATCGCCGCCTCGTGGTGCTCCGGGTGGGCGCAGACGGCGATGCCGCAGTCGTATGGGACGTTGAGCCACTTGTGAGCGTCGGTCGCCCAGGAGTCGGCTCGCTCGTAGCCCGTGAGGAGGTGCCGAAGGGACGGAACGGCTGCGGCCCAGAGGCCGAACGCACCGTCGACGTGCACCCACGCGCCCGCGGGTTCGGCGGCCTCGATCACGGCTTCGAGGTCGTCGAACGCGCCCGTGTTCACCTCGCCGGCCTGCGCGCAGACGATCGTCGGCACGCCCGGCTCGAGCGCGGCCGCGAGGCGCGACACGTCCATCCGGCCGTCGCGGTCGACGGGGAGGACAACCTCCTGCTCGCGCCCGATCCCGAGGAGCCGGAGGGCGCGGGTCACCGTGACATGGCGCTTGTCGCCAACGACGACGCGAAGCGGCGGCGCCCCCGCGAGACCCCGCTGGGCGAGATCCCAGCCCGCGCGCACGTAGACGCCCTGCCGTGCGGCGGCGAGGCACGTGACATGGGCCATCTGACACCCGGTCACGAACGCAAACGACGACTGCGCCGGCAGGTCGAGGAGCTCGAGCACCCAGCGCCCCGCCACCGCCTCGAGAGCCGAGGTCGTGGGCGTCGGCTCCGCGAGGCCCGTGTTCTGGTCCCAGGCCGAGACGAGCCAGTCCGCTGCGAGCGAGGCGGGGAGCGCGCCGCCGATCACGAACCCGAAGTACCGCCCCGACCCCATCGCGGTGATGCCGGGCTCGCCCGAGCGCGCGAGCTCGTCCACGACGGCCGCTGGATCGGACGGCCCCTCCGGCACCGGCTCGTCGAGGGCCGCGAACATCTCGCGGTAGTCCCGCTCGGGCCGCACGGGTCGCGTGTCGAGCGTCTCGAGGTAGTCCGCGGCGAGCGCCGCCGTCCGCGCGAGCAGCTCTCTCTCCGTCACCCGGGCGAGTCTACGCTCCGCGACTCGGCTCGCAGGGCAAGCCCAGTGAGCGCCGCCAACACGAGAATCGCGAGCCAGATCCAGGAGAGCGACGGAAGAATCGCGGAGGGGATCTTCCAGTCGAGCGTGCCGCGCTTCACGAGCTGCTCGTTCCAGGCGTCCTGAGTGCAGTTCACGATCCCGTACGCGAACGCCAGCGAGGTCAACGCGCCGGTCGCCGTCGCGATCGTCCCCCGCCGTAGACGTGGCCGCGACAGGAGGAGTGCGCTGAGCGCGACGAGCGTCCCGTCCATGCCGTGGTGGTGACCGAGGTGGACGGCGGCGATCGGCAGGCCGTACGTGTCGAGCGCGACGCGGCGCATGATGAAGACGCCGTCGGGGAGGAAGAAGCCGAGATCCGCCGCGATCCACGGGATCGAGACGACGAGCGCGACTGCCGCGATTCCGAGCCGGAGCGGATCGAGCGGCAGGCGACCCGTGACGCCCCAGCCCGACCGCCGCCCGGCCGCGATCGTCAGCGCGAGTGCGACGCCAACCCCGAGCGCGGGGATCGCGTTCACGAGCCGCGCGTCGAGGTCGTCCTGGTCGACGACCCCCGGCCAGGCCACCACGGCGCACAGCGCGACCGCGGGCCCGGCGAGTGTCCAGGCTGCTCGAGGAAGCGCGTCGATCGCCACGAGCACGACGAGGATCGCGACGAGCGCCATTGGGAAGTTCAGCTCGACCAGCACCCGCGAGAGGCCGCCGGCCAGTCCGTTCCCGGAGACGTGATAGAGGTCGTCGGTTGCGGCTGGAGTGTCCGGCCGGAGCCGCCAGTACGTCACGAAGATCATCCCGAGCACGACCGCCCACAGCGCCCACGTGGCGAGGGGCTCCCCCTGTGACGCGCCGCCGCGACTGCTCCGATCGGAGAGGACGCTAGCGCGGCCGGAGCGACGCCGCCCGCGAGACGACGCCGCCCGACCGCGAGCCCGAACTACCGCTTGGGGCAGAGCATCACGAGGTTGAGGCCGCCCCACGCGAACGAGTAGGTCGGGCAGCCGACCTTCGACGAGATGAACTCCCGCACGTTCTGGTTCCCCGAGATGACGAGCGGGGACTGGTTGCGGGTGATGTCGATGTCCAGGTTCCCATAGGCGCGGTACCGCGCGTCGCCCGAGAGCCGAGCCGCCGCGTCCATCTTCCGGTTGTAGGCGGGACTGTTGAAGTACGCGGTGTTGATGTTGTTCTTCGGGCCGATCGTGCGCCCGTCGAGGAGGATGTTGATGAAGTCGTAGGGGTCGGGGTAGTCGGCGAACCAGCCGATCGACCACATGTCGAACGGCTCGCCCCGCGTCCCCGTCTTGTCGATCAGCACCGCGAACGTGTACGGCTTCACCTCGACGTCGAGGCCGATCGCCTTCAGGTTCGCCTGGACGCAGCTGGCCCGTGTTGATCCCGAGCGGGTCGTTGGTCGTGTACATCACGACCTTGCCCGTCTTCCCGCCGAGCAGCGCCTTCGCCTTCGCGACGTTCGGCGGGCCAACCGGGTAGATGTCGGCGTCCCGATAGCCGGGGATGCCGGGCGGCAGGATCTGCTCGTTCGGACGTGCCGGCGTTGAGCCCGGCGAGCCTCGCGAGCGCGGGCCGGTTGACCGCGTACGCCGACCGCCTGCCGCACCTTCGCGTCCTTGAAGATCCCCCGCGACGTGTTGAGCGCGAAGTAGCTGATCGAGTTCGACGGATACACGAAGTACCGGCTCTTGTTGATCCCGAACTCCTTCGTCAGCTGCGTGTGCGCCGCGGTCGGCAGCGAGTACATGTCGAGGTCGGCCTCGCCCTTGCGGACCTGGAGATAGCTCGCCTGCTCGCCCATCTCGACGGTCGACGCGAATCACGTCCCAGTTCTGCCGGCGCGGGCCGCGGTAGTACGGGTTCTTGCGGAGCACGATCTGCGTGCCCTTCTTCTTGCTGGAGACGTAGTAGGGGCCGGCGCCCGGGGGCGTATTGACGCCCTGGGGATCGGCGGGCAGGTTCGAGCGGGACGGCACAGAAGAACGGCATGGCGATCCGCGAGAGGAAGTCCGGTGCGACCTTGGTGAGCCGCACCGTGAGCGTGTTCCCGCTCGTGGTCACTCCAGCCGGACGTGTCGCCTTGCCGGACTGGACTCGCGCGGCGCCCACGACGTCGCTCAGGAACGTCGCGGCAGGGGACTGCATCTTCGGGTCGAGCGCCCGCTCGATCGCGCGAGCGTAGCTCTCGGCGGTCACCGCAGACCCGTCGGAGAATCGGTAGCCGCTCCGCAGCGTGAACGTATAGGTCTTCCCGCCGTTGGAGATCTTCGGGAAGCCCTTGGCAACCTCAGGATAGAGCCGCGCGTTCGCTCTGCCCGCTCGGTCGGGGTAGCCGAGCAGCATCGCGCACGTCGCCGCCTCGAGACGCCAACCGTAGAAGTCGTAGTTGAGCGCTGGATCGAGATACGTGATGTCGGTCGAGTTGACGTTCAGCCGAAGCACGCGCTCCTCTGTCGCCGACCGGCCGGGCGGCGCGGTCAGGAACGCGGACACGAGCAATGCGAGCCCGACGATGAGCGCCAGAACCGAGATCGACTGCCGCATGAAGTCCCTCCCTGTCTCGATTGTCGCCGGCGGCCTGCCCGAGCGGCGCGCCGCGAGCCCTGGTGACACGAGCCGCCCCGCAGATGCAAACCGCCCCCGTTCCCGGAGCGACGCGACTATGCAACATCACGCACGAGAATGCAATCTCCGGGTACTAGACGTCTCGGTGCCGCGGTGACGGGTCAGAAACCGGCAGGGCCAAAACAGACCTTGATGGACTGAATTAAAAGACTATAATGGCTCGATGGCCACGGCATCCATCTCCAACACGAAGGCGAAGCTCAGCGAGCTGCTCGACAGGGTCAAGGCCGGCGAGACGATCACGATCACCGATCGCGGCGTGCCCGTCGCACAGCTCGTGCCGCTCAGCGGCGGCGAGGTCGACTGGGATGCGCGGCTAGCGAGCCTCGAACGGCGAGGGCTGATCACCCGCCCGAAGAAGACGCCCGACATGAAGGCGTTCCTCGCCGCGCACCCGCCTGTGACGTTCGAGGGAAGCGTTCTCGAGGAACTCCTGCACGAGCGGCGCGAGAGCCCGTATTGAGCTTCTGGGACAGCTCGGCGCTCGTCCCCGTGCTCGCCGTGGAGTCGACGACCGAGCACATGAGCGATCTCCTCGCCGGCGACGCTGCCGTGACCGTGTGGTGGGGAACGCATGTCGCGCTTGCGTCGGCGCTGGCTCGCCGCGAGCGAGCCGGCGAGCATCGTGGCGGCGCCATGAGCGCCTATGCGGCGCTCGACGACCTCGCCACACGCTGGACGGAGGTGCCTCCGTCGGACGCCGTTCGCGACGACGCACGGCGCCTCGTCCGCGTCCACGACCTCCGCGCCGGGGACGCGTTCCAGCTTGCCGCCGCCCGGATCGCAGCCGACGGCGAGCCCGGCGCCCTCCGCTTCGTCACGCTCGACGAGCCGCTCGCCCTCGCGGCCTCGCGCGAGGGGTTCCCTGTCACCGAGGCCGGCTGAAACGTCCGACGGACGAATGTGCGCGCATCGCAGCGTCTCACTCGCTCAGGCCGGCACCGGGACCTCTCCGGCCATGTCCGTTCGGGACGGTGACGCTGCGCGGCGTAGCCAAATCATGAGTGCTATCATGATTTCGTGACACAGATTTCGCTTCGGCTTCCGGACGGTCTCGCCGAGCAAGTGCGCCAGCATGCCGCCCGAGCAGGCACGAGTGTCAACGCGTGGATCACGCTCGTGCTCGGCGCGGCGGTCGATCCGGAGTTGGCGGGCAGCGAGGCGGAACGCACCAGGGAGCGGCTGGCCAGGGCCGCGCTGCTCGCGTCACCGCCGCCGTACGCAACCCGCCCCGACGCGCAGCGCGTGGCTCGCGCACGCTCGGCCGCGGGTCGCGGTCGGTCGCTCGGAGAGATCGTCGTAGACGATCGCGGGTGAGCGTCTTCCTCGACTCGTCCGCGCTCGTCAAGCGCTACGCGGACGAGGCGGGGGCCGACGAGGTGCGCGCAGTCGAGAACACCGTCGTCTCGGCGATCGCCCGCGTCGAGATCCCGGCAGCGATCTGGCGCAAGCACCGACTGGGCGAGCTGTCCGCGACGGACGCCGCCACGCTGGTCGAGCAATTCGAGTGGGAATGGCACGGCGGCGAGAACGCCGACGCCGCGTTCGCGGTCGTCGCGCTCACCAACAGCGTGCTGGAGGAGGCCGCGCTCGCATGCGCTCGCCACGGCCTGCGTGCCTACGACGCGGTTCAGCTCGCCTCGGCGCTCCTGGCGCGCACGGCTGATGTAGACCTCGCGACGTTCCTCTGCTACGACCACCGACTCGCCGCCGCGGCTGCGCAGGAAGGCTTCGGGACGATGTCCTAGGCGCCCATTCGGGAAGCGCCGTCAGGCAACAAGCAGCTTCTCGAACCGCTCGGGCTCGTCGAACGGCCCGATCACGGCGAGGCGGAGGTCCTTGCCGAGGATGTCGGCCGCGACGCGCTGGACGTCCTCGACCGTGACGGCGTCGAGGCCCGCGAGCACCTCCTCGGGCTCGACCGCCTGGCCCTCGAGCAGCTCGCGGCGCAGGCCGAACATGATCGTCGCGTGCGGGCTCTCGAGGCCGAGGACGAAACGGCCCTTCGCGAACGAGCGCGCCTTCTCGAGCTCCTCGGCCGGCACGGGCTCCGTCACGATCCGGCGCAGCTCGGCGACGATCGTCTCGATCGCCTCGTCGATCCGGTTCAGGTCGACGCCTCCCTGCGCGGCGAGCGCGCCCGCGTCGGCGTACGAGTTGTTCGCGCAGAAGACGTAGTACGCGAGCCCACGCCGCTCGCGCACCTCGGTGAAGAGACGGGACGACATCCCGCCGCCGAGCACCGTCGAGAGAAGCTGCACCGCGTAGCGATCGGGGTGGCCGTGCGGGTAGCTCCGCGCGCCGATGACGACATGAGCCTGGTCGGACTGCTTCGTGTGGACGCGCACCGAGCTCCCGTTCTGGGGAAGGACGACCGTCTCGGCCGCTCCGGTCTCCGCGGGCGCGATCCCGCCGAGCAGCCCCTCGAGGCGCTCGTGGATGCCCCCGCCGAGCTTGCCGCCGAGCCCGACCACGAGGCGCTCGGGGCGGTACCAACGGTCGATGTACGAGAGGAAGGTCTCGCGCGTGGCGCCGCGCACCGTCTCCTCGGTGCCGATGATGTCCCAGCCGAGCGGCTGGTCGCCGTAGAGGTGACGCTCCCAGACGTTGCCGACGTAGCTGCGCGGCGTGTCGGCGTACATGTTCATCTCCTCGACGATCACGCCCTTCTCGCGCTCGATCTCGTCGGCGTCGAAGCGCGAGTTGCGGAGCATGTCGACGAGCACGTCGAGCGCGACGTCGCGCGTCTCCGCGGCGCATTTGACGTAGTAGCCGGTCAGCTCCTTGCCGGTGAACGCGTTGAACTCGCCGCCGATCGCGTCGATCTCCGTGGCGATGTCCCGCGCCGTCGGCCGGCGCTCCGTGCCCTTGAAGAGCATGTGCTCGGCGAAGTGCGCGATCCCGCTCTCCTCGCGGCGCTCGTAGCGCGAGCCGGCCGCGTACATGAGGAAGCACGAGACGGACTGCGCGTGCGACATCCCTGCGGTGAGAACCCGGGTGCCGTTGGAGAGCGTGGTGCGGTCGAAGGTCGCCACGGCGCGATGCTAGCGGGACCACCAGGCCGTGAGCAGCTCCGTCTCGCGCTCGGGCACGAGCCCGACGCCGTCGACGAGCCCTGCGCCGGCGAGCGTCGCCGCGACGGTGTCGTCGAGCGGGCGGAACGTCAGGCCGGCGGCCGTCGCGCGCGAGTGTGTCGACCTCGAGGAAGACGGCGGGCATCTCCCCACCGCACGTCGACCCAGAGCGGCAGCTCCATCCACTCGCCGACGCCCTGCGCCGCGAGGAACGCGTCGTCCACCTCGACCGGCCGCGCCGAGGAGCCGGACGACGCGGCGGGCGGCGTCGATCACCGCGCCCATCGTCGTCGGCCCCGGTCGCGTTGAACGGCCCGGTGAGCCGCTCCTCGGCGGCGAGCACGATCCAGGCGGCGAGGTCGCGGACGTCGACGAGCTGGACCGGCCGCCACGCAGGCCCCGGGACGAGCACGTCGCCGCCCCGCGCGACGCGATGCGGCCAGTACGTGAACCGGCCGGTCGGGTCGTGCGGGCCGACGATCAGCCCCGCGCGCACGGCGGTCGATCGGCCCGGGAACGCGCCCTCGACCTCCTGCTCGCACAGCGCCTTGAGCGCGCCGTAGTCGGTCGCGATGTCCTCCGAGCCCGGCTGCGACAGCTCCGCGAGCGGCGACCCCTCGTCCACGACCTCGGCGAACGACGCGTAGACGGAGATGCTCGAGACGAAGACGTAGTGGCCGACCGCGCCGGCGAGCAGCGTCGGCGCTCGCGCCGACGACGCGCGGCAGGTAGCCCGACGTGTCGACGACGGCGTCCCACTCCCGGCCGCGGAGCCCGTCGAGGCCGCCGTCGCGGTCGCCGACGATCCGCTCGAGCTCCGGGTAGAGGTCGGCGCCCGTCGTGCCCGCGGTTGAACAGCGTCACCTCGTGGCCCCGCTCGAGGGCGGCGTCGATCACCGCGCGCCCGAGGAACTTCGGGCCGCCGAGCAGGAGGAGCCTCACGTCAGAGGAGCTCCGCGACCCCGGCGAGCAGCCGGTCGACCTCCTCGGCCGTGTTGTAGTGGACGATCCCCGCGCGGACGGCGCCGTCCTCCTCGTCGAGCCCGAGCAGCCGCATCGTCTCGAGCGCGTAGTAGTTCCCCCACCAGACCGCGACGTCGCGCGCGGCGAGGTGCTCGGCGACGGACTGGGCGCTCCGGCCGGGGACGCTGAAGCAGAACGTCGGCACGCGGCCCTCCATCGTCGGGACGCCGTGCAGCACGATGTCGCCGGGAAGGCCGTCGAGGAAGCGCTGACCCAGGTCGCGCTCGTGCGCCGTGATCGCCTCCCAGCCGAGCGAGTGATGTAGTCGACCGCGGCGACGAAGCCCGCGAGCAGCTCGTGCTGGCAGGTGCCGAGCTCGAAGCGGTGGCCGACCGGCTCGTCGGCGGCGGGCCGCACCTTGTACGGCCGCCAGCGGCGCAGGAGCTCCTCGCGGCCGAACGCGAGCCCCATGTGCGGCCCGAAGAACTTGTACGGCGAGCAGATCAGCACGTCGCATCCCCACGCCGACACGTCGATCGGCCCGTGCGGGCCGTAGTGGACGGCGTCGACCCACGCGAGCGCGCCCGCCTCGTGCGCGAGCTCGACGACGCGGCGGATGTCCGGCGCCGTGCCGACCGAGTTCGCCGCGGCCGGGAACGCGACGACGCGCGTCCTCGGGGAGCGCTTCGCCGCCAGGTCGTCGAGATCGAGCGAGAGGTCGTCGTGCACGTCGACGAACCGGACGACGATGCCGATGTCGTCGGCCAGGGCGAGCCACGGCGCGACGTTCCCGTCGTGGTCGAGGCGCGTCACGAGCACCTCGTCCCCGGCCTCGAGCTCCCGCGCGAGCGCACGGGTCAGAAGGAAGTTGAGCGCGGTCATGCTCTGCCCGAAGGCGACCTCGCCGGCGTCGCAGCCGAGGAACGCGCCCGCGCGCTCGTGCGCGGCGTCGACCAGCTCGTCGGTGCGCCGCGACGTCTCGTACGGCGCGCCGACGTTCGCGTTCGACTCGCGGAGGTAGCGCGGCGATCGCGTCGATCACCTCGTCGGGGCACTGCGTGCCGCCGGGCCCGTCGAAGAACGCGAGCCGCCGGTCGAGGGCCGCGAAGCGGGCGCGCACCGCGGCGACGTCGAGGAGGGTCGCGCTCACGCCGCGTAGCTCCGCGAAGGAAGAGGGGCGAGGCTGAAGCCACGCCCCAGCCGACAGGCGCCGCCCCTCACGCCACCCTCCACGAGTACGCCGGCTCGACCGTCAGCGACGCGCCGACGAAGCAGTCACGCTCTGCCTTTGCGAGCAGCTCGGCGATCGTCGCCTCGTCGGGCTTCGGCTCGAAGGACACGTCGCCCTCGACGGTGACGAGGACGAACGCGAACCGCCCGTCCGCCTCGCGCCTCGTCACCGTGCCTGCGCCGTCGCGCGAGCGTCAGCGTGACCCCGGCGCGGACGCAGTGGTAGCGGAGGCTCGTCAGCGTGCAGCGCGCGAGCCCCGCGAGGAGCAGGTGCTCGGGCGTCCACGACGCCTCGTCCGCGCCGGCGAGCACCCCGCCGCCGCGGTCGCTCCACGCGTCCCAGGTCTCGTCGAGCGAGACCTCGTAGTCGAACGACTTCGCCCGGGTGGACACGACCTCAGCCTAGACAACGAGCGCCGTCCGGTCCCCTGCCTACGGTTGGGGCCCATGCAGCGGTTGCGGCCGTTGAACGAGCAGGAGTGCTACCTCCGGTGCTACGGCTGGGTGGGCGGCGACGACGCCGTCAGGGTGATACGTCCCGGAGACGACGCGCCCGAGGCCGTCGCGGTGCTGACCGAGCGGATCCGGCTCGCGTTCGAGGCGCGGCACGACGAGCGCGAACCCGAGGCCGCGTAGCACCTGGAACCCCCGCTAGTACGTGATGTTCTCGACCAACTCCACGACCGTCGGCGGCGTCAACACCGTCGTCCTGTCGAGTGCGCCGGAAGCGACGAGACGGTCTCGGAACGCCTTGGCCTCCTCGACCGAGTCGAACTCCACCCGTGTGAACACCTCGTTCGGGTTGTCAACGCTGCGCAGCATGACGTGCCCCTTCGCCGCCTGTTTGCGACCGACCGGATCTTCATCGAAGAATGGTTTCCAGGTGCCGAAGTCGTCGATCTTGAGATGGTGAACCATGAATGCCACAACGCCTCCTGTGTTCGGGCTGCACATAGGCAGCTTGGGGATGATGCTTCCCGCTCGCAATCATCCTGACAGTTCGATGATCCATTGAGCTCTGGCGCTCGGTCCGGGCTCCGCGGCGCTAGGGTGCGCCACCGTGGCAGCCGTCTCGAAGAGCGCTGTCCCCGACGTGCTCGCACCGGATCTCGACGTCGTCTTCTGCGGGATCAACCCCGGCTTCCACTCGGATGCGAAGGCCGCGCACTTCGCCAACCCGCGCAACGACTTCTGGCGGCTGCTCCACGCCGCCGGCTTCACGCCGCGCCTGGTCGACCCCTCCGAGCAGGTCGAGGTGCTGCGGTTCGGGATCGGGATCACGAACGCCGCGTACCGGACGACGCGCGGCTCGTCGGACCTGCGCAAGGGCGACTTCGCCGGCAGCGCGGAGCGGCTCGAGCGGCTGGCCGACGAGCTCCGGCCGCGTGCGATCGGCTTCGTCGGCAAGGAGGCGTACCGGGGCCCGTTCGGGGGTCGCCCGGGCCACGGGCTCCAGGAGCGGCGGCTCGGCGAGACGCTGCTCGTTCGTCCTTCCCTCGACCTCGCCGGCGAACGCCGCCGTGCCCTGGGAGGAGCGGCTGCGCTGGTTTCGCGCGTTGCGAGAGCTGGTCCCGGTCGATCCGCGGCGCGGCGCGAAGCCTCCGAGCAAGTAACAGACTCTTACTTGCCCCGGGTCTCGCCTCACCCGCCTCCAGGCAGACTCCATGCGTGCGCGTCGCTGCTCTTCTCCGCGGGATCAACATCGGGCCGCACAAGCGGATCGCGATGCCGGCGCTGCGGGCGATCGTCGAGTCGCTCGGTCATTCCGACGTCGAGACGTACCTGCAGAGCGGGAACGTCGTGTTCACACCCGCCTCGGCCGCGCCGGACGACCTCGCCGCGCAGCTCGAGCAGGCGCTCGCCGACGCGACCGGGCTCGACGTGCCTGTGGTCGTTCGCGCGGGTGACGAGCTGGCCGCTGTGGTCGAAGCCAACCCATACGCGGTCGACGACCCGACGAAGGTCGTCGTCGTCTTCCTGGGCGAGGCGGTCGAGCCGGGCGCCCTCGGTCTCGGCGACCTCGTCGCCTACCTCCCCGACGAGCTGACCGCGCGCGGACGCGAGCTCTACGTCAGCGTCCCGAACGGGCAGGCGCGGTCGAAGCTCATGGAGGCGCTGACGAAGCGGCGCCTGCCGACGACCGTCACCGTGCGGAACTGGCGGACCGTGGCGGCGTTGGCCGAGCTTTGCGCGGGAGAGAAGGAAGAGGGGCGAGGCTGAAGCCACGTCTCGCGCGCTTCAGCCCCTCCACCTGTTGGTGATCGGCGTCCGCCAGTCGCGACCGAAGGCGCGCGGGCGGAGCTTGACGCCGGGTGCAGCCTGGCGGCGCTTGTACTCGGCGCGATCGACGAGCCGGAGCATCCGCTCGACGATCTCGGCGTCGAACGTCGCCTCGAGCTCCTCGCGCGAGCGGTCGAGCTCGACGTACGCCTCGAGGATCGGGTCGAGCACCTCGTACGGCGGCAGCGACTGGTCGTCGCGCTGGTCGGCGCGCAGCTCGGCGGTCGGCGGCCGCTCGATGGTCGAGACGGGGATCAGCTCACGCCCGGCGCGCTCGTTCAGGTGACGCGAGAGGCGGAAGACGTCGGTCTTGTACACGTCGATCAGCAGGGCATAGCCGCCGACCATGTCGCCGTAGATCGTCGAGTAGCCCACCGCGATCTCGGACTTGTTGCCCGTGGAGAGCACGAGCCAGCCGTGTGTGTTCGAGAGCGACATCAGCATCGTCCCCCGGATGCGTGCCTGGAGGTTCTCCGCGGCCAGGCCTTCCAGTCCCCCGAGCGCCTCGTGGAACGCGGCCACGACATCCTCGATCGGAACCTCGCGGAAGTCGACGCCGAGGTTCTCGCTCACCTCGCGGGCGTCGTCGCGCGTCCCCTCGGAGGAGAAGCGCGAGGGCATCGAGACGGTGTGGACGCGGGCCGCGCCGAGCGCATCCGTCGCGATCGCCGCGGTGAGCGCGGAGTCGATGCCGCCCGAGATCCCGAGGACGACGTCCCCGAAGCCGTTCTTGGTGACGTAGTCGCGCAGCCCGAGACCGAGCGCGAGGCGCATCTGCTCGAGCTCCGGCTCGAACGGCGCAACCGTCGCCGACACCGGGCTCTTCACGGCACGGGGTGCAGCGAGCCGGAGAGTCGTCGCAGACGGCGGCGCGGGCAGCGATCGCTCGAGCTCCCGGCGCCGCACGTCGCGCAGCCGCCGGCCGATGGCCTCCGTCGGGTCGACGTCGACCACCAGCAGCGCTTCCTCGAACCCGGGCGCACGGGCAATCACCTCTCCCTCGTCGTCGAGCACGACGGAGTGACCGTCGAAAACGAGCTCGTCCTGGCCGCCGACGAGGTTGCAGAACGCGACGTACACCGCGTTGTCGCGCGCGCGCGTCACGAGCATCTCCTCGCGGTCCTCGGCCTTGCCGACGTGGAACGGAGAGGCGGAGAGGTTGACGAGCAGGGTCGCGCCCGCGAGTGCGAGATCGGTCGCAGGCGGCCCGGGCTGCCAGACGTCCTCGCAGACGGTCGGCCCGACGAGGACCTCGCCGAGCTCGAGCAGCAAGAGCTCGCGCCCTGCGGCGAAGTAGCGGTGCTCGTCGAAGACGCCGTAGTTGGGGAGGAAATGCTTGCGGTACACGCCCTGGACGGAGCCGTCTGCGCAGACGAATGCGGCATTCGCGAGGTCGCGGTCGAACGCCGGCGCGCCGACCAGCGCGACGGTATCTGTGCATGCGCGCGCGACTTCGACGACCGCCTCGCGCGCGGCGCGGACGAAACCCGGCCGCAGCAGCAGGTCCTCGGGCGGGTAGCCCGTGATCGCGAGCTCGGGGAGGACGACGAGGTCGGCGGCTGCCCGCTGCGCCTCGGAGATCGCGGCGATGATCCGCTCGACGTTCCCGTCGAGGTCGCCGACGACGACGTTCAGCTGCGCGAGCGCGACCCTCATCGGGGCATCCTCGCGCTTCGCTCCCATCCGCAGGGCCCGTCAAGTTTTCGACTCGCAGTCACAAACGTCACTCTAGCGACGTGACCGCGTACGTCGAGACCGTGACGATCGACGGACGCTACCGCGGTCCACTTCGCTCGGCGAACGGCGGCTACGCCTGTGGGCTCCTCGGCACCCGCCTCGGCCGGGCGGCCGAGGTGACGCTCCGTCGTCCGCCCCCGCTCGAGCGCCCACTCACGGTGCGGCGCGACGGCGAGCGGCTGCTCCTCGAGGACGGCGGCGAGCTCGTCGCCGAAGCGATCGCGGGAGACCCAGGGATCGAGGCGCCCGTGCCGCCCGCTCCGGGCGACGCCGCCGCGGCAGCCGAGGGCGTCGGCGCGTTCGGGCCGCCGGAGTTCGCCGAGTGCTACGTGTGCGGCACGCGGGAAGACGGCAGCGGTCTCTCGATCCACCCCGGCCCGGTGCCCGGGCGCGACGGCCTGGTCGCCACGACATGGATCGCCCACGACGCGTCGCCCGAAGTCGTGTGGGCGGCGATCGACTGCCCCGGCGCGTACGCGGCGGGCGACCCGGGACGCGGCGAGATCGTCCTCGGGCGCATGACCGCCCGCCTCGACCGGCTTCCCGACGAGGGCGAGCAGTGCGTCGTCCTCGGATGGGCGCTCGGCGAGGACGGGCGCAAGCTCTTCGCCGGCACGGCGCTCTACGGCCGGGACGGAACCCCGCTCGCGATCGCACGCCAGGTCTGGATCATGCCGCGCTGAAGACCCTCAGCGCGACGAGAGCGCGACGAGCACGCCGCCGTCCTCGTCGTACGCGGGGAACAGGTCGACGAGCACGGGCTTCGTCATCCCCGCGCGCGTCCGCAGCTCGAGCTGCTCGCCGAGCCGGCGTACGCCCCACTCGCGCACGAGCTCGAGCGGCGCGGTGTCGGACAGCGCGAACGCACTACCCACGTCCTGGCCGATCAGGTCCGCCTCGCGGAACCCCGTGAGCTCGAAGACGCCGCGTCCGACGGCGAGGACGCGCGCGTCCCGGTCGCAGACGACGAAGCCGGTCGAGGGACGTGGGTAGTAGTCCTCGAGCAGCTGGAAGAGGAAGCCGAACCCGCAGTTGCGGCACTGCGGCGCCTGCGCGGAGAAGCCCTCGACGCCGTCGATGTCGACCGAGCGCTCGCGGCAGTTCGGGCAGATGTAGACGGGCACGGGGCCCGATCGTACGGACAGGGTGGTTGCGACCCTGTTAACCGGCCACTGCTTAGTTAGCAGCTGCTAACGTAGTGCCCGCTAACTTCCAGGGAGGCGGATATGCGGGCACGACTCGTGACCGAGGAGAGCAAGAAGTGGTGGACGCTCGCCGCGGTGGCGTTCGGGTTGTTCATGATCATGCTCGACAACACCGTCGTGAACGTCGCGCTGCCGGCGATCCAGCGTGACCTCGGCGTCGGTCTGTCGGAGCTCGAGTGGATCGTCTCGGGCTACGCGCTCACGTTCGCCGCGCTGATGCTGATCGGCGGCAAGCTGGCCGACGCGTACGGCAGGCGCCTGATCTTCGTGCTCGGGATCGTCGTGTTCACCGCGGCCTCGCTCGCCTGCGGGCTCGCCACGAGCGGCGAGATGCTGATCGCGGCCCGCGTCGTCCAGGGCGCGGGCGCGGCGATGATGAGCCCGGCGACGCTCTCGATCATCGCCGCCACGTTCCCGCCGCGGGAGCGCGGCACCGCGATCGGAATCTGGGCGGGCGTCTCCGCGCTCGCACTCGCAATCGGCCCTCTCGTCGGCGGGCTGCTCACCGAGCATGCGAGCTGGAACTGGATCTTCTTCGTCAACGTTCCGATCGGGATCCTCGGCATCGGAGCCAGCTTCGTCTTGATCGACGAGTCGCGCGACCCGACGCACGAGCGGCTCGACCTGCCGGGTCTGGCCACGTCGGCGGTCGGGCTCTTCTCGCTGACCTACGGGCTGATCGAGGCGAACACGTACGGATGGGGCTCCGCGCGGATCGTCGGCGCCTTCGTCCTCGCCGCCGTCGCGCTCGCCGCCTTCGTGGTGCTCGAGCGGCGTCAGCGCGCACCGATGCTCGACCTGACGCTCTTCGAGAACCGGACGTATCTCGGCGCCAACCTCACGACGCTCTTCGTGTCGCTCGCGATGTTCGGCGTCTTCTTCTTCGTCTCGCTCTTCATGCAGAACATCCTCGGCTACTCGGCCGTCGAGGCCGGCGCGTCGTTCCTCCCGATGACGGTGCTGATCATCGTGGTCGCGCCCATCGCGGGGAAGGCGTCGGACCGGTTCGGCTCGCGCGGGCTGATGACCGCGGGGATGCTGCTCCTCTCTGCCCAGCTCCTCTACTTCAGCCAGCTCGACAGCGACACGACGTTCTGGCAGCTGCTCCCGGGGCTCGTGCTCGGCGGCGTCGGGATGTCGTTGACGATGACCCCGAGCGCCGCGGCGGCGACGCGGGCCGTGCCGGTGGCGAAGGCGGGGGTCGGCTCGGCAGTCCTCAACGCATGCCGCCAGGTCGGCGGCTCCATCGGCATCGCCCTGATGGGCGCGATCATGGCCTCGCGGCTGACCGACCCGCCGACGACGGCGTCGTTCATGGAGGGGTTCGAGCGCGCGCTGCTCGTCGCGTCCGCCATCGCGCTCACCGGTGCGATCATCGCGGCCGTCCTCGTCCGGCCGGAGGATCGCTCGTCCGGGGCCGAGCAGGCGCCGCGGTCCGTCGAGGCCGCGTGAGCCGTCCACGGCGCCTCCCCGCGGGGGAGCGGCGTCGGGCGATCGTCCAGGCCGCGCTGCGCGTCTTCGCGTCCGGTAGCTACGCGGGCTCGACGACGGCGGAGATCGCGCGCGAGGCCGGTGTCAGCGAGCCGGTGCTCTACCGGCACTTTCCGTCGAAGCGCGATCTGTGGGCGGCGTGCCTCGACGCCGCCTGGGACGAGTTCCGCGCCGCGTTCGACGGCGCCGTCGACGAGCTGCTCCACGCCGACGGCACGCCCGGCGGGGCCACCGGCCGCGCCGTGCGGGGCGGCCTCCTGGCGCCCCCGTCGGTGGCGCGGTGGAAGAAGGCCCTGATGCCGAACCTGTGGATCCAGGGCGTCACCGAGGCGGGCGAGGACCGCGAGATCCGCAAGCACATCGCGCGCCACATGCGCGTCGCGCACGACCACGTCGCGGGGGCGCTGCGCCGGGGCCAGGAGGCGGGAGCGATCCCCGCCGACCGAGACGCGGACGTCGAGGCGTGGATGATGATCGCCGGCGGCCTGCTTCGCTCGGTCGCCGATCGTGTCGGCGGGTTGCTCGACGACGAGGACCTCGCGGCGATCCAGCGGGAGCGGTTGCGCTGGCTGCTCGGCGAGCCGGCTACGGAGTGATCCAGCGGAGTCCCCAGAAGGTGAGCATCCCCGCCGCGATCGCGAGCCCGAGGCTCCGGGTGCGCCAGGCCACGAGAGCCCCGACGCCTGCGCCGGCGACGCGGATCTCCCCCTCGCCGTAGCTGCCCTCGAGCGACGGCGTGACGAGCGCCGCGAACACCGCGATCGGGACGAAATGCAGGCAACGAACCCAGAAGTCCGGGAGCTCGAAGCGCAGCGCGAGTCCGGCGTACCGCGAGCCGAAGGTCACCGCGAGCATGCCCGCGACCGTCAGCCAGAAGCTCACGCAACCTCCCGCGCCGCGTCCTCGACGTTCACCTCGTCGTCGGACGCCCGCGCGTCAGCGACGCGCCGAGGAAACTCCCGACGACGCCTGTCACGAGAATCGGGAGCCCCCCGGGAAGGTCGCGCGCGACGGCGTACGCGAGCGTGCCGGAGACGACCGCGACGAGGAGCTCGACGCGCGTCCGGACGAGCGGGACGAGCAACGCCAGGAACGCAAGCGGGAAGACGAGGTCGATCCCGAGCCTGGCTGGATCGGCGATCGTCGCGCCCGCGATGCCCCCGCCGAACGTCGCGAGGTTCCAGACGGCGAACAGGCTCAGCTCGGCCCCGAGCAGGAATCCGAACGTGCGCTCGCCGCTCGCGGCGACGACGCCGAACGCCTCGTCCGTGAGGAAGTAGGCGGCGACCGGCCGTCGGCGGTGCGAGAGCGGGATGCGGCGCCCGAGCGAGAGGCCGTAGAGCACGTGCCGGACGTTCAGGAGGAACGTCGTCGAGACGATCTCGAACGCGGCCGCACCTGCACCGAAGAGACCGATCGCGCTTACCTGTGCGCTGCCCGCGAACACGAGGACGGACAGCGCCTGCGTCTCGAGCAGCGACAGCCCGGCGTCTCGCGCGAGCACGGCGTATACGAGCGCGAACGGGACCACTCCGAGCCAGAGCGGCGCAATCGCCCAGAAGCCCCGACGGAAGGAGGCGGATCCGTCCACCCGGCGATCGTAGGCGGGCCGGGTCGCCGCCACGAGCTGCGTGCGGGCGTATCCTGGAGCCATGCGCATCGCCGCCTGTGTACTGCTCGTCGCGCTGCTGGCGGCGCCCGTCGCGGGCGCCGCGCACGCCGACTCGCCCGCAACGACCAAGCGCGTCGTCCGCGCCTGGAGCCAGCGGCTGAACGCGTACGACAACGCCGGGATCGCTCGCCTCTTCGCGCGCCCGGCGGTGTTCGGGCAGGCCGGCGCCGTCCTGCGTCTCGAGACGTACGCGGACATCGCCCTCTGGCACAGCCTCCTCCCGTGCGCGGGCCGAATCGTGTCGATCACGGTGAAGGGTGAGACCGCGACCGCGGTCTTCGTCCTCGCGAACGGCACGCACCGACGGTGCGACGCGCCGGGCCAGAAGGCGGCGGCGGCATTTCGCGTCCACAGGGGCAAGATCGTGAGCTGGGTCCAGGTGCCCGTGCCTGCCCCGGTCGCACCGGGCCCGTCGGCCTAGCGGTCGCCGTCGCCCTCGCGGTCGCCGTCCCCCTCGTCGTCGAGCTCGAGGAAGCCGATTTCGAGCATCCGCCGCGCCAGCGCGAGCCCCTTCTCCCGGGTGTCGTCACCGTCCACCGCCGCCACCAGGGCCTCCTCCAGCGTTTGCGACCCGTCGAGCTCTCGGAGCAATCGTGCGGTCGGCGGATCGAGCTCGGCGGAGAAGGGCAGGCCGGAGTCGAGCCGGAGCGCGAGCGCCTCCGCGTGCCATTGTCCCCCGAGAAGCGGGTGTCCTGGGTCACGACCGCGTCGTCGACGACGCGCAGTCGCCGGCCGAGCAGCAGGCGGCCGGCGACCATCCTGGCCAGGCGGTCGTGCGTCTCGAAGAGCCGCTCCACGTGCCGGCCGGCCGGGCCAAGCGCCGACCGGGGGAGCTGCAGGGGCTCGACCCAGCCGTCGCGGCCGTCGGCACGCTTACGCAGCACGAGGCAGGCGTAACCGAGCCGCTCGATCCCGAGCTCCCGGTAGTAGGCGAGCCAGCGGTCGAGAGCGTCGGCATACTCCTCGGGGCGGTCAACGAGGTCGCGATTCCATACCGTCGCCGTCTCGATCGGGTCGTCCGTCGAGGTGTGCAGCAGGAACGCGTCGCACCCCGAGCCCTCGAGCCACCGTCGCGGGCGCTCGGCGGGGTCGCCCGGATCGAGCGCCCATGCGATCAGGACGCAGGCGAACGCGCCGGGCGCGAGCGTCGCCGGGGTGCTCCGCACGACGAGCTCCGACACGGCGTCGCCGCGCATGCCGCCGTCCCGGAACAGGTACGCGCTCTCGGGCGAGACGACGTACGGCGGGTTCGCGACAACGAGGTCGAACTGCTCGCCCTCGACCGGCTCGAAGAAGCTTCCGGCCCGCGTCTCGATGTTGTCGGCCCCGTTCAGCGCCGCGTTGAACGTCGCGTAGGCGAGCGCCCGCTCGTTCACGTCGGTCGCGACCACGTGCTCTGCGTGCGCGGCGAGCAGGATCGCCTGGATGCCGTTGCCGGTGCAGAGGTCGAGGGCGCGCTCGCCGCTCCTGCGCACGGTCAGGTGGGCGAGGGCGACGGACGGGCGGTGCACGCCGGGTACGTGGTCGGCGTGCGCCTCTGCGGCGCCCGCGTGGTCGGAGGCGATCAGGAGCTCGTCGTGCGGGACGAGGCGCGCCGCCCCGTGGACGTGCGTCCCCGTCGTGGACGAGAAGGCCGGCACCCTCGAGGCGCTCCCGCAGCTCGTCGCCGACGTGCTCCTCGACGCGCCGACGGGCGACGGGGACGCCGAGCAGGAGGAGTCGGAGCAGCACGGCGAGCTCGTCCGCGTCGCCGAGACGTCGCAGGTAGGACGGAAGCTCGGGCGACCTGGCCAGGAGCTCGTCGCCCGTTGCGAGCCGCTCCTGGATTCGCAGCGACTCGTAGCCCGCCTCCCGCAGCAACCGCGCCAGCTCGACGGCCGCCTGCGAGCCCGCCGCTGGGCGGGTCGGGGCGACCGGGCGGAGGGACGCTGCGGACGGGCTCCACGGCTGCGCCGCCGACAGGCGCTAGAAGGTCTTGTTCGCCTTCAGGTCGTAACGGAACTCGACGGCCGACCCCAGCGATCCGTCCGACTTCTGCGGCTTGTACTCGACCTCGATCTTGGCGAAGTTGAACGACACCGAGTCGGTCGGGACGGGCATCTCCTCCGTGCCGGTCGTCTGGAACGAGCTGACGAGGACGTCCCGGAACTTGAACGTGAGGTACTCCTGCTGGCCCTTGCCGGCCTTGCGGGCCGAGAGCGTCGCCGTCTTGATGTGCTGGCCGGTGGCGCATGCTCGCATGAGCGCCGGGCTCGCCCGGTTCAGCTGCATCGTGAAGTGGAAGTCCTGCATCGCGACCTTGCCCGCGCCGCCGCCGCCACCGCTTCCGCCGGCCGTGTTCGTCTCCCCCCAGCTCCAAGACTCGACGTCGATCTCGTCCTTGTGCTTGGCGTCGGCGCTCTCGCCCTTGATGCCGTCGAACTTGATGAAGTAGTCGACCGCTGCCATCGCGCCGCGACCCTACCACTCGACATCCCCGTCCGCCTCGCCCGCCCAGGGTAGGTCCGATGGTGCAACGGTGGTGAGCAATGGCATCGCGGCCGAAGGCCGGCTTCGCCGGCCGGGAGGTAGGCGGGCGGTGGCGGTGCCGCTCACGAGAAGAAGGGGGCCGGCGGGGGAAGCATGGTTTTCCCCCGCCATGTGTAACGCTTGCGAGGCTTGGCTCAATCCCAGAGCCGCCGGTTCGGGTTTTTCCCCGACAAGGAGCAAACGGGAGTAGAAAGCTTCGTCGATGGGTAAAGACCCGACCGGTACGGCGCAAAAGGTCGAGGAGGAACTGAAATGCTCGCTATCGCTGGAACCGGCTACGGATTAATCGGCATCCTCGTGATCATTTTGTTGGTCGTCCTTATTTTCTACTTCCTCCGTCGCGCGTAGCCCCGCCCCGTGAGCGACGTAGGCGGGCGGGAACCAGTGGCTTGCCTAGATTCGAGCGATCACTGCCGCTGCTGCAGCGACGAAGCCAGCCATCGCTGCGGTTAAGCAAACGCAGGCTGTCAACGTTTGGCGTCGCCGCCTCTTTCTGCCACCGCTGAGAACCGTCATCAGTACTCACCAATTTCCTCTGTCGCCGGCGGGCCCTGGCAACCGCGAGGGCGCGAAGGCAAACGTCGAGGTCGCAGATCCGACAAGTGCGGCCACTCAAACTCCGGCCCGCCAGGCGCGCCGTCGGTTGCCTCTGGGCGGCTTCCCTCGAGTTCTTGTTCGTCCTCGGACACCGTGCACCCGCCGCGTTCGTGGATAACACCAGCGAGGATCCATACCCCGGACGGGCTCTCGTTATGCGTGCCAACTACGCGTCAACGCTTCGTGATCCCAATTCGGCCCGGTCTTGGGAGATGAGTTCACCTACTCGCTGGCGGACGAGAGCCCTGGAGTTGCGCGTCGCGAGCTAGACCGGTACGTGGGGCTGGTCGAACGGTCCCTACTCGACGACATGCGAATCCTCACCTCGGAACTGATCACGCTCGCAATCGGGCGATCCCCCAAGGCGAAGGGCAGTTCGATCATGGTCACGACCAGTCTCGCGTCCCACTCCTGCGAATTGAGGTCGATCATGTCGTGACCCGATCCGCCACTCCGACGAAGGCGGAGAGACCGATCCGACCGTGAAATGCGCCAGTCGTTGCGCCAGTCGAATCCAGAGACAGCCGGTCTATAGCGGCTTTCCAGCGACAATAGCTCGAACGGCACAGAAAGCGATGAATGCCCTGCAAATCGTGCTTTTCTCGCATGAGCCCGGACGGACACACGTTGCCTCATAGTGAAACGCCCCCGGCTGCGGCTTCCGGGGGCGTTTCGAAGGAGGCGACCCTGCGTGGGGGCGTCGGACGGAGCTCGTGACTCTGCGGCCCAGTCACGCTGTTCTCCGCTCGCTCCGCGCTCCCGTCGGTTGCGCCCCGCGCACCTTCCTGGCGTCTGGAGCGGTGCTTGGTGCCATGACTGTACGGGCCATGTCGAAAAAAGTCAAGTAGCTCGGTCAAGTGATCCGCGCTATGCTTCACTTCACCATGGTTCACGCGGCTCGAAAGAGACCGGTTCACCCCATCGGGGGAGGGCGGCCGGGCGGGTGGCGGTTTGAGTGACAGCGGTATGCGCGATGCGGCCGCCACTTCCCGGTCACGACCCCTGCCCGGCCGCGCGGCGTCGGCGAGCGCGTGCGCGCGCTGCGCGTCGCGGCGGGCCTGACGCAGACGGAGCTCGCCGGCGCCCGCTTCTCGAAGGAGTACGTCAGCCAGATCGAGCGGGGCAAGACGCGCCCGACGGCGGACACGGTCGCCTGGCTCGCCGAGCGGCTCGGCGTCGACGACGCAGTACCTCCAGCACGGCGTCTCCGCGGACGTACGCACGCGCGTCGAGGCGCAGCTCGCGCGGGCCGAGGCGCTCTCCGAGGCGCACCGCGACCGCGAGGCGGTCGACGCCTTCCGCGAGGCGCGCGCGGAGATCGGCGCGCTCGGCTCGCCGAGCTCGAGCTGCGGGCGCTCGCGGGCGAGGGCTGGGCGCTCCAGGAGCTCGGCGCCGCGCACGACGCGATCGACGTGCTCCAGGCGGCGCGCGAGCTCACCGAGCTGCCGGAGTTCTCCGACATCGACCGCGCCGACGTGCTCTTCCGGCTCGGCTGCTGCCGCTACCGGATCTCGAGCATCCCGATCGGCGATCGGGCTCCTCGACCAGGCGCTCGAGCTCGCCGAGCGCTCGGGGCTGCCCTGCGACCTCCTCCGCGCGCGCATCCTCGCCTGGCGATCGCGCTGCCGCCGGCGCCAGTCCGACTACGAGGCCGCGCGCGAGGACGTCGAGCGGGCGCTCGAGCTCGCGCACGGCGATGGACGACCCGCGGGTCGTCGCGGGCGCGTACTTCCAGGCGTCGCTCGTCGCCGAGAAGACGGGCCACTGGGTGCTCGCCCGGCAGTACGCGCAGCAGGCCAAGGACGATCTACCAGGAGCTCAACGACGAGCGGAACACCGGCCGCCTGATGCTCAACCTCGGCGGCCTGCAGCTCCTGCTCGGACATCCCGAGCAGGCGATCGAGCACCTCACCACGTCGTTCGCCCTCGCCGTCGAGGCCGGCTCGCAGCCGGACGCCGCGCAGGCTCTCGGAAGCCTCGCGGCGGTGCACGAGCACCTCGGCGACCACGAGGCGGCCGACGAGCATGCACGCAAGGCACTCGCGCTCCTCGAGGGGCGCGAGGACTTCCTCGACGAGATCGGCCAGTCGAACCTCGTGCTGGGCCGCTCGTTGCTGGAGCGGGGTCGCCTCGACGAGGCGGAGCAGTGCTTCCGGGCCGCGGACGCTGCGTTCGAGCAGATGTCGTCCATCGCGCACCGGACGGGGGCGTGGGTCGCGCTGGGTGACCTCGCGGAGCGGCGGGGGACGCCCGCGAGGCGGCGCGGTTGTACCGAAACGCTGCCGAAGCGCTTCGGGTCGTCCGCTTCTGAGGAAAGGAGGATCCAGGTGAACAGAGCGCGTCTGACCTTCGCCCTCGTCAACCTCGCGCTGGTCGCAGCGTGGCTCGGTCAGTTCAGGCGACCGAGCTTCACGTTCTCCGACGGCGACTGAGCAGAGGCCCGCTCGTGGGCCACGTGATCGATCCCGGATAGGCGCGCGGGCGTCGAGCCCGACGCGGCTGTCCGGGAGCGTTCATCTACATTGGACGGCGTGAGCCGTCCGCTGGCCGCTGCGCTCGCCGTCGGATTCGCGACGGCGCTTCTCGCCTCCTCGTGCGGCGGCGGTTCCGAGGGCGCGTCGGGCAAGACGACGACCGCGACCCCGTCGCAGCAGACGCTCGAGCAGCTCTGGCGGGCGCCGGGCGAGGATGTGGCGGTCGTGGCCGGGACGTCGGACCACGCGGTCGGCACGAATCGCATCACCTTCCTCGTGGTCGACAAGCAGTCGCGGCTGATCGAGCGACCCACCGCGCGGGTCTGGATCGCGCGCGGCCTGAAGCGGGCCCCATATCGCGACGACGATTGCCCGACTGGAGCCCATCGGCGTACCGGGCGGCGACACGGCGGACGCGGACGGGATCTACGTCGCGAAGGTCGTCACGCCGACCGCCGGGCGCGTACTGGTTCATGGCCGAGCCCGTCGGCGGCACGAAGATCCAGGCGCTCGGCAACATGGTCGTTCGGAAGAAGAGCATCGCGCCGTCGGTCGGCGACCGCGCGCATCCCCTCGAAGACGCCGACGCTCGCGAGCACGGGTGGCGACCTCGAGGCGCTCACGACCGCGCGGCATCCGGACCGCGCGCTCTACGAGGTCTCGGTGGCGCAGGCGCTGGCGGCGCACGAGCCGTTCGTCCTCGCCTTCGCGACACCGCAGTACTGCCAGTCGCGGACGTGCGGCCCCGTCGTCGACGTCGTCTCCGCGGTCCGGAAGCAGGCCGAGCTCGAAGGGCGTTCGCTTCATCCACGTCGAGATCTACAAGGACAACGACCCCGCGAAGGGCGTCAACCGATGGGTCTCGCAGTGGCGACTTCCGACCGAGCCGTTCACGTTCGTCGTCGACGACATGGGCGTCATCCGGACGAAGCTCGAGGGAGCGTTCTCCGCGGCCGAGCTGCAGCGAGCCGTCGCCGCGGTGCGCCGGAGCTAGACGAGCTCAGCGGAAGAGGTCGCGCTCGCGCGGCATGAGGAGCTCGGCCGCGCTCCCGTCGCCGCGCGCGTCGACGCCGCGGACGATCGCGGCCGGCACCTGCCGGGCCTTGCCGAGCACGAGCTCGGCCGCACCGGCGATCTCGTCCGCGACCGCGATCTGCGTGGTCTGAAGCGCGCGGCCGCGGGCGTCCGTCGTTCCGCGCAGGTCGCGGAGCGGCGAGATCCCGGCCGCGCCGAGCGCGACGTCGGTGGTTCCCTGGCGCCACGCGCGGCCGAACGAGTCACTCACGATCACGCCGACCTCGATCCCGGACAGCTCGAGCAGGCGGGCGCGCAACCGGCGCGCGGAGTCGTCCGGATCGACGGGCAGCAGCACCACGGTGCCGTCGGCGGGAGCATTGGACGCGTCGACCCCCGCGGACGCGCAGACGAACCCGTGCCGCGTCTCGGCGATCACGAGCGGCGGCCGGGAGCGGATCACGTCGCGGCTCTCGTTGAGGATCACCTCGACGTGGCGCGCGTCGCCGTCCTCGCCGGCCAGCTCGACCGCCCGCGCGGACGGCTCGACGTCGGCGAGCCGCACGACCCGGCCCTCCACCTTGGAGACGGCCTTCTGCGCGACCACGACCACATCGCCGTCCTCGAGCCCGCCCGCCGCCGCCGCCGCCGCGGCGTGGAGCAGGAGGCCGAGGTCGTCCTTCTCCGCGAGCTCCGGCAGCCCCTCGAGCGGGATCACGCTGACCATGCCGGCAGACGTCGTCAACGGACGCCGGTGACGCGGATGCCGGCGTGCGCCTTGTAGCGCTTGTTGACGTTCACGATCACGGCGGTCAGGCCCTCGAGGGCGCGGGCGGATGCGAGCGGGCCGCAGTCGATCGCTCGTCCGGAGGTGATCCGCTCGGCGAGCTCGAGGACAAGCGCCTTCGACTCGGCGTCGTCGCCGCAGACGAGGGCGTCTTCGTCGGGCGGCGCGTCGCCGCCGAGGTTGCGCGCAGCGAGCGAGTGCAGGCCCGCGACGACCGGCCCGTCGACGACGTCCTGGACCCTGGCGGCCACGGACGTCGCCTCGCTCGTGGGCACGACGCCTGCCGGTCCGAACGTCAGCTCGGCGGCGACCGAGAGCACGGGGGTCCTGCCGATCGCGTTCCGGAGCTCGGCGGCCGTCGCGACCGCGGCCTCCGCCTTCGTCGCGAGCGTCACGAGGTCGGCGCCGCGGCAGGCGTCGGCATTCGTCGCGCCCTCGGCCCCGACGGCTGCCGCGGCCGCCGCGGCCCGCCCTGCGTCGCGCGAGCCGACGACGACGTCGTAGCCCGCTGCGGTGAGCCGCTTCGCGAGCGCCAGACCGAAGCTGCCGGTGCCCCCGACGACGGCGATCCTCACGCCGCCCTACCCTCTTGATCGTGTCCTGCTCGGCTGTAATTCAGAGCTGGATGCGCTGGCGGAGCAGGGATGGTTTTCATGCTGGCTGCCCTCGATGGCTCAGGTGGCACGACCCTCTGCTCCGCCGTCTCTTCTCGACCGCTAATTGGGCTCTGCGACCTATCGCTGTGTAGGGCGAGGACGGCAGGAAGAGACTGCGCGGTGGTCCCGGCAAGGAAAGGAGCGGCATGCAGGTAGCAGTCGGCATTGACGTCGCGAAGGAGTTCCACTGGGCGGTTGCGCTCGACCAGGCGGGCGAGGTGCTGCTCAATCGGCGTGTCGGCAACGATCCGGCCGCGATCGAAGAGCTCGCCGCGGAGCTCGCTCGGCTTCAGGTCTCCCGCGGCCATGTCAGCGTGGGCATCGACGTCGTTGGCGGGATCGCCTCGCTGCTCTCCGCGATGCTCGCGGAGGCTGGCTTCGCGCTTTTGCACGTGCCGGGCCTGGCGGTGAACCGCGCCAGGCAAGGGACGAGCGGCGGCGAGCACAAGAGCGACCCGCGCGACGCGCGCGTGATCGCCGACCTCGTCCGCAGCCGCGACGATCTGCGAGCGCTCGAGGCAAGCAGCGAGCTCGACGCCGAGCTGCGGCTCCTGGTCGGTCGCCGCCGCGAGCTCGTCACCGAGCAGACCCGCCGGCTCGGCCGCCTGCGCGACTTGCTCGCCTCGATCCATCCCGGTCTCGAGCGGACGATCGACCCGACCGGCAAGGCGAGTCTCTGGCTGCTTCGCCGCTACGTCACCACGGCTGAGATTCGCCGCGCTGGCAAGACCCGGCTCGTCAACCATCTGGCGAGGGCCGGCCACCTCCGGCAAGCCGACATCGACCGGCTCGCCGAGCAAGCGCTCGTCTCCGCGCGAGCGCAACGGATCGTCGTCCCCGGCGAGCGCGTGGCCGCCGAGCTCGTCCGTGAGTTGGCCGAGGAGGCACTTCGAGCTCGCGACCGACTCAGCACCCTCGACGCCCAGCTCGAGGAGACGCTCGCCCGCCACCCTGACGCAGCCCTCATCCGCAGCCTGCCCGGCATGGGGGCGACTCTGACCGCCGAGTTCATCGCCGAGGCAGGCGGCATCGGCCGCTTTCCAACGCCGGACCGGCTGGCGGCCGCGGCCGGGCTCGCGCCTGTGCTCAGGCAATCGGGCAAGGTCCGATACCTGCAGCGCGCTCGCGGAGGCAACAAGGCGCTCAAGCGAGTCTTCTACCAGTCCGCCTTCTGCTCGCTCAACCAGCCGGCCAGCCGCCGCTTCTACGCCCGCAAGCGGGCCGAGGGAAAGCGACACCACCAGGCCCTGATCGCACTCGCCCGACGACGCGTCGACGTCCTGCACGCGATCCTGCGCACACGCGAGCCCTACCGCCTCGATCACGCCAAAGCCGCTTGACAGGAGCATTAGGCTGCCGCCTCGAGCACGACCTCGGCGAGACGCCGGGCGGCGTCGCGGTCGGCCATCAGCGTGTCGGTGACGACGAGCGGGATCTCGGCCTCCGCGGGCGCGTCCGCCCGGTCGATCACCAGCGCTCCGATCAGGCCCTTGTAACAGTCTGTTACGTGTGCAGGTGACGTGCCGCCCGCCATGCGCGTGAGCATACGGTCGAGCGGGCCCTTGACGGCACGACCGCCGACGAGCGGGCTGACCGCGATCGTGCGCGCACGTCGAGCGACCACCGCCTTCCGGATCCCGTCGACCGCGAGAACCGGGTGGACGGACGTGTAGGGGTTGCTCGGCGCGACGACGACGGCGTCGGCGTCGAGAAGCGCGTCGACGACGCCGGGAGCGGGAGCCGCCGTGTCGGCACCCGCGAACACCATCGAGTCGACCTCGTCCTCGTGGCGGCGGGCGACGAACCACTCCTGGAACGAGAACGTGCCGGCCGGGGTCACGACGGACGTGCGCAGCGGGTCGTCCGTCGCCGGCAGGAGCCGGGTCGCCAGCGCGGCGGCGGCGGAGAGCCGTGACGTGACGGCGGAGAGCGGCTCTCCCGTGCGGAGTGCCTGCGTGCGCACGAGGTGGAGCCCGAGGTCGAGGTCTCCGAGCATGAACCACCCTTCGCCGCCCCACTGCTTCGCTGCCTCGAGCGCCCTCCACGTCTCCCCGGCGCGACCCCATCCCCGCTCCTCGTCGTTCAGCCCCGCGAGCGCGTAGAGCAGCGAGTCGAGGTCGGGCGAGACGTGCAGCCCAAGCACCTCGACGTCGTCGCCGACGTTGCCGATGACCGTCAGCTCGCCCGGCCCGAGCACGTCGTGCAGGCCGCCGGCGAGCTTCGCCCCGCCGACGCCGCCGGACAGGCAGGCGACCCTCAAAGCGTAATGGCTTCGACGAGCTCCGCGGTTCGCGCCCCGGCTCGCGGGCCGAGCCGGGCGAGCTCGTCGAGCGTGTCGACGTCGTCGACCAGGTTCTGGAGCGCCAGCTCCTCGACGTCGATTCCGAGCGCTGCGGCGTGGGCGCGGAACTGCCCCGCGCTGCCCGGGCCGTAGAGCGGAGCGAAGACGTCGGCGCGCGGAAGGCCGAGCGCGTTCGTCGTCCCGTCATGCGCCACGACCATTCCGAGCCGTCCGAGTAGCGGCGGGACGGCAAGCGCGTTCAGGTCGGACGGCCGAACGCGGGGCACGTCGGCGTTGAGGACGAGGCAGAGCCCCGAGGGGCCCGCGAGGCCCGCAGCGACCGCCGCTCCCTGCCCGCCGCCCGGATCGTCCACGAGGCGGGCGCCGAGGTCACCAGCGACGAGCCTCCCGGCCGCGTCGTCCGTCACGACCCGCACCTCGCCGAGCGCGAGCGCCACCTCGACGACGTCGCCGAGCATCGCGAGCGCCACCTCGCGGCGGACCTCCTCCGGCAGCCGGCTCTTGCCCTCGGCACGGAACGGGATCACCGTGAGCACGACCTGAGCCTACGTGCGTTGCCGGTGCGCCGCTCAGGCGGCGTGCGGGGCGGCGCCGGAGGAGCCGTGGTCCGCGCCGGGGCCCGTCGTCGCCCACTCGTTCACCTCGAACCAGTGGGTGCCCTCGAGCGCGGTGACGACCTCGGGCTGCGTGTGGGCCGCGTTGACGACGTGGTGCTCGACGTCGCAGCAGATCTCGACCTCGTCGAGCGAGATGCCGCCCGGGATCTTCGCGACGACCTCGTACGGGAGCTGCGCGTCGTGCACGGTCATGTGCTTGAACTGGAGATCCGGCGCCCGCTCCATCAGCGTCGGCCAGTCGGGACAGGTCTTGTAGCTCACGGCGTCCCCTCCTTCGTTCCGCGCCGCCACGTTCCTTCGAGCCGCACGAGACCGCGGCTCTCGTCGTCCGGGTACACGAGCAGCGGGATCGGCCGTGGGAGCCGGTCGAGCAGGCGGCCGTCGTCCCCGAGCAGCGCCAGCGTGAGCTCGAACCGGCCGAACTGGAGCGGCGGCGCGCCGACGTCGAGGCGGAGCGCGAGACCGTCGCCCGCGCGGTCCCAACCGAGCGGCGCCGTCTCGACGAGATCCTCGGCGACAAGCAGCCCGGAGCCGTCACGCACCTCGAGGTGCAGGCGCGGCGCCGCGACGGAGCCGGTGAGGGCGACGTCGAGACCGAACGGCTCGCCCGCGAGGAACCGGTCACGAGGCTCCCCGTCCACGGTCACGAGCTGCGCCGCGGCGATCCGCGCCTCGCCCGAGCCGGACGGGCCGTCGCCGTTCGCCGACGTCGTCCCGTCCTCCTCGGCGAGCGCACGGCGGTAGCGGGTGATCGCCTCGTGCACCGGGCCGTCGAAGGCGAGGCTCCCGCCGCGCAGGAGCACGGCACGATCGCAGAGCCGCTCGACCGCCGAGGCGTCGTGCGAGACGAACAGGATCGTGCCGCCGCGCTCCTTGAACGCCGCGATCACGCCGAAGCACTTCCGCTGGAAGCTCTCGTCGCCGACGGCGAACACCTCGTCGAGCAGCAGCACGTCGGCCTCGAGGAACGCGGCGATCGCGAACCCGAGCCGCATCGTCATGCCCGACGAGTACGTCTTCACAGGGCGGTCGATCGAGTCCTCGAGCTCTGCGAACGCGACGATCTCGTCGAAGCGCTCGCGGATCCGCGCGCGCGTGAGACCCTGGAGGGCGCCGTTCAGCTCGACGTTCTCCCTTCCGGTGAAGTCCGGGTGGAAGCCGGCGCCCAGCTCGAGCAGCGACCCGATCCGCCCGGCGGTCTCGACCCGCCCGACCGTGGGGCGGATGATCCCTGCGATCAGCCGGAGGAGCGTGGACTTCCCCGATCCGTTCCGCCCGATCAGCCCGACGGCCTCGCCGGCCCCGATCGCGACCGAGACGTCGCGGAGCGCCCAGACCTCCTGCGCGCCGGTGCGGCCGCGCGCCACGAGAAGCTCCTTGAGCGTGTGCGTCTCGCGCGCACGGACGACGAACCTCCGTGAGACGCCGTCGACCGAGACCTCTCCCGCCCGCATCCCGCCTCCTATGCGGCGACCGCCGCGAGCTCGCAGCGGACGATGCCGGCGAGGACACGGACGAAGGCGGGGTCGGCGTTCGGCATCTCGATCCGGGCGAGGCGCATGTCGAGCGCCCGCGCCCGTTCGACCGCCTCGACGTCGATGTCCCACCTGATCTCGAGGTGGTCGGAGACGAAGCCGACCGGGCAGACGAGCACGTCCGCGACGCCCTGCGCGCGAAGGTCGACGAGATGAACGAGGATGTCCGGGCCGAGCCACGGCTCTCCGGTGGGCGACTCGCTCTGGAAGGCGAAGCTCCAGTTGCGGATCGCTGCGCGATCCGCAACTAGACGAGCAGTCGCCAGGAGCGCCTCCGGATACGTGTCGCCCGACTCGAGGATCCTCGCCGGGAGGGAATGCGCCGTGAACACGACGTGCGCTCCTGCGCTTCCCGGCGCGGCGCGAACCCGGTCGGCGAGCAAGGCGACGAAGCTCGGGTCGTCGCCCCATTCCCGGACGAAGCGCGTCTCGGCCCGGCCGGCGACGGCGGCGTCGAAGAGCTCCTCGTACTTCGCGATCGAGAGCGACGACCAGTGCGGCGCCAGCACGAGCCCGAGCAGCGCGTCGTGCCCGGACGCGAGCGCGGCCTCGACCGAGGCCGCGATGCGCGGGTCCCAGTGGCGCATGCCCGTCAGCACCGGGATCCCGAGGGCTTCCTCGAGCGCAGCCCGTGTCTCCTCGGTGATCGCGTTGAGCGGTGACGGGCCGTCCGAGTCGTCGATCCCGAGCGCCCGGTAGCGCGCCACGAGGTCGTCGAGGAGCTCCGGCCTGATCGGACGGCCGCCGCGGATGTCGGCGTAGTAGGCGGGGACGTCGGCGAGCCGGTCCGGGGAGCCGTACGCCATCAGGATCACGGCGGAGCCCGTCATGCCGCGACCGTCGCGTCCGTGCGCTCGTGGACGAGCCCGGCGAGGCGCGTGAGAACGTCGGGATCGGTGTCCGGGAGGACGCCGTGGCCGAGGTTGAAGACGTGGCCCAGTCGTCCCGCTGCCCGCGCGAGGACATCGGCGGCCTCGTGCTCGACGACCTCCCACGGTGCGGCGAGCGCCGCCGGGTCGAGGTTCCCCTGCACGGCGCGCTCCCCGACGATCGCCCAGCCCTCGTCCAGCGGGAGTCGCCAGTCGAGCCCGATCACGTCGCCGCCCGCCGCGGCGAGCTCGGGGAGGAGGTGCGAGGCGCCGGTGCCGAAGTGGATCGTCGGGACGTCGACAGCGGCCAGAATCGCCGCACTCCAGGGGCCGACCCGCTCGCGGTAGAGCCGGGGCGAGAGCGTCCCGACCCAGGAGTCGAAGAGCTGGATGACGTCGGCGCCCGCTCGCACCTTGGCTGCGACGTACGCGGCGAAGGTCTCCGACAGCTTCGCGAGGAGCGCGTCCCAGGTCTCGGGGTCGGAGAGCATCAGGGCCTTCGTCCGGGGCAGCTCGCGGCTCGGCCGGCCCTCGACGAGGTATCCGGCGACGGTGAACGGCCCGCCGCAGAAGCCGATCACGGCGCGCTCGGGCTCGAGCTCGGAGCGGACGAGCCGTACCGCTTCGAGCACCGGGCCGAACGCCTCCTCGGGATCGGGGACACGCAGCCGCGCAACGTCGGCGGCGCGCCGGATCGGCCGGTCGACGACCGGGCCAACGCCCTCGACCAGCTCGACGTCGACCCCCATGCCGAGGACGGGCGTCATGATGTCCGCGAAGAGCACCGCCGCGTCGACGCCGTGGCGCCGAACGGGTTGCAGCGTCACCTCGGCGCAGAGCTCGGGCGTCCCGGCGACCGCGAAGAACGAGTGGCGCTCGCGGATCGCCCGGTACTCCGGGAGCGAGCGGCCCGCCTGGCGCATGAACCACACCGGAGTACGCTCGACCGGCTCGCGGCGTGCGGCGCGGACGAGGAGCGGGGCGACCATGACGGGAGCGTAGCCCTCGATTGCGGCACCGGCCGCGTAGACTCGGGCGCCGTGGAGCCGCTCGTTCCGCTCTGGCGATCCTCGACGGTCGGGCCGCAGCGGGCGGGCGCGCGGACGATAGCCAGGCTCGTGCTCGAGAACGGCGGCGCGGCCACGTGGCGCTCGCGCGGCGCGGAAGGGCTCCAGCTCTCGTACCACTGGCTCGACACCCACGGCAACGCGATCCTCTGGGACGGCCTCCGCACGGCGTTTGCCCGGCCGGTGGGGCCGGGAGAGACGATCGAGGTCGCCGTGCCCGTGGACGCGCCGCGGCCTCCCGGCCGCTACGTGCTCCGCTTCGACCTCGTGGAGGAGCATCGCTTCTGGCTCTCCGAGCTGGGGGTCGCGACCCACGACGTGGAGGTCGACGTTGCGCCGCTGATCGCGGAGCGTCGGCTGGCTGTCGTCGTCCACGGCGGGCCGGACGCGCGCACCGATGCGGCGCTCGCCGCGCAGGAGGAGACGGTCGTCGTCGCCGCGCCGGCAGCGACCGCCCACCTCGTCGCGGGCGCGGAGCCGGCACCCGACTGGTCACGGCTCCTGCTCGACGCCCACGCCGAGGGCTGGCCGGCGGTCGGCCCGGCTCTCCTTCCGATCGGAGGGCTGCTCGAGCGCCGCCGCGTGGCCCGCGCGTTGCGGGCCTGGGCGCCCGGAGGGCGCAACCCACGGCTCGATGCCCCGCTGCTGCTCCCCTCGCTCGTCGACGGCCTCCAGCCCGCCGAACATCGTCGGCTGCCCGCGCACGCCGGCGACGGGCTCTTCGAGGGCCGCGCGGTCGTCAGGCTTCCGACGCGATACGGTCGTCGACCGACCTGAAGACGAGCGCGCCGACCGCGAGCGCGACGATAGCGGCGACGACGAGGTAGAGCAGGTCTGCGGTCGGGGGCGGCTCGCCCGCGTAGAGGGGGGTCCGGTAGGACTCGATCGCCGGCGTGAGCGGATTGCCCCAGTGCAGGACGTCGACGAGCCACGGCCGGGACTCCGCCCCGGGGAGCGCGTCGAGCTGGTACAGGATCGGGGTGAGGAAGAACCACGGCAGGAGCACCGCCGCGACGACGAACTCGACGTCGCGAAAGATCGCGTTGAGCGATGCGAGGGTGAGCGCGAAGCCGGCCGTAAAGACGACGATCAACGCCCCGACGGGGATCGCGAGCCACGCGACGTCGCGGCTCCCGGACTGGAACCAGAGCGCCAGCACGAGGACAATGGCCGTCATCGCGGCGAATGCCACCACCTCCGTCGCCACGACGGAGAGCGGAACGAGCTGGCGGGGGAAACGCACCTTGCGGATGATCGGTGCGTTCTCGACAATGCTCCGCGCGCCGCTCTGCAGGGACGTCGAGAAGAAGACCCAGGGAGGAAGGCCGCAGAGGAGGAAGAGCCAGTAGTGCTCGGTCTCGGTCGGCTGCGCCTTCCAGAGGACGGCGAACACGACGAGGTAGACGAGCATCAACGCCGCGGGGAGCGCGAGCGTCCAGGCGAGCCCGAGCAGCGACCCCTTGTACTTCGCGCGCAGGTCGCGCCGAAACAGCGAGCCGAACAGCTCGCGATGCCGGAGGAGGTCCGCGTAGACGCTCACGAGCGCCGATTGTAGGGGGGCGGCGGACGGCCTCGACCAAAAAATCGTACGGAACCGTCGCTACCCTTGAGCCACCGTGGAAGCGGCCGTCACGATCGCCGCCCTGCCTGTCGCGGCGCTCGCCCTCTGGGCCCTCCTGCGCGCCCCTTCCGCCGCGTCCAAGCTGGTCGCCCAACCCACCGGCGAGCGCTGGCACGAGAGCGCGACACCGACGTTCGGCGGCGTCGGCATCGCCTGCGGGCTCGCCGCCGGAGTCGCCCTCGCGATCGTCGCCGGCGCCGTCGAGCCGTCGTGGGAGCTCGCAGGAATCCTGGCGGGCTGCGGGCTCCTGTTCGTCGCAGGGCTCGTCGACGACGTCCGCCGCCTGAGCCCGATCACGAAGCTCGCCGCCCAGTTCGCGGCCGCCGGGATCGCGATTGCGGCGGGGCTGCGGGTCGAGCTCGTGACGAACGACGTGCTCGGCGTCGCCATCGCCGTCTTCTGGCTCGTCGGGATCACGAACGCCTTCAACCTGCTCGACAACATGGACGGCCTCGCCGCGACGCTCGCAACCGTGGCCTGCCTCTATTTCGCGATCGACGCGGCGACGGTGCACCCGAACGACCTCGTCCTCGTGCTCTCGCTCTCCCTCGCGTTCGCCTGCCTCGGATTCCTTCCGTTCAACTTGCGGCCGGGCGACGGGGCGCGGGTGTTCATGGGCGACGGGGGGAGCCAGCTGCTCGGGTTCCTGCTCGGAGCTCTCGGGCTCGCGGCCAGCTGGACGACGGCGGGGACGACGGTGGCGACGATGCTGCTGCCGCTGCTCGTGCTCGCGATCCCCATCCTGGACACGACCCTGGTCACGGTCAGGCGGCTCGCGGAGCGGCGTCCCGTGACGCAGGGCGGCACGGATCACACGTCGCACCGGCTCGTCTACTACGGCCTCTCCGAGACGAAGGCCGTGGTGCTGCTCGCGCTGATTGCCGTGGCGCTCGGCGCGACCTCGGTCGCGTACAACGTGCTCGACCGCCCCGCGATCACGGCCCTCGGGGTGCTCGTGACGTTCGCGCTGCTCGTCCAGTTCGGCGGCTTCCTCGCCGAGCTCTCCGAGCAGGAGCGCCGCGGCCGCCCCGGCGACACCCGCCTCCGTCACGCGGTCACGGTGGAGCCTCGGCGGCTTGCCGAGCTGATCGTCGACGCGGTGCTCGTCAGCGGCGCATTCCTCGGGTCGTACCTCCTCTTCGTCGACGGGCGAGGCACTGAGCTCCAGCGCGGCACGTTTCTCGCCGTGCTACCGATCGTGCTCGGGACGACGTACGTCGTCTACGTCCTCTTCGGCGTCTACCGGCGGGCGTGGCGCTACGCGACGAGCCGTGACCTGCTTTCGGTCGCGCTCGCCTCGGCGATCGCGACGCTCATGGCGTACGGGATCGTCCTCGCGACGCGCGACCTCGGCGACTTCCCACGGGAGGTCTTCGTCGTCGACGGCGTCGCGGCCGCCGCGCTCGCCGCGTTCTCGCGCTGGTTCGTCCGGCTCGTGCCCGAGGCGGGCGCGGGGCCGGACGACGGCCGACGGCGCATCCTCGTCGTGGGCGCCGGTCAGGCAGGCCGCGGCTTCGTCCGCGACCTCCGCCGGACGGACGACGTCCTCGTCGTCGGCTTCCTCGACGACAACCCGCGACTGCGCCGTCGCCGCGTCCAGGGCGTGCCGGTGCTGGGCGCGGTCGGCGATGCCACCGGCGCGCTCGAGACGACGCGCGCCGACGAGCTCGTCGTCACCATCCCGGACGCGCCGCCGGAGCGGCTCGAGGCGCTCGGTCGTGCGTGCGACGCCGCCGGCGTCCCCCACCGTGTCGTTCGCGAGCGCCCGCTTCCGGCCCCGGCGCCGACCCGAGCCGTCGCCGAGTGAGCGCCACGTCACCGCGGGGCCGCTTCCACGGGCGAGCGCGACACCGGATGCCCGGACGCGCCTCGAGGCGCTGGCGCCGCTCATCGGCGCGTACCTGCTCCTCTCGACCCTCTACGCATGGCAGGCCTGGCGGCGCGAGACGCCGACGATCTTCTCCGACGAGCTCGAGACGACGCAGATCTCCCGCGCGATCGCGGAGACCGGTCATGCGGCGCGGCGCGGCGAGCCGTATGGCTTCACGAGCCTCGTCCCATGGCTGACGGCGCCCTTCTGGTGGCTCCACCCGGTCGCGACGGCCTACGAGGCGATCAAGAGCGTCCAGGCGTTCGTGATGGCCGCGGCGATCTTCCCCGCGTTCCTCCTGGCGCGGCGCATACTCTCGCCCGGCTGGGCCTACTTCGCGGCGGTCGTGGCGATCGCCGCGCCGGCGCTGTCGTACGCGCCGATCCTCGTCGAGGAGCCCTGGGCGTATCCGGCGGCGACGCTCGCGCTCTGGCTGACGGTGCGCGCCGTCGACCGGCCGGGCAGGTGGCCGATCGCGCTCGCGTTCGGCTCGTGCCTGCTCGCCGTGCTCGTCCGCTCGCAGCTCGTCGCGCTCTTCGGCGCGCTCGCGTTCGGGCTGCTCGCGCTCTGGTGGCGCACGGCGGCGATGCGCCGCTGGCGCGCGTCCTGGTCGCGCTGGGACTGGGTCGGTGCGGTCGTGCTCGGGATCGGCGCCGTGATCGCGGTGGTGGCGTTCCTCGGGCACCGGTCCAACGAGTGGGAGAAGGCGACGACCGGCTGGAAGGGACGGATGGTCGAGTACGGCAGCTGGGCGGGCGGCGCCTTCGCGATCGGGATCGGCGTGCTCCCCGCGATCGCGCTCCTCGCGATGCTCGGCCTGCCGCGGTCGGAGCGCGACCGTCCGGGTGTCCGCGCCTTCGTCGTCGTCTCCGGCGGCGCGGTCGTCAGCTTCGGCTGGTACGCCGCGATCAAGGGCGCGTACCTGTCGACGACGTTCTCCAGCCTGATCGTCGAACGAAACCTCGTCTACCTCGCGCCGCTCGCGTTCGTCGCGACCGCGTACCTGCTCGAGCGGGCGACGGCCCCGATCTGGGCCGTCCTCGTTGCCGGCGCGGTGGTGCTCGGGCTGATCGTGTGGGTGCCGATCGAGCGCGGGCTCGACAACTTCCCCTACTACGAGGCGCACGGCCTCGCGATCCTCGCGCTCGCCAACAGGGAGTGGGCGTGGCCGACCGGTCGGATCGCGACGACGCTCGAGGTGCTGACGGTGGCCTGCGTCCTCCTCCTGCTGCTCGTCGGCACGCGGCTGCGGTCCCGGGTCGCAGGGATCGCGGCTCCTATCGCGATCGCCGTGGCCGTCGGGCTACTCGTCTGGAACGTCACGGCGGAGGTCTATGCGTCGATCGGCGAGCACGACTTCAGCGCGCTCGTCGAGCGCAACATCCCCAAGCCGAACGACTGGGTCGACCGCGCGGCGGGTTCGGGCTCGGTGACGATGCTCGGGCAGCACATGAGCGACAACCCGCTCGGCGTGGCGTCGACGGAGTTCTGGAACCGGTCGATCGAGAAGGTGTGGAGCGTCGACGGCACGGGCCCGGGCCCCGGGCACACGCTGACGCCCGACCTCCAGGACGTCGACGGAACGCTCTGGCCCAACCCGCGGACCGACTTCGTGCTCGCGAGCGGCGGGGTCGAGGTCGTCGGCGACGAGGTCGCGGCGAACGACGGATCGACGCTCGTCCGGCTCGACGGCAGCCGATCCGCCTGCGCTCGAACACGACGGGCATCGCGGGCGACGGCTGGATCGTCGGCCTCGCGCCGGATCCCGGCGTCCCGCACGCGCCGCGTACAACCGCTTCGACGTCTCCGACGGCGGAACGGGCACGGCGGTCGTGACGCTCTCGCGCGAGACGTTCTGCCCGGCCGGCGTGCGGCTCGCCGGCGACGCCGCGTCCGGATCGGGATCCTCGGGCGCGGCCCCGACAAGCAGCCGGCGATCGTCCGGCAGACGGCGTCGGAGGCGCAGTACGTCCCGGCGTGCGCGACGCGGACGTTCGCGCTTCCGACGCCGAACGGCCCGTGGCGCGTCGAGGTCGCGACGCAGACGTTCGTGCCGGCGAAGGTCGACCCGAGGGATCAGCCGGCGAGCGGCGCGCGCTGGGCGCGCGGGTCTCGTTCGACGTCGTGCCGCGCTAGGCGGCGGTCAGCGACAGGCGCGACGAGGTACGTGAAGCGCGCGCGGAGCGCGAGCCGCGCGAGCGGGCCC
Organism: uncultured Actinomycetes bacterium; assembly: GCA_963845965.1. Taxonomy (GTDB): domain Bacteria; phylum Actinomycetota; class Thermoleophilia; order Gaiellales; family Gaiellaceae; genus Gaiella. Next base: position 154,992 of record CAWJUF010000005.1, on the reverse strand, counting down.
GTGCGCTCGGCCGCTTTCGCGAGCGCGACCGCAGGCCCGGGAAGGCGCTGCGTCTGCGGGACGAAGAACGGGCGGAGCACGACGCGGCCGAAGCCCGCCTCCTGCAGCTCGGCGACGACCTCCTCGACCGGGTACTGGCGCGGGTTCAGGTCGAACACGAGCTTCCGCTCGGTGAAGCGCGCGACGCGTGCGAAGAACGCCGCGCGGTCGTGCGCGTAGTAGATCGCCCGGAACACGGTCGTGGCCGCGACGGGCTTCTCCGGCGCGAAGGCGTTCAGGTCGCCGTCCCCGACCGTCGCCCGCTCGCCGAGCCGCCGCCGCGCCGCCTCGACCATCGCCGGCTCGGCGTCGACGCCCGTGTAGCGCAACCCGCGCGCGAGCAGGTGCTCGCCGAGCCCGCCGTCGCCGCAGGCGAGGTCGAGCACCTCGTCGCCCGGCCCGGAGCGCGACGCCGAGCGTCGCGACGAGCGCGGCCCGGTGGTCCAGGTAGGCGCGCGCGTCGGCGTACTCGGCGTCCGACCAGCCGGCCGCCTTGCGGGCGTACTGCTCCTGCTTCGCCGCTCACAGCCGCGCGAGCGTCTCGGGGTGCTCGCGGACGAAGCGGCCCATGCTCCGCGCGTGCCAGAGCGTGTGGCGCGAGAGGAGCGCCCTGTCGGTGACCTGCGCCCAGTCGTGGGGCACGCGCGCCGCCGGGACGTACCACCGCTCCCAGCCGGCGCGCATCGCGCGGTAGCAGAGGTCGATGTCCTCGACGTAGTGGCGGTAGCCCTCGTCCCAGCCGCCGAGCTCGTCGAGCATCGTGCGGCGCATGAGCAGGAACGCGCCGAGCAGCCAGTCCGCCTCGACCGGCTCGTCGACGTCCTCGTCGAGGTGGTAGTGCGCGCGCTGGCGCTCGAGCGGCGGGAAGAGCCGCCGGAGCGGCGTCCGGCGGACGAGCGTGCCGCTCGACGGTCGGGAAGCGCCGCCGCGTCGGCTGCCAGCGTCCCGTCGGGCCAGACGCGTGCGCGGCCCCGCGATCCCGCAGCGCGGGCGCGTCGCGGCGAAGCCGAGCAGCGCGCCGACCGCGTCCGGCGCCGGCACGACGTCGGGGTTCGCGTAGAGCACCCATTCGCCCGACGTCGCCGCGACGCCGAGGTTGACGTTCTCCGCGAGGCGGAGCGGCCGCGCGTTCTCGAGCACGCGCGCGCTCGCGGGAGGTCGGCCGGCACCGAGCCCGGCCGGTTCGCGACGACCACGACCTCGTCGACCTGCGGCGCGAGCGCGGCAACGAGCGTCTCGAGCTCGGGCGCGTGCCCGTGGGAGACGACGACCGCGGAGACGCTCATCGGCCGAGCGCCTCGACGTAGACGCGGACGGTCGCGCGCGCCGTCGCCTCCCAGGTGAACGCGCGCGCCCGCTCGAGCCCCGCCGCCGCGAGCCGCTCGCGCTCCGCCAGCGCGCGGCGGATCCCGTCGGCGAGCTCGTCCTCGGGGACGACGACCGCCGCGTCGCCCGCGACCTCGACGAGCGCCGCGTCGGGCACCGTCACGACCGGCGTCCCCGAGGCCATCGCCTCGACCACCGGCAGGCCGAAGCCCTCGTGGCGGGATGCCTGGACGAGGCACGCGGCGCCGCGGTAGAGCTCGGCGAGCCGCTCGATCGGCGACGTACCCCTCGAGCCGCGCGCCGCCCGCGCGGAGCTCGGCCGCGGCGCGCTCGTCCTTCGTCGGGCCGACGACGACGAGCTCGAGCCCGGCCTCGCGGGCGGCGGCGAGCGCCGCGCGCTGGTTCTTCCGCGGCTGGATCGCCCCCACGGCGAGGGCGTACGGCCGCGCCGCGGCGTCGCTCGCGCCGTCGCCGGGTGGAAGGCGGGGTCGACGCCGTTCGGGGTGACGACGACCTGGTCGGGCTCGAGGCCGTAGCGCTCGACGAGGTCGCGCTTCGTCCGCTCGGAGACGGTCAGCACGCGCGCGGCCGCCCGCGCGGCGCGCGGCACGACGCGCCGGAAGACGATCCGGTCGCGGCGGCCCATCAGCGCCGTGCTCGAACGAGAGGTCGTGGATCGTCACGACGGCCGGGCACGGGCAGCGAAGCGGCACGGCGTACTGCGTGTGGACGAGCGCCGCGCCGAGCGCGGCGGAGCGGCCGCGGCAGCGACCACGCCATGCGCAGCTCCTGCGAGCGCGCCGGGAGCAGCGACCGGCTCGACGCCGTCGGGGACGAGCTCCGGGTGGCGCGTCACCGCCGCGAGGTCGAGCCCGGCCGCGGCCGCCGGCGCGGGCAGCGTGCGGAGCAGGTTCCGGACGTAGGTCTCGTCGCCCGTCCGCCGGCGGCCGAGCACGTCGGCGTCGACGACGACGAGGCGTCACGCGAGCTCCCGCCAGAGCGTCCTCGACGAGGTCGGCGGAGCGACGCCACGTGAACATCGACGCGCGCGCGCGGCCGATCTCGACGAGCTCGTCCCGGCGCGCGCTCCGCCTCCTCGATGCCCGCCGCGATCGCCGCCGGGTCGCGCGGGTCGACGAGCACCGCCGCGCCGCCCGCCACCTCCTCGGTCGCGCCGCCCCGGCTCGTCACGACGGGCGTGCCGCACGCCATCGCCTCGAGCACCGGCATCCCGAAGCCCTCGTACAGCGACGGATAGACGAGGCAGCGGGCGCCGCGCATCAGCGCGGCGAGCTCCTCGTCGCTCGGCTCGCCGACCCAGCCCTCGGCGTCGACGCCGCCCCAGCCCGCGGCGCCTGCGACGCGCAGCTCGACGCCCGCGAGCCGCGCCGCCTCGACCGCCGCGGCGAGGTTCTTCCGCGGCTCGAGCGTCCCGACCGCGAGGACGTAGTCGCCCTCGGCGGCCGGGCCCGTCGGGCGTGAACACCGGGTCGACGCCGTTCGGCACGACGCGGATCCGCTCGACGGGGACGCGGAGCAGCGTCGACGAGCTCGTCGCGCGTGAACGCCGAGACCGCGACGACCGCGTCCGCCGCGCGCACGCCGCCGCGCAGCGCGACGCGCGCCCGTCGTCCGGTGCCAGCGCGGGAACGCCTCCGGGTGGCGGAGCACGCCGAGGTCGTGAACGGTGACGACGAGCGGCGCGCGCGGCGAGACGGGCGCGCGGAAGGTCGTGCAGTGGAGGACGTCGAGCTTCGCGGAGGCGCGCCCGAGGCGGAACGGGTACCAGAGCGCGTCGCGCCGGACGGAGGCGAGGCGCCCCGTGCCGCCGGCCGCCAGCCCGACGAGCTCGAGGCCGGGCCGGCCGGCCAGCTCGCCGAGCAGGCCGCGCACGTGCCGCGCCGTGCCCGGCGCGCGTCTGGACGAGCGGCGACGTGTCGATCCCGACTCTCACGCGGCCGCCCTCCGCACGATCTCCTTCGGCTCCGGGTAGTGGAGCAGCGCGACCGCGCCGTCGGCGTCGAGCCAGCGCGCGTCGACGTGCTCGTCGTCGAGCGTCGGCTCCCAGCCCGCCGGGCGCGTCGGCGACGAACGGCCAGACGACGATCCGCTCCGTCCCGGCCGGGAACCGCGCGCGCACCGGCTCGGGGTCGCCTGCGAGGTCGTAGCCGAGCGGGTCGCCGAGCGGCTGCGGGCGCAGCGACGAGACCGGTCTCCTCGCGGAGCTCGCGCGCGGCTGCGGCGGTGCGGCTCCTCGCCCCACTCGACGCCTCCCGCGACGAGATGCCAGTACCCGAGCTTCTCCGGCGAGCGGAGAAGGACGAGGTACTCCGCCGTCCGGCGCCGGGCGACGCACGGCGATCGCGACCTCCTCGGGCCGGCGGTCGCCGCTCACGCGCGCTCCTCGAGCGCCGCGAGCATCGCCGCCCCGGTCGAACGCCAGGAGAACCGCGCGGCGTGCGCGAGCCCGAGCGGGACGAGCTCGTCGCGGCGCGCGACCGCCTCCCGGATCCCCGCGGCGATCGCCTCGACGTCGAGCGGGTCGACGCGCACCGCGGCCTCCCCGCACGCCTCGTCGAGCGAGGGGTGCGCCGAGGCGACCACCGGCGTGCCGCACGCCATCGCCTCGACGATCGGCATGCCGAAGCCCTCGAAGAGCGCCGGGTAGACGAGCACCGAGGCTCCACGGTAGAGCCTCGCGATCTCGTCGTCCGGGACGTAGCCGAGCCGACGGATGCGCGGGTCGGCGAGATCGGGCCGCTCGCCCCAGCCCTCGCCCCCCGCGAGCACGAGCCCGAGCTCGCCGTCGAGCAGCCTCCACGCCTCGACAGCCGGGCGAGGTTCTTGCGCGGCTCGATCGTCCCGAGCCCGAGGATGGCGGGGCCGCCGAGGTCGGCCGCCGGGCCGTCGGGCCCGAGGCCGTCCTGGAGCCCCGGCGGCGCGTGGACGATCCGGCTCCGCCGTCGATCCCGAGCGTCTCGCGTCAGGTCGGCGGCGGTGAAGCGCGGAGTTCGCGAAGACGACGTCGCAGGTCGCCGCCGCGTTCCGGCCCTTCTGCGTGTGCATCGAGACCGTGCGCGCGCGTGCACCACTCGGGGTGGTGGAACGGCACGAGGTCGTGGAACACGGTCGCGCGCACGCCTCCGCGCTGCGCCGGGTACATCCACTCGCTGAAGACGAACGCGTCGAGCCGTCCCGCGAGCAGCTCCACCGGCGGCCGGCCGAGCCGGCTCCACGCCGTACGGAGCGCGTGCGAGGCAGGCAGCGGCGACGAGCCGCGCGCCCGGCCGGGATGCCCGTCGAGCGCGGCCCGGATCGCGCCGGGCCCGCGCAGGCTCGTCGGCGCGAACGCGACGAGCTCGTGCCGCTCCTGCGGCGGCCGCGCACATGCCGGCGAGCGAGCCGCGGATGTAGTTCCCGATCCCGGTGCGCGGATGGGAGAGCGGCGAGACGTCGACGACGATCCTCACGCCGGCTCCTCGTGGACGAACGAGTCGAAATGCGCGCCCAGCTTGCGGTCGTCCGTGCTGCCCGGGATCGACCTCGGCGGGGACGCGCGTCGGCGCGACCGTGAAGCGGACGACGCAGCGTGCCGTTCGATCGGCTCGAGCGGCACGCGAAGCGTGGCCGACCCCTCGGGCGCGACGGCGATCCTCGCAACGGGCTGCCCGCGTACGTACGCGGTCACGCGCGTGAGCCGCCCGGCGAAGAGCGTCGGGTCGGAATGGAGGCCGACGAGCAGCGCGCCCGCCCATGCAGCGCAGCCGCTTCCAGCTCACGCGCGGGCCCGACCAGGTGTCGTTCGGGTAGAGGCCGCTCACGCTCGTCAGCGACGAGAGCGGCCCGCGGAGGCGCCAGAGCGTCGTCCCGAGGTCGTCGCGCGCGACCACGCTGCCCGTCGGGCGTGACCGAGCCGTCGAGCAGCGCGTAGGGCGCGTCGACCGTCCCGCCGGTCGGCGTCCGCACGATCCCGTGCGGCGTCGACGCGCACGGGCGTCTCCCCGATGCCCGCCGGGGTCGGCTGGGACGTGTAGTAGACGCGGCCGACGCTCCGGTTGAAGAACTCGTTCTGGTTGACCGTGAAGCGGTCGGCGCGCCCGGTCCAGAGCACCGCCACCTCGTCGCCCGACGGAACGCGGTCGTCGATCCAGTCCGCGGTCGACGCCGCGGATCCCCTGGAACAGGGCGCCCTCGCCGGAACGGAGCACCCCGTGCGGCCCCGACCAGACCGGGCGCGAGAGCACGACGAAGAGCGCCGAGCAGCGCGAGCGGGACGACGATCGCGTGGCGCGCCGGGACGAACGCGAGCGAGCGCGACGAGGCCGAGCGCCGCGACGAGCACCGTCGCCCAGTACGACCCGGCGACGAGGTGCGCGTTCGCCGTCCAGAGCGGGATCAGGCCGAACGTGTCCGACTTCGCCGGCTCGCCGATGAACCGGACGTACGGGAAGGCGGCGACGAGCCCGAGGGCGACGAGCGACCCGACGAGCAGCGGGACGCGCGGTCGCGGCGCGCCGAGCTCGACCCACGCCGCGAGCACGGCGACGAGGAGCGGCGCGAGGAAGAACAGGTACCGGTCCTGCACGCGGTCCGGCGCGAAGCGCGACGCGAAGGCGCCGACGACGAGCGTCGACGTGGCGACCATCGCGATCGTCGCCGCGAGGTGCTCCTGCACGGCCGCGGGTAGCCGGCGGGCCTGCCAGAGCAGGACGACGAGCGCAACTGCCGGGAGCACCGCGACGTACAGCGTCAGCTCCTCGACGTGCCAGAGCCAGAAGCGGAGCACGAAGCCGACGTCGTAGCCGCCCTCGCCGACGACGCTGTACGCGCCGAGCAGGTCGGAGAGCGACCGGCCGCGCGCGAGCTGGGCGACCACGACGAGCAGGCCGAGGGCGATGGTCCCGCCCAGCAAGGGCGCGAAGCGGCGGAGCACTCGCAGCGTCGCGCCGCAGCAGCGCGAGCACGAGCGGGGCGAGCAGGATCGCGCCGACGAACCCGATCGCCTGGGAGCGCGTCGCGACGGCGGCGACGAGCGCGGCAGCGAGCACCGCGACCCTGGCGCCGGTCGGCCGCTCGAGCACGCGCAGGAACGTCCAGGCGAAGAACAACGCGACGGGATAGAAGAGCGCTCTCGGTGACGAGCGTCGCGGTGTATGCCATCGAGGGAAGCGCGACCGCGATCGCGGCGCAGAGGAGCGACAGGCCGCGGCCCGCGACCCTGCGGGTGACGAGCCAGGCGGGGACGGCCGCGAGCGACATCGCGACGGCATTCGTCGCCTTCGCGAGCGCGTAGGCGCTCGGCAGCGCGTCGAAGAGCGCGTACGCGGGCGACAACAGGAGCGGGTAGAGCGTGCTGTAGCCGCTCGTCGGCACGCCGCGCACCGCGAACGCCCCCGCGTCGGCGACGCTCTTCGCGAGCTCCGAGTAGATCAGCTCGTCCACGAAGACGAATGGCGCGGGCATCGCGCGGACGAGCCAGACGCGCAGCGCCGCGGAGGCGACGACGATCCCCGTGAGCCACGCCCAGTCGGGCACGCGGGCGGCGCGCGCCCGCCAGGACTCACCCACCGAGGTCGACCTCGGCGAGCCGTCTCGCGATCTCGGAGGCCTCGGGCGAGCCGGGCGCGATGCCGACCTCGCCGGCCGCCTCGCTCACCTCGCGGACGACGTCGTCGGCGACGGCCTCGCCGCCCGCGATCCGCTCGAACGCCGCTGCCTGCCGCTCGGCGACCCGCGCCAGGTCGTGCTCGCCGGTCGCAAGCGCTCTCGCAGCCAAGCCCATCGCGGCGCGGGCGTCGGAGCGCTCGGCGAGGAGCCGCAGGGCGGCCGCCAGGTCGGCCACCTCGCCGTCGCCGACCGCGACCCGGAGGGCGACGCCGTCGGGCAGCTCGGCGAACCAGCCGACATCGGAGACGACGAGCGGCTTGGCGAGGGTCAGCGCCCGGATGGCGGTGCCGGACGTCTCGCCCATCGTCGGCGAGCGGAGGCTCACGTGGACGTCGCACGCGGCCATCAGCTCCCACAGCTGCCGCTCGTCCACGTAGCCCTCACGGACGATCCCGTCGCCGCCCAGCCCGAGCCGCTGGAGCCGCCGCTCGAGGTCGAAGCCGGGCGACGTCGCGCCGACGAGGAGCAGCCGCGCACCCGTGCGCTCCGCGCGCAGCCGCGCGAAGGCCTCGAGCAGCTGCGGGACACGCTTCGACTGGTTGACGTTCCCGAAGGCGCCGATCAGCGGGTCTCCCTCGATCGCCGCCGGAGCGACACCCGGGTCCGGCCATGCGGGGTGCGGCACCTGCGCGATCGGCCCCGTGAACCCCGCCTCGCGCGCACGCTCCTCGACGTAGCGCGAATGCACGACGAGGCCGGTGGCGAGCGAAAGCACCTCGCCGGCGAGCGGGAACTCCTCGGGGCGCGCCTCCCAGAGCGGCGGCAGCCGCTTGTCGAGGACACCGTGTGCCAGCAGCCGGCCCACGACGCCGTGTCCCCGCTCCATCGCGTCGAGATAGCCGTGCCCGTCCCGCCTGCCGATCGTGACGCCGGCGACGAGGTGGTGCAGGACGAAGTCGTGCAGGACGACGGCTCCCGGCTCGCGCCGCAGCGCATCCAGGATCCAGCCATGCGCTTCGGGGTTGTTGCCTATGTGGTAGACGGAAAGGTCGACGCCGCGTGGTGGGCGCTTCGCCCCGCGCTTCACCACGTTCACGTCGACGCGCTCTCGGAGGGCCGGTAGGAGGAGCGCGGAGTAGTCGGCGATCCCGGACGCCTCCGGGGGCATCGGCGAGAAGTACCCGACCCTCACGACAAGAGCCTCGCGATCGCGCCGTCCCACGTCACCTCGTCGGCGAGCGTCTTCCCCGCCGTCCCGAACGCCGACGCCTCGTCCTCGTGGGCGCGGAGCCAGGCCGCCGCCCTCCCGATCTCGGCCGCGTCGGGCCGGACGACGAGCCCGGTCCGGCGGTCCGAGACGACGTCGAGCGGGCCGCCCGCGTCGGTCGTCGTGATCACGGGCTTGCCGGACAGGAACGCCTCGTACGGACCCATGCCGAAGTCCTCGTCGACCGGCGCGTAGTAGACCGACGAGCAGGTCGCGTAGAGCTCCGCGAGCCGGTCGGCGTCGACGCGGCCCTCGAAGCGCACGCGGCCGTCCAGCCCGTGCGTGCGGGCGATCGCCTCCAGCCGCTCGCGGTCGGGGCCATCCGAAGCGATGACGACGTCGAAGCCCTGCTCGAGCGCCGCGGCCTCGAGCAGCAGGTCGATCCGCTTGGCGCGGTCGAGCCTGCTCGCGGAGAGCACGAACCCGTGCGACGGCGACGAGTGGTATGGGAGCCCCTGCGGGGGATGCGGGAGGACCTCGGCGACGAGGCCCGTCGACCGCTCGAGGCGTCCCGCGACGTTCGCCGACGTCGCGAAGAGACGCGTCGCCTCGCCGAGCGCGCGACGATCGAGCTCCTGCACCTGCCGGCGGAGCGCCCGCTCCTCGGGCGACGCCCCGAACTGCCCGAGCGTGGTCCCGTCGAGCTCGTAGGCCTGGCGGAACTGATGCACGAGCCAGACGCGCTTCTCGTGGTGCCGGACGACGTAGGACGGGAACTTCGTCGCGACGACGACGTCGATCGGGCGTCCGTCCACCTCCTCGAGGTCGAGCATCCGCCAGAGGAACGCCTGCGTCAGCACCCGCACTCCCGGGTACCACTTGAACGGCACCGAGACGAGGTCCGCCTCGTGCCCGCGGGCTCGAAGCTCGGCGACGAGCTCGTCGGTGAAGATCTCGGCGCCCCCTCTGGCGAAGGGCACCTGGGGCCGGAGGACGGCGATGCGCATGCGCTGGGTCTAGCGCGGATCCGCGGAGCGGAGCCGCGCCAGCTCCGATTCGAGGTGCGCAACCCGTTGCTCGAGGTCGTCGACCAGGCGCAGCGCCGCGGCGTTGAAGGAGCGCTGGTCGTAGGCGAGCGGCTCGACGTACCAGCGCATCATCTTGCGGAGCACCGCCTTGACCGGCGTCCCGAGGCCGCCGCGGAACCCGGGCCGCAGGCGCAGCGGCCGGTCGGCGGACACGGGCCAGAGCCGCTCCGCCTCGGCGCGCGCAGCATGCCTGTCATCGGGGTCTCCCGACGCTCCGGGATCGGCGCCGGAGCGCCGGATCTCCTCCTTGAGCGCCGCGAACAGCTCGTCGACGTCGACCTCGTCGGTCGACGGAAACCCGTTGTCCGTCGCCTCGTCCGGCACCGGCGAAGTGTAGCCCCGGCGTCCGCCGCCGAGGCCGTGGCGTAGGGTCATTGCGTGGGCCGGGGCCACCGTCGACGCCGAGCTGCGGAGTATGGCGCGATCTGCCTCGTCGTCGTGGCGGCCGCGCTCGTTCTTCAGCCGACGGGCTGCAATCAGACGGCCCACTTCGCGCTCGTCAAGGCGTTGCACGACGGAACGCCGAAGATCGACCGGTACGCCGGCGAGACCTGCGACACCGCGTACATCGACGGGCACTACTACGCCGCGAAGGCGCCCGGCCTCGCTCTGCTGACCGAGCCGTGGTACGCGGCGCTCCGGATCGTCGGGCTGGACGCCGAGCCACGCGCCTCTGGGCTCGCGTATCCCGAAGGGATGCTTGCTCTCCCACGCACCGCGACCTGGCAGGTGAGCCTGTGGGGGGCGACGCTCACGGCGCTCCTGCTCCTGCTCCTCGTCCGCTTCGCCGCGGAGCTCCTCGTCCCCGGCTACGGCACCGCGGCGGCGGTCCTTCTGGGGCTCGGGACGCTCATGCTGCCGTTCTCGACGCTCTTCTTCGCGCACGTGCTCTCGGCGACTCTCGGCATGGCGTCGTTCTGCCTCCTGCTTCACCACCGCCGTCGCGGCGGTGGGCCGGCAGTCCCCGCCGCCGCCGGTGCGCTGGTGGGCGTCGCCGTGGTGGTCGAGTTCCCGCTCGCGATCCTCGCGGTCGCGCTCGCCGTCTACCTCGGCTTCGCTCGCGCGCGTCTCGTCCCCTACGGCCTCGGCCTTGCCGCGGGGATCGTCCCGCTGGTCGCGTTCAACACCTGGGCGTTCGGCTCCCCGTTCGACCTCTCGTACGAGAACGCCGTCATCCAGCCGGGCGAGAGCGGCCACGACGTGATCGGCGCGAACGACGAAGGGCTCTTCGGCTTGACCGTGCCGAGCGTGCGCTCGGCGGCAGAGCTCCTCGCCTCGGACAAGGGGTTGCTCGTCCTCACTCCGCTGGCCCTGGCGGGCGTGGGCGGCCTCCTGGCGCTGCGTCGCGGGCCCGCGAGGCGCGAGGCGCACCTCGCGCTCGCGGTGTGCGGCGCGTTTCTCCTCTACAACAGCGCCTACTTCCTGCCGTTCGGCGGCTGGGTCCCGGGGCCGCGGTTCCTGATTCCCGCCCTTCCGTTCCTCGCGCTCGGCATCGCTGCGGCGCTCCGCGCGATGCCGCTGACGACAGTCGCGCTGGCCGCGCCGTCGGTCGTCGCGATGGTGGGCGCCACGCTCGCCGAGCCTCTCGCGGAGCCGGGCAAGGGGGCAGGGCTCTGGCTGGAGCGGTGGCGCGCAGCCGACTTCGCGGAGACGGTCGTCACGCGCACGGGTCGCGGGAACGGCTGGGAGGCGATCGTCCCGGTGCTCGCGGCGATCGTCGTGGCCGTCGTGCTCGCAGCCTGGACGCTCCCACGGGTGCGGTTCGAGCAGCGGGACGCGGGACTCGCGCTCGGCGCGGCGTTCCTGTGGGTCGTCCTCGCCGCCTCGGGCCCGGAGCTGCTCGAGCTCGACCGCGCCGTCGGGCAGTCGACGGGCCTTGCCGCGGTCGTCGCGTTGCTCCTCGTCGCCGTCGCCTCCTGGGTCGCCCTGCGTCGTTACGGGATCCGCGCGGCGGCCGGCGCGGCCGTGCTCGGCGTCCTCGCGATTCCGGGAGTCGCATCGCACTCGAAGTGGGCGCTCCTCGTCGTCGTCGGGAGCGCGGCGATCGTGGCCGGCACCTTCCTGCGGCTGGAGCCCCGCACGTGACCCGCGTCGCGCTCAGCTTGCTCACGCTCGTCCCGGGTATCTCGGGGGGCAGCGAGACGTACGCACGCGAGCTCTGCCGCGCGCTCGCCCGGGTCGGGGCGCACGAGTACCAGGCGCTCGTCCCGACCCTCGCACCTGACGCGGGCGACGGGCTCTCGTCCGTCGTCGCCGCGGGCTACCGCGCCTCGACGACGACACCGGGGCGGCTCCGCGCGATGGGGCGCGCGTGGCTGCGACCGGGAGCGCCGGCGCGGTACCTCGAGCGTGCCGACGTCGTCCACTACCCGCTCACGGTCCCCGTGCCGTCCGCGCGGAGGCCGACCGTGCTGACCCTCCTCGACGTCCAGCACCTCGACCTGCCCGAGCTCTTTCCGCGCGGGGAGCGGCTCTTCCGCCGCCTCGCCTACGATCGCGCCGCCCGACACGCCGGTCGCGTGGTCGTCATCAGCGAGTGGGTCAGGGGCCGCGTCGTCGAGCGGCTGGGGCTCGATCCCGAGCACGTGCACGCGATCCATCTCGGCGTCGACCACGAGCGCTTCGCACCCGACCCTACGGTCGCGCGCGAGCCCTTCGTCCTCTACCCGGCCCGGCCCTGGCCGCACAAGAACCACGCGCGGCTCTTCGACGCGTTCGCCCGGGTGCGTGCCGAGCGCCCCGACCTCGCGCTCGTGCTCACCGGCTTCGGCCACGATCCCGCCGGCCTGCCGGACCGGGTCGAGACCCGCGGCGACGTGTCGCCGGACGAGCTCGTCTCGCTCTACCGGCGCGCCTCCGCGCTCGTCTTCCCGAGCCTCTACGAGGGGTTCGGCCTTCCCCCGGTCGAGGCCATGGCCTGCGGCTGCCCGGTCGCAGCGGCGAGCGCGGGCTCGCTGCCCGAGGTGGTCGGCGACGCGTCCGTCCTCTTCGACCCCCGCGAACCGGAGTCGATCGCGGCAGGGATCTCGGAGGCGCTCGACCGCGCCGACGAGCTTGCGCGACTCGGGCTCGCGCGCGCGGCGGCCTTCACCTGGGAGGCGACGGCCCGCGCCCACGACGTTGTCTACGAGGCGGCCGCGTCCGACTGAAGCCGCTCGCGGTCGGCCTCGACCATCATCCGCATCAGCTCGTCCAGGCGCACCTCCGCCTCCCACCCGAGCACGCGGCGCGCCTTGTCGGCGTCCCCGACGAGGTCGTGGAGCTCCGCCGAGCCGCGAAACAGGGAGGGATCGCTGCGCACGTGGTCACGCCAGTCGAGCGACACGGCGTCGAAGGCGCACGCGACGAGCTCCTCCACCGAGTGCGACACGCCCGTCGCGACGACGTAGTCGCCGGGCTCGTCGTGCTGGAGCATGAGCCACATCGCGCGCACGTAGTCGCCCGCGTACCCCCAGTCCCGGCGCGAGGAGAGATCCCCGAGCACGAGCTCCCGCTCGAGCCCGAGCGAGATCGCGGCAGCGGCGCGCGCGACCTTGCGGGGCAGGAAGTCGACGGGACGCAGCGGCGACTCGTGGTTGTAGAGAATCCCGCAGCACGTGAACATGCCGTAGCGGCGGCGGTAGCTCGACGCGATGAAATGTGCGTAGGTCTTCGCGACGCCGTACGGGGTCAAGGGGCTCGGCGCCGTGTCCTCGGTTTGCGGCGTCTCGCGTGGCTCGCCGAAGATCTCGCTCGAAGAGGCCTGGTAGAAGCGGATGGCGGGGTCGACTTCGCGGATCGCCTCGAGCATCGCCGTCGCGCCGACGGCGGCGAACTCCGCCGTCCGGACCGGCTCGTCCCACGAGCGCGGGACGAACGACGGCGCCGCAAGGTTGTAGACCTCGGTCGGCCGTATCGCCTGGAGCGCCTGGACGAGCGAGGTGCTGGCGAGCAGGTCGGCCCCCACGAGCTCGATCCGGCCCTCGAGCGGAGCGAGCGCCTCGGCGTACGCGGCCGGCTCCCGCCGGACGACCCCTGCCACCGAATACCCCTGCTCGAGCAAGAGCGCGGCGAGAAGCGAGCCGTCCTGGCCGCCCACGCCGGTGATCAGAGCGCGCCGGCGTCCGCTCACTGTGCCGACCGTACGGCGTGGGCCATCGTGCCCACGTCGGGCAGCCGCTCGAACCCTCCGGCGGCGACCAGCTCGCGGAAGGCCCGCCCGACGCCCGGGTAGGCCGTGCCGTAGCCGGCCGTGTCGACCGCGTCGTGGACGACGACGTGACCGCCGTGACGGAGCAGCGGCGTCCACCGCCGCAGGTCGGCGGACGCGCCCTCGTACGAATGGTCGCCGTCGACGAAGAGCAGGTCGAGCCCGGGCTCTGGAAGCTCCACCGCACGCGAGTCCGCGACCCGCAGCTCCACGCGACTCGAGAGCGCCAGACGCTCGAGCGTGTCCGCGAGCTCCCGATCGAGCTGGGCGCCGTCCACGTCACCGGGCTGCGGCACGAGCAGATCGAGCGACAGGAGGTGCCCCGACGGCGCCATGGCAGCCGCCATCACGACGGTACTGCCTCCCTTGAAGCGGCCGATCTCCACGATCCGCGGTGCGCCGAGTCGGCGCACGAGCCGAAACAGCAGCGCCGCCTCGTCGAACCGGAGCGACGCGACACCGTGGTTCAGCTGGCTGCTCGTGAACAGGAAGACGAGATCCTCGAAGCCGTCAACCGAGTCCGGCCAGTCGCGCACCTCCGGAAACCGCTCGGCGGTCACGTCCGCGCGGGTTGCAGCGTGCACGACGTGCTTGCCGGGGGTCGTCCGCGCTCCCCAGGCGACCGCACGCTTGACGGCGTCTCGCACGGGTGCAGGCTAGACGATGCTCGGAACGACGGGACGCGAGACCCCCAGGGCGCTCGCATGCGCTCAGCGGCGACGCAGGATCAGGCGGACGACGTCGCCTCCGTCCCCGACGCGCTCGCGCGCGAGCAGGCCGTAGACGGGCCCGAGCGGAACGAGGAGCGGAAAGGTCCTCGCGTACGCCGCGTTGAGATTCGGCGAGAGCCGCACGACGTCACGCTCGACGACGTCCACGGCCGGAACGGCGGCGACGAGATCGTCGATCGCGGCGGCGTCGTACCAGCGCTGGAAGAAGGCGCGACCCGCCGTGTTCCGGTCGCCCTCGTCGACGTAGGCCGACGTCGAGCGGTACTCCACCCGCGCGTCGCGGGCGTAGGGCAGCGTGATGGCGATTCGGCCGCCGGGTCGCACGCAGCGGACGAGCTCGGCGAGAGCTGCCGCGTCGCCACCCTCTCCTCCGACGTGCTCCAGCACGGAGACGCTCGTCGCATGGTCGAACGTCGCATCGTCGAACGGCAAGCGGCGGCCGTCGGCGACCCGAAGCTCAAGGCTCGGCTCGTCGCGCGCGATGCTCCTCCATTTCTCGATCTCCTCCGGGAGCTGATCGATCGACGTCACGCGAGCGCCGTGACGGGCGAGCACGACACAGAGGAGCTTCGGGCTCGCGAGGTCGATCACGCTCTCCCCAGGGCGTGCGCCAAGGTTCCGAACCGCCCACGGAAGCTCGAGGTAGCGGCTCGGATCCATCGGCACGACCAGGCGGATGACCGCCTCGCGGAGATACCGGCGCCGTGCGAGCTGCCGGATCCCGAGGCCGACGCTGACCCGGTAGGGCTCGAACCATCCGCGCATCGCGGGATCCTACGCCCGTGGCCGAGGGCCGAGACGCCCTGCGCGGAAGTCGCGCCAGCCGTCGCGGACGGCTCGTGCGCCCGCCCCTCGCCGATCCGACCGCAGCGCCTGCGCGAGATGCGCGGCGACGGCCTCGACGCGACGCAGCCACGTTCGCGCCGGGCCGAGCGGCGCCCAGCGCTCGGAGACCACGAGCCCGTTGCGAAGGCCGTAGTAGAGCGTGTCCGGCGACGACGCCCCGCCGGACGAGGCGGAGACGGCATGCCGTACGACACTCGCCGGAACGACCAGGATCCGGCGCCCGGCGCGCGCGGAGCGAAGCGACCAGTCCGTGTCCTCGGCGTACGCGAAGAGCGACTCGTCGAAGCTCCCGACCTCGACAAGCGCCTCCGAGGAGATCGAGCATCGCACCGCCGCACGCGCGCTCGGTGCGAAACGGACGGGTCGTCTCCGGAAGCCGTGGCTGCCCGTATCCGCGGTTGGTGCCGTGATGACCTCGTCCCGGCCGGAAGGCGGCTCCCGCGTACCAGATCGTGCCCGGGTCGTCGAGGAACACGATCTGCGAGCAGGACGCGGACGCGTCCTCGCCACGCTCGAGCGCTTCGACCAGCGGCTCGAGGAACCCCGGCTCGATCGATCGGTGTCGTTGTTGAGGAGCATCACGTGCTCCGCGCCGCCGCGAGAGGGCCTCGGCGATCCCGGTGTTCATGCCCCCGGCAAACCCGCGATTCGTGTCCAGCCGGACGAGCACGACGCCGGGATGCTCCCTGGCCACGGCATCGGCGCTTCCGTCGCTCGAGCCGTTGTCGACGACGACGACCTCGAGGCGCGGGTAGGTCGCCGCGGCGAGCGAGCGAAGGCACGAGAGCGTGTCCTCGCGCCCGTTCCACGACAGCACGACGGCCGTCACCGGCGGGCTCACGCGAGCTCTCGCAGGTAGTGCCACGCGGAGCGCAGCCCGACCGGGCGAACGAGCGCGAGCGCACCGGTCGCGAGTGACGAGGCCGACCACCACCGCCGGCGCCGGGCCCGAGCAGCACGCCGGCCGGCACGAACCCGCAGAGCGCGCAACCCGCCACGACGGCGACCGCGACCGCGAGCCGCTCCGTCGTCGAGCGGGCAGCGTGGAGAAGCGTCAGCATCCAGGCGAACGCGAGCGCCGTCGAGACCGCGAGCGCGAGCGCGAGGCCGTCGAGCCCCGCGACCGCCTGACCGGCGAGCGCCACGGGCACGTGGATCGCCAGCACGACGAGCCCGATCACGGGCAACCGGCTCCCTCGACCCGCGACGAACACCAGCGGGAAGGTGACCGACAGCGCGACCGACGCCACCATGTACGGCGCCATCGCGACGACGAGGCGGCCGATCTGGGTCCCGACGTCGTCGCCGTAGGCGGCGCCGAGGACCCGTCCCGCGATCTCGGCGCCGGCGACCGCGAAGATCCCGGCGGTCGCGGCCACGAGGAGCAGCGCGGGCCAGGCCGACGCCTCGACGTGGCGCGCGACGCGCCGAGGCTCCAGGCCCATCCGGGTCAGCGGCACGGCGGTGACCAGCCCGAGCGACGAGGCGCTGATGCCGACGACGGCGGCCGCGATCAGGTACGCGTAGCCGAAGCTCGTCACCGAGCCGACGCCCTCGCGCGCGGCGATCGGCAGGCACACGAGGTAGATCGCCTGCAGGGCGAACGGCAGCGACGCTCCGGAGCCGAGCTCGCGCAGCCGGCGCCCCGACCCCCGCAGGTCTACCCGGGCCGCTCCCGCAGGCACCCGCTCGCGACGCGCCCGCGTCCAGAGCCAGACCGCCATGAGCGTCGTCGCGAGCACCGCGTTCAGCGCCATCCCCCAGGCGACGGCTTCGGTGCCGTTCTCGTCGATGCGCACGAGGAGGAGGACGAGCCCCGCGAGGCTCCCGGAGATGAAGGCGAGCGCGGGGACGACGTAGTCGTCGAGCGCGGCGAGCGTGCTCGCCAGGAGCCCCGCAGTGAACTGACCCAGGCCCGCGACGACCATCCACGGCAGCGCCGCCGCAGCGGCGTCGACCGCAGCCTCCGGCCCGAACCCGGTCAGCAGCTCGGCGATCGGCCGCGCCGCCACCACCGTCACCAGGAGGAGGGGACCGACACGATGCCGACGGCGACCGCGTACGCGGCCGTCTCCGAGGACAGCCGCCGGGCCTCGCGCGCCCGGGCGAGCGGAGGCAGCACGGTCACGCGGACGGCGGTCGCGGCGAGCGCGAGGACGATGAACACGCCGTACGCCGCGAAGAACCCGTCCGTCTCGGCGGTCCGCCCGAGCTTGCGCGCGATGACGACGCCGACGACCGCGGCGAGCCCCGTCTGCACCGCGATCCCGAGCGCCGTGACGGCGCCCGTCGCGAGCGACCCGAGTCCGGTCCGAGTTGTAGGCTTCCGCACCGACGCGAAGCCTACGGCCCGCGTCAGCCGGACTCCATGACGCACCGACATCCCTGCGGCAGATGTCTCCCCCGTCACACCGGCGGGCGCGGCTCGTTCTCGAGCCTCCGATCCTCCGGGCGCCGCCCGCGATCCGGGCGTGGCCGGCCGCTCGCCGCCGCGGCGTCCGTCGTCAGGGCATCGCGCTCGTCGTCGCGGCGGCCCACGAAGCGGCGCTGCCTGCGAGCTCGCCCATCGACGCGCCCGGGCGCTGGGGCGCCGCCCTCGCCGGGGGCGTCGCGCTCGCGTTCGCCGGCTACGTCTGCGGCATCGTCGCCCTGCGTCGCCGTGCTGTGCCCGTCGCTCGCGGTGATCGCGGTCGCCGCCGCCGTCCAGCTCACACCGCTCGCCGGCCCGACCCTGCTCTCCACGGACACGTGGACGTACTGGATGTACGGCCGCGTCGGCGCCGTGGAGGGCGGCAATCCCTACGGCGATCCTCCGAGCACGTACCCGGGGGACGTCGCCTACGCGGCGATGGGAAGCTCGTGGCGCGACACGACCTCGCTCTACGGCCCGCTGTTCACGATCGGCTCCGAGCTGCACGCGCGCGTCGCGGGCGAGGATCCCGCGCGCGCGGCCTGGCTCTTCCGGCTCGTCGCCGCACTCGCGGTGCTCGGCACCGCCGTGCTCGCGGCGTCGCTCGCCGCCCGCCCCGCCTTCGCCGCGGCGTTCGTGGGCTGGAACCCCCTGCTCGCGCTCCA
This sequence comes from uncultured Actinomycetes bacterium, assembly GCA_963845965.1. Taxonomy (GTDB): domain Bacteria; phylum Actinomycetota; class Thermoleophilia; order Gaiellales; family Gaiellaceae; genus Gaiella. The sequence goes on along the minus strand of CAWJUF010000005.1, from coordinate 136,884 downwards.
CTTCGGCGGAGGCGGCCACAACGACGCGGTGATGATGCTCCTCGTCGTCGGCGCGCTCGCGCTCGCCGCTCGCGGGCGGCCGAACCTCGCGGGAGTCGCCTGGATCGGGGCGATCGGCCTGAAGTGGGTCGCCGTCGCCTTCCTCGCCCTCTGGGCGATCGACCGGGTGCGCCGGCGCGAGCCGCTCGGCCTCGTCGGCCTCGCGGCGGAGGCTGTCGCGCCTCGTCGCAGGCGCCACCGCGCGCTACGGCACCACGTGGCTCGAGGCGTTCGGCGGCCTCTCGAGCCAGGCGCGGCGGACCGGCTCGATCGGGCTCTCGAAGTGGCTCGGCGACCTGGGCCTCGGCCACCGGGAGATCCTCGTGACGATCGGCCTCGCGACGCTCGCCGCCTTCGCATGGCTCGCGCTCGAGGCGTGGCGAGGCCGCCGCCGGCTCGGTGTCTCGGGCTCGGTCGCCGCGCTCGGCCAGGGCTGGCTCAACCCGTGGTACGCGAGCTGGGGAGTCTCGCTCTCCGCGACCGAGGAGGACACGCTGGCTTGGGTGCTCGCCGTCGCCCTGACGGCCTTCCTCCTGCTCGACGTCGTCCCGCGCTAGATGATTGATTCCGAAGAGGCGTGACGTCCGGGGGCGTCACCGACCGAGCAGGGCGGCTCGGCCGTGCCCGGCTCGTACCCAAAGGTACGGGCCGGGTGCGGACGGGACGCCATGCGACGTGTCGGGGGCGTCATCCGGTTCGCGCCTCTTCGGAATCAATCATCTAACTTTCGCCGGTGCGCGTTCTCGTCACCGGCGGCGGCGGGTTCCTCGGCTCGCGCCTCGTCGAGCGCCTCGCGCAGCGAGGGCCACGACGTCGCCGTCGCGCGCCGGTCGCGACCACGACCTGACGTCGATGGAGGACACCGCGCGGCTCTTCGACGAGACGCGGCCCGAGCTCGTCTTCCACCTCGCGGCCGAGGTCGGGGGGATCGGGGCGAACCGCGCCAACCCCGGACGCTACTGGTACGCGAACCTGATGATGGGCGCGCACGTGCTCGAGCAGGCGCGGATCCACGCGACACGAAAGCTCGTGATCGCGGGGACGATCTGCGCCTACCCGAAGTTCGCGCCCGTCCCGTTCCACGAGGAGGACCTCTGGAACGGCTATCCGGAGGAGACGAACGCGCCCTACGGCGTCGCGAAGAAGGCGATCCTCGTCGGCGCGCAGGCATATCGCGAGCAGTACGGGACGAACGCGATCTTCCTGCTCCCCGTCAACCTGTACGGCCCGGGCGACAATTTCGACCTCGAGACCTCGCACGTGATCCCCGCGCTGATCCGCAAGATGGTCGAGGCGCGGGAGCGAGGCGAGCCGGGAGATCGTGCTCTGGGGGGACGGCACGCCGACGCGCGAGTTCCTCTACGTGGACGACTGCGTGGAGGGTCTCGCGCTCGCCGCGGAGCGCTACGACGGCGCCGACCCCGTCAACCTCGGCACCGGCGAGGAGATCGCGATCGGCGACCTCGCGCGAGCTCGTGCGCGACGCGACCGGGTTCGAGGGGACGATCCGCTGGGACACCTCGAAGCCGAACGGGCAGCCGCGCCGCCGGCTCGACACGACGCGCGCCGAGGAGCTGTTCGGGTTCACGGCCGCGGTCCCGCTGGAGGAGGGGCTCGCCCGGACGGTCGCCTGGTACCGGGAGATCCACGAGAGCGTGAGCGCCACGGCGGCGGCGACCCGCCCCACCACCGCGTTCGCATGGCTCGGCCGCGCCGGCCGATGCGGTCGCGCGGCACGTGGTCGTGGCGCTTGGCGGCGATTCTCGCCTTCCAGATCGTCGCCACGGTCGCGCTCTTCTTCTCGGTCGACTCGCAACGGCTGGCTGACCTACCAGGGCGGCGACCAGATCTGGCTCGTCACCTCGGGATGGCTGCTCGGGAAGGGGATGATCGGCTACGCCCTTACCGGACATGGCTGGCCGATGCTCCTCGCGCCGCTGACGTGGATCACGGGCTCGAGCTCGGTACAGCTCCTCCCGCTGACGACCGGCTTGCAGGTCGGCGTGCTCGGCGCCGGTCGCGACGCTTGCGGTCTACGACATCGGCGCCCGCCTCGCGGGCCGGCTCGCCGGCGTCTGGTGCGCGGCGGCGTTCGCGGTCGCACCGTTCGTCGCGATCCCCTACTTCGTCCAGCGCTACCACGACTCGTGGGTCGACCAGTTCCTGCCGCAGGCGCTCGGGCTGACCCAGCAGGCGGACTTTCCCGTCGGTCGTCGCCGTGCTCGTCTCGGTCGCGTTCACCGTCCGCGCGCTTCGCGCCGGCCGCCTACCGCGAGGCGGTGCTCGCGGGGACGTTCGCGGGCGTCGCGCTCGCGCTGAAGCCCGCCAACGCGCTCTTCCTCGGCGGTCCGCTCGTGGCGCTCGCCCTCGCCCGCCGGTGGGCGCATCTGCCACTCTTCGTCGCCTCGCTCGCTCCCGCGCTGCTGGCGCTCACGATCTGGAAGTCGCAGGGCCTCGGTGAGGTGCCGCTCTTCGCGCAGAGCGAGGCGACCCGGCTCGCCGCGGGGCTCGGCGACCCGGTCATGGTGTCCGCCACGAGCTGGCTCGACCGCACCGTCCGCCTCGACCTCGATACGTGGCGCGAGAACATGTCGAACCTCCGCGAGTTCACCTGGAGCGCGCGTGTCCTGCAGTTCCTGCCCCTCGCCGGGGCTATCGCCGTCGCGCGCCGGTCGGTCCCGGCTGCCGGTCTCTTCCTGACCTGGCTCCTCGGGTACGTCGTCGTCAAGGGCGCCGCCGACGTCGCGACCGTCGAGTCCGGAAGCTTCTGGCGGCTCATCATGCCCGCGCTCCCCGCGTTCGTCCTGCTCGCCGCCGCGGTCCCCCTGCTCGTCCCGACCTTCGTCGACCGGATGGGGCCGCGGCTCGCGCCCGACCCCGGCCGCCGGCCGGGCCTCTACCCCACGGTCGGCGTCGTCGGGTTCCTCGCCGTCGTCCCTCTCGCAGTCCTCCTGCTCGCGTCCCAGTTCCGCGTCCAGGAGAACCCGGTCGGGCCTGGCTACGTCATCCCCGAGCTCGTCGTGGACGAGATCGGCGTTCCGGTGGACCCGGACGTCGTCTCGCTCACCGTCCGCCGCGTCGGTGACGCCAACGTCCTCCGCTGGACCGACTCGACCACGCGTGCCCGCACCTTCTACCGCGTCTATCGGAGCTCGCCCTCGCGCGGCTTCTCCGACATGGTCTGCGAGGCTCGAGGGAGTGACCGCTGCGACCTTCGCGCCGAGACGCTCGTCACCACGCGCGACCACACCTTCGTCGATCGCGATCCGCCCCCGGACGCGATCTACCGGGTCGGCGTCGCGGCGAACTGGCTCGACGACGACACGCGCGGCGACGTCTTCGCGATCAGCCCGCCTGCCGCTCCACCGGCGTCCTGGGCTAACCTCCGTCGCCGACGCGCCCTCGAGCGCGTCGAGCCGCGCCCGGAGGAGGGCGACCTCCTGGGCGAGCAGCACGTTGTCGTCCGTCAGCTTCGACAGCACCGTCGAGTAGTGGAGCAGGACGGCGATCACGAACATGATCGCCGCGGCGAACAGGATCGCAGGCGGGTAGCCCGACACGCCGAGCCAGCCGGCGATCGTGTTGAGCCCGCCGCGCCAGGCCGAGAGGACGAGGAGCACGAGCCCGGTCACGAGCCAGAGCAGGGCGTAGCGCTCCTTGAGGCGCCGCCCACGGATCAGCTCGAGCACGATCAGGATCAGGATCACGGAGCCGATCGCCGCGGCGATCGAGATCCGTACCGGCGTCACGGCTGCGCTCCCTCCGAGGGGACGGCATATCGCCTGCCCATCGCGACGAACAGCGCGAGCGTCACCTTGATCGCGTAGTAGATCGAGCGCAGGAACGTGATCGAGGACGAGCCGTGCTCTCGCTCGCGCATGCTGACCGGCACCTCGACGAGCCGGAGCCGGTGCTTGAGCACGAGGACGGTCGCCTCGACCTCGGGATAGTCGCTCGGGTAGTCGCGCGCGAAGAGCTCGATCCCCTTCCGGTTCATCGCCTGGAAGCCCGACGTCGTGTCGGTCACCCGCTGGCCGGAGAGGAGCGAGACCAGGCGCGCGAACCACGTGATGCCCGAGCGCCGCCGGAGCGGCGGCCGGTAGCCGTCCTCGCCCTCGCAGGAAGCGCGACCCGGTGACGACGTCCGCCTCGCCGCGCTCGAGCGGCGCGAGCAGCTTCGGCAGCTCCGCGGCGTCGTGCTGGCCGTCGCCGTCGAGCCGGACGGCGACGTCGTAGTCCCGCTCGAGCGCCCAGCGGAACCCCGTCTGGACCGCTGCGCCGATCCCGAGATTGAACGGAAGGCGGACGACGGTCGCGCCGGCACGCGCCGCGGCGGCCGCGGTGGCGTCCGACGAGCCGTCGTCGACGACGACCACGTCGATCGCCGGGTCGAACTCGGCGATCTCGAGGACGACGGCGCCGATCGCCGCCTCCTCGTCGAACGCGGGCACGACGGCGACGGGCCGAGGTGTCATACGTGCACCGCCGCCTCGAGGTCGAGCAGCCGCAGCACCTGGCGCGCGCGGTGGGCGTACGTGTGCTCGTCGAGGACGCGCTCGCGCGCACGCGCGCCCATCGCCTCCGCTTCGGCGGGATCGTCGAGGAGCGCCCGATACGCCTCGAGCGCGCCGTCCGCGTCCTCGACCACGAGCAGCTCGCTCCCCGGCTCGAACCAGCGCTCGAGCCCCGCGTGCGGGTTCGACACGATCGCCGCGCCCGCCGAGGCGAGCTCGAACGGCCGGCACGTCGACGAGCCGTCGACGGTCGCGTGCGCGCGGCGGGTCAGGTTGAGGTTCACGCGGGCGGCCGAGATCGCCCGCGCGAAGACGTTGAACGGCACGTCGCCGATCTCGCGCGCGCGGCCGACGTCGCCCTGGAAGTCGCGTCCGCCGAGCGCGAAGTCGATGCGGGGATCGCGTCTGCTCGGCTCGCCGACCAGGGCCGCCATCCACTCGCGCCGGAACTTGTCGCCGTAGCCGTAGAAGAAGACGTCGCAGTCCTTCTCCACGGGGAGTGGGCGGAAGAACTCGGGGTCTGCCGCCCAGAGCACGGCCTCCGCCCGCCGTGCGCCGAGCTCGAGCAGCCGTTCGAGCCCACCCTCGGAGTTCGAGAGCACGAGGTCGTACTCCGACGGATCGGCGCCGTGGTAGTAGTTGAACCCCGTGTCCATGCCGCCGAACTCGGGCAGGCTCATGGGCACGTCGCCGTCGTAGAACACGACGGGAACGCCGTGGCGCTCGCGGAGATAGGCCGGGATCCCGCGGAAGTGCGCCATCGGCACGGTGAAGACGAGCACCGCGTCGGGGCGCTCGCGCTCGACGAGCCGGTCGAGGTGGCGGCGCCAGCGCGGGGTGACGACCTTCCAGATCGTCTCGCGCGTCAGCTTGTCGAACGCGCTGTCCTCGGGGCTCTCCTCGACGCGGCGCAGGTACCGGTCGCCCTTGAGGCGGGCGATCCCGCCGCGGAGCGCCGCGTAGCTCTCGCCCTCGCGGTACGTCGGATTCGACGCCGTTCGCCACCACGGCGACTCGACGGGGCGCCCGCGGTACGGCGTCACGACGAGGTCGGCTCCCGCCTCGTACAGCCCCTTCCAGAGCTGCCACCAGGCCGGAGTGCAGCCGTACCGAAAGTCGAGATCCACGGCAGAGGCCACGGCGAGGATGCGGGGAGCACGCACCGGCACGACCCGGAGTGTAGGCGCGGCGCCCGGCGCCGCAGCCCAGAGCGCGCCTGCGGGCTGTGGATCGATCGGCGCTCTTTCGCGACGAACGCCATCTGGTGCCGCGCGCCGCGATTCGCAATCGTGGCAACAGTCATCGTCTTCGACCGAAAGGGGTATCTCATGTTCGACGAGCTCACCGAGGAGATGCTCGACCTCTCCGCCAACGTGCGGGGGTACGGCGCGGCGACGTACGCGGCCGTCGCCGACGAGCCGTGCTCCTGCGGCGGCGGTCTCTGCTGCACGTTCATCGTCTGCTGCACCTGCACCACCCTCTGCTGGTGACTCCGAGCCCTTCACTCGGCACCGGCGTCCCGGCACGCCCGGCGGTCGCACCCTGGTGCCGCCTCGTGCACGACGAGGGACGCGTGCTGATCGAGCACGCCGGCACGCTCGTGACGCTGGACGGCGCCGCCGTCACCACGCTCCTGCCGCGGCTGTTGCCGCTCCTCGACGGCTCGCGAACGACGGACGAGCTCGTCGTCGCGCTCGGCCCCGCGGTGGCGCCTGCCGTCGAGAACGCGCTGACGCTGCTGGCCGAGAACCGGCTGCTCGTCGACGGACCGTCCCGGACGCCGACGGTCACGCGTCGGCGGCGGGCGCCTATGCGGCAGCGCTGACGCGATCGACGACCCCGTCCGCGGCGGTCGCCGCGCTCGAGACGGCGCGCGTCAGCGTCCTCGGCTCGGGAGTGTGCGCAGCGGAGCTGGCCCGCCAGCTGGCGACCGCGGGCGTCCGCCGCGTGGAGCAGCTCTCCCTCGACGCCGAGCCGCCCCACGGCTCGTTCGTCACCGCCGTGCCCGAGCCCACCGAGACGGACGCACTCCGGCGCGTCAACGAGCGGGCGCTCGGGTGCGGCGACCCGTGGCTGCAGGTCCTCCCGTACGACGGCCGGTTCGTCGTCGCGGGCCCGATCTTCCTGCCCGGCGCCTCCGGGTGCCGAGCGTGCTTCGCGACGCGGCGTGCCGCGACCTCCGGCTACGAGGAGGACTTCGACCTGGTGGACGGGGTCCCGCAGCGGGCGCCGTGCCCTGCCCCCCTGGTCTCGATGGCCGCTGCGCTGGCGGCGGTGCTGGTCGTTCGCTGGCTGACGACCTCCGACCCGACCCTCCCCGGGCGGTTCTACGCGCTCGACTGCGGCACGATCGTCCGCCTCCGGTTCGATCGGCTGCTGCGCGTCCCCCGCTGCGCGTCCTGCGGGACGCCCGTCCGGGCCGTGCCGTCGCCGTGGCACGAGGCGATCGCGTGACCACGTCGCTGACGGATGGGCCGTTCACACGCGTGGACGACGCGCTCGCCGAACCTGGAGGAGGCGGTGTCCCCGCTCGTCGGCATCGTCACGCAGACGCTCTCCACGACCTCGACGACGGACGAGGCGTGCCTTCCGAACTGCGCAAGCGAGCTCGCGTCCGCCCGCCGAACGCTCGGTCTCGCGACGGTGGACTTCGGGAGCGGCGCCCACCCCGAACCGGCCCGGGCGCGCGCTGCGGCGATCGGTGAGGCGCTCGAGCGATACTCGGCGCTCTTCGTCCCCGAGGAGCGAGTCCGGACGACGACGGCCGCCGCACTCGGCGACGCTGCCGTGCGCCCGGCGCGCTTCGCCCTCTTCCACCCGACGCAGCTGGCCGACCCGAGGTTCCCGTTCGTCGAGTTCGGCGAGGAGACGCCCGCGACCGTTCGTCCAGGGCATCTCGCTCGACGACGGAAGCGCGGCGTTCCTCCCGGCCGAGATCGTCTACCTCGGGCGACCGGGGACGGCGCACATGCCCGATCGCGTACTCGACGAGCAGCGGGCTCGCCTGCGCGCCGACGTTCACCGAGGCGGTCCTCGCCGCGCTGCTCGAGGTGGTGGAGCGCGACGCCGTCATGCTCGCCTGGAAGTGCCGGCCTCTCGCTGCCGCTCCTCGACTGGGACGACGACGACGTCATCCGGTCGTACGACCAGCGGTACTTCGGGATCACCGGGCTCCCGTTCAGCGTGCTCGACGGGAGCGGCTTCCTCGGCGTGCCGGTCGCGATCGCAGTCGTGCACGGATTCCCGACGTCCGGAGCGTCGCTTGCGGTCGGCGCAGGGGCCGCAGCCACCGTCGCCGAGGCCTGGTTGAAGGCCGTCTCAGAGGGGTTCGGCGTCTATCGCTGGCTTCGCCAGCAGACCCTCGCGCTCCCCGAGCGCGGACTCCCTCCCGACCCCGACCGCGTCGAGACGTTCGACGAGCACATGCTCTTCTACGCGCGCCCGGAGCAGGCGGAGCTCGCGTCGTTCCTGGACGCGTCCGATCGAGCGACGCCCGACCGCGGCCGTCCCGCCGCTCGAAGGCTCGACGCCCATGGCGCAGATCGACGCAGTGTGCGAGCGCCTCGCGCGCCACGGCGTCTCCGCGTTCGCGGTGGACGTCACGTCCCCCGACGTCGCTGCGCTCGGGGTGAGCGTGGCGCGCGTCGTGGCGCCCGAGCTCTGCGCGCTCGACGTCTCGCACCGCGCCAGGTTCCTCGGCGGCGCCCGTCTCTACACGGCTGCGCACGAGGCGGGCCTCGCTCCCAGGGACCTCGTGCTCGCCGATCTGAACACGCTCCCCCACCCGTTTCCGTGAGCGGCGCCGGCGACAGCTCGGGTGGGAGTGCCACGTCGAGCGCGGACGACGAGCGCCGGCTCGTGCCGACGATCCGGCTCACGGGCGTCACGGGCGCAGATGCCGCGCCCGACCCGGACCCGACCGAGGACTACCACGAGGCGTCCCGGCTCTATGCGGGCATCACCGACCCTCAGGTCGTCGGTGCCGTGCGCCTCGAGCGGAGTCCCGCGATGCGCATCACCGCGAGCCGCTCGGTCAAGCGCCACCCGCAGCGGCCGTTCGTCGCCCTACCGGCGCCGGACCTCGGCACGGCGACGCTCGCAGGACGCCGTCCGCGGGCGCCGCTCCAGCCGTACCTTCGCCGCCCACCCGCTCGCCCTGAGCGATCTCGCGACGCTGCTCCACACCGCCTATGGAGTCACGGGCACGGTCGACGGGACACCGCAGGCGTTCCGCGGTCGCTCCGTCGGGCGGTGCGCTGTATCCACTCGAGCTCTACGCCGTCTGCCATCGCGTCGAGGGTCTCGAGGTCGCTCTCTACCACTACGACCCTCTCCTGCACGGGCTGGAGCTGCCTCGTGACCCCTGACGGCGCACGCGGGCGTCGAGCTCTGACCCCCTACGGCGAGGTCGCTGTCCGACAGCGCGGCCGTCGTCGCGATAACGGCCGTGTTCTGGCGCTCGCGCTTCAAGTACGGCGCGCGCGCGTACCGCTTCACGCTCATGGAGGCCGGGCACGTCGCCCAGAACCTGCTCCTGGCCGCGACGGCCCTCGGCCTCGCCTCCGTACCGGTCGGCGGCTTCTACGACCGCAAGGTCGACGATTTCATCGGAGTCGACGGCATCTACGAGGGGTCGCTCTACCTCGTGCCGGTGGGGCACGCGGCGGAATGAAGGTCTGCCACGCTCGGGCGGCTGGCCGCGTGGGTCGCCGTGGCTATCGGGGCCACGCAGGTCGCGCCGGCTGTCGCGCCGCTCGACCCGACCGCTCGAGACGCCCTGCCGAGGCGCTCGCGGCGGGCTGCCTCGCCGGCGGCGCCGGGTTCGTCGTCCTCGCCAGACGCCGGATTCCTGCGTCGTCTCTCGCCGCCGCTGCCCCGCGGGCGCCTCCTTGCGCGCGGCGTCGTGCTGACCGCGAAGTCCGCCGAGGAGGAGGCGATCTGGCGAGCGCTCGTGCTCGGGCCTGCTCGCGCCCCGCTCGGGCTCCTTCGGCGCGCTCGCCGTCGAGCACACTGCTCTTCGCCGGTGCCCACGTGTCGCGCCTCGGTCGGCGGGCCTGGGCGCACCTCGTGACCGGCTCTGCGTTCGGTCTCGTGTACCTGGCGACGGGTCGCATCTCGCCGCGGTGGCGGCTCATTCGACCTACAACGTCCTCGTCGGCGTCGCCACGGTTTCCGAACCGGACATGTCCGTTTCGGACACTAGGAACGGCGTCCCCACCTCGTACCATCCGAGTCGCCGTCCGTTGGTATCCGAGCGATGCGCGAGAACACCGTGACCGGTTCGCCGCCTCTGGCTCTCCTCGAGGGCGTGACCAAGTCGTTCCGTGCCGTGACGGCGCTCGACGGGTTGGGCCTCGAGCTGCGGAGCGGTGAGATCGTCGCGCTGCTCGGCCCGAACGGCGCCGGCAAGTCGACGGCCGTCGCGATCATGCTCGGGTTGCGTCGACCGGACGCCGGCCGCGTCGAGCTTTTCGGCCGAGACCCCCGTGACCCGGCTGCACGGCGGAGCGTCGGAGCCGTCCTCCAGGACGTCGGCTTTCCACCCGGCCTTCGCGTGCGGGAGACCGTCGACCTCGTTCGCTCCCACTACGCGCACGCGGTCTCTACGAAGGATGTCCTAGAGCGGCTCGGGCTCGCGAGCGCCGCCGACCGCCACGCCGGCGGGCTCTCGGGCGGCCAGCGCCGCAGGCTCGCCGTCGCGCTCGCGCTCGCCGGGAACCCGGTAGCTGCTCTTTCTCGATGAGCCGACCGCCGGTATGGACGCCAGCACTCGCCGGTCGCTGTTGCGCGATCTCGCGGAGTTCGCACGAGACGGTGGTGCCGTCCTCTTGACGACGCAGCAGCTCGCCGAGGCGGAGGCCATCGCGACCCGCGTCGTGCTCCTCACGGCGGGACGGCTCGTGTTCGAGGGGACCGTGGCAGAGATCAAGGCGCGCGGAGGACTCACGAAGGTGACCCTCCGTGCCGGCGCGCTCCCTCCGCTCGCCGGCGTCGGATCTGTCGACTCGCACGGCGACCGGCACGTGATCTATGTGGACGATGCCGACGCCTTCGTCGCAGCGCTCGTCCGCGCCGGGGTCGAGTTCCGCGAGCTCCAGGTGACGCCCGTGAGCCTCGAGGACGCGGTCGTCGCGCTGACCGGAGCCTCCGAATGAGGCTCGCGCTCGCGCACGCGCGGGCCGAAACCGTCAGTCTCGCGCGCTACACGGGGTACTCAGTCCCGACCGTGGCGTTCCCCGCCGTCATGCTCCTCCTGTTCGGCAGTCACTTCGAACGTGGCGAGCCGGACCGGCTGCTCGCGGGGTTTGCCGCTACGGCTCTTCTCACCGTTGCGTTCTTCCAATTCGGTGTCGGAATCGCCACCAATCGGGCGACACCGTGGGAGACCTACCTCCGCACGCTCCCGGTGGCGCCGACAACCCGCCTTGCCGGCCGGGTGATCTCCGCGCTCGTGTTTGCCACCACGACCGTGACCGCCGTTGCCTTCGTCGCGTTCGCGGTGTACGACGTCCGGATGGCGCCCTGGCGCGTCCTGCCCTCGGCGTGGCCCTGCTCGTCGGCAGCATCCCGTTCGCGCTGCTCGGCATCGCGTTCGGCTACTGGCTCCCTCCTCGGGCCGCCCTTCCGATGGCAAATCTCCTCTACCTCCCACTCGCCGTCGGCGGCTTCCTCTGGATGCGTCCGACAGAGGACGTGCCCCGCGACGTCGACGTCGCCTCGCAGCTCCTCCCGACGCGCAGCTGGATGGAGGTACTCGACCCGGTCGCCACCGGCGATCACCCCGTGCCGCTGCACCACGTCGCCGCGCTGACCGCATGGGGGCTCGTGTTCTTCGCACTCGCCTGGTGGGGCTACCGCCGCGACGAGGGCGAGCGGTTCACGTGACGCGGCTCACCAGACGGAGCGCAGGAGCCCGGCCACCTCGCCGGCGGTCACGGGGCGGGGGTTCTCCAGCGCGCCGCGGCGCACGACGACCGCCTCCGCAACGTGGTCGAGCTCGCCCTCGGGGACGCCGAGATCGCGCAACCGGCCGAAGCCCCCGAGCCGCGCCAGCTCCTCGACCCGGGTCGCAGCGTCATCGCCACCGCCGAGCGCCTCGGCGAACCGTGCGACGGCGTCCGGGACCGCCGCGGCGTTGAAGCGGAGCGCCGCGGGAAGGCAGACGGCGTTCGTGGATCCCTGCGGCAGCCCGTAGCGGCCGCCGAGCGCCTGCGCCATCGCGTGCCCTAGGCAGAGCCCCGACTCGGCGAGCGCGAGTGCCGCACGCATCGCGCCCTCGAGCAACCGTGTCCGGCCGTAGATGCCGTCGAGCCGCCGGGCGACGAGCGGTAGCGCATAGCCGATCGCGGTGGTGCCGGTGTCCGCGTGGCGCTCGGCACTTTCGGTGCGATCCGGGTGGTAGTAGGCCTCCGCGCAGTGCGCGAGGGCGTTCATCGCCGTACCGACGGTCGCCTCGAGCGGCAGCCCGACGCTCAGCTTCGGGTCGTAGATCGCCGCCACCGGACGTGCGTGCTCGTCCACGCCGCCGCCCTTCCGGCCCGGGGCGAGGAGCATGCCGTAGTAGGGGGTCCACTCGGCCCCGGCGTAGGTCGTCGGAACGGCCACGACCCGCGGGAGCGGCTCGTGTCCGCCGGCGGCCAAATCGGCCACGACGGCCTTGCACGTGTCGACCGCGCTCCCGCCGCCGAGCCCGACGAGCCCGTCGGCGCCGGCCGAGCGAGCGAGCGTCGCCGCCTCGCGCACGGTCTCGACGGGGACGTGCGGAAGGACGCCGTCGAACGTCGCGACGACGGGAAGACGAGCGATCGACGCCGCGCCCCGGCGGGTGGCCACGAGGAGCGGCCTTGCGATGCCCGCTTCGGCGCAGACGTCCTCGAGCTCCGCGAGCGAGCCGGCGCCGAAGCGGATGATCCGCGTCGGCGGTGCCGCGCTCATTCGCCGGTCGCCGCGGGAACGAGACCGAGCCCGCCGAGCGTCTCCATCCTGTCCCGCGCGAACTCCACGAAGGCATCGGCGGCACGGGTCTGCACCCGCGCCGTGCCGCGGACGAGGGAGATCTCCCGCCGCCCGTCCATCCCCTCCACGCGGGCCTCCGCGAGCGCGCCCGAGGCGAGATCGGACTCGACCGCGGCCCGCGAGATGAACGTGACGCCGTAGCCCGCCAGGACTGCGCTGCGAACCGATTCCTGGAGGCCGAGCTCGAGGCGAGAGTCGAGGTCGCGCAGCCGTACGCCAAGCCGGCGGAGCTCGTCCTCGACGATCCTGCGCACGCCTGCGCCCTCCTGCATCAGGACGAGCGACTCCGACGCGAGCTCGTGGACGTCGACCGCTCGCCCCGCGAACCGGTGCCGCGGCGGGCAGACGAGGACGACCTCGTCGTACGCGAAAGGCTCGAAGCGCACAGCACGGTGGCGCGGCGCGGCGCCGACGATGCCGAGCTCGAGGCGTCGCTCGGCCACGAGCTCGACGACCATCCGCGTGTCGTGCACCTCGAGCGCGACGCGCACGGCGCGGTGGGCGCGCTGGAACTCGCAGAGGAGCTGCGGCACGACCACGGCTGCGGGGCCTGTCGACGCACCGATCGACAGCGACCCGGAGAGGTCTCCGTTGCCCTCCGCCGCGACGTCGTCGAGCATCTGCTGCTCGAGCGCGAGCAGCCGCTGGGCGCCCCGGTAGAGGCGGGTGCCGGCCTCAGTCGGTTCGACGCGGCGGCCGGACCGGTCGAGCAGCTGGGTTCCGAGCCGCTTCTCGAGCGCACGCACCTGGAGCGAGACGGCCGGCTGCGTGACACCGAGCTGCTCGGCAGCCTGGGAGAACGAGCGCCGCTCGACGACGGCGCAGAACGCGGCCAGCTGGCGCGTATCCATAAGCGAATGTTATAGAACTGCCCTATGCGCGTCTGGGTCGACGTGACGAACTCGCCGCACGTGGTCTTCTTTCGCCCGCTCGTCGGGCTGCTCGAGGCGCGCGGGCACGAGGTGACGATCACCGCGCGCGACTTCGCGCAGACGCTCGAGCTGCTCGAGGACGCGGTGCTCGATCACACCGTCGTCGGACCGCCCCACGCCGGGGCCTCGGCGGCCGGGAAGGCCGCCGCGATGGCGTCGCGGCTGCGTGCGCTCCGGCGCTTCGCGCGACCAAGGCGATTCGACGTCGCCCTCTCGCACGCCTCCCACGAGCTGCCGCTCGCCGCGCGCTCGCTCGGCGTGCCGTCGTCCTATGCGTTCGACTACGAGTTCGCGCGGGCGCAGCATGGCCTCGGCTGCCGGGCGGCGACACGCGTCGTCGTCCCCGACGTGATCCCCCAGGACCGCCTCGACAGGATCGGTGCGAGGACGCGCAAGGTACGACGCTATCCGGGGCTCAAGGAGGAGTACTACCTCCGGGGCTTCCAGCCCGACGCGGCCGTCCTCGACCGACTCGGAGTCGATCGGTCGCGCGTCGTCGCCGTGGTGCGCACACCGCCCGACGTCTCGCTCTACCACCGCCATGCGAATCCGCTCTTCGCCGGTGTGCTGGAGCGACTCGGAACCGACCCGGCCGTCCACGCCGTCGTGCTCCCGCGCACGCAGGAGCAGCGCGAGTCGATCCGCGACGCCTCGCTGCCGTCCCTGCTCGTGCCGGACCGGGCGGTCGACGCCCCGAGCCTCGTCGCGCTCGCCGATCTCGTCGTCTCGGCCGGCGGGACGATGAACCGCGAGGCGGTCGCGCTCGGAACACCCGTCTACACGACCTTCTCGAGTCGAATGGGCGCGGTCGACGAGCAGCTCGTCGCCGAACGACGCTTACGGACCCTGGACGATCCGTCCGGCATCGCCGTCGAGCACAAGCAGCCGGACGCACCACGCGCGACCCGCGATCCTGCGCTCCTCCTCGATCTCCTCCTCACAGCCTTGTGACGAACCCCGGGCCGCCGGCGAACAGGCAATGGTCGACGTTCGTCACGAGCCCGTCGCCGTAGACGAGGCGCTCGTTCACGCTCCGCGGGTCGACTCCGAGCAGCGAGGCGATGGGCGTATGCCCGTGCACGATTCGCGTGCCGCCGTACGCGTCGAGCAGCGCCTGGACGGCTGCCGCGTCGTCGAGGCGCATCCGGTCGGAGACGATCGCGAGCACGTCGTCGACGTCTGTCGCCGACCCGGCGGCGAGGACTGCGCGCGTGCCCTGCGTGACGGCGTCGATCGACTGCCCGAGGGTGAGGTAGGCCGGCGTGTCCGCGTGGATCAACAGCGTGTCGCCCTCGAGCGCCAGCGGGGGCAGGGCGGTGAGCCACGCGACGCGATCGGGCGTCAGCGCACGCAGGTCTTCCTCGACCCCGCCGTTGCGCCGCCACAGCTCGTAGAAGGACTCCCCGGGGATGCTCGTCTCCTCGTCGCCGAAGCGCGCCACGGAGAGAAGCAGCACCTCGTGGTTGCCGAGCAGGCACCTGACCGCGCCGCAGCTTTCATGCTCGAGGCGCCGGACGAGGTCGATCGCGCCGATGCCGTCAGGCCCGCGGTCGGTCAGGTCGCCCACGAGCCAGACGCGTGCATCTGCGCCGGTCCACCCCTCGTCCGGACCGACCAGCCCCGCTTCACGGAGGAGCCGTGCGAGCACGTCGCGACAGCCGTGGACGTCGCCCACGACGAAGACCGGCGCCACCGGGGCTATGGCACGGGCCCCGACTCGGGGGCGCCCGCTCGCTCGCGCCGCGGCTCGCCCACCAGGCGCCGGAGCTCTCCGACGAGCTCGAGCGTCTCGCCGTCCTCGACGAGGCGCTCGAGGAGCGCGAGCTCGGCCTCCAGCCAATCCGAGTCGACGGGCGGCCGCGTGATCAGGTCGATCTTCGGGTGCTTGCTCGGCGACACCGTCTCGCCGTCGCCGACGAGCTCCTCGTGGAGCTTCTCGCCGGGAGCCGGGCCGACGAACTCGATCGCGATCTCCCGTCCTGGCTCCTTGCCGGACAACCGGATCATCTTGTCCGCGAGATCGACGATCCGAACAGGCTCGCCCATGTCGAGGACGTAGACCTGCCCGCGTCCACCGATCGCGGCCGCCTGGACGATCAGCTGCACCGCCTCCGGGATCGTCATGAAGAAGCGGGTCATCTCCGGGTGCGTCACCGTGACCGGGCCGCCGCGGGCGATCTGGCGGCGGAAGATCGGCACCACCGAGCCCGACGAGCCGAGCACGTTTCCGAAGCGGACCGCGACGAACCGGGTCGTGACGTCGGCGCGGTGGCCCCACGTCTCGACGATCCACTCGGCGAGCGCCTTCGACTGGCCCATCACGGTCCTCGGGTTGGCGGCCTTGTCCGTCGACACGAGCACGAACCGCTTCGCCCCGTACTCGACCGCGACGTCCGCGACGACCCGTGTCCCGAGCGTGTTGTTGCGGACGGCCTCGAGCGGGTTCGCCTCCATCATCGCGACGTGCTTGTACGCGGCCGCGTGGAAGACGACGCCCGGGCGGTACTTGTCGAACACCTGGCGGAGCTTCACCGGGTCGCGAACGTCTCCGACGACAGCGGCGGCCGCGAGGAACCCCCGCTCGCGGACGAGCTCACGCTCGATCTCGAAGAGAGCGGGCTCCGCGTGGTCGAGCAGGACGAGCTTCGCCGGGCCGACGCGAGCGATCTGCCGGCAGAGCTCCGAGCCGATCGAGCCCCCGGCCCCGGTCACCAGCACGACCTCGCCCCTCAGGTACTCGGCGATCGACGCGAAGTCGACCTCGACCGGCTCGCGGCCGAGCACGTCCTCGACCTCGACGGGCCGCAGCTGACGCGCGAGGTCGGCGTCGCCGGAGACGAGGTCGGAGAGTGTCGGCAGCGTCTTGACCGGGACGTCGAGCGACCGCGACGTCTCGACGATCCGGGCGCGAAGCTCGCCCGGCGCGCTCGGGATCGCGATCAGCACCTCGTCGGGCCGCCGGTCGCGGAGGACGTGCGCCAAGTCCGCGGTCGTGCCGAGCACGCGCACGCCGTGGAGCCGCAGGTTGCGCTTGCGCGGGTCGTCGTCCAGCAGGCCGATCGGCGTATAGCCCAGGACGGGTGACCGCTGCATCTCCTTCACGACGAGCTGGCCGGCGTCGCCCGCCCCGACGATGACTGCCTCCTTGCCGCGGGTCACGATCCGCCCTGGGAGGGGCCGCTCGACGATCGTCCGCACGAGCAGACGCGATCCCGCGACGAACGCCATGCAGACGAGGAGGTCGATGAACCACACGCCACGAGGGACGTCGACGCGATGGATCTCGAAGAGGGTGAAGACGAGGAAGACCGCGATCGAGGCGAGGACGACGCCGCGGAACGCACCCCACATGTCGCGCGTCGAGACGTACCGCCACCAGCGGTTGTAGAAGCCGCCGAGGGCGAAGACCGGCAGCTTGATCGCCACGACGAGTGCGACGACCGACCAGTCGAGATAACGGTCGTAGTAGACGGGCCGGTGCTCGAAGCGGAGGCTCCACGCGAGCCACCACGCCCCTGCGACGAGGACCGTGTCGATACATATCTGCCAGATCGAGTGGCGACTCACCGGGCTACGCACGACCGCCGACTCCTCTACACGACGACACCGACGGCGGACTTCACCGTCGCGACGACCCGTTCCTGCTGCTCGACGCCGATCCCGCCCCACATCGGCAGCGCGAGGTTCTCCGCCGCAGCCCGCTCGGTCTCCGGGAGCGACCCCGGGGCATAACCGAGGTACGCCATCGCCGGCTGGAGGTGGAGGGGCATCACGTAGTACGAGGCGGAAGCGATTCCGGCCTCGTCCAGCGCCGCTGCGATGCGCTCCCGCTCGGTCGTCCGCACGACGTACATGTGGTAGACGTGCCCGGCCTCGTCGACCGGCAGCTCGACCGAGTCTCCGAGCCCGAGCTCCGCGTAGCGCACGGCCGCCTCGCGCCGCGAGCGGTTCCAGCCTGCGAGGTGAGGCAGGAACACGCGCAGCGCGGCCGCCTGGATTGCGTCGAGCCGCGAGTTCGTTCCAACCAGCTCGAACGTCCGCTTGTCGCGCGACCCGTGGAAGCGGAGCTTCCGCACCGTGTCCGCAACCGCCGTGTCGGTACAGGCGACGAGCCCGCCGTCGCCGAGCGCGAAGAGGTTCTTCGTCGGGAAGAAGCTGAACGTGGAGCAGACGCCGGTCGTCGCGATTCCCGGCGCGCCGAACGCCTGCGCCGCGTCCTCGAGCAGCGGCAGCCCGAGCGCGGCCAGCTCATCGAGCGGCGCCGGGCGGCCGAAGAGGTGCACGGGCACGATCGCCTTCGTCCGCTCCGTGACGAGGGCCGCGACGGCGGCCGCGTCGAGGTTGAGCGTGCCCGGGTCGATGTCCGCGAAGACCGGCGTCGCCCCGACGCGCGCGATCGCCTCGGCGGTCGCGTAGAACGTGAACGCAGGGCAGATCACCTCGTCGCCGTGTCCGACGCCCATCGCCTCGAGCGCGAGGACGAGCGCGTCGGTGCCGTTCGCGACCCCGATCGCGTGCGGCACGCCGAGGTACGCGGCCGCTTCGCGCTCGAACGCCTCGACCTCGGGGCCGAAGATGAAGCGCCCCGATTCGAGCACTTCGGCGAAGCGCTCCTGCAACTCGGGGATGAACGGCGCGTACTGCGCCTTGACGTCGACGAGCGGGATCACGACGTCAGGAGTCTACTGGCCGCCGCTCGGCGGATTCGTCGACCGCGGGCCGGCGCCGCTTCAGAAAGCGCCTGCCGAGCCAGGCGACCGCGAGCACGATGGCCACGGCGACGACGTAGTCGACGAACCGGAAGGCGTGATGGAACGACTCCCAGCTCGCACCGGCCGCCCAGCCCGCCCCCGCGAAGGCGAAGCACCAGAGCGCCGAGCCGAACAGCGTCAACCACACGTAGGGCACGAACCGCGCCCGGAAGACGCCTGCGGGCACGGAGATGAACGACCGTACCACGGGCGTGATGCGGCCGATGAACACGGCCCACTCCTCCCAGCGGTCGAACCACCGCTCGGCGCGATCGAGCTTCTGGGCGTCGAGGTGGAGCCACCTGCCGTGGCGCTCGAGCCACGGGCGCCCCAGGTAGTCGCCGAGCGCCCAGCCGCCGATCGCGCCGACCAGGTACCCGACCGTCCCTGCGATCGCGACCGCGAGGTACGCAGGCAGCCCGCTCTCGAGCTCGTGGCCGAACAGGGAGATCGACTGGGTCGCAAACGCGCCCGAGGCGACTGCGCCCCCGTAGACCATCACGACCTCGCTCGCGGCGGGGAAGAGGGCGTCGATCAGCATCAGGAGGAAGACGGCGTAAAGGCCGTAGTTCCCGATCGCGTCGGTGACCCACGTCGTGATGTCGCTGACGATCCCGGCGACGGGCATCGCGGGATGCTAGCCGTGGGGCTCGTCCGGCTCTGACGCGTGCCGCTACCCGGCCGCTTTGCGGAGCACGATCGGCGCATCCAGCTCGGAGCGCCCGAGGCTTGACGTCGCGACCACCTGCACCGTGAACCGCCCGGCGAGGCGGCGGCCGCCTGCGCCGAGGCCGTCCCAGGTCACGCGCTGGTCCCCGGCCTCGCGCGCGATCGGCACGGCCAGGCCGCGACGGACGACGCGGCCGGCTCCGTCGAGCACGCTCACCGTCACCTGCGCGGAGCGGGCGAGCCTGAAGGAGATCGGGATCTCGCGTCCCTGCGGCGGCACCGCCCGCAGCTTCGGCACCCGGAGAAAGCCGAGCGTGTCGTCCACGACGAACGTCCGGGTCATCGCGGAGCTCTGGCCGATGTCGTCCACCGCCTTCACCTCGAACGCCCACGGGCCGGCGACGGCGGTCGCATCGGCGTCCGCGGCGCCCGCCTCGCCCGTGCCGGGGAACGGCACGGGGTACGCGCCGGGCGCCTGCTGCGCCGTCGTCGCGACCGGGGTCGCGCCGTCGGGCGCACGCAGCGTGACCGACACGGACGACGGGCGGACGAGCCGGTAGCCGAGGTTCGGCGCGTCGTCGACGCCGTCGCCGTTCGGTGAGACGCGCGCTGGGGGCTCAAGGGCGAAGACCCCGCGATAGAGAAACGCGAGCGCGGTCGAGATCCGACGCTCGGATCCGTCGGATGGCCGGTTGAGAAGCTTCCCGTCGAACGCCATCGTGGTCGAGCCGCCGCTGTCGAGCGCCATCCCGGTGACCGCGCCGAGCCGGACAAGTGCCTGGGCGAGCTCGAAGTTCGTGAGGCCGACGCTGTAGCCGGGCTGCCTGCCGTCGACCGCGACGAGGAGGATTCGGCCGTCGCGGAGCTGGCCGACAGCGGTGCGAGGTGCCCGGGGGCCGAGCTGGTTGGTGGTGAACACCTCGCTCGCCCGGAAGATCGGCGCGCCGTTCGCGACGATCTGCGGGCCGCCTCCGATGGCCCCGACCATGTCTGGCCACGACGGCTTGAGCCCGAGGTTCACGGTCATCGACCCGCCCGCGACCGCCTCCGAGCGGAGCGCCTGCGCCGCCGTGCCGCGCGCCACGAGCACCGCTCCGCCGGCCGGGATGGTCACGGCCCCGCCGTCCGTCCGTGCCTCGACGATGGGCGCGGCGAGGTCGACTTCCGGCGTCGCGGCCGGGAACGGAAAGAGGATCACGGCGGCGCTCCCCCGCAGGGCAGGCGTGCTCGGCCCGTACGCGTCCGTGTAGAGCCCGGCGCCGTTCGCGGCCGGGGTCGCGTTGAGCGCACGGAGCGCACGTGCCGTGACGGCGGCCCGCCACGTCCCGGCGAATGCGACACGCCGGACGTCGAGGAGGCCGTCGCTCCGGATACCGGCGCTCGCGCGCCCCGCGTTCGGCGGCGCGACGAGCTGCGCATCCCGCATCAGGACACCGGACGGCTTGCCCGTCGCGAGGGTGAAGTAGTCCCCGTTGACGCCGGCCGCAGTGGCCGTGGGACGCAGTCGCACCTCGATCGACGTCAGCCTCTCCCGACCCACGACGGTGTCGTTCGAGAGCAGGGGCTCCAGCGTCGTCAGGCCGCCGGGCCGCGGCCCTCTCAGGACATTGATCGCGACCGGCCCGTGGGTCGTGAACTGCACGCCCGACTCGTACGTGACTCCCGGCCAGAGATCGCGCGGCGCCGCCGCGGCGGCCGGCACGAGCAGCGCCGCGGCGAGCGACGAGACGGCGGCGAGTGTGAGGAGACGGCGCATCGACCCGGGCCGAGGGTAGTGGAGCGTGGGGCAGCCGCCGGCAATCCTCACGGATTTCGAACAGAGCGGGCGTCCGGATGCTGCGCGCCACAGAGCATCGCGGAAACGTCCCGGCCGATACCGTGCAGGTGTGACGGCAGTCGCTCCGACCACACGCACCGCGCTCGTCGAGTCGCTGATCGAGCGCTACCCGGACGTGCCGCGCGAAGCGGTGCTCAAGGAGGACCTCCTGCGCACCGGGATCGCGTTCGACGACGCCGCCCTCTCGGACAACCTCGACGGCGAGGTCAAGCCGAAGTCCTACTTCATCTTCTCCTTCGACCAGAAGCCGCTCACAGAGCTCGGCGAGGCCGCGCTCCGCCGCCCACCCGAGGAGGTCGCGCTCACTGGCGGCCCGTACGCGCTGCGGCGCACGATCGTGTCGGTCCGCGTGAATCCCGGCTCGCCGTACCGGATCGGGCGCGGCGAGGACGGCACGCTCGGCCTCTCGCTCGAGGGGCGGCCGATCGCGGACGTGGGGCTCCCGCCGATGCCCGAGTACTACCGCCATACGCTCGCCGGCGGCAAGACGGTGATGGAGACCGCGCCGACGATCCAGTGGGGCTACCTGATCTACCTCACCGTGCTGCGCCTCTGCCAGTACTTCGGCGCCCACGAGGAGTGCGGCTTCTGCGACATCAACCACAACTGGCGCCAGCACAAGAGGGCGGGCCGGCCCTACACGGGCGTCAAGCCCGTCGCCGACGTGCTCGAGGCGCTCGAGCTGATCGACCGCTACGACACCGAGCGGACGAGCAAGGCGTACACGCTCACCGGCGGGTCGGTGACGAGCACCGTCGACGGGCTCGCCGAGGCGGACTTCTACGGCCGGTACGCCCAGGCGATCGAGGAGCGCTTCCCGGGACGCTGGATCGGCAAGGTCGTCGCGCAGGCGCTCCCGAAGGCGGACGCACAGCGCTTCAAGGACTACGGAATCGCGATCTACCACCCGAACTACGAGGTCTGGGACAAGCGGCTGTTCTCGCTGATCTCGCCCGGCAAGGAGCGCTACGTCGGCCGGGAGGAGTGGCACCGCCGGATCCTGGACGCGGCCGAGGTGTTCGGGCAGCGCTTCGTGATCCCGAACTTCGTCGCCGGCGTGGAGATGGCGAGGCCGCACGGCTTCGCGACGGTCGACGAGGCGATCGCGTCGACTACCGAGGGGCTCGACTGGTTCATGAGCCGCGGCATCACGCCGCGCTTCACGACCTGGTGCCCGGAGCCGACGACGCCGCTCGGCCAGGCGAACCCGGACGGCGCGCCGCTCGAGTACCACATCCGCCTCCTGCACGCGTACCGCGACGCGCTCGGCCGCCACGGCCTCCGGCCGCCGCCGGGCTACGGCGTCGCGGGGGCGGGAAACGCGGTGTTCTCCGTCAGCTCGTTCATGGACACGCTCGACCCGGACGTGGTGACGGTCGAGGAGGCGGTACCGGCGTGACACGGATCACGGCGGACGAGGCGGCGCGGCTCTGGCATGACGCGCCGGACGACGAGCTAAAGGAGCTCGCGCAGCGGACGCGGGCGCGCTGGCACGAGCCCGACAAGGCGACCTACATGATCATGCGCATCGTCAACTACACGAACGTCTGCGTTGCCCAGTGTGACTACTGCGCGTTCTACGTTCTCCCGAACCAGGAGGGCGGGTACGTCCTCGACCGCGGCGAGGTCTTCGCGAAGATCGACGAGCTGCTCGAGGTCGGAGGCGATCTCGTCGGCTTCAACGGCGGCTTCAACCCGAAGCTGCCGCTCGACTACTACTGCGACCTCTTCGCCTCCGTCCGCGAGCGCTACGCCGACAGGGTCGAGTTCTACGCGCTGACGGTCGCCGAGTTCGTGTTCCTCGCCGATCGCGCCGGGTTGTCGTTCGGGGACGCCGCCGCGCGGCTCCGCGACTCGGGCGTGCACTGGATCACCGGCGGAGGGAGCGAGATCCTCACCGAGGACTTCCGCAAGCGGCACGCGAAGTGGAAGTACACGGTCGCGGACTACTTCGCCGCGCAGCGGGCGATCGTCGAGAGCGGCCTGCGCACGACGGCGACGATGGTGATCGGATTTGACGAGACGCTCGAGGAGCGGATCGAGCACCTCGAGCGGACACGCGACTTCCAAGACGCGTGCCTCCGCGACGGCTACGACGGGCTCTTCTCGTTCCTCTGCTGGACGTACAAGCCGTACGGCACGGCGCTCGGCGGCCGCGAGATCTCGGCCCGCGAATACTGGCGCCACATGGCGCTCTCGCGGATCTTCCTGGACAACGTCCGCCATGTCCGCACCTCCGTGCTGACCCAGAACGAGGACGCGTTCCGCGCGCTCGACTACGGGGCCGACGACTTCGACCTGCCGATCGAGGACGAGGTCACCCAGAAGGCAGGCGCGCGCGTCGACCTCGACCTGGAGGGGCTGCTCGCGATCCCGCGTAGGCTCGGCTACCGGGTCGAGTACCGCCACGCGGCGCGCCCGCCGGCGCTGGCCGGCTCCTAGCCGGAGACGCGGGCCGGCTCGACCGTCAGGAAACGCAGCTCGGGAACCTGAGCGAGCTCGCCCACGTCGCGTGCCATCTCGAGGAAGGTGTAGAAGCCGGCGCGCTCGCGCGGGCCGAAGCTGTAGCGGAGCTTCTCGAAGTAGCGGGCGAGGAAGCCCGGCGGGTAGCCGTAGCGCTCGCTCGCCTCGTAGGCGAGGCGCTCGGGCTCGGAGCGCGCGAGCCGCACCGAGGCGACGAGCGCGTCTTGGAGGTCGGCGAGGCCGTCGACGACCGGCTCGGGGGCGGCCCACACCGCGAACACCATCGGCAGCCCGGTGCGCTCGAGCCACAGCCGGCCGAGGTCGTGGTGGGGCGTGGGGTCCTCGAACGCGCTCTTGAGCGCCGCGTCGCCGATCAGGAGCTTGGCGTCGGCCTCGGCGGCAGCCTCGAGCGGCAGGAGCTCCGCCTGCGGGATCAGCACCCTCGTCAGCACGACGGACGTCGCGCTCTCCGGGGTCACCGCAACGGTGCGGATGCGCCCGAGCGGGATCCGCGTGACGAGCTGGATCGAGTCGACGGCGCCCTCGGAGGAGACGCACAGGCGCGGCATCAGCCGCAGCCGCGGCGCGTTCCGGGCGTACTCGATCGACGAGATCGGCGCGACGTCGATCTCCCCCGCGAGCAGCATCCGGTTCAGCTCCGTCGGGACCCCGGTGACCTCGTGGACGTCGTACGTCAGCCGGTGGAAGACCGGCGCCATGTTGACATAGGAGATCCGCCCCAGCCTGATCAACGGTCACCTCGCGTGGTCGTGGTCATCAGCGGTTCCGCTCGACGACGGCGTCGGCGAGCGCTTCGAGCTCCTCGCGGCGAGCGGAGCCGTCGAGGCACGCGCGCGCTCGCGCAGCGTAGTCGAGCGCAACCTCCAGCGAGCGCTCGAGCGCGCCCGTTGCCGCAACCCGAACCAGCGCGCCCTCGAGTGGGCCGCCGCCCAGCGCGGCGCGGACAACCTCGTCCTCGCGCGAGGCGAGGATGAGCGGCAGCGTCGGCGTCCCGTCGCGCAGGTCGGTGCCGGGGATCTTCCCGGTCTCGACCGTCTCGCCCGAGCAGTCCAGGACGTCGTCGACGATCTGAAAGGCGATCCCGACCAGTCTCCCGAACTCGCCGTGCCCGCCGCCGAGGAGGCAGGCAGCCACGAACAGCGAGCCGGTCTTGAGCGCACAGCGCTCGAGGTAGGCGTCAACGCTCGTCGACGGGTCGTGCCGCTGGAGCCGCTGCATCGCCTCGCCTCGGGCGAGGGCGAGCGACGCGTCGGCGAGCACCGCGACCTGCTCGTGCGACCCGGTCGCCGCGAGCGACGCGAACGCGGCCGCGAACAGGTGGTCGCCCGCCGCCTTCGCGGCGTCCGAGCCGTGCTGCGTCCAGGCGGCAGCGCGGCCTCGGCGGACATGGGCGCCGTCGACGATGTCGTCGTGGATGAGCGTCGCCATGTGGACGAGCTCGACGGCGACCCCCTCGACGACGGGCGGCTCGGCGCCGACCGGAGAGGAGAGGAAAGTGAGCGTGGGTCGTAGCCGCTTCCCGCCCGCCGCGAGCGCGTCGGCGCCGACCGCCGCGACCGTGCCCGGATGCGCCGAGACCACGGTCTCGAGGCGCTCCTCGACCGCGTCGAGATAGGCCGCGAGGCCCTCGACCCGGCGGATGGTCTCGAGAGCGCTAATCGCCGCCCTCCCCGGTCGCGACGGCGGTGTGCAGCGCGACGATCGTCCCGCCCATCAGCCGGAAGCGCACCTGCTCGAACCCGTGCCGCTCGAGCAGCGCCGCGAGATCCTCGGCGCCGGGGAAGCGGCGAACGCTCGCGGGCAGGTAGGTGTACGCCCGCCCGCCGGGGAGCACCCTGCCGAGGATCGGCACGATCCGGTCGAACCACAGCGAGAAGAACGGCCGCAGGACGCCGCGCGGCTGCGTGATCTCGAGGATCGCCAGCCGCCCGGCCGGCCGGAGAACGCGGCGGAGCTCGGCAATGCCCTTCTCCAGGTCGACGACGTTGCGCACGCCGAACCCGACGGTGGCGGCGTCGAACGCGCCGTCGTCGAAGGGCAGCGCGAGCATGTCCCCCTCGATCCACTCGATCGTGTCGGACTTGCGCCGCGCGCGCTCCAGCATCGCCGGGGAGAAGTCGAGCCCGGTGACGTATCCGCCCTCGCGCTCGGCCGCGATCGCGAGGTCGCCGGTCCCGCAGCAGGCGTCGAGTACGCGGTCGCCCGGCTGCACCACCGCCTCGACCGCGAGCCGGCGCCACGACCGGTCGAGCCCTGCGGTCATCACGCGATTCATCACGTCGTACACCGGCGCGATCCGGTCGAAGAGGCGGCGAACCTCGTTCGGCGCCAGGGAGCCGGATTCGTACGTCACGGGATCGTTCCCGACCAGGAGGCGTCGACAGGCACGACGTGAGCGTAACCGCGTCGCGCCCGGCGCAGCGAGGCGGGCGCTACTCGCCGCCGCGACTCGCGTCCAGGAACGTCGCGAGCTTCGTGAGGTTCTCGTCGCCGAGGTAGCCGTACGAGATCATCACGTTGTTGCCGTACTGGGCGGGGTTGGACACATACGACTTGAAGAAGTCGATCCCACGGTCGGAGGCGCCGACGTCGCTCAGGTTCGGCGCGCCGAGGTTCGCGTTGCCCTCGCCGAGGTAGGTGTGGCAGTTGAGGCAGCCGGACTGGGCGAAGAGCTTCGCGCCCTCGACGGCCGTCGCGTTGTCCGCGAAGCCCTGCTGCTCCGCCCACTCCTCCGGTTTCCCGGCGGCGATCAGCTCCGAGCCGAGCGCCTCCTTGGCGGTCGCGCCTTTCCACGTCAGGACGCCCATCGAGATCACGACGAGCACGGCGGCGATCATCGCGACGGGCCGCCGGCCGGGGCGACGCTCGGGGCGGCGGTCGTAGAACGGCAGCCCGATCAGCAGGATCAGCAGGATCGTGGGGATGCCGACCGTCCCGAGCACGACCGACTCCGGCCACTTGAAGATGCGCAGGAGGTAGAAGAGGAAGTAGAAGAACCAGTCCGGGCGCGGGACGAAGCTGATCGTCCCCGGGTCGGCCTCGGTCGCGTACCAGGGGCCGAGAAGCCCGGCCTCGACGCCGTCGGCGGTGAAGTACCAGATGCACGCGAGCACGATGATCACCGCGACGACGACGAGCGACATGATCGCGTCGTGGAGGACGGCGTATGGGAAGAAGCTCTTCCCCTCGCGCTGGACGTCCTCCTTGTAGCGCTTGTGCTCCGCGCGGTTGCGTTCCTTGAGCGGGACGCCCATCAGGCGGCGTCCCCGTCGGTCGTCGGCTCGCGGATCAGACCCTCACGCGCGCCCGCGGCCTCGTCCCGCTCGCGGCCCGCGGCGGTCCCAGACCACGGCGGCGAGGTGACCCCGAGGCGCACCACGAGGTACAGATGCAGCCCGATCAGGGCCATGATCGCGCCGGGGAGCACGAGCATGTGCAGCGCGTAGAACTTCGGCAGCGTGTCCGGGCCGATGGCAAGGCCGCCCTGCAGGAACTGCGCGAGGAACGGGCCGACGAACGGGCCGGTCGCGTTGATGTTGATGCCGACGACCGTCGCCCAGTAAGCCGTGTTGTCCCACGGCAGGAGGTAGCCCGTGAAGCCCTCGGCCATGCCCGAGACGAGGAGCAGAGCGCCGAGGATCCAGTTGAGCTCTCGCGGGTACTTGTAGGCGCCGAACAGGAACGTGCGCCCCATGTGGAGGAACATGAGGATGATGAAGACGCTCGCGCCCCACTTGTGCATCCCGCGCACGAGCCAGCCGAGGGTGACCTCCTCGGTGATGTTCTGGATCGAGGGGTACGCGCTCTCCGGGTCGGGCTTGTAGTACATCGCCAGGAAGACGCCGGTCACGGCCTGCACGATGAACGCGGTGAGCGAGGCGGCGCCGAGCGTCTGCGCCCAGCTGACGTCGTGCGGCACCTTCCGGAAGAGGAACCACTTCGTGTACCCGACGAGCCCCGACCGCTCCTCGGTCCAGTCGAGCGGGAGGAGCACGGCGTCGGCGAGGCGGGGCTTGCGGGAGGTCTTCGCCGCCACTACGCGATCACCCCGTCGACCCCGGCGTGGGAATCGGGTAGAGCCAGCGCTCGATCCCGTCCACGTGGACGCCCGGGTACGCCTTGTAGTACTTCATGATCCTGGCGCTCGCGCCCACGCCCTCGACGTTGCCGACGCTGAACAGCCGGCCGAGGACGAGATTGCCGTTCTTGATCGAGAACTCGTACCGATCGAGCGAGCGCACGGGCGGACCGGCGCTGCGGTTGCCCTCGGAGTCGTAGAGCCCGCCGTGGCAGGGGCATCCGAAGCTCGCGGCGAGCACCGGGCGGAGCTCGACCCCGTTGACGTCCTTCTTCGCCTCCTCGTCGATCGGGCCGTTCGGCTGCACCGGGCAGCCGAGGTGGACGCAGCGGCTGAAGATGGCGGTGAAGCTCGGCGCGCCGGCGTCCGTGCGGCCGTTGTTGCGGATGAACGCGGTGCGCCGGGAGACCTCGCCCTGCTCGGGATTCTCGAGGTACGTCGCGATCACGTACTCGCCCTCGGGGAAGTTCGCGATCGGGCCGAGGTCGACGTCGTGGGTCTCCACGCCGTCGCCCATGAACGACGGCAGGACGCCGAAGCCGAGGACGGGCAGCGTCACGCCGGCGCCGATCAGACCGCTGACGCCGATCGTCGCGAGCGAGAGGAAGGTCGCCCGGTCGACGTTGTCGCCGATGTCCGCCTGGGTCGCGACGGGCGCGACGTCGGGCGTGCCGGCCTCGGCGGCGGTGACCGGGTGGCTCACGAACAGGTCACGCACCCAGAGGAAGCCGAAGACGAGAGCGACGATCGCGCCGACGACCAGTACGGGGATGCTCACGACCAGCCCGACGAGGATGCAGGCAACGCCGATCGCGAAGCCGATCGGCCAGAGGCTCGGGCCTGGCTGGTGCTGGGTGTCGTGCGCTTCGCTCACTCGGCGTCTCGGTCGGTCCCGTGCTCCGGTTCGTGATTCAACCGCCCTGGCCCGCTCGGTGTCAACGACGAACCCGCTTCGCTCTCCACCGTCCGGTCGCGGCCCGGCGCCCATTTTGCACGCCTGGACGGTCGGCGTGCTCCGGCAACCCGAGCTCGTCCCAGCGCGCGTCCACACGCGCCTTCACGTCGTCCGTCATCTCGATCTCGGGCGGCCATTCGCGCGCTCCCTCGTCGGGCCCCTTCGCGGTCGCGTCGAAGCCGATCTTGCCACCGAAGCACGGAAGGACGGCTGCGTGGTCGAGCTGGTCGAGCGGGCCGTCCGCGAGCACGACGTCCCGCTTCGGGTCGACGTTCGCGCAGACGCGGAAGAACACCTCCTCGTAGTCGTGGACGTCGACGTCGGCGTCCACGATCACCACCGCCTTCGAGAGCGAGAGGAGGCCGAGGCCCCACACGGCGTGCATCACCTTGCGGGCGTGACCCGGAAAGCGCTTGCGAATCGAGAGGATGACGCAGTTGTGGAACGCGCCCGCCGTCGGCAGGTCGTAGTCGACGATCTCGGGGACGCTCATGCGGATCGCCGGCAGGAAGATCCGCTCGGTCGCCTTCGCGAGCCACTCGTCCTCCGCGGGCGGCTTGCCGACGACGATCGACGGGTAGATCGCGTCGCGGCGCATCGTGATCGCCGAGATCCGGAAGAGCGGGAACTCCTCCGGCGGCGTGTAGTAGCCCGTGTGGTCGCCGAACGGCCCCTCCATGCGCGGTGTCGCTCGCGTCGACCCAGCCCTCGAGCACGATCTCCGCGTTGGCCGGCACCTCGAGCTCGACGGTCTTGCACGTGACGAGCTGCACCGCCGAGCCCCTGAGGAAGCCTGCGACCATCAGCTCGCCGACGTGCTTCGGGAGCGGCGCGCTCGCCGCGTAGGCCGTCACGGGGTCGAGGCCGAGCGCGACCGCGACGGGGATCCGGCCGTCGGGAGCGGCGAGCAGGTCGGCACGGCCGTCCTTGTGCACCTGCCAGTGCATGAACGTCGAGCGGCGGTCGACCTTCTGCATCCGATACATGCCGACGTTCCGCACGCCCGTCTCGCGGTCCTGGGTGATGACGGCGGGGAGGGTGATGAACGGGGCCGGGTCGAGCGGCCAGCAGCGCATGATCGGGAGCGCGTCGAGGTCGACGGCGTCGCCCTCGAGGACGACCTCCTGGCACGGGCCCCTGGAGACCGACTTGGGCGCCGAGTCGGCGATCGACTTCAGCGTGCCGAGCTTGCGCACCTTCTCGACGAGCCCTTGCGGCGGCGTCAGCTCGAGCACCTCCTCGAGCTTCGCGGCGAGGTCGTCGAGCCGCTCCACGCCGAAGGCGAGGCACATGCGCCGCTCAGTGCCGAACTGGTTGATGAGGAGCGGCATGCGCGAGCCCCTCACCTTCTCGAAGAGCAGGGCAGGCCCGCCGGACTTGACGACGCGGTCGGTGATCTCGGTGATCTCGAGGTCGGGGTCGACCTCGGCGCCGACGCGGACGAGCTCGCCCTCCCGCTCGAGGAGCGCGATCCACTCGCGAAGGTCTGCGGCAGGGCTCCCCATGCGCGCGGGGCGCGGGCCCTAGAGCGGCCGGCTGAGCTTCGAGCGACGGCGCTTCGCGCCCAGGTAGTGCGTCAGGTCCCCGATCAGGATCGTCGCGAGGAAGACGAGCCCGACAGCGAGCATCATGAGGACGACGTCCTTCCCCTCCTCGGCGGCGTCCGCCAGGAACCAGAGCGCGGCGAGCATCGGGGCGATGCTATACGAGGCGCGCGACGTGTGCGGCGAGGGCCTCGTCGACCGCGTCGTCGCCCGCCGCATGCCGCGCGAGGCGCTCGAGCGGGGCCGGATCGCGGTCGTCGCGAAGCGCGGCGCGTGCCTCGTCGAGGCCGCCGCAGGCGAGCAGCGCAGACGTGGCCGCCCAGGCGGCTCCGTCGCCCTCGAGCCCGTCGGCGCGCGCCTGGGCGCAGAGCGAGAGGAGCTCGGCGAGGTCCCCGACCGCGGGGAGCGACCCGGTCGCCGCGATCCGCACGAGGCCGTGGGCGAGCAGCGCGTCCCCCAGGAGGAGCGTCACGTCGCCGTCGGGCGGCGCGAAGAGTCGCGCGCGGCCGTAGTGCAGCAGGTAGCCCTCGTAGATCGTCTCCACGCCGAGCGCGAAGCGCGGGTCCGAGACGAGCCGCGAGAACGCCGGCTCGGCCTCTCGCTCGGCGGCCGGCAACAGCGCGTCCGTCCAGAGGGGGCTCTCGCGCGTCGCGCCCTCCGCGATCTCGTGGAACAGCTCGTCGGCGACGACGTGCGGCATCGGCGCGTAGCCTACGCGCGCGCTTGGTCGGCACCGCAAAGCGGAGTAGCGTGCGGTGCGTGACGCTCCGTCGCGCCTGCGTGCTGGCCGCGGTCGGCTGCGCCGCCGTCGTGTCCGGTCACGACCCCGTGGTTGGGGCCGCAGGCGCAGACGGCGTCCGGCGCGCCGGGCGCGGGACGGGTCGCGCTCGGCGTCCTCGGTGACGCGGAGCGCTTCCGTGCGCAGACCGGCCAGGACTCGCCGATCCGGCACGTGGTCATCTCCTGGAACCAGGGCGTCGAGTGGGGCACGCGGCTGCCCGCCCTCCTACAGCAGCTGCGCCCGACGCCGCTCCTCGGGATCGGCACGGGCGACTGGCGCTCGAAGTCCGAGGTCGTCTCGCCGAAGGACATCGCGCAGGGGCGCGGCGACGCCTTCCTGGTCGGGCTGAACGGTGCGATCGCGGAGTTCGGCTCGCTCGTCTACCTTCGCCCGCTGCCCGAGATGAACAACTACCACCGGCCGTTCAGCGCGTTCGAGGCGAACGGCCGCGCCCGCGGCCCGACGCACGCGACCGCCGTGTTTCGCAAGGCCTTCGCGCGCATCGCGATCGTGGTGCGCGGCGGCACCGCCGCGGCGATGAGCGCGAAGCTCCGCCGTCTCGGGCTGCCGCCGATCGCGAACGACCTGCCGCAGGCTCCGGTGCGGATCGTCTGGAACCCGCAGGGCTACGGGTCGCCCGACCTCCCGCAGAACTCGGCGCAGGCGTACTACCCGGGCGACGCGTACGTGGACGTCGTCGCCAACGACCTCTACGACCAGCGCTTCAACGCCGCGTGGGACGCCAACGAGCGCCTGTATGCCGCGCATCCCCGGAAGCGCTTCGCGATCGGCGAGTGGGGCCTCTGGAGCGTCGACGATCCGGGCTTCGTCGAGCGGATGGCGACGTTCGTCAAGACGCACTCGCGGGTCGAGTTCGTCGCGTACTTCAGCGGTCCGACCGGCTCTCCGTGGGACCTCGCGGCCAAGCCCGCGAGCCGCGCCGCCTACCGCAGGCTGATCACGCCGCTCGGGCGCTGAACGACCGCACCGCCTCGACCGTCCGGTCGATGGCCTCGTCCGAGTGGGCAAGCGAGGGAAACAGGCACTCGAACTGCGACGGCGGCACGTACACGCCTGCGTCGAGCAGGTGCCGGAAGAGCGCGCCGAACCGCTCGGTGTCGGACGCCGCGGCGGCCTCGTAGCTCGCCACCGGGCCGTCGTGGCAGAAGAGCGTGAGCATCGCGCCGACGCGCTGGACGGTGCCGAACGGCGCGAGCCCCTCCTCGAGCCGCGCCCCGAGCCGCTCGAGCTCGTCGTAGACGGATTCCTCGCGAAGCCGCCGGAGCACGGAGACGCCGGCCGCGGTCGCGAGCGGGTTCCCGGAGAGCGTGCCCGCCTGGTACACCTCGCCGCCCGGCGCGAGCCGCTCCATCAGGTCGCCGCGACCGCCGAACGCGGCTGCCGGAAGGCCGCCGCCGACGATCTTGCCGAGGATCGTCAGGTCGGGCGTGACGCCGTAGCGCTCCTGCGCGCCGCCGCGGGCGACGCGGAACCCGGTCATCACCTCGTCGAAGACGAGCAGCGCGCCCGTCGCGTCGGCGAGCATGCGCAGCGCCTCGAGGAACCCCGGCTCGGGCGGGACGCAGCCCATGTTCCCCGCGACCGGCTCGACGAGGATCGCCGCGAGCCCCTCGCCGTAGCGCGCGCACGCCGCGGCGACGCCGTCCACGTCGTTGAACGCGCAGACGATCGTGTCCGCCGTGACCCCGGACGGGACGCCCGGCGTCGACGGGATGCCGAGCGTCATCACGCCGGAGCCGGCGCTCGCGAGGAGCGCGTCGACGTGGCCGTGGTAGCAGCCGGCGAACTTGATCACGCGATCGCGGCGCGTCGCCGCCCGCGCCAGGCGGAGCGCGCTCATCGACGCCTCGGTCCCCGAGCTGACGAGCCGCACCATCTCGACGGACGGAACGGCGTCGACGATCTCGGCGGCGAGCTCGACCTCCGCCTCCGTCGGGGCGCCGAAGCTCGTGCCGCGGTCCGCCGCGTCGTGCACCGCGGCAAGCGTCTCGGGGTCGGCATGCCCGAAGATCAGCGGCCCCCACGACTGCACCCAGTCGACATAGCGGTTGCCCTCGACGTCCTCGATCCAGGCTCCCGTGCCGCGTGCCACGAACACGGGCTCGTCGAGCCCCACCGCGCGCATCGCGCGCACCGGCGAGTTGACGCCGCCGGGGATCAGGCTCGTTGCCCGGCGCCAACGGCCGGTCCGCTGTCTCAGAGCCACCCGGCGAGGTCCTTCGCCCAGTAGGTGACGATCGTGCCCGCGCCGGCGCGCTTGATCGCGGTGAGCGCCTCGAGCGCGGCGGCGCGCTCGTCCAGGTACCCCGCAGCCGCGGCGGCGCGCACCATCGCGTACTCCCCCGAGACCTGATAGGCCCAGACCGGGCAGTCGAAGCGCTCCCGGACGGCGCGCACCACGTCGAGGTACGGCAGCGCGGGCTTCACCATCAGCACGTCGGCGCCTTCCTCGAGGTCGAGCGCGCACTCCCGGAGCGCCTCGCGCACGTTCGCGGGGTCCATCTGGTAGCCACGCCGGTCGCCGAAGGACGGCGTGGACTCGGCGACCTCGCGGAACGGGCCGTAGAAGGCCGACGCGTACTTCGCGGCGTACGAGACGATCGGCGTCTCGGGGAGCGCCGCGCGGATCGCGCCGACGCGCCCGTCCATCATGTCGCTCGGGCAGACGGCGTCGGCGCCCGCCTCCACGTGGCTGACGGCCGTCCGCGCGAGCAGGTCGAGCGTCTCGTCGTTCGCGACCGTGTCGCCGTCGAGCACGCCGCAATGGCCGTGGTCCGTGTACTCGCACAGGCAGACGTCGGTCAGGAGCGTCAGCCCGGGAACCTCGGCGCGCAGCGCGCGGAGCGTGCGCTGGACGATGCCGTCGTCGTCCCACGCGCCCGAGCCTTCCGCGTCCTTCGCCTCGGGGATGCCGAACAGGAGCACCGCACGCACGCCTGCGCGCACCAGCTCGCCGGCCTCGCGCACCACCTCGTCGACCGAGCGCTGCGCGATCCCCGGCAACCCGTCGACCGGACGGACGACCTCCTCGCCCGGGCAGGCAAAGAGCGGCATCACGACGTCGTCGACCGAGAGCGACGTCTCGCGCACGAGCGCGCGGAGCGCGTCGGTGCGGCGCAGGCGCCGAAGGCGGGTCGCGGGGAAGCTCACGGGCACAAGGGTATGCGCCTGCGCAGGTTCTGGGGCGCCATCCGGTTCGCGCAAATTGCCGGTCAACCATCTCGAGCCGGCGACGCGTCGAGGCGGCTCGAGGCCGACCTCCACCTCGATCGGGTCGTCGCCGGCCTCGTCCCACGGCTCGAGGTCGAGCCGCTCGCCGAAGAACTCCCAGATTGCGCGCCCGGCGGCCATCGTCGGCAGCGCGACGAGCACCCCCGGGATCCCGTACAGCGCGCCGCCGGCGAGCAGCCCGAAGATCACGAGCAGCGGATGGAGCCGAAGCGCGCTCGCCATCACGTTCGGGACGACGATGTGCCCCTCCACCTGGTAGATGAAGACGAAGAGGGCGGCGACCCAGAGGACGCCGACCGGGTCGACGACGAGCGCGTAGAGCGCCGGCGGCACCGCCGAGAGCCACGGCCCGATGTAGGGGATCACCTCGACGAAGGCCGTCCAGAGCCCGAACAGCAGGGCATATCGCTCCGCGCCCTCGACGAGGCCGGTCGTTCCGAGAATCCACATTCCGACCCCGGCGCTCGTGCCGATCACGACCGACAGGATCACCTGCCCCTTCACGTAGCCCCAGAGCGCGCGCTCGATCCGCTGGGTCAGCGGGACGCCGCCGTACGGCGGGAACCGGCGGTCGATCGTCTCCTCGAGCCGC
Source organism: uncultured Actinomycetes bacterium (assembly GCA_963845965.1). Taxonomy (GTDB): domain Bacteria; phylum Actinomycetota; class Thermoleophilia; order Gaiellales; family Gaiellaceae; genus Gaiella. Next base: position 102,440 of record CAWJUF010000005.1, on the reverse strand, counting down.
GGCATGTCGAGCAGCATGTAGATCGCGATCACGATCACGAGGACCACGGAGAAGACGAAGAGGATCACCGAAAGCGCTGCGCCCTGGGCGAACGAGATCGCGTCCTGCGCATAGCCCGAGACGTCGCCCGCGCCTATCGAGTCGGTCAGGTCGTTGAGCTGCTCCTCGAGCTGGATCCGCTCGAGACCGTGATCGTCGAGCCACTGCTGGAGGCGGTCGACGGCGGCGTCGGCGCCGGTCTTCCCCGTGGCCGCGCTCTCGTCCGAGAAGAAGGCGTCGATCCGGTCCCCGGCCGAGCGGGCCTCGGAGACGACGACCGTGCCGACGGCGACCAGGAGTGCGACGAACGCCGTCGCGAACACGACCGACACCACCGCCACCGCGGCGCCGCGGGGAAGCCGCAGACGCGTCAGGTCGCGGACGAGCGGGTTGAGCGTGAACGCGATCACGGCAGAGGTGAGGAACAGGAAGAGCACGTGCCCGAGCGGCCGCGCGAGCAGGAATGCGAAGAGCAGGAGCACGGGCAGGCCGACGAGCTGGACCCAGCGCGGGATGCTGATCCTCGTCGACTGGGTCACGCCGCGATCGTAGCCCCGCCGGTGGCGCGCCACGCACCCGGTGAGGCCCGCTTCCGCGTGCGCTACCGTGGCGCCAATGGCCTCGCCGCGCTCCCGGCAAGCCGCGCGCCTGCGCGATCGCAGGCGCCGCGCACAACGGCGCGCCCGCCGTCTCGTCGTGCTCTCCGTGCTCGCGGTGCTCGGCGTCGTCACGCTGCTCTTCACCGCCTTCGGCTCGAGCGGCTCGTCCGGCGGCCCAACCCCCATGGCGATCGAGACCGTGTCGGCTGCAGATGCTGCGGCCGTGCGGCCGCGGCCGCAGGTGCTCGCGTCGATTGGCAACCTCCGCATCCAGCTCCCGGTCGCGGCCGGGGCGCTCACCGCGATCGGGTTCCACGGCTCGAACGACGGGTCGCTGTCACTGCAGCCGGTCGGCCGCCAGGCGAACGCCGGGCTCCTCGAGCGGCTCTGGCGGCGCATCGCCGGGAGCGGCCGTGACTTCCCGCGCTGGTACCAGCTCGAGGGCGGCCCGGCCGGGACGAACGTGCTCGACGTGGGCGCCGCGCCCGGAACGGACGTGTATGCGCCGGTGAAGGGCTCGGTGATCGCCGTCAGCGACCTCGTGATCGGGGGCAAGCGCGTCGGCAGCCGCATCGACCTCCGCCCGTCGGAGTCGCCGTCGGTCGTGGTCTCCGTGATGAACGTCCGTCCCGACCCGTCGATCGCCGTCGGAACCCCCGTCCTCGCCGCCTCGTCGAAGCTCGGCACCGCCGTCGACGTCGCATCGGTCGAGAAGCAGGCGCTCGCAGCCCACGCCTCGGACGGCGGCAACAACGTCTCCGTCTCCGTCTACCCGTCGCCCGGCTCGCTGCCGTAGATGCGCCTCCTGTTCGTCGGGGACGTCGTCGGCCGCCCCGGCCGCGACGCGGTCGAGGCGCTGCTGCCCGGCCTGCGCGAGCGCCTCGACGTCGACGTCTGCATCGTCAACGGCGAGAACGTCGCCAACGGCGTCGGGATCACGCCGCGGCTCGCCGAGCGACTCCTCGGCGCAGGCGCCGACGCGCTCACGCTCGGCAACCACGCGTGGCGGCGCGAGGAGATCGGGCCGTATCTGGCGTCGTCCTCGACGATCGTGCGGCCCGCGAACTTCCAGAGCGGGGCACCCGGGCGCGGGCTGACCGTCGTGGAGGCGCGCGACGGCACGCCGGTCGCGGTCGTCAACCTCCTCGGGTCTCTCTTCCTCGACCCCGCGCACAGCATGTGGGAGGTCGTCGACGAGCTCGTCGAGGAGGCGCGGGCGACGACGCCGGTGATCGTCGTCGACGTCCATGCCGAGGCGACGAGCGAGAAGGTGGCGCTCGCCTCGTGGCTCGACGGCCGCGTGACCGCGGTGCTCGGGACGCACACGCACGTCCAGACCTCCGACGGACGCGTGCTGCCGGGGGGCACGGCGGCTCTCACCGACGTCGGCATGACGGGCCCGCACGACTCGGTCATCGGCGTCCGGGCCGAGCTCGCGATCCGCCGCATGCGCACGGGGATGCCGGTCCGCTTCGAGACGGCATCGGACGGGGTGCGCCTCGAGGGCGCGCTCGTCACGTGCGACCCGGCGACGGGGCGGGCGAGCGAGATCGAGCCGGTGCGGGTTCCCTGGCCGGCCACATGAGCACCGCGAGCAGCGCGAGCAAGACGGCCCCGCGGGCAAGCACGAGCCACGACGCGAGCGGGTCGAACTCCTTCACGAGCTCCCAGTAGCGGGCCGGGAACCAGACGGCGGTAAGCGCGCACGCGGCCGTCATCAGCCAGAGCGGCAGGCGACCCCGCGCTCCGACGACGAGCGGGACGAGGAGCACGAGCCAGACGAGGAACTGCGGCGAGAGAACCTTGCTCAGCGCGACGAAGGCGACCACCGCTCCCGCCGCGTGCCTGACGAGCCGCTCCGGGCTCGCGGGCCTCGCCGAAGGAGACCCAGACGAGCGCGACCGCGACGGCCTGCGCGATTCCCTGGAGCACGGCCAGCGTGCCCGCAGCGGCGCCGGTGAGGTTCTGCGAGCCGCTGCCCGACGCCCACCCGAGCGACGTCCCGGCGGCGTGGTGGAGCGCGAGCAGGGCGCCCGCGCCGAGGCTCTCGATCTGCAGCGGGCGGCCGAGCTGCCGGCCGAGCGAGTCGAGCACCCCGTCCGGCGCGATGAGAAGAAACGGAACGTAGGCGACGGCCACGGGCGCAGCGACGAGCGCCAGCACCGTCGCGAGCTCACGTTGGCCGGCTGCGCACCGGCGCCACCCGGCGATGCCGACGAGCGGGACGAGGACGGCCGGATAGAGCTTGACGACGATCCCGATCCCGACGATGAGGGCGCCGGCGCGGAGCCTGCCGGTGACGAGAAGGAGCATCGCGCCGGCGACGAGCGCCGCAGGAACGAGGTCGAAGCGCGTCAGGATCACACCGCCGAGGAGAAGTGGGACGAGCGCGACGACAAGCAGCGCGAAGCGGCGGTCGGCCTCGCTCGTGCGGAGCCGACCGAGGCCGGCGGCGAGGAGGAGCACGCCGATCGCCCCGGCCACCGCCATCTCCGCGGCGAACACCACGCGGTAGGCGCCGAGCGAGTCGGTCACGAGCGCGGGCAGAACGAGAGCCGGAAGCGCCCCCGGCGGGTACTCGAACGGGAAGTCGCGGTAGGGGACGAGCCCGTCCGCGATTCGCTCGCCGTACGTTCGATAGAGCGCGATATCGGTGACGGCGCGCCCGCTCCACTGCCACGCGACGGTCGCCGCCACGGCCGTGAGGACGAACACGGCGGCGGCGGCGAGCGCCTCCCGCTGTGCGGCGTCGCCGTCCCTCACGTCGACCTCGCGGTCTCTCGCGGACGTGCCTCGGTCGCCGGCTCCGGGAGGGGCATTGCGGGGGGGCGCGCTGGGCTCGGCTCGCGCGGGAGGAAGAGCGCGAGCAGCACGAACGGCAGCACCCAGGGAAGGTAGAGGTAGAACCAGTGCGTCAGCGAGAGCTCGAACGCGAGCAGAAGGGCCGCCGTGAGGGCCGCCAGCTCGAGCGGCCCCTTGTGACGCGGAACCGCTGCGGCGACCCCGGCGAGCACGATCGCGCAGACCTGGACGACCGTCTGCAGGGAAGCGAGATCGGGGATCCCGCGCGCGTGATAGGAGCCCCAGCCCCAGATCGAGAACGGTGAGTCGCGGTCGAGCTGGAAGGCGAGCGTCCGGTCCCAGAACGTGTGCAGCGCGTCGCGGAGCGAGGGGTCGAGCAGCAGGATTGAGAACGCCACCGCCGTCGCGGCCGCGAACGCGGCGACGAACCGCACGCTCGGCGCGCGCCGGAGGCCCGACGGGTACGTGAGCCAGAGCGGCACGACGATCAGCGCCCCGAACTTCGTCCACGACGCGAGCGCGGTCGCGGTGCCCCGTGCGGCCGGCGACGACGCGAGCCAGAAGCCCCACACGAGGATGGCCGGCGCGATCGCGTCGTTGGTGTTGGACATCAGCGCGTAGGTCGTGAAGGGAAACGCCGCCCAGCCGAAGGAGAGCATCGCCGCGAGGCGCGCGCCGCCGAAGCGGGCGCCGACGACGGCAAGGCCCGCGAGCGCGAGCAGGTCGAACGCGATCGCGGCCGCATGGGCCGCGGGCAGCTCGTCCCAGCGCCCGCCCCACCCGAAGGCGAGCACGGCGGGCACGTATGCCAAGTAAGCAACCGGCCCGTAGGTGTCGCCGCGGGGGTTCGCGGACTCGCAGCGCCCGTTCACCTGGATCCGGTCGCGGACCTCGCCGTCGGCATTGGCCGGGCCGCACGACGTGCGGTCGTCCGTCACCGGCATGGTGCCGTAGGGCACCTCGCCGTCGAGAATCCTGTCCGCGCCGATCACTCCGGCGTAGCCGACGTCGATGACGGTGCGCCCGTTGTCGACGTTCAACCCGACGCGGAAGCCGACGAGGAACAGGGTGGCGACCGCGAGCGCCCAGACGGGCCAGCTGCCGGTCGTCGAGCCCGGCCGCGAGGTCGCCCGAAAGCCGATCCACGCGGTTCGTACGGCAAGGTAGACGAGCGGCGGGACGGCGAGCGCGGCGCTCTCGAAGACGCTCGCCGCGATTGAAGAACGCGAGCGAGACCCCGAACGAGAGCAGCACGAGCAGGTCGAGGGTCCGCATCGAGACGGGCCGCCGCAGGTCGACCAGCCCCAGGAGGAAGACGGCCGAGAGCCCGAGCCACACCGGCCAGGAGGTCAGCAGCTTGCCGCCGAACGCGCCCGGCCGGCCGCGGGCCATCTTCCAGGCCACCTGCGGCCCGGTCCATGCGTCGAGCACCCGGCCGCCGGCATCGGCGACGGTGCCCGTCGCGATCTCGCCTGCCTCGCCCGACCAGACCCGCACGGTCCACGTGCGCGTGCGCCGGTCGAGGGACGCGTCGGTCTGGGGGCCGGGCGGGTAGCGGTCGAGCCAGCGCGCGACCTTCGGGAAGGCCAGGAACGTGTCGACCGCCTTCTCCTCGGTCAGCGCCGGCGGCGCGTCGGACGGCGCGAACGGCGTCTCGACGAGACGCCCCGCCGCGTCGTAGAGCGGCGCGGTCGGAGCCGCACCGTTCGCGGGAACCGCGCCGAGGAGGAACGCGGCTGCCGCGACGACGAGCGCGCGGCGCATCACCCCGGGCTCGTCAGCCGCGCTGGCGGTGGCGGAACGACCACAGCTTGTTGCCGACGAAGTTGACCGGCGTGACGAGCATGATCGCGAGTGCCTGCGACACGACCTCGCCGAGACCGGCCTGGACGAGGGCGTGGAGCACGAGGAGGTTCGCCACGAGGGCGATCGTCGAGACGACGAAGAAGCGCAGCCCCTGGTGGAAGACGTCGCCTCGCTGACCCCGGAACGTCCAGAGCCGGTTCCAGACGTAGTTGTTCGTCACCGCGACGAGGAACGATCCGATCGCCGCGGGCACGTAGTGGAGGCCGACGCCGTTCAGGAGGAGCGTGTAGACGGCCAGGTTGACGACGTACCCCGTCGCGCCGACGACGCAGAACTTCACGAGCTGCTCCCAGTTCGCCCGGCGGCGAAGCGCGGCGTCGACGCGGCCGCGTGGCAGGTCGCGCGCGGTGGTGACCGTTCCCTCGTCCATCTCGCCGGCCGAGCGTAGCGGTCGTCTCGGCGCGAGGGGTGCCCGCAAACTCAGACGAGGGGCACGAAGCGGCACGCGAGGGAGCCTGTCTCGACCGGGCCGGCCTCCGCGCGGACGATCCGCACGAGCCGCTGCCCGCCAGGACCGCCGAGCGGGAGCACGATCCGGCCGCTGGGCGCGAGCTGCTCGTAGAGCGCGGGCGGGACGCGGTCGGTCGCCGCTGCGACCGAGATCGCGTCGAACGGGCCGCGGTCGGGCGCGCCGAGGCTGCCGTCCGCGACGCGCACCTCGACGTCCGCGTGCCCCGTCAGCTCGAGTGCCCGCCGAGCGCGAGCGGCCAGCACGGGGATGCGCTCGATCGAGACGACCCGTGCGGAGAGCTCGTCGAGCACCGCCGCCGCGTACCCGGAGCCGGTGCCGACGTCGAGCACGCTCTCGCTGCCCCCGAGCTCCAGGAGCTCGCACATCATCGCGACGATGAACGGCTGCGAGATCGTCTGGTCCTCGCCGATCGGGAGGGCCGCGTCGTCATAGGCGACCCGCACGAGCTCGACCGGGACGAAGGCCTCCCGCGGGACGCGCCCCATCGCCGCGAGCACGCGCCCGTCGGCGATCCCCCGCGCATGGAGCTGCCGCTCGACCATATGGACGCGACGCGCCTCCCAGTTGGGCTCGCGCCTGCCGATCACGCAGCGCGCCGCGCCGCGTACGACGGCGCGCCGACGCCGAAGTGCGCAAGCACGGCGGGAGCGACGTCGACGACGCTCGTGGGCAGCGTTCCCTCGACCCCCACCGCGAGGACCGGGACCAGCGAGTCGCCCGCGACGAGCGACCCGTGCGAGCCGCCGCCGCGATGGTGGCTGCCGCCGAGGTCCTCGAACTCCCACCCCTCGGCCGCGGAGACGACGACCTCTCCCGCGTTCGGGCAGCGGAGCGCGGCCATGGCACGCGCGACCGCATCGGGCTGGTCGAGGATCGCCGCGTCGCCCTCGAGCACGCGGCCGTCCTCGACGATCCGCAGCTCCGCGCCGTCGCGGCGCGCGATCGCCGCATCGTCCTCGGCGAACAGCACGACCTCCGCCGACGGCTCGGCATCGAGGCGTTCAGCGAGCACCCGCGCGGACGGGGCGTCCGGCCCGGTCCGGTAGACGTGCGCTGCCCGGTTCGACGCGGCGACGAGCGTGTCCGGCTCGTGGCGGTAGCGATCGCCGAGCCGCGCCACGTGCGCGACCGCCGTCTGGCCGTGATCCGACATCACCATCACGGCGTAGCGCGCGAGGAACTCGTCCAGTCCGCCCGCGGCGCGCACGAGACCGCCGATGGCGTCGTCGCAGCGCTCGAGCACGACGGCGGCGGTATCCGGCCCGGACGCATGCGAGGCGTAGTCATAGTCCGAGAGGTAGAAGAGGAGGAAGTCGAACCCGTCGCGGTTGACGAGCCATCGCCCCACCGCCGCCGCGTAGGAGTCGATCGACCCGGCCGCACGGTTTCTGAACGAGAGCGGCGCGCCCGTGCGCTCGCTCTGGAACAGGTTGTAGAAGAAGAACCGCTCCGGGCCGAGCACGGGCTCGAGAAAGGGAACCGTCGCTCGGTGGCGCGTCCTGCCCCGGTACGCGGTGAAGTTGACGGCCGCCGTGCGGACCCCCGCGTCCGCGAGCGCCTCGAAGACGGTGACCGCGCCGCGACCGAGGTGCTCGCTGTTCATCGCGACGAGCGTGTCCTGGAGCGTTCGCCCGAGCCCCGCGGCCCGGGCCGCGCCGAACGACGAGCCGTACTCGACGAGGCGCCGCTCCCTGCGGTGCCACCAGACGAGGTGCGGGATCTCGTGCACGTCCGGGTGCGCGCCGGTGGCGATCGAGGAGAGGCAGACCGGGGTGAGGGACGGGAACGTCGTCGTGGCGCGCCCGAGCGTGCCCGCCTCGGCGAACGCGGTCAGCGTCCTGGTTGCCGGGGTGCCGAGCGACGCATCGAGCATGGTCGGGGTGAGGCCGTCGATGACGACGAGGACGAGCTTGCGGCTCATCGGACGATCACTTCGCGAGCGTGCGCAGCCCGGCGTGCCGTTCGGGCTCCCGGCGCACGCGGCGCGCCGCGGTGGCAGGCACGACGACCGCCATCACGTAGCCCACGACCGGAACGAGCGCCAGCAGCGCGACGACGATCGCGGCACTGCCGACGAGAAACGCGGTCCCGCCGGGCGTCGCGCCGCGCCGCAAGGCGCCGCGCGCGACGAGCGACGCGGACACCGCGCCGATCAGGCCGCCGACCAATGCGCCGGGGAGGCCGATCCACCCCTTCACCAGGAGACCCGCGAGGGCACCGACGGCCAGCGCGCCGAGAAGCGACGTCAAGAGGCCGTAGCGCCATGCCGCGAGCAGGCCCGCGAGCAGGAGACCTGCTGCGATGCCGAGCCCCAGCGTGACACCGACCTCGTACCAGTCGCCCACGCGGGCGGATTGTACGGGGCGGCGCGTCTCCGCCCCGTACGCTCCGCGGGGGGCCCCTCGCACGACGATTCGCCCGGTACTACGCGGCGGCGGCAGGCCCGGATTGCAGCTGCTCGATCACGTCGAGGCAGAACGCCGCCGCTCTCATGCCGTCCACGACGCGATGGTCGAAGCTCACGGAGACGTTGCCTGTCTTCCGGACGGCGACCTGACCGTCTCGGACGACCGCGCGGTCGGCGACGCGGTGAAGGCCGAGGATCGCCACCTCGGGATGGTTGACGAGCGGGGTGACGAAGAGGCCGCCGAACTTCCCGGCGCTCGTGACGGTGAACGTCGAGTCGCGGAGCTCGTCGGCGGTGAGCGATCCGTTGCGAGCACCGTCCGCGAGCCGCTGCACCTCCGAGGCGATCTCGCCGACGCTGCGTCGCTCGCACGCACGGACGACCGGGACGACCAGCCCGTCGGCGGTCTGGACGGCGATGCCGACGTCGATGCGGTCGAGGAGGACGATGTCGTCGCCCTCGAGGCGGGCGTTCAGCTCCGGGAACCTCGCGAGCGCTCCGGCTGCGGCGTGGATGGCCAGCGGGAGGAGCAGGGCCAGGTCGAGACCGGTGAAATCGCATTCCTCGACGAAGGTGACGGCCGGGACCTCCCGGTGTGTGCGCGTCACCTGCTCGACGATCGCGCGGCGGATGCCCCTGACCGGGATGCGGCGCCCGTCCTGCGCGGTGTCCGCCGCGGAGGCGGCGGCGTGGACGTCGTCCTCCACGATGCGACCGCCGGGACCGCTTCCTCCGAGTCCGACCAGCTCGACGCCGAGCTCCTTCGCCAGCTGCCGGACGGCCGGCGTCGCGCGAACCGCCGCCGTCGGGTCTGTAGGGACGACCGCGACGAGCGGCTCGCTCGCGGGCTCGCGCCCCGACTGCGTCCCGATGTCGACGGCGCGCAGGAGCTGCTCGCCCGCCTCGCCGATCACCACGAGCACGGCGCCGACCGGAGCGACGTCGCCCTCTTCGACGAGGATCTTGAGCACCGTCCCGGCGCGCGGCGACGGGATCTCGACGGTCGTCTTGTCGGTCTGCACCTCGACGAGCGGTTGATCCTCCTCCACCTCGTCGCCCTCGGCGACGAGCCAACCGGCGATCTCGGCCTCTGTGAGGCCCTCGCCGAGGTCGGGGAGCCGGAACTCGTACGCCACGGCGGGGAGGGTAGTCAGAAGGCGATGACCCTGCGCACGGCGTCCACGACCCGCTCGACCGACGGCATGTACCAGTCCTCGAGCTGCCAGTACGGGTAGGGGACGTCGTAACCCGTGACGCGGAGCACCGGCGCCCGGAGGTCCAGGATCGCGCGCTCGGCGAGCAGCGCGGCGATCTCCGAGGCGAACCCGCACGTGCGAGGCGCTTCCTGGACGACGACGCAGCGGCCGGTTCGCCGCACCGAGGCGAGCAGCGACTCCTCGTCGAGCGGCTTCAGGGTGCGGAGGTCGAGCACCTCGACGGAGGCCTCGGCGGCCAGCGCGTCGGCGGCGCGCTCGCAGACGGCGACCATGGCGCCCCACGCCACGAGCGTCGCGTCCGCCCCCTCGCGCGCGATGCGCGCGCGGCCGAGCTCGACGACGTGCTCGCCCTCGGGGACGGCGCCGCGGGCGGTGCGGTAGACGAGCTTCGGCTCGAGCACGACCACCGGGTCGGGGTCGCGGATCGCCGCGGCGAGCAGCCCCTTGGCGTCGGCGGGCGTGGCGGGCACCGCGACCTTCACGCCGGGCGTGTGGACGTAGTACGTCTCGGGCGAGTCGTCGTGCAGCTCGGGCGCGCGGACGCCCCCGCCGTAGGGCATCCGCACCACGAGCGGGAAGCCCATCCTGCCCGCCGTTCGCCAGCGGTAGCGCCCGACATGCGTGATCAGCTGGTCGAGGCAGGGGTACGAGAACGCGTCGTACTGCATCTCGACGACGGGGCGCCAGCCGGCCATGCAGAGACCGACCGCCGCGCCGAGGATCCCGGCTTCGGAGAGCGGCGTGTCGACGCAGCGTTCCGGGCCGAACCTGTCGCGCAGGCCTGCAGTAGCCCGGAACACCCCGCCGAGGCGCCCCACGTCCTCGCCGAGCACCATCACCGAGTCGTCCCGCGCGAGCTCGACGTGCAGCGCGTCGTTGACCGCCTCGACGAGGAGCAGCTCGCGCGTGGCGACGGCGGTCGCGCTCACCCGTGTACCCGCTCGAGCTCGTGGCGGTCGCGCGCGAGCGCGGCCGGAAGGTCGGCGTACGCGTGAGCGAACACCAGCTCCCGGTCGGCCGGCGCCTCGCTCTCGGCCGCCTCGATCGCCGCGCGCATCGTCGCGAGGGCGTCCTGCCGAACCGCGTCGACAGCCGCGTCGTCGAGCAGGCCGAGCCGCCGCAGGTAGCTCTCGTAGCCGGAGAGGCAGTCACGCGCTTCCTCGGCCGCGACACGACCCGCATCGATGTACAGGTTCGGGTCGTCGGCCGTCGCGTGCGGCGCCGAGCGATAGGTGACCGCCTCCACGAACGTCGGGCCTTCCCCGGCACGGGCGCGCGCGACCGCGTCACGCACCGCCTCGTAGACGGCGAGCACGTCGTGGCCGTCGACCCGTGCCGCAGGCATGCCGTAGCCGATCGCCTTGTCCGCCAGCCGCGCCGCCGCGGTCTGCGCCGAGAGCGGCGTCGAGATCGCCCACTGGTTGTTGTTGCAGAGCAGCACGAGCGGCGCCTTCATGACCGCGGCGACGTTCGCGCCCTCGTGAAACGCGCCCTCCGAGGTCGCGCCGTCGCCGAAGATCGCGACCGCGACGGCGTCTGAGCCCTTCAGCCGGAGGCCCCACGCCAGCCCCGCCGCATGGGGGACGTGCGTCGCGATGGGGACGCAGATCGACGCGACGTTCACCTCGTCCGGGCTCCACCACCCGGACGGGTGGCCCCGCCACCACTGCAGGACGGTCGCCGCCGGCAGTCCGCGCAGGAGCCCGATCGCCGACTCGCGGTAGCTCGGGAAGACCCAGTCGCGCCGCTCGAGCGCGTGCACCGCCCCCGCCTGGATCGCCTCGTGCCCCCTGAAGATCGCGTACGTCCCGATCCGCCCCTGCCGGTGGTAGACGACCGAGCGCTCGTCGTACGTTCGGAGCAGGACGAGGGAGCGGTGAATGGCGAGCAGCGCCTCGTCGTCGAGCCCGTCGAGCCGCCGGTCGGGCTCGCCGTCGACTCCCATCACCCGCGTCAGTCCCTTCTCAACGGCTGCGTCTTGCATGTCTGAAGTGAAACAGCGTTTCTGTTTTGGTGTCAAGCCCACTGTTCTTCGCCGACAGCCGACGCACTCGCGCCGCCGGGATCCTGCGAGACTCCACCGACGATGTCCGTTCCTGCCAGGTTCGAGGTCGAGCCCGTCCGCACCGCGCGGACATTCGAGGCCGCGATCGAGCATCTGACCGAGGCGATCGAGCAGGCCGGCCTCCGCACCGGTGAGAGACTCCCGAACGAGGGCGCCCTCGCCGAGCAGCTCGGCATCTCCAAGCCGACGCTCCGCCAGGCGCTCCGCGTGCTCGAGCTGTCGGGCCTCGTCGAAGTGCGGCGCGGGAAGTCGGGCGGGATCTTCGTCGCGACCGACCTCGTCCCGTCGGTCGCCATCTTCACGGCGGTCAAGCTCGAGGAGGAGTCCGCGCTCGACGTCCTGCGCGCGCGCCGGGTGCTGGAGCGCGCCGTCGCGCAGGAGGCGATGCGCGTCGCGACGCCGGCCGACCTCGTCGAGCTCGAGCGCACCGTCGAGCTGCTCGAACGGCACCTCGGGGAGCGCGCGAGCGTGATGCGCGCCGACGCGATGTTCCACCGCGCACTCGTCCGCGGCTGCCGCAACGAGACGATCCAGGCTGCGATGCGCGGCGTCGGCCGAGGCCTCGCACCGATCAGGGACGCGTACAGCGGCGGCGTCCCGTACGACCGTCAGACGCTCGACGTGCACCGGCGCCAGATCGCCGCCATGCGCCGCAACGACGTGGACGAGCTCGACGAGGTGCTCGACGAGCACTTCCGGATGCTCGAGACCCAGTTCGCGAAGGGGATCGGGCGGCGCTGGGGCGCCGTCTTCGGCGTGCGCGCCCGGCGCGGCGCCTGAGCTAGCCGGGAACGAGCGCCGTCACGGCGCGCGGCTCCGATTCGAAGACCGCGCGCTCGACGTCCCCCAGGTCTTCGCCGTCGACCTGGAGCGCCATCGGCCGATCGCACGAGAGGACGACCCGGTCGACGTCGTGGAGCACGGTGAGCCCGCGTCGCGGTCCCGCCCCGCGCAGCAGCTCGACGAGCAGCCGCAGCGTCCCGAGAGGACGAACCGACACCGGCGCGACGACCCCCAGGCCCGCGTCGAACGACGCGTCCCGCGCGACCCGGACGGCCATCCGTCCGGCGTAGGTGTAGGGGTCGCAGTTCGCGACGAGCACGAAGGCCGCGCGGCCGACCCCCTCGATCTCGAGCGCGTCGGGGAACCGCCCGCGGCTCCCGGCGACGAGCCCGATCGCCGCGCGGACGAAAGCCGCGTCGCCCGGCCGGCGCCCGTCGGCGGCCCGGCCGCGTTCGTCGATCCGACGCACGAGCTCCGCGTCGAGCCCGACGCCGGCGTTGAAGGAGAACCGGCGCCCGTTCACCCGGCCGAGCCCGATCGCGCGCTCGACGCCGCTCGCGGCGAGCCGCGCCGCGGCGACCGGGTCGCGCCCGAGGCCGAGCGCGCGAGGGAGCACGCTCGTGCCCCCGGCCGGGAGGAACCCGAGCGGCACCGGCCGCGTGATGCCGTTCAGCACCTCGTTGTAGGTCCCGTCGCCGCCCAGGACGTAGATCGCCTCGGACGACGCCTCGTGCTCACGGGCCAGCGCCGTCGCCTCGCCCCGCCCCTCGGTACGGAGCACCTCGACCCCGCCGGGGAGCGCCGCGAGAACCCGCTCGACGACCTCGTCGGAGACCTTGCTCGCGCGGGGATTGACGATCAGGATCGCGCCCACGGCGACAGCCTACGACGGACGCGTCGCGTACCCCCTGACGCCCTCGAGCAGCGTCGCGAAGAACCGGTCTGCGAGCCCGTCCGTGTCCCCGCCCGGGCGGATCCACGTGTACGCCCAGTTCGCCGCCGACAGCACGAGCAGCACGGCCGCCTCGACGTCGAGGTCGGAGCGCAGCGCGCCGCGCTCGGCGGCGTCCTGCAGCACATCACGCCAGCGTTCCTCGTAGCGCCGGCGCTCGGCCCGGAATGCCGTGCGCTCCGGCTCGTCGAGAAACCGCCACTCGCGCGTGAAGACCGTCGCCGCGCTCACCTGCGCCGCGACGACGCCGAGGTGCGCGCGCAGCGCGAGACGGATTCGCTCGAGCGGCTCCGCGTCGTCGGGCACGCTGTCGAGCGCCGAGTGGAACGACGCCGCGCCCTCGCGCGTGATCACGACGAGGAGCTCCTGCTTCGACCCGGTGAGTGAGTACAGCGACCCCTTCTGGACGCCCATCGCCTCGGCGAGATCCGCCATCGACGTCCCGTGGTAGCCGCGCTCGGCGAAGAGCCGCACCGCGACCGAGACGAGCTCCTCGCGTCTCGTCGCCATGTGGCGGATGCTACCGGTCGTTCGGTAGCATCTGGACAGTGGACGGCCGCACCGAGGAGTTCCTCGCACACGTGCAGTCGGGCGGCCTCGTCGAGGCCGGCGACTGGATGCCGGACGAGTACCGCGCGCGCCTCACGAAGTTCGTCGAGATGCACGCGAACTCGGAGCTGATGGGCGTGCTGCCGGAGCGGGACTGGATCCTCCGCGCCCCGACGCTGCAGCGGAAGCTCGCGCTCACCGCGAAGATCCAGGACGAGGCAGGCCACGCGCAGCTTCTCTACCGCATCGTCGAGGACCTCGGCAAGCCGCGCGAGGCCTGCCTCGACGACCTGATCGCGGGCAAGTCGAAGTTTCACAACGTCTTTCACTATCCGACGAAGAGCTGGGGTGACGTCGGCGTGATCGCGTGGCTCGTGGACGCGGCCGCGATCATTTCGCAGAAGGCGCTGCTCAAGTGCTCCTACGCGCCGTACGCGCGGATCATGCGGAAGATCTGCTGGGAGGAGTCGTTCCACATCCTCCACGGCCGTGACGTGGTGCTGACCCTCGTCACGGGCACCGCGGAGCAGCGGGAGCTCGTGCAGGAGGCACTCGAGCGCTGGTGGGAGCCGCTCATGATGTTCCACGGGAACCCCATCCCGGCCGAGGACGACCCGATGATCCGCTGGCGGATCAAGAGCCAGGCCAACGAGGAGGCGCGGCAGCAGTTCCTCGAGGGCTACGTGCCGCAGGTGTGGGAGCTCGGGCTGACGTTGCCCGACTCGAAGCTCGCCCGAGGCGACGACGGCACGTGGACGTACACGGAGCCGGACTGGGAGAGGCTCATGGCGGTCGTCTCCGGGAACGGGCCCGCCTCCGCGGAGCGGCTCGCCTTCCGGAGGCTCTCGCGCGCAGAGATCGACTGGGTCTCGCGCACGGTGCTCGCCGAGGCGGCATGAGCCGTAGGCTCGACGGGGGCTCCAGTGAGCGGACGCGCCGGCTTTGCCGGCGCTGGGAGCGGGAATGAGCGCGCCCGTCTTCGAGGTGTTCCGGCGCGAACGGGCCGGCGCGCCGATGCAACATGCCGGCTCGATCGTCGCACCGGACCAGCGATTCGCAGAGATCTACGCGCGCGAGCAGTACGGCCGCCGCGGCGAGTCGAGCGCGCTCTGGCTCGTCGCGCGCGAGGCGGTCGACGAGATCGAGGACTTCGTCGACGAGTTCGACCTCAAGTACCGGCGGGTCGACGGCTACTCGATCAAGGAGCGCCTGAAGGAGGCACGTACGGCAGCCGCGGGGGCTCCAGATCCGTGAGTGATCGCGTCGATCTCCTGCTCGAACTTGCAGACGACGAGCTGATCCTCGGCTGGCGGAACTCCGAGTGGACGGGGATCGCGCCGTACCTCGAGGAGGACGTCGCGTTCTCGTCGATCGCCCAGAACGAGATCGGGCACGCGCGCGCGCTGTACGAGGTCGCGGCGCGCGAGCTCGGCACCGACGCCGACGCGCTCGCCTTCGACCGGGCACCGGAGGAGTACCGCTCCGCGCCGCTCGTCGAGCTGCGCCGGCTCGAGTGGGCACGGACGATCGCGCGGCACTGGCTGTACGAGACGGCCGACGCGATCCGGCTCGAGGCCCTACGTGCGTCCGACGACCCCGAGCTCGCGGGGATCGCCGCCAAGATGGACCGCGAGGAGGCCTACCACCGCATCCACGCCGAGATGTGGATCGATCGGCTGCGCGGCTCCGACGAGGGGCGGCCCAGGCTCGACGACGCGCTCGCGGAGCTTTGGCCCTACGGGCTCGGCGTCCTCGACGAGGAGCTGCGCCCCGAGCTCGTGCGCCGTGTCGAAGCGAAGCTCGGCCGCGCGATGCCCGAGGTCGCTCCGGTTCGGCGCGGACGTCACGAGCCCGAGCTCGGCCCGTTGCTCGAGGAGATGACGATGGTGCGGCGCTCGGCGCCGGCCGGAGCGCGGTGGTGAGCGCCGCAAGCAACAGACTGTTGCAAGCGGACGTGGTGTGGCGGGCGCTGGCGCAGATCCCCGACCCGGAGATCCCCGTGATCTCCATCGTCGACCTCGGCGTCGTCGCCGACGTCCGGGTCGAGGGCGCGCGCGTCGAGGTCGACTTCACGCCGACGTTCATGGGCTGTCCCGCGCTCGACGTGATGCGGACGCAGATGGAAGACGCAATCCGGTCGCTCGGCGCGGAGCCCGACGTCCGCGTCGTCCTCGACGACTCCTGGTCGACCGACCGGATCAGCCCCCAGGGGCGCGAGAAGCTCCGGCACGCCGGGTTCGCGCCGCCGTCGCCGCGGGGCGCCCGCCCGCCGACCCTCGTCCAGCTCGAGCGCGGCCCGTTCCGCTGCCCCTGGTGCGGCTCGACCGACACGCGGCTCGAGAACGTCTTCGGTCCCACGCCGTGCCGCTCGCTGCGCTACTGCACGGCCTGCCGGCAGCCGTTCGAGCAGTTCAAGACGATCTGACGAATCGGGTCGCTCGAGGCGTTCCTGCGCGCCGAGGCCGCCTCGGTCGTCGAACGCCACCGCCCCCCGGCTCGGGTAGTAGCCTGCGGCCATGTCCGTCGAGATCTTCTACTGCCCCGTCTGAAACGGCTACGACCGGCGGGCCGCGAGTCTCGCGGCCGTGTTGACGGAGGCAGGCTACGAGGCCGTCGCGGTCGAGGGCGCGAAGAGCCAGTACGACGTCGTCCTCGACGGGACGGTGGTGTTCTCGAAGCAACAGGCGGGCCGCTTCCCGGAGGAGGACGAGATCCTGCGCGTACTCGGATAGCGTGCTCCGGCGTGCGCCGGCTGGTCGTCCTCCACACGAATGACATCCACGGGCGCGCCGAGGCGATCGCGCGGATCGCGACGGTCGTCGAGCGTGTGGCCACGAGCAGCACGGACCCCGTGCTCTACGTCGACGCCGGGGACGCGGAGGACCGCACAGAGCGTCTCAGCAACCTGACGAAAGGCGTCGCCGTCCACCGGCTGCTCGGGATCGCCGGCTGCCGCGCGGCCGCCGTCGGGAACGGCACGGTCATCTACTACGGCCCAGACCCGCTCGTCGACCAGACGGCGGCTGGCGGATATCCGCAGCTGGCGGCGAACCTCCAGCGCGACGGCGCGGTCGTTCCCGGCGCGCAAGCGACCGCGCTTCTCGATGTCGAGGGAATCAAGGTCGGCCTCGTCGGTCTCACGCCGATCGACTGGCGGGACATCTACGCTTCGATGGGCCTTGACCTGCCGGACGAGTCGGCGCTCGTGGCGGAGCACGCCGTCGCGCTCCGGGTGAGTGGGGCTGACGTCGTGATCGTGCTTTCCCACCTCGGGATCGACCGCGACCGCGAGCTCGTAGCGGAGCTCGACGGCGAGGTCGCGCTCGTGATCGGCTCGCACTCTCACACCCTGCTCCCAGAGGGCGAGCGGATCGGCAGCGTAACGATCGCGCAGGCGGGATCGTTCGGCGAGCATCTCGGTCGGGTGCATCTCGAGCTGGGCGACGACGCCCGCGTCGTGCGGGTGGCCGTCGAGCCCATTCCCGAAGACACCCCGCCGCATCCGGCGGTCGAGGCCGAGATCGAACGCATCGAGGCCGAGCTCGCCTCCTGGCTCGCCGAGGCGGTTGGAGAGCTCACGGCCGAGCTAGACGTCGCAGCCGACCGGGAGTGCGCGAGCGCAACGTTCGTGGCGGACGTCGTCCGGGAGCGGATGAGCGCGGACGTTGGTGTCGTCGTTCCCGCGACCGCGTTCGCGGGGGCGCTGCCTGCCGGGACCCTGACGCGGGGGGCGCTGTACGAGGCCTGCCCGAGCCCCGGCGTGTCGGCGGTCGCAACGCTGACCGGGACGCAGCTTCTCGAGCTCGTGGAGCGTGGCCTTGACCCGGAACTCGCGGCCGAGCGACCGCGATCGCTCCGCGGCGTTGCGCGCGGGCTGATGCACCTGAGCGGTGCCGCCATCCGCAACGGAAGACTGCTCGTCGACGGCGAGCCCGTCGACCGCGCGCGCCGCTACCGGGTCGCGGCGACTGATTGGGAGCTCGGGCGCTACGGCGGGTACGTACGGGACGAATGGCAGCTCGACGTCGAATGGGACGGCACGACGATCATCCGCGAGGCGATCGAGGATCATCTCCGGCTCCATCCGGTGGTCGAGCAAGCGGCGGCCCGGATCGACGGACCCCTGACCGCGACCTGAGCTCGCCACAGCTCGGACGTCGGCGCCACGCCGGACGCCATACGGCTAGCCTCAGCCGATGGCGCTCGTCCGGGCCCGCCAGCTGTCGAAGACGTTCGGGTCAGTCCGGGCGCTCGACGCCGTCAGCTTCGAGATCGGCGAGGGGATCACCGGCCTGCTGGGCTCGAACGGCGCGGGCAAGAGCACGTCGCTCAAGCTGTTCCTCGGTCTGCTCGACCCCGACTCCGGGTCGGCGGAGGTGCTCGGCCAGGACCCGCGGACGTCGCCCGAGTACCGCGCGCGGGTGGGTTACGCGCCGGAGCACGACTGCCTGCCGCGGGGCGTCTCCGCAGCCGAGTTCCTCGCGTACCTCGCCGAGATCAGCGGCCTCCCGCCGACCGCGGCCCGGCTCCGCGCCTCGGACGTGCTCCGCCACGTCGGCCTGTTCGAGGAGCGGTACCGGCCGATGGGGACGTACTCGACCGGGATGAAGCAGCGCGTGAAGCTCGCGCAGGCGCTCGTCCACGACCCGCTGATCGCGCTCCTCGACGAGCCGACCGCCGGGCTCGACCCGCTCGGCCGCCGCGAGATGCTCGAGCTGATCCGGCGGGTCGGCGGGGAGTTCGGCGTCAGCATCGTGATCTCGACCCACCTGATGGGCGACGTCGAGCGCGCCTGCGACTCCGTCGTCGTCCTGGACGCCGGGAGGCTGCTCCGGACAGGAGCCGTGTCGGGCTTCACCGAGGAGACCGAGACGCTGGAGGTGGAGCTGGTCGACGGCGCGGCGACGGTCGCCGAGCTGCTGCGCGCCCGCGGCATGGAGACGAGGCTCGACGGGAACCGCCTGACGCTCGAGCGCGTCTCGGGCGAGGGCTACGACGCGCTGCGCGACGTGCTCGTCGAGTCCGGCGCGCTGCTCTACCGCCTCGCGCCCGCACGTCACTCGCTCGCGGACGTCTTCGCAAGCGGCGAGGGCGATACGCCCGCCCGGGATCCCGCCGCGTGAGCTCTCGGCCCGCGGAGGTCTTCGACCTCGGCTACCGGTCGTACGACGGCCCGCGCACCGGGCGCTGGGCGCGACGGCGCGCGATCTGGCGGGACGGGATCCGGATCTCGCTCGGCCTCGGCCGCGGCGCGGGGGCGAAGGTCGCGCCGTGGCTTCTCCTCGGCCTCGCTCTCGTCCCGATGCTCGTGCTCGTCGTGGTCGCCGCGTTCGTCGGCCCCGCGACCAACCCGGACGATTTCGAGCTCCCGTCCTACGGCGACTACTACGAATGGGCGATGGTGCCGCTCGGCCTCTTCGCCGCCGTCGTCGCACCGCTCCTCGTGTGCCCCGACCGGCGCGACGGCGTGCTCGCGCTCTACGCGGCCCGGCCGATCGGACCGCTCGACTACATCGGCGCGCGCTGGACAGCGTTCCTGACCGTCATGCTCGCGGCGGGCTGGATCCCCGAGGCGATCCTCTTCACCTGGAACGCCCTCGACGCCGAGAAGCCCGGCACGTTCCTCGCCGACAACTGGGACGTCGTACCGCGGTTCCTCGTCTCGAGTGCGGTCGTCGCGGTCGTCCTCACCACTCTCGCGCTCCTCGTCGCCTCGTTCGCGACGCGCCGCGCATACGCCTCGGTAGCGATGCTCGCCGTGCTGTTCATCGGCTCCGCCGTCGGGGGGATCGCCGAGGGCGACTTCTCCGGCGGCGTCGCCGACGCGGTCACCCTCGCGAGCATCCCGCAGGCGCTGACCGATGCCGTCCACTGGATCTTCGGTGACGAGATCGACCGGCCCGTCTCGGGCGGCCTCGCACTGGCGTGGCTGCTCGGGCTCACCGCCGTGCTCGGGGTGTGGCTGCTGCGACGGACGAGCCGGTTGGTACGCGGGTGACCACCGAGCCCACGATCGTCGTCGACGGCGTCTCGAAGTGGTTCTCGGGGGTCGTCGCCGTGAGCGACGTCTCCCTCGTCGTGGAGCCCGGGGTGACGGCCCTGCTCGGGCCGAACGGGGCAGGGAAGACGACGCTGCTCCGTGCGATCGGAGGCCTGACCCGCCCGTCGCAGGGCACCGTCACGATCTTCGGCGAGCCGGTACGGCAGGACACGAGCCTGTATCGCCGGATCGGTTACATGCCCGAGCACGAGTCGGTCTATGACTTCCTCACGGGCCGGCAGTTCGTCGAGCTCGGCGCGCGGCTCCAGGGCGTCGAGGACATGGACGCCGCGGTCGCGCGCGCGATCGAGATCGTCGACCTCGTGGCCGACCAGGACCGCCGGCTGCGCGGCTACTCGCGCGGGATGCGGCAGCGGATGCGCCTCGCCGCCACCCTCGTCCACGACCCTCCCCTGCTCGTCCTGGACGAGCCCCTGTCGGGGACGGACCCGACGCAGCGGCTGCACCTCCGCGACGTCATCCGCGGCCTCGCCGCGGAAGGGCGGACGATCCTCGTCTCCTCGCACATCCTCGAGGAGGTCGACGACCTCGCGGACCGCATCCATCTCATGGTGAGCGGCAAGCTCGCAGCGAGCGGCGACTACCGCGCGATCCGGCTGAAGCTCAACGACCGGCCGTTCGTCGTCCGGATCGACTGCGGCGACGCGCGGCTCCTCGCGGGCGGCCTGGTCCGCGTCGAGGCGGTCGAGTCGGTCGAGGTCACCGATGGTGACGGGCTGCGAGTCCGAAGCCGCGACCTCACGTCGCTGCAACGCGCGCTTCCGGGCATCGCCCGCGACCTGGGCGTGCGCCTCACCCGCATCGAGCCGCTCGACGACTCGCTCGAGAGCGTCTTCGAGTACCTGGCGACCGGAACCGGACGATGACGGCGATCTTCTCCCTCACCGTCCGCCAGCTCGCGGGGAGCCGGCGGCTGTGGCTCGTCCTCGCGCTCGTTGCGCTCCCGGTCCTCGCCGCCGTGCTGTTCAGGGTCGGCGACTCGACCACGACGAGCGCCCGCTTCGCCGACAACGTCACGCGAACGCTCGTTGCGTCCGCGATCCTCCCGCTGGCGATGCTGCTCTTCGGCACGTCGACGTTCGGGAACGAGCTCGTCGACCGGACGCTCGGATACCTGACGCTCAAGCCGATCGCGCGGTGGCGCATCGTGATCGCCAAGCTCGCCGCCGCGTTCGTCGTGGGCGGGATCCCCGTCGCCGCGAGCGGGTTCCTCGCCGTCGCGCTCGTCAACGCCGGCGGTCTGGGAGGGGCGCTCGCGACGGGTCTCGGGCTGCTCCTGGGCGCCGCGGCCTACGCAGCCGTGTTCACCTGGGCCGGCCTTGCGACGCGGCATGCCCTCCTCCTCGGCCTGGTCTACGTGTTCGTGTGGGAGGCAACGCTCGCGGCGTACCTCGACGGGATCCGCTTCCTGAGCATCCGCCGCTACACGCTCGCGATGATCCACGGCCTGGACGACGCGCGGCTCGCGACGATCGACAACCCCCTCTCGGCGAGCGTCGCCGTCGTCGCCACCGCGATCGTCGTCGCCGGCTTTACCGCGCTCGGGGTGCGCAAGCTCGTCCGGATGGACATTCCGTAGCGCACGTCCTCAACGCAGGAGAAAGCCTTCGCCAAGCGGGTCGTCGGGGTCGAGCTCGAACTCGGCGCGGCCCGTCCGGTACGCGGAGCCCACGACCTCGGTGATCACGGCCGGGAGGCCCGCGACGTCCGCGTCGCCCACGACCCGGCCCGTGAACTCGGAGCCGACGATCGAGAGATGGCGAAGCTCGGCGCCGCGCGGCAGCCGGCCGCCTGCGTCGAGCAGCGCGAGCCGGGCCGAGGTCCCGGAGCCGCACGGTGAGCGGTCGACCGCGCCGTCGGCGAAGACCGTCACGTTTCGCTGCGTGAGCGGCTCCTCGCGCTCCTCCTGCCAGAAGATCACGCCGTAGATGCCGCGCAGCTCGGGCTCGAGGGGGTGGACGACGTCGTGCTCGGCCTCGATCGCCGCCTTGAGCTCGCGGCCGAGCGCGATCAGGCGCGGGAGCTCGGCCGGCTCGACGCGCTCCTCGAGCGACGCGTAGAAGGCTCCGCCGAACGCGACATCGACCACGCGGCCCGCGGCCTCGATCCGCTCGGCCCAGGCGAACGACGGCACGTTGCGGAAGCGGACGGACCGCACCCGCCCGCCCTCGACGGCCGCCCACGTCTCGAGCCGCCCGGACGGCACGTCGACGACGACGCGGTTCTCGCCCTCGCGGCGCTCGACGACGCCCTCGTCGAGCGCCCACGTTACGAGCGCGATCGTCCCATGCCCGCAGGCGGTGGAGTAGCCCTCGTTGTGGAAGAAGACGACGCCGAGGTCCGCACCCTCGTCGTTCGGCGCGACGACGTGGCCGCCGTACATGTCGGCGTGGCCGCGGGGCTCGAAGACGAGGAGGCGCCGGAACCGGTCGAGGTGGTCGCGCGCGAAGCGGCGGCGCTCGAGGATCGTCCCTCCTGCGAGAGCCGGCACGCCGCCGGTGACGATGCGAAACGGCTCGCCGCCCGTGTGGTAGTCGACGACGGAGACGACCGGCGCCCGGCTCACGGACGCTCAGCTTCCGGTGAAACGCGGCGCGCGCTTCTCGAGGAACGCGTTGACGCCCTCCGCGAAGTCGCTCGTCCCGACCGACTCCTGCTGGAGCGTCGCCTCCAGCGCGAGCTGATCCTCGAGCGAGGCCGTGGCCGCGTGCTCGAACAGCTCCTTCGTCCGGCCCACCGCGAGCGTCGGCCGCTCGGCCCACTCGGCGGCGAGCTCGGCGACCCGCGTGCCGAACGACTCGTCCGGCACGACCTCCGAGACGAGGCCCCACTCGAGCGCTTCGGCGGCCGTCAGACGCCGGTTCGAGCACATCCACTCGAACGCCCGGGCGAACCCGAGCAGGCGGTGGACGAACCACGTGCCGCCCGCGTCAGGCACCAGGCCGATCCCGACGAAGCCGGGGACGAAGGTCGCCGACTCGGCGGCCACGCGTAGGTCGCAGGCACAGGCGAACGAGAGCCCAGCGCCGGCGGCCGGCCCGTTGACGGCCGCGACCACCGGCTTCGCGAGCGAGCGCACCAGGCGGACGTTCGGGTGGTAGGTCGTCTCGAGCGCGTCGCTGATCGAGGCCGACACGGCGCCGAACTCCTTCAGGTCCTGACCCGCGCAGAATCCCTTGCCGGCCCCGGTGACCACGACGCAGCGCACCGCCGGGTCGGCGGCTTCGCTGAGGGCGGCGTTGAGCGCCGCGTGGAGCTCTCGGTTGAAGGCGTTGTAGACCTCGGGCCGGTTGAACGTGATCGTCAGGACCGCGCCGTCGCGGCTCGTCAGCACCTCGTCGGCCATGCGCGGAGCCTATCCCGAACGGGCGAGGCGCCCGGGGCGTGGCTTCAGCCTCGCCCCTCGTCCTTCCCCCGCGAGTCGAGGAACGCCGCGATCGCGCCCTGCGCCTCGTCGCCGAGCATCGACAGCGAGAGCCAGTCGCGCGCGTGGCCCACAGTCTGGTGCCAGGCGAGGTCGCGCCACACGTTGAGCTGGTGCTTCGCGTAGCGGGTCGTCTGCGGCAGCTTGCGGACGAGGCTCTCCACCCACGCGTCGACGGCGCCGTCGAGCTCCTCGCGCGGGACGGCGCGGTTGACGAGCCCCCACTCGGCCGCCTGCGGCGCCGGGATCTCGTCGCAGAGGAAGACGATCTCGCGCGCGCGGCGGTCGCCGACCATCAGCTGGAGCCACTGCGTGGCGCCGCCGGCCGGGACCGAGCCGTGCTCGAGCCCGACGTGGCGGATGAACGCGTCGTCGACCATCACCGCGAGGTCGCAGGCCATCTGCAACTCGTTGCCGCCGCCGACCGCGATGCCGTTGATCCGCGCGATCGTCGGCTTGCCGAGCTCACGGAGCCGGTCGTGCATGTCCTTGAACGCGCCGAACCACTTCCAGTACTCCTGCGGTCGCCCGACGAGCGTGTTCTCCCACGAGCGCAGGTCGGCGCCGACACAGAAGGCGCGCCCCTCGCCGGTGACCACGACGACACGGATGTCGTCGTCCCAGGACGCGTCCTCGCACGCTCGAGCGATCTCGCGCAGCATGCGGAAGTCGAAGGCGTTCAAGACGTCCGGGCGGTTGAGCAGGATCGTGGCCCTCGGCGGCGCCTTCTCGTAGACGATCGTCTCGAAGCCGAGCTCGGACGGGTCGACCGGGCTCGGGTGCGCCGGCTCGGCCATCTCAGAGGGCCAGGTCGTATGCGGTCACGGTGGCTCCGACGTCTCGCACGAGCCCGAGCGTATAGCGTCGTGTGCGTGAGCGGCGGAACCGGACTGGCAGCGGCGCTCGCACTCGCCGCGGGCCTCGCCGGGTCGGTCCAGGCGGCGGTGATGGGACGCTTCGGCGAGCGCATCGGGTCGCTCGAGGCGGTTGCGTGGGCGTTCTGCCTCTCCGCCGTGCTCGCCGTCGCCGTGCTCCTCGTCGTCCGGCGCGGCGTCGGCGGTATCGGCGACGCGTGGACGGCGCCGAAATGGCTCTGGCTCGGCGCTGTGCTCGGCGCCTTCATCGTCTTCACAATCACGGTCGCCTCGCCGCGCATCGGGACGACGGCGACGATCGCGCTGCTCGTGGCGGGCCAGCTCGCGGCCGGTGCCGTGATCGACCGCTACGGCCTCTTCGGCTTCGAGCAGATCGCACTCAGCTGGCCGCGTGCGCTCGGGATCGCGCTGCTCGCGGCCGGGGCTGCGCTGACGCTCAAGCGGTGACCCCCAGGGCCTGGGCGGCCCTTGCGGCCGTCTACGTGATCTGGGGCTCGACGTATCTCGGGATCAAGGTCGCCGGCGACACGATTCCGGCCTTCAGCGCCGTGTCCGCGCGGTTCCTCCTCGCGGGCGGGATGATGGCGGCGCTGGTCGCGTGGCGGCAGGGACGCGGGGCGCTGCGCGTGACGCGCCGCGAGCTCGCCTGCGCTGCGTTGATCGGCTTGCTGCTTCCGGGCGCAAACGGCCTCCTCTTCGTCTCGGAGCGAACGGTGCCCACCGGTGTCGCGTCCCTGATCATCGCCTCGGTGCCGCTCCTCGTCGTGCTGCTGCGGCTGGCCGGCGGCGAGCGGCCGCCGCCGCTCGCGATCGTCGGCGTGCTCGTCGGGTTCGTCGGCGTCGCGGTCCTCTTCCACCCCGAGGGCGGGGCGTCGTGGTGGGGGATCGCGCTCACGGGTGTCTCGGCGGTCGCCTGGGCAACAGGGTCGTACCTCTCGTCACGGATCCCGCTTCCCCGTGACGCGTTCGTCGCGACGACCTTCGAGATGCTCGCCGGCGGGCTGATCCTGCTACCGATCGGGGTCGCACAGCGACCGGACGTCGGCGCGATCTCCGGGATCTCGCTCCTCGCCTTCGCCTACCTCGTCCTGATCGGATCGCTCGTCGGGTTCACCGCGTACGTTTGGCTCCTCCACCATGCGCCGCTCGGGACGGTGGCGACGTATGCGTACGTGAACCCGGTCGTCGCGATCGGCCTGGGGGTGGCGTTCCTCGACGAGCACGTCACGTGGCGGATCGCGCTCGGCGCGGCGATCGTGCTCGCGTCGGTCGCGGTCGTCCTCCGACGGGAAACCGACGCCGCCGTCGAGCCGTTCTCGGAGTAGACAGCGTGGTGCCGGGCTTCAGCCTGGCACCCACACAGGTTCGCCTACCCGACCCAGTCGATGACGACCCGGCCGGGAAACGCGCCGATCTCGTCGCCCCGCCGGAGAAGCTCCGCAACGGCGGAGCGCCCCTCGTCGCCGTAGTCCTTCGTCAAGTCGTTGACGTACATCGAGACGAAGCGGTCCGCGACGGCGGCGTCGATCCCGCGCCCGAACTGGAGCGCGTACTCGAGCGCCTCCTCCCGGTTGTCGAGCCCGCACTCGATCGCGTCGTGCAGCACCTCGGAGAGCTCGTCGAGCCGTTCGACGTCGCGCCGTACGACGTTGACGCCGAGAGGGAGCGGCAACCCGGTCTCGAGCAGCCACCACTCGCCCAGGTCGAGGACCTTCACGAGACCGAGCTCGGAGAAGGTGAGCATCCCCTCGTGGATGAGAAGCCCCACGTCGGCACGGCCGCTCGCGACCTCGGCCGGGATCTCCTCGAAGGCCACCTCGCGGTACGGGAACTCGCCGAGCACGAGGCGAAGGGTGAGAAAGGCGGTGGTCATCGCGCCGGGCACGACGATCTCCCGCCCGCCGAGGTCGTCGAGGCGAAGCGGCTCGCGCGCGACGAGCACCGGGCCGTACCCCGCGCCGATCGAGGCGCCGTGGGGAAGGAGGGCATAGTCGTCCTGGACGAACGGGTACGCGGCGAGGGAGATCGCGGTCACCTCGAGGCGCGCGGCTCTCGCCCACTGGTTCAGGGTCTGGATGTCCGCGAGCACCTGCTCGAAGCGAAATCCGCGCGCGTCGACGAGATCCGTCGTCAGCGCCCAGTACATGAACGCGTCGTCGGGGTCGGGGCTGTGACCGACACGGACGTCCACGAAGCGGCGACGCTACCAGCGGTGCAGGGGCGATGACGCGAGAACCCGCCGTACACTCGCGGGATGGCGCCGGTGACCCCGCTGAGCGACGCGATCCAGCACTACCTGCGCGGCGTCTACAAGCTCGGCGCCTCCGGTGACCGGGTCTCCACGACCGCGCTCGCGCGCGAGCTGGGCGTCTCGCCCGCCTCGGCGAGCGCGATGGTGAAGAAGCTCGCGGCACTGGGGCTCGTGTCGCACGCGCCCTACCGGGGCGTCTCGCTGACGTCCGCGGGCGAGCAGGTCGCGCTCGAGATCATCCGCCACCACCGGCTGCTCGAGCTCTATCTCGCGGAGACGCTCGGGATCCACGTCGACGAGGTGCACGACGAGGCCGACCGGCTCGAGCATGCGCTCTCCGAGGAGCTCGAGGCGCGGATCGACGAGGCGCTCGGGTTCCCGACCCACGATCCGCACGGCGATCCGATCCCCGATGCCAACCTCGAGTGGCCCGAGGGCGCGGGCTAGGATCTCCTCGATGGCCCTCAAGGACATGTTCTCGTTTTTGTTCCAGCGTTCGGCGGGCGAGGAGCGCGTCGCGCAGTACGTCGTCCGGGAGCACGACCGCGGCCGGGCCCTCTCGGAGATCCTCGAGGACCGTTACGTCGTGAACCGGCTCGAGAGCCCCGCACAGCGCGCCCGCCTGCTCGACCGGCCCGAGATCATCCAGGCGGTCGGGGGCGACACGGCCGAGGCGGCCAAGGCCTCGCTCTCCGCTCCGTCGTCCTAGAGCGTCACGAGCCTCGATCTCGAGGGCCGCGGTCAGCCGTCGCCGACATGCGTCGACCGATGAGCAGCCGTTCGAGGCCGGAGGCCGGCTCCGCCGGCCGGGAGGCCAAGCTCGCTCAACCTGTGAACAACGGTGAAGGAGGGGGCCCGCGGGGGAACCATGGGTTCCCCCGCGTTTCTAGCGCTCCTCGCGCACGTAGGGGATGCCGAGCGCGGCGGGGGCCCCGAGGCGACGGCGCGCGGTCCCGGTCGAGACGAGCACGAGCACGACGATCGTCATCACGTACGGAAGCGCCTGGAAGAGCTGCGGGGCGATCGTGACCCCGCGCGCCTGCAGGATCAACGGCAGCGCCGAGAGGCCGCCGAAGACATAGGCGCCGACGAGGCAGAGGTCGGGCCGCCAGAACGCGAAGATGACGAGCGCGATTGCGATCCAGCCCGCGCCGGAGGTGAGCCCGGCGACCCACTGCGGCGTGAGCGCGAGGCTGAAGCACGCGCCGCCGATCCCGGCCAGCGCCCCGCCCAAGACCGTGTGGAGGTAGCGGTACTTCACGACGCCGATCCCCATCGCGTCGGCGGCCGCGGGCGCCTCGCCGACCGCGCGGACGTTGAGCCCGGGTCGCGTCCGCCAGAGGTAGAACGCGACGACGGCGACCACGAGCCACGAGACGTACACGAGCCAGGTCTGGTCGAAGATCACCGGCCCCAAGATCGGCAGATCGTCGAGGCCCAGGAGGTTCACCGGCTCGAACGAGAAGCGGGCGGGGTCGTCGGCCAGGTCGAAGTCGTTCCCGATGTACGACGACAGGCCCGCGGCACCGGCGAAGATCGTCAGCGCGAGGCCGGAGACGATCTGGTTCGCCCGCAGGGTGACCACGAGGAACGCGAGGATCAGCGCGCAGCCTGCGCCGGCGACGGCAGCCGCCGCGACCGCCACCGGCAGCGCCAGCCCCGCCGAGCCGCCGACGTGCTGGACGCAGAGGAAGCCGATCACGGCGCCCATCAACATCATCCCCTCGACTCCGAGGTTGAGCACGCCGGAGCGCTCCGCGAGCAGCTCGCCGAGCGCAGCGAAGAGGAGCGGGGTCCCGTAGGCGACCGCCGCCGCGAGCACGACGACGACGATGCCGTCGTTCACCGCGCCGCCTCCGGAGCGGCTGCCGTGACGCGCTGCGGCCGGTCGATCACGACGCGGTAGCGGACGAGGAGCTCGCCGCCGAGCATCGCGAACAGGATCATTCCCTGCATCACGCCGACGAGGCCGGAGGGGAAGTCGGCGCCCTGGAGCGTGTAGCCCGCGTTCTCGAGCCCGCCGAGCAGGAACGCGACGAGCACCGTCGCGAACGGGTTGTACCGGGCCAGCGCGGCGACGACGATCCCCGTGTAGCCGTAGTTCGCCTGCTGGAGACCGCGCGCGTCGAGGACGTGGCGGAAGTCGCCGTCCTGGCTCGCGCCGCCGAT
Organism: uncultured Actinomycetes bacterium; assembly: GCA_963845965.1. Taxonomy (GTDB): domain Bacteria; phylum Actinomycetota; class Thermoleophilia; order Gaiellales; family Gaiellaceae; genus Gaiella. Next base: position 73,909 of record CAWJUF010000005.1, on the reverse strand, counting down.
GCCGGCGATCGCACCCGACAGGCAGAGGACGGCGACGATCTTCCGCCGGGTGCGCATCCCGGCGTAGCGCGCGGCACGAGGCGAGTCACCGATCACCTGTGACTCGAAGCCGAACCGCGTCCGCGTGTAGAGCACCCAGACGATCGCGGCCACGCCGATCGCGACGACGAACCCGAACGGCACCGTCACCGACCCGAGGCCGAACGTCGGCCACGCGGCCGCGTCCGGAAGCGTCTTCCCCTGCGGGAACAGCTGCCCGGTCGGCGACGTGTCGCGCCAGTACGAGAGGCTGTCGAAGATGAGGTAGTTGAGGACGAGCGCCGCGACGTAGTTGAGCATCAGCGACGTGATGATCTCGTTGGTGTGCGCGAACGCGCGGAGCACGCCCGGGATCGCCCCCCAGGCCGCGCCGCAGGCCGCGCCGGCGACGATCATCGCCGGGATGACCAGCCAGGCGGACTGCCCGGCGAGGACGAGCGCGATCCCGGCGGCGCCGATCGCGCCGAGGTAGAGCTGGCCCTCGGCGCCGATGTTGAACAGGCGCATCCGGAACGCGACGGCGGCGGCGAGGCCCGTGAACGCGAGCGGCGTCGCGGAGATGAGCGTGTTCGTCAAGGCGCCGTCGGCGAGGAACGCCGCGTCGAACAGGCGCCGGAACGTGGGGATGGGCGCGTGACCGGTCAGCAGGAGGACGACGGCGATGCCGAGGAACGCCACGGCGAGCGAGCCGATCGGCACGGCGACCGGGAGCCAGCGGCGCTGGACGAGCCGTCGCTCGATCCGCACCGACGGACGCCTCACCGGACGCCCGCCATCCAGAGCCCGATCTCGTCCACGCTCGCGGCGCTGGCGTCGACCTCGCCGACGATCGCCCCCTCGTACATCACGGCGATTCGGTCGGCGAGCGTCAGGACCTCGTCGAGGTCCTCGCTGATCAGGAGGACGGCGACGCCGTCCGCGGCCGCGTCGCGCAGATACGCGTGCACGGTCTCGATCGCGCCGACGTCGAGCCCGCGCGTTGGAGCCGCGACGACGAGCGCCTTCGGCCCCCCCGAGAACTCCCGCGCCAGGACGACCTTCTGCAGGTTTCCGCCGGACAGGAGCCGTGCTGGGACGGTCGGCCCGGGCGCGCGGACGTCGTAGCGACGGATCAGCTCGACCGCGCGATCGCGGATCCGCCGCAGGAGCAGGAACGGCCCCCACGACACGCCTCCGCCGCGGTACGACTTGAGCACGAGATTCGACGCGATGCTGAGGCTCGGCGCGACGCCGGTCGAGAGCCTGTCCTCGGGCACGTGCGCGACCCCGGCTCGGATCGCGGCTCGCGGGTCGCCGTCGCGCAGCCGACGGCCGCCCACCCGCACGACTCCCGCGCTCGCCGGGCGCATCCCGGTGAGGACTTCGGCGAGCTCGCGCTGGCCGTTCCCGGCGACACCAGCGACGCCGAGCACCTCGCCCGCCCGGACCGCGAGCGAGACGTCGTGCAACGCGTCGACGCCGCGGTCGCCGCGCGCGCAGAGCCCCTCCGCCTCGAGAACGACCTCGCCGATCTCGCCCCCCACGCGACGCCGCTCGACCTCGACGTCGCGACCGACCATCAGCGATGCGAGCTCCTCGCGCGTGACGTCCGCCGTCCGCACGGTCGCGACCGACCGGCCGCCGCGCAGCACGGTGACGCGGTCGGCGACCTCCATCACCTCGTGGAGCTTGTGGGTGATGACGATGACCGCGTGCCCCTCCGCGGCCATCACCCGCAACGTCCCGAAGAGGGTGTGCGCCTCCTGCGGGGTCAGGACGGCCGTCGGCTCGTCGAGGATCAGGACGCGCGAGCCGCTGCGGACCGCCTTCATGATCTCGACGCGCTGCTGCTCTCCGACCGAGAGCTGCCAGATCCTCGCGTCCGGGTCGACGGGCATGTGGAGCGCCTCCGCCGTCAGCTCCACCTGCCGCGTGGCCTCGCGCCGCCGGAGCACGAGCGGCCCGCCCCGGATCGAGAGCGCGATGTTGTCCGCCACCGTGAGCGTGTCGACGAGACGGAAGTGCTGGTGCACCATCCCGATCCCCGCGGCGATCGCGTCGCGCGGGGAGTGGAGCTCGACGAGCCGGCCGTCGACCTCGATCTCGCCCTCGTCGGGCCGGTAGAGGCCCGTGAGGACGTTCATGAGGGTCGTCTTGCCCGCGCCGTTCTCGCCGAGCAGCGCGTGCACCTCGCCCCTCCCGACGTCGAAGGAGACGTCGTCGTTGGCGACGACGCCCGGAAAGCGCTTCGTGACGCCGCGCATGGCGACGGCGGCGGCCGCCCCTCGCGGGGCGGCCGCCTGGGAGCCGGTATCGGTCGTCCTGGATGCGGGGAAGCCGTCAGGCTTCACGCATCAGCCCTTGGGGCTCCCGACGATCCCCTTCACGAGCCAGTCGACCGTGAGGATCTGCTGCAGGGTCATCCGCTTGCCCTTCGGCACGCGGAGCTTGCCCGCCTGGTCGTAGATCGGCCCCTGGAACTCGTAGTACGTCCCCTTGATGATCTGTGAGCGCTTCGTCGCGATCAGCGCCTTCGTCTTCCCGCTGACCTTCGGGCCGAACGGCGCGATCCCCGCGAGACCGTCCTTCATGCTGCCGTAGTAGCTCCCCGTCTTCCAGCTGCCGTCGGCTGCCGCCTTCACGCGCCGCAGGTAGTACGGCCCCCAGTCGTACGTCGCCGCGGTCAGCCACGAGGTCGGAGCGAACTTCTTCGCGTTCGAGTCGTAGCCGACCCAGGGGATGCCCCTGGACTGCGCGTACTGCCCGGCGGCCGGGCTGTCGACGTTCTGGCCGAGCACGTCGGCGCCTGCGGCGACGAGGCTCTCCGCGGCCTTCCGCTCCTTGCCCGGATCGAACCACGACTTCGTCCAGACGAGCCTCACCTTGGCGTTCGGCTTGACGGTCTGGACGCCGATCGCGAACGCGTTCGCGTGGCGGATGACCTCGGGGATCGCGAAGGGGACGATGTAGCCGACGATCCCCGACTTCGTCGCCTCGCCCGCCGCGATGCCGGAGAGGTAGATCGCGTCCTCGCCCGCGCCGAAGTAGTTGGCGTAGTTCTTGTCCGTCTTGTACCCCGTCGCGTGCTCGAAGTAGACGTCCGGGTACTTCTTCGCGGCCGCTGCCATCTGATCCATGTAGCCGAACGACGTCGCGAAGATGATCTTGTTCCCGTCGCGGACGAGCGAGTCGATCACCTGGGAGGCCTGGGGCCCTTCCGGCACGCTCTCCTTGTACGTCGTGACGACGTTCTTGCCGAGCGTCTTCTGGACGTAGAGCCGTCCTTTGTCGTGGGCCTGCGACCAGCCGCCGTCGTTGTGCGGCCCGACGTAGATCCACGCTGCCTTGATCGGTGCGGCGGGCGCGGTCGAGCGCGCCGGTGCCGTCGCGGCCGCGATGAGCGCTGCGAGCGCGACGACCCCGATCGCCGCCCAGAGCGCCTGCTTCCCCTTCCTCATGTACGTACCCTCCTTCGGGTTCGGCCGGTTCGAGGGGGGCATTCTCCACCATCGAGCCGACGGCGTCAGCCCATGCGTCTCACAGCGCCGAAACGGCGCGCTCGAGGACGTCGAGCGCGACCGCGACGTCCGCCTCCGACACCGACTCGCGCGGGTCGTGGCTGACCCCGCCGACGCAGCGGACGAAGAGCATCGCAGCGGGGCAGATGCGAGAGAGGACGACGGCGTCGTGACCCGCGCCGCTGACGAGCTCGCGAACGGGCAGCCCGTGCGCGTGGACGGCGTCGACGAGCCGCCCGCGCAGCGTCGCGTCGAGAACCGCGGCCGGGGTGTCGTACCGCGTCTCCCAGATCATGTCGACGGCGCGCGCCGCCGCGATGCGCCCGGCCTCGGCGCGCATCTCCTCCGCCGCCCGCCCGCGGACGCCGTCGTCGGCGTGACGGACGTCGAGCAGCATTCGCACCTCGCCCGGGACGACGTTCCCGACGTTCGGCGACAGCGAAAGCGAGCCGACGGTCGCGACGAGGCCCGCCTCGGCCCGTGCGCGGCGCTCGACCTCGAGCACCACCTCGGCCGCCGCCGCCAGCGCGTCATGCCGCGCGTCCATTGGCAACGTGCCCGCATGGCCCGCCTCGCCGGTGAGCACGATCCTCGCGCGGGTCTGCCCTGCGATCGCGGTGACCACGCCGACGGGCAGCCCTTCCCGCTCGAGCACCGGCCCCTGCTCGATGTGGACCTCGAGGTAGCCGGAGAGCTCGGGCACGGTCGCCTTCGACGCCCGGTCGGGGTCGCCGCCCACGACACGGATCGCGTCGCGGAGCGTGACCCCCTCTCCGTCGGCTTTGTCGAGCCACGCGGGCTCGAACGCGCCCACGTACGCGGCGGAGCCGAGATACGAGGTGCCGAAGCGTGTGCCCTCCTCGTCGGCGAAGGCGACGACCTCGACCGGGCGGGACGGCTGCGACCCGCCGGCGGCGAGCCGCTCGACGACCGCGATGCGCCGCGACGATCCCGAGCGGGCCGTCGAAGCGCCCGGCATCGGGGACCGTGTCGAGATGCGAGCCGAGGACGAGGGGGCGCTCGCCGTCGCCGAGCCGGCCGATCACGTTGCCGACCGCGTCACGGCGAGACGTCATGCCCGCCTCCTCCATCCAGCCGGCGACGACGTCTCCCGCACGCGCGAGGGCCGGTGTCGCGAACGCGGCGGGTCAGGCGGTCGGACTCCTCGCTGATCTGCCCGAGCGCCGCGCAGCGGGCCAGGACTTCGGCTGCGGTCCCGTCACGACGCCGGACGATAACGTCCGCCGGCATGCGAACGCTGTACGCGAACGGCTGGGTCGTCACGATGGACGACGCCGGCACGGAGCATCCGAGCGGCTGGGTGCTCGTCGACGACACGGTGATCGCGGCCGCGGGCTCCGGCGAGGAGCCCGACCACGAGGAGCGCGTCGACCTCGCCGGCGCCGTCGTCGCGCCGGGTCTCGTCAACACGCACCACCACCTCTACCAGATGCTCACGCGGGCGAGGGCACAGCAGGCGGACCTCTTCACGTGGCTCCGCGAGCTGTACCCCGTGTGGGCGGGAATCGACGCGGAGGCCGAGTACGCCGCGGCGCGCACCGGGCTCGCGGAGCTCGCCCTCTCGGGCTGCACGACCGTGTTCGACCACCACTACGTCTTCCCCCGCGGCCGTGAGGGGATCCTCGAGGCGGAGGTGCAGGCGGCCCGCGAGCTCGGCCTGCGAATCGTCGCGTCACGCGGCTCCATGGACCTCGGCGTCTCGGACGGCGGCCTGCCGCCTGACGTGCTCGTCGAGGAGATCGACGCCGTCCTCGCGGAGACGGAGCGGCTCCACGGGGCGCTGCACGAGCCGGGGACGGGCGCACGGGTGCAGATCGCGGTCTCGCCGTGCTCGCCGTTCTCGGTCACGGGCCGGCTGATGGAGGAGTCCGCCGCGCTCGCGCGGCGCCTGGGGCTCGTGCTCCACACGCACCTCGCCGAGACGGTCGAGGAGGAGGCGTACTGCCGCGAGCTCTACGGCTGCAGCCCGGTCGAGTACCTCGACCGGCTCGGCTGGCTCGACCGCGACGTGTGGTGCGCGCACTGTGTGCACCTCTCCGACGACGAGGTGGCGCGGTTCGGCAGGACCAGGACCGGGGTCGCGCATTGCCCGACGTCGAACCTCCGTCTCGGCGCCGGCGTCGCCCCCGTCCGCGCCCTGCGCGACGCAGGCGTTCGCGTCGGGCTCGGCGTCGACGGCTCCGCATCGAACGAGCGGAGTGACCTGTTCATGGAGGTGAAGCAGGCGCTCCTCGTCGCCCGCGGGCGGGGCGGCAGCGGGGCGATGACCGCGCGCGAGGCGCTCCGGCTCGCGACGCGCGGCGGTGCCGAGGTGCTCCGCCGCGACGACATCGGGTCGCTCGAGCCCGGCAAGCAGGCCGACCTTGCCGTCTGGCGGACGGACGGGCTCGAGCTCGGCGGGGCGGCGGACCTCGTCGCAGGGCTCGTCCTCTCGGGCCCGCACCGGGTCGATCGGCTCGTCGTCGGCGGCGAGGACGTCGTCCGCGGCGGCGCCCTCGTCCGGGCCGACGAGAGCGAGATCGCGCGCGCCCATCGGGTCCAGGCGAGAAGATTCGGCGTATGAGCTGCTCGCTCTCCACGCACGTGCTCGACACCGCCGCCGGCCGGCCCGCCCCGGGCGTCTCGGTCGAGCTCCTTCGGGACGACTCGTCGCTTGCCGCCGCCGAGACCGATGCGGACGGCCGCGCGCGCCTCGCCGACGATCTCCCACCGGGGACCTACCGTCTCGTCTTCCATCCCCCGTCGCCGTTCTTTACCCGGGTCGAGCTCCAGGTCGAGCTCGAGGACGGCCACTACCACGTCCCGCTTCTCGTCTCCCCCTTCGGATGCGCGAGCTACCGGGGAAGCTGAGCGCGGAGCAGCTGGCCGAGCTGTTCGAGGGACGGACGCGCTTCGTCGAGCGACTCGCGGGGGAGCCCGACCCGCTCGTCCGGGCGCGCGACCTCGTCCACGAGCTCCCGGACGACGAGAAGCGCGAGATCCTCGACGCACATCCCGCGATCGGTCGGCGCACCGGCCTCTCGGCGCGCTCGGCGGCCGAGCAGGGCGCGGATGCCGACCCGGCCGTCCTCGCCCAGCTCGCGCGGCTCAACGCCGCCTACGAGGCGCGGCACGGCTTCCGCTTCGTCGTCTTCGTGAACCGGCGCCCGAAGGCCGAGATTCTGGAAGTGCTCCGCGGCCGGATCGACAACCCGACCGACGCCGAGCTCGAGACGGCGCTCGACGAGCTCGTCGCGATCGCCTGCGACCGCTGGGCGCACGGATGATCGTCGCGCTTCCGCTCGCGCTCTCGGACGCCGCCCGTGACTGGCTCGACCTCGGCCTGCGCTGGCTGCATGTGATCGCCGCGATGGCGTGGATCGGCACGTCGTTCTACTTCGTCCTGCTCGACCAGTCACTGCGGGCATCGAAGGACCCCGCGGACGCCGGCGCAGGCGTCGGCGGCGAGCTCTGGGAGGTGCACGGCGGCGGCTTCTACCACGTGCAGAAGTACGTGGTCGCGCCACGGGTGCTCCCCGAGCACCTCGCGTGGTTCAAGTGGGAGGCATACACGACGTGGCTCTCCGGGTTCGGCCTGATGCTCGTCCTCTACTACCTCGAGGCGTCGAGCGCGCTCGTCAAACCCGGTGACGACCTCGACCCGTGGCTCGCTGTCGCGATCTCGATCGGGCTCCTGGCGGTCGCGTGGATCGTCTACGACGTCCTGAACCGGCTGGTCTCGGACGCGCGCGTGCTCTGGCCGGTCCTCTTCGTCCTCGTCGCGCTCGCCGCGTGGGGCTCGTCCGAGCTCTTCAGCCCGCGGGCGGCATGGCTCCAGGTCGGGGCGATGATCGGGACGGTCATGTCCGCGAACGTGTTCTTCGACATCATCCCCGCCCAGCGCGAGCTCGTCCGCGCGAAGGAGGCGGGCCGCGAGCCCGACCCCGGGCCGGGCATCCAGGCGAAGCAGCGCTCGGTCCAGAACAACTACCTCACGTTGCCTGTCCTGCTGACGATGCTCGCGGGGCACTTCCCGTTTGCGTACGGGGCGGACCACGCCTGGCTCGTGCTGGTCGCGCTCATGGCGATCGGCGCCTGGGCGCGGCTCTTCTTCAACCTGCGGCACACGGGACGGACGCACTGGTGGATGCCCGTCGCGGGCGCCCTCGCGTTCGTTGCGCTCGCGGTCTGGGTCGAGCGGGTCGACGAGCCCGCCGCGGCACCGACGACGCCCGCCCGCGTCGCGCTCGGCCGGCAGGTGTTCGCCTCGGCCGGCTGCGCGGCCTGCCACACGCTGTCGGACGCGGGGGCGACGGGAACCGTCGGCCCCGACCTCGACGCCGCGAAGCCGTCCCCCGCGCTCGTCGGGGACCGCGTCACGAACGGCCTGGGCGTCATGCCGTCGTTCGCCGGGAAGCTGTCGACGGAGCAGATCGACGCGGTGGCCGCATACGTGTCGAGCACGGCCGGGAAGTAGGATCGCGCGATGCTCGAGATCTCGCGCGGGGGGCTTCGAGTTCACCGCCCGGCTCGAGGAGGCGGACGCGCCTGCCACGGTGGCAGCGTTCCGGCGGCTCCTGCCGCTCGAGTCGAGGATCATCCATGTCCGCTGGTCGGGCGAGGCGGGCTGGATCCCGTTCGGCGACCTGGATCTCGGGCTCGGTCCCGAGAACGCGACGTGCTACCCGCACCCGGGCGAGATCGTCCTCTACCCGGGCGGCGTCTCGGAGACGGAGATCCTGCTCGCCTACGGGTACGTCAACTTCGCGTCGAAGGCCGGCCAGCTGGCGGGCAACCACTTCGCGACGATCGTCGAAGGAAACGAGCAGCTCCGCGAGCTCGGAAGGATGTTCCTCTGGGAGGGCGCGCAGGAGATCGTCTTCCGCGAGGAGTAGGCGCGCCCGACTCAGAGGCTCACGCCGACGCCCTGCTCGCGCGCCCGCCGGACGACCTCGTGCCCGATCGCGAGGTCCCACGGCGCGATGCCGTTCGACTTGAAGACGACCACGTCCGCATCGGACTGGCGCCCGGGCAGCTCGCCGGAGACGATCTGGTGCAGCTCCTGCACCTCGAGCCAGTCGAGCTGCCCCGCCGCGACCGGCTCGATCAGGTCGCCCGACTCGAGCCTCGCGTCCTCGAGCGAGTCGCAGCAGACGAGCGTCGCGCGGGCGATCACCTGCGCGTCGAGCTCGCGCGCGGCGGGGTCGTTCGCGCCGATCGCGCAGACAAGCGCTCCATCTTGCAGCCAGTCGCCGCGGAGCACAGGATCCTTCGACGAGGTGGCGGTCACCACGACGTCGCAGCTGCCGGCGTCGGACGGGCTCTCCGCGACCTCGGCGCCGTGGGCCGCCGCGAACGCCTCCGCCCGCGCGCGCGACCGGCTCGAGACGACGACCCGCTCGATCGACGTGACCGCGGCGCGGACGGCGGCAAGCTGCGACTCCGCCTGCCACCCGGCACCGATCAGGCCGAGGCTCGTGGCGCCGCGGCGCGCGAGATGCTTCGCCGCGACACCGCTTGCGGCGCCCGTCCGCACCTGACCGAGCTTGTCGGCGGCGATGAGCGCGGTGAGGCTGCCTTCCGCCAGGTCGAACAGGCAGACGACGAACTCGATCCTCCCCTCGACGAGAAGGTAGCTCTTCAGCCCCGCGACACCAAGGCCGCGGTCGGCCGCGGCCATCACGGCGAAGTAGCCGCCCTCGACGGCGAAGCGGCGCCGCGGCATCAACTCGACCTGACCGGCCGCCATGCGCCGGAAGCAGTCTTCGATCACCGGCACCGCCTCGCCGGGCGTGACCAGCGTTGCGACGTCGTCCTCGGAGAGCCACAGGGGCATGCGGACGAGTCTACGGCGTCGCTGCCGGGCGACCGCTCGCCCCGCGCTCGTGCTAGGGATCGAACGGCAGCGTGAAGTGGAAGGCGCTGCCGCCGCCCTCGGCGGGCTCGACCCAGATCCTTCCGCCGTGGGCCTCGACCACGCGCCGGCAGACGGCAAGGCCGATGCCGCTTCCCTCCACGCGCCGCTGGACGCGGGAGAACATCGCAAAGACGCGGCGCGCATCCTCGCGATCGATCCCGATGCCGTTGTCCCGCACGCTCACGACCCACTCCTCGCGACCGCGGTCCGCCGCGATCTCGACGCGCGGCGGGTCCTCACCCCGGAACTTCAGCGCGTTCCCGACGAGGTTCTGCAAGACCCGCCGCAGCTGCCGGGGGTCGGCGCGCACGTCCGGGAGCTCGCCCACGACCAGGGTCGCACCGGCCGCGGCGAGCTGGGGCCGGAGGTCGGCCGCGACGTCCGCCGTCACGTCCCGGAGGGACACCTTCTCGACCACGAGCTCGCCGGAGCGGGCGTAGTCGAGCACCCCGTCCACGAGCTCGCGCGCCCGGTCCGACGTAGCCCGCAGCTCCTGGAGCACGTCGCGCGCCGGGCGGCTCGTTCGGCCGGAGCTCGAGCACGTTGACGAGCATCGCGATCCCGGCCAGCGGCGCGCTCAGGTCGTGGGCGACCACATCGGCATAGGCGACGAGCTCTCCCTCCATCCGCCGGCTCGCCGTCACGTCGTGGAGGAACACGATCACGCCGTCGCCGAGCCTGGCGGCGCGGTGAAGGAAGGTGCCGAGCATGTAGCCGTCCCCGAACGGCGTGTCGTACGTCACCTCGCTCACCCACGGCGCCCCCCGGTCGCACACCTCCACGTAGGCGTCGAAGGCGTGGCTGCCGCGCATGGGAGGAAGCGCCTCGAGGAGCGTGTAACGGTCGCGCGTCTCGGCCGGAAGACGGAACGCCCGCAGCATCGCCGGGTTGCCGTACCCGAACGCGAAGTCCACGACCTCGCCTGCCTCGCGGATCGCCCAGAGGACGCCGACCGGCTCCGGGAAGCCGTCGAGGAGCGCACGGAAGCCTGCCGCGCCCTGCTCGCCGAGCACCTCCACGAGCCGTGTGTCGTCGCCCCACGGCTCGGGCTCGAACTCGTACCGCGTCCCGCTCACGTCGCCAGGATACGAGGCGCTCGTTCGACGCGACCCGTGAACGTGCGCCCGCGGCCGGAGGCCGGCTTTGCCGGCCGGGAGGCCAGGAACCGCGCGAGCCGTGGGCGACCCCGAAGGAGGGGTCGGCGGGGGAACCACGGGTTCCCCCGCCCGTTGCGCCCGGCACGATTCGAACGTGCGACCTCTGCCTCCGCAGGGCAGCGCTCTATCCCCTGAGCTACGGGCGCGCGAAGGGTTGAGTGTAGCGGCGACCCGGTGTCGGACTTCAGTCCGACACCTGCGCGGCGCGCCGCCCGCTGAGGTCGAGCACGGCCTCTGCAGGGACTTCGCGACGGACGAAGGCGAGGGCGATCACACCGCGCTCCGGATCCGTGGCCGCGCTCGTCACCCGGCCGACGACCTTGCCGTCGAGGGTCAGCTCCGCGTCGTAGTCCGGGAGCTCGGCACCCTCGAGCACGAGCACTCGCAGGCCACGGTTCGGATGCCCGCGGTAATGGAGCCGGGCGACGGGCTCCTGGCCCGGATAGCAGCCCTTCGTGAAGCTGATCGCGCGGTCCTCGAGCCCCGCCTCGGCCGGCAGCACGCGGTCGTCGAGCTCGCGGCCGAGGCGCGGCGTCCGCGCGAGGATCCGCAGGCGCTCGAGCTCCTCCGGCGGGATCCGCTCCGCTCCCTCGGGCGGGTCGGCGTCGAGCAGCTCCACCGCGGGAACGCCGTAGTCGCGGGTCGCCGGAGCGAGCGCCTGTCGATTAGACGCGAGCCCCTCCGACGCGCCGAGCACGACGACGGAGCGATGCTCCTCGGGCTCGATCGCGCACTTCGCCGCAAAGCGGGCGCGGAGCAGCTCCCGCAGAAGCCGCGCGCCGACCTCGGGCTCGGTCAGGAGCAGGAAGTCGTCCTGTCCTCGGCGCACCACGACGAGGGGGGCGACGACGCGCGCCTTCGCCGTCAGGAGCAGGGCCTCGCACGACTCGCCCACGGCGAGCGCCTCGACCTCGTTCGACACCATCCGGTTCAGGTACGCGGCGGCGTCCGGCCCGTTCACCGAAACGTAGGACCTGGGGCGCGCCGCGGTCTGTAACGTCGTCACCGTCATCGAGAACGAGGGTAGCGAGCGTGTTCAGGAGCAGGGCGGAGCGGAAGGTGCAGGAGGCGGGATACGACCCCGCGCGGCTCCCGCCCGGGCAGTACCTCACCGAGAAGTGGCCTGTCCTGCACGCGGGGGACGTCGCCTCGTACCCCGACGACCTCGCGGGCTGGGACTTCCGGGTCTACGGCGAGGTCGACCACCCGCTCACCCTGACCTGGACCGAGCTGAACGAGCTCCCCAGGGAGACCGTCACGGAGGACATCCACTGCGTCACGCGCTGGAGCCGGTTCGACGCCGTGTTCACGGGCGTGCCGTGGTCGGCGATCCGCGAGCGCATCGGCCTGCGCCCGAGCGCCCACTACGCGATCGCACACGCCGAGGCGGGCTTCACCGCGAACGTGCCCGCGTCGTTTCTCGACATGGACGGCGCGCTGCTCGTGACGCATGCCGACGGCGAGCCGCTCACGCCGGAGCACGGCTGGCCGCTCCGCCTCGTCGTCCCGGGCAAGTACTTCTGGAAGAGCGCGAAGTGGGTCCGCGCGATCGAGCTTCGCGCGGCGGACGCGCCGGGCTTCTGGGAGCGCTACGGCTACCACAACGACGCCGACCCCTGGAAGGAGCAGCGGTACGCCTTCTGAAGCGCGGGGATGCGAATCTACCGGAGAGGCAGTTGCGACGGCGAAGCCGGCGCCTTGAGGGATTTGCCGCCGCCGAAGGGGGGATCCGAGCGGCGGGAATCCGCTTCTGCGGGTTCCCGCTTGCGAACAAGAAAGAGAGGCGGCCGCTTGGGGGAGCGGCCGCCTCGGTGATACTGGGGAGGGTGGGTGCTATCTAGGTCGGCGCGCCCCACCGGAGCCTGACTCCCTCGATCGAGTGATTCGCCTCAGGTGGTGCGTCAGGCGGCGCTGGCCGGACCGAGGTGCGCGCCGAGCTCGGCGCCCAGCGCGTCGGCGCTCGTTCCGTCACGCGGCGCGAGGAAGATCGTGTTGTCCCCGGCGATCGTGCCCGCGATGCCCGGGTGCCCACCCTCGTCGATCGCCTGGGCGAGCGCGCTCGCGTACCCCGACGGAGTGGTGACCACCACGAGTGGGCCCGCCCGCTCGACGCGGGTCGCGTAGCGGCGCATCGCGACGCCGATCGCGCGGATCCGGTCGGCGTCGTCGGTGCCGGGCGCAGCGTAGACGAGCCGTCCCGACGGAGCCCGCACCTTCGTGAGGCCGAGCTCGTGGACGTCGCGGGAGATGGTCGTCTGCACGACGTCGTGGCCCTCCTCGCGAAGCGCGTCCACGAGCTCGGCCTGCGTGGAGATCGCGCGGTCGCCGACGAGCCGCAGGATCGCCTGCTGCCGTACGGCGTTCCTCATGACAGGACCTCGTGGAGCACTCCCAGCGCTTCGACGACCTCCGCCTCGCCGACGACCAGCGGGGGAAGGAGCCGGAGCACGTCCGGGCCGGCGGTCAGCACCAGGAGCCCGTGCGCGCGGCACTCGTCGACCACCTCGCCGGCGTCACGGTCGAGAAGGGCGGCGAGCAGCAGGCCGCGCCCGCGCACCTCGCGCACGCCGGGGAGGCCGGCGAGGCCCTCTGCGAGCTGCGCTCCGCGCGCGGAGACGTTCTCGAGCAGCGCGTCGTCGATCGCCTCCACGACAGCGCACGCCGCCGCGCAGGCGACAGGGTTGCCGCCGAAGGTCGAGCCGTGGTCGCCAGGGCCGATCGCGTCGGCGACCCCCTCGCGGACGAGTAGCGCCCCGATCGGCAGGCCGTTGCCGAGCCCCTTCGCGAGCGTCACGAGATCCGGCTCGATCCCGAGCTGCTCGTGGGCGAAGAACGTCCCGGTACGCCCGAGCCCGGCCTGAACCTCGTCGACGCAAAGGAGGGCCCCGACCTCGCGGGCGATCTCCGCCGCGGCCTGCACGAACCCCTCCTCGAGCGGAAGCACGCCGCCCTCGCCGAGCACCGGCTCGAGCATGATCGCCGCGAGCTCGCCGCCCGGCGTCACCGCGGCCTCGAGCGACTCGACGTCGTTCGGCCGCGCGAACGAGAAGCCCGGGACGAGCGGCCCGAAGCCCTCCCATTTTCCGGGCTGCCCCGTCGCCGAGAGCGCACCGAAGGTCCTGCCGTGGAAGCCGCCGTCGAGTGCGACGACCTGCGAGCGCCCCGTCGCCTTGCGCGCGACCTTGAGCGTCGCCTCGTTCGCCTCGGCGCCCGAGTTGCAGAAGAATGCCTGAGCGCCGCCCATGCGCTCGGAGAGGAGCCCTGCGAGCCTGAGCATCGGCTCGGTCCAGTAGAGGTTCGACGCGTGCCAGAGCCGATCGAGCTGTGCGTGCGTGGCCTCCGTCACGGCCGGGTGCCGATGCCCGAGCCCGACGACCGCGATCCCGGCGCCGAAGTCGAGGTACGCGCGGCCCTCGTCGTCCCACACCCGGCACCCCTCGCCACGGACGATCGTGACGTCGGCGCGCGCGTACGTGGGGAGCACAGCAGCGCGGGACGCTTGTAACAGACTGTTGCTTGCGCCCGTCACGCCGGGACCTCGGTGGCGCCGATCGACGCCCGCACCCCGCCGCGCGCTGCGCGGACCGCGGCCATCAGCTTCGGGACGATGCCGCCCTCGAAGCGCCCGTCGGCGACACCCGCCTCGGCCTCGTCGGCCGGGAGGACGGTCGTCAGCTCGCCGTCGAGCAGCACGCCGGGGACGTCGGTTACGAAGAGAATGCGCGAGGCGCGCAGGCCGACCGCGAGCGCCGCCGCGGCCTCGTCCGCGTTCACGTTGAGCGGCCCCGCGGCGAGTGGAGCGACGACCGGCACGCGGCCGGCCGCGAGCGCCTCGACGACGGCCGCCGGCGCGGACGGGGTGGGATCCCCGACGAGCCCGAGCTCCGCGACCTGCCGGGCCTCGAGGCCGATCTCGTCGCCGCTCAGGCCGAACGCCTCGGGCCCGATGACCGCGCAGAGCTCGGAGTTCACGGCTGCGAGCGACTCCCGCACGACCGCGAGCACCCCCGGCGTGGTCACGCGGCGGCCGCCGACGAACGCGGGCTCGATGCCTCTCCGCTGCATCTCCGCGGTGATCTGCGGGCCCGCCCCGTGGACGACGACCACCGGTCCGTCGACCTCGGCGAGCGCCGCGCGGACTGCGCCGGCGGCCACGCCACCGCCGAGCTTGAGGACGACAGGCCCGCCGCTCACGTCGTGTACTCGGCGTTCAGCCGCACGTAGTCGGTCGAGAGGTCGGACGCGAGGTATGCGGCCTCCCCGTCGCCGAGCCCGAGCTCGAGCTCGATGCGGCATGCGGCACCGCGGAGCTCGGGGACGAGCCCGGTCGGCGCACCGCTCCGGAACACCGTCGTCCCGTCGAACGACACGGACAGGCGATCGGCATCGAGGTGCGCGAACCCGCCGTTCCACGGCGCGGAGCCCGCGGCGGCGAGGACGCGGCCCCAGTTCGGGTCGTGACCGAAGGCGGCGGTCTTCACGAGCGGCGAGGTCGCCACCCGCCGCGCGATGGCGTGCGCCTCTTCTTGCGAAGAGGCGCTGGAGACCCTGATCTCCAGGACGACGGTCGCGCCTTCTCCGTCGGCCACGATTTGGCGGGCCAGATCCGAGCACACCGCCTCGAGTGCCTCGGCGAATTGCTTGTCCGACGCGGGGTCGCGATCAGCGACGCCGCGAGGAGCAAGGAGGACGACCGCGTCGTTGGTCGAGCAGTCCCCGTCGACGGAGATCCGGTTGAACGACCGCTCGACGGCGGGACGCAGGAAGCGGTCCGCCTCCTCTGCGGAGCGGAGCGGATGGTCGGTCGTCACGACGGCGAGCATCGTCGCGAGGCTGGGGTGGATCATCCCGGCGCCCTTGGCCATGCCGCCGACGGTCAGGTCCTTCCCGGCCGCGACCGCCGTCTTCGGCCCGTTGTCGGTGGTGAGGATCGCTTCCGCCGCCGCGTCGCCGCCGGCCGACGAGAGCGCCTCCGCGGCCGCGTCGACGCCGGCGAGGAGCTTCTCCATCGGCAGCCGGGGGCCGATCACCCCGGTCGAGAGGACGACGACCTCCTCGGGCCGGAGGTCGAGGCGCGCCGCGACCCGCTCGGCCGTGGCGCGGGCGTCCTCCTCCCCGGGGATGCCGGTCGCCGCGTTCGCGACCCCGGCGTTGACGACCACCGCCTGCGGCTCGGCAAGCTCGAGGTGCCGCCGCGAGACGCTGACGGGCGCGGCCTGGACCCGGTTCCGCGTCCACATCGCGCACCCGACCGCAGGCCCGAGCGAGCGGACGAGCGCGACGTCGGGCCGCCCGGAGGGGCGGATCCCGGCGGACACGCCCGCCGCCGCGAAGCCGGATGCGGCGGTGACCGACATCAGACCAGCACTCCCGAGAGCCGCAGGCCCGCCGACGCGGGGAGCCCGAAGAGGACGTTGACGTTCTGGATGGCCTGGCCGGCGGCGCCCTTGCCGAGGTTGTCGAGGGCGCAGATCACGATCGTCCGGTCGGTGTAGCGATCGGCGAAGATCCCGATCTCGGCGCCGTCGGTGGCCTGCACGCGGGAGAGCTCGGGCGCGACGCCCTCGGGAAGGATGGTCACGACGGGGCTCGAGGCGTAGTGCTCCTCGAGGAGGTCCCGCAGGTCGGCGCCGGTCGAGCGGACGTTGCACGTCGCGAGGAGCCCCCTGCGCACCGGCAGGAGGTGCGGCGTGAACGAGACGGGGAAGCCGAGGAGCTGCGCGATCTCCGCGACGTGCTGGTGCGAGCCGATCTTGTACGGCGAGACGTTCTCCAGGACGAGCCCCGCATGCGTCGAGGGGCGCGGAGAGCGACCAGCGCCGGTCATGCCCGACATGGCGTCGACGACCACGCTCTCCCGGTCGATTGCGTCCGCGAGCGGCGCAAGTGCGAGCAGGACGGCCGTCGCGTAGCACCCCGGGTTCGCGATCAGCCGCCCCTCGGGCGCCGACAGCTCCGGGAGCCCGTACGACCAGCCGCCGAGCTCCTCGGGCCGCGGATGGGTGAAGCCGTACCACTCCTCGTACGCCGCCGGGTCGGTCAGGCGATGCCCGCCCGAGAGGTCGACCACGACACCGCGCGACGGCGGCTCGAGCGCCGCCGCCTCCTCGTGGGAGAGGCAGAGGAACGTGATGTCGGCCTCGCAGGCGAGCGCGGCGGCGTTCGTGATCAGCCGCGGGACGCGCTTGCCGCCGTTCCGGTTGAGGCGCGGGTCGAGCGCCGTCGCATCCTGCCCGGCGAGCGAGTCGGAGCCGACCGCGTAGAGCTCGAGGTCGGGATGCCGGAGGACGCGGTCGAGGGTCTCCTGGCCGGCGTACCCGGCCGACCCCACGATGCTGGTGTACGGCATTCGCATAGTATGCATGAACTAACCGGACTATGCGTCAGGCGGTGAGCCGACCCTCCTCGGCGGCATCCCGCTCGACCAGCTCGGAGCGTGGTGCGAGCCTCCTGAACCGCGCCATCGCCTGCTCCGTGTCGGCGAGGATAGTGGACGCCCGCGCCGAGCCGGTCAGGCGCGCGTGGCGCTCGAGGAGCTCGACGAGCCGCTCCCGGTCGGCTCGCTCGAGCGGGACGAGTGCGACGAGATCCTCGTTGACGAGCTGCTCGTTCGGCTCGAGCAGGAACGCCTCGCCGCCCGTCATCCCCGCGCCGAGGTTGCGGCCGTGAGGCCCGAGGACGACGACGGTGCCCCGGGTCATGTACTCGCAGCCGTGGTCGCCCACGCCCTCGACGACCGCGACCGCGCCCGAGTTGCGCACCGCGAAGCGCTCGCCTGCCGACCCGGCGCAGAAGAGCTCGCCGCCGGTCGCTCCGTACAGGACGGTGTTCCCCAGCAGGCACGGGTCGCCGACGTCGTCGGCCGGCGGCGAGACGACGATGCGTCCGCCCGACATCGCCTTGCCGACGTAGTCGTTGGCCTCGCCGACCAGCCGCAACTCGACGCCCGCGGTGAGGAACGCGCCGAAGCTCTGGCCGGCCGACCCCTCGAAGCGCGCGCGGACGCGCCCCGCGGGGGCGGCGGAGCCGACCGCCTTCGCGATCGCGCCGCCGAGGCGCGCGCCGATCGCCCGGTCGGCGTTCGTGATCTGGTAGGCGGCCTCGACGAGCCGCGCGCCGCTGATCGCCGCCTTGCCCTGTGCCAGGAGCAGCGACCCGAGCCGGTCGCCCTCGTGCGGCACCGGCTGCCCGACGTAGCGGGCGTGGCCCTGGCCCGTCCTGACGAGCAGGGCATGGAGGTCGAGGACGTCGGCGGGCGCGTCGCCCGTGCGGCGCTGGCGCAGGAGGTCGACCCGGCCGACGGCCTCGTCGAGCGTCCGGAGTCCCAGGCGCGCCAGGTGCTCGCGCACGTCGAGCGCGACGAACCGCAGGTACGTCTCGACCATCTCGGGCGTGCCTGCGAACTTCGCGCGGAGCTCGTGGCGCTGGCTCGCGATCCCGACCGGGCAGGTGTCGAGGTGGCACGAGCGCACCATCAGGCAGCCCTCGGCGAGCAGGAGCGCGGTGCCGAACGAGAACTCGTCCGCGCCGAGCAGCGCCGCGACCATGACGTCACGCCCGGTCTTGAAGCCGCCGTCGACGCGCACCCGCACGCGGCCGCGCAGCCCGTTCGCGACCAGCGCCTGCTGCGTCTCGGCGAGCCCGAGCTCCCATGGTGCGCCCGCGTGCTTGATCGAGGGCAGCGGGCTCGCACCGGTTCCCCCGTCGGCGCCGGCGACGTGGACCACGTCGGCGTGGGCCTTTGCCACACCGGCGGCGATGACCCCGACGCCGGCCGACGAGACGAGCTTGACCGAGATGTCGGCATCGGGATTGACCTCGCGCAGGTCGAAGACGAGCTGGGCAAGGTCCTCGATCGAGTAGATGTCGTGGTGCGGCGGCGGCGAGATGAGCGACACGCCCGGAGTCGTCCCGCGCAGGCGTGCGATCTCCTCCGTGACCTTGTGGGCCGGTATCTGGCCGCCCTCGCCGGGCTTCGAGCCCTGCGCGATCTTGATCTGCAGCTCCTCGGCGGACGTCGCGTACTCCGCGGTGACGCCGAAGCGGCCGGAAGCGACCTGCTTGATCTTCGAGTTGCGCTCGTCGCGGTAGCGGGCCGGGTCCTCGCCGCCCTCGCCGGAGTTGGAGCGCCCGCCGAGCCGGTTCAGCGCGATCGCGATGGTCTCGTGCGCCTCGGCCGAGAGCGCGCCGTGCGACATGGCGCCGCCCGAGAACCTCCGCACGATCGAGTCCACCGGCTCGACCTCGTCGAGCGGGACCGGCTCCCCTGACGGGACGAGCTCGAGCAGGTCGCGCGGCTCGATCGGCGTCCTTCCGTCGACGAGCTCGGCGAAGCGCGCGTAGAGCTCCTGCCTCTCCCCCTTGACGGCCTTCACGAGCGCGTGTGCCCCGGTGACGCTCGCCTGGAGCGCGTCGACGACGTCCGGGTCGGTCGCGTGGGGCTCGCCGCCCTTGCGGAACTTGTAGAAGCCGGGGTTCTCGAGCGCAGGCTTCTCGGCCCCGCTCGCTGCGAGCCGCGCGAGCGCGTCGCGCTCGAGCTCGTCGAGCGAGATGCCGCCGATCGCCGAGGGCGTGCCGCCGAAGAACCGCTTGCAGAGCCGCCGGTCGAGCCCGACCGCCTCGAAGAGCCGCGCCCCGCGGTAGCTCGCGACGTCCGAGATGCCCACCTTCGACATCACCTTCAGCACGCCGTCCTCGAGTGAGCGCAGCAGGCGAGCCTGCGCCTCGGCAGGCGTGGGGCGGTCGCCGCCGACCTTGTCCGTGTCGGCGAGCCTGGCGACGGTCTCGAGCGCGAGCCTCGGGCAGACGACGTCGGCCCCGTAGCCCACGAGGGTCGCGACCATGTGGGTGTCGCGTGCGTCGTCGCTCGAGACGAGCAGCGAGCACGCCGTCCGCAGACCGCGCTCCACGAGCCGCCCGTGGGCCGCGGCCACCGCGAGGAGCGACGGCACGGGCGCCCGATCGCCGCCCGCCTCCGCGTCCGAGAGGCAGACGACCGTCGAGCCGGACTCCGCGAGCGTGACGGCCCGGTCGGCGACGCGCTCGACCGCCGCGGCAAGCCCCTCGCCGGCGGTGAACGTCGCGTCGATCTCGTCGGGCCCGAGCGCCGCAAGGCCGTCGGGCGTGACGAGGAACGACGGCAGGACGGCGAGCGGGGGCAGCCGACCCTCCGCGTCGAGCGGGGCACGTGCGCCGACGAGCGTCGCCACGGACATCACCGTCCGCTCCCGGTAGTGGTCGATCGCCGGGTTGGTGACCTGAGCGAAGCGCTGCCGGAAGTACGACGCGAGAGGCCTCGCCCGGCCCGCGAGCGGCGCGATCGGGGCGTCGTCGCCCATCGAGTAGACCGGGTCCTGGCCCGTCTGCGCGATCGGCCGCAGCATCAGCGCGAGCTCCTCCCGTGTGTACCCGTGGAGCGCGTGGCGCGTGCCGAGGTCGCCCTCGGGCGCGGGGAGCGGCTCACCCTGATCGGCGAAGCGCACGCTCTCCTCGACCCACGCGGCGTAGGGCTTGCGCGACGCGAGCTCGCGCTTGAGCTCGCCGTCGAAGAGCAGACCGCGGTGCGGATCGAGCGACAGGAGCTGGCCCGGGCCGAGACGGGCACGCCGCACGGCGACGCCCTCGGGGAGCGGGATCGCGCCCGCCTCGGACGAGACGGCGACGAGGCCGTCGTCGCACACGGCGACGCGCAGCGGGCGCAGGCCGTTCCGGTCGAGCGCCGCGCCGCACACGACGCCGTCCGCGAACACGAGCCCGGCAGGCCCGTCCCACGGCTCGGCCAGCATCGCGTGGAAGCGGTGCATCGCCCGCTCCCGCTCGTCGATCCGCGGGTCGTTCTGCCACGCGGGCGGCACGAGCAGCGTGACCGCCTCCCGGACGTCGAGGCCCGCGCGGACGAGGAGCTCGAGCGCGTTGTCGAGGAGCGCCGAGTCGGAGCCCAACGGGTCGAGCGCCGGCGCGAGGTCGGGGTCGACGCCTGCGCGCGCGCTCGCGCGCCTCCATCCAGGCGACGTTCCCGTCGATCGTGTTGATCTCGCCGTTGTGGCAGAGGAAGCGGAACGGCTGCGCGCGCTCCCAGCTCGGCTCGGTGTTCGTCGAGAACCGCTGGTGGAAGATCGCCCACGACGCGGCCCACGTGGAGTCGCCGAGGTCGGGGTAGAAGCTCGCGAGCTGCGTCGCCGCGCAGAGCGCCTTGTACGTGACCGTCCGGAACGAGAGGGAGGCGACGTACACGCCTTCGACGCGCTCGGCTCGGCGGCGGGCGCGATGCGCGCGGAGCTCGGCGTCCGGGTCCGCGCACGGGGCGAGCACGAGCTGCGCGATCCGGGGCATGCTCGCGGTCGCCGTCGACCCGAGCGCGGCGACGTCGATCGGGACGTCGCGCCAGCCGAACGGCTCGAGACCCTCGGCGCGGCACGCCTCCTCGACGATGCCGCGCAGCCACGGCTCCCGCAGGAAGCACATCGCGAGCCCCGCGCCCTCGATGCCGGTCAGCGCCTGCTGCAGCGGGAGGAGCAGCCCCGCCCCGTCGCCCGTGACGCCGTCCGCGGCCCACGCGCCGCGATGCGAGACGGCGGCCAGCCCGGCCAGCGCCCGGTCGACGAGCTCGCGCGAGGCGCGCCCGCGCGCGTCCGCGACGAGGCCGATGCCGCAGGCGTCTCGCTCGATTGTCGGGTCGTGGAGTCCGTGGCTCACGAGGGGCTGACCGCCTTTCGTGGGTCGAGGTCGTGAAGTGGCTCTCCCGCCGGGGTTCGGCTGCTAGCGGGCGGGGGCGGGAGGGTCGCCGGCTAGCGCCGTTTGGAGGCGATGAACGCAATCGGCGAGGTCGGGGCTACGGGAGCCCCGGCAGACCGGGTACGACGAATCATCGCGCTCGCGAGCCATCGATCATCGATGGTAGTCGCCGCGGAAGGAAGTCGCAAGCTGGACCAAGGTCGAATTGACATGAAGGGTGCGCTCCGGCACTCTGGGTGACGATGACGCTCTGCCACGCCGTATCCGCACGTCCTCTCGTACCGCGCCCCGCGGTAGCGATCGGCGGCGGCATCGAGCTCATCCTGATTCTCCCCTTCTAGGGGAGATGACGCTCACGCGCCAGTCCGGGCGCACACGCCGACCGAGACCACACGAAGAGGTGCGTCCACCGGGCGTACCGAGCGAGAGGAGCACCAACCCATGACCGCCACTCCCCCGACCACCCGTCCCTCCCGATGACCGGCCGCCGGACGTACGTCGTCGCCTGCCTGGCCGGCCACGGGATCGGCCCCGAGATCACGGCTGCCGCGAGCCGCGCGCTCGCCGCGGCTCGCCCGCGAGCACGGCTTCGACGGTCGAGGAGCTCCATCCGCCCTTCGACACCGAGGCGCTCACGCGCTCCGGCCACCTCCTCCCCGCGGCGACGCGCCAGGCAACCTCGAGCGCCGACGCGGTGCTCGTCGCCGGCGACGCCGCACCGGCGCTCGAGGGGCTCCGCGCGGCGCTCGACCTCGCCGCGCGTGTGACCCGCGTGCTGGACGACACGGGCGAGGCGACGACGTTCGCCCCGCTCCACGACGGTGCTGTCGACTGGACGCTCGACCGAGCCTTCGCGACCGCGCGCAACCGCGCCGGCACGGCTCACGTCGGTGGGCGTGTCCGAGGCCTGGACGGCCCGGGTCGACCGGCACGCCGACCGCCACCCGGGCGTCGACGTGGAGCACGTGGCGCTGCCGGAGGCGCTCCACCGCCTCGTCGGCCGGCTCAGCGGGCGTGCTCGTCGCAGAGGGCGTCCTGGGCGACGCCGTCGCCGAGGCGCCGAGGCTCGGCGGCCGCCGCCGGCTCGTCGCGTCCGCCTACCTCTCGCCGACCGGCCCGAGCCTGTTCGGGCCCGCGCAGGGCACGGCGAGCGACCTCGCCGGGCACGGTGTCGCCGACCCGAGCCCGATGCTCCTCGCGACGGCGCTGCTGCTCTCCGAGGGGCTCGGCCGCACCGCCGCTGGCGAGGCGCTCGAGGAGAGCCTCACGTCGGCGCTCCATGCGCTCGCGGCGCCCCTCGGAGCTCGCAGGGGCCGGGCGTCTCGGCGACGACCAAGGAGTTCGTGGACGCGGTGCTCGCGCTGCTCCGCAGCGCCCGCCGAGACACGGAGTTCGCGCTGGGGGTCGGCCCGTGAAGATGACGGGCGGCGACGCGATCCTCCGCTCCCTCGAGGCCGAGGGCGTCGACGTGATGTTCGGGATCCCGGGCGGGGCGATCATGCCCACGTACGACGCGATGGCGCGCGGGACGGACCGTGCGGCACGTCCTCGCGCGGCACGAGCAGGGCGCGGGGCACATGGCGCAGGGCTACGCGCGCGCGTCGGGCGGGGTCGGCGTGGCCATCGCGACGTCGGGCCCGGGGGCGACGAACCTCGTCACGCCGATCGCCGACGCGTGGATGGACTCGACGCCGCTCGTCTGCATCACTGGCCAGGTGCGGTCGAGCCTGATCGGCACGGACGCATTCCAGGAGTGCGACATCACCGGGATCACGATGCCGATCGTCAAGCACTCGTGGCTCGTGTCGGACGTCCGCGAGATCGGGGCGACGATGAAGGCCGCCTTCCACGTCGCGCGATCCGGCCGCTGCGGGCCGGTGCTCGTCGACGTGCCGCGGGACCTCCAGGAGGCGACGCTCGACTTCGCCTACCCGGACCACGTCGACCTCCCGGGCTGGCGGCCGCCGACGAAGGTGCACCCGCTGCAGATCCGCGAGGCGGCGCGCGCGATCGCGCACGCGCGCAAGCCCGTGCTGTACGTCGGCGGCGGAACGCTCAACGGCGACGCCTGCGCGGAGGTCCTGCGGCTCGCCGTGGCCGGGACGCTCCCGGTCGTCACGACGCTGATGGGAAAGAGCGCGTTTCCCGAGACCCACGAGCTGCACTTCGGCTGGCCGGGGATGCACGGGACGAAGTGGTCGAATCTCGCGATGAACACCTGCGACGTCCTCGTCGCGATCGGCGCGCGGTTCGACGACCGCGTGACGGGCAAGCTCTCGGCCTTCGCACCCGGGGCGACCATCGTCCACCTCGACATCGACCCGGCGGAGATCTCGAAGCTGCGCGACGCCGACATCCCGGTCGTGGGGCCGCTCGGGAAGGCGGTCGGGGAGCTGGCGGACGCGGTCGCGGCGCAGCGCGCCGAGGGCGCTCCCGTTCCCGAGGCCTGGCTCACGCAGCTCCACGGATGGCGTGAGGAGTTCCCGCTTCGGTACGACACGAGCGACGAGTGGCTCAAGCCGCAGCAGGTCGTCCAGGCGCTGCAGCGGTTGAGCGCAGGCAGCGACACGATCGTCACGACCGGCGTCGGGCAGCATCAGATGTGGGCGATGCAGTACGTCGTCTCCGAGCGCCCGCGAAGCTTCATCACGTCGGGCGGGCTCGGGACGATGGGCTACGGGATCCCCGCCGCGATCGGCGCAAAGGCGGCTCGTCCCGACGCGACGGTCGTCTGCGTCGACGGCGACGGCTGCTTCCAGATGACGGCGCAGGAGCTCGTCACGTCGGTGCTCGAGAACCTGCCGATCGTCGTCGTGCTCGTGAACAACGCCCACCTCGGGATGGTCACGCAGTGGCAGGACATGTTCTTCGACGGGCGGCGCTCCCACGTCCACCTGACGTCCCAGGTGCCCGACTACGCCCGCCTGGCGGAGGCGTACGGGGGGGTCGGCATGGTCGCAACCGACGAGGCCGAGCTCGACAGCGCACTCGAGGAGGCGCTGTCCATCGGGCGGACGACGGTCGTCGACTGCCGCGTCGACCCGGCCGAGCAGGTCTTCCCGATGATCCCTACCGGCGCAGCCGCCGTCGACATGCTCGAGTATCCCGGCGCCGGCACGACCGTAGAAGCGAGGGCCCTGTGAAGCACACACTGTCCGTCGTCGTCGAGGACCGGCCGGGCGCGCTGACGCGCATCACGACGATGTTCGCGCGGCGCGGCTTCAACATCGAGTCGCTCGCGGTCGGCCCGACCGAGCGCCCCGGCGTGTCCTGCATCACGATCCGCGTCGACTGCGCGCAGCACACGCTCGAGCAGATCGAGAAGCAGATCCACAAGCTCGTCAACGTGCTCCGGGTGACCGAGCTGGTCGCCGGGGAGGCCGTCGAGCGGGAGCTGCTCGTCGTCCGGGTCTCGGCGGCGCCCGAGAAGCGCGCCGAGCTCGTCACCACCGCCGAGGCCCTCGGCGGGCGCCTGCTCGACGTCGGCTCCGACGCGATCGTGCTCGAGCTCACCGGCACGCCGGAGGAGCTCGACGCGTTCCACGAGCTCTGCCACCCGTACGGGATCCTCGATCTCGTCCGCACGGGGCGGATCGGCGTCCCCCGCGCCTCTGCCCGGCGGCGTGCCGCGCGACGGCTGGCCGCGATCAGCTGAGCCTGCGCGCGGTATATCTCGACCTCCCCCGATCGAAAGGACACCGCATGGCCACGATCCTCCGCGACGGCGATCTCTCACTCCTCGACGGCACCGTTGCCGTCGTCGGCTACGGAAGCCAGGGTCACGCCCACGCGCTCAACCTCCACGACTCCGGCGTCCGGGTCGTCGTCGGCCTGCGGGAGGGCTCGTCCTCGTGGAGCGAGGCGCAAGGGGCGGGGCTCGAGGTCCGGACGATCCCCGAGGCGGTGCGCGGCGCGCAGCTCGTCTCGCTCCTCCTTCCCGACCAGGTCCAGCCGCAGGTCTTCACCGAGCACGTCGAGCCGTCCCTCGGGGCCGACGCGGCCGTCCTCTTCGCACACGGGTTCAACGTCCTCTACGGCCGCATCGCCCCGGCCGCCGGCCACGACGTGATCATGGTCGCGCCGAAAGGCCCCGGCCACGTCGTGCGCCGCCTCTTCACCGAGGGCCTCGGCACGCCCGCGCTGATAGCGGTCGAGCAGGACGCCTCGGGTCGCGCGCGCGA
This sequence comes from uncultured Actinomycetes bacterium, assembly GCA_963845965.1. GTDB lineage: Bacteria > Actinomycetota > Thermoleophilia > Gaiellales > Gaiellaceae > Gaiella. The sequence continues at coordinate 48,384 of CAWJUF010000005.1, read as the reverse complement.
CCTCGCGCTTGCGTACGCCGTCGGGATCGGCGCGGGGCGCGCCGGGATCCTCGAGACGACGTTCCGCGAGGAGACCGAGACCGACCTGTTCGGCGAGCAGGCCGTGCTCTGCGGTGGGACGACCGAGCTCGTCCGGGCCGGGTTCGAGACGCTCGTCGCGGCCGGGTACCAGCCGGAGATCGCGTACTACGAGTGCCTCCACGAGCTGAAGCTGATCGTCGACCTGATGTGGGAGGGTGGCCTCCAACACATGCGGTGGTCGATCTCCGACACGGCGGAGTTCGGCGACTACGTGAGCGGGCCGCGGGTGATCGACAGCCACGTGCGCGAGCGGATGCAGGCCGTCCTCGACGACATCCGCTCCGGCGAGTTCGCGAAGGTGTGGATTGCGGAGATGGAGAGCGGCGAGGCCGGGCTCCGAGGTCACCGCGCAGAGGCGGCGAACCAGCTGATCGAGCAGGTCGGAGAGGAGCTTCGCTCGCTGATGCGCCGCGAGGGCACGAGTGCAGTCCGTTGACGTCCCCGTAGCGCTTCTCGGCTACGGGACGGTCGGCGCGGCCGTCCACCGCCTGCTCGCCGAGCAGGGCGACGAGATCGAGCGCGCCACGGGCCACCGGCTCCGGGTCGTCCGGGCCTTCGTTCGCGACCCGTCCCGCGAGCGCGGCTTCGACCCCGGGCCTCGCGTGCTCACGACCGACGCCCGCGACGTGCTCGACGACCCGTCGATCCGGCTCGTCGCGGAGGTGATGGGCGGAGTCGAGCCCGCGCGCGACCACGTGCTCTCTCTCCTCCGCTCGGGCCGCTCGGTCGTCACGGCGAACAAGCAGCTCATGGCCCGTCACGGCACCGAGCTCTTCGCCGCGGCGGCCGCGGGGGAGGCGCAGCTGCGCTTCGAGGCCTCGGTGTGCGCGGCGATCCCCGTGATCAAGGTGCTGCGCGAGTCGCTCGTCGTCACGAACGTCCACCGCGTGCTCGGGATCGTCAACGGGACGACGAACTTCATGCTCTCGGCGATGAGCGAGGGCCAGTCGTACGCCGACGCGCTCGCCGAGGCGCAACGGCTCGGCTACGCCGAGGCCGACCCGACCGACGACGTCGGCGGGCTCGACGCCGCGGCCAAGATGGCGATCCTGGCGACCGTCGCGTTCGGCTCGCGCGTCCCGCTCGACTGGGTCGAGGTCCAGGGGATCGACGCGCTCCGCGAGGAGCACGTAGAGGCGGCGCGCGCGCTCGACATGAGGGTCAAGCTCCTCGGCCGGGCGACGCTGGCGCACGACCGCGTCGACGTCCGCGTCGGGCCCGCCTTCGTCGACGCCCACCATCCGCTCGCGGCGGTGGACGGGCCGTTCAACGCGGTGATGCTCCAGGGCGACGCGATCCGCGAGATCACGCTCGAGGGCCCCGGCGCCGGAGGGATCGAGACGGCGAGCGCGGTGGTTGCCGACCTCGTCTCGATCGTCGGGACGACCGGGACGGGCTTTCTCCAGGGCGACCCCGTCTGGCGGCAGGTCGAGCGGATGCCGCCGGGAGAGCTCTCCTCGCTCTGGTACCTCCGCCTGCTGGTCGAGGACCGGGCCGGCGTCCTCGCGCGGCTCGCCCAGGAGCTCGCGGTGGAGGGGGTCTCGGTCGCGCGGCTCGTCCAGCAGCCCGCGAACGGCCACGCGGTGCTCCACGTCGTCACGCACGAGGCGGCCGCCGGCCGCGTCGACGCGGCACTCGCGGCGATCCGCGCGCTGCCCGAGTCGCGCGGCGAGGCAACCGCCGTCCCGGTCGTCTCAGAGCGGGGCGTCGAGGAGCTCGGCTGGGCATGATGGTTCCGGCTGCGCCGGAATCGTCTAGAAGTGCAGGGATGACGCTGCCCCTGATCGAGCGGTTCCGCGACCGGTTGCCGGTCACCCCCTCGACGCCCGTGGTCTCGCTGGGCGAGGGCTCGACTCCCCTCCTCGCGGCGCCCCGGCTCGCGCGAGCCGCCGGGGTGCGCGAGCTGTGGCTCAAGTGGGAGGCGTCGAATCCGACCGGCTCGTACAAGGACCGCGGCATGACGCTGGCCGTGTCGAAGGCGCTAGACGACGGCGCCGAGGCTGTCCTCTGCGCGTCGACCGGGAACACGGCGGGCAGCGCGGCGGCCTACGCCGCGCGCGCCGGGCTGCCGGCGGTCGTCCTCACCCCGCAGGGTGCGGTCGCCGGCGCGAAGCTGGCGCAGACGCGCATGCTCGGGGCGACCGTCCTCGAGGTGCGCGGCGACTTCGACCAGGCGCTCGCCGCCGCTCAGGAGCTCGCGGCGCGCGGGACCCACGTGCTCGTCAACTCGCTCAACCCGAACCGGCGCGAAGGGCAGAAGACCGCGGTGCTCGAGATCGTGGAGGAGCTCGGCGGGGCTCCGGACGCATTCGTGCTGCCCTACGGCGGGGGCGGCAACACCTCGTCCTACGGGCAAGCGCTCCGCGAGCTCGGCCTCGCCACGCCGATCGTCTCCGTCGAGGCGCGGCGGCGGCGCGAGACGCTCGCGACGGCGATCCGCATCGGCGACCCCGTGCACGCCGAAGCCGTGGCGGCGTCCGGCGCGCTCGTGCTCTCCGCCGAGGACGACGAGCTCGTCGCCGCGTGGCGCTCGCTCGCCGCCGAGGAAGGCCTGTTCTGCGAGCCGTCTTCCGCGGCAGGGCTCGCCGCCGTGCTCCGGGGAGACGTCGTGGGCGAGCGGCTCGTCGTCACGATCACCGGGCACGGGCTCAAGGACCCCGCGATCGCCGATCGCATGGCGCCTCCGCCCGTCGAGGTCGAGCCGGATCCGGACGCGATCTCCGCGGCGGCCCGCTCCCGTCACAGCATGGGCTGACGACCGCGAGGCCGCGGAGCTGAACGACGGCCTCGGGTCAGCCGCTCTGCAGGTCGACTTCCTCCGCTGCGCCGCTCGACACCAGCTCCTTGAACGCGGCCTCGTCGCGGATCGGGTCGAAGTCGCTGTCCCCGGCAGCAAGCGAACGGAACGGCTCGTGGCGGTCGATCGCGAGCCGGAGATGCCTGATCGCGTCGTCTGTCCGGCTGGCGAGGCTCTCGCAGCACGCGAGGTTGTAGAGAGGCCCGGCAAACTCGGGATGAGCTTCGATCAACTCGCGTCCCCGATCGGCAGCCTCGGCATACTCGCCTGACTCGTAGAGGTGGTGGAACGGCAGCCAAAGCTCGCCGCCCTGCCCCTGGGGCTCGTACGCTTTCCCGGGAGTCCCGCCGAGCGCGACGATCGTCGTCCCCGGCTCCTCGGCAAACGCCGTCCGCTTGACGTCGGGTTGGGTGAACACGAGTGTGCCCGCAGGCGCGTCCACCCGCTCGCCGTCGAGCTCGAACGTCGCGCGGCCCCGCTGGACGAGGTACAGCTCCTCCTGCAGGTCATGCTCCTGTGACTCGTCATGCTCGTTGATGAGCCTGTCACCCACCTCATGGCCCGTAAACGCATTGACGCCGAAGGACGTGATGCCGAAGTGGAATCGAACCGGTCGCCAGGGACAGCGGCCGTCGCTGATCTCGTCGATCTCATCGATCTGCGCTACTGCGTACCCACTCATTCGGCCGCCCTCCTGCAGGTGGTGGTCCTAGAGACGAGCTAGCAGGCCCACCCTAACGAGCTCGCCATGACGAGCTCTCACCTAGACCCAAGTGGCGCCTCCTCGCGCGGGAAGCGCTAGAAGAGCGTCGTGATCTTCCGCGCGCCTGCCACCTCGGCCAACCTCGGCCCCGGGTTCGACTGTGCGGCGGTGGCGCTCGACCTCTGGAACGAGCTCGAGCTGACGGACGACGACGGCGTCGTCGTGGAGGGCGAGGGCGCCGGCGAGCTAGCGGAGGACGGGACGAATCTCGCGGTCAGGGCGTACGCGCTGCTCGCCGACCCGGCCGGGAAGCGGTTCCGGTTCACGAACCGGATTCCCCTCGAGCGCGGCCTCGGCTCGTCCGCGGCGGCGATCGCGCTCGGGCTCGCCGCCGCGCGCCCCGAGGCCGGAGCGGAGGAGCTCCTCGCGGCGGGCCTCGAGCTCGAGAGCCACGCCGACAACCTCGCCGCCGCGCTCGCGGGCGGCGTCACGCTCACGTGGGAGGGCCGCGTCGCGCGTATCGCGGAAGGCCTGCCGCTTACGCCGGTTGCGCTCGTGCCCCGCGAGCGGACGTCGACGGAGGCCTCGCGCCGAGCGCTTCCGTCCTCGGTGCCGCACGCCCACGCGGCGGCGAGCGCCGCGCGGGCTGCGCTCCTCGCCGCGGGCGCCGCCGCCGGCGACGCCGAGCTCTTCGCCGCAGGTCTCGACGACTGGCTGCACGAGCCGTACCGTCCCTCCCCCGCCCTCGAGGCCGTGCGGGCCGATCCGCCGCCCGGCGCCCGTGGCGCGACGCTTTCGGGCTCGGGCCCGACGGTGATCGTCTGGGCCGACGCCGCCGACGCCTGCGCGGCGGCGCTCGCGATCCGGTTCCCCGAGCACGAGGTGCTCGTCCTGGCCGTCTCGCCGCGGGGAGCGCTGTGAGCGTGCGGCTCGTCGACTGCCGCCCGCGCGAGGCCTACGAGGTGGGCCACGTGCCCGGCGCCGTCCATCTCGACCCGGAGACCCAGCTCTCGGCACCGCCGCTCGACCCGTCGGTCGGAGGGCGCCATCCGCTCCCCGACCCGCATGCCCTCGGCGCGGTGTTTGCCTGCGCTGGGATCGGGCCGGACACGTTCGTCCTCGCGTACGACGAGGGCACGGGCTGGGCGGCGCGCTGCTGGTGGCTCCTCCGTCATCTCGGGCACGACTCGGCGGGGACGTTCGACGCTCGTGCCTACGCCGGACCGCTCGAGACCCAGGAGCGGCGCGTCGAGCGGGCGGCGTTCGTGCCGCACGTCCGCGACGACGACCTGATCGACGCCGACGAGATCCGGGCGCGCCTCGACGACCCGTCGCTCGTCCTCCTGGACGCGCGCGCTCCGGAGCGCTGGCGCGGCGACGCCGAGCCGCTCGACCCCGTCGCCGGGCGGATCCCGGGCGCGCGGAACGCCTTCTTCGAGGACCCCCTGCCCTCCGGCGCGGCAGAATTGCCCGAGATCGCGGCGTACTGCGGCTCGGGCGTGACCGCGGCCGTCGTCGCCCAGCGGCTCGTGCTCGCCGGGCGCGACGACGTCAGGCTCTATCCCGGCTCGTTCAGCGAGTGGTGCCGGAACCCGTCCAACCCGATCGAGCGAGGAGATCCCGCGTGACGACCCCTTACGACAGCCCGTCCGATCCCGCCAAGCGCCGCAGCGCGGCGATGACCGACGGCCCCGACCGCGCCGGCGCGCGCGCCATGCTGAAGGGCACCGGCTTCACGGACGAGGACCTCGCGAAGCCCATCGTCGGCGTCGGCACGACGTGGATCGAGACCATGCCGTGCAACCTCAACCAGCGCGACCTCGCGGTGCACGTCAAGCGGGGCGTCCGCGACGCGGGCGGCACGCCGATGGAGTTCAACACGATCGCGGTCTCGGACGGCGTCTCGATGGGCACCTCCGGCATGCGCGCCTCGCTCGTCTCCCGCGAGACGATCGCCGACTCGATCGAGCTCGTCGCGCGTGGCCACCTGTTCGACGGCCTCGTCATGCTCGTCGCCTGCGACAAGACGAACCCCGGCGCGGCGATGGCCGTCGGACGGCTCGACATCCCGGCCGTCGTCTCGTACACGGGGTCGATCGCGCCCGGCCTGTACCGACAGCGTGAGGTCTCGGTCGGCGACGTGTACGAGGCGATCGGCGCCCATGCGGCGGGAAGGATGTCCGACGCCGACCTCCACGAGCTCGAGTCGGTCGCCTGCCCGGGCGCGGGTGCGTGCGGCGGCCAGTTCACGGCCAACACGATGTCGACGATCCTCGACTTCCTCGGTCTCTCACCTTTCGGCACGAACGGCATCCCCGCCATGCACCGCGCCAAGGAGGAGGCCGCGTACGAGCTCGGCCGGCTCGCCGTGCAGCTCGTCAGGGACGACGTCACGCCGCGGTCGCTCGTCACGAAGGAGTCGTTCGAGAACGCCGTCGCGTCGGTTGCGGCAACGGGCGGCTCGACGAACGCCGTGCTCCACCTCGTGGCGATCGCGCGCGACTTCGGGATCGACTTCACGATCGACGACTTCGAGCGCGTGTCGGCGCGAACGCCGATCGTCGCGGACATGAAGCCCTGGGGACGCTGGCACGCGAACGACGCGTATGCCGCCGGCGGCGTCGCCCTCGTCGCGCGCGAGCTGAAGAAAGCAGGCCTGCTGCACGACGGCGCACGGACGGTCGACGGGAAGACGCTCGGCGAGCACGCGGACGCGGCGGTCGAGACTGCGGGCCAGACGGTCGTCGTCCCCATCGAGACGCCCCTCAAGGCGCGGGGCGGCGTCGCCGTCCTGTACGGCAACCTCGCGCCGGAGGGATGCGCGGTGAAGCTCGCCGGCCACGACCGCACGGTGCACCGTGGGCCCGCGCGCGTCTTCGACTCCGAGGAGGATTGCTTCGCGGCGGTGAAGGCCGGTGCAGTCGTCCCCGGGGACGTCGTCGTGATCCGCTACGAAGGCCCGCACGGCGGACCGGGAATGCGCGAGATGCTCCACGTGACCGGCGCCATCGTCGGCGAGGGCCTCTCGGAGTCCGTCGCGCTGATCACCGACGGCCGCTTCTCCGGGGCGACGCACGGGTTCATGGTCGGGCACGTCGCCCCCGAGGCCTCGAAGGGAGGCCCGCTCGCGGCGCTCCGCGAGGGCGACACGATCGTGATCGACGTCGACCGCCACGTCCTCGAGGTCGAGCTGAGCGAGGACGAGCTGGCCGCCCGCCTGGCGGAATGGGCCGAGCCCGAGCCCCGCTACCGCCGCGGCGCGCTCGCGAACTACGCGACGCTCGTGTCGTCGGCCTCCCAGGGGGCGGTGACGCTCTCCCGCTTCGAGTCCGCCTGAGCGGCCGAGCACGATCGCCGCAACAGCCGGCTAGCCGGGGCTCAGAGCCGACGTAGCAGCTCGAGCACGCCGGCGGTCCCGTCCACGACGAGATCCGCGGCGGCGACCAGCTCCGAGGGTGCCTCGGCCGACGCTACGGCGACACGCACGCCGAGCTCGAGATCGTCGAGCCCGTGGAATGCGTCGACGTCGGTGCGGTCGTCGCCCGCGTAGAGCGCGCGCTGCACGGCCGCGCGCGACACGAGCGTCCGCACCGCGGTGCCCTTGTCCGCGGCGACCGGCGGCCGCACCTCGAGCACCATGCGTCCCCAGCGCGGCACGAAGCCCTCCGCCGCGGCCGCGTCGGCGACGCGCGTCAGGTACGCGCGCGCCGCAGCCTCGTCGTCGGCGCGCCGGAAGTGGAACGAGACCGAGAGCGGCTTGCGCTCCGCCGGCCAGTCGACGCCGCGGGTGAACTCGGCGATCCGGCCCGCCCACGCGGCAGCCTCCGGCTCGAGCTCGAGGCCGTGCTCCCCGACGCTCGCCACGCCGGCGACGCCGACCAGCCGCTCGACCTCGCTGCCGGGGCGGCCGCTCACGCAGGCGACGAGCGCGTAGCGCCCGGCAAGCCTCGCCAGCTCTCGCCGCGTCTCCTCGGGCACCTGCGCGTCCTCGGGTCGGTCGACGATCGGCGCGAGCGTGCCGTCGACGTCGAGGAGGACGGCGGCCCGCTCGGGCTCTGCGGCAAGCAGTCGGAGCGGGTCGTCGCGCATGGCGACCCAGGATACGAGCGGTGCGCTCCGAACGGCGTTCCATGACCGCTCGGCTCGCGCTGATCGGCCTCGTGGCCGGGGTGTTCTCGACGCTCTTTGGCGTCGGCGGCGGAATCGTCGTCGTTCCCCTGCTCGTCGCGCTGGCGGCGTTCCCCACCCACGCCGCGGCCGCCACCTCGCTCGGCGCGATTCTCGTCACCGCCACGGCCGGGGTCGTCCTCTACGCCGCCCGTGGGGAGGTGCGCCCCTGGTACGCGGCGCTCCTCGGGATTCCCGCGGTCTTCGGAGCGCTGCTCGGGACGCAGATGCAGCAACGGCTCTCCGGGCGCGCGCTGACGCTCGGGTTCGCGGGCCTGCTCGTCGTCATCGGCGTGTGGTTGATCGCCGGATGACGGCCTGGACCATCGTCGCCGCCCTCGTCCTCGGCCTCGCGGCCGGAACGCTGTCCGGGGTCTTCGGGGTCGGCGGCGGCATCCTGTTCGTGCCGACGCTCGTCCTTCTCGGGCTCGGCCAGGTGGAGGCGTCGGCAACCTCGCTCCTCGCGATCGTCCCCACAGCGGCCGTCGGCGCGTGGCGGCAGCGCGCGTACGGCAACCTGAGAGCCCGGGCGGCGCTCGTCGTCGGCGCCGTGTCGGTCGCGGGCGCGGAGCTCGGCGTGCAGCTAGCCACTCGGGTCGACGAGAGCCTCCTGCGACGGCTCTTCGGCGTTCTCCTGCTCGGCGTCGCCGCACGGCTCGTCGTCGCCACGGTTCGCCAGGGGCGGCGGTACCCTGACGGGTCGTGAAGGCCGCCCGCGCAGCAGTCGTGTTCGTGCTCGCCGCCGCCGTCGCGGGGATCGCAGCGGCCGCGCCGTCACCGCCGGCCGACGGCGGCACACAGGCCACCGCGCTCGTCGCCCAGGTGGTCGTGCCCGGCCAGCCCGGCGGCGCGACGGCCGCGGTGGTCGCTCCGCCCACCACGAGCGGCGGCGGCGCCTTCGCGTACCCGGCGGACGGATCCGTTCTGCGCATCGGCGCTTCGACCGCGACGTCGACCGCACAGTCGGGAACGTCGTCCGCCGCCGAGGGGGTCATCAATGCGCTCGCGGTCTCGGCCTTCGCCGGCGAGATCACCGCGGAGGCCGTGAACGTGCGCGCCGGCGCAGCCGCAGGAGCCGCCGGCGCGACCGGGGACGTCGGCACGTCGACGATAGCCGGCCTCGTCGTGCTCGGTCAGACCGTCACACCGAGCGGGAACGTCCAGCTGCCGCTCGCCGACTGGGGGACTCTCGACGTGTTGTCGTCGACCCGCTCGACCTCGGACGCGCCGCGCTCTGCGGAGAGCACCGTCACGGGACTTCGCCTCAGGCTGATCGCCGAGCACAACGGGCTGCCCGCCGGCACGCAGATCGTGGTCGGCTCGGCGAGCGTCCGGGCCGTCGCCCAGCCGACGCCCACGACGCCACCTCCGGCAAACATCGACGGTGCGCCGCGCGCGGCACCGACCCTTCCGGCGGCGGCCGGGAAGCCGTCGCGTCCCGCTCCGCCTGCGAACGCTCCGCGGGAGCCCGGGCGGTCGATTCCGGGCGCGCCACCGGAGGTCGTCCGTGCCGCGCCCGAGGTGACCGCGCGCCTCTCACGCGGCGGCTATGTGTTCCCCGTGTTCGGCCCCGCCGCGTTCGGCAACACGTTCGGCGCGTACCGGGGAGACGTGGCCGGCAAGTGGCATCACGGCGAGGACCTCGTCGCGCCCTACGGCACGCCGCTGCTCGCGGTGGCCGACGGGACGCTCTTCTCCGTCGGCTGGAACGACATCGGCGGCTGGCGGCTGTGGCTGCGTGACGCCGTGGGAAACGAGTTCTACTACGCGCACCTGAGCGCCTACTCGCCCCTCGCAATCGCGGGGAAGCGCGTCAGGGCGGGCGACGTGCTCGGCTTCGTCGGCGACTCGGGCGACGCCGACGGCGGCGTGCCGCATCTCCACTTCGAGATCCATCCCGTCGATCTCCTCCGGTACGGGTACGACGGCGCCGTCGCGCCCTACCCGTTCCTGGTCGCCTGGCGCCGCGCCGAGGACGCGTCGTTCGCCGCCGGCCGCACGTACGTGCTCGGTCAGGACGGTCTCGCCGGTCCGCCGGGGGCGCCGGTCGCAGCGGCCCAGGCAGGCGCGGTGCTGCTCTCCGCCGACGACATCTCGGCCGCCAGTGGTCTCGTGCCGGGGGCGCTGAAGCGGGCACTCGCCGGCGGCGAGGCCCGCTCCCGCGCACGTCCCTAGCTCGTCGCCTTCGCGACCTTCTCCTTGGCGTCCTTCGCCGTGTCCGCGGCGGAGTCGGCCGTGTCGGCCGCCGCTCCCTTCGCGTCGGCCGCCGCCGTCTCGAATGTCTCGAGCGGCTGAAGGTCGTCGTTGCCGGCGATCACGTCGAGGAGCTTCTCGCGTGTCTGGGGGCCCGTCCAGGGGTTGTAGAGCGCGCCCGCGATCACGCCTGCGAGGAGCACCATGTTCCGGCCCTTGTGCCCCTTCTTCTTCTTCCCCTGCAGCGTGTCCTTCGCGCTCATGAGGTCCTCGATCGCGCGGCGCATCTGCTCCTGCGCCTTCTTGTCGGTCGCGAGCGCCCTCGCGGAGCCGCTCACGCCGTTCTGCTTGGCGAGCGGGCCGTAGAGCTCGCGCGCCGCGCCGAGCGCATCCTTCAGGTCCTGGCGGAAGTCCTCGTCCCGCAGCGCCCGCTCGAGATACGGCTTCACCATCTCGAACGTGTCGGTCATCTTTGCCGCCTTCTTTGCCATTTCGCGGCCTTCCTTTCTCTCGTGTCTCGTTCCTGCAGTATTACCCGCGGCGCGCCCATACGATGCACGTTGTGAAGAAGCTCGAGCGGATCGGCCTCGCTGTCGCCGCGACAACGGCCGCGCTCGCCTATGTCTGGGTCGCCGCGGTGCGGGCGGTGCCCGGCGTCCGGCGACGCAAGGCCGAGGCCCGCGCACGCCGCCGCGGCTGAGCGACCGCCGGCGCGCGGGGGACGAGTACGATCGCCCGTCATGAAGGGCCTCGTGTGCGCAGGGGGTGAAGCAACCCGGCTCGGCGAGCTGACTCGGGTCGCGAACAAGCATCTGCTCCCGGTCGGCCGCTGGCCGATGATCTACTACCCCCTCCAGCTCCTGGAGCGGGCGGACGTCGAGAGCGTCCTCATCGTGACCGGCAAGGGCCACGCCGGCCAGATGATCGACCTGCTCGGCGACGGCCGGCTCGCGGCCCGCGGCTCCGACGATCCGCTCCTCTCTCTCGACCTCACCTACAAGGTCCAGACGCAGCCGGGGGGCATCGCGCAGGTCGTCGGCATGGCCCAGGACTTCGCTCGCGGGGAGCGGCTCGTCGTCGTTCTCGGTGACAACATCTTCGAGCGCTCCCAGTCGGCCGCGATCGCCGCGTGGGCGTCCGGCGGTGACCGGGCGCTGATCTTCGTGAAGGACGTCCCGGACCCGGAGAACTTCGGCGTCGTCGTCTACGAGGACGGCGCGGTGGTCGACATCGTCGAGAAGGCGGGCGTCGTCGACATGCGCTATCCCTCGCCGCCGACCAGCGAGGCCGTGGTCGGGCTCTACTGCTTCCCCCCGGACGTGTTCGACGTCATCGAGCGCCTCGAGCCCTCCTCGCGCGGCGAGCTCGAGATCACCGACGTCAACCGGCACTACGCGCAGCAGGGGCGTCTCGACGTGGTGCGCGTCGAGGGCTGGTGGGAGGACGCCGGCAAGCACTGGCAGCACCTCGCCGACATCGGCCGCCGCGTCGACGAGACCGGGGCGAACGGGTGACCGTCGACGGCGTCCTGCGGATCCCGCTGCGCCGCTTCGAGGACGAGCGCGGCTGGTTCTGCGAGCTCCGCCGCGACAGCACGCTGCCCCGGCCGACCGTCCAGACGAACCTATCGTTCTCGCGGAAGGGCGTGATCCGCGGCCTCCACTACCACGAGCGCGGGCAGGACGACCTCTTCGTCTGCCTCCAGGGCAGGGCGCGCGTAGTCGTGCTCGATCGGACGAGCGGGGCGACCTTCACCGAGGACATCGGCGACGACAACCCCGTTGCGATCTACGTCCCAGGTCACAACGCGCACGGGTTCGAGGCCCTCACCGATCTTCTCTTCTGTTACCACGTAACGGAGGAGTACGACCCGGCCGACCCCGACGAGCACGGCGTCCCGTGGAACGACCCGCGGGTCGCGCACCTGTGGAGCACGACGACACCGATCCTCTCGGGCCGCGACGCCGCACCCTGATCACCGGCGCGGGCGGCCAGCTCGGGCACGCGCTCGCGCGCGCGTTCGGCGCGGACGAGCTGCTCGCACTCGACCGCGCGGCGTGGGACGTCTGCCACGAGGCGCCGCCGCTCCCGTGGACGCCGGACCTCGTGCTGCACGCGGCCGCGTGGACAAACGTCGACGGCGCGGAGGACGACCCGCAGGCAGCGGCCGCGGCGAACGTCGGGGGCACCGCCCACGTCGCCGCGCTCGGCGCGCCGCTCGTGGCGTTTTCCAGCGACTACGTGTTCGACGGGACGAAGGGCGCGGCCTACGTCGAGTCGGACGGACCGGCGCCGCTCTCGGCGTACGGCCGCTCGAAGCTGCACGGCGAGGCCGCCGCCGGCGCGCGGGCGTGGGTCGTGCGCTCCTCGTGGCTCTTCGGCGAGACGGGCAGGAACTTCGTCCGGACGATTCTGCGGCTCGGGGCCGAGCGCGACGAGGTCGCGGTCGTCGACGACCAGCGCGGCTGTCCGACGTACGTCGGACATCTCGCCGACGCGACGCGCGTGCTGGTGGAGGGAGGAGCCGCGTTCGGGATCTGGCATCTCGCGGCGGCGGGCGACTGCACGTGGGCCGACTTCGCGCAGGCGATCTTCGAGGAGGCCGGCCTCGACTGTCGCGTGCGGCGGATCACCTCGGCGGAGTTCGGCGCGAAGGCCCCGCGGCCGGCGGTATCGGTCCTCCGCAGCGAGAAGGGCGCGCCGGCGCTACCGCACTGGAGGGAGGGGCTCCGGGCCTGCCTCGCGGCCCTGGGCTACGACTGACGCTCGGCCGCGCGCGCGTTGACGCCCTCGCGCCCCCCGCGATCGCCCAGCCGTGGTTCCAGGCGAAAGGCGGCCGGCTTCGCCGGCCGGAGGCCAACCGCCTCCACGCGAGCGGCGCGTGGCGGCCGGAGGCCGGCTTTGCCGGCCAGGAGGCCAACCAGCAGTAGCCGGACAGCACGCCAGAGGAGGGGGTTCGTGGGCGAACCAGGGGTTCCCCCACGTCGTCTACCCTTCCCCGATGCGCGTGCTCGTCACCGGCGGGGCCGGGTTCATCGGCTCGCACTTCGTCAAGCGGCTCGTCGCAGGCGGGGACGACGTCGTGGTTCTCGACAAGCTGACCTACGCGGGCAATCCGGCCAATCTCGACGGCACGGGGGTCGAGCTGGTGGTCGGCGACATCGCGGATCCCGACGCCGTCGCGCGGGCGGGGAAGGGATGCGAGGCCGTCGTCAACTTCGCCGCCGAGACGCACGTCGACCGCTCGATCCTCGGCCCGCAGGAGTTCGTCCACACGGACGTGCTCGGCACGATGACCCTCCTGGAGTGGGCGCGCTCGACCGAGGCCCGCTACGTGCAGGTGTCGACGGACGAGGTCTACGGCGACCTCGAGGCGGGCGGTCGCGCGCTCGAGACGGATCCGCTCCGTCCGTCGAGCCCGTACAGCGCGGCGAAAGCCGGCGGCGACCTCCAGGTTCTCGCGTACGTCCGCACGTACGGGGTCCAGGCCTCGATCACGCGGGGTGCGAACACGTTCGGCCCGAACCAGTACCCTGAGAAGCTCGTGCCGCTCTTCGTCACGAACGCCATCGACGGGGAGCCGCTCCCCGTCTACGGCGACGGGAAGCAGGTGCGGGAATGGCTCCACGCCGAAGACCACTGCGCCGGCGTCGAGCTCGTGCTGCGCGAGGGCGCGCCGGGCGAGATCTACAACATCGGGGGCGAGGACCACGAGAACCTCGAGGTGACGCATCGGATTCTCGAGCTGACCGGGGCGGACCCGTCACTCGTCCGGCACGTGGCGGATCGCGCGGGGCACGACCGCCGCTATGCGCTCGACGACGCGAAGCTGCGCGCTCTCGGCTGGGCGCCGCGCCACTCGTTCGGCGAGGGCGGGCTGCCCGAGACCGTGGAGTGGTACACGGCGAACCGCGCCTGGTGGGAGCCGATCAAGTCCGGCGAGTACCGCCGCTACTACGAGGAGCAGTACGCCGAGCGGCTCCGGGCCTAGCCGCCCGCGGCCGATACACAGCTCATGCGCCGGACCGTCGTCCTCGCAGCGCTGCTCGTCCTGAGTCTCGGCGCCGCAGGCGCCGGGGCCGCTCCGAAGGCGCCTGCTCCCCTGTTCGTCCTCGCCGGCGGCGGCTGGGGCCACGGTGTCGGCATGAGCCAGTGGGGCGCCTTCGGTCAGGCAACAACGGGTCGCGACTACCGGCAGATCCTCTCGACCTACTACCACGGCACGACGATGGGCACCGCGCCCGAGACGCTGCTCCGGCGCGTCCGGGTGCTCGTTGCGGACGGCCTCGCGAACGCCTCGGTGGCGAACGTCGCGGCGGTCTTCGACGGAGCCGGGAAGCGGTACCCGATCACCGCCGGGGCGATCACCGCCGGGCACGACCTGAAGCTTCCCGTCGGCAAGGACGGCAAGCAGGTCGTGCTGGCCGGGCCCGTGACGATCCGCGCAGCGAAGGGAGCGTTCCTGTCCTACGGCGGGAGGGAGTTCCGCGGCGACCTCCGGGTGGCGGCCGTCGCCGGCCGCCTCCAGCTCGTCAACGTCGTCGGCCTCGAGGCGTACCTCCTTGGGGTCGTTCCCGGGGAGATGCCGAAGGACTGGCCGCTCGCGGCGCTCGAGGCGCAGGCGGTGGCGGCGCGGACGTACGCGGTCGGGAACATCGTCCGCGGGCGTCCGTTCGACCTCTACTCCGACTGGCGCAGCCAGGTCTACTACGGCGTCGCCTCGGAGGCGCCCGGCCCGACGCAAGCCGTGCGCGAGACCCGCGGGCAGATCCTCACGTACGACGGCGCGCCCGCCCAGACGTTCTACTTCTCGTCGAGCGGCGGCAGGACGATCAGCGCGCTCGACGCGTTTGGCCTCGATCTCCCCTACCTCGTCTCGGTCGACGATCCGTGGGACACTGCGTCGCCCAACCACGCGTGGGCGCCCCAGCCCCTGACGGGCCCGCAGCTCGCCGCCCGGTTCGGTCTGAACGACCCGGTGGTGGACGTCGCATACGTCCCAGGCGCGCCCGGGAAGCCGGCCGCCGTGCGGCTCACGACGGCCGACGGCCAGTCGGCCGACCAGCGCCTGGCCGACGTGCGTACGCGCCTCGGCCTCAAGTCGACGGGCTTTCGCCTGGGCGTGCTGCGGCTCGATCCCCCGCCGCAGCTGCAGGGCGCGTCCCCCGTCCTGCAGCTGACCGGCGTCGCGCGTCAGGTCGACGACGCGGTGCTCGAGCGGCGAACGCAGAGCGGGGCGTGGGTCACGGTGAAGCGCCTCTCGCCGGCTGCGGACGGGACGTTCGCGGTCAGGCTCCGCGTGCGCGGGACGACCGTCTACCGGCTCTCGGCCGACGGCCTTGGCGGTCCGCCGCTGACGGTTCGGGTCGCCGCGTGAGCCGGCGCGCCCTCCCCTGGGCGCTTGCCGTCTGTGCCGCGCTCGTCCTCCCGGCTCCCGGCCTCGGCGCGCGCACCACGGTCGGCCTCCGCCCCGGCGCAGATAGGTCGGCCGTGTCGGCGGCCGTCGAGCGCGCGACCGGCACGCGTCCGACCAGCCTCGCGCCCCTGCGGGCGCTGTCCGTCGAGGCCCCGCCGACCGAGCTGCGCGACATCGCAGGCGTCGCCTGGGTCGAGCCCGACCGGGTGCGGCGCGTCTCGTTCGTCCCGACCGACCCGCTCGCGCAGAAGCAGTGGTACGCCGTCGCGAACCGGGCGTACGACGCCTGGGAGACGCTCCCGCCGCTCGCCTCCGTCCGCGTCGCCGTGATCGACTCCGGCATCGACCTCACCCACCCCGACCTCACGCGCCAGGTCGCGATCGCGAAGAGCTTCGTCGGCGGGACTGCCCAGGACACGCGCGGGCACGGGACGATCGTGGCCGGCATCATCGCAGCGCAGGTCGACAACGACGTCGGGATCGCGGGCCTGGCACCGGCCGCGGAGCTGATCGTCGCGAAGGTCGTCTCCCCGAGCGGGACGGTCTCGGTCCAGGCCGAGGCGCGCGCGATCCACTGGGCCGTCGACAACGGCGCGCGGGTCGTCAACGTCAGCCTCGGCGGCCTCCGCGACCCACGCAACCCGAGTCGCGACACGTACTCCCGCCTCGAGCAGGAGGCGATCGCGTACGCCGTCAAGCGGGGCGCCGTCGTCATCGCGGCCGTCGGCAACTCGGACCAGGCGCCACGGGCACCGTGGCGCTTCGCGAGCTATCCGGCGGCGCTCCCGCACGTGCTCGGCGTGAGCGCGCTGACGCGGAGCGGCGCCTCGCCGGCGTTCTCGAACCGCGACGCCGTCTACAACGACGTGGCGGCCCCGGGCGAGGACATCCTCTCGACGTTCCCGCGCTCGCTGACCGCCGAGCGCGCCGCCTGCGTCGACCAGGGGTACACGCCGTGCGCGACCGACGACTTCCGCCCGCCGGACGGCACCTCGTTCGCGGCTCCGCAGGCGAGCGCCCTCGCGGCGAACCTGCTCGGGTCCAGGCCGCTGCTGCGCCCCGAGCAGGTGACGGCGATCATCGAGCGAGCGGCCGTCGACGCGAGCGCGCAAACCGGTTGCCGGGCGTGCGCGCCCGGCCGCGATGCATACACGGGCTGGGGGGCGCTCGACGCGACCGGCGCCCTCAACGCGCTCGGCGGGCCGCTGCCGCCGCGGGACTCCCACGAGCCCAACGACGACGCCGGCGAGGACGCGTATCCGCTCTACTTCCCGGCCGGCGAGAAGGCGCGGCTCGTGAAGGCGTCGCTCGACTTCTGGGACGACCAGGACGACGTCTACGGCATCTACCTCGCCGCGGGCGAGAAGCTCTACGTCTCGCTCGTGCCCTCACAGGAGGCAAAGGTGGCGCTGGCGCTCTGGCGGCCGGACACGGTCTCGGTCGCCGATCTCGCGCGGCAGGACCTCCGGGTGCGGTTCTCGAACCGGCCGGGCCGGCGCGAGCGGCTCGCCTGGAAAGCGGACGGTTCGGGCTGGCACTTCCTCCAGGCACGCCTTACGGCGCCCACCTCGTTGCCGGTCGCCTACCGCCTCTCGATCGTTCGCACCCGCTGAGGTGGGCGTTCCGGCCGACGCGCGATAGGCGTCAGCCGAGCAGCTCGTCGTCGGGCACCTCGCGGATCACGCGCGCGGGGCTCCCGACGACCACCTTGCGGGGAGGCACGTCCTTCGTCACGACGGCGCCCGCGCCGACGAACGCCTCCTCGCCGACCTCGATCCCCGGGCAGAGGATCGCGCCGCCGCCGATCCTCGCACCCCGCCGGATTGTCGGCCCGCGCATCAGCTCGAGCCGCTTCTCCGTGCGGCCCATGAAGTTGTCGTTCGTGGTCACGACACACGGGGCGACGAACACGTCCTCCTCCAGCGTCGAGTACGCCGTCACGTAGGCGTCCGCCTGGATCTTCGTCCTCGCGCCGATGGTCGAGTCGTTCTCGACGAGCGAGCCGCGGCCGACGACGACGTCGTCTGCGATCGTCACCCGCTCGCGCACGCAGGACTGGTCGCCGAGGATCACACGGGCGCCGATCCTCGAGCCCGCGAAGACGATCGCACCCGTCGAGATGACCGTCCCGTCGCCGACGACCGTTGGAGGCAACGGCTCGCGCCTGGCCGTCGAGCGCGGCGAGAGCGTCGGCTGCTTGCCGACGACGGCGTGCTCGAGCACCTTCACGCCCGCGCCGAGCACCGTCCCGGTGTGGACGACGGCCGTCGGGTGGATCTCGGCGGTCACGCGGGCGATCCGGTCCGCAGCGAGGTCGTGAGCCGGTCGAGCGACTTGACCACGGCCAGCCCGTCACGGGCCTCGCGGTGGTCGCCGGGGCCTTCGTCGACGAGCCGCAGGAAATGCTGCAGCTCGAGCCGCAGCGGCTCGTCGTTCGCGATCTTCGGGCTCGAGATGTCGCCCGTCCGGGTGCGCCACTCGCCGTAGGTCGACGCGGGCTCCCACGGCGCCTTCTCGTAGACGGTGACCTTCCGCTCGAGCTCCATGTCGTCGAAGACGACCATCTTCTCGCGGCCGACGACGGTCATCCTGCGCATCTTGTGGGGGTCGAGCCAGGAGAGGTGCATGTGCGCGACCTTGCCCGACGGAAACCGGAGAAAGCAGAACACGACGTCCTCGATGCCCTTCTGCAGGTACGCCATCCCGTGCGCGACGGCCTCGCTCGGCTCCTCCTCGAGCAGCCAGAGGATCACCGAGAGGTCGTGGACGCCGAGCGACCAGAGTGCGTTCTCGTTGGAGCGGATCACTCCGAGGTTCTGGCGGTTCCCGTAGACGCAGGCCACCTCGCCGAGCTCACCGGCGTCGACGAGCTCCTTCACCCTGCGAAGGCCGGGGTGGTAGAGGAGGAGGTGGCCGGGCATGAGGACGAGATCGCGCTCCTCGGCGAGCGCGACCAGCTCCTCCATCTGCTCGGTCCGCATCGCGGGCGGCTTCTCGACGAACACGTGCTTCCCGGCCGCGAGCGCCTGCTTCGCGAGGTCGTAGTGCGTCGGCACGGGCGTCGCGATCACGACGGCCTCGACTGCGTCGTCGGCGACGAGGTCGCCGAACGAGCCTGTCACGCGCGCCCCGGGGTAGCGCGCCGCGTACTCGGACCGCCGCGCCTCGTCCGTGTCGCAGATCCACGCGAGCTCGGAGAGCTCCCCGACGACGCGGGCGACGTTCTTGCCCCACCCGCCGACGCCCGCGTGCGCGACGCGGATCAAGGGCCAGTCCAGGGACAGGCCCTTATAGCTTCCAGACCTTCTCGCTCGTGATCGCGGCGCGGCCGGTCGCGTTGCGCAGGTCGACGACGAGCTGCGCGTCGTCCACGAGCTGCGCGTAGTCGATGCCCGAGTGCGCCGTGGCGATCACGACGGCGTCGTACAGGGCGGGCTCGAGCGGGACCGAGACGAGCGCGATCCCGTCGGCGGCGAATGCGGCCACGTGCGGGTCGTGGTAGCCCACCTCTGCGCCTGCGTTCTGGAGGAGCTCGATCAGCTTCACCGCCGGCGACTCGCGCCAGTCGGAGATGTCCGCCTTGTACGCCACCCCGAGGACGAGCACGCGCGAGCCGGCGAGCGACTTGTGGGCGCCGTGGTTCAGGGCCTGCGAGACACGGGAGCGGCAGTAGTACGGCATGTTCTGGTTGACCTCGCCCGCGAGCTCGATGAAGCGCGTCGAGAAGTCGAACTCGCGCGCCTTCCACGTGAGGTAGAACGGGTCGATCGGGATGCAGTGACCGCCCAGGCCCGGGCCGGGCTGGAACGCGGCGAAGCCGAACGGCTTCGTCGCCGCCGCGTCGACCACTTCCCAGATGTCGATCTCCATCCGGTCGCAGAGCTGGGCGAGCTCGTTGACGAGCGCGATGTTGACCGAGCGGTAGATGTTCTCGAGGAGCTTCGTCAGCTCCGCGGCCTCCGGCGACGAGACCCGGTGGACGGTGTCGATGGCGGATTCATAGAGCGCCGCCGCGGCCTCTGTCGAAGCGTCGTCGATGCCACCGACGATCTTCGGGACGTTCTTCGTCGTCCAGTCGGTGCGGCCCGGGTCGACGCGCTCGGGCGCGAACGCGAGGTGGAAGTCCTTGCCGGCGACGAGGCCGGACGACTGCTCGAGCACCGGCAGCAGCGCGTCGCGTGTCGTACCGGGGTAGGTCGTCGACTCGAGCACGACGAGGTGCCCCGGTCTCATGCGCTTTCCGATCTCGGCGGCAGCTCGCAGGATGATCGAGAGGTCTGGCTCCCGCTGCTTCGAGAGCGGTGTCGGAAGGGCGATCACGATCGCGTCGGAGTCCCGTAGGGCGTCATAGTCAGTCGTCGCACGGAGTCTTCCCTCCCCGACGAGTCGCTTGAGCGTCTCGGACGGAACGTCTTCGATGTAGCTGTCGCCGCGGTTGAGACGATCGACTCGTGCGGCATCGACGTCGACCAGGAGTACCGAACGACCGGCTTCGGCAAAGACCTGAGCGTGAGGCACGCCTACGTAGCCTGCGCCCACAATCGCGACGTCGTAGGTCGCGACCCCGAGCGGTGGCTCCGACGTGGTCGTATCGGGCGTGGTCACAGCGCGGAAATGCTACCGGCGTGGTGGTCTTGTAACAGTCTGTTACAAGCTCTCGAGCGCTGAGGCGATCCGCCCGGCCGCATGTCCGTCCCCGTAGAGGGCCGGCGCTTCGGCGGGGAACGTGGCACCGCGCACGGCAGCCTCGATCGCGTCGGGATCGTCGTCGACGAGCACGTTCGCACCCTGCGCGACGGTCTCCACCCACTCGGTGGAGGGGCGCATGGTCACGCACGGCACGCGGTGCCAGTACGCCTCCTTCTGGAGGCCCCCGGAGTCGGTCGCGATCACCCGCGCCTGCGAGGCCGCGGACGCGAAGGCGAGGTAGCCGAGCGGCTCGCGGAGCTGGACGTTCGGCGCGAGCGCGATCCCTTCGGTGCGCAGCACGCTCGCGGTCCGAGGGTGAGCCGGGAAGACGACCGGCTCGTCGAGGCGCGACAGCCCCTCCACGATCCGCCCGAGCCGCTCAGCGCGGACGTTCGCCTCGCGATGGACGGTCGCGACGACGTAGGTGCCGGGCTCGTGCGGCGGCGGGACGCGCTCGCGCGCGAAGGGCGAGAAGCGAAGCGTCGCGTCGGCCATCACGTCGCCGACGACCACCGCCCTCCCCGCGACGCCCTCGGCGGCGAGGGTCGCGACCGACCGCTCGTCGGGGCAGAGCAGAAGCGCGGCCAGGCGGTCGACCTCGATCCGCGCGCGCTCCTCCGGCATCGAGAAGTCGCCGCTGCGGAGCCCCGCCTCGACGTGGGCGACTGAGATGCCGGCGGCGGCGGCTGCGCGCGCGCCGGCGAGCGTCGAGTTCGTGTCGCCGAGGACGACCACGGCGTCGGGACGCTCCGCGTCGACGACGCGGCGAACGGCGGGCGTCAGCGTCTCGACGTCGGCCGTCCGCAGGTCGAGCCGGTGTGCGGGCTCGGGCAGGCCGAGCTCCTCGAAGAAGACCCGCGAGAGCTCGTCGTCCCAGTGCTGGCCGGTGTGGACGACGACCTCGTCGATCCCCGCCTCCCGCAGCGCCACCGAGAGCGGGGCCGACTTGACGAACTGCGGCCTGTTGCCGACGACGGTGAGGACGCGCATCGCGCGCCAGCCTAGAGGCTTGATGTGGGTCACGGGCACGCGCGGCTGGGGGCCTGCGCACGGCGCATCGCGACCGGCCCCCAGCTCGCCGATACCTTCGGGTATCGGCGAGCAGTGATCCGGCCACGCTGCTTGGCGCAAGCCCTCCCCGACACGCACCCATAACCCACATCAAGCCTCTAGTTGCCGGACCGTCTCGCTCCGCCCATCCTTGTCGGGTGACCCACCCCGACCTTTTCTCCGAGCAGGCGTACGTCGACCACGCCTACGACTGCCTCGACCGCATGCGCGCCGTCGTCGAGCGCTCGGCCGACGCAAGCGACAGCGAGGTCGCCGCGCTCGCGCTCGAGGCGTGGGCCGTACGGCGGCTGCGGACGTTCGAAGACGCCGAGCGGGGGCTCTGCTTCGGCCGGCTCGACCTCGAGACGACGTCGAAGCCGCTCTACGTCGGCCGGCGCTGGGTGCACGACGACGACAACGAGCTGCTCGTCGTCAACTGGCAGGCGCCGGCAGCCCGGCCCTTCTACGTCGCCACCCCCGCGCAGCCGTTGGACGTCACGCTCCGGCGCCGGTTCCGCACGGACGGGCGGCGCCTGCTCGACCTGAGCGACGAGAAGCTCGACGGCTCGGGCTCGGTGGTCGGCGGCGACTTCCTCCTCGACGAGCTCGAGCGGAGCCGCGAGCCGCGCATGCGCGACATCGTCGCGACGATCCAGACGGACCAATACCGGCTGATCACCCGCGACCCCGATCCGCCACTGGTCGTCCAGGGCGGCCCTGGCACGGGGAAGACGGCCGTCGGGCTGCACCGCGCCTCGTACCTCCTCTACTCGCACCGCGAGCGGCTCCGGCGCGTGCTCGTCGTCGGGCCAAACCCGACGTTCATGGAGTACGTCTCGCACGTCCTGCCTACGCTGGGTGAGGAGAGCGTCGAGCAACGCGCCGTCGGCGAGCTCGTGGACGGGATCGAGGCAACGGCCGTCGACGCACCCGACGTCGAGCGCCTGAAGGGCGACGTCCGGCTCGCCGAGGTGCTCGCGCGGGCCGCCGCCGAGCGGGCCGCCGCGCGACCGGAGGAGCTCGTCGCGCGGATGGAGGGCGAGTACGTCCGCGTTCGCGAGCGGCAGGTGCGGGAGCTCCTCGAGCACGCACGCGAGGAGCTCGGGCTGACCACGCATGCGCGCGAGCGGTTCCGCATGGACGTGCTGCGCCGCTTCTACGAGGACTACGGCGCGAGGCTCGGCGGGCTCGCCTGGCGCGACTTCGGCGAGGTCGAGCGCTCGCTCAACGCGAAGGGCTTCCTCGCACGGTGGCTCGACCGCGTCTGGCCCGCCGTTGCGCCGGACGCCCTCGTGCGCGCGCTTCTCACGACGCCCGCACGGCTCGCCGAGGCCGCTGAGGGGATCCTGGACGAGGGCGAGCAGCGGCTCCTTCGCCGTTCCCGAGCGGGGTTCGGCTGGAGCGACCACGACATCCCGTTGCTCGACGAGGCGCGCGCGCTGCTCGCGGAGGCGCCTCGCGCGTTCGGCCACGTGATCGTCGACGAGGCGCAGGACCTGACGCCGATGCAGCTCCGCATGGTCGCGCGGCGCGCCCGCGCCGGCTCGGTCACCGTTCTCGGCGACATCGCACAGGCCACCGGCCCGGTCGTCCACGACCGCTGGGACGACGTGCTCGCGTATCTCGAGGCGCCGCCTGACGCCGAGGTCGCCGAGCTGCGCCACGCCTACCGTGTTCCGGCCGAGATCATGGACTCGCGCTGCCGCTGCTCGACGTCGTCGCGCCGGACGTCGCGCCGCCGATCGCGTTTCGGTCGGGCGCCGCGCCGCCCCGCGTCGAGCGGATCGAAGAGAGCGACCTGGTCACTGCCGCGCTTCGCGAGGCACTCACCTTGGCCGGCGAGGAGGGGCTCCTCGCCGTGATCCTCCCCGACGCGCTCGTCCCGGAGCTGGCCGGGCACTCCGCCTACGACGACGGTATCCCGCTCCTCTCGCCGCGCCGTGCCAAGGGGCTCGAGTTCGACCACGTCGTCGTCGTCGAGCCCGCGCTGATCGCCGCGGGCGAGACGGGCCTCCGCGAGCTCTACGTCGCGCTCACCCGCCCGACCCGGACGCTCGTCGTCGTCCACGCGCGCCCGCTGCCGGCGCCGCTGGCGGCGCAGCATGCTCGCTGACGCACGATCTTCCCCGGCCGCCAGGTGTGCGAAGATCGGGCGCCCCGTCGATGAAGGACACGAGGAGGAACACCATGGAGGCGACCCGTCGAGAGCTGCCGTTCACGGTCTGGCTGGCGTCGATCTTCGGGTTCGCCAAGGCCGGCTTCCTGGGGCTGATGGGCGTCATCGGACTCTTCGCCTGGGAGGGCGTGACCGACCCGTGGGGAATCGGCGCGCTCATCCTCGCCGCACTCTTCGGCATCGCGTCGTACATGTTGCTTCGCGGCAGCCGCGTGGCGCGCATCGTGCTGGCCGCGCTCGCCGTCATCGGCGGCGTCACCGCGCTCGTCTACGTCTTCGTCGGCCCGACGAGCGCGATCCTCCCGTCGATCACCACCGCCGTCCTCGCCGCGGTCGTGATCTGGCTGCTCTACGGCATCCGCTCCTCGAGCGAGTACTTCGGCACGTAGGGGCGCGCGACGCGCACAGCGCGACCGGTTCGTTCGCAACGGGTCGATCCTCGACAGGCGTCCCGGTCGCGCGCTCCACGAAGCGGCATTGCGCGGCGCCCCGCGAAGTGGGACAATCCGAGGGACGAGGAGAGTCGCCCGTGAGGTTCCGTACGTATGGCGACCCTGCGGCAGCGTCGCCCGCCTTGCTGTGGGTGTGCTCGGTCGTCTCAGCCTTCCACGATCCGCCACCGCCGAAGCCGGTAGTGACCCAATCGAGGCGCTGGGTTGCACCGGTTCGACAGGTGGCGCGAAAGGAGGTTGCACATGTCAACCGCGCCGCAGGAAGCGATGACCGCGCCGGCCGAGGTAGGGGAAAGGGCCAAGCGGCACGAAGCCTTCACTGCAGGCTCGACCGTGAGCACGGGCGTCGCCACGCAGTACTGGCTCGAGCTGCTCGCCTACCCGCCGGGAAGCGCCAGAAGCCTCTGGCTCTTCGTCGACGGTCAATGGCGCCACCTGGACAACCCGAACGTCGGGATGCAGGACTCCGTTCAAGAAGCGTTCTGCGTCTGCCCGGATCGGCTCGAGGTCGCCGTCTGGTACACGGGCGACGTCATCGTCGGGCTCGTCGTTCGGTCGAAGTAGTCGAAGCGGTGCGGCTCTCCCTCGTCCGCTGCGCCAACCCGCGTCGAGCGGTGGTTGTGAAGGTTCGCGCGTTCAACCTTTCGGGCGCACGAGCGCGGACGCAAGACAGGCGCAGGCTTGCAGCGTTGTCATCGGGGGAAACGATCAGTGTCGCATGGCCCACCACGCTGGCCTGAGGTTCCGCGAAAGCGGTCGCGCTCCGCAGACATGGCCGCCGTTGATCTATCGCGCCGCGCCAGTTGTACCGCTACGTGAGCGTCACCACGACGCCCGTGCGGCCCGCGCCCTTGACGGGTCTGAAGGTGAGGGTGCCTTTCGCCCCTGCGTACTTGCCCGTGCCGCCGGTGATCGTGCCCTTGCCACTGGACGCAGTGATCGATTGCGCGAACTTCCCATTCAGCTTCCCCGCCGCGAGCACGATCACGACGGCGCAGCTCATCTTGCCCTGAGCGACGACCTTGCAGGTCAGGATGTCGTGGCCAACCTTCTTGCCGTTGATCACGTCGTTGTTCTTGATGATGAACGTCTGGTCGTTGGGTTGCTGCTGGCTCACCTGAACCGAGGTAATCCTGATGACCTCAGAGCCACCGGCCGCCCGGGCTGCGCCGGTGAGAAGCCCACCGGCGACCAGTGCGGCAACGAAAGATGCGAACCTCACGAAAACCTCCGGGGATCGAAAGAGACGAGCGGC
Organism: uncultured Actinomycetes bacterium; assembly: GCA_963845965.1. Lineage (GTDB taxonomy): Bacteria > Actinomycetota > Thermoleophilia > Gaiellales > Gaiellaceae > Gaiella. The sequence continues at coordinate 23,405 of CAWJUF010000005.1, read as the reverse complement.
GTCCGAGTTACCGGGCAGGCCGACTCGGGCTTGATGCGGGTTCGACTCGCACCGCGACCGCTACCCCCCGATGCCTGCCCTAATCCCCGAACACGCGGCGCATGGTGCCTGCAGTCCTGACATCCGTGAGGCTAGGTTGCGCCGCCGAAGGTCCTAGGATCGAGCCGTGGCCCCATACGTGGTCCCAGTGCCCTCGGAACGCCCCAGACGTGCCGCAAACCGCATCATGCTGATGGGCCGTGAAGGATTCGAACCTTCGACCTTGGGATTAAGAGTCCCCTGCTCTACCAACTGAGCTAACGGCCCGAGGACGAGGAAGGATAGCGTCGCCCTGAGGTCGCGGGACACGCGTCACAGCACCGGCGGCGGCCAGTGGAAGACGTCGAGCGCTCCCTCCCCGCCGACGAACACCCACCCGGCCTCGCCGAAGGCCACCGCCAGCCCCGAGAAGGGCGCCACCGGCCTCCAGTCGGTGACGAAGCCCGTCGTCAGGTCGAACGAGGCAACGTCGCGTCGTCCCCCCGCGACCCGCTCGAAGTCGCCTGCCACGATCAGTTGGGCGCCGTCGGGCGCGACGGCCAGCGCCCGCACGACATCGTCCGGCGCGGGGTCCCATCGAGTGGCTGCTCCGTCCGCCGCATCCAGGGCCGCGAGGTGCTTACGCGATCGTCCGCCGATCGCGGTGAACGGCCCGGCGACGTAGACCGCCTCCCCGATCACCCCGAGCGATTCGACGTTCCCGTTCGCCCCGGCATCCCAGCCGGTCGTCCGCGCCGTCGCGATCTCGACGGAGGCGACACCCCGGCGTTGCTCGCCGCCGATCGACGTGAACTGTCCGCCGACCCAAAGCTCCTCGCCGGTCCAGCCGAGCGTCCGAACGACCGCGCTCGCACCCACGTTCCACGGCAGGAGTGAGCCGTCGTCGGCCCGGAGGGCAGCGAGCCGTCGCCGCCCCTTCCCGTCCACGGTCGTGAACGCCCCGCCGACGTAGACCGTCTCGCCGTCGCCGGGCGCGATCGCGAATACGCCCGAGTTGATCGTCGGCCCCCAGGCCGTGACGGCACCGCTCTCGATCTCCAGCGTCGCGAGGCTCCGCTGCGCCCGGCTCTCACCGAGGGAGAACCGACCGCCGACGTAGACGCGCCCGCGGCGGGCGTCGGACGCGAGCGCCCTGACAACGCCGCGCGTCGGCGGCCGCCAGTCTGTGACGGAGGAGCCGTCGGCCGCCAGGGCCGCGAGCCCCTCCCGCCGGAGCGCGCCGACCGACTCGAGGTCGCCGCCAACGACCATGCCGCCGGCCTCGGCGGGCTCGACGACGTCGACCGTACCGATGACCGGGACGTCCCAGGGCATGGCGACGCCGGTTCGCGTGTCCACGGCGGCAAGGTTGGCGCGATCGACGTCCCCCACCGACTCGAACTCGCCCCCGGCAACGACCGTCTTCCGCCGGGCGTCGAGAGCGATCGCGTGGACTGCGCCACCGATCCCGGGGTCCCACAGGGTCGCGGTCCCGAGCCGTGCGTCCACCGCTGCCAGACCGCGCCGCGACTTCCCCCCGATCGAGGCGAACTCGCCGGCGACGTAGACAGGTGACCCCGCCGGAGCGATCGCGATCGCCCACACATCTCCGTCGCAGTCCGGGTTCCACGGGCGGGCGCGCCCCGTTCGCGCGTTCACGGCGCCGAGCCCTTGGCGCTCCGCCCCCGCGAGCTCGTCGAAGTCGCCTGCTGCGTAGAGCACCTTCCCGCGTGGATCCATCGACACGATCGACACCGACGCAGCGCCGTTCTCCTCGTCCCCGTCGTCGTCCCCGGAGTCCGCGTATTCCGCACCTGGGTTGAACGGCAGCAGCGTGCCGTCCGTCCGGACGGCCGCGAGCGACCGTCGCCCCGCGCCGTCGACTCGCTCGAAGAAGCCGCCGAAGTAGATCGCGCTCCCGTCAGGGGCGGGCGCGATCGAGTACACCTCGGCCGGATCGCCCTTCGGCAGGCCGGCGACCCTGGGCCCCCAGTCGAGGAGTGCGCCGGAGAGGACGTCGACCCCCGCCAGGTTGGCGCGGGCTGCGCCGTCGATCCTGCCGAACGCGCCGCCGACGTAGAGCCGGTCGCGCACGCGCGCCAACGCGTAGATCTCGCCGTCCGTGCGAAGGCTCCAACCGCTGTCGAGACGTCCGCCCGAACGGAGATGCACGACCTCCGTCTTCCCCACGGCCACCCCGCCGACAGCCGCGATGTCGCCGCGGAGGAACCAGCCTCCCCGACCGTCGGCAACGGCCTCGGCGACGCTGCCGCTGACGAGGGCGCGGATCGGCCGGACGGCCGCCGAGCTGGCCACCTCCGCCCAAGCGCCGGTAGAGCGGCCCACGAGCGCGAAGTCCCCGCCCACGTACGTCACACCTCCCAGGGTCGCCATCGCGAGCACGTCGCCATCGGTCACCCACGCCTGCGTCGGGCCGACGACCGCGGCGGGGCCTGCCGTTGCGGCGCCGGGGAGGACCGCCAGGCAAGCGACGACTGCCGTCGCCCGGCACCACGCGGCAGCCGAATGCCAGCGCCTCCAAGACGGCCGGCTCCGAGCTCTCAGGGCCTCCATGAGCCGACCGTAGGCACCCCGTCTAACGATGCACTAACGGGTCTCGCGGGAGGTAGGTCTGATGTAGTCTCGCGAGCGGTGATCCACCGGGGCGCCCTGATCAGGATGGTCGCGATCGCCGTGGTCGCTGCGGTGATCGCAACGCTCGTCGCGGTCCTCATCCGGTGGCTGCCCGAGTCCGCGTCCGAGGAAATGGACAGGATCACGTTCGTCTTCTGGTTCGCGACGATCATCTGCATCGCGATCTTCTCGCTCGTCGCCGCCGTGATCGTCGAGGCGGTGTGGGCGTTCCGCGTCCAGCCCGACGACGACACCGACGGGCCTCCCATCCACGGGAACACGAAGCTCGAGATCGCATGGACGGTCGTGCCGGCGATCCTCGTGATCGCGATCGGCGTCGTGAGCGCGGTCGTCCTCTCGAAGAACGCGAACGCGGGGAGCGATCCGCTCGAGGTGAAGGTCTTCGCACAGCAGTTCGCGTGGAAGTTCGAGTACCCGGGCACCGTGAAGTCGGAGGAGCTCGTGATGCCCCTCCATCGGTCGGTCGAGTTCCACATGCAGTCCGCGGACGTGATCCACTCGCTCTGGATCCCGGAGATGGGCCAGAAGCAGGACGTCGTCCCGGGCATCACGACGAAGATCGTGATCACGCCGACGCGCACGGGCCGGTTCACGCTGGTCTGCACGGAGCTCTGCGGCCTCGGGCACGCGACGATGCGCGCGCCGGTGCGCGTGCTCGAGCAGGCCGAGTTCCAGCACTGGCTCGACGAGCAGAAGGCGGCCGGCGCACCGGGCGGGGCCGGCGGTGCAGCGAGCGGAGGTGCAGCAGCGGGCGGCGGCCAGAGCGGCGGCGGCGCGGCCGGCGGCGACGCCGCGCTCGGAAAGACGACCTTCGCGTCGGCAGGCTGCGGCGGCTGCCATACGTTCGAGCCGGCCGGCACCGACGCGCAGGTCGGGCCTGACCTCGACAACCTCGCCGCGGACGCGAAGAAGGCCGGCCAGCCCGAGGACCAGTACATCGAGCAGTCGATCGTCGATCCCGACGCCGTGATCGTCTCGGGGTACCAGGCGGGCGTGATGCCGACCACCTTCGGCAAGACGTTGTCGCCCGAGGAGCTCGACGGGCTCGTCGCGTTCCTGAGCGGGAAGGAAGCCAATTGACTCAGACCGTCGACCAGCACAGCCAGCCGGAGCTCCAGCACGGCCACCCCGCCCCGCGCCGCCGCGGCATCTTCATGCGCCCGGGCTACGTCCGCGCGCTCTGGTGCACCGCGCTCTTCTTCCTGATCGGGATGTACATCGTCGTCGCGCTCCGCGCGCTCGCCGGGTGGGATCCCGTCTACGACTGGGAGTACATCGTCCTGGTCGCCGGAATGGTCACGGCACCGATCGGGTTCCTGCTCGGCATCGGGACGTTCGACTACTGGCTCTACTGGGTCTCGGGGCGGCCCACGCTCGCGGACGACCACGCGAACCACGGCGCGTATAGCTGGAAGGACTACTTCAAGGTCAACACCGACCACAAGGTGATCGGGGTGCAGTACCTGGTCACGACGTTCTTCTTCTTCGTCGTCGGCGGCTTCCTCGCGATGCTGTTCCGCGCCGAGCTCGCGGAGCCGGGGATGCAGTTCTTCGACACGCAGACCTTCAACGGCCTCGTGTCCGCGCACGCGACGCTGATGATCTTCGTGTTCATCATCCCCGCGTTCGCCGGCCTCGCGAACTTCGCCGTGCCGCTGATGCTCGGCGCCCCCGACATGGCGTTCCCGCGGCTGAACGCGCTCTCCTTCTGGATGCTGCCGGTCGCCGGGACGCTGTTTCTGGCGAGCTTCCTGGCGCCGGGCGGCGCCTTCGCGACGGGCTGGACGAGCTACGCGCCGCTGGCCTCCGAGCAGCCGTTCGGCCAGGTGTTCTTCAACATGGGCGTCCAGTGGGCCGGCGCGTCGTCGATCGCGACGGCGCTCAACTTCCTGGTCACGATCATCACCATGCGAGCGCCGGGGATGACCTTCTGGCGCATGCCGCTCCTCGTGTGGGCCAACTTCACCACGTCGCTCCTCGTCGTGATCGCGACGCCGTTCATCGCGGGCTCGCAGTTCTTCGTCATGTTCGACCGCGTGATGCACACGAGCTTCTTCACGCCGGACAACGGCGGCTACGTGCTCGGCTACCAGCACATCTTCTGGTTCTACTCGCACCCGGCCGTCTACATCATGGTGCTGCCCGGCTTCGGGATCATCTCCGAGATCATCTCGGTGTTCAGCCGCAAGCCGATCTTCGGCTACCGCCTGATGGCGATCTCGCTGATCGGGATCCTCGTGCTCGCGTTCTCGGTGTGGGCGCACCACATGTTCGTCGCGGGTATGGCCGACTGGCTGCGGATCCCGATGATGATCTCGACGCTCCTCATCGCCGTTCCCACCGGGATCAAAGTGTTCTCCTGGTTGGCAACGCTGTGGGAGGGGAAGATCCACCTCAACACGCCGATGCTGTTCGCGCTCGGGTTCATCTCGACGTTCGTCATCGGCGGCCTCTCCGGCGTCTACCTCGCGGCGGTGCCCATCGACATCCACGCCTCCGACACGTACTTCATCGTGGCGCACATCCACTACGTGCTGTTCGGCGGCTCGGTGTTCACGATCTTTGCGGGCATCTACTACTGGTTCCCGAAGATGACCGGTCGGATGTACGACGAGCGCCTCGGGAAGCTCCACTTCTGGACGACCTTCATCGCCTTCAACGTCACGTTCTTCCCGATGCACTGGGTTGGGCTCGACGGGATGCCGCGCCGCGTCGCCGACTACGCCGGGACGTACGGCGCGCTCAACATGGTCATCTCGATCGCGTCGTTCGTGCTCGGGGCCTCGGTGGTGGTCTTCGCCTACAACGTGGTCACGAGCTGGGCGCGCGGGCCGATCGCCGGGTCCAACCCGTGGCGGGCGATGACGATCGAGTGGCAGGTGTCCTCGCCGCCGCCCGTGTTCAACTTCGACGAGATCCCGCAGGTCGTCGGCGGCCCGTACGAGTACGGCGTCCCCGGCGCGCGGCACGCCGTCCTCAAGGGCGGCGCGCTGCAGGAGGCCCAGGTGTGAGCGAGCCCGAGACGAAGCACGTGCTCGTCGTCGCCAACGAGACGCTTGCCGGGGAGGAGCTGCTCGACGCGGTTCGCCGCCGCGCCGACCAGGGGCCGATCAGGGCAGTCGTGATCGCCCCGGTGAACGAGCCGAGCGCGGGCTATGTCGTCTACCGCAACTCGCGGCGGGCGGCCGCCGGGCGGCGCGTCGACCGGATGGTGGCCGCGCTCCGCGCCGCCGGAATCCCGGCCCACGGCGACGTGTTCGAGGGCGGCCCCATCGCCGCCGTAGAGGACGTCCTCGCGCTCGAGGACATTGACGAGCTGATCGTCTCGACCCACCCCGAGGAGAAGTCCGGCTGGCTTCGGAAGAAGAACGTGCTCGCCGAGCTCCGGCGGCTCGCCGGCTCGAGGCCGTTCGAGCACGTCGTCTCGGACGTGGCGACCCGCTCGGGCCAGGCGAACGTCCTCGTCGTCGCCAACGAGACGGTCCTCGGCGAGCAGCTTCTCGACCGGATCCGGCAGCGTGCGGCCGAAGGCCCGGCCACGTTCCTGCTCGTCTGCCCGCAGAGCGACCCGGACGCCGAGGAGCACCCCGATGCCGAGCGGCGGCTCCGCGCGGCGCTCACGACGCTGCGAGACGAGGGGATCGAGGCGCACGGCCAGGTCGCCCATCCGGACCCGTACGCCGCCGCGATGCACATCGTCGAGGACGAGCGCGTCGACGAGATCGTCATCTCGACGTTCCCGGGCGAGCGGTCGGGGTGGCTCCGCCGAGACGTCGTCGAGCGGCTCCGGAAGGACTCAGGGGTCCCGGTCGAGCACGTCGTCGCGGATCTGCCTTCGGCAGCTCCGCTAGAAAGCGGTGCCCGATGAGCGCGCATGCCGAGGCCGCCGGGCACGAGCACCACGGCCCTCCGACGGCGAACCGCAGCTCCCGGCTCGACCCGGCGACGCTCGGGATGTTCCTCTTCATCGCGTCCGAGGCGATGCTCTTCGGCGCGTTCTTCACCGCGTACTTCTTCGTGCGGGTCATCAACCCGGATGCACCGGCGACCTGGCCGCCGCCGCCCTACGAGTTCCCGATCTTCGTCGCGGGCGTGAACACGGCGATCCTCGTCACGTCGAGCTTCACGATCCACTGGGCGACGCAGGCGATCAAGCGCAACGACCGCAACGGCCTCCGCGCGGGGCTCGTCCTGACGATCCTGCTCGGGAGCGCGTTCCTCCTCACGCAGATGGTCGAGTACGCGCACGTCGGCTTCAACACGGGCGACGGTGCCTTCGCCTCCGTCTTCTTCGGGCTGACGGGACTCCACGGCGCGCACGTCTTCATCGGGCTCTCTCTCCTCACGATCGCGGCCGTCCGCGCGTTCAAGGGCCACTTCACGGCGGAGCATCACCACGGGCTCGAGATCCCCGGGATCTACTGGCACTTCGTCGACGTGATGTGGATCATCGTGTACTTCGCCGTCTACATCCTGTAGGCGGGAGAGGGAGGCGCCGCATGAAGAACCCGCTGCGCGACGAAGCGTCCGCCTTCCGGGTCGTTTTCCTGACGCTCGGCGGCGCGGTGCTCGTTGCCGTCGGCGCGTGGATCAACACGTGGCTCGGGGTCGTCGTCTTCCTAATGCTCGTCGCCGTAGCGCTGTGGGCCATCAGGGGCGGCATGCGCCCGGGCCCACCGCAGGCGCACGTCGTCAACGACGGACCGTTGCGGAGGATCCTCGTCGTCGCGAACGAGACGGTCGCCGGCGGCGAGCTCCACGAGCTGCTCGGGCGCAAGGCGGAGGGGGTCAGCGAGGACGTCCTCGTCGTCTGCCCGGCGCTGAACTCGAAGCTCAATACATGGACGTCGGACGAGGACGGGGCCCGCGCCGCCGCCCAGGAGCGCCTCGACGCGAGCCTCGCGCGTCTGCGTCAGGCCGGCATCGCCGCGCGCGGCGAGATCGGCGACGGTGACCCGCTCCAAGCGCTCGAGGATGCGCTGCGCGTCTTCCCCGCCGACGAGGTCGTCGTCTCGACCCACCCGCCCGGTCGCTCGAACTGGCTCGAGCAGGGCGTGGTCGAGCAGGCGCGCCTCCGCTTCGACGTGCCCGTGACGCACGTCGTCGTGGACCTCGGTGTCCGACTTCAGTCGGACACCCACGAAGGATGACGGCGATCGCATGGTGTCGGACTGAGGTGTCGGACTGAAGTCCGACACCGCGACCGCCGACCTACTTGCCGGCGTTCTCGGAGACGAACGTCGCGACGGCCTCGATCTGAGCCTCGCTCAGCTGCCCCTTGAACGACGGCATCCCGCCCTGCCCATTCGTCACCCGGTCGATCGCGAGCTCCTTCGAGGGCTTCGCGTCGTCGAGGTTCGGCCCCACCGTTCCGGTGGAGCCGGCCGCGGCGAGCGTGTGGCAGCCGCTGCAGCCCGCCGACTCGAAGATCGCCTTTCCGTCCGTCGGGCCGCCCGGTGGCGCCGGCTTCGGGGGATTCGCAGGGTTCATCGGCTTGCCGCTCGCGTCCAGCCCTGCCACGGAGGCGACGTAGGTCGCGACGTCGTCGGCGTCCTCGCCCTCCACGATGTTCGCGGGCATTCCGGGCGCGCCTGTCGAGGGGCTCGTGACCGGATAGGCGATCTGCGCCCGGACAACCTGCAGGATCGTGTCGTCACCCAGCCCGTCGATCCGCGACTGGACGAACGCGTAGTCGAGGTCAGGGCCGATCGCGCCCGTCGTCCCCGCGTCCCGCAGCGTGTGGCACGAGCCGCAGCTCTTCACGAAGAGCTCCTTGCCGCGGATCTTGTCGCCGCCAGGCTCCGTGTAGCCGACGGTGTCGCTGCAGGCGGACAGGCCGAGCGCGGCGACGAGCCCGACCAGGACGACCGCGATCGCCTGCCGACGGCGTCTCGCCGGAGTGCTGGGGCCCGGGTGCTCCACGCGGGAGCGAGTCTATCCCGACGCGGCGGCAGCGGTCCCGCGGAGCTGCTTCAGCTGCTGGCGGACGACGCCCGCGCTCGGATCGTCCGGCGCGAGCTTCAGGAACCGCTCGTACGCGGCGATCGCGGTCGCGGCGTCGCCGACCTGCTGGGCGGCCTGCGCGAGCTCGAGCTGGACGTTCGGGTCGTTCGGCTGGAGCGCGACGAGGCGCTTGTACGCGTCGACCGCGAGGGCGGCCTCGGTCTGCGCCTCCTGGAGCGCGCTGCTCACCGCTGCGCTCGCCTCCGCGTTGACCGCCGTGCCGACGCGGTCGGGAAAGATCGACTGCCCCGCTGGGCCGGTGAGCGACGGGAACCCCAGCGACGGCGCGCGGAACGCCGCACGGACCTGCAGGATCTGCGCGTCACGCTGACGCTCGGTGGCGCGCGTCAGGTGCAGGCCGGCGAGCTCGCGGTAGGCGCTCTCGTCCTTTGGATCGAGGTCGATGGCCGTGTTGAGGGCGACGATCGCCTCCGCGGTCTGGCCCTCGGTCTCGAGTGCCGTCGCGTAATCGCGCCAGGCCTGCGCGTCCTTCGGCTGCTGCTCCGTCTCCTTGCGCGCGTCGGACACGGACTGCCCGGACGAGCCGCCCGAGCCGCGGAAGATGTCGCCGACCCCGGTGCCGCCGGCGCCGACGCCGAACACGACGAAGCCCAGCCCGAAGACGAGGGCGAGGAACACGAACATCCACTTCGCGTGGCGCCGCAGCCGCGGGAAGAACATCGTGTCCTCGATCGACGGCGCGGTCGAGCCGCGCTGGCGCGCGGGCGCTACCGCAGCATGCGGCTTCGCGCTCTTCGGGCGGCTCTTCTCGAATCGGGCCATGCGCTCGTGCCTCGCCGGTAGCGGTCCTCGCCAGCCACGAGAGTAGCTGCAACCCGCTCAGGCGACCCTCCGAGGACGGCAGCCACAACGGGGTCCTCGATCGGCGCAAGCGGCGAGTCGTCGAGCGAGACGACGACGAGATCGGCCCACTTCCCCGGGACGAGCGAGCCGAGCTCGGCCTCGAGCCCGAGCACCCGAGCGCCGCCGAGCGTTGCGAGCTCGAGCGCGACGCACGCGGTGAGCGCGTCCGGACGACGCTCACGGGCGCGCGCGGCGACGACGGCGGCGCGCAGCTCGTCGAACAGGTCGAACGACGGCGTCGAGGCGGGGCTGTCCGTCGCGATCCCGACCGAGATCCCCGCGGCGAGGAGGTCCCGGAGCGGCGCCACGCCGCAGCCGAGGATCCCGTTCGAGCGCGGGCAATGCGCCACTCCGACCCCGTGCTCGGCGAGCAGCGCGATCTCGTCCTCCTCGACGTCGACGCAATGCGCGGCCACCACGCCCGGCCCGAGCAGCCCCGCTTCGGCGAGCATCCGGATGCCTGTCTGCCCTGGCGGTGGGACGAGCATGTCGGCGAAGGCCGACCAGTCGCCCGAGCCGTCGAGCAGGAACGCCCGCTCGGAGACGCTCTCGGCGAGGTGGGTCGAGAGCGGCAGCCCGAGGGCGGCGCAGTGGGTGTAGAGCTCCAGTGTGCAGGTGTAGGGCGCGTGCGGGGAGACGCCGAGGCGGACCCGATCGGAGAGCGCCGGCTCGACCCGATCCCGCAGCTCGGCAAACCGCTCCATCGCCGAGGCGTCCGTGCCGAACACCTCCAGGAAGACGATCGCACGAAGCCCTGTTAGCGCGGCCGCGTCAGCGGCTGCGCCTGCGAAGCTGCAGTCGCCGACCGTGGTGATGCCGGAGCGCAGGCACTCATGCGCTCCCTCAGTCGCGATCGCGCGCATCTCGTCGAGGTCGAGCAGGCGCTTCCGCGCCACGTGCAGGCCGATCCACGACGAGAACCCGAGGCCGTCGCCGAAGCCCGCGTACACCGCGTACTCGAGGTGCGAGTGGCAGTTCACGAACCCGGGCAGGATCACGCAGCCCGGGAACGCCTCGCCGGCGCTCAGGTCGGCCGACGCGCCGACGGCAGCGATCCTTCCGTCGTCTCCGATCGCGACCGCCCCGCCGGCGATTGGCTCGCCCTCGACCGGGACGACCCAGTCCGCGGAGACGACCCTCACAGCGCTTCGGCGGCCGCCCGCTCCCACCGCCGTTCCATGATCACGGAGATCCAGATCGACGCCTCGAAGAGGACGAGGAGCGGCACCGTCTCGAGGACGAGCGAGACCGGGTCGACCGTTGGCAGGATGATCGCGAACGCGAGCATGGCGACGTAGCCGATCCGCCGGTTCTTCCGTAGGCGGTCGGCCGAGAGGACGCCGAGGCGCACGAGCCCGAGGACGAAGATCGGCATCTCGAACGCGAGCCCGAACGCGAGCAGGGTGAGCGTGACGAAGGAGAGGAAGTAGCTCGCGCGGATCTGCTCGGTGTAGAGCTCCGAGTCGTAGTCGACCAGGAAGGACAGCGCCCTCGGCAGGACGATCGTGTAGCAGAACGCAACTCCAGTGACGAAGAGGAGCGTCGCGAGCACGACGAAGACGCCGAGGATCCGCTGCGTCTCGTCGCCGATCGCGGGCGCGAGGAACGCCCAGACCTGCCAGAGGATGATCGGCAGGACGATCGCGACCGCGGCGTAGAAGCTGACCTTGAGGGAGGTCGTGAACGGCTCGGTGACGCCGAGCGTCACGATCGGCGTCCCCTCGGGGACGAGCTCCATCAGCCGCCTGATGAGCTGCTCGTGGAAGGCGTACGCGACCGCGAAAGCCGGGACGATCGCGATGACGCAGATGAGAAGCCGGTGCCGGAGCTCGGTGAGATGCTCGACGAGGGTCGCTTCCTCGTCGTGGCTCAGGCGCCGCGGCACGATCCGGCGGGCCATCGCGCGCGAGTGGTGTTAGGAGACGGTGTCGCGCTCGCGCGCGGGGGTCGCGGTCGTCGACGTCTCGACGGGCTCGACGGCCGGGGGCAGCTCCGCCACCTCGTCGACCACGTCGTCGTCGTCCTTGCCGGACACCGAGTCCTTGAACTCCCGCATCCCCTTGCCGAGCTGGCGACCCATCTCGGGCAGGCGCTTCGGCCCGAAGACGAGGAGCAGCACCAGCAACAGGATCAGGAGCTCCCAAATGCCGATTCCGAAGGGCATGTCGAGAGGGTACCGGTTCGCACGGCTCATCGGGAGTCCCGGCCCGGCCGGAGGCCGCCTTGCCGTTCCGCGACGCCGGTCCGGCTACCATCGGAGGTGGACGCGTAGGGGAACGTCCTGCGCGCGACATTCGCTTCGAGACCTGCAACCGAAGGACATCCGTGGCATTGCTCGAGATCACGAACCTGCACGTCGCGCTGGAGGACGGCACCGAGATCGTCAAGGGCGTCGACGTCGCCGTCGACACGGACTCCAAGCACGCGATCATGGGGCCGAACGGCTCGGGCAAGTCGACCTTCGCCTATGCCCTGATGGGGCATCCCGCGTACGAGATCACCGAGGGCGACATCCGTTTCGACGGGGAGTCGGTGCTCGAGATGGGAGCAGACGAGCGCGCGCAGCGTGGGCTCTTCCTCGCGTTCCAGTACCCGCACGCGATCCCGGGCGTCACCGTCACGAGCTTCCTCCGCAGCGCCATCAACGCGAAGCGGAAGGCGGCGAACGGCGGTGAGGACGATCCGATCCCCGTCAAGGAGTTCCGTACCGAGCTGCTCGCGGCGATGGAGCACCTCAAGGTGCCGCGGGAGCTCGCCCAGCGATACCTGAACGACGGCTTCTCGGGCGGCGAGAAGAAGCGGGTCGAGATCCTCCAGATGGCCATGCTGAAGCCCCGGATCGCGATTCTCGACGAGACCGACTCCGGTCTCGACATCGACGCACTGCGGATCGTCGCCGAAGGTGTGAACACGCTCGTCGGGCCCGACATGGGCGCACTCGTGATCACCCATTACCAGCGCATCCTCAACTACGTGACGCCGGACTTCGTCCACGTCTTCGTCGACGGCCGGATCGTCGCCTCCGGCGGCGCCGAGCTCGCGCACAGGCTGGAGGCGGAGGGCTACGAGGCGTTCATGCCCGCGGGCGTGGGAGGTGAGACCACGTGAGCCAGAGCGAGACCGAGACCGTTCGCGACATCCGCGCCGACTACGGCTACGGGTGGCACGTCGACGACAAGTCGACGATCTACAAGGCCCCCAAGGGCCTCACGCACGAGCTGCTCGACGTCATCTCCGACCACAAGTCGGAGCCCGACTGGATGCGGGCATTCCGCCACAAGAGCCTCGACTACTTCATCGCGCGGCCGATGCCGAGCTGGGGCGCAGACCTCTCCGGCATCGACTTCGACAACATCCACTACTACTTGAAGCCCACCGAGAAGCAGGTGGACAAGTGGGAGGACCTCCCGGCCGAGATCCTCGACACGTGGGACCGGCTCGGGATCCCGGAGGCCGAGAAGAAGTACCTCGCCGGCGTGGGCGCGCAGTACGAGTCCGAGGTCGTCTACCACAAGCTCCAGGAGGATCTCGAGCGCAAGGGCGTGATCTTCCTCGACATGGACTCGGGCCTGCGCGAGCACGAGGAGCTCGTCAAGCAGTACTTCTCGACGATCATCCCGCAGAACGACAACAAGTTCGCCGCTCTCAACTCGGCCGTCTGGTCGGGTGGCTCGTTCATCTACGTGCCGCCGGGCGTCTCGATCGAGATGCCGCTCCAGGCCTACTTCCGCATCAACGCAGAGAACATGGGCCAGTTCGAGCGCACGCTGATCATCGTCGACGAGGGCGCCTACGTGCACTACGTCGAGGGCTGCACCGCCCCGATCTACTCGTCGGACTCGCTGCACTCGGCGGTCGTCGAGATCGTCGTCAAGAAGGGCGGCCGCTGCCGCTACACGACGATCCAGAACTGGTCGAACAACGTCTACAACCTCGTCACGAAGCGCGCCGTCGCCTACGAGGACGCAACGATGGAGTGGGTCGACGGGAACCTCGGCTCGAAGGTGACGATGAAGTACCCGGCCATCTGGCTGATGGGGCAGAGAGCGCACGGCGAGGTGCTCTCGATCGCGTTCGCCGGCAAGGGCCAGCACCAGGACGCGGGCGGCAAGGTCGTGCACGTCGCGAAGAACACCACGAGCGTGATCACGTCCAAGTCGATCTCGAAGAACGGGGGCCGCGGCGGCTACCGCGGCCTGCTCGAGGTCGCGAAAGGCGCCACCGGCTCGAAGTCGAAGGTCGTCTGCGACGCGCTGATCCTCGACGAGGAGTCGCGCTCCGACACGTACCCGTACATCGACGTCAAGGAGAACGACGTCGACCTCGGCCACGAGGCGACCGTCTCGAAGATCGGCGAGGAGCAGCTCTTCTACCTGATGAGCCGCGGCCTGTCCGAGGCGGAGGCGAGCGCGATGATCGTCGCCGGCTTCGTCGAGCCGATCACGAAAGAGCTCCCCCTCGAGTACGCGGTCGAGATGAACCGCCTGATCCACTTGCAAATGGAAGGCTCTGTCGGCTAGGGACGGCAAGTAACAGACTGTTACTTGCGCCTCACGCGCAGCCCACCATGGCAGGAATCACGATCACGAGGGCAGATTTCGTCGCGGTGCCCTCGACGGAGTGGGAGAGGTCGCGGGCGTTCTACGTCGACACGCTCGGGCTCCGGCCCGACGAGCACGCGCAGGCCGAGTTCTGGGCCGGCGACCAGTGCTTCGGGATCTGGGAGCCCGCCACGTTCGGAATGGAGTTCACGCCGCAGCGCAACGGGCACATCGCGTTCCATGTCGACGACGTCGCGGCGGCGCGCGCCGAGCTCGAGGCGAAAGGCGTGGAGTTCGCCGGCGAGACGCTCGACAGCGGCGTCTGCCACATGGCCTTCTTCCGCGACCCGGACGGCAACGACCTGATGCTCCACCATCGCTACGCGCCACGCGCGGAAGGGATGACCGACTCGTGATCACCGTCGAGCGGAGCGACTTCGTCTCGGTCCCCGTCACGAACCTCGAGCGCTCGACCCGGTTCTACGCGGACACTCTCGGCCTCGAGCAGGTCGGGCACGGCGGCTGGCCGGAGTTCTCACTCGGGGAGAACGTGAGCCTCTACCTCCTCGACCCGACCAACATCGGCCAGCAGTTCGAGGGCCCGCACACGGCGCCCATCGCGCTCCGGGTCCCGGACGTCGAGGAGGCGCGGAAAGCGCTCGAGGCGAAGGGAGTCGCCTTCGCCGGCGAGACGTTTCGACACGGGCGTCTGCCACATGGCGCACTTCCACGATCCGGACGGCAACACGCTGATGCTGCACCGGAGGTATGCGCCGCGTGAGGACTGAGCTACTCGAGCGGTACCGCTCACTCGCGCTTCCGACGACGCGGGACGAGCACTGGCGCTTCACGAACCTCGAGGGGTTCGACCCCGACGCCTGGACAGCGGAGGCCTCGGCCGCCGCCGCCGTGCCGTCCATGCTCGACCTCGAC
Source organism: uncultured Actinomycetes bacterium (assembly GCA_963845965.1). Lineage (GTDB taxonomy): Bacteria > Actinomycetota > Thermoleophilia > Gaiellales > Gaiellaceae > Gaiella. The sequence continues at coordinate 8,391 of CAWJUF010000005.1, read as the reverse complement.
GTTGCGGCCACCGCGACGATCGACGAGGCCGGCGTGCACGTCTCGCGCACGGTGGACGGCATCGCCTTCGAGCCGCTCCGCGACGACAACCCGCTGATCGGCTCGCTCGTCAAGCCCGACGACAAGTTTCGGGCCCACAACGCCGCCGCCTGGCAGCACGGGCTCCTGGTGCACGTCCCCGCCGGGACCGAGCTCGACACGCCCCTCTACCTCCGGGTCGCGAGCGGCGTTCAGGGCGGATCGCTCCTCTGGCGCGTCCTCGTCGTCGCGGAGCCCGGGTCCCGCTTCACACTCGTGCAGGAGCTCACGTCGGCCACGGACGACCTCGAGGCGTACGTCAACGGCGTCGTCGAGGTGGTCGTGCGCGACGGCGCAAAGGCCGAGATCGTCAACGTGCAGCGGCTCTCGCGCCGGTCGTGGCTGTTCGCGTCGTGCCACGCGCGCGTCGAGCGCGACGCGGAGCTCGACTGGGTCGAGGGCGGCTTCGGCTCGTCGCGCGGCAAGGTCTGGATCCAGAACGACCTCGCCGACCGCGGCGCCACCTCGCGCGTCACGGGCGCGTACTTCGCCGACGGGTCACAGCATCTCGACTACGACACGTACCAGCTGCACGCGGCACCGGACACCACCTCGGACTTCGCCTTCAAGGGCGCGCTCCGCGACACCGCGGCGACCGTCTGGCGCGGGATGATCCGCGTCGAGGAAGGCGCCCAGAAGACGAACGCCTACCAGGAGAACCGCAACCTCCTGCTCTCGAAGACCGCGACCGCCAACTCGATCCCCGGCCTCGAGATCCTCGCCAACGACGTCCGCTGCACCCACGGGGCGACGCTCTCGCAGGTCGATCGCGAGCAGCTCTTCTACCTCATGGCACGCGGACTCCCCCGCTCGGAGGCGGAGCGGTTGATCGTGCGCGGTTTCTTCCAGGACGTGCTCGACCGGATCGAGCTCCAGCCGGTGCGCGACGCGCTCGGCGACGCGCTCGAGGCGCGCATCCCGCAGAGTTAGCTCGCAAGCGGGATTCCGCAGAAGCGGATCCCGCCGCTTGATCCCCCGCCTGCGGCGTCAGGCTGTCGCGGTCGCGACTTCCTCTTTGCCGTTGAGGTGAGAATGTCGTGCTGGCATGCTGCCGTCGTGCCGTGCTCGTGCTGCACCGGTGAGTCGCTCGACATCTTCGGCGAGAAGGGCGCACGGCGGGAGTTGCGCCGGTATCTGCGCAAGGGGCTCGGGGGCGACGACGCCAAGCGGATCGCCGACTGGGCCGAACAGGGCGGGCTCGACGGCGCGACGGTCATGGAGGTCGGAGGCGGGATCGGCCAGATCCAGGTCGAGCTGCTCCGCCGCGGCGCCGAGCGGGGGATGGTCGTCGAGGTCGTGTCGGGCTACGAAGCGCCTGCTGGAGATCTCGCCCGCGCGGCGAAAGTGGCAGATCGAAGCTCCTTCGTGCTGGCCGACCTGCTCGAGACGCCCGACGCGGTCGGCGCTGTGGACGTCGTGGTTCTCCGTCGTGTCGTGTGCTGCTCGCCGGACGGGCCCGAGCTTCTGGCCGTCGCCGCCGGCAAAGCTCGCCGCACGTTGCTCGTCAGCTACCCCCGAGGCACGTGGGCCAACAGGTCGTTCGCCCGTGCCCAGAACGCGTTCTTCGCGCTGATCCGCAGGAGGTTCCGGGCGTTCGTCCATCCGCCGGAAGCGCTGGAGCATGCTGCGGTACGGCACGGATTGACGCGTGAGCGCACGTCTCGCGGCTTCGTCTGGGAGACCGCGCAGTTCGTCGCCGACTCCTGACACATTCCTGACGAACCGCTCAGGCTCCCCTCACGGTGCCGCCCTAGGGTCGGGGTCATGCGGTTCATCGCCATGCTCGGACTGCTCGCGACCATCGCCATCCTCGTTCTCCAGTAGAACGAAGGGGGGCGAGGCTGAAGCCACGCCCCGTGCGCAGGCGTAGGCTTGACCGATGGAGATCGGGCTGTTCCCGCTCGGGATCGTCCTGTTGCCGACGGAGCAGGTACCGCTGCACATCTTCGAGCCGCGCTACCGCGAGCTCATCGCCGAGTGCGTCGACAACGAGCAGCCGTTCGGCCTCGTCTACGCCGACGACGACGGGCTCCGCCGGACGGGAACGCTCGCGAGCGTGGTGGAGGTCGTCGAGCGCTTCGAGGACGGCAGGCTCAACATCGTCGTCGAGGGCGGCGACCGGTTTCGGCTCCTGGAGCTGACCGACGGCCGGAGCTTCCACACCGGCACGGTCGAGCCTCTCGCCGACAACGACGACCCTCCGGACCCCGCCGACGTGACACGGGGCATCGGGCTCTTCTCGCAGCTGGTCGAGCTCACCGGCGCTGAGGTCGAGGTGCCGGCCGAGGACATCGTTCAGCCGTCGTTCTCGCTCGCGTCGCGGTTCGAGCTCGCGCCGGAGCTGAAGCTCGAGCTGCTCGAGGAGACGAGCGAGCGCCTGCGCCTGAAGCGGCTCTGCGAGATCCTCGAGACGGTCGCGACGGCCGTCCAGCGCCAGCGGGAGACCGCCGAGCTCGCCTCCCGGAACGGCCACGCCAAGCCGCGTCGGGACTGATCGCGGGCCCAGGGGCCGGGGCTCCGAGGGCCGCGGGCTACGATGGCCGTATGACGTCCACGACGCTCCCCGCGCTCGATGCGCACCGCCTGCGCGCTGACTTCGCCGTCTTCGACGAGCTCTTCGACGGGCGTCCCGTCGCCTTCCTCGATTCCGCGGCCTCGACGCAGAAGCCGCGTCAGGTGCTCGACCGGATGCGCACGTTCTACGAGCACGAGTACGCGAACGTGCACCGCGGCGTCTACCGTCTGGCTGAGCGCGCGACCGAGGGCTTCGAGGGCGCCCGCCGAACGGTCGCCGGACTGCTCAACGCGCCGTCGGAGAAGGAGCTGATCTTCACGCGAAGCGCCACCGAGGCGATCAACCTGATCGCGTACGCGTGGGGCCTCGACAATCTGGGGCCGGGGGACGTCGTCGTCGTCACGGAGCTCGAGCACCACGCGAACTTCGTGCCGTGGCAGTACATCGCCCACCGCACGGGAGCGAGCTTTCGCAACATCCCGATCGACGACCTCGGCGAGCTCCAGCTCGACTCGCTCGACGCGCTGGCGCGCGAGGGCAACGTGAAGGTCGTCGCGAACAATCTCGTCTCGAACACGCTCGGCACCATCAACCCGGTCGAGACACTCGCCGCGTGGGCGCACGAGCAGGGCGCGATCATGGTCGTCGACGCCGCCCAGGCCGCGCCGCATCGCCGCGTCGACGTGCAGGCCCTCGGTGCCGACTTCGTCGCGATCTCGTCGCACAAGCTGTGCGGGCCGAGCGGAATCGGGGCGCTCTGGGGCAGGCGCGAGCTGCTCGAGGCGATGAGCCCGTTCAACCTCGGCGGCGAGATGATCCGCTCCGTCGCGCTCGACAGGACGACCTTCAACGAGCTGCCGTACAAGTTCGAGGCGGGCACGCCTGCGATCGCCGAGGCCGTCGGCTTCGGCGCCGCGGTCGACTACATCTCGGAGATCGGGCTTGAGGCGATCGAGCGCCACGAGCACGCCCTCGTCGAGCAGGCGATGGCCGCGCTCGAGGAGCTCCCCTGGGTCAAGGTCTTCGGCCCCCCGCCCGACCGCCGCGCCGGAATCGTCTCGTTCGATGTCGAGGGGATCCACCCACATGACGTGGCGCAGATCCTGGACTGGGAGGGCATCGCCGTCCGCGCCGGCCACCACTGCACGCAGCCGCTGATGACCCGCCTCGGCGTCTCTGCCACCACCCGGGCGAGCTTCTACCTGTACTCGATCCCCGAGGAGATCGACCGGCTGATCGCCGGGCTCCACAAGGTCAAGGCGTCGCTCGGCTGATGAGCGCTTGCGCTCACGTTCCTGGGGCGTCGGTCGCGGTGCGATGCCGGAGGGCACAGTATGGGAATACGGGCCCGGAGAGCAGCGTGCCGCGAGCGGCGACAGCTCCCCGGCGGAGGCCGGCTTCGCCGGCCGCAGGTGGGGAGCGGCCAGGGGCGTGAGCGAGTTCGAGCAGCTGTATCGCGAGGTCATCCTCGATCACTACAAGGCGCCCCGAAACCACGGGGTGCTCGAGCCGCACGACGCGATTGCCGAGGGGCAGAACCCGCTCTGCGGCGACGAGGTGACGGTCTCGGTCCGCTTCGGCGAGGGCGACGTGATCCAGGAGGTCGGGTTCGAGGGCCGCGGCTGCGCAATCAGCCAGGCGGCCACCTCGATGCTCACCGACATCGTCAAGGGCCGCACGGCCCAGGAGGTCTCGACGATGCCGAAGGACGAGCTCCTCGACGAGATCGGGATCCCGCTCACGCCCGTGCGGCTCAAGTGCGCGCTGCTCGGGCTCGGCGTGCTCAAGGTCGCGCTCCACCGCGCGAAGGGAACGCCCCTCCCGGACGAATGGGGTGCCTCGTCCGGCGAGATCGACCTGAGCTGATGGAGATCGAGGCGCTCCCGCTCGAGGAGCTGCCGGACGGGTCGATGCGGCTCGTCCCGGCGGACGGCCTCACGATCGGCCTGTACCACTGCCAGGGCGCGCTCCACGCGATCGATGACCGCTGCACGCACGACGACGGCCCCCTCTGCGAGGGCGACTGGGACGGCGAGGCGTGCGAGGTCGTGTGCCCGCGCCACGGCTCCCGCTTCGACCTGCGGACGGGCGCGGCGCTGTCGCTCCCGGCGTATCTGCCGGTCCCGAGGTACCCCGTGCGCGTGCGCGAGGACGGGATGATCGTGATCGACACCGGCGCGTGACGCTCCTGGGATAGGCTCGATTCGTGCTCGACGACCGCGTCCGATCGGTGCTCGCCCGGATGGAGGCGGAAGACGCTTCCGATCGGGAGTCGGGCGTTCCCTTCGGCGAGCGCTCGCTCGCTGTCGGGCGGGACTCCGGTCGCCTCCTCTTCGCGCTCGTCGCGCCGAACGCCGGCTGCGAGATCCTCGAGATCGGCGGCTCTCACGGCTACTCGACGGTGTGGCTCGCCGCGGCCGCACGCATCCTCGGGGGGCGCGTGGTCACGCTCGAGGAGGATTCCGGGAAGGTCGAGGTCTGGCGCAGGAACATCGCAGAGGCGGGGCTCGAGGAGTGGGCCGAGCTCGTGGAAGGCGATGCGAAGCAGACGCTCCCGGAGCTCGAGGACGGGTTCGACATCGTCTTTCTCGATGCCTGGAAGGACGACTACGAGCTGCTGTTCGAGCTTGCCCGCGAGAAGCTCGACCCGGGCGGGGTCGTCGTCGCCGACAACGTCACGACGAGCTCGACCGTGCAGGCCTACGCGGCAGCCCGTCAGGCAGATCCGACGCTCGTCTCGGTGACGGTCCTGATCGGGCACGGGCTCGAGCTGACGACCGTCCTCCAGCCCTGATCGCTGCGGCCGGTGCACGGAAGCGCAGCGCACGGCGCGTCTCGAGGTGTGGACAACCGCACTGGTGCCCCGTCCACCTCCATTGCTATGGTGCGCCTACCGCGGAAAGGAGGTGGTCGGGTGTCAGATTCGTGTAGTACCGGCAGTGGAGGTACCAGCGGGTAGAGGCGTGTCCCCGGGACCTACGGGGAATCGCCATAGCCACGCGTAGGGGACTCGCGCTCTCGCGCCGCCGACCACCTCGGTCTGGCCGGAAGCGCCTCTACCAAATCCAACGCTGCGTACCGCAATGCCAGAGGCCGCCCCCGGGCGGCCTCTGGCATTCGTGCGGTTGAGCGCATCGAGCCTCCTACGCCGCTGCCGCGCGCCGGAGCTGCTCGCGTCTCCTTTCTCGCGAAGCGGAAATCCGCAAGAGCGGATTTCCGCCGCTGATCCCCGCCCTCCGGCGGGGCAGATCCCTGTTGCGACCGCTCTCGCGGTCGCAACGACGAAGCCAGCGGATCAAGCGTCGTACGTCGTTGCCGCGCGCCGGAGCTGCTCGTCGAGCGCGACCCGCTCGCCGAGCCCGAGGCGGCGCATCGATGCCCCGCCGTCGCCGACCACGTTGTCGGGACCCTCGAGCATTCGCAGCTGGTCGCGGGTCAGGAGCGCGGGCGGCATCCGCTCGAAGAGCGCCGCAGGCCCGCGCGCGAGCCAGAAGGGCACGTGCATCGTCGGACGGCGCGTGCCGAGCGCAGCCTTGATGCGGCGCCAGAGCTCGCTCCAGGTGACGGCCTCCGGTCCTCCGAGCTCGATCGGTGCGGCCGTCCCGTCCGCCTCCACCGCGAGGCGGACCGCCCGGACGAGGTCGTCGATCCAGATCGGCTGGACGCGCTGGGTCCCGGGCCCGATCACCGGAGTGACGGGGGCCAGCCGGGCGATCCGCAGGAAGCGCGGCAGCGCGCCGCCGTCCGTCCCGAAGACGAAGCTCGGTCGCAGGACGGCGTGGTCGACCCCCGACGACGCGACCGCCTGCTCGGCCGCCCACTTCGCCCGGAAGTACGGGACGGTCGCGCCCGGCCCGGTGCCGAGCGCGCTCATGAGCACGATGCGGCGTACGCCGCTCTCCCGCGCGGCCTCGACGAGCTTGCCCGTGCCGGCCGCCATGACGCGCTCGAACGTCGCCGGCGCGCCTTCGACGATCGCGACGAGATGCACGATCGTGCGAACGCCCCGCGCCGCCGCGTGCAGCGTGGCCGGGTCGGTCATGTTGCCACGGACGAGCTCGCAGTCGAGGCCGGCGAGCGCCGAGGCGCCGGGCGCGGGTCCGCACGAGCGCACGCACGCGCACCCCGTCGGCGGCCAGGTCGCGGACGACGTGCCGCCCGACGAAGCCGCTTGCGCCGGTGACGAGGATCATCGGCCGTCCGCGAAGTTCTGCCAGTAGCGGCTCGGCGTCGGGCCGCGCCGTCCCTGGTACTTCGAGCCGAGCGCCCCCGAGCCGTACGGCGTCTCGGCCGGCTCGGACATCTGCACGAACGAGAGCTGTCCGATCTTCATCGCGGGATAGATCGTGATCGGCAGGTTCGCGACGTTCGACAGCTCGAGCGTGACGTGCCCATCGAACCCCGGGTCGATGAAGCCCGCCGTCGAATGGATGAGCAGGCCGAGCCTGCCGAAGCGACGATTTTCCCTCGAGTCTCGCGACCAGGTCGTCCGGGAGCGTGACCCGCTCGAGGGTCGAGCCGAGGACGAACTCGCCCGGGTGGAGGATGAACGGCTCGTCGTCTCCGACCTCGACGAGCTCCGTGAGGTCTTCCTGCTCGGTCTTGACGTCGATGAACGGGTAGCGGGAGTTCCGGAACACGCGGAACAGGCGGTCGGCACGGACGTCGAGGCTCGACGGCTGCATCAGCGCCGGGTCGTATGGGTCGATGCCGTCGCCCTCGGCTTCGATCAGGCGCCGGATGGCACTGTCGGAGAGCACCATCGAAGCGGATCGTAGACCGGCAGCGGAGCCGCCGTCTGTGGAGCGGACAGGGCGGGCTCTGGGGGAACCGGGAAGGTTCCCCCGGCGCGGCTGGGGCCCATGATCCCCTACACTCAGGGATCCGGTGTCCATGTTGTATCCATCGCTCGACCCGAACGAGGCGCTTCCGCGGTCGTCGGGAGTCTGCACGGCGCCGGAAACGGCGCCGGCGAGCCGGGCGTCGCCGGAATCCTCCTCTTGACGGTGCTCGCGCTCGCAGGCGGGCATGACGCTCGCGGGGAAGGGCGGTAGGGCAGGGTCCGGGACGGGCACGCAGGCCGCCTCCCACGCCGCGACGACGCTCCAGGTCGCTGCCCGGCCGCGGCCGCTGCCGGTCGAGATCCGGGGCGTGCACGTCACGGCGCGCGCTCGCGTCGCTCCCCGGCAAGCTCGCCGAGTACGAGGCGCTGACGAAGTACGGCTTGAACACGATCGAGCTCGACGTGAAGGACGAGGGCGGCGAGATCGGCTTCAACCCGGCCGGTGTCGCGCTCGCGAGAAAGGCCGGCGCCGTGCGCGACTACTACGACCCGCGCAAGGTCGCGCGCGAGATGCACCGCAAGGGCATCTACCTCATCGGGCGCGTGGTCGTGTTCCAGGACCCGTACCTGGCCCGCGCGCGCCCGGACATGGCGATTCGGCGCCCCGACGGCTCGATCTGGGCGACGAGCGCCGGCCTCGAATGGGCTCAACCCCTACGACCGTCGCGTGTGGGACTACGCGATCTCGGTCGCCGCGGCGGCCGCGCAGGCGGGGTTCGACGAGATCATGCTGGACTATGCCCGCTTCCCCTCCGACGGGGACGTCGGATCTGCCGTCTACCCGGGCACAGGACGAGCGTCCCCAAGGGCCGGCTGATCGCGAACTTCGCCGCGTACGCGCACGACCGCCTCGCGCCGCTCGGCGTCCGGGTCTCCACGGCGCTCTTCGGGCTCTCGGCGACGCGCGACATGGGCATCGGCCAGGTTCCCCGCTGGATCTCGCAGAGCGTCGACC
>CAWJUF010000004.1:0-136444 GCA_963845965.1 uncultured Actinomycetes bacterium | reverse complement strand
TCAGCGGATTCCGCGCGCAGCGCGGAATCCGCCGACGAGCTGCTGGCGCGGCTGCAGGACGCCGAGCGGCAGTACGAGAAGGCGATGGACGACCTGCGGCGCGTCGCGGCCGACTTCGACAACTACCGCAAGCGCGTCGCGCGGGAGCAGACGCAGATCCTCGCCCGGTCGGGCGAGCGCGTCGTCGCGAAGCTCCTACCCGTGCTCGACGACCTCGAGCGGGCGCTCGACGCCGCCGAGCACCACGAGGAGGTCAAGGTGCTCGAGGGCGTCCGCATGACGAAGGACGCGCTTGCCGCCGTGCTCGCCTCCGAGGGCGTCGAGGAGATTCCCGCCGACGGCCCCTTCGACCCGCACGTCCACGAGGCGCTGATGACCCAGCCGGCCGAAGGCGTCGAGCCCGGTCACGTGATCCACGTGGCGCAGCGCGGGTATCGCATCGGGGACGCCGTGCTGCGGCCGGCGCGCGTCGTCGTGGCGGAGGAGCAGGGCGAGGAGTAGGCGTGGCGCCCCGCAACCCCTACGACGTGCTCGGCGTCTCCAAGAGCGCGTCGGACGACGAGCTCAAGAAGGCGTACAGGAAGCTCGCGCGCGAGCTCCATCCCGACCGCAACCCGGACGATCCCTCTGCCGAGGAGCGGTTCAAGGACGTCCAGGCGGCGTACGACATCCTCTCGGACACCGAGAAGCGCCAGGCCTACGACCGCTACGGGGCGGAAGGCCCGCAGGGGTTCGGCCCCGGCGGCGTCCGCTTCGAGAACGTCGACCTCGGCGACCTCTCGGACTTGCTCGGCAACTTCGGCTCGTTCTTCGGCCGCGGCCAGCGCACAGCACGGCCACGCCCTGAGCGCGGCGGCGATCTCGAGTCGCGCGTCCGGATCTCGTTCGAGGATTCCCTGACGGCGTCCAGGTCCGCGTGCCGGTCGAGGTGGAGACCGCGTGCCACGTCTGCGGCGGCACGGGCGCCGAGCCCGGCACCGCCCCGCGCACGTGCCCGGACTGCCAGGGAAGCGGCGTCATCTCCGACAGCCAGGGCCTCTTCGCGCTTTCCCACCCGTGTCAGCGCTGCCGCGGGAACGGCGTGATCGTCGACACGCCGTGCAAGAACTGCCGCGGCTCGGGCCGCGAGCGCGTCACGCGCCGCTACCAGGTGAAGGTGCCGGCAGGGGCGAAGGACGGAACACGCATCCGCCTCAAGGGCAAGGGCGAGCCCGGCCGGAGCGGCGGCCCGGCGGGCGACCTCTACGTTCGCGTGCAGGTCGAGCCGTCGCTGCTCTACGAGCGCCGCGGCGCCGATCTCGTGCTCGAGGTGCCCGTCACGTACCCCGAGGCGGCGCTGGGCGCGACCGTCCAGATCCCGACACCGGACGGCCCGGTGGCGCTCAAGGTGCCGTCCGGCTCGGAGAGCGGCAAGCTGCTCCGCGTCAAGGGCCGCGGCGCGCCGAAGCTGAACGGCGGCGGCAAGGGCGACCTGCTCGCGCGGCTCGTCGTGACCGTCCCGAAGAAGCTCTCGAAGGCGGAGAAGGAGGCGCTCCAAGCGTACGGCAACGTCCTCCGCGAGCAGCCACGCGACCACCTCGTGAGGTCGTGATGCCGGAGCGCGGCCGCTACATGATCTCGATCGCGGCGGAGCTCGCCGGGCTCCACCCCCAGACCCTGCGGATGTACGAGGCGCGCGGGCTCGTCCGCCCCGCGCGGACGCCGGGCGGCACGCGCCTCTATTCCGAGAGCGACGTCGAGCGCCTGCGGCTGATCCAGCGGCTCACGACCGAGCTCGGCCTCAACCTGGCCGGCGTGCAGCACGTGCTGCGCCTCGAAGACGAGCTGCGCCGCGTGCGCTCCCGCATGCGACCAGCTCGAGCGCGAGCTGCGCGACGAGATCCAGCTGACCCACCGGCAGTACCGGCGGGAGGTCGTCGTCTACGAGAGCCCGCGCCCTCCCGCCCCGAGAAGCTGAGACAGGAGAGATCGCATGGACTTCGAGAAGCTGACCCTCAAGAGCGGGGAGGCGGTGGCGGGCGCGCAGGAGCTCGCGCGGCGCGCCGGCAATCCGGAGCTAACCCCCGAGCACCTGACGCTCGCGCTGCTCGATCAGGAGCTGCCGCGGACGCTCGTCGAGCGTTCCGGCGCAAGCGCCGGAACGCTTAGAGAAGAAGCGGAAGCGCCGCCTGGCCTCGCAGCCAAGCGTCAGGGGCGCCTCCGGGCAGCCCCAGGCTTCTGCGGCGTTCAGTCGCGTCCTGTCAGCGCTCTTGCGGAAGCAAGAGCGCTGTCCGACGAGTTCGTCTCGGTCGAGCACCTGCTGCTCGCGCTGGAGCTCGTCCCGCGCGACGCGCTGCTCGCGGCGCTCAAGGAGGTGCGCGGCGGCCAGCGCGTGACGTCGCAAGACCCGGAGGGCTCCTACCAGGCGCTCGAGAAGTACGGTCGCGACCTCACCGCGCTCGCCGAGTCGGGGAAGCTCGACCCGGTGATCGGCCGCGACGACGAGATCCGGCGCACGATCCAGGTGCTCTCGCGCCGCACCAAGAACAACCCGGTGCTGATCGGCGAGCCGGGCGTCGGCAAGACGGCGATCGCCGAGGGGCTCGCGCAGCGGATCGTCGCCGGCGACGTCCCGTCGGGCCTCGACGGCAAGCGCGTGTGGGCGCTCGACGTCGGCGCGCTCGTCGCGGGCGCGAAGTACCGCGGCGAGTTCGAGGAGCGGCTCAAGGCCGTGCTGCGGAGATCACCGCGAGCGAGGGCCAGATCATCCTCTTCATCGACGAGCTGCACACGATCGTCGGCGCCGGCGCCGCCGAGGGCGCCGTCTCGGCGGGGAACCTCCTCAAGCCGATGCTCGCGCGCGGCGAGCTGCGGGCCGTCGGCGCGACGACGCTCGACGAGTACCGCACGCACATCGAGAAGGACCCCGCGCTCGAGCGCCGCTTCCAGCCCGTCTTCGTGGGCGAGCCGAGCGTCGCGGACACGATCGGGATCCTCCGCGGCCTGAAGGAGCGCTACGAGGCCCACCACGGCGTCCGCATCCGCGACGCGGCGCTGGTCGCCGCAGCGGTGCTCTCCGACCGCTACATCGCGGACCGCTTCCTGCCCGACAAGGCGATCGACCTCGTCGACGAGAGTGCCTCGCGCCTCCGCATGGAGATCGACTCCTCGCCCGTCGAGCTGGACGAGGCGGAGCGGCGCGTGACGCAGCTCGAGATCGAGCTCGCGGCGGATCCCGTAAACCGGGATCCGCTAGAGAAGGAGCTCGCCGACGTCCGGAGCCGTCGCGACGAGCTGGCCGCACGGTGGGCGAAAGAGAAGGAGTCGCTCGAGCGCGTCAAGGAGATCACGCGCGAGATCGACGAGCTGCGGATGGAGGCCGACCGCGAGGAACGAGCCGGCAATCTCGCCCGGGTCGCAGAGATCAGGTACGGCATGCTCCCGGCGCTCGAGGCCGAGCTGCAGTCTAGGGCGGAGCCGGAGGCTCCGCCCATGGTGAAGGAAGAGGTCGACGAGGACGACATCGCCGCCGTCGTCGCGCAGTGGACCGGGATCCCCACCGACCGCCTGCTCGAGGGGGAGGTCGAGAAGCTCGTCCACATGGAGGAGCGGCTGCACGAGCGCGTCGTCGGCCAGGACGCCGCGATCGAGGCCGTCTCGAACGCGCTCCGTCGCGCACGGTCGGGCTTGCAGGATCCGAACCGCCCGATCGGCTCGTTCGTCTTCCTCGGCCCGACCGGCGTCGGGAAGACCGAGCTGGCGAAGGCGCTCGCCGAGTTCATGTTCGACGACGACCGCGCGATCGTCCGGCTCGACATGTCCGAGTACCAGGAGAAGCACACGGTCTCCCGGCTCGTCGGCGCGCCGCCGGGCTACATCGGCTACGAGGAGGGCGGCCAGCTCACCGAGGCAGTGCGCCGCCGGCCGTACTCGGTGATCCTGCTCGACGAGATCGAGAAGGCGCACGCCGAGGTGTTCGACGTGCTCCTCCAGCTGCTCGACGACGGCCGCCTGACCGACGGCCACGGCCGCACGGTCGACTTCCGCAATGCCGTCGTGATCATGACGTCGAACATCCGCTCGGCGGACGAGCTGGCCGACCGCTTCCGGCCCGAGTTCCTGAACCGGATCGACGAGATCGTCACCTTCGAGGCGCTCACACGTGAGCAGCTCGGCTCGATCGTCGAGATGCAGCTCGAGCGCCTGAACGAGCGGCTCGCCGAGCGCGGCATCGCGCTCGAGCTCACCGACGGCGCCCGGGAGCTGATCGCCGAGGCGGGCTGGGACCCGGCCTACGGGGCGAGGCCGCTCAAGCGCGCGATCCAGCGCCTGCTCGAGAACCCGCTCGCGCTGCGGCTGCTCGAGGGCGAGTTCGGCGAGGGCGACACCGTCCGTGCCTACGCGGAGCTCGGCGAGCTGCGGTTCGGACGGGCCGAGGAGGAACACGCCGACGAGGAGACGGTCGAGCCGGTGGTCGCCGTAGAGCGTTGAGACCTCACGCCGCGTCGTGTCGGGCGGCAGGCCCGACACGACGCGGCACGTGAGTCCGTCAAGCGAGCACCAGCGAGAGCTCGTCTGCGCCGGCGAGCTTGTAGTTGTTCCCACCGACGAATGTCACGACGATCGTCACCTGGGTGGCGTCCGCGGGAACCTTGCCCTTGCGGCTGCGGAACGCCATGTCGGTGCCCGCGACCGTCGTGTCGTTGCCGATGCGGAGCCGCGCGAGCACGGTGCCGCTCGCGTCCGCGAAGTCCGCGCGAACCTGGGTCATGTTCGCGCTCGGCCCCGTGCCGTAGTTCCCGATCCAGCCGCCGAGCGTCACCTTGCGTCCCGCCGCCTTCGCCGGGAGCTTGATCGTCTGCGTACCGACAGTTGCCTTGGCGGACGTGGCCTCGGTCGTCGTGCCTCCGAAGAAGTAGTTCTTCCCGCGCGTCGGCGAGCCCTTCGAGGTCTTCGAGAACCAGCCGTTCGGGAAGGTGTACGACGCCGCGCTGAACTGCCCCGCCGTGTTCGTCCAGCCGGGCACCACCCCGTAGGCGCCGACGGCGGTGATCCCGGCGCCGGCCTCTGCACCCGGGTTCTTGATCAGGTTCTTCCCGCAGATGCCGCACGTCGCACCGGGTGCCGCGGACGCGGCGGCCGCGAGTGCCAGGGCGACGGCGACGACGCAGGCGAGCGCCGACGTCACGCGGGTGAATGCAGTGCTCTCGGACATGAGGGACCTCCTTCGGTCGTCGACGAACGCGAATCCATGCGCCCATGGTCGAGAGGTCCGCTTTAGCTTCGGTATAGCGGCCGTCGCGGCCTCAGTCGTACCTGCACGGCAGCCCTGCGACCGTCAGCGCATTGTCGGACTCGTTGCTCTCGTCGACCGAGCCGGACTCATCGGCCGTGGCGGTCGCCCGGTCGGTCGTATACACGAAGCACTTGGTCTGGACGGTCGTCTGGCCGCCGGCGGGGATCCCCGGCACGTCGAGGACGCGCTCGCCGCTCTGACCGTTGAACGAGCTGCTGAGCGCGAGCTTCACCCGGCTCGGCGGCGCCGGTGCCTCACCGATGTTGCGAACCGTCACCGACAGGGGCAGATCGCTCGACGACGCGGGCCAGCTGACCGCGCCGACGACGAGGTTCGGCTTGGGCTGCGGAGGCGGCGGAGGAGGTGGCGGCGGTGGTGGTGGTGGCGGCGGTGGTGGCGGCGGCGGAGGTGGCGGCGGCGGCGGATCGCCGCTCGGGCCCGACCGCGTGACCCGCGGCGACGCAGCGGTCGGCACGATCCCGGGAACCAGTGCCGCCGATCCCGTCCGTGCTGCGGTCTCGAGCGCGTGAAGAATCGCCCGCGAGCGCGCAGAGCCGTCGCGGCGCACGTACGGACGCGCGACACGGATCGCGTCGCGAAGCATCCGTGCCTGGATGCCGCGCGCCGCGCGACGGAACGCTCGCGCCCGCCGGTCGAGCAGGCTCACTTGCGCCCGACTCGGCGGCCCGGCGAGCACGCGTCGCTCGCGCGGCGTCCAGCTGACCGACGCCTTGCGTAGGGCACGCGCGAGTTCGAGTCGGCCCGCGGCGAGCGGCACCGCGACCTCACGCGCGAGCCGCGCCGTGCACGCGCCCGCGGCGCAGCCGATTGGTCGGCGGCGCATCAGGCGCGCTGTTGCCAGCGCCCGTGAAGAGCTCGCGACCGTGCGGTCAAGGTCCCGGCGCAGGCGGCCGAAGACGGAGGGCAGCGTTCCCGCACGCTGGGTGTCGCGCCTCGCGCCGACCGTCGCCGAGCTCGTCACCTTGTCGAGGAGGCAGCTGCCGGACGAGGAAAACCGCCGGTTCGCCGCGGCGGCGAACTGGTCGAGGGTGTGAATCGGCTGGGTCGGGAGGCCCGCTGGCCCGGCAGCCTCGAGCACCGCGACCATGTCTGCGCGCGTGACTCCGCAGAGTCGCTGCAGCCGGTTCAGGGCAGCCGTGACGTTCCCCTCGATCGAGTAGTCACGGCCGTCGCCCCCGCAGGATGGTGCCCGGCCGTTGGAGAACTTGCCCGCCCAGTAGCTGGCCCACCCCTCGTTGAAGGCAAAGCCGGAGTTCGTCTTCTTGCAGTCGTCGTGCTCCTGCGCGTAGTTCCAGTAGGGGACGTCGAGGCCGAAGAAGTGCCCGAGGCCCCCGATCCCGCGCGGCGCGTCGTAGGCGTGACGGAACGAGTGGGCGAACTCGTGGAACGCCGTCTCGTAGCCGTAGGCGGCGCCTGTCCCGCGCACGGACTTCGCGACGGGGTAGTCGGCGGGCCACCAGATCTCGGTGAACATCGTGACCGGGACGCCCGCTGTGATCGCGTGGGACACGACGTCGAGATCGCCGTACGGTGGGGGCTTGCCCGTCGTCGCCACGAAGTCGTCGTACGCGCGCTGCAACCCGGCAAACACCTCGCACCGGTAGGTGTGGATCACACGGGCGCCGTAGTCGTGAAGCGAGACGTCGTTCTGGTTCCGATCGGAGTCGACGAAGAACGGCCACGGCAGGAGGAAGTCGTGCATTCGCACCCCGTTGCCGTTCGTCAGCACGCGGACCCAGTAGTCGTCGCCTTCCTCGTCCGACGGGAACGTGAACGACCAGCTCCCGTCGGCGCCCGTGTGGGCGACCTGCACCACACGGAAGTTTCCGGGGACGATGTCGAAGTCGTCGAGGTCGACGTACGGCGTCAGCAGCTCGACACGCGCGCCCGCGAGCGGCACGAAAGCACCGTCGACCTTCCAGTTGCAGAGCCACGTTCCCCGGAACGTCGTGCTGGCTCGGCGGCTCGTCTCCGCCTGAGCGAGGGTCGCCGCCAGGGCGAAGCACAGCAGGGTCGCCGCGGCGACGAGCAGCGCGCCGGGTCTGCGAGACAGCGGACGCATCTGCGGTCACCCGGTCCGTGCGCAGATCGCGAAGACCCTCACGACCGCCGGCTGCCCGAACCCGTCGAGCGGCAGGAGCCTCGACCCGGGGTCGAACTGGTGCGAGTGCGGGCCCGCGGCCGCACCACCGATCGTCCTGCTCGTGGTTTGGGAGCCCGGGACGAACGTCGTGTAGCGCCTCACCCCCGTCACGCTCACCGCCCAGCCGTTCGGCCGTCTCTTGGCGTCTCCGACGGGATAGCTGTCCGCGATGCGGTAGCTCCCGCCGCCGACGATCGCGCCGCCCCCGCCGACTGCGTACCGCCGCTTCCCGATCCCGCCGCAGCGGACGATCACCGGCTCGCCGGTCGTCGTCATCTCACGCATCGAGACCGATGCGATGAGCGCATTCGCTGCGGCAGGCTTCGCGGGCGGGCCAGCAGGCCCGGCGGGCCCTGCCGGACCCTGCGGGCCGGCGGGGCCCTGCGGCCCCGCCGACCCCTGTCCTCCCCCCGACCCCTGCGCCGGCCAGGACACGCGCGCGTACGTGTTGGGGCACTGCTCGCCCGGCTCGGCGAACAGCACGATCCGGTTCAGGACGCTGTCCGAGGTCTGGTAGCAGGCGGTGAAGCGGCCGTCCGACGGGATCGCCCCGACCGCCGCGATGGCGGTTCCGCCAACCGCGACGAGGAGCGCCGCCGTCGCGACCACGAGTGAGGTGGACGGACGCCTCCACCTCGAGCGTGCTTCATCCATCGGAGCCTCCTTGGTCGAGCAGCGCACTCTGCTGGACGATGTGCTCCGTCCGAAGCGCGCGGAACGTCGGTGGGATCTGGGCGACGTCTTCGGCGTCCGGGTCGAGCCGGTCCTTCCGGAACCGCTGCCACGCGTCTTCGCTCTCCCAGATGCCGATGATCCGGAAGCCCTCGTCGGTCGGTCCCGCGGCATGCAGGATCAACCCCTCGGGCGGCGGGCCTTCGAGGGCTGCCGCGAACCGCTGGTACTTCTCCCAGCTTGCAGCGATGTCCTCCACGAACGCGTACGGCACGAGCGCGAGGCTGACGGACGCCGGTTCAGTTCGGGTATAGCGACGCTCGCCGGAGGGCGCGCGGACGAGCCTCGAGAGCGCCGGGGCTTTCCGTCCGCGATTCCGTCGTTCAGACTGCGTCTCCCGTGTCGGCGGCAGAGGTGCGTGTCCTGGGGCCTGTCGAGGTCGTCGGTGACGACGGCCCGGTGGTGTTGGCGACGAAGCAGCGACGGCTGCTCGCTGCGCTGGTCGTGGCGGACGGGCGCGCCTGTGGTGTCGACGCGCTCGTCGATGCGGTCTGGGGCGATCGCGCTCCCGCTTCGGCGGCGAAGCTGGTGCAGGTGTACGTGTCGCAGCTGCGCAAGACGCTCCCGGCGGCGGCACGGATCGTGACGCGTGCGGGCGCCTACGCGCTCGAGCTGGAACGCGACCTGCTCGATGCCCACCGGTTCGAGCGTCTCGTGGCAGAGGGCAAGTCGTTGCGCGCAGCGGGGAACCCGGCGCTCGCCGCGTCGCTCATCGACCAAGCGCTGCGCCTCTGGCGAGGCCGCGCATACGGCGACCTCGCCTACGAGGAGCTCGCCCAGGCAGAAGCCGACCGGCTCGAGGAGTTGCGGCTGGTCGCGCTCGAGGAGCGGATCGACGCGCAGCTCGCCCTCGGCCGGCACGACGAGACGCTCGGCGAGATCCTCGGGCTCGCGGCCGACAACACGCTGCGCGAGCGGCTGCACGCCCAGGCGATGCTGGCGCTCTACCGGTGCGGACGCCAGGCCGACGCGCTCGAGCACTACAACGCGTTCCGACACGCGCTGCGCGACGAGCTGGGGCTCGAGCCCGGCCCCGCGCTTCGTACGCTGCAGCAGCAGATCCTCCGGCAGGACGCGGGCCTGGACGACGCCGACTCCCTCACTGCGGAACACCGAGCGCTTCCCGCGCCGATCAGCCCCCTGATAGGGCGCGACACCGAGCTGGCCGAGCTGGCCGAGCTTCTCGCCCGCCGAGACGCACGCCTGATCGTCCTGACCGGCGCAGGCGGAAGCGGCAAGACCCGGCTCGCGCTCGAAGCCGCACGTCACGCGGCCGCGTCCTTCGCAAACGGTGCCGTGCTCGTCGAGCTCGCCCCCCTGCGCGACCCCGAGCTCGTCGTACCGACCATCGCGCAGGCGGTCGGCATCGCCGACGTCCCGCAGCCGCTCGAGGCCCTCGCCGAGGCCCTCCGCTCCCAGGAGCTCCTGCTCCTGCTCGACAACGCCGAGCACGTACAGGAGGCGACGCCCGCATTCGTCGGGCTACTTGCAAGGGCGCCGCGCCTGACGATCCTCGTCACGAGCCGCACCGTCCTTCACCTCACCGGCGAGCATGTCTTTCCCGTGCCTCCGCTCGAGATCGGAGCGGCTCAAGTCCTCTTCGAGCAGCGAGTCCGTGCGCTGCAGCCCGATTTCACGGTCACGGAGGACGATCTCGAGACGGTACGCGAGCTCTGCCGGCGCGTCGACGGCCTGCCGCTGGCAGTCGAGCTCGCCGCCGCGCGCGTCCGCGCCCTGCGCCCGCAGGACGTCCTCGACCGGCTGACCGAGCGACTGAGCTTCCTCGCCGGCGGTCCTCACGACCTGCCGGCCCGGCAGCAGACGCTCTACGAGACCCTCGACTGGAGCTACGACCTGCTGCCCGAAGAGGAGCGCGGGCTCTTGGCCGGATTGTCCGTGTTCCGGGGTGGAGCGACGCTTGCGGCCGTCGCCGAGGTCTGCCTCGCCGGTGACGAGGGCCGCGCGCTGGATCGAATCGAGCGCCTGGCGGACGCATCGCTCCTGCTCGTCCGCCGCCCGGCCGGAGAGACACGGTACGACCTGCTCGAGGTGGTGCGGCAATACGCGGCCGACCGCCTGGACGAGCTCGGTGCGGACTCCACGAGGAGCCGTCACGCCGCGTGGTGCGTGGCACTGGCCGAGCGGGCCGAGCCGGAGCTGAGCGGAGAGAGCCAGGCGTCGTGGCTCTCCGAGCTCGAGGCGGAGCACGACAACATGCGCGCGGCGCTGGCGTACTTCGCGGAGACGGGAGGGCACGAGCACGCCCTGCGCCTCACGGTCCTGTTGAGCCGGTTCTGGTACGTCCGCGGCCATCTCGCCGAGGCGAGGCGTCGCCTCGAGGCGGTGCTGCCGTCCGCCGTCGACCAGAACCCGAACCTGCTGCGCCGGGCGCAGACGGCGGGAGCGTCGATCGCGCTCCTTCAGGGCGACTACGTCGCCTCCACGGCGTTCGCCGAGCGCGCGCTCGACTCCGCCCGTCGCACGGGCGAGCCGAAGTTCGTCGCGAACGCGCTCAGCAACCTCGGCGCGATCGTCCTGGCCGGCGGCGACGCGGAGCGGGCGGCGATCGTGCTGGACGAGGCCCTGGAACGAGCCCGCGAGGTCGGCGACGAACGCATCACCGCGCTGGCGCTCAACAACCTCGGCGACCTGGCGCTCTCGACCGGTGACTACAGGCGTGCAGGGCCTCTCTTCGAGGAGAGCCACGGGCTGCTTCGCTCTCGCGGCGACACGGCCAACATCGCACGGTCGCTCTTCAACCTCGGGGCGGTCGACCTGATGCTCGGTGCGAACAACGCCGCGGACGCCCGGTTTCGCGAGTCGCTGGAGCTCGCTCGCACCGCCGATGACAAGGAGGATCTCGCCTGGTGCCTCGAGGGGTTCGCAGCTCTCGCGGCGAGCGACGGCGACGGGGTGCGCGCGGCGACGCTCCTGGGCGCCGCGGGCGCGCTGCTCGCGCGGATCGGCGCCGACTACAAGCCGTTCGAGCGTCGCCTCCACGCGTCGACGGAGTCGGCGGCGCGCACGATCTGCGACCCGAGCACCTTCGACGAGGCGACCCGGCGAGGTACGTCGATGTCTATGGGTGATGTCCTCGACGTTGCGGTCGAGGCGCCGCCGGCGGGCGAGGGCTCACGCCGGGGCTGATGGCCCGAGCGTTCCGGCCCGTGTCGCGGGCGTGACCCATCGTGCGTCGCGGCGCCGAGTCCGACGCCGTCGCGCGCGCGATCGCCCGACGTAACCGCTAGCGATGGTCAGATGGCGCGGCCGGCATCGGATGGCTCGCCGCGGGCCCGCCGTTCCCACAGCGTCGCGTTGAGGACGACGCCGGCCACGATGAGCCGGCTCAGGAGAAAGAGGCCCAGCAGGAGCGCCGCCGCGGCGCCCATGGCACCGTACGTTCCCTCCTTCGCGACCGCATACGGCTCGAGCACGTAGGCGGTGAAGACGTGGAGCACCTCGACGCCGGCCCCGCAGAGGAGCGCGCCCGGCACGAGCGCTTTCCAGTCGCTGCCGCGGTGCGGCAGCTGGAGCGAGATCAGGAGCCAGAGCCCGGCATAGGGAAGCACGAGGAAGAGCGTCACGAGCAGCCCCGGGGCCGGCGCCCACGCCCGGAACGCACTGGCGGCCAGCGACACGACACTGAAGGCGAGCAGCAGCGCGAGCAGCCGGAGCGTCGCGCCGACCGTCGGTCGCGGCGCGGCGGACCGCGCGTCGCCCCAGAGCAGCCGGTGCGTCACGATGAGCGCGCGGAGGAGGCTCCGCGTGACGTAGACGAGGAGGGGGATCCCCACGACGAGCGCGTACCACCGCGCATGGCCCTGCGCGGAGGTCGCGACGGAGTTGGAGACGAGCCCGGTGATCCCGAGCGACCGCGCCGTCTCCTGCGTGCTTTCCGACGCCGCGTGGGCGGCGAAGCCGAGGCCCGCGACCGAGACGAGCGAGAGTGGCAGGAGCCAGATGAAGAGCCGGTATGCGAGCGCGCCGGCGATGATCTCGCCGCCCGCGTCGGCGTCGCGGTCGGCCATCTCGAACGCGACGTCGACGGACGCATGGTGCCCGCGCTCGTCCTGCGCGCGCTCGGCGAGTCGCCTGGCCCGCGCCCGCGCCGAGACGACACGTGCCTCGACGGCCGCTCTTCGCGACGGCGTGCCGGTCACCGCTCAGAAGCCGCGGTAGGCGTGCCCGGCCATGCCGTCCGGGTCGAGCATCACGTTGACGATCGCCGGCTCGCCCGAGGCGAGCGCGCGCGCGAGCGCCGGCGCGAGCTCGGCGGGCTTCTCGACGTGCTCGGCGTGCCCGCCGAACACGTCGCAGAGACGGTCGTAGCGGCTCGGCGCGAGGCGCGTCGCGACCTCGGCGTCGGCGCCGTACATCCCCACCTGTGGAACGCGGATCTCGCCCCAGGCGCCGTCGTTCCCGACGACGAGCACCGCAGGGACGTCGAAGCGGACGAGCGTGTCGAAGTCGAGGCCGTTGAGACCGAGCGCGCCGTCGCCCATCACGCAGACGATGCGGCCGCCGAAGCCGGCGGCGCCGACGCCGAGTGCGTACCCCGGCCCGACGCCGAGGCAGCCGAACGGCCCCGGGTCGAGCCAGTGACCCGGTCGATGGACGCGCAGGACGCGCGACGTCGCAGCGACGACGTCGCCGCCGTCTCCGATCACCACCGTGTCCTCGTCGAGCACCCGGTCGAGCTCCGCGCCGAGCCGGTAGTGGTGGATCGGGGCGGCGTCGGACTCGATCTCGGCCCGGTGCGAGTCCCACCACGCTGCCTCGCCCGCGCGGAGCCGTTCGACCCACGCGGCGCGGTCGTCGGCCGGCCGCTCGACGCCATCGGCGAGCGCACCGAGGACGGCCGCGCAGTCGCCGACGATCGACGCGTCCGCCACCCGGTTCCTCCCGAGCTCGCGCGGGTCGCCGTGGACGTGGATCAGCTTGCCCTTGCCGAACCTCCCGTAGCGGAGCCGGAAGTCGAGCGGCGTCCCTACGACGAGGACCACGTCGGCCTCCTCGAGCGCTGCGCTCCGCGAATGCTGGAAGAAGAGCTCGTGGCCGGACGGCAGCGAGCCGCGGCCCGAGCCGTTCAGGTAGACGGGCAGACGCCCGTGCTCGGCCAGCCGGGCAAGCTCGGCCGCGCCGCCGTCCCACCATACGCCGCCGCCCGCGACGACCGCAGGGCGCTCGGCACTGTTCAGAAGGTCGGCCGCGGTGACGAGCTCACGGGGGTCGGGGAAGGCACGCGGCGCGTCGGTCGGAATCGGAACCGGCCCGGCGTCGCCGTCGGCGAAGAGGATGTCGGCGGGAAGCTCGAGGTAGACCGGGCCGCGGGGAGGCGCGAGCGCCTGCCGGAACGCGATCGCCACGTACTCCGGGATGCGGTCGACCTCCGGACAGACGGCGGCCCACTTCGTGATCGGCTTCATCAGGGAGAGCTGGTCGAACTCCTGCAGCGCGCCCCACTCGGCCTGGGCGAGCGGCCGCGCTCCTCCGAGCACGATCATCGGCGTCTGGGCAGCGAAGCAGTTCGCAACCGCCGTCACCGTGCCGGTGACGCCAGGCCCCGCCGTCACGAGCGCCACCCCGGTCGTCCGCCTGACCCTCCCCCACGCCTCGGCGGCGTGGGCGGCAGACTGCTCGTGGCGAGTGTCGACCACGCGGACGCCCTCGTGCCGGCAGCCCTCGTAGATCGGCATCACGTGCCCGCCCGAGAGCGTGAAGATCGTGTCGACACCGGCGGCGGAGATCGCGCGCGCGGCAAGCCTCCCGCCCTGGAGCCGTTCGCCCATCGCGCCGGACTCTAGACTCGGACCGTCTGAAGCGTGTCGACGCCGAGGAGGCCGGAATGAGAGTCGTCGTCATCGCCGCCGTCAAAGTGGTCGTCGTGCTCGGAGGCCTGTGGGCCCTGGGCCAGGCGCTCGCGCGCCGCAAGACGGTCGGCGACGAGACGGCCGACGAGTTCGCGATCGCGTCCTACGTCGGCGGTGTCCAGCGAACCTGCCGGGCCGAGTCGTTGCGCCACGGCTCGGTGAGCGTGCTATGCGGCGGCGTCGACCTCGATCTGCGCGAAGCCGTGCTCGACCCCGCGGGCGCCGCCCTCGAGCTCTCCGCGACCTGCGGCGGCGTGAACCTCACCGTCCCGACGGGGTGGCGCGTGGTCGTCGACGACCGGGCGACGCTCGGGGGCGTCGACGCGCGCGTGACCCCGCCCGAGGAGCTGCCGGCCGATGCACCGACGCTCCACGTCGAGGCGACGGCCCGTCTCGGCGGCGTCGCGATCAGGGCCACCGAAGCGGCCGACGCGTCGTCGCGATCGGGCCATAACCTCCGCGGCTGGGCGTCCACCTAGACAACGCGCCACGGCCACGACACCCAAAGGAGCACGCATCGCGTGAGCATGCAGCGCGGGCCAGTGCACCTCAACCTGACAACACCACTGGGTTTGAGTCCGGTTCGGTCTTGGGTAGTTACGCCCGGTAGATGCTGACTCTATGAGGGGGAGGGGATGGGAAAGGGAAACGCTGTAAGACCGGTGTCGGTGACTCCCACGCAAGTGGGCGAGCTTCTCGGCCGCGGCGTCGACACCAACGAGGTCGCCCGGTTGCTCGTCGCGACGGGGACGTGGTCCGAGGCGGGGGCTGTCGAGATCGTCTCGGCGCTCGGAAAGAGCCCCGGCGGGGGCGAGCAGGACCCTTCGCAGGGAGATCTCGGTTGGCCGGGGCCTCCCGATGATCCACCACCTCTGTTCGCAGCCTGAAAGACGGATACGAGGAGGACTGCACTCTGTCGCGACGGATGACGAGCCTGCAACGGAACACCGGAAGCCTCGCGGCCTGCGGCCTGGGCGAACGAGGCGCATGGCTGGCTTGGCTCGACGTTGCGGGTTCGATCGTCGCACGGCGGGGTAGGACGGGGTGAAACCATGGCTTGTGGACGATGAGAGTTAGAACGGCTAGCTGGAGGGTCTTCCGCCATGCGGACGTGACCGACGCCCTCGCCGTGGCTGGGGAGGGAGCGAACGCATGACAGAGGGGCCTCGCGAGTTCGAGACCGAGGAGAAGATCGAGCGCGTCGAGACGGTCTCCGAGCCCGTTCCCGGGCCGGTCGTGCCGCTCGGCGCGCCGGCGGCCGAGGAGGCCGTCGTGCATGAGTCGGAGACCATTCGCCAGCGAGAGGACGGAGCGATCGAACGTGACGTCGTTCGCCACGAGCGTCGTCGCCGTATGTCGGGAGACCGCTTGGCGCTGCTCCTGGTTCTCCTGGCGCTCCTCGTCGGGGCTGGTGTCGCAGCCTGGTGGTTCCTGACGCAAGAGGACACGACGACTGTCCCGACGGTGGAGGGTCTTACCGTCGATCGAGCGGTCGCGGTCCTGGCGGACGAGGACCTCCGATCCGACATCGTGACGCAGCCGAGCGACGTCCCGTCCGGAAGCGTGTTCCGACAGAGCCCTGCGCCGGGGTCCGAGGTGGACGACGGCTCGACGGTTCGGCTGTTCGTCTCGGCCGGCCCCGAAACAGCGACCGTCCCGAACGCGGTCGGGCTGCCCGAGTCCCAGGCTCGCGACCGTCTCGTCGCAGCGGGGTTCCAGGTCAAGACGCGTGATGTGTTTGCCGACGACCCGCCGGGCACCGTGGTCGCGCAGGAGCCGGCGGCCGGGGCCGATGCAGCGTCTGGGGCCGAGGTGACGATCAACGTGTCGAAGGGCACCGGCCTGGTCGACGTGCCAAATGTCGTCGGGCTCAGCCGTTCGGAGGCCGAGGCGGAGATCGGGTCGGCGAAGCTTGACCCGAACGTCGTCGTCGTGCCCTCCGATCAGGCGGAAGGGACGGTCGTCGCCCAGAACCCCGTAGGCGGCACGGCGAAGGAAGGCTCGACCGTCCGGCTGAACGTCTCCCGAGGCCCGTCCACGCCGACGGACACGCAGGAAACGCCATAGCGATATTCGCCTTCGTTCCGCAGGCCCGGGACGCTCGCGACAGTAGGAGGTTGGGGTAGCCGACTCGCGCCGGCGCCGCGGTAGCTCAGGCGTCCTGTCCTGCCTCGAAGACGAGGATCGAGACGCCGTCGCCTACCGTCTGCGAGCTCGTGAGCCGCAGGCGCTTCTTGTCGGTCGTCTCGCCGAACAGGCGCTTCCCGGTCCCGAGCACGACGGGGAAGACCATCAGCCGCAGCTCGTCGACGAGGTCCGCCTCGAGCAGGCCCTGCACGAGCTGGGGGCTGCCGTGGACGACGACGTCCCCCTCGTGTGCGTCCCGCAGCCTCGCGACCTCCCGGGCCAGGTCTCCGTCGAGCACGGTCGTGTTGCTCCACTCGGGGCTCTCGAGCGTCGACGAGACGACGTACTTGGGCATCGAGTTGAACTTGTCCGCGAAGTCGCCTTCGCGGGACGGCCAGGCGGCGGCGAAGCCCTCGTACGTCTTGCGGCCGAGGAGCAGAGCCTCGGAGGCCATGGTTTCGTCGAGCTTGAACCGGTTCCCCTCGTCGCCGCGGTCGATCTCGAACGACCAGCCGTCGTGCTTGTAGCCCTCGCCCCCGCCCGGTGCCTCGACGACGCCGTCGAGCGAGACGAACTCCGTGACCACGATGCGTCCCATCCTCGTTCCTCCTTGGTTGCGACCCACGTTCTCCAGACCCGGCGGGCCGTCGCGAATCATCGGTCGTAAGGAAAGCGTTTGGGAGGCGAACCGAACGCCGGCGCTCGACGTCATCACTAGCAATGGGAAACGCGCCGATCGCACCGGGCGAGGTCGTCTACCTCCTCGCGGAGGTTCGGGCCGGCGACCGCATCCACGAGATCGGCACGAGCGCGCTGGTCGTCGCGGCGGACGCCTCGTCGCTGACGCTCGAGCTCGGCGGCAGCGACACGATCTCGTGCCGGCGCGAGCGGGTCGCCCCGGTACGGCGCACCGGCACGCGGGCGCGGCGCTCCGCGGCCGCGTTTCGCCCCGCGACGGCCTGAGCGACGGCCGCTCGACGAGGTACGGGAAACCGTACCGTCGTGCTTCGGGCTGCCCGCTGGGCGACCGGCGGCCCTCGGCGGAGGATCTCGACCGTGGGAAGGAACAGCGAGGCGCCGAACGGCGTGGCGCCCGAACACGAGTACACCGCGGAGCTGATGCTCGCCGCGCCGCCGGCGCGCGTCTTCTCGGCCATCGCCACGTCCGACGGGCTCACGTCGTGGTGGACCCCGATCGTGAGCGGGTCGCTCGCGCCCGGTACCCGGTTCGAGCTGGGCTTTCCGGCGTCCGACACCACGATCGAGCTGCGCGTCGAGCGCGCGCGGGCACCCGCGCTCGTGGAGTGGACGTGCCTCGGTCACAGCGATCATCCCGAGTGGCGAGGAACGATCCTCGAGTTCCGGCTCAGCGAGCGGGGTGCCGCGGCGACGACACTCGCCTTCCGCCACGCGGGTCTCGACCGCGAGCTCGGCTGCTACGCGGCCTCCGAGCGGGACTGGGATCGCGTGCTGACGAGCCTCCGCGAGACGGTCGAGACCGACGGGGCTCCCCCATTCGCCGATCTGAGCGCGGCCGCCTGACCGCCCTCGAGGGCGTGGCTCCCCCAGTGGGGCCAGGGCTAGCCGGGCTCCACGTCGGGCACCGCGATCCTGTCGCGCTCCCCGATCTCCCGGAGGACGCGCGCGGGGACGCCGGCAGCGACGACCCCGGCGGGGAGATCGCGCGTGACGACGGCGCCGGCGCCGACGACGGTGTCGTCGCCGACGGTCACGCCCGGGCAGACGATCGCACCGCCCCCGAGCCAGACGTTGTCGCCGATCGCGATCGGCTCGGCCGACTCCCAGCCGAGGCGGCGCGGCTCGGGGTCGATCGGGTGGGTCGCGGTGAGGAGCTGGACGCGCGGCGCGAGCTGGCAGGCGGCACCGATCCGGATGCGGCGCGACGTCGAGCAGCACGCAGTCGTAGTTGACGAACGTCCGCGCGCCGATCGTGATGTGGCTGCCGTAGTCGCAGCGGAACGGGGGCGTCACGACGACGCCCTCCCCCACCTCGCCGAGCAGTTCGCGCAGCAGCCGATCGCGCGCGGCCTGGTCGTCGTGCCGGATCGCGTTGTAGCGCTCGACGAGCTTCCGCGCGCGAGCCAGGCCGGCCTGGATCTCGGCGTCGTCGGCCAGGTACAGCTTTCCCGCGAGCATTCGGCGCTTCATCTCGGACACGGCGCCCGCAACGTACCCCGCGAGCCGCGAGGGCGTCGGACGCGAAAGCGAAGCGCGAGCTCGGCTAGACGCTCCGCCACCCAAGCTGGCGCCAGGGCTTTTCCGGCGTCGTACAGGAGGCTGCCGGCCGCCGCGTAGGCGACGGTCGGGCGAACCGCCGTAACCGTCTAGATGTACCCCGCGCGCGTGGCATAGGCGGCTGCCGCGGCGCGCGACGACTGCGCGAGCTTGCGCAGGACGTTGGCGACGTGGCGGTGCACCGTGTGCTCGCTGAGGACGAGCGACGAGGCGATCTCGCGGTTCGAGAGCCCTGCAGCGACCAGGCGCAGCACCTCCGTCTCGCGCCGGCTGAGCGGCGACGCGCCGTTCGCCTCCGTGGGCGCGGCATCGTCGAGGAACCCCGCGAGCGCGCGCTGGAGGTCCCGCTGATCGTCCTTCCACGGGAGGTGCGAGTCGCCCGAGAGGGAGACGAAGCGGGCGTTCGGAAGAAGCGACGCCAGCTCGCGCCCGCGGCCGATCGGCACCGTGCGGTCGCCGCGACGGTGAAGCACGAGCGCGGGTGCCGTCACGCCCGGGAGAAACGGCCGGGCGTCCGACGAGAGATCCAGCTCGAGGAACGCGGCGGCGACGTCGGCGCTCGCCGCACGGCGCTGGTAGCGGCTGAGCGCCTCGATCTCCTCGCCGCCCCCGTGCGGGACGAAGAGTCCCGCGAGCATCTGCGCGGCCAGGATCCAGTTGACGCGCGCGAAGTCGACGAGGGACCTGCGCGTCGCGTCCGGGATGTCGTCGCGCGACGCGTAGCCGCCGAAGAAGACGATCCTCCGCACGCGCTCGGGCGCCTCGGTCGCAAGGCGGGCGGTCGCGAGACCGGCGCACGAGCACGCGAACAGCGTCGCGGGGCCGTCGGTGAACGCGTCGAGCACTGCGGCGAGCTGCGCGGCCTCGCTCTCCGGGGTCGGTGGACGCTCGAGCGCACGGTCGGAGAGGCCTGCGCCGAGCCGGTCGTAGCGGACGACACGGTGCGTCCGCGCGAGCCCCTCGAAAAATGCGCGCGCGTCGGGGTCGTCCCACTCCTCCTCGAGGTGCGACACCCATCGGCCGCCGAAGAGCAGGAGCGGGCCCTCGCCGGCGCTCGCGTACGCGATCCGGCGCCCGTCGAGCTCCGTGAAGCGGACATCCTGCTCCATCACCCGCGATCGTAGTGGCCCGGACGGGCCATGTCAAGAAGATGGCCCGTCGCGGGGAAGTCTCGACGCCCTTGGTTCGTTGATCATCCTCACATGCACGCACGGTACGTGGGCGGGATCACGGTCAGGCAGCTGCGCGACGGCGACACCGATACGGTCGCTGCCCTGTTCGCGCGGCTCGGGTCACGCTCGCGCGAACGACGGTTCTGCGGCGCGAAGCCACGGCTCGCCCAGGCGGAGCTCGCGGCGCTCTCTCGCGTCGACGCCGATCACCACGTCCTCGTCGCCTACGTCCAGCGCGACTCCCGGCCTGCCGGGATGGCGCGGCTCGTGCGCGCCGGCCGGTCGGCGGAGATCGCGTTCGAGGTCGCCGACGAGCATCAGGGCCGCGGCATCGGATCGGTGCTCGCGCGCGAGCTCGCGGCCGACGCGCGCGCAGCGGGGATCACCGAGCTCGTCGCCACGGTGTGCGGCGACAACGCGGCCGTGGTCTCGCTGCTGCGACGCGTCGCCGACTCGCTCCACGTGACGTGGCAGGGCGGCGAGCGCGAGTTCGTGCTCGGCCTCCAGCGCTAGTCGGACAGCCGCGCGAGAGCCGCCTCGGCGTCGCCGACGCTCCTGTCGGCTGCGTCCGCGTCGGCGCGGAGCCGGCGCGCATCCCGCTCGGCTGCGTCGGCCGCCCGCCCGAGCCTGCGTGCCTCGTCGCGGGCCGCGGCAACAGCCTTGCGCGCCGCCTGGACGCGCGCGCGGTCAGGCCCCGCCGGCTGCTTCGGCTGCTTCGGTTGACGGCGGGCAGGCTCGCGACGCCGAGGCGCCGCCCCGGCCATCGCCTCGAACCCCGTCGCCTCGACCAGCTCGGTCAGGCGCCCGCCGAGCAGCAGCTCGGGCTCCGCGGCGGCCGCGGCCCGGAGGGTCGTCGCGACGTCGCGGACGACGGCGTCCGTTGCGGGGCGACCGGCGGAGGCGAGCGCCGCACGGCCCGCGCGCACGAGCTCGTCTGCCGCAGCCCGGAAGCGATCGTCCGCCCCCGGCTTCCCGGCTCGGATCTCGGCCGCCGCGCCGACGAGCACCTTCACGTCCTCTCGTTGCTCCCGCGCGAGCCGGTTCACGACCCACGCCGCGAGCACGGGCTTGCGCAGCTCGGCGATCGTGGCGGCGGAGTCGCGACTTCCCTCGGCGCGAAGGCGTCGCGCGAGGGCGTCGCGCTCCTTCGTGAACTCCGTGAGCGGCAGCCCGTACAGCCGGTCGATCTCGCTCTCGATCGTCGGCCCGTTCACGAGGGAGACGATAGATTCGACCGGCGTCCTCGGGTCAGGCAACGCAAGCATCGACGGGTTGACCGGACACCTGACGTGAGCTACACCGAGTCGAGCGCGTCGACCAGCTCGTCCTTCGTCATCGTCGAGCGGCCCTCGATGCCGGCCTTGCGGGCGCGCTTCCCGAGCTCCGCCTTGCTCAGCTCGGGAAGTGCGCCGTTGCGCGGGCGAGAGCCGCGCTTTCCGTTTCCGCTGTGCGCCTCGACGCTCGCCCGCAGCGCTTCGAGCAGGTCGCTGGGGGCCTCGCGCTTCGCCTGCGGCTCGACGTGCACCTCCTTGCCCTTGCGCTTGCGCTCGATCACGCGGAGCAACGCCGTGCGATACGTGTCCTCGTACTTCTCGGGCTCGAAGGTCCCGCGGAAGCGGTCGATGAGGTCAAGTGCCGTCGCGAGCTCCTGCTTGCCGACGCGTGCCTTCGGCGGGGCGATGTCGTCGGTCGGGCGGATCTCGTCGGCGAAGAACATCTTCTCGAGGACGATCAGCCCGTCCCGGATGCGAAGGCACCCGAGCTGCTGCTTGTCGCGCATCACGTACGTCGCGATGCCGACCAGCCCCGAGTCCTCCATGGCCCGCACGAGCAGCGCGTAGGTCTTCTCCCCGCCTGCGGCCGGCCCCAGATAGCTCGAGCGCTCGAAGTAGATCGAGTCGACCTCGTCGGCGTCGACAAAATCCTGGATGTCGATCGAGCGGTAGCTCTCCCCCGCCGC
Source organism: uncultured Actinomycetes bacterium (assembly GCA_963845965.1). Taxonomy (GTDB): domain Bacteria; phylum Actinomycetota; class Thermoleophilia; order Gaiellales; family Gaiellaceae; genus Gaiella. Next base: position 114,888 of record CAWJUF010000004.1, on the reverse strand, counting down.
GGCCTCGAGATCCTCGTCGGTGACGTAGACGTACTCGCCCTCCGACACCTCGTAGCCCCGGACGATCTCGTCGTCGGCGACGGGTTTCCCCTCCTTCTTGCAGACCTTCTCGTAGCCGATCCGCGAATCGTCCTTCTCGTGGAGCAGGTGAAAGTGGACGTCCTGCTCGTCGACCGCGCTGTACATCCGAACCGGCACGTTGACGAGCCCGAAGGAGATCGAGCCGGACCAGATTGCTCTCGGCACGACGGCCCCTACGAGCGCTTGCGCGCGGTCGCCTTGCCGCCCTTGCGCCCGGCCGCCTTCTTCTGCGCGGTCGTGCCGCCCTGGCGTGCGTCGCCCCCCGAGCCGGATTTCTTCCCGCCGCGGCTCGACGCGCCCGGAGAGTTCGCGATCTTCGCCGCGCGCTCCTTCGACATCCCCTTGTCCTGCAGCGCCTCGTACTGCTTCTCGTTCTTCACGCTCGGTCGCTTGTCGGGCATCACTGCCTCCTTGCGGCTTGCGGACGACACGGAATCGAGGACCAGGTACCCAGGACGTCTACGGCAGGAAACCTCGCTGCCGTCTGGCTCCTACGACCGGCGGCTCGCGGTCGACATCGCCGTGCTCGTCGGCTGCACGCTGCTCGCGGTCGTGCTCGGCGCCGCGACGCTACGTAGGCGCACGCCGTGGGCGTCCTCCGCGTGGTCGTCCCCGCGACGGGACTCGACGACGAGCGCGCTGCCGGTCGCGACGACCAGGGTGACGACGATCGAGGCGGCGCCAAGCAGGATCAGCCTCCCGTTCGAGCCGGTAGGCGGCGCCGGTGCGCCGTCGTGCCCGTGATGGGCGCCGTGGACGACGGCATGCCCGCGGCCGCGCGCGATCAGGTACCGGTTGAGCGGGAAGGCGACGACGAAGGCGACCCCGAGTGAGAAGGCGAGCGAGCCCCAGAAGAGCGCGTCGCCGAGGCCGGCGTCCATCGCGCCTGGCACTGCGAGCAGGACGCCGTTGTCGACGATCTCCATCACCGCGATCGAGAAGGAGTCGGACGCGAAGGCGAGCGGTAGCGCGACCGAGAACGCGAGCCCGGCGCGGAGGAGCGGCAGCATGGTCAGCGCGTAGCCGAACAGGAAGGCCAGGAGCACCGACAGCGCGATTGTCGCCGGGTTGCCGAGGCCGACTGCGGTGCCGATCACCATCCCGAGCACCTCGCCGATCGCGCATCCCGTCAGGCAGTGGAGCGTGGCGAGCGCCGCCACGCGGTCGAGCGAGCCTTCGTGCCGATCCACATGCGCATTGCTCACTCGAGTACCCTACCTGGGTATACGCGAGACATGCGCCCGCGGCGGCCGTTTGCGCGCGTCTCGGTGGGGGACAACGCCCATGTGCCCGGCACGGCGCGCACGCCCGATTGCATCACGCTCGCACGGCACCGCGACGACCGTCACCTCGTCAAGCGGTCGATCAGATGGGTGGTCGTCGCGATCCTCGCAGCCGTGGCGCTCGCCGGCCTCGCAAACGCGTTCGGCCAGCATCCCGTCGTCGAGACGGCGGGCGGTGACGAGGCGACGCTCAGCGTCTCCGCCCCCGCCGCGCTCCGGAGCGGGCTGCTCTTCCAGGGGAAGTTCGAGGTGAGGGCGAACACCCCGCTCCGTAAGCCGACGCTCGTGCTGGATCCCGGCTGGTCGGACGCGATCACCGTCAACAGCATGCAGCCGGAACCCATCTCGAGCCGGAGCGACAACGGTCGCGTCGCGCTCGAGTTCGACCCGCTCGCCGCGGGCCATGTCCTCACCGTCTACCTCTACCTCCAGGCCAACCCCACCACCGTGGGCCGTCGGGACCAGGGAGTCGCGCTCCGTGACGGGAGCAGGACGATCGCCACGGTCGACCGGACGGTCACCGTCTTTCCCTGAGGTGAGTCGATGGACATCGTGCTCCGTGCCGTCGCCGCGTTCACGCTGATCTTCCTGCTGCTCCGCGTCACCGGGCGACGCGAGCTCTCGACGCTCGAGCCGTTCGACCTGATCCTGATCGTGGTGATCGGCGACCTCGTGCAGCAGGGCGTCACCCAGAGCGACATGTCGTTCACCGGGCTCGTCCTCGCCGTCGGGACCTTCTCGGTGCTCGCGATCGCGACATCCTGGCTCAGCTACCGCTTCAGGTCGCTGCGGAAGGTGCTCGAGGCGGCCCCGCTCGTGGTCGTCGAGCACGGCACGCCGGTCGTCACAACATGCGCGCGGAGCGCCTGACGCTCGAGGAGGTCGCGAGCGCGGCTCGACTGCAGCAGATCGGCTCCCTCGACGACGTCGAATGGGCCATCGTCGAGGCCAACGGTCAGATCAGCTTCATCCCCCGCACAGCAGGCAGCTGAGAGCGGCTACTCACCACGGCCGCGGCGAGCAGCGAATCCTCGAGCGGGTCGAGAGTTGCGTAAAGGTTTCGCGCCGCGCGTGCCGGGTTACGGGACGCACGTGACCACGCTTGCACACGTGCGCCACGAGGCCGGTGGCTGCCGGCGGTGCGGCCTCTGGCGCGACGCGACGCACGTCGTCTTCGGCGAAGGACCCGCGACAGCGCGCATCATGATGGTCGGCGAGCAGCCCGGGGACGTCGAGGACCGGCGCGGCCGGCCGTTCGTGGGCCCTGCCGGGGCACTCCTCCGGGAGTTGCTCGAGGAGGTGGGACTGCCGGAGGACGACGTCTACCTGACGAATGCCGTCAAGGCGGTCGTGTTTCCGCCGCCATCGACGTGGGTACGGGCGGATCATCCCGAGAAACCCGGAACGGAAGGAGGCACGAGGTGCCGCCACGGGGAGTGAAGAAGGGGACGAAGCGAGCCCGGCAGTACGAGCACATCAAGCAATCGGTGAAGCGTCAGGGGAAGTCCGAGGACACCGCCGAGGAGATCGCGGCCCGGACGGTCAACAAGGAGCGCGCGCGCCACGGCGAGGCGCGCGAGTCGTCGCGGCTCTCGCGTGAGGACATCTCGTCCGGACGCCGGGGCGGGCTTCGCTCCCACCGCAGCGGCCCTCGCGGTCGCACAAAGGAGCAACTGTACGAGGAGGCCAAGCAACGGGGAATCGAGGGCCGCTCGAAGATGACCAAGGCCGAGCTTGCGCGGGCGCTCGGAGGGCGTCGCTGACGGCCGGCGGGGGCGATAGGTTTGGCCCGGCTCGGTTCTGGGTAGGGGCCACTATGCGTGCAGATGACGGACGGACCATGAGCGACGTGGATGCGACCGACTTCGGGGTCGAACGCGTCGACGCGGATTCGCCGATTCCCGTCATCGCCGTCCACGGGCAGGCCGATCTCCACACCGCGCCCGCGTTGCGCGACGCGCTCACGGAGGCGATCGACGACGGTGCGTCGGGCTTGGTCGTGGACCTGTCCGACGCGACGTTCGTCGACTCGATGACGCTCGGCGTCCTGCTCGGCGCAGTGAAGCGCCTGCGCCCGAACGGCGGCCGGCTCGCAATCGTCTGCCGCTCGCCGCACATCCGCCGCATCTTCGAGATCACGCTCCTCGATCGCGTGTTCGCCCTGCACGAGACGCTCGAGTCGGCGCTCGCGGCGGCCGGAGACTGACGAGACGACGTGACCGCCGTGTCGGATCGGCCGCGAAGCGGCGCGCACAACCGTCGAGATCCCCGCGAGACGGGGCTTCTCCGACGTGGCGATGCTCGTGATCGGCGGCGTCGCCGCGCGCTTCGAGCTCCCGGTCGACCGAGTCGACGACTTGCTGCTCGCGGTCGACAGCCTCCTCATGCAGGACGTTCTCGGCGAGACGGTCACGATCGAGACGGACGCGAGCCCGACCACGCTCGTCGTCCGGGTCGGGTCGTTCCCGCCTGGGCGACTCGACGACGGAGGGCTCCGCCGCGTGCTTTCGCGCCTCGTCGACACGGTCGCAGAGGTGCCGGCCGGCACGCAGGACGGCGCAGCGATCGAGCTCGGGGTCACGGCTCCCGGCCGCGACGGGGCCTGAACCGTGGCGCAGGACGTCGACTTCGTCGCGCTGATCGAGGCGTACCGGGCCGGGGACGAGAAGGCTCGCGACGAGCTCGTCGAGCGGTACATGCCGCTCGTCCGCAGCCTCGCCGGACGCTACTCGGGGCGCGGCGAGCCGCACGAGGACCTCGTGCAGGTCGGTTCGATCGGCCTGCTCCTGGCGATCCAGCGCTTCGACACGTCGCGGGAGGTCCAGTTCACGACGTACGCGGTCCCCACGATCGTCGGCGAGATCCAGCGTCACTTCCGCGACCGCTCCTGGGCGCTTCACGTCCCTCGGCGGATGAAGGAGCTGAGCTCCAAGCTGAACCGCGTGATCGAGGCCGAGACGGCCCAGCGCGGGCGTCCGCCGACGATCTCCGAGCTTGCAAAGGTCACCGGCACGGAGGAGGAAGACGTGATCGAAGCCCTCCAGACGTGGGAGGCCTACTCGACGCTCTCGCTCTCGCAGCCTCTGGGCAACGAGGGGCGCGAGGACACGATGCAGGACGTGGTCGGCGCCGACGACGAGGGCTTCGCCGAGGTCGAGGACAGCGCGCTCGTCGAGGCGGGGCTCGAGGCACTGGACGAGCGGGAGCGCCTCATCGTCGAGCTGCGCTTCTTCGAGGGGCTGACGCAATCCGAGATCGCCGCGCGCGTCGGCATCTCGCAGATGCACGTCTCCCGCCTGTTGCGCAAGGCTCTTCACATGATGCACGGTCGGCTGGAGGACTCGGTGCCGGGGAACCTCGCATGAGCGTGGACGTCGTGACACTCACCGTCCCGGCGCGGACGGAGTACCTGATCCTCGTCCGGCTCGCACTGGCGGGGATCGCCCGGGAGGTGCCCGTGGATTCCTCGACGCTCGCGGACCTGAAGCTCGCGGTGACGGAGGCGTGCGGGAACGCCATCCGCCACGCCGAGTCCGCCGGGGAAGGAGTGGTCCGCGTGCGCTACACGGTCGACGACGACGCGATCGAGATACGGGTCGAGGACGACGGGCCGGGCATGCCGACCGTAGTCCCACAGGGCCTCCCCCCCGTCGAGCTGTCCGAGAGCGGGATGGGACTCGCCATCATCGACGCGCTCGTGGACGAGGTGGAGATCGGGGCGGGCCCGGACGGCCGCGGGACGACGGTCCGGATGCGACGGCAGCTTTCGGACGCCTCGGCGTCGCGCAGCTAGCAAGACGGCCTTCCGCCCGGCCCCGCGCGACAGCGAGCGGGCCGCAGGCGCGGAGGAGGGTGGTCCCGCCGTGCGTCTCGCTCGCTGCCCGCGCGGATGGGCGGACGTGCGATTGGGGTCGGTACCCCGACCGGCGGGAATCGACACCTCCTTGCACGAACCCGCCGCGACCGCCTCGACGTCAGGTCTCGAGCGCGGCGGCACGGGTGGGGTACGTGGTGAGGATCGTGTCCAGCCCCGTGATCTGGAAGATCCGTTCGGCGTTCCCGCGCGGAAGCACGACATCGAGGTCGCCGTCCGCCTCCCTCGCGCGCCGGAGCAGGCCGACGATGCACCCGAGGACGGTCGAGTCCAGGAACGACACCTGGGTGAGGTCGAGGAGCAGCCGGCCGCCGCCCGCGTCGTCGACCGCTGCCGCGAACAGCTCCCGCAGTCGCGGCGCGTCGTGCGCGTCCAGCTCGCCCGCGAGCGTGACGACGCACCTGCCGTCCAACACCTCGAAATGATCGCCCATTGCGGCCCATCATGCCCGGAGGCGCCGCATGGGCGCCTCCGGGCGGATCGGTAAGGCTCGGATCAGCGCTCGACGACCCGGTCGTCGCGGATCACGGTTTCGTGCCGGGTGCCGCCGAAGCCGCCCCAGCTCGACCAGAAGATCAGTGAGATGAGGGCGCCCACCGCCCCGACCACCATGAGGATGATACCCACCGTGTTCAGGTCGATACCCGACGCCGTCGCCGTCACCGCCCAGGTCAGGATTGCGCCTACCGCGATCAACACCAGACTCACGCCGATACCCATTGCTCACCCCTTGTTCGCTGTCTCGAAAGGCAGTTCCGCCGTTCATGGGGATACCCCTTGACGGCGCGACGGAAACCCGCCGTGCACCGCGTCTGAGGGCCGTGCACCGCGGCTGAGGGCAAAGAGGAGGGGGCCGGCACTCCGACCCCCTCCCGCGGCTCGCCCGACTCCTCGAACGGTCGAGCCGCTCCCCACGACGCCGGTGCTACCCGACGCGTCACCTCGCAAAACGCGCGTTTCCCGACCTCGGTCACGTGGTATCCGAGTCGTATGCAACGCATGCAGCGAGATACCCGGCGGGACGAGCGCCCGCTGCTGCTGTTCTTCTCGAACCGGCGGTCGGGCCCAGCGCGACGCATGTCGAGCCTCGTCGCGTGGTTCGGCGTGACGCAGAAGAAGCGGCTGCGGGTGGTCGAGGTGGACGCCGACCACAACGCGGAGCTCGTGAGGGCGCTCGACGTCACGGTTGTGCCGACCCTCGTCCTGCTCCAAGGCCAACGCGTCCTCGACCGTTGCGAGGGACGCGTCACGGGCAAGGAGATCACGCGGATGCTCTCACGCCACGTCGATTCGCATCCCACCAGGAAGGCGGGGCGCGCGGCCTGACGCCGCACGCCCGAGCGAGTCCCTGCAACCTCCTAGAGCAGGATGATCAACAGGATGATGATGAGGATGACGACGAGCGTTCCTACTCCGATGTACATGCTCTAGCGCACTCCTTTCTCAGCCGAGCCACCAGATGACGAGCACGACGCCAGCGACCAGCACTGCCACCGTCCACACGACGAGTGCCGTCCCTCCCACGAGAAGCAACGGCGTCTCCGATCGCCGCCCACGGGCGAGCGTTGCGTCGGTCGGGTGATCGGTCTCGGTCGAGGTGTCGATCCGGCGCGGGCGTGCGTCTGGGTTCGGGTTCCCGTGTTCGGACACACCCACCCCGTACCCCGACGCCCTTTCCGTGAAACAGCACGGAGTGCGATGCGCGCGCGAGAGGGACGAGAGGGGAAGGTCAGCGAGTGCCGGGAGCCGCCACCGCGGTGGTCAGGGCAGCGTCGAGGCTCGTGACGAGGAGCTCCGACTTGAACCCGGCGACCCGGAAGGTCCAGTCCGCGGCCGTGTCGGGCGGCGACACGATGAGGAGCGCACGGCGTCCGGCGGCGAGATGCCTGTGACCGCGGTCGATCGCCCTGATCCCCGAGCTGTCGAGGTATGCGACGCGCGTGAGATCGAGCACGACGGAAGCCGACTGCGTCGCCTCCACCGCAGCCTGCACGGCGTCCGCGTTCGTCAGATCGACCTCACCGCCGATCCGGATGACGTCGACGCCCTCCCGGTCGTCGCGCGTGATCTCGACGATGCCCTGTTCGTCGCCTGTCACGCCGAGGCGGTTTCGCGCGTCCGCTGGCTCATGCGCACAACGGTAGCCGTCGCCTCGTGCTCGATCGACACCTCGTCCACGATCGCTCGCATGATCGCCAGGCCGCGACCGCGTTCGGTGTCGTGCCGCGGCGCGCGCCACTCTCCCTCGTCGCGCACCGCGATCTCGAGCCGATCGCCCGCGAGGCAGGCCATGACGGTCACGACGCCTGCGCCGTCGCAGGCGTAGGCGTGCTCGACGGCGTTCGCCGCCGCCTCGGAGACCGCAAGGACGACCCCTCGCTCCATGTCCTCTTCCACGCCGTTCTCCTCCAGCCAGCCGCGTAGGTGCTCGCGGAGATCGACGAGCTCGGCAGGTGCAGCACGGAGCGAACGACTGAACATGACTGCCGTAGGGATGCGATGAATCGTCAGAACGCAAACATCGTCGTGCTGGTCCCGTGCGTCGACGAGCGCGTCGCAGATGTCGTCCGCGAGCGCCGCGGCACCCAGAGCGCTCAACCGAGCGACGTCAGCGAGGCGCTCGAGGCCGGCGTCGATGCTCTCCGCGCGGCGCTCGACCAGGCCGTCCGTGTACAGGACGAGCGTCTCGCCTTCGGCGAGGTGCTCCGGCGCGTCGCTCGCGCCCGTCCCCGAGCATCGACCCGAGCGGAGCGGAGCGGCCGTCCCACAGGTATCGCGTCCGGCCGTCGGGCGAGACCACGAGCGGCGGAGGATGACCTGCGCACGCGTACCGGAAGTCTCCGGTCTCGCGGTCGAGGTCGACGAACGCGAGCGTCGCGGTCGCCGCCGATGGCACGTTCTCGACGAACGCGTCGAGTCTGTCCAGCAGCTCGTTCGGTGCGGACGTCTGCGCGAGGGCGCTGACCGCTCCTCGCAGCTGACCCATGGCGACGGCGGCCTCGAGCCCGTGCCCGACCACGTCGCCGACGACGAACCCCACGGACCCTGACCGCAGGGAGAAGGCGTCGTACCAGTCGCCGCCGATCTCGAGCGCAGCCGTGCCGGCCCTATAGGCGGGGGTGAGGACAATCTTCTCGAAGTCGGGAAGCGCGCCGCCGAGCAGGCCGAGCTGCAAGGTGTGGGAGACGCCGCGCTCTCGCTCGTACAGAAGTGCATTGTCGAGTGCGAGGGCGGCCCGGCCTGCGATCTCGCGCGCGAGGGTCGGTGTGATCACGGGCTTCCAGTCGGCGCCCGCCGCGATGCGGAGGGTCAGGGCGCCGAGACCGTGCCCACGCGCTCGAAGCGGGAGAACCAGGAGCGACGGGTTTGCGCCGGGGCTCGGTGCGCGCCCGCCCGACGCCGCGCTTTCCACTAACTCGCCCCAACGCGTGTCGTCCACAAGCTCCAGTGGTCGTGAGCCGCCGCTCGCGACCTCCTCGACCGCGCCCTCCTCGTCGACGAGATGGACCGCGGCGAACGTCGCGCGTCCCTCGATCAGCTCCTCCACGATGCGCCGCGCGCGCCCGCTCACCGTCGTCTCGCGCTCGAGCGACTCGGCGAAGAGCGCGAGGAAGGAGTTGTCCTCGGCGACGCGCTCGGCCTCTGTCTGGAGCCGCGCCCGCTCCAGCGCGACTCCGGTCTGCTCGGCAATGCCGAGGACCAGCGGCCGGCGCTCCGCAGAGATCCAGCGCGTGCGTTTCGATGCCGCGAAGATCGCACCGATGACGTCCCCTCTGGACGTCCGGAGCGGCAGCGCGACGAGAGACTCGAGGCCCAGCCTCCTCCGCTCCTCCGCAAGGGCGGGATACAAGGTGTCGTACTCCTCGCCCGACCCGACCGCGACGAGTGACCGCCGCTTCATCGCATCCGAGACGAGCCCCGCGCGCTCGAGCGGGTACACGCCGAACCGAGCGCTCGTGTCCTGCGGGACACCGGTCGCCGCCAGCACCTCGAGGCTTGACTCCTCACCGAGCGACCAGACGAACACGGCGTCTGCGCCGAAGGCCCCGATCTCCGCGACTGTGGCCGCAGCCACCTCCGCGGCGGTGATGGCGGCGGAGAGCCGCGCGGCGTGCCGTTCCATCAGCTCCGCCTGGAGCCGCGCGTCGCGCTCAGCTTCGAGCAGCGCGGCACGCTCGAGCGAGCGCGTGAGCTCCTCGGCGATCTCGTCGAGCATCCGTCGCTCGTCGTACGTGAGCTGACGGTCGTCGCGGAACGCCACTCCGACCGCTCCCGTGGCGCGCGGGAACGGCACGACCACCATCGACGCCACTCCCGCCAGCAGTTGCTCGACCTCGGGTGGATACGCCTCGTGGATCCTCGCGCGCCCGTGGATCTCGATCAGGCGGCGGTCCCGCATCGCGTCGGCCGTCGGTGTCGATGTCTCGCGCGGCACGGGCCTCCAGCGCCACGCGTCCCGGTCGAGGCCGGCCGGAACCTTGAGCGTGCGCACGTCGTCGCCTGCGGCAACACCGACGGTCGCGAGGTCGGCAGCGAACGCCTCGAAGAGATACGGGACGCTGGCTTCGGCGACCTCGGTGGGAAGCGCCGCCCCCGACAGGCTCGCAGCGAGGCGCTGCAGGATGTCGGCGCGGCGTCGCGCCTCGTCGTCCACCGAGCGGAGGCGCGCACGCTCGAGGGCGACCCCGCACTGCTCCGCCACCCCCACCACAACGGGCCTCATCTCCGACACGACCCATCCCGATCGACGGGATCCGGCGACGAGAGCGCCCGAGATCTCCCGTCGGGCGCCGAGCAGCGGTACGGCGAGGAGTGCCTCGAGCGGCGCGGGTTGCGCCCGGTCGTGCCGCGGTATCTCGGCGCCTGTCTCTCTCTGACGGTCCGCCCGGTCGCCATCGCCTCGGCCATGGCATCGTCGGCCGCGGCAAGGTCACCCGGCGAGCCTTCCGCGGCGAGACGCTCCGGCTCGTCGACACGGCCGACGTAGACCGCCGCGACGTCCATGTCGGCGGCGACGAGGTCGGCAACCGTCGCGGCCGCCACCTCCCGCGCCGTCTCGGCGGCTCCGAGGTGCGCCGAGGTTCGCTCGAGGAGCTCCAAGCGCTCGCGTGCCGCGCGCTCGGCCTCGTGTGCGCGGACGAGCCGCCGCTCGGACGAGATCCGCGTCCACGTGAACGCCCCGAGCATGAGCGCCAGGATCCCTCCGCCCACGAGGACGGCGAGCGAGGAGGCGTGCGAGACGGTCTGGCCGCGCGCCGTGACGATCCAGCGGCGCCCGCCGAGCGCGAGCGAGCGGGTGGCGCCGTCGGCGGGGGCATCCCTCGTGGCGTACACCTGGGCGTCACCGACGGTGATGCGCGTACGGACGTCCGGCGGCAGTCCCGAGAGGACGGCTCGGACGACCTCCCTGCTGAACCACGTCGTCACGTACCCAACGGGTGCGGCCTGCTCCTCGTTTGGCGGATAGATGGGGCGGAATGCCTGAAAGCCGCGCCCCCCTACTACGAACGGGATGTCCGGGGTGAACATCGTGCGCCGTGTGCCGCGCGCGCGGTCGATCGTCTCGCCGCGCACCGGGTCGCTCGTCAGGTCGAACCCGAGCAGCGCGGTCTTCTCGCCGTCCTCCGGCCAGACGGCGACGATGGGGACATACGACGCGCGCCGAGCGGCGGCACGCAGCGTGCCCGGACGCGCGAGCTCGGAGATCCTCCTCCCGGTCTCGGCCTCGAAGCGCGCCCGGTCGCCGGCGCGCACGATCTCCGCGAGCGCGAGGCCGTCGCTGGCGCCGATCGACCCGACCGCCTGTGCGTACGACTGGAAGCTCTCGGTGTCCACCTGGCCGCCCGCGTCCACGAGGCCGGCCGCAGCCCTGAGGCTCGTGAGCACCCTCCCGAGGCTGTTCTGCAGCACCTCGTTGACGGTCTGGGCCGCGCGATCGTCCTGTTCGCGTCCCCTGTCGTCGGCCCGTGCCCAGAGCAGCCACGCGACCGCGACCGTCGCGGTCGCCACCAGCACGACGAGCGAGCCGCCGATCACGATGGGGGCGGCGACGCGGTTTCGCACGCCGAGGGTCCTACCACACCTCGCAGCCGCTGCTCGGCATTCCGCACGACCGTGCGATCGGCATCCACCTGAACCTTGCCGTGCTCGGCTGGCTGACGCTCCTGATCGTCACCGTCGGCCGGACGCTCACGCCGATGCTCTCGCTCGCTCCCGCGAGCGGGCGGCGGCGGCTACCGCGCGAGGAGCTCGCCCTCACGGTCGGACTCTGGCTCCTCGTGGCGGGGCTCGCGCTCGGCGAACGCCCGCTGATGCTGGCCGGCGCGCTGCTCGTCCTCGGCGCGATCGCCATCTTCGCCGCGCTGACGGCGCGGATCGGGCGGCAGCACCGGATGGACGGCCTCGAGGGGCCGCTCGCGCACGTCGTCACTGGGATGTTCTTCCTCGCCCAGGCGGCGATCCTCGGGATCGGGATGCTTCTCGGGTTGGACGCGTCGTCGGCCCGGCTGACGGCGTACGTCGTTGCGCTGCTCGTCGGATGGGCGGGCGGCGTGACCCTCGGGCACCTCGGCAAGCTGCTCTTCGGCCTGGGCCTGGTGGCCGCCCGGCCCGCGGCCGAACAGGCGGCGCTCTACCCACGGCGCGTCTGGCTCGTCGAGGCGATCGTCTTCGCGGTCGGGACCGAGCTGCTCGTCAACGGTGTCCTCGGCGGCTCCGAGACCGTGGCTCTGCTCGCGGGCCTGCTGCGCGCCGGCGCGGCGGCCACCGCCCTGGTCGGCGCCGCGCTCACGGTTCACCCGGGTCGCCGGGCGCTGCGGGCGCTGCGGCCGCCGCTCACCGCGGCGGCCGCCTGACCCGGGCTCACATCGACGCCGACGGCTCGTTCTGCCAGAGGCCGAACTCGTTCCCCGAGGGGTCCGTGCAGTGCGCGAACCAGCCCATCGAGGGGACGGGCATCTTGTCGCCTGCCTCCCCGCCGAGCTCTCGCACCCTGCCCGTTCCGGCGTCCACGTCGTCGACGTCGAAGTAGACGCGCATCCCGCGATCGGACGCGTCCTCGTAGATCGCCCCGCCGCTCTCGTCCGTGAAGCGCGTCATGAGGTACGGGGACGGCGCTCCCTCGAACGCCTGGAACTGCCAGCCGAAGAGCGCGCCCCAGAACTCGCTCGCCTTCGCGGCGTCGGTCGCCGGGATCTCCACGTGAACAGGCTTGCCCGCCATGTCGTCTCCTCTCGTCTCGTCGGGAGCGGATGCTTCCCGTCATCGTGACGAACGGCGGGCCCCGCGATCGACACGGCTCTGGTTAGCTTGGCCGGATGGCGATCGACGTGGCCACGCCGCACGGTCCCGCGCGCATCCATCTCGACACCGCCCCCGATCTGCGCGGCGCACTCGTCCTGGGTCACGGCGCCGGCGGCGGCGTCGGAGCACGTGACCTCGTGACGGCGGCCGGGGCCGCGCGCTCGCTGGGCGTCTCGACCGCGCTCGTCGAGCAGCCGTATCACGTCGCGGGGCGCCGTTCCCCCGCTCCCGGCCACCAGCTCGATGCCGCGTGGATCGCGGTGGTCGACCACCTTCGTGATGCCGAGCTCGTCGGCGGCCCTCTGGTCGTCGGCGGCCGCTCGTCCGGCGCTCGCGTCGCTTGCCGCACCGCCGGGGAGACCGGTGCGGACGCCGTCCTCTGTCTCGCCTTCCCGCTCCAGCCGTCCCCGCGCCAGGGCAAGCGTCCCGGCCCGAGCCGCCTTCCAGAGCTCGACGCGGTCACCGTCCCGACGCTCGTCGTGCAGGGCGAGCGCGACCGCTTCGGGATCCCGCCGCCGGGCAACGCGCGCACCGTCGCCGTGGTGAGCGCCGACCACGCGCTACGCACAGACCTCGGCACGGTCGCAGATGCGGTGCGCGCCTGGCTCGACCACGTGCTCGACGCGCCGTAGCCCCTCAGTCGGCGTCCACCGTCGCCGGCGCGCCGACGCCGTCGCCGCGGGCGTCTGCCGGCGCGGGCCGGCCGACGCGGAAGAGCACCCCGCCGAGCGTCGCGGCCAGCGCGGCAAAGAGCGCGCCGGCGAGGAAGGCCAGCTGGTAGCCGCCGTTCAGGGCCTCGATCGCGTCGTCGCCCGACGCGCTCAGGGTGTCCGTGCGGGCGGCCGCGAGGCTCGCGAGTAGGGCGAGCCCCAGGGCGCCGCCCATCATGAACGACGTGTTCACGACCCCGGACGCGAGCCCGGCCTCCTCCGGCTGCACGTCGCTCATGGCGGCGAGCAGCACGGGGTTGAAGGCGATCCCGGCGCCGGCGCCCAGCAGGACCATCCCGGGCAGCACGTCGACGACGAACGAGCCGTCGACCGGCGCGCGCGCGAACAGCACGAGACCGACCGCGGCCATCCCGAGGCCCGCGACGAGCGGCGCGCGGATCCCGTAGCGCATCACGAGCTTCGCCGAGACGCCGAGCGACAGCGCACCCATGATCAGGTTCCCCGGCAGGAACGCGAGCCCGACCTCGAGCGGGCTGTATCCGAGCACGAGCTGCAGGTACAGCGCGGTCAGGAAGAACCACGCGAACATCGCGGCCGACCACAACATGCCCACGACATTCGCGGTCGCGAGGTTCCGCAGCCTGAAGAGCCGGAGCGGGACGAGCGGAGCGCTGGCCCGCGACTCGATCCGCAGGAAGACCCCGAGGAGCACGGCGGCGACCGCGAGGAGACCGAGCGTCCGCGCGGACGCCCAGCCGACCTCGTTGCCGTTCACGATCGCGTACACGGCGACCATCGAGGCGGCCGTCACCGTCACCGCGCCCGCGACGTCGAGCCGCCCTGTCGCCTGACCGCGCGCGGCCGGGAGCAGGACGAGCGTGAGCGCGAAGACGGCGATGCCGACCGGGACGTTGACGAGGAAGATCCAGTGCCAGTCGAGCGCGTCCGTGAGGACGCCGCCGAGCAGCACGCCGATCGAGCCGCCGCCCGAGGCGACGAACCCGAAGACGCCCATCGCCTTCGCGCGCTCGGCGGGCTCGGTGAAAAGCGTGATGATGAGCGAGAGCGCGACGGCCGAGACGATCGCCCCGCCGACGCCCTGCACCGCGCGGGCCGCGATCAGGAGCCCCTGGGAGCTCGCGAGGCCGCAGCCGACCGACGCGAGGGTGAACAGCGAGATCCCGACCAGGAACATCTTCCGGTGGCCGACGATGTCGCCGAGCCGGCCGCCGAGGAGCAGGAAGCCGCCGAACGTCAGCAGGTAGGCGTTCACGATCCACGCGAGGGACTCTTCCGAGAAGCCGAGGTCTTCCCGGATCGACGGGAGCGCCACTCCGACGATGGTCACGTCGAGCACGATCATCAGGTCGCCGAGGCAGAGGACGACCAGCGCGAGCCAGCGTGTGCGGGTGTCGGCGATGGTCATCGGTGTCTCCTTCCGGCGAGTCGCGAATCGGTGTCGAGGGTTGGACGCCCCGACCGGCAGGAACTCATCGCCGCCGCACCGATGAGTTGCGCGGCCCACGCCGGTCGAACCTCCGATGGCCCTGGATGCGCCGCGTACCCTCGAGCTCGCCGTCCACGGGCCGATCGACCGCAGCGACCTCCCCGGGCTCGCCCGCCGGGTCTGCGCGCTCCTCGAGGCGAGCACGGCCGAGATCGCGGTCTGCGACGTGCGCGGCGTCGAGCCGGACGCCGTCACCGTCGACGCGCTCGCCCGCCTGCAGCTCGCCGCTCGCCGTCACCGCTGCCGCGTGATCCTCCGCAACGCCTCGGCGGAGCTCCTCGACCTCGTCGTGTTCATGGGTCTCGAAGACGTCCTGCCCGGGTAGCGGGGACCGGCTGAAAGGGCTGGAAAGGGCGTGGCTTCAGCCTCGCCCTCCTTGCTTCGACCAAGAGGGGCGAGGCTGAAGCCACGCCCCTGACGCCCGCCGCACTACGCCTCGAGCCGCGGCGGCAGGCCGAACAGGGGGAACACACGGTCGGTGTCGAGGAAGAACGTGAGCTCCACGATCGAGCCCGCCTCGATCTCGAGCACCTGGAGCGCCCATGCGTCGAACCCTGTCCCGGTCTCGCTCGGCTTGTACTGCCCGAACGCCGGCGAGCCGTTCGCCGCGACCGCGGGGATCACGCGGGAGCCGCTGCAGCCGATGCCCGGCCCCCACCACCACGTGAAGATGTCCTCGCGGCCGCGAAGCCACAAGTCGTACGGCGGCATCGACTGGGTCGCGTCCTCGTGGATCAACGACGTGAGGGCGTCGAGGTCGTAGCGCTCGAACGCGTCGACGTAGCGGGCGAGAAGCTCCGCGTCCGCCTGCTCGACCGACGGCGAGGTCGTCGCCGCCGCGAGGTCGCTCGCGTCGAGCGTCGCCCGCGCGCGCTGGAGCGCGCTATTGACCGACGCCACGCTCGTGTCGAGCAGCTCCGCCGCCTCCGAGGCCTTCCAACGCAGCACTTCGCAGAGGATGAGAACCGCCCGCTGGCGCGGCGGGAGGTGCTGGAGCGCAGCGACGAACGCGAGCCTCACTGTCTCCCGCGCTGCGGTGACCTCGGCGGGGTCCCCGTCCGGGACGATCGACGCGTCCGGAACCGGCTCGATCCACGTCACCTCGGGCAGCGCGTTCAGGTTCGCGACGACCGGCTCGCGCGACGGCCCGAGATCCATCGGCCGCGCGCGGCGCTCCCGTCCGCCGATCATGTCGAGGCAAACGTTCGTCGCGATGCGGTAGAGCCACGAGCGGAGGGCCGCCCGGCCCTCGAAGCGGTCGAAGGCCTTCCACGCGCGCAGCATCGTCTCCTGCACCGCGTCCTCGGCCTCGAACGGCGAGCCGAGCATCCGGTAGCAGTAGCCCGTCAGCTCGCGCCGATGCAGCTCGAGCTGCGCGGCGACGTCCTGCGCGGCGACACTCACGCGGTCCATCCTAGGAGACGCGTTCGGGCGTCGCGGTTCGGCTAGCCGCACTCCCCGGCCCGACGAGGGCGCCGGGCCGGGGACGAGCGTGTCCCTACTTCGCAGCGGCGCCGTCGCCGACGCGGGTGGCCGGCGCAGGGACGATGCGGATGTACGGCTTGGGCTCTTCCCAGCCGTCCGGCCAGATCTCGCGCGCCTGGTCGTTCGACACCGATCCGGCGATGATCACGTCTTCGCCGGGCTGCCAGTTGACCGGCGTCGAGACCTTGTGGTCGGCGGTCAGCTGCAGCGAGTCGATCACGCGCAGCACCTCGTCGAAGTTGCGTCCCGTCGTCATCGGATAGACGAGGACCAGCTTGATCTTCTTGTCCGGACCGATGACGAACACGTTGCGCACGGTCTGGTTGTCGGCCGCCGTCCGGTCGGCGGGGTTGCCGCTGACGTCCGCCCCGAGCATCCCGTACTGCTTCGAGATCGTGAAGTCGGCGTCGCCGATGATCGGGTAGTTGGGCGCATGGCCCTGCGTCTCCTCGATGTCCCGCGCCCAGCCCTCGTGGGAACCGGTCGGGTCGACCGAGAGGCCGATGATCTTGACGTCGCGGCGGTCGAACTCCGGCTTGATGCGCGCCATGTAGCCGAGCTCCGTCGTGCAGACCGGCGTGAAGTCCTTCGGGTGCGAGAAGAGCACCGCCCACGAGTCGCCGATCCAGTCGTGGAACGAGATCCGTCCCTCGGTCGAGTCCGCCTCGAAGTCCGGTGCGGTGTCGCCGATCGTCAATGCCATTCCAACCTCCCGGTTCGAACGCCGTGCGCCGCTGCGCCCGGCGAGTGTGTCGGCGTCAACGTCTGCGCCAAGCCGATTCTTCCACTATTGAAGCATCGGGGCGCGGCGTCGCCGAGACCGCCGCGCCCCGTCGAGGCTCGCTCAGAGGATGCCGCGGGCCTGGAACGCGGCCGTGACCTTGTCGGACACCCCCTGGTCGTAGAGGCGCTTGGCCGCAGCAACGATGTCCGCGGCGAGTGCCGGCATCGTGCCGCCGTCGAAGCCGAACTGGCCCTCCAGGATCGCCGTGTCGGCCTGCACGTTGCCGATCGCGTTGCGGATGTCCCAGAGCGCCTGCGACCAGATCTCGCCGTCCGCGTGCACCTCGCCGACGAGATCGCCCGGGTACATCTTCCCTTCGTCCAGGCGCCGCAGGCAGTGCGGCTCCGCCGCGGTGTACGACGTCGAGTCCCAGTCCGCCACGCACGCCGGATCGGGCGACGCGGGCAGCTTGAGGCTCGTCCGCACCACCTCGGAGACGGTCACGGCCCAGTAGTCGCCGAAGCCCTCGCTGATCGCCCCGGCCTCCTCGGTCGAGAACTGGAAGCTCTGCGAGAAGTGGATCGCATGGCCGTACTCGTGGAGGATCACCTCTCCGTCCTCGGCGTCGTCGACACCGCCCTTGCCGAGCCGGATCTCGTCCTGCTTGTCGGTCGCGAACGAGTTGTCGACGCCCCACTGGTTGATCCGGAGGCGCTGCGGCCGCATGTTCACCGGCCGCAGGGTGGACCCGAACCCGAGCGACTGGATGTACTTCTGGGCCTCGGTGATCCAGTAGTACGCCATCACCTGCTCGAACTCGTCCTGATGCCGGTCGTAGAGGAACATGTTCCTCGGCGAGTACGCCGGGCTCCCCGTCTCGCTGCGGATCACGGCCCACGCGCCGCGCAGATAGCCGGAGCCGTCGAGGTCGGTGAGGGTGACAGCGTGGTATGCGGCTCGAGGCACTGCATCCGCTGCGTCCTTCTGGTCGGTGAGGCCCTGGATGCCGAGGTCCTGCACCGGATTCGGCGCAAACACCAGCGCGCTGCCGGTGCTCGACCCGGAGCCGGGCTTCGTGGCGTATGCGGCGGACGCAGCCACCAGCGCCACCGCGGCCACGGTGATCAGAGCTCGCTTCACGTGAAGCTCCCCTCTGTTGACGGCGAAGCGCCGAACTCTAACGCGGCGCGACCGACGGCGCGCCCTGAGATACTCGAGCCCGATGACCGTCGTGCCTGCGCCGTCGCCGACAGGGTCGGGATTGCTGCGCGAGGACCTCCGCGGGATGTACCCGGGGTACTTCGCGCTCGTGATGGCGACGGGGATCGTCTCGAACGCGTTCTTCTACCTCGGGCACGACTGGCTCTCGGACACGCTCTACGGGATCGCGCTCGTCGCGTTCCCCGCGCTGATCGTCCTCGCCGCGCTGCGCGCGATCGCCTTCCCGCACGCGGTATGGGACGATCTCGTCGACCCGGGCCGCGAGTTCGGGTTCTTCACGTTCGTCGCGGCGTGCGACGTGCTCGGCATCCAGCTTCACGTCCGCGGCCACGACCACGCGGCGCTCGTGCTGTGGCTCGCCGCCCTCGCCGTCTGGCTGGCGCTCGGGTACTGGAGCTTTGCGGTCCTCACGTTCGACGCGGGCGAGCGCGGCGCCGACGTCGTCCACGGCGGCTGGTTGATCGCGATCGTCGCCACCGAGTCGCTCGTCCTGCTCGGCGCGCCGCTCGCCGGCCGCTTCGGGTCGCTCGAGGACACGATCTTCGTCGCGATCTACGCTCTCTGGGGCATCGGGATTGCGCTCTACGGGATCTTCGTCACGCTCTTCGCGTACCGGATCTTCTTCCTGCGAGTCGAGCCGACGGACATGAACCCGCTGTTCTGGGTCGTGATGGGCGCGTCGGCGATCGCGACGAACGCCGGCTCGACCCTCATCCTGTCGAAGCCCGACCTTCCCTTCCTCGTCGCGATGGAGCCGTTCGTCAACGGGACGACGCTCATCCTCTGGGCGTGGGCCACGTGGTGGATCCCGCTGCTCGCGATCTTCGGCGTCTGGCGCCACGTCGTCTGCCGCTATCCGCTCGCCTACTCGCCGCAGTAGTGGAGCCTCGTGTTCCCCCTCGGCATGTACGCGGTGGCGACCTACAAGCTGTCGCTCGCCTCCGACTTCCGGCCGATCGAGCTCTTCTCGGAGATCATGGTCTGGTTCGCGCTCGGCGCCTGGGCGGTGACGACGCTCGGGCTCGCGCGCTGGGCGGTCAGGCAGGCTCGGGACGCGACGCGGGCTAGCGCCGCCGGGGCGCGGGCTTCTTCGCGGGCTTGTTGACGGGCTTCTTGAGAAACGCGTTGGCGGGGGTCGCGCCGTCCCAGGTCCTGTTCGCGGCGAGAACACGCGTGACCTTCGTCCGGTACACGCCGACCGACGCGGGCCTGGCGAACGTCATGCTGCCGGCGATCGTCGAACCGGCGGCTCGCCCGTAGACCTTGCCGTTGCGGTAGAGCGCGACCGTCACCGCTGCGTCCCGCACCCGCCGGCCGCGCGTGTCGACGACGGTGACGTAGACGTGGAGCTGCCTCTTCGCGACGCCGTAGCGCACGGCGGCGACACGGACGACGGGTGGCGGGGTCACGGTCACCGCCGACGTGGCGGTCAGCGTGCCCGCCGGTGTCGTGATCGTCGCCGTCACCTGTGCAACGCCGGGCGTGGTGCCCGCCGTGAACGTCGTCGTCGCGCCCGACGGCGTCGAGAACGTGCCGATGCCCTCCGGGGACGCCGTCCACAGGGCGGCCGTCGGTGTCGCGTTGCCGAAGGCGTCGATCCCGACGGCCCTGAACGCGACAGTGCCGCCCGTGAAGAGCGTCGAGACCGACGGCTCGACGCGGAGTGAGACCGGCGCCGCGCCGCCGACGGTGAGCTGCTGCGTCCCGGCCACGAGGCCCGCTGCCGAGGCCGTCAGCGTCGCGATGCCCGCCGTGGGATCCTGGTAGTAGAGCTGGACGGTGGAGAACGCTGCGGCCGGCAGCGCGAACCCGACCGTCGGGGTGAACGGCCCCGCGGCGCTGGTCGAGAGCGTCCCGGTCGGCGACGAGGACGCGACCGTCGCCGCGACCGGCGCCGCCGGCCGCCCCGCGACACCGGCGATCTGCACCTGGAGCGAGATCGGCCCGGAGACGACGCCCGCGGCGATCGTTTGCGGCGGCGAGACGAACGCGAGCGCTGTCGGCGACCAGGAACGGAACGTCCGCCAGCCAGGCGTCAGCACCGCCCCGGAGAGGTCGCCCGCGCACCAGGTTCCCTGTGCGGCGGCGCCGCAGGCCCCGATCCCCGGGTCCGACGGCGTGTCGTCTCCGGAGTCCCGGATCGCGGCCGAGAGCCGTTCCAGCACCGCGGCGGTCTGGCGCGTGAAGTCGTTCGGCGCGAGCGCGTTCGCGTTCTTCGGCGCCCAGGCGAACCCGAAGCGGTCGGTCGTCCGGCCGGCGCGGGCGCCGTGGTTGCGGAGCGCGTAGACCTGCGAGGAGACGTACTGCTGCATCAGCGTCTGGTCGACCAGCGTCCACCCGTACGCGGAGCCCCACTGCCACGCGGCGTTTGCGAGCGCGCTGCCCGCGTTGGCGAAGAATGCGTTCGCCGTGCCCGACACGGCGCCTCCCGCGGACGCGAGCAGGTCCTGGTGGCGGAGGAACTCGATGAGCGCCTCGCGGCGATTCTCGAGCGGCGCCCCGGGTGCCGCGTAGCTCCGGACGTCTCCGTAGACCTCCTGCGACCAGTCGCCGACGTACGCGTTCATGTCGGACCAGAACGCGGCGTCCTGGAGCCACTCCTGCGTACGGGCCTTGTACGTCGAGACCTCTGCGACCCGCTGGCCGATCCCGACGACGAACACGACGCCGCGCGTGGACGGGCCCTCCCCCGCCGCGTCGTAGAGGCCGCGCAGGAGCTCGCGGAGGTTCGCGCGGGCGTTGCCGTCGCCGCGGCGCACGGCAGACGAGACCTCGTTCAGCGCCCACGTGTCGCCGGCCGACACGTCGTATCCCGCGGCAGCCATGCGCCGGCGTGCCTCGACCCCCGCCTGATACCAGGACGAGCCGGTGCTCGCGACCCACTTCTGCCAGGCGCTGAAATGGATCTCCGCGAGAGCGTGGATGGTAGGCCCGAGCGCACGAATCCGCGGCGCCTGATCGGGTCGGGGCTTGGTCTTGTCCGCGACGACCGGAGGCACCGACACGAAGTACTCCGCACAGGGTGACGCGTTCGCCGCGAGTGTCGTCGCAAGGCGCAGCCAGTCCGTCTGCGCGTAGAAGACCGCGTGGAGCGGCCGGCAGCCGACCTCGACGCCGTACGTGCGGAAGACCGGCCGGTGGACCAGCTTCTCCCACTCGGCCTGCGTGCCTCGCGGGTCGAGCGACGGGACGGGCGCGGCCTGCGGCGCGATCGAGGCAGCGGCGGGCTGCGCCAGGACGATCCCCGCCGCGACGCAGGCGAGCAGGAGCACGAGCCGGCGGGGCGACGGGCGCATCGCGGCAGGCTACGGGAGGGCTGTGATGGACCTGTGAGGATCCGGGCGTACGCCCGGCCCGGATCGCGCTACGCGTCGACGTCCACCGGGAAGACGGCGGTGAGCGTCGTCCCTGCCCCGTCCGGGCTCACGACCCGGAGCGTGCCGCCGAGCGTCTCCACCCGGTCGACGAGCCCGACGAGACCGGTCGCCTCGTCCTGACACTCGATGCACGCTCCCCCGACGCCGTCGTCGCGGACGGTCACCGTGAGCGACGAGCCGTCGTCGACGACGCGGAGCCACACGCCCCCCGCGTGCGCGTGCTTGACGGCGTTCGTGACCGACTCGGCGCAGACGTAGTAGGCGGCCGCCTCGATCGGCGCCGGCAAGCGCCGCGGCAGGACGAGATCGAGGTGGATCGGCAGCGACGCGCGCCCCGCACCCGCCGTGATCGCGGCGGCGAGGCCCTGGCGCGCGAGGAGCGGGGGATCGAGGCCCCGGGCGAGCTCGCGCAGGTCGTGGATTGCCCCCTCGAGCTCGCCGAGCGCGTCCAGCGCTCGCGGGCCGAGCACCTCGTCGTCCGCAAGCTCGGCGGTCAGCGTACGGAGGCCGAGCAGCGCGACGGTGAGCCGCTGCTGGGCGCCGTCGTGCAGGTTCCGCTCGAGCCTGCGCCGCTCGTCGTCCCCCGCCTCGAGGATCCGCAACCGCGATGCCCGAAGCTGCTCGAGCTTCGCGACGAGGTCCCGGTGGAGCCGGTCGCGCTCCATCGCGATCCGGATCAGCGGCAAGAAGATCTCCCGGAACTCTGCGTCCTCGAGCAGCACGGGGTCGTGGACGATCGCCCCGACCTTCCTGGTCTCATAGCCGATCCACGTCGTCACCGCGCGGGGTCGCCCCCCGTTGGGCTCGGCCGCGACGCCGTGGACGTCGACGTAGCGCTCGAGCTCCCATTCCCACCAGTAGAGGTCGAGGGCGGGATCATCGAGGATCTCGCGCAGCGCGGACTGCACCTGCGCGGGCGTCGCCCGGTCGGGGATCGCGTCGAAGACTCGCCCGATTGCGTCGAGCCAGGAGGCAACCGCGCGCATGTCCGACGTTGTAGCGGTTCCGGAGGCCGCCGTCCGACCCCGGGCGCGACGGCCGAGCCGCCGCACCCGGTGACGGCGCGTCTACTTGACGACGAAGATGCCCTTCATGCCGGCTGCCGCGTGCCCGGGCAGCGTGCAGAGGTACGGGAACTTCCCGCCCTTCTTGAACGTGACCGTGAGCGTCGCCGTGGTGCCCGGCTTGAGCTTCTTGGTCACCTTGCCCGCGATCTTGAAGTCGTGCTCGAGCGCGCCTCTGTTCGTCACCCTGAACGCGACGACGCCCTTCGCCGACACCTTCTTCGACAGCGTGAACCTGAGCTCCGCCGGCTTGCCGGCGGTCACCTTGACGACGGTTGCGCTCGAGGCGCCGGAGGCGGCCGGCAGCGCGAAGGCGAGCGTCACGGCGATGCTCCCAAGCACCGCGATCAACCCCTTGCTCGTCATGCTCCTCCTCGGATGGACGTACAGGTACCGGACCACTATGCCTGCGGGCACCCCGCGCGGCGCCGGTAGCCGCCGTGCGTCTCCAGACTGTCCGTAGGCTTGCGGGATGGCCACCCGCAGAGCGCACGCCGCTCCGTCGCAGCGAGCTCGGGTCCGCCGGCTGCCCGAGCGTGGCCGCTATGGCCGCGAGGCGATCGACCACGTCCTCGACGCCGGGCTCGTCGCGCACCTGGGCTTCGTCACGGACGGCCAGCCGTTCGTCATCCCCACGCTCCACGCCCGCGTCGGCGACGACGTCTACGTCCACGGCTCGGCTGCGAGCCGGACGCTCCGTGAGCTCGGAGTCGGGATCCAGGCGTGCCTCACCGTCACGCTGCTCGACGGGATCGTCCTCGCGCGCTCGGTGTTCGAGCACTCGATGAACTACCGCTCGGTCGTCGTCCTCGGACGGGCGACACCCGTCGTCGACCGTGACGAGAAGCTCGCGGCGCTCGAGGCGTTCACGGAGAAGCTCCTTCCGGGGCGCTGGGCGGAGGCGCGGCAGCCGACGCCCACGGAGCTCAAGGCAACCTCGGTGCTCCGCCTGCCGCTCGACGAGGCATCGGCGAAGATCCGCGACGGCGGACCGGAGGACAGCGATTCGCCCGACGCCGAGCTCGACGTCTGGGCGGGGCACCTTCCGCTCACGGTCACGGCGCTCGAGCCGGTGCCCGACCCCGCGCTCCGGCCCGGGATCCCGCTTCCGCCCGCGCTGCGGCCATACCGGCGCCCGGGCTTCGTCGGATAGGGACACTTCGACGGTGGACGCGCCCGCCTTCGACACGGTCGTGATGAAGTTCGGCGGCTCGTCCGTCGCCGACCCCGACAAGATCCGCCACGTCGCGCAGCGCTTCGTCGACGCGAAACGGCGCGGCCTGGACGTCGTCGGGACGGTCTCCGCGATGGGCAAGACGACCGACCAGCTGCTCGCGCTCGCCGGCGACGTCTCCCCCGCGCCGAACCCGCGCGAGCTCGACATGCTGCTCTCGACCGGCGAGCGCATCGCGTGCGCGCTCGTCGCCATGGCGATCCACGACCTCGGCGAGGAGGCGGTCTCGTACACCGGCTCGCAAGCGGGCATCCTCACCGACGCCGCACACACGAAGGCCAAGATCCGCGAGATCCGAGGCGACCGCATCCGCGCGTCGCTCGACGACGGGAAGATCGTCCTCGTGGCGGGCTTCCAGGGGTTCTCCCGCGACACGATGGAGATCACCACGCTCGGCCGGGGGGGCACCGATGCCACCGCCGTCGCACTCGCCGCCGCGCTCGGTGGCGCGTGCGAGATCTACTCGGACGTGCCCGGCGTCTTCACGGCGGATCCGCGCATCGTCCCCAACGCCCGGAAGCTGGCCGTCGTCTCGTACGACGAGATGCTCGAGATGGCCGCCTCCGGTGCGAAGGTGCTGATGCTCCGCTCGGTCGAGCTCGCGCGCAATCATGGAGTGCGCATCCACGCGCGCTCGACGTTCTCGGACGAGGAGGGAACCTGGGTGCAGGAATCGATGGAGCAGGCGATCATCTCGGCCGTCACGTACTCGGAGACGGACGTCGTCTTCACGCTCACGGGGATCCCCGACCGCCCCGGCGTCGCGGCGATGATCTTCGACCGGGTCGCGTCGGCGTACGTCAACGTCGACACGATCATCCAGAACGTCGTCCACGGAAAGGCCGAGATGTCGTTCTCGGTGCCCGCCGAGGACGTCCCGGCCACCCGCGGGGCGATCTCCTCGACGCAGGACGAGCTCGGCGCCTTCGCCGTGGAGATGAACGAGGGCCTCGGCAAGGTGTCGCTGATCGGGGCCGGGATGCGCTCGCATCCGGGCGTTGCCGCGACGATGTTCCGGACGCTCGCCGACCGCGGGATCAACCTGGAGATGATCTCGACGTCGCCGATCAAGATCTCCTGCATGATCGCGCGCGAGCGGATCCCCGAGGCCGTGCGGGCGCTGCACGACGCGTTCGCGCTCGAGGGCGAGCCGGAGGCCGAGCCCACGATCTAGGTCTCGCGTCCCGGTCGGCGGAGGCAGGCACCGCGAGCGCCGCGCCGAACCGAGCCACGTGAGCGATCGCACCGTCGAGGCGCTGATCACGGCCGGGGTCGGCCTTGCGGTCGTGATCGCCGTCCGGTGGCTGCTCGGGATCGCCTTCGACCGCTACGAGCGCCGCCTCGGCGCGAAAGACCCTGGCCTGGCGGCGCGCCGGCGGACGACGCTCGGGTTCCTGCGCCGCGTCATCGTCGCGCTCGTCGCGGGGATCGCGATCTGGAAGGTGCTCTCGCTCTACCCGAGCACCGATCAGCTCGTCAACGCGCTGCTCGCCTCGAGCGCCGTCCTCGCGATCTTCGTCGGCCTCGCCTTCAACACGCCGCTCTCCAACCTCGGCTCGGGGATGCTCGTCGCGTTCGCCCAGCCGCTACGGATCGGTGACCGGGTCACGGTCGGGGAGCAGACCGGGTTCGTCGAGGAGATGGACCTCCTCTACACGACACTCGTCACCGACGACGCGCGCCGCGTGTTCATCCCCAACAGCCAGCTGACAGCGACGATGATCGTCAACCGGACGATCCGCGACCCGCGCCGGATCGTCTCGGCCTCGCTCCCGGTCCGCCTCGGCGCGCCGATCGACGAGGCTCGGGCGACGGCGCTCGGGGCGCTCGAGGGCGTCGAGGGCCTCCATCGCGGCGAGTCGAAGGTGCTCGTGGGCGACGTGAGCGGCAACGCCGTGTGGCTCACGGCGATGGCGTCCGCGCCGCTCGACGCCGACGTGATTCAGCTCGGCTCCGACCTCCGCGAGGCGGTGCTCGGCGCGCTCGGCGACGCCGGCTACCTCGCCGCCTGAGGGCGTGGAGGGCGTGGCTTCAGCCTCGCCCTCCTTCCTTGCCCGCCGAGACCGAGAGGGGCGAGGCTGAAGCCACGCCCCTCAAACCCTGCCGCCCTCAGCGCGCACTCAGACGCAATCCCGCAGCGCCTGCGCCTCCGGCAGCGTCTCGAGGCGCTTCAGGGTGTTGTTCTCGATCTGGCGGATCCGCTCGCGCGTGACGCCGAAGGCGCGGCCAACCTCCTCGAGCGTGCACGGCGCCTCGCCGAGGAGCCCATAGCGCAGCTCGATCACCTTGCGGTCGCGCTCGGGCAGCGACCCGAGCGCGAGCTCGATGTCCTCGCGCCGGAGCGAGAGCGACGCGGTGTCGAAGGGAGACTCCGCCTGGTCGTCGGGCACGAAATCGCCGAGCGAGGAGTCCTCCTCCTCGCCGATCGGCTTCTCGAGGGACACGGGAAGCTGCGCCATGCGCAGGATCTCGCGCACCTCCTCGACGGACATCTCGAGCTCCACCGCGACCTCCTCCGGCCGCGGCTCGCGACCGAGTCGCTGGACGAGCTGGCGCTCGATGTGGACGACCTTGTTGAGCTTCTCGACCATGTGTACCGGGATCCGGATCGTGCGGGCCTTGTCGGCGATCGCACGGGTCACCGCTTGGCGGATCCACCACGTCGCGTAGGTGGAGAACTTGAAGCCCTTCCGGTGGTCGAACTTCTCCACCGCCCGGATCAGGCCGAGCGACCCCTCCTGGATCAGGTCGAGAAAGGTGAGCCCGCGGCCGAGGTAGCCCTTCGCGATGGAGACGACGAGCCGCAGGTTCGCCTCGATCATGTGCTGCTTCGCGCGCTGATCGCCCCGCTCGATCCGTTTCGCGAGCGAGACCTCCTGGTCGGCCGTCAGGAGCGGCACCTTCCCGATCTCGCGGAGGTAGAGGCGCAGCGAGTCGAGGGACGGCTCGACGGTGAGGTCGAGCTTCGGCGCGGTCGCCACCTCCTCGGGCGCCACGATCGGCTGCTCGTGGGGCAACGCCTTGTGCTGCTCACCCTCGACGAGCTCGATCGAGTGATCGATCAGGTACGTGGTGAAGTCCTCCAGCTGCTCCTTGGTGAGATCGACGTCCTCGACGGACTTGACGATCTCGTCGTATGTCAGGAACCCCTTCTCCTGCCCTTGCTCGACGAGCTTGTGCAGCTCCTCGACCTCCGGAAGAGCGGTTTCGACCGAGAGCATGGACCCCTTCTTTCTCCCTTGGCGGTTGACGAAAGACAGACCCTCGAACGCAACGAGCCGGAACCCGGCTCCGGCTCAGACCTCTAAGCCGGCGCATCGTATACACGGGGGTCGAGCTTTGGAAAGGGTGCGGATCCTCGATCATCGATCAAACCGTCGAGCCGAACGCGGAGCTGGCCGACGTGCTCGCCGCGACTGTTCGTCATCGGGCTCTCCGCGAGCGGGCCGGCCTCGAGGCCGAGCGCGATGAGGACGTGGGCAAGCGCTGGCTGGATCGCGCGGAACGCGCCGTCGACGACCTTGAGCGCAATACCGAGGCCTTCCGCCGAGACGGCGCAGAAGAGCCCCTCCGCGCCGCCCTTGGCAACCCACCCGTCGAGCGCGCGGATCATGAGGACGTCCGTCGCGACCGGCCCGCGCAACAGGTCCGGATGCGCTCGCATCGCGCGCACCACGCGTTCGCCTCCGTCGAGCGACCCGAGCCGCGTGAAGGCGTGGGCGGCGCGCTCGAGCGGCAGCGCGAAGGTCGGCACGCCGCAGCCGTCCACCCCGATCACGACGGAGGACGGCTCGATCTCGGCCGCGTCCACGACCTCGCGCAGCATCGCCTGCTGGCAGGGGTGCTCGAGCAGCCGGTAGCCCGGCGTCGGCCAGTCGCGCGCCCGACACAGCGCGAGCAAGCCGGCGTGCTTCCCGGAGCAGTTGTGCTCGATCGCGCCCGGCGCCCCGCCACACTCGAGCTCGGCCTCGGTCGCGGGCGCGTCGGCGAGGATGCGGCGCACGACCGCGAGCTGGTCGGGCGCGGCGAGGTGCGATGCACAGACGAGCGCGACTTCCTCGTCGTCCAGGTCCGGGCGCGCCCGCACGACGGGGAGTGCCTGGATCGGCTTGGCCGACGAGCGGAGATACGTGACGAGCGAGGGATCGCCTGCCGAAAGCTCGACACGTCCGTCCCGGACGACCACCGCGTGCACGACGTGGTGCGCCTCGACGACCTCGCCGCGGGTGACCTCGACGACGATCGGCTCCACGCCGGCGAGCCTATCGGAGGCCGAGAAGCCCTACGCTTGGCCCATGCCCGAGCTGCCAGAGGTCGAGGCCTGGGTGCGGAAGCTCGACCCGCTCGTCTCGCGTGCGCCCATCGAGGTCGCCCGCCCCGGCCACGTCGCCACGCTGAAGACGTTCGACCCGCCCCCCGCTGCCCTGGCCGGACGCGCCTTCGCGGGTGCACGGCGGCGCGGGAAGAACCTCCTCTTCCCGACCGCTGACGGGGAGCTCGTCCTCCGCGTCCACCTGATGAGCGCGGGCCGGCTGCGGTACGTGGCGCCGGGGAAGAAGGCGCCGGCGAAGCCGATGTTCCAGGTGCGCTTCGCGGACGGCGGCGAGCTCGATCTGACCGAGGGGGGAAAGAAGAAGCGTGCGGGCGTGTGGCTCCTCACCCCCGCGGGCGTGGACGCCGAGCTCGCGCACCTCGGGCCCGACGCGCTGGACGTCGACGCCGCCGCACTCGCCGAGATCCTGCGCCGCGAGCGCCGGCAGCTCCATCCGCTGCTCCGCGACCAGCGCGCCCTCGCCGGGATCGGGCGCGCACATGCGAACGAGATCCTCTGGGTGGCGCGGCTCTCGCCGTTCCGGCTCTCCACCGACCTTGGCGACGACGAGCTCGCGACACTGGCCACGGCGATCCACGACGACCTCCGGCGGGCGCTGGATTTCCGCCTGGACGGGAAGGGCGACGCCGACGTCTACCGCATCCACGGCCGCTTCGGCGAGCCCTGCCCGCGCTGCGCCGAGACTCTGCGCCGGGTCGACTTCGAGGAGCACACGATCACGTACTGCCCGGCGTGCCAGACGGGCGGCCGCGTGCTCAAGGATCGCCGGCTCTCCCGCCTGCTCCGCTGAGCCGCGCCGACCGACTAGCCTCCTTCGAGATGGCGAAGCTCCGCGTCAACGGCGTCGATTTGGCATACGACGTCACCGGAGACGGCGCGCCCGTCGTCCTCCTCCATGCCGGGATCGCAGACCGGACGATGTGGGACGACGTGACGCCCATGCTCGCGGAGCGCTTCCGCGTGATCGCCTGCGATCTCCGCGGCTTCGGCGAGACGCCGCTCCCGGACGGGCCGTTCGTGTACGCGGCCGACGTCGCCGCCATGCTCGAAGCCCTCGGGATCGTCCGGTCGCACGTCGTGGGGGTCTCGATGGGCGGCCACGTCGCCCTCGACCTGGCGCTCGCGCGACCCGAGCTCGTCGACCGGCTGGTGCTGGTCGGCGCCGGGATCGACGGCTGGGAGCACGAGTCGAGCCTGGTCGAGACGTGGGCCGAGGAGGAGGCCGCCTTCGAGCGCGGCGATCTCGACGAGGTCGCATGGATCAACGTCCGGACGTGGCTCGACGGGCCGGACCGCGCCGCGAGCAGCGTCCCGACGGCGCTCCGGCGCCGGGTGTACGAGATGCAGCGCGCGGCGCTCGACCTCGAGAACCCCGAAGCGACCGGAGGCTGGCTGACGCCGAGCCGCCGCGAGCAGCTCGGGGACGTGGCGGCGCCCACGCTCGTCCTCGTCGGGGACCTCGACCAGCGCGGCTTCCGCCAGATCGCGAGGTTCCTCGCCGCCGAGATCCCGGGCGCCGCGTTCGAGGAGCTGCACGGCGTTGCGCACCTGCCTCCGCTCGAGCGCCCGGAGGCGTTCGCCCGGACGGTGCTTGGCTTCCTCGACGGTGGAGCGTGATCCCGTGAGCGAGACACCCCCGCTCCGCGACATGCAGGCGTCGGCTCCTCCCGTGCGGCTGGCCCTCTCGCGGGCGGGCGTGACGGGGGTCCACAAGGCGATCCGGATCCGCCACGGCGACCACGAGATCCTCATGGCCGCCGAGCTCGACTGCACGGTCGACCTCGCCCGTGACCAGAAGGGCGTCCATATGTCCCGCTTCCCGGAGCTCTTCGACGAGGCAATCGACGAGGTCGTCCTCGGCCAGGGGCTCCACGTCGAGGCTCTCGCCGAGCGGATCGCGACGCAGATCGTCGAGCGGCAGAACGCGCTGCGCGCCGAGGTGCGGATCGTGGCGGGCTGGCCCCAGCGCCGCCGCACGCCGGTGACCGGCCTGCAGACGCAGGAGATCGTGTCGCTGATCGGAATCGCCGCGTCGAACGGCACGCGCGCGCGTCGCGTCGTCGGCGTCGAGGCGACCGGGATCAACGCGTGCCCCTGCGCGCAGGACCTCGTCCGCGGCGCGGCGGCGGAGCGGCTCGCGGAGGCCGGGTTCGGCGAGGACGTCGAGCGGATCCTCGACCTCGTGCCACTGGCCACGCACAACCAGCGCGGCCGCGGCACGCTCCTCGTCGGCACGACGCGGGACCTCGACGCAGAGGACCTCGCGGGCATCGTCGAGCGCTCCATGAGCGCGCCCGTCTACGAGCTCCTGAAGCGCCCCGACGAGCTGTACGTCGTGGAGCACGCCCACCGGCATCCGCGATTCGTCGAGGATTCGGTTCGCGTCGCGCTCGAGGAGCTCCTCGAGACGACGCCGGAGCTCGACGACGGGGACTTCGTCTTCTCGCGCCAGCGGAACCTCGAGACGATCCACGACCACGACGTGATCGCCGAGCGCTGGGGCACCGTCGGCGAGCTCCGGGCCGAGCTGAACGGAGCAGCGCCCTCTCCGGAGCAGACGACGCTCGAGGCCTGGCTCAGAGCCTGACGAAGCGCGCGCGGACGGAGGCCGCTTTCGTCATCGGCACGTTGCACGTCGCCGCGCGGCCGGTGCACGCGCCGCTCCAGCCCGCGAGGCTCCACCCCTCGGCGGGCATCGCTCGCAGGCGAACGGGTGTATACGAGCGTCCCGAGCGCGCGCAACGTGGCGAGGCGCACGGAGCGCCGGCCCCGGTCACGTTCCCCTTGCCGGCGACGGTGACGACGAGACCGAACCGCTCGGGCGCGAAGAGCGCCGTTATCGACCGCGCCGCATCGAGCGTCACCTCGCATCGATCCGAGCCGGTGCATGCGCCCGACCAGCGCACGAAGCGCTGACCGCCGGCGGGGAGCGGCTCGAGCGCGACGGTGCTGCCCGTGTCCCAGTCGGCTGCGCACGACGCGGCGCAGTCCATGCCGGGCACGTCGCTCTCTACCGACCCACGGCCCGTGATCGCGACAGCCAGCCGGACCTGCTGGGAGACGAGTCGCAGCCAGCGCGAGTCCTGCACGTCCGGCCAGCTCCCAGCGTGGCCGTAGTAGTCGTCGCGCCCGGCGTCGAGGACGAGCGACTCGAGCGTCGTGCCGGTGGAGGCATAGGGGTAGAGGACGTCGAGCGCGCTGTCGCACGGGTGCCCTCGCGTGTCCGGGCAAGCGTGTGGAGGCCCGCTGTCCGCGAGCGCGCCGAAGGAGTGGAGGAGCTCGTGCGCGGCGACCACGGCAGAGGGCACATCCGTGCAGGCCGCGAGGTAGACCATCGCGATCCCGTCGCCGTCGGGGAGCCCGCTGCCCTCGCCGCAGCGGTCGACGTCGTTCACCGGCCCGTCGTAGTAGACGAGTTGCTTCTCGTACGACGAGCGGCCGGTTGCGACGCCGACGACGGCGACGATGCGGTCACCCCGCACGGCCTCCGACCGGAGGGTCTCGGAGGTCGCGGAGAGGCGGAGCGAGAGGATGTCCGCCTGGAGCCCGCAGGAGAACGCCAAGCGATCGAAGCGCGGTTCGCGCAGAGGGTCCTGCCCGCGCCACCACGCGTCGATCTCGTCCACGTCGGCGGACATCCTCGACGCGACCTCGGCGCTGCGGTCGACGCCGTCCGACGGGTACGCGTAGATCACGCGGATCGAGCGGCCGGTGAGCGCGGGCGCGCGGTCCTGCGTCGCCGTGGTGCCGCACCAAGTGGCGGCCACGGCGTTTCCGGCTCCGGCAGCCAGCACCGCCGCCGCGGCGGCGAGAAGCGCGAGGCCGGCGACGAGGCGCCTGCCCTCGGCGGCACGCCGGGTCATCGGGCGCCTCGGAGCAGCCTGCCGGAGAACCGTGGCTCGCTCCCGGCGAGCAGGCGCCGGATGTTGTGGCGATGGAGCGCCAGGACGCCGACGGCGGCGATCGCCGCGAACCCGACGACGGGCCACGAGGCATCGAAGGCGAGACACGCGAGCGGCAGCGCGCTCGCGGTGACCATCGACGCGAGTGACGCGTAGCGGAACGCCGCGAACACGACGAGCCACACGACCAGGCACGCGATCGCGGCGAGCGGCGCGAGCGCAAGTGCGACGCCGCCCGCGGTCGCCACCATCTTCCCGCCCTTGGAGAAGCGCAGGAAGACGGGCCGCGCGTGACCGACCATCGCGGCGGCGCCGGCGAGGACTCCGACCCAGTCGCCCGCGACCTCGAGGCCCACGAGCGCCGGGACGAGCCCTTTCGCGACGTCGAGAAGCGCCACGGGGACCCCGAGCGAGGGGCCGTACACGCGCCAGACGTTCGACGCGCCGACGTTGCCGCTCCCGTGACGACGGACGTCGTCGCCGCGGAGAAGCCGCGGGAGCACGTAGCCGAAGGGAATCGAGCCGAGCAGGTACCCGCCGAGGACGATCAGGGCGTCGGCGGTCACCGCCGTCCCAATCTCAACGTCAGAACGGGATGGAGTACGACGCGATCCACCCGTTCACCACCTGCCAATCGAGATTCTCGAAGAACGCGTCGACGTACGAGGCGCGGTCGGTCTGGTAGTCGAGGAAGTACGCGTGCTCGTAGACGTCGAGCGCGACGAGAGGCGTCGCGTTCCAGACCGGAAACGTGTTCTGGGCGTCACCGAGGTAGTTGAACAGGCGCCGCTCGTCCCAGTCGTACGCCGTCCACGCCCACCCGCGCGCCGCGATCGCGGTGGCCCGGAGATCCGACCGCCACGCCTCGACCGAGCCGAAGTCGCGCTCGACGAGCGTCCGGAACGCACCGTCGGGGTCGCCGCCTTCACCGCCGAGGTGCGCGAAGTAGAGCTCGTGGTTCTTGATACCGCCGAGCGCGAAGGTGAGATCGACCTTCAGGGCGCGCAGCTCGGAGTAGACCTGGTTCGCGGCGCCGAGGTCGACGCCCGCGAGCGCGCCGAGGAGCTCGTTTCGCTTGGCGACGTAGCCCTGGTAGAGGCGGTAGTGCGCCTCGACGGACGCTCTCGAGATGCCGTGGAGCTGCAGGAGCCTCGGGTCGAGCGGGCGGGGAGAGATCTCCTGGGTCGTCGACATGGCGCTCCTCGATCGGCGGGACGGGACCGGCCGGAGCATATCCTTGGGTTTCAGAGTCGACGACCGAAGGAGACACACGATGGCGTACTCCGTTCCCGACCTCGCCTACCCGTTCGACGCGCTCGAGCCGCACATCGACGCGCGCACGATGGAGATCCACCACGACAAGCACCATGCCGCGTACGTCACGAACCTGAACGCCGCGCTCGAGGGCACCGAATGGATGGACCGCCCGATCGAGACAGTGATCTCGAACCTCGAGATCATCCCCGAGGACAAGCGCACGGCCGTCCGGAACAACGGCGGCGGGCACGCGAACCACACGCTCTTCTGGGGGATCATGGGGCCGGACGGCGGCGGTGAGCCGTCGGGTGACCTCGACGCGGCGATCGCGGACACGTTCGGCTCGCTCGACGACCTGAAGGCGCAGGTCTCGGACGCCGGCGTGAAGCGCTTCGGCTCCGGCTGGAGCTGGCTCGTGTGGGACGGGACGGGCCTTCAGGTGCTCTCGACGCCCAACCAGGACTCGCCGATCATGGACGGCTACACGCCGCTCCTCGGCGTCGACGTCTGGGAGCACGCCTACTACCTGAAGTACCAGAACCGTCGGCCCGACTACCTCGCGGCCTGGTGGAACGTCGTCGACTGGAACGCCGTCGGCTCGAAGTTCGAGGCGGCCCGCTCGAGCTGACGCTCGGAGACGCGCGATTCTGGCGCGGCGGCCGCGCCGCGCCAGAATCCGACAGGACGCCTCGAGCGTATCCGTGGAGGTGAGCACGTCTGCGGCGGTCCTCCGAGCCAACTTGCCCTCGCCACGCAAAGCGGCGAGCATCCTCGCGATGGCACCGGACGCCCGCAACGACGCCGAGCTGCTCCGGCTGATCGCCGGAGGCGACCGCCTCGCGTTCGAGGAGCTCTACCGGCGCTACGCACGCTCCGTGCTCGGCATCGCGCTGCGCCGGATGGGCGACCGTGGCCGCGCCGAGGACGTGACACAGGACACGTTCGCGAGCATCTGGCGGTCGGCGTCCCGCTACGACCCCGCTCGCGGCCGGCCGGCGTCGTGGCTCTACACCGTCGCGCGGAACGCCATCGTCGACGGGCTGCGCCGCAAGCCCGACCCCACGGTGGCCGACCCGCCCGACGTCGCGGCGGGCGATCCCGGGCCGCCCGACGCCGCGGAGAGCGAGTGGGTCTCCTGGCGCGTCCACCGGGCGCTCGAGACGCTCCCCGAGCACGAGCGCTCGCTCGTCGAGCTGGCGTACTGGAGCGGAATGTCGCAGAGTGAGATCGCGGAGTATCTCGGGCTGCCGCTCGGTACCGTCAAGACGCGAACGCGCGCGGCGCTCGGTCGCCTCGCGGGCGAGCTGGAGGGCGAGCTGCGATGAAGGACCTGAACGACATGGTCGGGAACGACCTCGAGCCCGGCGAGCGCGCTCGGCTCGAGCGGGTCCACGCGCTGCTCGAGCAGGCCGGCCCGCCGCCCGAGCTTCCCCCCGCGCTCGAGCGTGCGCCGGAGCCTCCCGCGGCGCGCGTGATCCCTTTCCCGCGCCGCTACCGGTACACCGCCCTCGCAGCGGCGGTCGTCGCGGCGTGCGCGCTGTTCGGGCTCGGCTACCTGGCCGGCGGCGCCGGCGGGTCAGAGCCGCTGCGGACGGTCGCCATGTCCGGCGCGAGCCAGGCGACTGCCGAGCTCGACCTCTTCGAGGAGGACGCCGCCGGCAACTGGCCGATGGAGCTCAGGGTCAGCGGGCTCCCCGAGGGGCGCTACGAGCTCTGGCTCACGCGCGAGGGGAAGCTCGCCGAGCCGTGCGGCGTCTTCGCGGTCGCCGCCGGTGAGACCACCGTGCCGCTCAACGCGCCGTACACGCTGAAGGGCGACGTCGGCTGGGTCGTCGTGCCCTCGGGCTCGACCACGCCGGCCCTGACGACGTAGGCGCGGGAAGGAGAAGGTCTGGAGGGTGGTGAGGGCGTGGCTTTAGCCTCGCCCTTCTTCCGTGGAACCAAGAGGGGGAGAGGCTTACGCCCGGCAGCCCCGGCAGCCCCGGCACCAGCAGCAAGTGCCCACAGAAAGACACTGAGCCGGCAAACCCGAAGGCCCGCCGGCTCAGATGGGGCCACCATAGTGGACGCCGCGCGACTGAAGCAAGCGTCGAGCCGCGGAATGCCCGCAAATTGCACCTTTTTCCGGCTCGGGCCGCCGGCCGGCTCGGGCCCGGCAGCCGGTGAGCGATCCTTCCCGCTGCTCCCGGTGTCGGACTGAAGTCCGACACCGCTATGCGCGCCGGATCGAACGGACGGTCGCCTGCCACGCCCCGCGCGGCGCCTCGACCGCGACGACGTCCCCCACGGCCTTGCCCATGAGGGCGGCGCCGAGCGGCGAGTCGGGCGAGACGCCCCCGACCGACGAGATCGTGACCTCCATCACGTCGCCCTGCTCGTCGGCAATCTCGACGATCGAGCCCGGGCCGACGTGGTCGTCCGTATCGTGGTCGACGACCGTGGCGCCGGAGACCCGCGCCCGCAGCTTCCTGATGCGCGCCTCCAGAAGTCCCTGCTC
Source organism: uncultured Actinomycetes bacterium (assembly GCA_963845965.1). GTDB lineage: Bacteria > Actinomycetota > Thermoleophilia > Gaiellales > Gaiellaceae > Gaiella. Next base: position 79,076 of record CAWJUF010000004.1, on the reverse strand, counting down.
GTTCTTCGCGGCGTGGTACTCGAAGTTCTCGGAGAGGTCGCCGAAGGCGCGGGCCGTGGCGATCGCCTCGATGGCGGCGGCCCTGCGCGGGCCCTCGAGCTCGGCGAGCTCGGCCTGGAGAGCCTCCATCTGCTCGCTCGTCAGCACCTCACCGCCGTCCGTCATGCGGCTGAGGCTACCGTCCGTCGCGCGAGCTCGGCGACGCGGAGGCTACGCGCGCACGGAGGTGACGTAGGCCACGCCGTCGCCGTCCTCGCGGAGAAGCTCGCGCCACTCGCGCCGGTCGAGCTCGGGAAAGCGAGTGTCGCCCTCGGGCTCAGCGTCGACGTGGGTGAGCACGAGGCGGTCGGCGAGCGGCAGCGCGGCGGCGTAGACCTCCGCCCCGCCGACGACGAACACCTCGTCGTCGATCGCGGCCGCCATGTCGATCGCCTGGGGGACACCGCATGCGACGAGCACCTCGCTCGAGCCCGGGGCCCACCCCTCGCTTCGCGTCACGACGACCGTCGTCCGCCCCGGGAGCGGCCGGCCGATCGACTCGTAGGTCCTGCGGCCCATCACGAGGACATGGCCGAGCGTGAGTTCCTTGAACCGCCGCAGGTCGTCCGGAAGGCTCCACGGAAGCCCGCCGTCGACGCCGATGACGCCGTTCCGCGCGACCGCGGCGACAATCGTCACAGGCACGGATTCAGACCGCGATCGGGGCGCGGATCGCGGGATGCGGGTCGTAGCCCACGATCTGCACGGAGTCGGGCGTGAACGCGTCGATCGTGCGGCAGGCGGGGTCGAGGCGCAGCTCGGGAAGCGCGCGCGGCTCGCGGGTCAGCTGCTCGCGCGCCTGGTCGAGGTGGTTCAGGTAGAGGTGCGCGTCCCCGAGCGTGTGGACGAAGTCACCAACCTCGAGGTCGGTGACCTGGGCGACCATGTGCGTCAGGAGCGCGTACGAGGCGATGTTGAAGGGCACGCCGAGGAAGAGGTCGCCCGAGCGCTGGTAGAGCTGGCACGAGAGCCGGCCCTCCGCCACATAGAACTGGAACAGCGCGTGGCACGGCGCGAGCGCCATCCGCGGCAGGTCGGCGACGTTCCAGGCGCTGACCACGTGGCGGCGCGAGTCGGGGTCTGTCCGGATCTGCTCGATGACGTTCGCGAGCTGATCCACGTGCCGGCCCTCCGGCCCCGGCCACGACCGCCACTGGTAGCCGTAGACCGGCCCGAGGTCGCCGCGCTCGTTCGCCCATTCGTCCCAGATCGTCACTCCGTGCTCTTGGAGCCAGGCGACGTTCGTGTCACCACGGACGAACCAGATCAGCTCGCCGACGACGGACGGGACGTGCACCTTCTTCGTCGTCACGAGCGGGAAGCCGTCGCGCAGGTCGAAGCGCATCTGGTGTCCGAAGACGGAGAGCGTCCCGGTGCCGGTGCGGTCCTCCTTGCGGACGCCGTCGTCGAGCGCTCGGCGCAGGAGGTCGAGGTACTGCTCCACCCCTCGATTGTGCCAACCTCAGAGGACTGTCCCCGAAGGGGACTGTCCCCAGCGAGCGTCACTGGGGTCAGGCACCTGCGGTGCCAGACCCCTGGTCAGAAGAGGCCCACGATGTCGCCTTGCTCGTCGACGTCGATCGAGAACGCGGCGGGAGCCTTGCCGAGGCCAGGCATCGTCTGCATGTCGCCGCAGAGGGCGACGATCCAGCCCGCGCCCGTGTAGGGGCGCAGGTCGCGGACGGTGACCGTAAAGCCGGTCGGTGCGTTCAGGAGCGTCGCGTCGTGCGAGAGCGAGAGGTGCGTCTTCGCCATGCAGATCGGCAACTGGCCGAGCCCGGACGCATCGAACGCCGCGGCCTTGTCCTTCGCGGTCTTCAGGAGGAAGACGTCGTCGGCGCCGTAGACGTCCTTCGCGATCGCGCGGATCTTCTCCTCGATCGGCGCGTCGTACGCGTAGGCGAAGCGAAAGTCGCTCGGCTCGTCCGCAGCGGCGACGACGGCCTCCGCGAGCGCGGTCGCGCCCTTGCCGCCCTGCTCGAAGCCGGCGTTCACCTCGGCCGCGTAGGCGCCGTGCTGGAGCGCGAGGCGCTTCACGAGCTCGAGCTCCTCGGCCGTGTCGGTCGGGAACTTGTTGACGGCGACCACGGCGTTCAGCCCGAAGTGCTTGATGATCCCGATGTGGCGGGCGAGGTTGGCGGAGCCGCCCTCGATCTCGGCCATCCCGCCGTTGAGGTTCCCGCCGTGGTGCTTGAGCGCGCGCACCGTCGCGACGAGCACCGTCGCGCTCGAGCGGAGCCCGCCGATCCGGCACGTGATGTCGAAGAACTTCTCCATTCCCATGTCGGATGCGAAGCCTGATTCGGTGATCAGGTAGTCGCCGAGCTTCAGCCCGACCCGGTCGGCGACGAGCGAGTTGTTGCCGTGTGCGATGTTCGCGAAGGGGCCGCAGTGGATGAACGCCGGCTGCCCCTCGAGCGTCTGGACGAGGTTCGGCTTGATCGCGTCCTTGAGCAGCACCGCCATCGCGCCCGCCCCGCCGATCTGCTCGGCCGTCACCGGCTCGCCCTCGAACGTCCGACCGATCGTGATCCGGCCGAGCCGGGCGCGGAGATCGCCGAGGTCGCGGGCGACGGCGACGAGCGCCATGATCTCGCTCGCCGCGGTGATGTCGAAGCCGGTCTGGCGGGGATAGCCGTTCACGCGCCCGCCGAGCGAGGTGACGACGTCGCGCAGCGAGCGGTCGTTCATGTCCATGCACCGACGCCACGAGATCGCAAGGGGGTCGATCCGGAGCTCGTTCCCATGGAGCAGGTGCGCGTCGATCAACGCCGAGAGCAGGTTGTTCGCCGCCGTGATCGCGTGCAGGTCGCCGGTGAAGTGGAGATTCAGGTCCTCCATCGGGACGACCTGGGTGTACCCGCCGCCCGCCGCGCCGCCCTTGATCCCGAACACCGGCCCGAGCGACGCCTCGCGCAGCGCGAGCACCGGCTTCCGGCCGATCTGGCCGAGGCCCTGCGTCAGGGCCACCGAGGTCGTCGTCTTGCCCTCTCCCGCCGGGGTCGGCGTGATCGCCGTGACATTGACGATCTTCCCGTCCGGCTGGTCGGCGAGCCGCTCGAGGATCGAGAGATCGACCTTCGCTTTGTAGCGGCCGTACAGCTCGAGCTCGTCGGGCTCGATGCCCGCCTCGTCGGCGACGTCGGCGATCGGGCGAAGCGTCGCTTCCTGTGCGATCTCGAGACTCGAGAGCATTCGGCCAGTCCTCTCTGCGCGGGTCCACGTGTAGGGGCGAGATATATCTCTCTCTCGTGCCCCGTGCCGCGTTACCGGCCCGGGGATGGGGCAGGGCGCGGCTTCAGCCTCGCCCCTCTTGGTTCGGACAGACGAAGGGCGAGGCTGAAGCCACGCCCTTTAGTGCTGCGCGACCGCGCCGAGGTGACGCTCGTGGGCTCCCGTCGCGAGGATCTCACCGATCTGGCCGATCGCGAAGCGGAGCTCGTCGTCCGAGGTGTAGTAGTGCGGGCCGAGGCGGATCCCCGCATCCGGCCGGAAGTCGCACAGGATCTGCCGGTCGGCCAGCTCGCGGTGGACGGCGGGGAAGTCGGGCACGTGGACGGTCACCGTCCCGCCGCGCCGCTCAGCCGGGCGCGGGCTCCGCACCTCGAACCCGGCGCCGTCGGCGAGGTCGATCAGGAGCTGCGTCTGGCGGAGCGAGTTGGCGCGGATGCGGTCGATCCCGATCTCCTCGATCAGGTCGTAGCCTGCCGTCGCGGCGAAGTGCGCCGGCACGTTCGGCGTGCCGGTGAGGAAGCGGGCCGCCCCGGAGGCGTAGCGCATCTCCTCCTCGAACGCGAACGGCGTCTCGTGCGCCTGCCAGCCCACGAACGTCGGCTCGAGCCGCTCGGCGAGGTCGGGGCGGACGTACAGCCAGCCGTTGCCGGGGCCGCCGCAGAGCCACTTCACCGAGCCGCCCACCGCGAAGTCGAGGCCGAGCGCCGTCACGTCGAGTGGCACGATCCCGGCCGACTGGTAGCAGTCGAGGATCACGTGCGCGCCGACCTCGTGAGCGCGCCGGACGATGGGCTCGACGTCCTGGATCTCGCCGGTCTTGAAGAGGACGTGGCTGATCGGCACGAGCAGCGTCCGCTCGTCGATCGCCTCGACGATCGCGCCGGCTTCGCGCTCCTCGCAGACGACCACGGCGAGGTCCGGCTGCGCCTGGTAGAGGTAGCGCACCGACGGGAAGTTGCCCCGCTCGTAGACGACGCGGTTGCGACCCGCGTCGAACGGCCGGAAGCACGAGAGCACGACGGCCTCCGCGACCGCGACGTTCTGGTGCATGACCGTCGTCCCCGCCGGCGCTCCGACGATCCGGCCGACCTGGTCGCCGACCGTCATAGGCGTGGTCCACCAGCCCTCGCCCCACGCGCGGATGCCGCGCTCGGCCCACATGCGGGCGTACTCTCGAAGGCGGTCCTCCGCCCGCCGCGGCATCGCCGCGAGCGAGTGGTTGATCAGGTAGGTCGTGTGCTCGAGGATCGGGAACTCGGAGCGATAGTCGAGGAGATCGCGCATGCCGATGTCGCTAGACCAGGCGCTTGAGCACGCCGAGCGCCCGCTGGTCCCAGGGTACGCGGTGCGTCAACCCTGCCGCGCCGAGTTCGTCGCGGTGGCCGAGGTACCAGTCGTAGGTCGCCCGCAGCGTCTCGGCGTTCGAGAGCCGCGGCTCCCAGCCGAGCAGCGCGCGGGCCTTGTCGATCGAGACGAACGAGTCCTTGTGCGCCGTCCTGTAGTGCCATTCCGCGAGCGGCGAGAGCCGCGCGAGCTCGAGGCCGCGGAGCGCGACCTCCGCCGGCTTCGCCGGCACGGGGAGGAGGGTCGCGCCCGACCCGGCATGGGCGATCAGCTCCTCGAGGTCCTCGCGCACCGTCCCGAACCGCCCGGCGCCGACGTTGAGCACCTCGCCCGCGACCGGAGCGTCGAGACACCGGACGAGGGCGTCGACGAGGTCCTCGACCGCGAGCAGCTGGTAGCGGTTCGCGCCGTCGCCGAGGATCGGGATGCGCCGTCCCTCGCGCACCCAGTCGAAGAGGATCTCGAACACGCCGAGCCGCTCGGGGCCGACGAACGTCTTCGGCCGGACGATCACCGTCTCGAGCCCGCGTCGCGCGAAGGCATCGCAGAGGCGCTCGGCGTCGATCTTCGACGCCCCGTAGTGGCCGACGCCGACGAGCGGGTCTTCCTCGTGGATGGGGTGTCGCTCGGGCACGCCGTAGACGGCCGTCGAGGAGACGAGCACGACGCGGCGGACGCCCGCCTCGGCGGCGGCGGCGAACGTCACGGCCGCACCCTCGACGTTTACAGAGCGGATGGCGGTGCGGCTCTCCTGGATCGGGAGCGCAGCCGCGGCGTGCACCAGCACGTCGGCGTCCGTGGCGAGGCGACGGGCGTCGGCCGCCAGCCTGACGTCGCCGCGGAGCTCGTAGATCCGGCCCTCGAGACCGGGGTCGTCGAGCGGGGCGAGATCGAGCGTCCGCACGGCGTGGCCGTCGGCGACGAGGCGCCGTGCCAGGTGCAGGCCGAGGAAGCCTGCGCCGCCCGAGATCGCGATCAACACGGCGCGGAACGCTAGATGATTGATTCCGGATAGGCGTGACGTCCGGGGGCGTCACCGACCGAGCAGGGTGGTCCGTCCGCGCGCGGCTCGTACCCGAAGGTACGAGCCGCGCGCGGACGGGACGCCATGCGACGTGTCGGGGGAGTCATCCGGTTCGCGGCTATCCGGAATCAATCATCTAACGGCCGGCCGCCGAGACGGCGTTCGCCGAACCCGTCTCGACGGGCGGCGGGGCGCCGTTGACGAGCACCGCAGCCGCGAATAGGACGGCCAGCGCGACGACGCTCTCGCCGAGCAGGCTCCGGCCTACTCCGGGCGGCGTCTCCCCTCGCTCGAGACGCGGCCGGACGAACATGTGGTGGAACCCGCCCCACGCGAGCGCGACGCAGACGAGCCCGATCTTGACGATCAGCGTCCTCCCGTACGAGGTGGTCCACAGGTCGTCGAGCTCCGGCAGCCGCTCGATCGCGACGACCGTGCCGGCCACGAGGAGCAGCGCGATCAGGAACACCGCGATCCGCGAGAAGCGCAGGAATGCGGCCCGCCGCAGGTCCGGAGCGAGCGGCCAGACGACGACCGCGAGCGTGAGGAGGCCGCCGACCCAGAGCATCGCCGTGACGAGGTGCACCCAGTCGGCGACCTCGCCGAGGGCCGTCGAGTTCGGCTCGGTCGCCTGGTGCCCGGAGAGCGGATAGCCCCAGACCAGCGCGAGTCCGAGCAGGAAGGCGGGCCAGCGGAGCAGCGGCAGGTCGAGCACCCAGGCGAGGACGAGGATCGTGAGGCAGATGCCGAACCCGAACGTCGTGACGAGGAACGCGGTCCCGAAGCGCGTCGACTCCGCGAACGGCGACAGGTCGGCGTACAGCAGGTCGACTCCCGACACCTGGAGGGCGTTCGCCGAGCGGATCACGAACCCGGCGATGCCGGTGTTCAGAGCGAGGAACGCGCCGAGCGCGCCGAGGACGTAGATGCGCCGCTCGACCCGCGGATCGACGACCCGCGGCAGGACGAGCAGCCGGATCCCGACGACGCCGATCATGAGTGCGAGCGAGGCGAAGAGCGCCCAGCGAGCCGCATCGTCGCGCCAGGTGACGCCGGAGGCGCCGACCGCCTCGGTCGGCGGGGGGCGGGGACCCCGACGCCGAAGGTGAAGACGCCGGTCGTGATGTGCCCGTCGGCGGAGACGACGCGCCAGCGCACCGTGCACGCCTCACCGGCGACGGCTCCGCGCACCGGCACCCGGACGATCGTGTTGCGGCTGGACTGCGTCACGGGGCCGGAGAGCCGGCGGCCGTCCGGGGCGAGGACGACGAGTGCATTCGGGGGGACCTCCACCGACTGGTCGAACCGGAGCTTGACCTCCTTGGGTGGCGCCTCGACCCGTCCCTGCACGGCCGGGCTGGCCTCTTGCATCGTCGCGTGCGCGGATGCGGCGGCGGGAACGGCGAGCGCGACGAGGGCGACAGCGGCGAGAACCGCCCGTCTCACGGCCTGCCGCCCGCGAGGTCGGAGAGATGGCCGAAGATCGGCGCGACGTCGCGATCGGAGAAGAGCATCACCGCGATCGCGAGCCAGGTCACCGCAAACCCGTACATCCACACCGCGCGTCGCGGCCGGAAGGCGGCGCCGAGCGGGAACACTGCCGCGACCACCATCGTCCAGCCGATGAGGTGATGGAGGAATGCGGACCGCGCGAACAGCCAGCCGTTCTGCTCGTGCACGAGGAACGAGGCCCCGGAGATCGCGAGCGCCCCGGCGGTGACGAGTGACCAGTACGACGAATGGAGCCTGCCGCGCACACGTGCGAGCTCGACCGCCCCCGCGGCGGTCGCGGCCTGCGCCCAGATCGAGTGGGCGACGAGGTGCAGCGTCGAGAAGGTCGAGAAGATGGCGATCAGCCACAGCCACACGCCGGCGAACAGGGCGAGCGAGGGCCAGAGGTACGCGCGCCACGCGCGGCGCCGGAAGACGGCCTGCCCGACGATCGCCTCGGCGAGCAACACGAGCCCGAAGAACAGGAAACCGGCCGCGAAGAGCCAGTGCGCGATCTCAGCGCGTGGGAGCATCTCCGCGCGCCCCGTCCGCCCGCTCCAGGTCCTCGACGAGCCCCGGGGCGACGAGGAGCGAGAAGAGGAGCCCCACCAGCACGACGAGGAGCGGCGGCTGGACCGCCCAGTCCCAGAACCCCTTCCCTTCGGGGTAGAAGAACGTCACCCGGTAGGGTTGCGCGAACGCCCAGACGATCCCGCCGAGGATCGTCAGCGGCCCGAGGGCCTCGATGGCGAGCACGCGAACCGTCTTGCGCGCGCTACGCGCCTGGCCGGCGGACTCCGCCCGAGAGGTGACGAGCTCGTTCACGATCGGGTGCCTCACGGTCAGTCTGCACAGCCACGCGCCCCCAACGCAAACGGGACCGGTGCGGGCGGTCATGGGGCAGACGTCTACCGCGAGAGGATCCCGTCGCGCGAGATCCTCGCCGCCCGTGCGCCGAAGTCCTCGCGCGACAGCGTGCGCACGACCCCGTGTGCCGCCTCGGCGGGGTCGATCGCCGGCAGCCCCGCGCCGACGAGGTGGGTCGGCACGAGCCGGCCCGTCTCGAACTTCCCGTCGCCGCGCAGCGTGACGCGCAGGATCCCGCTCGTCGAGAGCGGCCCGCCGAGCGCGAACACCTTGTACCCGGCGAAGTTGCCGAGCGAGTACGCGATCAGGCGGCCCTTGTACCACTCCATCCCGCGCATCACGTGCGGACCATGGCCGACGACGAGGTCGGCGCCCGCGTCGACGACCGCGTGGGCGAAGCGCATCGGGTCGCCGCGGTTCTCCCCCAGGAAGCGCTCCGTGCCGCGCTCGACGTGCTGGCGATCGCTGCCCTCGGCGCCTGCGTGCATCGTGACCACGACGACGTCCGCCCTACGCGCCGCCTTGCGGACGAGCCGCTTCGCCGCCGCGATGTCGGTCAGCGACTGCGCCCAGGGGTACGGAGCGAACCCGACGAGCGCGACCCGGATCGCGCCGACCTTCTGCACCGTGACCTGCCCGGGCCGCCCGGTCCACTCGAGCCCGGCGCCGGCCAGCGCGTCCGTGGTCTGTCGGAGCCCGTCGGCGCCGTAGTCGTAGGCGTGGTTGTTGGCGAGGTTCATCACAGTGAACCCGGCCCGCTCGAGCCAGCGCGCGTACGCGGGCGGCGTCTGGAAGGCGAAGCAGTTCGAGCTGTCCGCGCCGCACTTCGACTGCCCGCCGCTCGAGAGCGTCCCCTCGAGGTTCCCGAGCACGACGTCGCCGGCGAGGTCGGTCTGAACATCGGAGAAGAACGAGCGCCCGCCGTCGGACGGCAGGTTCGGCGTCGAGCCCATCACGATGTCGCCCGTCGCGACGATCGCGACGACGCCATCGGGGATCCTCGGCCCCGTGGGCTTCCTCACCGCGGCGGGCTTCGGCTTCGGCGCGGAGGTTTCGACCGCGGAGACCTCGGGCCGCGCGGCCGTCGCGGGCTTCGGCCCGCCGTCGACCAGCAGCGAGAAGACGAACGCGCTGGCCGCGACGACGGCGCCGGCGCGCACGATCAGGGCGATCACCCGCACGGAGCGGCGTCAGCGGCGGAGGACGAGGAGCCAGTACGCGAGCTGCGAGAGCGCGGCCAGCGCGGCGGCGACGTAGGTCATCGCGGCGGCGGTCAGCACCTTGCGTGCGCCCTGGGACTCGCCGGTCGAGACGAGGCCCAGGTCTGAGATCTGCGCCATCGCCCGCCGCGACGCGTCGAACTCGACCGGCAGCGTCACGAGTTGGAAGAGCACGACAACGGCAAAGAGGATGATCGCAAAGGTCATCAGGCCGGTGATCTGGGCGAAGAGCCCGATCATCAGGAGAAAGAGCCAGGCCTGGGAGGCGAAGGCGACCGCGGGCCACATCGCGGAGCGCGCGCGGAACGGCGCGTAGGCCTTCTGGTGCTGGATCGCGTGGCCGACCTCGTGCGCGGCGATCGCGGTCGACGCGACGGACTGACCCGAGTAGACCGGCTCCGAGAGGTGCACCGACTTCTTGCGCGGGTCGTAGTGGTCGGAGAGCGGTCCGCCGGGCGACGTCTCGACCGGGACGCCCTGGAGGCCGTTCCGGTCGAGGATCTGTCGAGCGACCTCGGCGCCCGTGAGGCCGTTGCCGACCCCGACCTGCATCTGCGCGGCCACCGTCTTCTTCAGCCATGACTGGACGGCGAAGCCGATGATCAGCGGCGGAATGAGGAACGCGAAGTAGAGACCCCAGCCACTCATGTGCGTGAAGGGTAACAACGACGCACGATCGCGACCACGTGACCGGGGTCTCGCACGCTCACCGTCGGCGTGTGGATCGCGCTGCCGCAGCTCGTCGCGGTCGCGCTCGCGACCCAAAGCCGTCTGGTGTCCACGTCACGTCGGACACCTGGCGCGGGGCGCTACCGCGTGCGCGAGAACCGCTGCACCGCAGCGAGCAGCTCCTGGCTCTTCTCCCCGGCGACCGCGGCGTCCCCGGAGGCGAGCGCCTCGGCCACGCAGTGCGTGACATGGTCCTCGAGCAACTTCGCGGCCACCTGCTCGAGGGCCGTCTTGACGGCGGCGATCTGCGTCAGGATGTCGATGCAGTACCGGTCCTCCTCGATCATCCGCTCGACGCCGCGCACCTGTCCCTCGATCCGGTGCAACCGTTTCGTGAGCGCGTCCTTGTCCTTCGCGTAGCCATGCATCAGATGTCCTCCCGGATCGAGTGGAAGCGCCGCAGGCGCAGGCTGTTCGTGACGACGAAGACGCTCGAGAACGCCATCGCGGCGGCGGCGACGACGGGGCTCAGCATCCCCGCCACCGCAAGCGGGATCGCCGCGACGTTGTAGGCGAAGGCCCAGAAGAGGTTTCCCTTGATCGTGGCGAGCGTGCGCCGCGCTAGCCGGATCGCGTCCACCGCCGCGCGGAGGTCGCCGGAGACGAGCGTCAGGTCGCTGGCCTCGATCGCGACGTCCGTGCCCGTGCCGATCGCGAGCCCGAGGTCGGCCTGTGCGAGCGCCGGGGCGTCGTTGACGCCGTCGCCGACCATCGCGACGACCTCGCCCGCCGCCTGGAGCGCCTGCACCTCCGCGCTCTTGTCGCCGGGAAGGACGTCCGCCCGCACACGATCGATCCCGACCTCGTCCGCGACCGTGCGCGCGGTGCGCTCGTTGTCGCCGGTGAGGAGGACAGGCTCGAGGCCGAGCCGGCGAAGCTCGTCGATCGCCGCCGCGGAAGTGAGCTTGACCCGGTCGGCGACGACGAAGAGCCCGGCCGGCTTTCCGTCGAGCGCCGCTGCCACGACGGTGCGTCCGCGCTCCTCCTCGGCCGCGAACCGCTCGGCAAGCCCCGCGTCGAGCTCGACGGCCCATTCGGCGAGCATCGCCGGCCGGCCGACCACGACCGCGCGACCGTCGACCACGGCCTCGACGCCGAGCCCGGCCCGGTTCGCGAAGCTCTCGACCGCGGGCAGCGTCCCCTCGGCCTCGCGCGCGTACGCCGCGATCGCCTGCGCGATCGGGTGCTCGCTCGCCGCCTCGGCAGCGCCGGCGAGGCGCAGGAGCTCGTCCCGTTCGATCCCGTCGGCAGCCACGGCGTCCTCGACCCACATGCGTCCCTCGGTGACGGTGCCGGTCTTGTCGAGCACGATCGTCGTGATCCGGCGGGTCTGCTCGAGCACCTCGGGCCCTTTGATCAGGACCCCGAGCTGCGCGCCCCGCCCGGTGCCGACCATCAGCGCGGTCGGCGTCGCGAGCCCGAGCGCGCACGGGCAGGCGATGATGAGCACCGCGACGGCGGCGGTGAACGCCGCGGAGACGTCTCCGGTGGCGATGATCCAGCCCGCGAGCGTCGCGAGCGCGATCCCGATCACGACGGGTACGAAGACGGCCGAGACGCGGTCGACGAGCCGCTGAATCGGCGCCTTGCCCGCCTGCGCATCGGCGACGAGTCGCGCGATCTGCGCGAGCGCGGTGTCGCCGCCGACCTTCGTCGCGCGGACGACGAGCCGTCCCGAGGCGTTGATCGTCGCCCCCGCGAGCTCGGCGCCCGGGCCGACCTCGACCGGCACAGGCTCGCCCGTGAGCATCGACTGGTCGACGGCGGACGCGCCCTCGACGACGACGCCGTCGGTCGCGATCTTCTCGCCGGGCCGGACGACGAACAGGTCGCCGACCGCGAGCTGCTCCGCCGGCACGCGCACTTCCTCGCCGTCGCGCAGCAGGTGGGCGTCCTTCGCCCCGAGCTCGAGCAGCGCGCGGATCGCCTCGCCGGAGCGGCCGCGCGCCCGGAGCTCGAGCCAGCGGCCGAGCAGGATCAGCGTCGTGATCACGGCGGCGACCTCGAAGTAGGTGTGCGCGTCGATGCCACCGACGAGGACGACCGCCGACCACGTCCAGGCGGCGAGCGTGCCCACGGAGATGAGCGTGTCCATCGTCGCTGCGCCGTGGCGGGCGTTCAGCACGGTCGCGCGGTGAAATCCCGCACCGGCCCAGAAGACGACCGGCGTCGCGAGCACGAGCGCCGCCCACTCCCAGCCGTCGAACTGGAACGGCGGCACCATCGTGATCGCGACGAGCGGCGCGGTGAGGACGGCCGCGACGGCCAGCCGCGTCCGCACGGTGCGGGCGGCGTTCGGCGCCTCGATGACGTCGCTCGGCAGCGCAGCGTGGTAACCGGTCGCCTCGACGGTCGCGATGAGGTCGTCGACCGACACCGAAGCCGGGTCGAACGAGATCGACGCCGCCTCCGTCGCGTAGTTGACCGTTGCCTCGACGCCGTCGAGCTTGTTGAGCTTGCGCTCGATCCGCGCGGCGCACGACGCGCACGTCATGCCCTCGACGTCGAGCCGGAGCTTCTGCTTCTCGAGAGAGGCGACGGCCATCAGGCTGCCTCGTACCCGGCTTCCTCGATCGCGGCGCGGATCGCCGGGTCGTCGAGCGGCTCGCCCGTCACTTCGACGCACTTCGTCTGGAGGTCGACCTCGACCGACTCGACGCCGGGAACGGCGGACACCTCGTCGCGCACCGCCGCCTCGCAGTGACCGCAATACATCCCCGGAACGACGTACTGCCGACGCTCCATGACCGCCTCCTCGCGTTCGCGCTCGTCGCCTCAATATACCCTATTAGGGTATATGACGACGACGGCGAACGGCGGGTCGTCAGGGCTTTGCGATCGGCACCTCGAGCGTCGTCGAGTACTCGTCGAACTCCGACACGCGTGCGTTGACCTGCACGTCCCACGTCCCGTCCGAGCTCAGCACGGCGGCCTCGATGACGTAGTGCCCCGGCCCGGCCTTGCGGGTCTGGGGGTCGAACTCGATGTCCTTGTCGGGCTGGACGAGCTTGACGCGGACCTCCTGGGCGCGATCCCACTGCGCGCCCGTCCGTGCGTCGAGGAGATAGAGGTGCACGAGGTTCGGCCCGACCCGTGCCGGGTCGACCGTCAGCTGGATCTGCGCAGGGCCGATCATCTCGGTGGTTGCGAAGGGCCCCGCCGTCGTGCTCTTGGCGGTCGCCGGGGCGAAGCCGGCCAGGGCGCCCGTGATGCCGAGGACGACAACTGCGAGCAGCACCTCGCCGCGGAGCGCCCGCCGGAGCAGCACGCCGGCGCGACCCGGGGTCTCGCCTCCGTCGGCGATCTTCCGCAGGCGCGGAACGCTGCGCTGGCGGTTGTAGCCGCCGATTCCCAGCATCGTGACGACCACGAGGATCTTCGCGATCAGGATCTGGCCGTACTCGGTGTGCAGCAGGCTGTCGAGGTTGCGCACGTAGACGAACGACTGCACCACCCCCGTCAGCAGCACCACCGCGACGCAGACGCCGGCGATCGTCGAGAACCGGACGAGGACGCTCGCGAGCAGGCGCCCGCGGTTGACGAGGTCGAGCGGCCGCATGGCGCCGCGGAGCACGAACACCAGCATCGCGAGACCGCCGAGCCAGACGCTGATCGCGACGACGTGGAGTGTCGTGCTCGGGAGGAGCAGGGCCGTCGGGTTCTGCGCGTCCGCGTGCCCGGCGACGGCAGGTGACAGCGACAGCAGCGCGAGCAGGACGAGCATCACGCCGAGGTACCGCGAGCTACCAAGGCCCCGTGGGAGCGCGAGCCCGGTGCTTCCGAGCGCTGCGGGCTGCATCACGGGCATCGTCCTGCGGCGGTACGCGAGCAGGACCGTCCCTCCGAACCCGAGCCAGACGAGCAGCCGCGCGCCCCAGATCGAGCCGAAGTGCGTCTCGAGAACCTGACGGACGACGGACCAGCTCATTGCGTCGAGCAGCGAGCCGCCCGAGGCCGTCTGGCCCTGGAGCACGATGCCGGCCCCGCCGCTGACCAGGCCGGCGACCACGGCGATCGCGAACACGACGCCGGCGCGGGAGACGAACGACTCCGACGTCTCCTGCCACTCGCGCCCCGCGCCCGCGACGGCACGGAGACCCCCGAGCCACGGCAGGAGCAGGAAGACGAACGCGCCGACGGCCAGGGCGATCGCGCCGTACTGCACCGCGCGCGCGACCGCGAAGGCGGTCGTCGTCTCTCTGCCCGCGTTTGCCGCGCCGGCGAGCTCGGCGACCGTCTTGGTGGGGGCGACTCCCGCCTCCCCGATGGAGAACAGGAAGCCTCCCGAGACGGGGTGGCCGTCGGCCGAGATGACCCGGTACGTTGCGGTGTACGTCCCGTGCGCGAGGTCCGGCTGCAGACCGATCGAGACGTCCGACGTGACGCCGCCGGGGTGGACGGGCGCGCCGTCGTCGACGACGTCCCCCGTCGCGTCGTAGACGTGCACCGAGCTGAAGTTCATCTCGACGGCCTCGCTGAAGTGGAACACGACGGCCCTCGGCTGCGTCGCGACGACCGAGTCGCGGGTCGGCTCCGTTCCCTCGAGCGTCGCGTGCGCGAAGGCCGGCGCCGCGCACGCGAGGGCGAGCACAACGGACGCCGCTCCGACGATGCCGAGCCGTCTCACGAGTCGTCTCACCAGACTTCACCCTTCGGCGCGGACGGATCCCCGCCGCCACGCCGCCCGAGCGCGTACGCGCCGGCCGCGACGAGGAGCAGCGCGACGGCACCGAGCGCGAGCCAGACGGCAGTGGACGAGGACGACGAGGAGTCCGACTCGGTCGCCGCGGCCTGCACGGCCTCGTCGGCGGGCGACGTCTCGGTCTCGGCCTGCGTCGTCGTCCCCGCCGACGCTGCGGGCGTGGGCTTCGGGGGCTTGGCCTGCGCCTCCTTCGCCACGGCCGCCGCGATGAGCGCGTCGGCGCGATCGACCTGTCCGGTGGGTATCCACCACAGCGTGCCGTTGACCTTCGCCTGCTTCGCCCCGACCTTGAGGGGCACGTTCCAGTCGAAGACCTTCATGAGCGTCTTCCCGCCGCTCGCCTTCACGCGCGGCGGCTCGATCGTCGACATCCAGTGGATCCGGTGCTCGTGCCATTCGTACTCGCCGCCCTGTGCGACGAGCTGCCACTTCGGCGTCGCCTTCGCGCCCGCCGACTTCGGGATGGCGACCCCTCCGTACCGCTCCTCGTTCAGGTACCTGGCGGGCGAATTGACGTTGACCTCGACGCGCCCGCCCTTCAGGAAGCGGAGGTACGGCTCGCCCTCGTACCCGGGCACCATGACGTTCGCCCCGGTCGCGTTCTGGAGCTCGAGCGCGTCGTCGCCGTCGACGACCCTGACGACGAGACCCTTCGTCTTCGGGGTAACGGCCACGAGCTTCGACCGGTAGTTCGGGGTGCCCGCGTCCGCCGAGGCGGCCATCGGGACGACCGCGGCGAGCGCGGCAAGCCCGAGCAGGCAGGCAAGAGATCGGATCATGGCGCCTCCTTCCACCTCAGCCGCTTTCTCGGGACCGTCTGCGCGTGACGACGAGCCCGCCGATCGCGGCTCCGCTGAGAACGAGCGCGGCGGCGACTCCGATGCGGGCGAGCGTGTCGCTCGAGTCACCGCTCGCTGTCGCGTCGGACGATGCACCGGCCGCGACCGTCTCGGTTCCGCCGGACGAGGTCGAGCCCGCCTCCGTTCAGCCCGGTCGCGACGTCGACCGGCTCGGCCGTCTCGCTCAACCGGGTGACGGACGCGGGCGAATCGCTTCCCGGCGGCCCGATCCAGCGGGCGGTCTCACCGTCGGCGTAGGTCTGGATGATCTTCCAGGACAGGTCGCCCTCGAGGATCGGGTTGCGCGCGATCAACCGGAACTCCGCGAACTGGTCGGGCGGCGCGCTCCCCGTCCAGCGCACCACGTCGATGCGGTCGTTCTTGCGCTCGACCTTCACCTTCCATCCCGGCGTCTCGCGCACGAGAAGGAAGTCGATGCCCTCGGGAACCTTGAGCGCGACCTCGGTAGTGGGCGAGTCCGTCTCCGTCGGGACGATCAGGGTGTAGAGCTGCAGGTCGGCCGGGCGCGACGAGAACGGAAGCACGACGGAGTGGGCTGTGGCCGCCGGGGTGATCACCCCGGCGGCCACAGCCAGCACTGCAAGCAGCGCCAGCTTCATCGTCAGCTCGCCACCACGTCGACGCACGAGGCGGGCGTCGCGCTGCTCGAGTCACCGCTCCACTTGACGAGCTCGGGCTTCCCGTCGGCCGTCTTCTTCGTGTACCACTGGTCCATCGGGAAGCAGAGCCGCTGCGGTGTCGCAGGGTTCTGCATGCGGAACGACCACTCGCCGTAGAAGCCAGGCTCGATCCGGTCGCTCGTGTCCTTGGCGATCCACGTGACCCGCTCGATCGCGTACCGCGGGTTGCCCTCGGCGTCGACCTCGCCGGTCGCCCGCCGCTTGAGCACGATCGCCCAGTCGGGCGTCTGCTTCACGGAGATCGACGTCTGCGCCGCCTCGGGCACGTACATCGTCAGCTGGAACGTGGCCTGCTTGCCCCTCTCGTTCGGTGCCCGCACCACGTACGCGACGCGCGCGGACGTGAGCGCCTTCCCCTGCGGCTGCAGGAGGCTCACGGTCGCGTGGCCGCTCGCGAGCGGCACGAGGACCACCGCGGTTGCCGTCAGCGCCACCGCTGCGGCGATTGCCTTGTTCTTCATTCGTCGTTACCCCCCTTGCCTTCTCCGCTTCGAGAGAAGTCGATTTACTCCGATGGTGCGGCTCGAATGGCGAACGTCACCTTGAACGCGCGCCACTTCTTCACGAGCTTCCCGTTCTTGGGTTTCGTCACGTGCTGGACGCGTCCCGAGAACGTGAACCCGTACGCCGCCGCCTCCGGAAAGGTCACCGGTGTCTTCGGGGCCGTGGCGGGGACGTCGAGCAGCACCGCGCCGCTGGAGTCGAACACGTTCAGGTGGCACCGGCACGTCTTCCAGGAGAAGACGTCGTTCTTGCCCTTCACGCGCACGACCCAGATGGTCGACGCCTGGCCCGCGATCGGCTCGTCGTTCGGGTCCACGTGGGTCTGCACCGCCACCCCGTTGTTCGAGGCGATCTGGTGCCCCCACGCAGGGCCTACTGCGACGACAACCGCTACCGCTGCAACCGCGGCGACCAAGCACGACAACTTGGGTGCCATTCCATCCTCCTCCGTTCCCCCGCGCGAGCCGACCATCGGCCCGCGGACTGTTTCGCCAGCCTCAGGCGAACAGGGGCGGAGCGCGACCCGCCGAGGAGAACGCAAGCCCTCGGCTCCTTGCCGGGCCGCCGACGGCAGCCCGGACGGCGGGGACGCAGAGCTCGACGAAGACCCAGCACGGGCGGGCGCCCGCCCGGCGAAGCGTGGTGACGGCCGTGCGGATGGCGCGGAAGATCAGCCGCGCCACGAGGAGCGCCGCCAGCGCGAACGGGAGTTGCAGCCCGAGCCCGACGACGAACGGGGGCGAGAGGAAGAAGCTGAGCTCGAGCTCGCGCGCGGCAACGAGGTGCTCGAGGTGCTCCTGGAAGACGAAGCCGACGATCGGCATGACCGCGAACGTGACCGCGGACGGGACTTCTGCGACCTCGCCGCCGATCGTCCGGACGAAGTTGCGCGTCGTGGCGACCGCGATCACCGCGGCCGCGAGCGCGACGAACACGGCGCCGTACCGCAGGTAGCCGTGCGCGACCTCTTCGTCGTGGCCGTGTCCTGCGACGCCCCAGGTGAGCTGATGGGCGAGCAGCATCCCCGCAGCCGAGAGCGGCAGCGTGAGCAGCAGGGCAGTGCGCGTTCTGACCGCCACTCGGTGACAGTGACACGCAGCCCGCGTCTTGTCCATACACGATCGTCTAGGACGGTCGGGCGTCGCACGGCACGATGAGGCGGTGTCGGACGGCGACCACATCCGGGAATGGCACGTGCCCGGGCTGCGCATCGGACTCGGGTGCATGCGGCTCCTGTCCGGGGACGGTGCGAGCGAGCAGCGCGCGCTCGAGACGGTCGCCGCCGCGGCGGACGCGGGGATCACCGTGTTCGACACCGCCCGGTCGTACGGCGGCAACGAGCGGCTGCTCGCGCGGGCGCTTCGCGACCGCGGCTGGGCGGGCAGCGCCCGGATCGTGACGAAGGGCGGCATGTCGCGGATCGGGGCGGCCTGGGTCCCGGACGGCCGCGCGAAGACGATCCGGTCCGACTGCGAGGCCAGCCTCGAGGCACTCGACGGCCTGCCGATCGACCTCTATCTCCTGCACGCGCCCGACACGCGGACGCATTGGCGGACGTCGATCCGTGCGCTCACGCGACTCGTGGACGACGGGCTCGTGCGTCGCATCGGCGTCTGCAACGTGGGCCGGCGAGAACTGGACGAGGCGCTCGCGATCGCGCCGATCGCGGCCGTGCAGGTTGCGCTCAGCGTCGTCGACGACCGCGCTGTCCGCGGCGGCGTCGTCGAGCGCTGTGCCCAGGCGGACGTCGCCGTGATCGCCCACTCACCGCTCGGCGGGCCGCGGCGCGCTGCGGGTCTCGCCCGGAGGCAGGAGCTTCTCGAGGCCGCCGAGGCGCACGACGCGACCCCCGCCGAGGTG
Organism: uncultured Actinomycetes bacterium; assembly: GCA_963845965.1. Taxonomy (GTDB): domain Bacteria; phylum Actinomycetota; class Thermoleophilia; order Gaiellales; family Gaiellaceae; genus Gaiella. The sequence goes on along the minus strand of CAWJUF010000004.1, from coordinate 60,522 downwards.
GCGCTCGCCTGGGTGCTCGGCCTCGGCGAGCGCGTCGTGGCGATCCCCGGCGCGCGCCGGCCGGAGACCGCGCGTTCCGCTGCCCGGGCGGCCTCGATCGCGCTCGACCCCGCCGAGCGGGAGTGCCTGGTGGCCTCACGACGCGTACGCGCGGCCGCGCGGGGCGCCGGAGGCGAGGTCGTCGTCGTGATCGGCATCCCGGGCGCGGGGAAGAGCCGGGCCGTGAACGCGTACGTCCGCCGCGGCTACGCACGGCTGAACCGCGACGAGCGCGGCGGGACGCTCCGTGCGCTCGCCGACGAGCTCGACGCCGTGCTCGCCTCCGGTGCGCGGCGTGTCGTTCTCGACAACACCTACGTCACCCGCGCGTCGCGGAGCCACGTGCTCGAGGCGGCCCTCCGCCACGGCGCCCGGGCCCGGTGCGTGTGGATCGACACACCGCTCGGGCAGGCGCAGGTGAACATGGTCGAGAGGCTCCTCGACCGGTTCGGCGTCCTCCCGACGCCCGAGGAGCTCGAGGCCGCGGCGCGGAGCGAGCCCGGGCTGATGAGGCCCACGTCGCAGATGCGCATGCTCCGCGAGCTCGAGCCGCCGGGCGTGGACGAGGGGTTCGCGGAGGTGCAGCGGATCGCCTTCGAGAGGGACCGACGCCGCGGGCGGACCGGTGTGCTCGTCGCCGCGGCGGTGCTGCAGTCGGCCGGCTGGCGCGAGGTGATCGAGGCGATCGATCCCGCGGCGCCGCATCTTCTCTTCGACTGGCTCCCGGACGGCACGCCGAACGACCTCTCCGATGCGGCCACGGCCCTGTCGTCCGCGGTGTCGGGCCCGGTCGAGCCGGCGGTCTGCCCGCACGGCGGCGGCCCGCCGGTCTGCTGGTGCCGCCCGCCGCTCCCCGGCTTGCAGCTCGCCTTCGCCCGCGCCCATGGCGTGGACCCGGCGCGATGCGTGCTCGTCGGGACCTCGCCCGCCCATCGCACCCTTGCGGCCACGCTCGGCGCCCCGCTGGTCTCGCCGGCTACGGCGCGAGCCGGTTGACGATGTCCTCGCAGCATGGAACGTGCAGGGATCCTCGTCCTGGCGACGCCACCGGATGCGTCCCGCGACAACGAAGCCGACGCGCGGACTCGAACCGCGGACCCCTTCATTACGAGTGAAGTGCTCTACCAGCTGAGCTACGTCGGCAGGCCGCGGATTCTAGCGCTCGGCGTCCGGGCTCAGGGGGCGCGGCGGCGAGGCGCCGGCAGGCACCAACCGCCGGAGCCACGCCGCACGCGTGACGAGGAGCCGACGGCAGGTTCACCTGCCGGGTTTCCGCAGGGCCCGAGATCCCGGGCTGCCGCGACGGCCGTGCCTCACCTCCCTCGTCGGCCGGGCGCGTCGCGACGCCATCCCTCGAAGCGGTGGTTCGGCTCGAGTCAGGAAAACGCCCGGCGCAGCCGGACGAAGAGGGCTTCGAGGAACAGCGGCAGGTTGAGGTTGAGCTCCTCGACCTCGCGCCATGCCTGGCGGACGACTGCGGCGGCCTCCTCCGCTCCGCGCGAGGCGGGACCCGCCGTGTCGTCGCGGAGCACGGCCAGCCGATCTGAGTGCACGACGGCCCCTTCGGCGCCGTTCGCGACGACGACGAGGTCGCGGTACCAGGCTCCGAGGTCGTCGAGGGCGGCGAGGACCTCCGCCCTCTCGGCGCCGAACTCCGCGCGTCGAACGCGCTGCTCGGCGTCCCGTGGCGGGAGGTCGAGCGCGTCGACGACCTCCTGCTCGCGGCGGCGGGCCTCGCCGCCCAGCGAGCGAGCGCCGTCGAGGATGATCCCGGCGGCCGCCGCGGGATCGAACTCCTCGTCGGCATACGCCCCGCGTGCGGCGTCGAGCAGCGCGTCGCGGCGGGCGCGCGCCTCGTCGTCGAGCTGGCGTGCCGCCCGATCGAGCCGCCCGCCGGCCAGCCGCCCGATGACGGCGACGTCCGCCGCCGCGAGGCCGGGTGCCCGTGCAGCGATCCATGTCTCCACGGCCGACCGCGAGAGCCGCCGGAAGGGAACGAGCTGGCACCGGGAGCGGATCGTCTCCGGAAGCTTGCCGAGCTCGTCCGCGACGAGCACGATCGTCGCGTAGCCGGGCGGCTCCTCGAGATCCTTGAGCAGAGCCGCCGCCGCATCGTCGTTCATCCGATCCGCGTCGAGGATCAGGTACACGCGCCGGTCGGCCTCGAACGGCCGCAGATGCAGGTCGTGGTGGAGCGCGCGGATCTCGTCGATCCGGATCATCGCGCCGAGCGCCTCCGTGACGTGCAGGTCGGGGTGCGTCCGCGCGTCGACGCGCCGCGGATCTCCGAGCAGCACTCCGGCGAACGCCTGCGCCGCAGGTCGCTTCCCGACACCCGCGGGCCCGTGGAAGAGGTAGGCGTGCGCCGGCCCCTCGGCGAGCGCGGCCTCGAGCAGCCGCTTTGCCTCGACCTGCTCCGGGACGTCAGCGAAGGCGGTCACGGATCTCCGCCGCGATCTCGGCGATGGCGCGTCGTCCGTCGACCACGACGTACCGCTCCGGGAAGCGTGTCACGAGCGTCCGATACGCCTCCACGACCAGCGGCCAGAACTCAGCCTCCGCACGCTCGATGCGGTCGCCCTTGTCGCCGACGCGGGCGAGCGCGGTCTCGGTGTCGATCTCCACGAGGAAGGTCCGGTCGGGAAGCAGGCCGCCGACTGCCTCCAGATTCAGCTCGAGGATCGTCTCGACTCCGAGGCCACGGCCGCCGCCCTGGTAGGCGACGGACGTGTCGAGGTAGCGGTCGCACACGACGGTCGCACCCCGCTCGAGGGCGGGACGGATCACCTGCTCGACGTGCTGCGCGCGCGCCGCGACGTAGAGCGCCGCCTCGGCCCAGGGCGCGACGTGGTCGCCGTGGAGGACGAGGTCGCGGATCTGCTCTCCCAGGGGCGTCCCTCCGGGCTCGCGGGTGAGCACGACGTCGACGCCGCCCTCCTCCAGCGAGTGCGCGAGCAGCCGCGCCTGCGTCGTCTTGCCGCAGCCGTCGAGCCCTTCGAAGGTGACGAACATCGGCGGACGTTAACGCGAGTAGGCTCCTCCGATGCGCGCCCTCGTCACCGGCGGGGCCGGATTCATCGGCTCCCATCTCGTCGACGCCCTCGTCGCGCGAGGCGACGAGGTCGTCGTGATCGACGACCTCAGCACCGGTCGTCGGGAGTATCTCAACCCGGCTGCGCTGTTCCGCCCGCACGACGTCCGCGAGCCCTACGAGACCGACGTGCAGGTCGTCTTCCATCTCGCCGCGCAGGCCGACGTCGGGACATCGATGGAGCGGCCGTCGTTCGACGCGGAGGTGAACGTCGTCGGGACGGTCAACACGCTCGAGGCGGCCCGCGCTGCCGGCGCCCGGATCGTCTTCTCGTCGACGGGCGGGGCGATCTACGGCTCCGTCGACGAGCCCGCCCGCGAGGACTCGCCGCTGCTTCCCGTCTCCGCGTACGGCCTCGCGAAGCGGTCTGCCGAGGTGTACCTCGACGGCTGGAACCGGATCTTCGGCACGCGCCACGTGGCGCTGCGCTTCGCGAACGTCTACGGGTCGCGGCAGTCCGCAGCGCTCGAGGGCGGCGTGGTCGCGATCTTCCTCGAGCGGCTCGCCGCGGGTGAGCCGACGACGATCTTCGGCGACGGGACGATCACGCGCGACTTCGTCCACGTCGACGACGTCGTGCGCGCGCTGCTGCTCGCGGCCGAGCACGACGGCGGCGTCTTCAACGTCGGCACCGGCGTCGAGACGACGATCGCCGATCTGCATGCCCTGTGCGAGCGCGCCGTCGGGGTGGACGCGCCGCCAGCCCACGGCCCGGCGCGTGCCGGGACGCCCGCAGCAGCGTCCTCGACACGACGAAGGCGAGCGCCGAGCTCGGCTTCACGGCCATCGTGCCGCTGGCCGAGGGCATCGCGGCGACCGCCGCGGCGACGTGATCCACGAGCTGCCGGCGGGGTCGACCAGGCTGCACGGGGCCTTGACGCAGATCGTGAACCTCGCCGTCGGCGTGCACGCCGTCCTGCGGGACGACGCACTCGACTGACCGCCCCGGAAGGAGTCGCCGCCGGGCGGGCGAATCCGGTCCGCGTCGTGGACCATCCGATCCGCCTCGATCACGCCGAGCTCGCCGTCCGCCCCTGGCGCACGGCGACCCTCGTCGTCGCCGGCATCGCCGCCCTCGAGCTCGTCCTGCTCGTGATGCTCGGAGGAGCGCTGCTCGCGAAGCCGGAGCCCGCGGGCGCCCGCAAGGCGGCGGCACCCAAGGCCGTCGCTGCGAAACGGGCGGCAAAGCAGGTGGCGAAGCCCGCGCCGGTGAAGGCCGTGAAGGCGGCTCCGGCCCAGCTGCCGCGCCGCAAGGTGACGGTGCTCGTGCTGAACGGGAACGGCCGTCAGGGCGCAGCGGCCGCCGCGGCCTCACGCGTGAGCCGCAGGGGCTACCGGATCGGCCTCGTCGCGAACGCGCCGAGCCACGACTACGCGACGTCGCTCGTCATGTACCGCCCCGGGTTCCAGGGCGAAGCACGCCGGCTCGCGCGCGATCTCGGCGTTCGGGTCGTGAGCCCGCTCGACGGCGTGCGGCCGGGCCAGCTCCACGGCGCGCAGGCCGTGCTCATCCTCGGCGGCTGAGGCTCACCTCTCGCATGCGCCTGCGTTGACGGCGTCGCGGGCGGCGTCGAGCGGGCCTCCCGGAACCCAGCGGCTCGAGTTCGGGTCGAGGGTGTAGGAGTGGTTGAGCGCGGCGTACGCGGCGCACTGGTCGTGGGTCGCGATCGCCTGGTAGAGCCCGAGGTCGTACCAGGCGTCCGGGTTCTCCGGCTGGAGCTCCGTCGCCTTCTCGTACCAGGCGACCGCCGCCGCCCGGTCGCCGGCGGCGTCCGCGGCGAGCGCGCGCGCCTGAAGCGGCCCGAGTGCGAGCGGGTTGAGGCGGCGCGCACGATTCGCGGCGTCGACGGCGTCACCGAGCCGCCCCGCGTCGATCGCCTCGAGCGCCCGGTCGACCTCGCGGTCGGCAAGAGCGGGGAGAGCGACAGCCAGCGCGGCGGCCACGGCCACGGCCCCGACGGCGACGAGGCCCGGCACGCCGGCCCGGATGGCGGCGCGCGGGCGTCCGATCGCGAGCAGTGCCCCGAGCGCGAGGAGCGCAGGCCCCGTCACGGCGAGGAAGTCGAGGTCGTAGTCGACGAGCGCATGCGTGCCGTACGCGACCAGCAGGCACGCGAGCGCGGCGGCAGCGGCGCGATCCTCGCGGGAGACCAGCCGGAGCCCGCCGCGGACGCCGACAACGGCGCCGACGACGACGGTCAGGCCGAGGGCGAGCCCGACCACGCCGAGGTCGGCCAGCAGTTGGAGCGGGACGCTGTGCGGCTCGGTGACGGGTGTCGCGTTCTCGCGATAGCGCCGCCGCGCGAGCGCGAACGTGCCCGCACCCGAGCCGCCGACCGGCCGGTCGGCGGCGACGTCGAGCGCCTCCCCCCACCACTGCAGCCGATTGTTGGCGCAGAGGTCGGTGAGCCGTCCCGGCTCGTTGACGCACTCGCCGCGCGAGAGCTGGGAGCGGGCCCACGAATACGGATCGCCGACCTTGGCCACGAGCCCGACCGAGCCGACGACGACCGCGAGCACGCAGAGGCCGACGAGCGCCGTGCGCACGACCCGGCCCTGCCGCTCGACGAGCCGCGGCACCGGAACCCGCCACGCGGCGAGGGCTACGAGGATCGCGCCCGCGATCGTCAGCGCGGCGAACACCCTCCCGTCGGCAACGCGATCGGCGCGCAGCGCGCCGTCCTCGACGAGCGCGGGACGCGTGAACGCCCACCCCCCGACGAGGAGCGCGGGGACGCCGGCCATCACCGCACGCAGCGCGTCGTTCAGCCGCTCGTCCGAGAGAACGAGCCAGAGACCGAGCACGGCGAGCGCCCCGACAACCCCGGCCCGGGACTGCGTGAGCAGCACCGCGAGCGCCGCGCCGTAGACGAGCAGGAGTCCGGCGACGCGCCGCGCGACCGTCGGGCTCCGCGCGACCCAGAGACCGAGCGCGAGCGCGGCGTCCGCCAGGAGCGCCAGCGCGTTCCAGTACCCGACGGGCTCGCGCAGTCGCGCGATGCGGTCGCCGTCCGGGAAGAGCGACGGGATCGCGACGCCGAGGAGCGCCCAGCCGAGCGCCGGCGGCGAGCACGAGCGCGGCGAGGGCTGCGACGCGCCGGGCGCCTCCGGCGAGCGCTCCCGACAGCACGCCGAGGGCGAGGAACGCGACATAGACGAGGCCGCGGGAGAGCCACTCCCAGGAAAGGTCGCCTGCGATCGACCACGAGATGGACAGCCCCGCCCAGAACGTCAGGGCGACGGCGGCTGCGACGGTGACGGCGCCGGCGCGGTCGAGCCGCGGCAGCGGCAACGCCCCGCGCAGCGCCGAGCGCGAGTCCGACCGCGGCGCAGACGATCGCAACGATCCCGGCGCTCGGCAGCGCGCCGCGGTGCGACCCGTGGCCGAACAGGACCGCCCAGGCGAGCACGAAGCCCACGGCCGCGAGAAGGGCGGCCCCCGCGACGCGCCCGGGTCGCGGAGCCGCGTCCATGACGCGGCGAGGCTACCATGCGGGTCGCCGCGCGCAGGAGCCCGGACGGTTGCCGCGAACGGCGTCTTACACATCGTTTACCCTTCCCTGATCGCTGACCCACGGAGGGCGGGAAGACTCAGCCCGCCACGTCCGTCGATACCCGTGCCCGACGTCCTCTTCCGTCGCATCCTTCTTCCCGTCGCGCTCGTCGCGCTCGTCTCGCTGACCTCGCTCGCGCTCGCGCCCGCCGCGAGTGCCAAGGCGAAGACCTGCGGCGAGAAGGTGGTGGACGACTGGTACGGCGACGGCCGGGTCGACGAAGTCTTTCCGAAGCACTGCTACCTGGACGCGATCCGCTCGCTCCCGGTCGACGTGAAGGACTACTCGAACGCCGAGGAGGACATCCGGCGGGCGCTCGCCTATGCGCAGCAGGGCAAGCCGGATCCAGGCCCGACGGGAGGCCCGGCGCCGACCGGCACGGGGCCCGGGCCGGGCGGGCCGGCGACCACCACGGCGCCGGACGATCCCGGCGGGGGCGAGGACGCCCCGACCGTCACCACCGACCCGGGGAGCGACACCGTGGCGGCGCCGGGCGTCGACACCTCAGGCCCCTCGTCCGTGCCGATCCCGCTCATCATCCTCGGGGGCCTCGCGCTGCTCCTCCTCGCCGCAGGCGGCGCCGGCTACCTGAGCCGCCGCGCCCAGGCACGCCGGAACGGCGGGCCGCCCGGCCCCGCGTAACCCGAGCGGCGACCACAATCGGTCGGGCCCCGATGTTTCGGGATCGCGAAATGGGTGCATGGCCCACGGATGGCCTTCCTCCGTGCTTTCGCCTGCGCCGCCGTCGTCGCGACGTCGCTCGCGGTCCCGTTTCCGGCGGGAGCGGGCTCAACCGAGGTATGCGCGCAACGGGTGATCCGAGACTGGTACGCCGGGGGCCGGGTGGACGGCGTCCACCCGCTGGGCTGCTACCGAGCGGCGATCCGAGCGCTCCCCGAGGACGTCCTCCAGTACAGCGACGCCCGTAACGACATCCAGCGCGCGCTCGCGTACGCCGACGCAGGGCCTCCCCGATCCGGTCCGCGGCCCCGCGCCGCGACCCCGCCCCCGCGCCGAGCGCCGGTCGCGAAGCTTTCCGAGCTCGCCACGCGGCCGGGGCTCGCTACGGCGTCAGCGCCCGCGCGGGCCGGAGTCGGCGCCTCGACGACCGTGCGCGCGTTCGACGGGCCCGTCCGCCTAGCGGCCGGATCCGACGTCCAGGTCACCGACGCCCGCGGGCTGCCATACCCGGTCCTGGCGCTGGCGACGCTCGCCGCGTTGCTCCTGGCGACTGCGGCCGCGGCGCGTCTCGTGACGCGTCGTCGCGGGCCGGGGGGCACGCCGGACCGCTAGAATACGGCGGTGACGGCTCCCGCGATTTTCCTGCAAATTGCGGATTTTCGGTGCTGTCCGACCGGCCTCCTAGCATGGCCGGTCCGCTCGCAGGACGCCCCGATGCGCCCGGCGCGGAGTCGGTAGGAGCAAGCCGCGTACCTCGACATCTCGGCTCGGGAGGACAGCATGGCCACCGCCAAGCAGGCGACGCAGGCACCGCAGGAACAGGAGCAGGAGTTCGTCAACAGCGTCCTCGACGAGGAGGCGAACGTCACGCCGCGGCGGTACTTCACGATCCCGGGGCGCGACCCCTTCGACGAGATCGACTGGGAGACCCGTGACGCGCTGATCCCGGGCAAGAGCGGGCCGGCGTTCGAGCAGCGTGACGTCGAGTTCCCGAGGTTCTGGTCGCAGACCGCGACGAACATCGTCGCGCAGAAGTACTTCCGCGGTCGCATGGCCTCCCCCGAGCGCGAGCGGAGCGTCAAGCAGATGGTCGGCCGGGTCGCTGACACGGCCACCGCGTGGGGCAAGCAGGGCGGCTACTTCGCGTCGGACGAGGAGGCGGAGACCTTCCACGCCGAGCTGAAGGCGATCCTCGTGAACCAGTACGCGTCGTTCAACTCGCCGGTCTGGTTCAACGTCGGCTTCGAGGAGACGCCGCAGTGCTCGGCGTGCTTCATCCTCTCGATCGACGACTCGATGGAGTCGATCCTCGACTGGATCCGGCGCGAGGGGATCATCTTCCGCGGCGGCTCCGGCTCCGGCCTCAACCTGTCCCGGCTGCGCTCCTCGAAGGAGCAGCTCTCGAAGGGCGGCTACGCGTCCGGCCCGGTGTCGTTCATGCGCGGCGCCGACGCGTCGGCGGGGACGATCAAGTCGGGCGGCAAGACGCGGCGCGCCGCGAAGATGGTCGTGCTCGACGTCGACCACCCGGACGTCGACGAGTTCATCTGGTGCAAGGCGCGCGAGGAGCGCAAGGCGCGCGTGCTCGAGCAGGCGGGCTACGACATGTCGCTCGACTCGCCCGACTGGGCCTCGATCCAGTACCAGAACGCGAACAACTCGGTGCGCGTCACGGACGCGTTCATGGAGGCCGTCACCGAGGGCAAGGAGTGGGCGCTCACGGCGCGCACCGACGGCACGGTCGTCGAGACGGTCGACGCACGCGGCCTGCTGCGCGACATCGCCGCGGCGGCCTGGGAGTGCGCGGACCCCGGCGTCCAGTACGACACGACGATCAACGCATGGCACACCTCGCCGAACACGGGTCGGATCAACGCGTCGAACCCGTGCTGCGAGTACATGCACATCGACGACTCGGCGTGCAACCTCGCCTCGCTCAACTTGATGAAGTTCCGCCGCGAGGACGGCGAGTTCGAGGTCGAGATGTTCGAGCACGCCGTCGACGTGATGTTCCTCGCGCAGGAGATCCTCGTCGGCTACTCGTCCTACCCGACGCCCGAGATCGGGCGGAACGCGAAGCGGTTCCGCCAGCTCGGCCTCGGCTACGCGAACCTGGGCGCGCTCCTGATGGCGCGCGGCCTGCCGTACGACTCGGACGAGGGCCGGGCGTACGCGGCGGCGATCACGGCGCTCATGACCGGCCGGGCGTACCGCAAGTCGGCCGAGGTCGCGAAGCGCATGGGCGCGCACGCGGGCTACGGCGAGAACCGGGCCGCGATGGTCGGCGTGATCGCGAAGCACCGCGCGGCGGTCGGGAACATCGACCACCACGAGTCGGTGCCGGACGACCTGCTGACCGGCGCGCGCCGGGCCTGGGACGAGGCGCTCGAGATCGGCGAGGTGCATGGCTTCCGCAACGCGCAGGCGACGGTGCTCGCGCCGACCGGGACGATCAGCTTCATGATGGACTGCGACACGACCGGCGTGGAGCCGGACTTCTCGCTCGTCAAGTCGAAGAAGCTGGTCGGCGGCGGCGAGATCACGATCGTCAACAAGACCGTGCCGATGGCGCTCGGCGGAGCTCGGCTACGCGCCGCGCGAGGTCGAGGAGATCGTCGCGTACATCGACGAGCGGGGCGGCGTCGTGGGGGCGCCGCACCTGAAGACCGAGCACTACCCCGTGTTCGACTGCGCGATCGGCGAGCGCGCGATCCACTACATGGGGCACGTGAAGATGATGGGCGCGGTGCAGCCGTTCATCTCGGGCGCGATCTCGAAGACGGTGAACCTGCCCGAGTCGACGACGATCGACGAGGTCGGGCAGCTCCTCGTCGAGTCGTGGCAGCTCGGCGTCAAGGCGATCGCGATCTACCGCGACAACTGCAAGGTCGCGCAGCCGCTCTCGTCGTCGACGGACGGCCCCGCGGTCGTGCTGCCGGTCGGCGCGACGGGCGTCGTCCCCCATCCCCAGCGCCGGCGGCTGCCCGACGACCGCACCGAGGTCGGCCGCAAGTTCAAGGTCGGCGACTACGAGGGGTACATCCACGTCGGCCTGTTCGAGGACGGGACGCCCGGCGACATCTTCGTCGACATCGCGAAGGAGGGCACGACGCTCGCGGGCCTCATGAACTCGTTCATGATCTCGGTCTCGCTCGGCCTCCAGTACGGCGTTCCCCTCGAGGTGTACGTCTCGAAGTTCAGCCACATGCGCTTCGAGCCGAGCGGTCTGACGAACGACGCCGACATCCGCGTCGCCAAGTCGATCGTCGACTACATCTTCCGCTGGATGGGGAAGAAGTTCCTCTCGGCCGACCAGCAGGAGGAGGCGGGGATCCTGACGCCGGAGGTGAAGGCACGCCTGGCGGCGGCGTACACCGAGAACCCGGGCGCAGGAGCCGCCGCCGCGGCGGTCGAGTCGGCGCCCCCGGGCCAGACCGCCCTCTTCAACCAGTGGGAGGACGCCGTCGAGTGCGCCCGCTGCGGCGGCCGCATGGTCAGGACGGGCAGCTGCTACACGTGCCGCGACTGCGGCACCAACACCGGCTGCAGCTGACCCGAGCCCACCTCGCATAGACGACGAGAGCCGCGGACATGCGGCTCTCGTCGTGGTACCGCCATCGGCCGGCTACCCCCGCGCGTACTCCTCCCCGGACTCGAACTCGAATCCGACGGCGCGCTCGTCCCCGATCACCCACGCGTCGTGACCGGGCTCGATCACGTATGCCTCGCCCGCCCCGATCTCGGCCTCGGAGCCGTCCTCGTGACTGACACCCAAGCGGCCTTCGGTGAGAACACCGAGGTGTCGGACCTGACAGCTCTCCGTCCCGACCACGGGCTTCACGCACTCCGACCAACGCCAGCCGGGCTCGAGCGTCAGGCGAGCGACGGTCGCGCCCGTGAGCCGGACGATCTCACTGCGTGTCTTGTCGGGAGCGCGGGTCTCGTCGGGCGATTCGAAATCGCGGGCCTCGACACCTGCCATCGGTCTGTCTCCTTTCATCGCCGCTGGTCCTTCCGGGTCGATCGTACGAGAACGGGGCGCAACCTCCAACATCGGTGACGCCTCGATAGGTTGGCGCGATGCGCGACTGGTGTCGACCGGAGCAGGGGCTGCGATGCTTCGACCAGCTGCCGGCGACCGTCGAACGGCTCCTGACCGGCGCGACCGACGGCCCCGCCGTCGAAGAGCCGCTGCTCCACGAGCGCTTCGAGCGCGTCGTCTTCGTCTACTTCGACGCGTTCGGCTGGACGTTCCTCGAGCGCCACGCCGGCCATCCTGTGTTCGCGCGTGCCCGGACGGACGGCCTGCTCGTCCAGCTGACGAGCCAGTTCCCGTCGACGACGACGGCTCAGGTGACCACGATTCACAGCGGCCTCCCGGTTGCCGAGCACGGGCTCTACGAGTGGCACGTCTACGAGCCTTCGCTCGACCGGCTGATCACGCCGCTGCTCTTCTCGTTCGCCGGTGACGGCAGGCGCGGCACGCTCCTGGGACAGATCGATCCCGACGCGCTGTTTCCGGTCGACTCGATCTACGCGCGCCTGGCGGAGGCGGGCGTCCGCAGCAGCGTCGTGCTGCCGGCGGCGATCGCGGGCTCGGCGCCGAACATCGCCCTGCTCCGCGGGACGGAGGTCGTCCCGTTCGCGACGGCCGAGACCGCGCTCGCGGCGGCGGCGAGCGCTTTGGAGGCGGGTGCGGGCTACGCGCACATCTATCTCGACGAGCTCGACTCCCTCATGCACGCGGTCGGGCCCGACGACCCGCTCGCCGACGCCGGCGCGAGGGTCGTGCTGGACGCGCTCGCCGGCTCGAGCTTCCCGGTGGGGACGCTCGTGCTCGTCACCGCCGACCACGGCATGTCTCCGGTCTACCCTGCCCGCACGGTCTACGTGAACGAGTCGTGGCCGGAGCTCGCCGCTTACCTGGAGACCGGAGCCGACGGCAAGCCCCTCGCCCCCGCGGGCTCCTGCCGCGATCTCTTCCTCCACGCGCGCGACGAGCACGTCGACACGGTGTGCGCCGAGCTCGGCGAGCGGCTCTCCGGCGTGGCCGACGTCGTTCCGGTCGCCGAGCTCGTGTCGGAGGGCGTCTTCTCCGACCCGTCGCCGCGCCTCCGGGCGCGCCTCGCGAACGTCGTCGTCCTCCCACGCTACGGCGAGGCCGTCTACTGGCACGAGCCCGGCCGCTTCGAGCAGCAGCTGCACGGCCAGCACGGCGGCCTCAGCCCGCAGGAGATGGAGATCCCGCTCGTCGCGTGGGTCGCCTGACGGGCCCTGTCGCGCGCCGGTTACCCGTGTCGGCCGATCAAGACCATGGGTACTCGTCGTGCTGAGGGAGGTCGTCGAGGATCTCGTACCAGGGAGCCTTCGAGCCGACGAACATGTGGGCCGTCGGCTTGAGCGCGGGCTCGTCGATCAGTGACCCATACGGCACACGGATCTTGCCTTCGTAGCCCGTCCAATACACCAGCGAATAGCAATTTCCGCAGCGCCTCGCGTGGTGGCCATCGGCGTCGCCAACCACTATCAACGAGTCCGCACCTTTGGTCACCCTCAGCTTCTCGGGCTCGATCTCGCCCCACGGCAAGAAGGCCGAGCCGGTCATTGCACGGCAGTTCGCGCAGTGGCAGTTGAACGCGACGATGAACTCGTCGGACACCTCGTAGCCGACGGCATTGCATCCGCAGCGCCCTTGCAGCACGACGACACTCTAGAAAGAGTGTGCGTACGGCACGAAGGCAGCACGCGTGGTGGCGGGTTGCCTCCGTTCCATTGCCGTCGCTAGCGCACGTCCGCGTGATCGCGGCCGAAGCGGCGCCGCCGATCGTCTAGCCTCCGCCCGGTGCCCCTTCCGGACGAGCTGTTCGAGCGCAACCGCGCCTGGGCGGCGGCGATGGTCGCGGACGACCCGGCGTTCTTCACCGACCTCGTCGAGCGCCAGACCCCCGAGTACCTGTGGGTCGGCTGCTCCGACAGCCGCGTGCCGGCGAACCAGATCGTCGGGCTTGCGCCGGGCGAGGTCTTCGTGCATCGCAACGTCGCCAACGTGGTCGTGCACACCGACCTCAACGTCCTCTCCGTGCTCCAGTACGCGGTCGACATCCTGCACGTCCGGCACGTGATCGTCTGCGGCCACTACGGGTGCGGCGGCGTCGCCGCAGCGTTCTCGGGCGCCCGTCACGGGCTGATCGACAACTGGCTCCGTCACGTGGCCGACGTGGCCGAGAAGCACGAAGCCGAGCTCGAGGCACTCCCCGAGGCGGAACGGGTCGATCGGCTGTGCGAGCTGAACGTGATCGACCAGGTGGAGAACGTCTGCGAGACGACGATCGTCAGAGACGCATCGTCGCGCGGGCAGGAGCTCACCGTGCACGGCCTCGTCTACGGGCTGCACGACGGGCTCCTGCGCGACCTCGGCGTCAGCGTGTCGTCGAGGGAGCTCTGACGAGGTGGCCCTCGATCCGCAGGCGGCCGACCTGCTCGCGCAGCTCGAAGCTCTGGGCGACCCGCCGCTGGAGGAGTCGACGCCGGAGGCGGTGCGTGCACTGCGCCGCTCGCGGCTCCGCCCACCCACGATCGAGCTCGACGAGGTTCGCGACGTCGACGCAGGCGGGGTGCCGACCCGCCTCTACCGGCCGACGCCGGAGCCGGAGCTCGGGCTCCTCGTGTACCTCCACGGCGGCGGCTGGGTGCTCGGCGACCTCGACACGCACGACAACCTCGCGCGGGAGATTGCCGCCGGAAGCGGTTGCGCCGTGCTGTGCGTCGACTACCGGCTCGCGCCCGAGCAGCCGTTCCCGGCCGGGCTCGAGGATGCATTCGCGGTCGCGGCGTGGGTGCAGGAGAATGCCGAGACGCTCGGCTGCGACCGCGGCCGCATCGCGATCGGCGGCGACTCCGCCGGAGCGAACCTCGCGGCCGTCGTGACGCAGAGCGGGACCCCGTTCCGCTTCCAGCTCCTCGTCTACCCCATCACCGACGCGCGCGGCGGGACGCCGTCCTACGACGCGCAGAAGGACGGGCCGTGGCTCACGCGAGGCGGAATGCAGTGGTTCCTCCGGCACTACCTCTCGGGCGGACGCGGCGCCGCGGACGACCCTCGCGTCTCGCCGCTGCTCGCGCCCGACGCTGCGCTCGCCCGGTCGCCGCGGACGCTCGTCATCACGGCGGAGCTCGATCCGCTGCGCGACGAGGGCGAAGCGTACGCGGAACGGTTGCGCGGGCTCGGCGTCCCGACGGAGCTGACCCGTTACGACGGCATGTTCCACGGCTTCTTCGCCTTCGCGGACCTCCTCCACGAAGGGCGACGGGCCGTGGCACAGGCCGCGAGAACGCTCGCCGACGGGCTCCAACCGACGGCGTAGCGCTTGCGCGAACGGGGGCCGTCCACGAGACTTCCGTGACGGGAACGATGGGAACCGTCTCGGACATCCTCGCGTCGAAGTCTGGTGATGTCCTCTCGATCGAGGGCTCTGCGACGGTGCTCGACGCGATCACGAGGATGGTCGCCGCGAACGTCGGCTCGCTCCTCGTGATGGAGGAGGGGCATCTCGCCGGGATCGTCACCGAGCGCGACTACCTGCGGCGCGTGACGCTCGAGGACCGCGACGAGCGCACGACTCCGGTCCGCGAGATCATGTCCGCCCCGCTCGTGTACATGACGCCCGACAGCTCGATCGAGGACTGCATGGCCGTGATGACCGAGCGTCGCATCCGCCACCTGCCCGTGCTCACGGACGAGCGAGAGGTGGTGGGCGTCGTCTCGATCGGCGACCTCGTCAAGTTCCAGTCGTCCCAGCAGAGCGTCCAGATCAAGTTCCTCACGGAGTACATCTCCAGCTAGCGCGCCCGCGAGGGCGTCGGCAAGGACGCCCCTAGACTGGCCGGATGGATCCCCGCTCCCTCGAGCTCCTCGAGCTTCCCGACGTGCTCGAGCGGCTCGCCGGCGTTGCGGCAAGCTCGCCCGGGCGAGCGCTCTGCCTCGCGCTCGAGCCGTCGCCCGACGCCGCGGAGGTCGGTCGGCGGCAGGCACTGACCGACGAGGCAGTGGCGCTTCTCGACCACGCCGCCGAGCCGGAGCTCGCAGGCGTTCGCGACGCCCGCCCGGCAGCAGAGGTCGCGGCACGGGGCGGCGTCCTCGACCCTCGGACGCTCCATGCGGTGGCCGGGACGGTCGGCACCGCTGTCACGGCACGCGCGGCACTCGGCTCCTTCGCCGACGCTCCCGGGCTCACCGAGGCCGCCTCACGGATCGACCCTGGGCTGGCCGCGCTGGCGGAGGCGATCGCGAAGGCGGTCGAGGACGACGGCTCCGACCTCCGCGACGGCGCGTCGCCGGCGCTTCGCCGCCTCCGTCGCGAGCTTCGCGAAGGGAGGGCGCGGATGACGGAGCGGCTCCGCTCACTCGCTCGCGACCCGGCGCTTCGCGACCACCTGCAGGACGACTTCGTCACCGAGCGCGCGGGACGGCCCGTGCTCGCGCTCCGTGCCACGGCGCGGGCCACGGTGCCGGGGATCGTGCACGACACGTCGGGCTCCGGACAGACGCTGTTCGTCGAGCCGCTCGCGGTCGTCGAGGACGCCAACCGCCTCCGCGAGGCGGAGAGCGCGGAACGCGAGGAGGTCGCGCGGATCCTCGGCGAGCTTTCACGTCAGGTCGGGGAGCGGGCGGATGACCTGAGGTCGCTCGTCGACGCGGTTGCCGAGATCGACCTCTCGCTCGCGTGCGGCGTCCTCTCGCGACGGTGGCGGGGAGCGCGAGTGACGCCGCACGACCAGGTCGTCCTGCGCGGCGCGCGGCACCCGCTGCTCGATCCGGACGAGGCGGTGCCGATCGACCTCGAGCTCGGCAATCTGCGCGCCGTCGTGATCAGCGGGCCGAACACCGGCGGCAAGACCGTCGCTCTCAAGACGCTCGGGCTCTCCGCGCTGCTCCACCAGTGCGGGCTGCGGCCGCCCGCGACGCATGCCGAGCTGCCAGTCTTCGACCGGGTGCTCGCGGACATCGGCGACGAGCAGTCGATCGCGATGAGCCTCTCGACCTTCTCCGGCCACGTTCGGAACCTGATCACGATCCTCGGCCGGGCGACCGACCGGTCGCTGGTGCTGCTCGACGAGGTCGCCGCGGGGACCGACCCGGTGGAGGGCGCCGCACTTGCCCGGGCGCTCCTCGAGCGGCTCGCCGGTCAGGCCCGGCTGACCGTCGCGACGAGCCACTACCACGAGCTGAAGGAGTGGGCCAGCGCGACGGATGCCGCCACGAACGCGGCGACGGGATTCGACGCGGAGACCGAGGCGCCGCTCTTCCGCGTCGCGCTCGGGCGGCCAGGCACGTCGCACGCGCTTCGGATCGCGGCGCGGCTCGGCCTGCCGCCGGAGCTCGTCGAGGATGCGGCCGGCCACATCGCACCCGAGCGGCGCCGCGTGACCGAGCTGCTGGCCGAAGCGGAGGCGGCCGAGGAGCGCGCCTCCGAGGAGCGAGAGCATGCGGCCGGGGAGCGTGCCGCGACCGAGGAGGCACGCCGCGCCGCAGAGGCCCGCGCCGCCGAGCTCGAGGCGGAGATCGAGCGGGTGCGCGCCTCCGCCAGGACAGAGCGCGAGCGTGCGCTTGCCGCCGCCGAGGAGGAGCTGGCCGGCACGCGGGTCGAGCTCGACGCGCTCCGCGCCGAGATCCGAGCCGCGCGCCGCCTCGAGCGCGAGCGTCGCTCGGCGTCCACGCCGAGGGCGGTCGCCAAGGAGCGGGAGCGCGACCGGCGCCTCGGAGCGGCGTCCGAGCGCGCCGCCCGGGCGGGTCGCGCACTCCGCGCCGCGGAAGAGCCGCTCGACGTCGTCGTGCCGCTCGCACCAGGCGACCCGGTCGTCGCGCCGTCGCTCGGCGTGCGGGGGACGATCGCCGAGGTCGCGCGGGACGAGGCGGTCGTCATCGGCCGTGGCGGCCTCCGCGTGCGGGTCCCGCTCGACCGGCTCCGACCCGACCGCGACGGCCAGGCCGAGCCGCCGGAGGAGCCGGCCGTGACGATCCGCACGCCCACCCCGACGGACGCCCCGTCGGAGCTCGACGTCCGGGGGCGAACGGCCCAGGAGGCACGGGAGGCGCTCCGCGCGTTCGTCGACACCGCGGCGCTCGCGGGGCGGGACGAGCTCCGCGTGATCCACGGTCGCGGCACGGGGGCCGTTCGCGCCGCGGTGCGCGACGAGCTCACGCAGCATCCGCTCGTCTCCTCGCACGAGTCGGACTCCGCAGACGGCGCCACCGTCGTGCGGCTCCGCTGAGGGTTTACGCCGCTTCGTCGACATAGGTAGAACTCGCCTCGTGCGCGTGCTCGCTCTCGTCCTCGTCGCCGGTGCGCTCGTGCTCATCCCAGCAGGGTGCGGGAGCGACGACGACGGCGGCACCGGAGAGACAACGACGGCGGCCGGCAGCCGGGAGCGGCGACTGCCGCCGCGGGCAAGGAGGTCTTCGCCACCGCCGGCTGCGGCGGCTGCCATACGCTCTCGGCGGCCGGGTCGACAGGGAGCGTCGGGCCGAACCTCGACGAGCTTGCTCCGTCGTTCGACGCCGTGGTGACGCAGGTGACGAACGGCGGCGGCGCGATGCCGTCGTTCAAGGACGACCTGACGGAGCAGCAGATCCAGGACGTCGCCGCCTTCGTCTCCGGCTCGTAGCCGAATATTCGCCGCGGCGACGTCGGTCGTCGCGCCTATGCTTGTGGGTCGTGTCGGAAGCGGCCAAGCCTGCGCTCGAACCGACGCTCGAGATCCTCTGGCGGGAGGACGCGAGCGCGTACGTGCTCGTCCGCGAGGCCGGCGGCACGCTCTCGTCGAGCGGCCTGCACGCGGGCATGCCGGCCGTCGCCGACCTCGTCCACGCGGGGCACGGTGTCAGCGCCCGGAGGCTCGAGCTCGGCGAGCTGCTCGAGCTCGGAGGACGTGCCTCGATCCCGTTCGAGCCGGGCGGCACCGCGCGGATCGTCTTCGCGGTCCTCGACGTCGCGCGACGATCGGTGGCGGCCGGCCTCGTCCACCCGCACCTCGAGGCCGCGGACGGGCGCTGGCATGCGCTGTGGGGAGCAACGCTCGACGAGCACGTCGTCGACGAGCTCGAGGCGCTCGCGCACGCGGCACCGGCCGCGGCGGCGGACGCCTTCGACGGCGACACCCGAGCATTCGTCCACGACCTCTATGCGTGCGCGGTCGACGAGCTCGCGCGGCGCGCCCTCCGGGACGCGGGGGTCACCCTCACGACGGCCTCGCCCCGGTCACGGGGCGCCGTGGAGCGGTTCCTGGCCGGCCTCGCCGCGCCGACGCCAGAGCTTCCGGCCGAGAGCGGCTACGTCGCGCTCGAGCGGCGGGTCGCCGCATGGGTGGACGGTGGGCTCGCACGGCGGTCGCGCGCGCCGTGGAATCTCGGGCTCCGCCTCGACGAGACGGACGCCCCGGGAACCGGGGATCCGCCGCCGGTCGTCCTCGAGCTGTGGCTCGAGGCTGCGGACGATCCCACCCTCGCCCTTCCGGCGGCACTGCTCGAGAGCGGAGCCGCCGACGAGGTGTTCGGGTTCCTCCGCGACAGCGACCCGCGCCGCGCGCTCGAGCGTCGGCTCGAGACGATCGAGCCGATCCTCGCCGAGGCAGGCATCGCCCTTGCGGGCGACCCGCCGACCCACGTCGCGCTGGACGCCGAGCAGGTCCGCGCGTTCCTCCGCGACGCCATGCCGCAACTCGAGGCGCTCGGCATCCCGCTGCGCCTGCCGCGCGAGTGGGTCTCCTCGTCCAGCCGGGTGCGGGTCAACCTCGTGGCGACCGGCTCGCCCGCGGTGTCGAGCGGGCTGCTGACCCGCGACGCGATCGCCTCGTTCGACTGGCGGCTCGCGATCGGCGACGTCGAGCTGAGCGAGGAGGAGCTGCGTGAGCTGGCCGCGGCGAAGGAGCCGCTCATTCGGCTCCGCGGCAAGTGGCACGCGCTTCGTGCGACCGAGGTCGAGCGGGCGCTTCGCTTCCTCGAGAACCGCGGAGCGCTCGGCGGGGGTCGTCGAGCTCGTCCGCGCCGTCTCCGGCCTCGAGACGGACGATGCCGGCGTCGAGCTCGGCGAGGTTAGGCTCGACGCGACCCTCGACGACCTCCTCGCGGGCGCGGACGAGCGCCGTTATCGACAACTCGCGACTCCAGCCGGGATGCGCCACGACCTCTTCCCGTTCCAGGAGCGCGGCCACGGCTGGCTGCGGCTCCTCGGCGACCTGCGCGTGGGCGGGATCCTCGCCGACGACATGGGGCTCGGGAAGACCGTCCAGGCGATCGCGACGTTCGTCTCCGAGCGGGAGGAGGCAGGCGATGACGTCGGGCCGACGCTCGTCGTCAGTCCGATGAGCGTCGTGCAGCAGTGGGCGCGGGAGATCGCTCGCTTCGCGCCTGCCCTGCGCATCCACCTGCACCACGGGCCGTCTCGCCTTGCCGGCGACGCTTTCGTCGAGACCGTCGCGCGGAGCGACATCGTCGTCACGTCGTACGACGTCGCGACGCGGGACGTCGAGCTGCTGTCGCGGGTCGACTGGGATCGGCTGCTGCTCGACGAGGCGCAGGACGCGAAGAACCCGCGGACGAAACGGCACCGCGCGTTGCGCCGGATCCCGCGGCGGCGGGCGCTCGCGCTGACGGGCACGCCAATCGAGAACCGGCTCGGCGAGCTGTGGGCGATCATGGACCTCGTCAACCCGGGCCTCCTCGGCTCACGCGAGGCGTTCGAGCGGTCGTTCGCCCGCCCGATCGAGGTCCGGCGGGACGCGCAGGCGCTCGAGCGGCTCCGCTCGCTCGTCGGGCCGTTCGTGCTCCGCCGGGCAAAGGACGCCCCGGAGGTCGATCTCGAGCTCCCGCCCATCACGCTGGCAAAGGTGCGGTGCCACCTGACCGTGGAGCAGGCCAGTCTCTACCGGGCGACCGTCGACCGCTGGATGCCGCGGATCGAGCGCCAGGAGAAGGCGTTCGACCGGCGCGGTGCTGTGCTCGCGATGCTCGGGCAGCTGAAGCAGGTCTGCAACCACCCGGAGCTCGTCGTCCCCACGGGCCGGGCGCTCGAGGGGCGCTCCGGGAAGCTCGAGCGGCTCGTCGAGCTGCTGGCGGCCGTGCCGGCAGACGACAAGGCGCTCGTCTTCACCCAGTACCCGGGCTTCGACCGGCTCGCGCCGCACCTCGCGCAGCGCCTGGGTCGGTCGGTCGGCTTCTTCCACGGCGGCCTCTCGGCACGTGCTCGCGACGAGCTCGTCGCGCGGTTCGAGTCCGGCATCGACCCCTCGGTGCTCGTCGTCTCGCTCCGCGCCGGGGGACGGGGCCTCAACCTCCCCGCCGCCAACCACGTCCTCCACTTCGACCGGTGGTGGAACCCCGCCGTCGAGCAGCAGGCGACCGACCGCGTGCACCGGCTCGGCCAGCGGAAGCCGGTCTTCGTGTCGAGCCTCGTGTGCACCGCCACGCTCGAGGAGCGAATCGACGCGCTGCTCGACGCGAAGCGCGAGCTCGCCGACCAGGTGATGGCGGGGCGCGCGGACGACTGGCTCGCCGAGCTCGACCTCGACGCGATCCGGGCCGCGGTCGCCCTCGCCCCCGAGGCGATCGGGGAGGCAGCGTGAACGACCTCCTGCTGAACGACGGCGCGCCCGTCGAGGTCGATCACAACGGCGGCGACCGGATCGGCAGCGGCCCGTGGGCGCGGCTCCTGGCGAGCGCGGTCGTCCCGGACGAGGGCTCGGCGCGGGCGGAGCGCGGGCGAGAGCTCGCGTGGGAGGGCCTGGTCTCGGACGTCTCGGTGGGAATGGGCGCGATCCGCGCCCGCGTCGTCGGCTCGAGCGGCTCCGACTACCTCGTCTCCCTCGAGGCCAGCGCGCTCCCGTCACGCGCCTGGACGGACGCTGTGCGGGCCGCCCGCGAGCGGCCGGCACTCGGCCCCGGCGTCGAGGGAACGACCCAGTCGGTCCATCTCGCGCACTACCTCGAGGCCGAGGAGCGCGAGCCCCTCGTGCCGCCGACGCGCCGGATCCGCACGACGTGCACGTGCCCCGATCGCGAGCGCTCGCCCGTGTGCAAGCACGTCGCGGCACTGGCATTCGTGATCGCGGCTGCGATCGACCGCGACCCGTCGCTGCTGCTCCGCTGGCGGGGCTGCGAGCCCGTCGCACCGCCGGCTTCGCGCAGCGAAGATCCGTGGCTCGCCGGAGTCCTCCCCCGCCGCGCCCGCTGCGCGCGCTCCCGCCGGGAGCGGTCGTCAAGCGGCTCGGCAGGAGCGGGATCCGGGTCGGCGGACGCGACCTTGCCGAGGCGCTCGAGCCCGCCTACCGCGCATTCGCGCGCGGCCGGGCGGCCTCGCGTCCTGGCATGATCGAGGGATGGAGCAGCGACTCAGCCTCGTGACGCTCGGGGTTGCGGACCTCGATACGGCGCGGCGCTTCTACGAGGCCCTCGGCTGGTCGCCGGCCGGGCCCGGGGAAGGTGTCGTCTTCTTCCAAGCCGGCGGCATGGTCGTCGGGCTGTGGAGCCGGGAGGCGCTCGCGGAGGACAGCGGCGTCGAGGACGGCGGGGGCTTCGGCGGAGTGACCCTCGCGCACAACGTGCGCTCGCCGGCCGAGGTCGACACGGTGATCGAGGAGGCGAGGGCCGCCGGCGCGCGCATCGCCCGCGAGCCGGCCGAGACGTTCTGGGGCGGCTATTCCGGCGTCTTCCTCGACCCGGACGGCCACCCGTGGGAGGTCGCGCACAACCCGGGGTGGACGCTCGCCGACGACGGGTCGGTCCGGCTCTGAGCCAGGGCTACTCGGGAACGCCGCTCCCCCGGAAGCTCGGGATCGGCGAAGGAGGCACGTTCGCGGTCCTCGGCGACCCCGGCCATCTCGACGAGCTGCTCTCGCCCCTGCCCGCAGGCGCCCGGCGCGTCGAGAGCTCGACCGGGGCCGATGTCGTCCTCTTCTTCACGACCGCCCGCAGCGAGCTCGAACACGAGATCGAGCGGCTCGGGGCGGCGGTCTTCCCCGACCGGATGCTCTGGGTCGCGTGGCCGAAGCGGGCGTCGAAGCTCTCGACCGACGTCACCGAGGACGTCGTGCGCGACGTCGCGCTGCCGCTCGGCCTCGTCGACACGAAGGTCGCGGCGATCGACGCGACGTGGTCGGGCCTTCGGCTCGTGTGGCGCCGCGAGCGGCGCTAGTTGCCCAGGATGTTGATCGCCCGCGCGGCAACGACGAGCACCGTCAGCGCGGAGAGGCCGGCCTCCAGCCCCATGAACAGCTTCGCGCGATGCGTGAGCGGCATCGCGTCGGTCGGGCTGAACGCGATCGAGTTCGTGACCGAGACGTACACGTAGTCGACGAGCGCCGGGCCCCAGTCCGGGCGCGCGAGGTCGGGGTTCTCGTCCTGCGGGAACTGGAAGTCGGGCTGCGTACGCGAGGACGCCGTCGCGCGGGCCACCGGCCCGCCGTCGTCGAGCTCCCAGAAGACGAGCGAGAACGTCAGGACGTTCGTCACGAGCACGACCGCCGCGCTCGCGAGCAGCTGCGCACCGCCCGGCCGCCAGTGCATCAGCGACACGATCACGCACGCGATCCCGGTGGTCGTGCCGAGCCAGAGGAGCGCGAGCATGACGCTCGCAACCTCGCGACGAAGACGGTCGAGCCCGAGGCGCTGCGGACCGACCAGGAACGTCAGAACGAGGAGGGCCGACGGGGCGCCGACGACGAGCCACAGCCACCAGTCGCTCCGACCGAAGAGCTCCCACCCCAGCCGCTGGCTCAGGACGGCGAGGCCAACGTTGGCGACGAGGATCGCCGCGGCGAACGGCGCCGCCTCGTGACGAGCCTCGCGCGCGGCCGAGCGGAGCTTCGCGTCGTCCATCACGCCGGTGTTCGCCGTCGGGGCCGTCAGACCTATCCGGACGGCCGGTCGCCGGGGCTGCGTACGATCGCACGGTGGAGCAGCGCGCGCTCGGACGGAGCGGTATCGCCGTGTCGCGGATCGTGCTCGGCTGCGGCAACTTCGGCGGCATCGGCTCGTCCCCGTCCCACGTCGGCAAGGGGACGTCGCGCGACGAGGCCCTGAGGCTGCTCGACGCCGCGTGGGACCTGGGCGTCACGACGCTCGACACCGCGGACGCGTACGGGCTCGGGCGCAGCGAGGACTACATCAGCGCGTGGCTCCACACGAAGCCCGACGTGCGCGACCAAGTGGTGATCGCGACGAAGACCTTCAACCCGATGACGGAGGGCGCCGACCACGGCCTCGGCGCCGCCCGGATCCGGCGCCAGGTCGAGACGAGCCTCGGGCGACTCGGGGTCGAGCGCATCCCGCTCTACCTCGCACACGACTTCGACCCCGAGGTCCCCCAGGAGGAGACGCTCGGCGCCTTCGACGAGCTCGTGCGCGACGGAACGGTCGGCGCGGTCGGGGCCTCGAACTTCACGGCCGAGCAGCTGGCGGAGGCCCTCGAGCTCTCGGCCCTCGAGGGCCTGACGCGCTACGAGTGGGTGCAGAACGGGTTCTCCCTGCTCGAGCGTGGCGATCGCGAGACGGTGTTTCCGCTATGCCACGAGCACGGTCTCGGGTTCACGCCCTTCGGCCCGCTTGCCGGGGGGTGGCTCACCGGCAAGTATCGGCGCGGCGAGCCGCCGCCCGCCGGCTCGCGCATGACGCTCCGCCCGGAGGGCAGCGAGCGCTACTGGTCCGAGGCAACCTTCGACGCGCTCGAGGCCTTCGGGCGCGAGGCAGAAGCGCGCGGCGTGTCGATGGCCGCGCTGGCGATCGCGTGGCTCCTCCACGTCCCGGAGATCACCGCGGTGGTCGTCGGGCCGAGCCGGTTGGAGCACCTCGCTCCGGTCCGCGAGGCTCTCGGCATCACCCTCGGCGACGACGAGCGCGACGCGCTGGAGAGGATCTTTCGATGACCGTGCTGGTGCTGGGCGAGAACGACGTGCGCGCGACGCTCGACATGCGTCGGTGCATCGAGGCGATGGAGGGCGTCCTCGCGGCGCTCGCGCGCGGAGAGGCGTCGATGCCGCTTCGCTCGATCGTGTCCGTCCCGGACGATGCGGTCCTCGGTTTCGGCCTGATGCCCGCGCACCGTGGCGGCGCGGAGCCCGTCATCTCGCTCAAGGAGGTCGTCGTCGTCCCGGGCAACCCCGGCCGCGGGCTCGATCCGCACCAGGGCGCGGTGCTCCTGCACGACGGGACGACCGGGCAGCTCGTGGCCGTCCTGAACGCGTCGCCGATCACGGAGATCCGGACGGCTGCGGTGTCGGCGGTCGCGACGAAGCTGCTTGCCCGCCCAGGTTCCCGGCAGGTCGCGATCCTCGGCTCGGGCGTCCAGGGGCGGTCGCATGCGGTCGCGATGCGCGAGGCGCTGCCGGAGGCGGAGCTGCGCGTCTGGAGCCGGGACCCGGCGCACGCCGAGGCGCTCGCGCTCGAGGCGCACGGGCTCGCGTGCGCGACCGTCGCGGAGGCCCTCGCCGGTGCTGACGTCGTCTGCACGTGCACGGCGTCACCCGAGCCGATCGTCGCGCTCGGGGACCTTGCACCCGGCGCGCACCTGAACGCCGTCGGCTCGTCGGGCCCGTGGGCCCGCGAGCTCGAGGCGGACGTCGTCGCGGCGGCGTCGCTCTTCGTCGACCGCCGCGAGTCGACCCTCAACGAGTCCGGTGACTACCTGGGAGCGGTCGCCGAGCGCGGCATCGGCCCCGACCACATCCTCGCCGAGCTCGGCGAGCTCCTCGTCGGCGCCCACCCGGGTCGGCGGTCGGACGGCGAGGTGACCGTCTTCAAGTCGCTCGGGCTGGCCGTGGAGGATCTCGCGGCCGCGGCGCTCTGCGTCGGGGTCGCGCGCGAGCGAGGCATCGGCGCAGAGGTCGAGTTCTGATCCCGCTCGAGGCGATCGCAACGGCGCGGCGCGTCACCGCGGAATCCGTCGTCACCACGCCGCTCGTCCGGCTGGACGTCGATGCGCCCTGCGAGATCTGGCTGAAGCTCGAGTGCCTCC
Source organism: uncultured Actinomycetes bacterium (assembly GCA_963845965.1). Lineage (GTDB taxonomy): Bacteria > Actinomycetota > Thermoleophilia > Gaiellales > Gaiellaceae > Gaiella. The sequence goes on along the minus strand of CAWJUF010000004.1, from coordinate 35,152 downwards.
AGCCGATCGGGTCGTTCAAGCTCCGCGGCGCGACGAGCGCGATCCGCCAGGCCGGGCCGGAAGCATGGCAGGGCGGGGTGTGGACGACGAGCGCCGGGAACATGGCGCAGGGCGTCTGCTGGGTCGCGCGCGAGCTGGAGGTCCCCGCCACGGTCGTCGCTCCGGATCACGCGCCACGCGCGAAGCTCGACGCGGTCGAGCGCCTCGGGGGCCGGGTGGTCGCCGTCCCCTTCGAGACCTGGTGGGAGACGATGGAGACGGGCTCGTATCCCGGTCTCGACGGCCTTTTCGTCCACCCCGTGCTCGACGAGCGGGTGATGGCGGGAAACGGCGTCATCGGGCTCGAGCTCGCCGAGCAGCTCGACGGGATCGACACGGTGCTCGTCGCGTGGGGCGGCGGCGGGCTCACGACGGGCGTTGCGAGCGCACTCGCCGCGGTGTCGCCCGCCACCCGCGTGATCGCCTGCGAGCCGGAGACGGGCGCGCCGCTGACGGCGTCCTTCGCGGCGGGCGCGCCGGTCGAGGTCGACTACCGGCCCTCGTTCGTCGACGGCGCCGGCTCGAAGGCACTGCTCCCCGCGATGTGGGAGCGGGCACGGTCGCTGGTCGCGGGTGCCGTGGCCGTGCCGCTCGACGAGGCCGCCGCCGCGGTGCGCCTGCTCGCCACCCGGGCGCACGTGGTCGCCGAGGGAGCCGGCGCTTTGCCGCTCGCCGCCGCGCTCGGCGGACACGGCGGCACGGGCCGGGTCGTGTGCATCGTCTCCGGCGGAAACATCGACCCCGACTGGCTGGCGACGATCCTCGCGGGGTCGGTCCCCGGCGACTAGCAGCGGCGCCGAACCGTCTCGGAGACGGCGAGCTTCACCCACTCGAGCGGGATGCCGACCGCCGTCCGCCACCACGGCTCGTCGACGCCGTAGGTCGCGACCCGGAAGTCGCCGCAGCGCTCGAAGGCACGCTCGGCACGCAACGTCTCGTAGTCCGACGTCACGAGGACGATCGTGTCCCAGCCTCGGTTCCTCGCGAGCGCGGAGATCGCCCGGGCCTCTTCGACGGACGAGTACGGCCCCGCATAGACGCAGACCACGTCGTTCGGCTTCGATCGGCACAGCCGGGTGCGGGTCGCGTCTCGACTGCTTCGCTCCGCGGACACGACGAGCGTCGGCGCGATACCCCCGCCGAGGAGCGTCCGCGCGGCGGCGAGCGTGTTGTCGGAGCCCGCGAGCGCAACCACGGCGTCGGCATCCTTGGGGAGCGAGTCGTCGTCGTGGTGGAGGAAGAGCGGGATCCCGACCGCATACGCGAGCCCGAGCACGACGGCGCAGGCGATCAGGACGCGTCGCATGTGCGGAAGCGTGACAGGTGGATCGGTCGGCCCTGCAGGTAGAAAGGCCGGGTGCGGCCCACGAGCATCCCGCCGGCGGCCGTTCGCCGTCTCGCCATCGCTGCCCAGCGCTACGCGTCGCGCGCGCGGCGCGCGACGACGGCGGACGTCGAGGAGGCGGTGCGGCACCTCTCCTGCGTGCAGCTCGACTCGATCTCGACCGTCGACCGGAGCCACCGGATCACGCTGGGGTGCCGCATCGGCGCGTACCCGAGCGACGCCGTGTCGCGCCTGCTCGGCCACGGCCGGCTGATCGAGTACTGGGCTCACGAGGCGTGCCTCCTGCCCGCCGAGGCGTGGCGCCTGTTCCGCCCTGCGATGCAGATCGGCGGACGACGCTGGTACGGAGAGATCGACCGGACGCATCCTCACCTGCGCGAGCACGTCCTCGACGAGATCCGTGCGCGCGGCCCGCTCGGCTCGCGGCACTTCGACGGAGCGGCCCGCAAGGGAGAGATGTGGGGCTGGAAGCCGGCCAAGCGGATGCTCGAGCTCCTGTGGAACCACGGAGAGCTGGTGGTCGCGGGACGCCAGGGCTTTCAGCGCCTCTACGACCTGCCCGAGCGCGTCCTGCCGCGGGCGATCCTCGACGTGCCCGCGCCTGCCGAGACGGACCGGCTCCGCGAGCTGACGCTCCGGGCGGTGCGCGCCCGCGGTGTGCTGACGGAGGCCGGCGTCGTCGAGCACTGGCGGCTCAGGGGAGGTGCGGCGCGCGTGCGTTCCGTCGTGGACGGGCTCGTGGACGACGGCCTCGTGGAGCGGCGCGCCGTGACCGACGGCGGCTCGCCGGTGCTGCTCGCCGCAGGCGTGGAGCTCGACCGCCCCGCGCCCACGGCGGCGGTGCTTCTCTCCCCCTTCGACAACCTCCTATGGGACCGGCCGTTCGCGCGCCGGGTCCTCGGGTTCGACCACCTGATCGAGGTCTACAAGCCGGCACACGTGCGGCGGTTCGGCTACTACGTGCTGCCGCTCCTCCGGGGTGACCGGATCGTCGGTCGAGCAGACCTCAAGGCGGAGCGGAGCACCGGCGAGCTCGTCGTGAAGGCCTTCCACCGGGAGGACGGCGTCCGCGCGTCCGCCGCCCTCGACGACGCGTTCGACCGCGCGCTCGGCCGGCTGTGCCGCGTGGTCGGCCTGGAGACCGTTCGCCGATGAAAATCGTGTCGCCGGAGGAGGCGCGTCGTATCGCCGTGCGGGCCCAGCTCCTCGACGGCTCCGCAAAGGGCGTGCTCCAAACGGTGCGGACGCTCAGCTTCCTCCAGCTCGACCCGATCGCTACGGTCGCCGAGCCGCAGCATCTCGTGCTGTGGAACCGGCTCGGCGGCTACGACCGCGCCGAGCTCGACCGCCTCCTCTGGGACGAGCGCGCGCTCTTCGAGTGGCACGCCTTCGTGCGGCCGATCGAGGACTACCCATTCGTTCGCGCGCTGATGCGGCGCTGGCGGCGTTCGACGCGCTACTCGCACGAGCGCTGGGCACGTGAGTTCGTCGCCGCCAACGGCCCGTTCCGGCGGTACGTGCTGCGCGAGCTCGAGCGCCGCGGGCCGCTGCCCTCGCGCGAGCTCGAGGACCGCGCTGCCGGCCGGCCACGCGACCACCGGTGGTACGGGGCGCGACGGGTCGGCCTGATGCTGACGGCCCTGCACCTCTACGGCGAGGTCGCGATTGCGGGCCGGCACGGGCGCCAGCGGCTCTGGGACCTCGGCTCGCGCTGGTACCCCGACGCGCCGACCGTCCCGCTCCGGGAGGCCGAACGCATCCTGGCCGAGCGACGGTTCAGGGCGCTCGGGGTTCGCGCCACGCGCCGCGGCTGGGAGGCGCACCCGGAGGCGTCCGACGGCCCCGTGCCCGATCGCGTGGCCTTCCTCTCCCCCTTCGACCGGCTCGTCCACGACCGCGATCGCGCCGAGGCGCTCTGGGGGTTCTTCTACCGGCTGGAGATGTACGTCCCCAAGGCGAAGCGTGAGTACGGGTACTACGTCCTCCCAATGCTTCGGGGCGACCGGCTGATCGGCCGCATCGAGCCCGTTTTCGACCGGAGGTCCAAGACGCTCGCCGTCCAGGGCGTCTGGGCGCAGCCGGATGCCCCAGCGGACGCCGGCCCCGGGATCCGCGACGCCCTCGACCGGCTCGCGGCCTGGCTCGGCGCGGAGTCAGTCGTCGTCGGGCGCAACGTGCACCGACCCTGGGCGATTGCGCTTCGCGGTCGGCGGCGGCCCGCGTAGCGTCCATGGGTCCGGGGCTACGATCCGCGCATGGACTTCGCGACGCGCGCGATCCACGCCGGGCAGGAGCCCGACGTGGCGACGGGGGCGGTGACCACGCCGATCTACCAGACCTCGACGTTCGTGCAAGAGGCCGTCGGCGTGCACAAGGGCTACGACTACGCACGCGTCGCCAACCCGACGCGAACGGCGCTCGAGGAGTGCCTCGCGTCGCTCGAGAACGCCGCGCACGGGCACGCGTTCTCGTCCGGGATCGGCGCGACGACGACGATCATGCATCTCGTCGACCCCGGCGATCGTGTCGTGTGCGTCAACGACGTCTACGGCGGGACGTACCGGATGTTCTCGCAGGTGTACGAGCCGAAGGGCTACCGGTTCTCGTACGTCACGCCGGATGACCTCTCGACCGAGGCGTCGGCCCACGTCGAGGGCGCCACGCTCGTCTGGATCGAGTCGCCGACGAACCCGCTGCTGAACATCGTGGACATCGCCGCGGTCGCGGATGCCGCCCACGCGGCGGGCGCCCTGCTCGTCGTCGACAACACGTTCGCGACGCCGTACCTGCAGACGCCGCTCGATCTCGGGGCGGACATCGTCGTCCACTCGACGACGAAGTACCTCGGCGGGCATTCCGACGTCATCGGGGGTTTCGCGGCGACGAACGATCCGACGATCGCCGACCGGCTCGCGTTTCTCCAGAAGTCGCTCGGCGCGGTGCCGGGGCCGTTCGACGCGTGGCTCGTGCTGCGGGGCGTGAAGACGCTGGCTGTGCGCATGGAGCGGCATTGCGAGAATGCGCGTCGCGTCGCGGCGTTCCTGTCCGAGCACCCACGGGTCGAGCGTGTGCTCTGGCCGGGTCTCCCCGACCACCCGGGTCACGCGATCGCCGCACGGCAGATGCGCGACTTCGGCGGCATGGTCTCGTTCCTCGTCTCCCGCGAGGACGAGGCAGTCGAGCTGGTCGCTCGGACGAGCGTCTGGACGCTCGCGGAGAGCCTCGGCGGCGTCGAGAGCCTGATCGAGCACCCCGCGCGAATGACGCACGCGTCGACTGCAACCGGGCCGTTCGCTGCACCTCCCAACCTCGTACGGCTGTCGGTCGGCATCGAGTCCGCCGACGACCTCGTCGACGATCTCGCGCGGGCCCTCGCGGCCGCCCCCGCGCGGGCGTAGCACGACCCGGGCAATGGCGTCGTCCGGCCTCTGCGCCGCCCGGCCGAGGCCGGGCGGCGCAGAGTCAAGCGGTCCGGTCAGTCGTTGCTCGCGACGACGCGGAACCGCGTGCCGGTCGGGTCGGCCACGGTCGCGAGGCGGCCGTACGGCGTGTCCTCGGCCGGGCGCACGACGCTGCCGCCGAGCGCCTCGATGCGCGCGATCGCCGCGTCGGCGTCGCTCACGGCAAAGTAGACCGCCCAGTGCGCCGGCTCGTCGTCGCCGGGATACGGCGAGTCGTCCATGATCCCGGCGAGCTGTCCCTCGCCTTCGCCGAGCGTCGTGTAGCGGAAGTCGTCCGTGTCGCTCACCGTGTGCGTGTCCCAGCCGAACACGTCGCGGTAGAACGCGACCGTCGGCTCGTACGCACGCGTGTGGAGCTCGAACCAGGCGGGCGTCCCGATCTCGCCGGTCACCTCGAAGCCCTTCTGCTGGTTCGGCTGCCAGGCGCCGACGTGGGCTCCGCCCGGATCCTTGAGCATGGTGGAGCTGCCGTTCTCGCCGACGACCATCGGCGCGAACGCGACGGAGCCGCCGTGCTCCGGGGTCGCCTCGGCGACCGCCTCGACGTCGTCCGTCATGAGGTGGACGCCCCATGCGTCCGGGTACCCCTGCTCGCCGTCGTTGCGCATGCAGCCGGCGACGTGCTTGCCCTCCTTCGTGAAGGTGAAGTAGCCGCCGAAGTCCTCCTGCGGCGGCTCCGCGTTCCACCCGAACAGGTCGCGGTAGAACGCGATCGCCTTGTCCGTGTCCGAGCTGTACAGGTCGATCCAGCACGGAGCACCGGTGACGAGCGTTGGTGCGGGCATGTAACGCCTCCTTGTGGGATGGTCGATGCGCCAGCAATGACCGCCGGGCCGCGCGAAAGTCATCGCTCGTCCGACGACGCTACAACGCCCAACCCGGCGTCACGGTACGGCTAACCCGACTACGGTCTGAGCGTGACGCACGAGCCTCTCGACCTCCTCCATTGCGGCGACCCGCGCCGCATCGCGTGCTACCTGCTCGAGACCGAGGACGGCCTTGCCCTGTTCGACTGCGGGCCGACGACCTGCCTCCCCGCCCTGCACGACGGGCTCGCGGCGCGCGGCGTCGAGCTCGCGAGACGTGAGGCACCTCCTGCTCTCCCACATCCACCTCGACCACGCGGGCGCGGCGGGGGCTCTCGTACGCGAGCATCCGGGCCTGACGGTGCACATCTCGGAGATCGGCGCGCCCCACCTGATCGACCCGGGGCGCCTGGTTACGAGCGCCCGCCGCCTGTACGGCGACGCCTTCGACGAGCTCTGGGGCGAGCTCGTGCCCGTGCCGGAGGAGAACGTCCGCATCGTCGGCGAGAGCGTCGTCGGACTCGCGTGCTTCCCGACCCCGGGCCACGCGTCGCACCACGTCTCGTACCACCACGAGGACGGGACGCTGTACAACGGCGACGCGGCCGGGGTGCGCATCGCGCCGGGCAGGTTCGTCTTCGCGCCGACCCCACCGCCCGAGATCGACCTCGATGCCTGGGAGCGGACGATCGACGAGATCGAGAGACGCTCGCCGCGCCGGCTCGCGATCGTCCATTTCGGCGTCTTCGACGACGTCGAGCGCCACCTCGACGCGCTCCGCGCGACGCTTCGCAGCTGGGCCGATCGCGTCGGCCACGGAATGGACGAGCCGACGTTCGTGGCAGCCGCACGCGCGGACGTCGCCGCCTCGGACCCGGACGATGCCGACGCCTACGACCGCGCGGCGCCGTACTGGCACTGCTACCGCGGGCTGGAGCGTTACTGGCGCAAGCGGCTCGAGGCGATCGGCGCCGACTCGCGGAGGTAGCAGTGCACGAGCTCGAGCGCATCTCGCTCTCGGCTTATCTCCCGTTCTACGGGGCGAACGCGCTCGAGGTCGGGGGCGCGACGTGCCTGCGCGCACCGCACGCGCCCGACTCGCCGATGCTGAATCGCGTCGTCGGGCTCGGCCGCGACGGCCCGGTCGACGAGGCCATGCTCGACGAGGCGCTCGCCGCGATGGGGGACACGGCGTTCTACGTCGCCGTCTCGCCGGACGCGGACCCAGCGCTCGACGGCCTGCTCGCGGCGCGGGGGCTCGAACCGGGCTGGGGCTGGATGCTGTTCGAGCGCGACGAGCAGCCGCCGCCGAAGGTCGAGACCGCGCCTCGAGGTCGTCGAGGTGACACCTGAGAGCGCCCGCGTCTGGGCGGGCATCGTCGTCACGGGATACGGGCTTCCGGAGCATTCGCGTCCCGTCGTGGCCGGCCGCCGCGGGGCTCGACCGTTGGACCGCATTCCTCGCCATGGACGGCGACGTGCCGGTCGCCGCCGCGGCGCTCTGGACGGAGGCTCCAGCGGCGTACTTCGGGTTCGCGGCGACGCTCCCCGAGCACCGCGGCAAGGGCGGCCAGGGCGCGCTCTTCGCGTCGCGCATCGAACGGGCGCTCGCGAGCGGGTTGCACGAGGCTCGTCACCGAGACGGGCGAGCTCCGCGAGGAGAGCCCGGGCGCGTCGTACCGCAACATCCTGCGCTACGGCTTCGAGGAGCGCTTCGTCGTCGCGCACCGGCTGCGGCGGCGACTGACGCCCGGCTGACGGATCAGTCCGACGCCGCGTGCTCCCGGAGGTCATCGAGCGACGAGAACTCGAGTGCGAGGGCGTGCGTCGCCTCGAGGACGACGGGCGGGGCGACGCCCGCCTCGAAGGCCTCCTGCCAGCGGCCCGCGCAGAGGCACCACCGATCGCCTGGCACGACCCCGCCGAAGCCCAGCTCCGGCTGCGGCGTCGACAAGTCGTTGCCGACGGAGGCGCTGTAGACCAGGAATTCCTCGGTCATCACTGCGCACACCGCGTGCACGCCGACGTCCTCCCCGCCCGTCCGGCAGTGACCGTCGCGCCAGAAGCCCGTCAGCGGGGCAAAGCTGCACGGCTCGAGCGGCCCGCCGAGGACGTTGACGCCTGCCACGGCGGTCACTCTACGCCCACCCCGTCACGAGCCAGCGCCTGCGGGCGAAGCGCGCGCCCATCGTCGCCGCGCGCACGACGATCAGCACGGCGAGCGCCGCCCACACGCCGCGCACGCCGAAGTCCCCGGCGACGACGACGGCGAGCGAGGCAGCGCAGGCGAGGAAGGCGGCGATCATCGACCCCGCGATGTACGGGCCGTCGCTCGCGCCGATCAGGACCCCGTCGAGCGCGAACACGGCGCCGTTCAGCGGCTGCATCAGCGCGAAGATCGGCCAGAGCAGCGCGCACTGCTCGAGCACGTCCGCATCCTGCGTGAAGACGCGCGGAAGGAAGTCGCCGAGCGCGAGCAGGAGCACGGCGAACACCGCGCCGAGGGCGACGGACAGCGTGACCATCCGGGCGCTCGCGTCGAACGCGCGGCCGGGCTTCCCCGCGCCGAGCTCCTGCCCGACGATGATCTGTCCCGCGATCGCGACGGCATCCAGCACGAGCGCGAGGAAGAGCCAGAGCTGGAAGGAGATCTGGTACGCGCCGAGCTCCGCGTCCCCCATGCGCGCGACGACCGCCCCCGCGAGCAGGAACGCGCAGATCAGGGCGGTGGTGCGCGCAAAGATGAACTTGCCGACCGACAGCAGCCGCCGCGCGAGGCGGACCGCGGGCCGGAGGTCGGCTCGCCCGACGCGGCGGACGACGAGCCAGACGAAGGCGGCGCCCATGCACGTCTGCGCGACCGCCGTTCCCCAGGCCGAACCCTCGATCCCCCAGCCGAAGCCGTACACGAACAGCACCTCGAGCACGACGTTGAGAACGTTTGCGGCCACGATCACCACGAGCGGCGAGGTGAGATCCGACACACCGCGCAGGAAGCCCTGGCCGCCGAGCGCGAGGAAGAACGACGGCACCCCGATCGCCACGATCCGCAGGTACGTCGCCGCGTAGCCGGCGCTGCGGCCCTCCACACCGACGACCGCGACGATCTGCGGGGCGAGGAGCGCGATAGCCACGGCGAGCACGATCCCGATCCCGAGGGAGAGCCAGAGCGCCTGCGCCCCGAGCCCGCGCGCGACCCTGTCCTCGCGCGCACCGCTCGCGCGCGCGACCTGCGCGGTGGTCGCGTACTGGAGGAAGTTGAAGGTCGCAAGCACCGAGAGCGCCGTCGCGGCCGCGCCGAGCGCCGCGAGCTGCGATCTCCCGAGATGCCCCACGATCGCGGTGTCGACGAGGATGTAGAGCGGCTCGGCGGCGAGAGCGCCGAGCGCCGGCAGCGCCAGGCGGAGGATCTGCCGGTCGTACGCCGAGCGGAGCCGCACGGTCAGCCGGCCGAGCCGGCCCACCGCTCGATCGTCGACTCGTACGCCGCCACGTAGTCCGCCACCATGCGCGACGGCGAGAAGCGCTCCTCGACGACCCGTCGCTGAACCTGCGGGTCGATCGCATCGGCCCGCTCCAACACGGCGCCCATGTCGCGCCACGTCGGGACGATCACGCCGGTCACGTCGTCGTCGATCACCTCACCCACGGCTCCGAAGCGGGTCGCGATGACAGGTGTGCCGCACGCCATAGACTCGATCATCACGAGCCCGAACGGCTCGTCCCACTCGATGGGGAAGAGCGTCGCGCGGGCATGCTGGAGCAGCTCGACCTTATGGCCGTGCGTCACCTCGCCGACGTACTCGATGCGGTCCGAGAGGTGCGGTCGCACGAGCTCGTCGAAGTACTGCTGCTCGAGGGGCTCCCGGCACTTGCCCGCGAGCTTGAGCGGCAGGCCGCACTCGATCGCGACGGCGATCGCGCGGTGCGCGCCCTTGTCCGCCGTCATCCTCCCCAGGAAGAGAAGATAGTCACCACGTTCCGGGCGAAACGGGTACACGGACAGATCCAGCGCATTGGCGCACGTCGCGACCCAGGGCAAGTGGGGCTTCGGGCGGCGTTGCTCGTCGGAGACGGAGATGAGCGCCGCGTGCGGCACCATCTCGACGACCTGCTCGTAGAGCACCCCCGGCTCGCCGGAGAGCGGCCCGTGCACGGTGTGCGCGAGCGGGGTCGGGCCCATCGACCCGAGGGCGAGCCCGAGCAGGCCGGTGTGGTCGGAGATCACGTCGAAGTCTCCGCCCCGAACCATGCAGGAGACCGTGTGACGGAGCTCCCAGAACGTGTGGCCGATCCATTCGCTCGGCGCGACGGGATAGACCGACTCGAGTCGCGCCTTGGTGTGCGAGTCCCCCGAGGCGAAGAGGGTGACCTCGTGTCCGGCGTCGACGAGGCCGTCGGCGAGCAACGACACGATCCACTCGATCCCGCCGTACCCTGCGGGCGGGACAGGGAACCAGACGGGGCTCAGAACGGCGACCCTCATGCATCCTCTTCGATACTCAATCGGCCGGCGCCACACGAGACGTCCCACGTCCTTCCGTGCGCCCGCACGCCCTCGAGTATGACGCCGATCCCAGGGATCGGCTCGGCCCCAGCGAGCGTTCCGAGCCTGCCGAGCGCAGGGTCCGGCTCCAGCCCGAGAAGGAGGCGCAGCAGCAGGAGCGGCGTGCCCGCCGCCCAGGCTTGCGGCCGCGCGGCCGTCGGGTACGCGATGGGGAAGGGTGTCTCCGCGCGGTCGAAGCCGGCGAAGACCTCCGGTAGCGACCAGTCGAAGTGACGCGCTGCCTCGAGCAGGGCGCGGACGATGCGGTGCACCGAGTCCCAGCGCCCGCACCGGGCGAGCCCCCATGCGGCGAGCGCCGTGTCGTGGGGCCAGACCGTGCCGTTGTGGTAGCTGAGCGGGCTGTACGCCGCATCCGACTTGGACATGGTTCGCACCCCCCATCCCGACCACAGCTCGCTTCGCGCCAGCGCCTCGACGATCGGATCGACCCGCGTCTCTGGCACGATGCCGCTCCAGAGCAGGTGGCCGATGTTGGAGCAGAGCGCATCGACCCTCTGCTTGTCGCGATCGAGCGCGAGCGCGTAGTAGCCGCCCCGCTCCGGGACCCAGAACGCCTCGTCGAAGCGGGCGGCGAGGTCGCCCGCCTCTCGCTCGAGCCTGGCCGCGAGGGCATCGTCGCCCCAGGCGTCGCGTGCGACCTCGGCGAGCCGCCGCTTCGCGTCGAAGACGTAGCCCTGCACCTCGGCCGGGGCGATCGGAGGGTCGGCGAAGCGACCGTCCCGGAAGCGCTGCGAGTCACCGGAGTCCTTCCACGACTGGTTCTCGAGCCCGCGGGAGCGCCGCTCATACTCGACGAAGCCGTCGCCGTCGCGGTCGCCGTAGTCATCGATCCATCGCAGCGCAGCGAGCGCGGGGGCGCGCAGACGCTCCATGAGCTCCCGGTCGCCGGTCCAGCGCCAGACCTCCGAGAGGAGGACGAGGTATAGCGGCGTCGCGTCGACGGTCCCGTAGTAGCGGGCGAACCACTTCTCCGCTGCCCGCCCGCCGCGGAGCTCGTGGAGGATCTTCCCCGGCTCCGCGTCGATCGCCGGGTCGTCGACGTCGGCCTGCAGGTCGGCAAGGGCCTCGAGGGCGCTCACCGCGAGCTCGGGGCCGAGGAGCATCGTCTGGAGGCTCGTGACGATCGTGTCGCGGCCGAACACGGTCATGAACCAGGGCATACCCGCTGCAGGCAGAAGCCCTGGCCCCTCGCCGGCGCGCAACCGGAGCGCGGCGAGGTCGGCCACGGACTGGTCGAACGAGTGGCGCAATTCGTCCCACGTCGTCGAGAGCCGGGGGAGCCGGAGCGACCAGGCGTCGAGTGACTCCCGAACGCGCGCTCGCTCCGTTCCGAAGCGGCGCTCGACCTGCTCGGGATGCTCCACCTCGCCGTCGAGCGAGACGGCGACGTCGATGCGCACGTCCCACGACGCGTGGGGCCCGAGTGCCACCGGGAAGCGAACGGCTCCGGCGCGGCCACTCGCCGTGCGAGAGAGGACGACCTGCGTCCGCCCGCCACGCCCGTCCCCCTCCTCGAGCACGACCCGGCCCGCGCGCTCGTCGAAGTGCGCCGCGGCCGGCGGCGGCAGCTCGGGTGCGTGCAGCGGGTCGCCGAGGGCGAAGTCGTGCTGCTTGACGCTGATGATGTCCGCAAAGTCCGTTCCGAAGCCCAGCTCGACGGTGAACGCGAGCGCGGCGCGGGTCTCGTTGCGGATGGCCACGTGATCCTGGAGGCCTTCGCCGACGAAGCGGTGCCGTGCGATCGAGAGGGTGTCCTGATCCAGCCCGCCCGACAGGGGGTTGCGGGAGTAGAACGCCGCCGAGAAGTACTCGACCCTGCCCGACGAGAGAAGGAGGGGAGGCGCGCCGTTGATGGTGAGCGTCAGCGTCGAGAGGAAGCGCGTGTCGTGTGCGTACAGCCCGCCCACGCCGCCCCGGACGTCTCCGAGCTCGTCGCAGATGCAGAACGTCGAGCCCTCGAGGATGGTGAGAGCCACCTGGCGGCTACGTCTCCCTACGCATCACGCGGGCGCCGCTCGACTGCGCGAGCGCCTTGATCACGATCTCGTCGAGGTTCACATGCAGCGGCCGCGTCAGCGCGAAGAGGACGCACTCCGCGACCTCGTCCGGCGTGACGGGGTCGACTCCCTCGTACACGGCGTCGGCCTTCTCCCGGTCCCAGTCGAAGCGGACGAGCGAGAACTCCGTCTCGACGAGCCCGGCGTCGACCGTGGTCACGCGGATCGGCCGGCCCAGCAGGTCCTCGCGCAGCGCATACGAGAACCCGCGCACTGCGAACTTCGACGCGATGTACGACGCGCCGTGCGGGTACGCCTGCCGACCCGCGACGGATCCCATGAACACGATGTGCCCCTCGTCCCGGATGTGCGGCAGGCACAGGCGCGTGATCCGCAGGACGCCGTCGACGTTCGTGTGGAGCACGGTGGCCTCGACGTCCTCGGTCGACTCCTCGAAGGGCACGCGGCCGAGCGCGAGCCCGGCGTTGTTGAAGAGGATGTCGATGCCGCCGAGCTCGGCGACGGCGGCGCCGACGAAGGCACGGCTCGAGGCCTCGTCCGTCACGTCGAGCTCGAGCGCAAGGTCGGCGTCGATCCGTTCGAGGCGACGAGCGCCGCCCGCCACCCGTGCCCCCGCCTCGCGCAGCCGCCGCACGGTCGCGGCGCCGATCCCCGAGGAGGCGCCCGTGACGATCGCCGTCTTGCCCCGAAGCTCCACAGGACGGAGCGTAGTTTGCCCTGAGGCACCAGCGCGGCATAGGATCGGTGGATGGCCGCTAGCACCGGACGGGCGGTCTGGAGAACCGTCTCGCTACCGGACGCACTATCGGAACGCGTTTGCCTCGGGCGGCTGCACGTCGGCAAGATTGGCGCCGTGGCCTGGGGTCTACAGGAGGGCTGGGCGACGGGGACTCCCCGCTCGGCCGGCCCGCAACGTCCACATCGTTCACTCCGGTGCCGAGCGCGCCTGCCGCGCCCGGAGAAAGGACAGGAGATATGAAAGCCCGCATCGTCCTCCTCGCGACGGCAGCCGTGCTCGTAGCCGCCGCGCTGTCGATGAACGTCGCGTCCGCCGGGACCGCGGCGTCGTCGGCGAAGGCCTCGCCGGCGGCGACCGCCGCGGCGGCCTACCCGGCGCCGAAGGTGCCGAACGCCGCGAAGCTCAAGCAGCAGTACGGCGGCCAGTCGATCACGTTCATCGGCGACTCCGTCGGCGGTGGTCACACGCGTGACGTCGCGCTCGCGAAGCAGTTCACGAAGGACACCGGAATCAAGGTGAAGGTCGTTCCGCACCCGGCGGCGTCCGACGCGTCGTACTCGCAACTCGCCCGCGTCTTCTCGTCGAAGTCGTCGTCGTTCGACGTCGCGATGATCGACGTCGTGTGGCCGGGCGCCTTCGCGCCGTACCTCGTCGACCTGAAGCCGAAGCTCGGCAAGGAGGCGAAGCAGCACGCGCAAGGGATCATCCAGAACGACACGATCGACGGGAAGCTCGTCGCGATGCCGTGGTTCGGTGACTTCGGGATCCTGTACTACCGCACCGACCTGCTGAAGAAGTACGGCTACACGAGCCCGCCGAAGACCTGGACGCAGCTCTTCGCCATGGCGAAGAAGATCCAGGATGGCGAGCAGGCCGCCGGGCAACTCGAGCTTCTACGGCTTCGTCTTCCAGGGCAACTCGTACGAGGGCCTGACCTGCGACGCGCTCGAGTGGTACGAGTCGGCCGGGGCCGGCGGGTTCGTCGACAACGGCAAGGTCGACGATCAACAACAAGAAGGGCGCAGCGGTCCTCGACCTGTTCGCCTCCCAGATCGGCAAGACCACGCCCCGCGACGTGACGACGTATCAGGAGGGCGAGGCCCACACGGCGTTCGTCGAGGGCAATGCGGCGTTCATGCGCAACTGGCCGTACGCCTATTCGATCGGCGCCGATCCGAAGACGTCGAAGATCGTGGGCAAGTTCAGCGTCACCGTGCTGCCGCACGCATCCGGGCCGTCGGTCGGCACGGTGGGCGGATGGCAGCTCGCCGTGAACAAGTACTCGAAGCACGTCGACGCGTCGATCGAGTTCGTCCGCTACATGACGAGCGCGGCGACGCAGAAGTTCGACGCGATCACCAACACGAACGTGCCGACGATCCCCGCGGTCGCGAAGGACAAGGCAGTCGTGAAGGCGAACCCGTACCTGAAGCCCGAGATCGCCAGCGTCATGCGTGTCACGCGGCCCGCGCGCGACCTCAAGACGCACTACAACGAGGGCTCCAAGGCCATCTACCAGGGGATCAACCAGATCCTGAACGGCCGGCCGGCGAGCAGCGTGCTGCCGTCGATCCAGTCCAAGCTCGACCGGATCCTCCGCTAGCGAGCGATCCGTTGCCGGGGAGGATGGCATCTGCCATCCTCCCCCTCCACTCGATGTCGACCGTCGCCGACCCAGCACCCACCACCCCCCGACGACGCAGGTCGACGAAGCTCAAGCGCCGTCAGACGCGGCTCGCGTGGGTGCTGCTCGTGCCGGCGCTCGCGGTGGTCGCGTTCGTCGCGATCTACCCGCTCGGCAAGACGGTCTACCAGAGCTTCACCGACCAGGAGTTCCTCGGTCTGGAGCCGGCTCAGTGGGTCGGCCTGCAGAACTACCGCGACCTCCTCGACGACACGATCTTCCGCGACGCCGTCTGGACGACGATCAAGTTCACGCTGATCACCGTCGTGTTCGAGTTCGCGCTCGGGCTGGCCATCGCCCTCGTCGTCAACTCGAACTTCAAGGGCCGCGGCGTGATGCGCGCGGTGATGCTCGTGCCGTGGGCGATCCCGACCGTCGTCGCCGCCCAGATGTGGAAGTCGATGCTCCAGTCGAACGGCGTCATCAGCGACGCCGGCACCCGGCTGCACATCCTGTCGCACCCGCACGCGTGGATCGCCGACCCGGCGACGGCGCTCGGCGCCATCTGCGCCGTTGACATCTGGAAGACGGCGCCGTTCGTGGCGCTGCTTCTGCTCGCCGGTCTCCAGGTCATCCCCGGTGATCTCTACGAGGCCGCCGAGGTCGACGGCGCCAACCCGCTGCAGCAGTTCTGGAAGATCACCATGCCGCTGCTCGCGCCCGCGATCCTCGTGACGCTGATCTTCCGGACGCTCGACGCCCTGCGCGTGTTCGACGTCTTCTACGTGTTCTTCGGAAACCGGCTCGGCACGCAGTCGATGGCGATCTACGCGCAGAGCACGATCGTCGGCGACGGCTACGTCGGCTACGGCGCCGCCATCAGCATGGCGATCTTCCTCATCATCGCGCTCTTCGTCGTGATCTACGTGACCTTCCAGCGGGTGGCGATGCGGTGAGCATCGCCGCCGAGACCACGACGCGCGTCGTCCGTCCCGTGAGCCGGAGCCGGGCATTCTGGCGCAGCCCGGTCGGGCGCCTGGCCAAGAAGGTCCCCTTCTACGCGCTCGTCGTGCTGATCTTCGTCTATTGCCTCTTCCCGTTCTGCTTGGGCCTTGCGGTGCGCGTTCACGCCCGAGAGCGACCTCTTCTCGACGCCGCTCCAGTACGTCCCGGACCATCCGACGCTCGACAACTTCAGGCAGGCCTTCGAGGCCGAGTTCTTCCGCCGCGGGCTGCTCAACTCGGCGATCGTCGCGGGCGGGGTGACCCTGCTCTCGCTCGTGATCGGCACGCTGGCGGCCTTCGCGCTGGGCCGTTTTACGCTTCCGCGGGCGGTCGTTCGTCATGTACCTGATGCTCTCGATGACGATGTTCCCGTCGATCGCGATCCTCGGAGCGCTCTACACGATGATCTCCGGCTTCAGCCTCGGGCCGATCGACTTCCCGAACATCTACGACACGCTGTGGTCGCTGCTCTTCACGTACCTGATCTTCACGCTGCCGTTCACGATCTGGGTGCTCACGAGCTTCATGCAGGCGCTGCCCGGCGATCTCGAAGAGGCGGCGTACGTCGACGGCGCGACGCCGTTCCAGGTGTTCTACAAGGTGCTGCTACCGCTGATCCTCCCGGGCCTCGTGACGACCGGGCTGCTCGCGTTCATCTCCGCCTGGAACGAGTACCTGTTCGCCCTGTCGTTCATCCAGGACCCCGACAAGTACACGGTCCCACTCGCGATCACGTCGTTCGTCGGCGAGTCCGGCAGCTCGTTCCAGCAACCCTGGGGCACGATCATGGCGGCGACCATCATCGTCACGGTGCCGCTGGTCGCGCTCGTGCTGATCTTCCAGCGCTACATCCTCGCCGGCCTCACCGCCGGCGCCGTCAAGGGTTGATCCTTCTGCCGACGGCTCAGGCGTCGTCGCCGTAGATACCCAGCGCCGGTTTCGACGTCGAAGAAGTGCAGCTGGCGCGTGTCCACTGCGACGTTGACCTGCTCGCCCGGCTTGACCCGGGAGCGGGCACCGAAGCGCCCGACGACGACCGCCGAGCTCTCCTTGGCGTGGGCCTCGGCGCGGTCGGCATCGCCGATATCCTCGGCGAGCTCCTTGACGTCCGCCGTGAACGCGGGCGGCGCGTCGACCGCGAAGTGAACGATGATCTCGGCGCCGAGCGCCTCGCGTAGCGTCACCGTCCCCTCGAGCTTCCCGCCGTGTGCCGTGTCGCCGGCGAGCTGGTCGTCCTCGAGGTCCTCGGGCCGGATGCCGAGCACGATCTTCCGACCCTCGTAGCCGCTGCAGCGCCGGTCGCTGGCGCAGCGTCTCCTGGCCCAGCGGAATCTCCTGCGAGCCGGTCACGACCTTCATCGCCCCGTTGTCGCGCTGCAGGGTCGCCTCGAGCATGTTCATCGCCGGGCTGCCGATGAAGCCGGCGACGAAGAGGTTGACCGGATGGTCGTAGAGCTCCTGCGGCTCTGCGGCCTGCTGCAGCTCGCCCTTGCGCATCACGGCGACGCGGTCGCCCATGGTCATCGCCTCGACCTGGTCGTGCGTCACGTAGATGGTCGTCACGCCGAGATTGCGCTGCAGCTCGCTGATCTCGGCGCGCATCTGGACGCGCAGCTTCGCGTCGAGGTTGGAGAGCGGCTCGTCCATCAGGAAGGCCGACGGCTGGCGCACGATCGCACGGCCCATCGCCACGCGCTGCCGCTGGCCGCCCGAGAGCGCCTTCGGCTTGCGCTTGAGGTACGGCTCGAGGTCGAGGATGCGCGCCGCGTCGCGCACCCGCTCGTCGATCTCCGGCTTCGGCAGCTTGTGCAGCCGGAGGCTGAACGCGATGTTGTCGTAGACCGAGAGGTGCGGGTAGAGCGCGTAGCTCTGGAAGACCATCGCGATGTCGCGCTCACGCGGTGTCAGGTCGTTGACGATGCGGTCGCCGATCCGAAGCGTGCCCTCGGAGATCTCCTCCAGGCCGGCGACCATCCGCAGCGCGGTCGTCTTGCCGCAGCCGGACGGCCCGACGAGAACCATGAACTCGCCGTCCCGGACCTCGAGGTTGAGGCTGTCGACGGCGCGCGTCCCGTCGGGGTAGACCTTGCTCACACCGTCCAGCGACACCTCGGCCATCGTCGACCCTCCTCGTCTTTCGCCATCCCAGTGGCGCGAACCATCTTACGCCGACGGGTGCGTCGCGACCTCGCGCCGCGAGGTCGTCCCGTAGCTTCTAGACTCGCCTTGCCACGGGGAGGGCCCGGCCTAGCTTTCGCTCAGGTCGACGCGGTCGATGGTGATCGGCGCCTCCGGCCGGTCGCGCGGGTCGCGCTCGGCGAGGGAGATGCGGTCGACCACGTCCTGCCCCGACGTCACCCGGCCGAACACCGTGTGCTTCCCGTCGAGCCAAGGGCACGCGTCGGCGGTGACGATGAAGAACTGGGAGCCGTTCGTGTTCGGCCCTGCGTTCGCCATCGCGAGCGCGCCGCGGGCGATCCTGTGCTCGTTGAACTCGTCCTCGAACGTGTAGCCGGGCCCGCCGGTGCCGTCGCCCTGCGGGCAGCCGCCCTGGATCATGAAGTCGGGGATCACGCGGTGGAAGGAAAGACCGTCGTAGTAGCCGTCGGTCGCGAGCTTCGTGAAGTTCTCGACCGTCTTGGGGGCCTCGCCGGGAAAGAGCTCGAGCTCGATCGGCCCCTCGCTGGTATGGAGCGTCGCCTGTGTCATGCGCGCGACGCTAGCAGCGTCCGGCGGCGAGGCGACCGCGGACGAAGGGGTGGAAGGGCGCTTAACGGTCCGCCAACATCTGCCCCTTCGGGCACCCACGTACACTGAAACGATGGCGACGATCGATGCGCCTCTTCCGGGTACCCTGGCGCAGGGAGAGGCCTCACTGGAGCTCGCGAAGAGCTGGCGGAAGCTGACGCGGGCCGCCACCGTCGTGGCCGTCCTGACCGCGCCCGCGCTGTTCGTCTGGTTCACGTACCAGAACGACTGGGACTGGTGGGTCGCCCTGCTCGCCACGCTGGCGATCGTAATCGTCTTCCGCGGCTTCGCCGACCTTCTCTTCCGTCGGCTGATCCCGTGGCCGAGCCTCTTCGGGCTGGAGAGCCAGACCCTCCGCGAGGAGGACGTTGTCGGACGCCGCCGGACCTGGTTCTGGCGGTTCTGGTTCAAGGTCGCGTTCCTCTTCATCACGGTCGTCACGGTCGTCTGGATCTTCCGCGGCGGCACGTGGCTCGACACCGTCGGATTCATCTTCGACGGGATCGGCACCATCCTGAGCTCGCCCACGCTCTGGATCCAGGCCGTCTTCGTCTTCTTCCTCTTCTTCGCCAACTTCGCGATCATGTTCGGCCCCCTGCTCCTCATGAACATGTCGCAGATGCAGTCGTTCGAGCCGGGCGATGCGGAGTGGGGCGTCAAGCTCGAGGACGTCCGCGGGCAGGTCGAGGCGAAGGAAGAGGTTCGGCGTGTCGTCGATATCTGGCAGTCGGGGGAACAGTTCGAGCGTGCCGGCGGCAAGCGCGAGCGGGGATTGCTCCTCTTTGGCGCACCGGGCACGGGCAAGACCATGCTCGCCAAGGCGATCGCGACGGGCTTCAACTCGCCGTTCATCTCGATGCCGGGCTCGGGCTTCGCCGCCACCTTCATCGGGATCGACGCCATCATCGTCCGGCTCCTGGCACGTCGCGCCAAGAAGCTCGCCCGCAAGTGGGGTGGCCAGTGCATCGTCTTCATCGACGAGATCGACGCCGTCGGCATGCGGCGGCAGTCGCTCGGCACGGGCAGCCAGGGTTTCATCCCGCTGACGGATGGCGCAAACGTCGAGGACTTTCTCTTCTACGGCCCGCTGGGCTCGCGCGACCCCTCCGGCGACCTCATCGTCGAGACACGCGCGTGGCGCGACCGGTTGTTCGAGCAGCGCGCACCGGTGTCCTACGGCGTGCCCAGCGGCATGTACGCGCGGCTCGGCCAGTTCTACAACTTCATGTTCCCCGGCGCGATGGGAGGAATGGGCGGCGGGCTCGCCCTCAACCAGCTCCTCGTCGTCATGGACGGAATCGACAACCCGCCGTGGATGCGGCGCACGTTCACGAGCAAGCTGAACACGATGCTCGACGCGAGCTTCATCGTCCCGCGCCGGGTCGGCAACGTGAGACTGCGCCTTCCGGCCGCACGGCCGCGGAATGACCAGATCTACTTCATCGGCGCGACGAACGTCCCCATCGACCGGCTCGATCCCGCGCTCATCCGCCCGGGCCGCATGGGCCGGCACGTCTGGTTCCGGACACCGACGAAGGACGATCGGCTCGACATCCTCGAGCTGTACATCGGGAAGGTCTCGCACGATCCCGAGCTCGACCTGCCGAACCGGCGCGACGAGATCGCGCGGATCATGAGCGGATACTCCCCGGCCATGATCGAGCAGGCGACGTCGATGGCGCTGACCATCGCGCACCACACCGGCCGGACGGCCTTCGCGTGGGACGATCTCGTCGAGGCCGTCACGACCCTCGACGCGGGCACCGCGATCGGGTCCGAGTACGTCCCCAACGAGCGACGCGCTGTTGCGATCCACGAGGCGGGCCACGCGGTCGCCGGCCATGTCTACATGACGAGCCGCGAGTCGACCCGACTGACGATCAAGAAGCGCGGTGACCAGGGAGTCGGCGGCCACCACTGGATGATCGAGAAGGAGGAGCGCCTCTTCTCGTTCCAGCACGAGATGTTCCACGACATCATCTGGGGGCTCGGCGCGATGGCGGCGGAGCGCGTCGTCTACGGCGAGAACTCGAGCGGGGTCGGCGGCGACGTCGCCGGTGTCACCGCGCGCTCGGCGATGATGGTCGGCCGGGCGGCGATGGGCCCGCAGCCCTTCGACGTGAAGCCCCGCGACGGCGAGACGGAGGAGGAGGCACGCAGGCGCGTGCTCGACCGCTTCGAGAAGATCGGGCTCCAGATCATGAGCCGCTCCGGCGGTGGAGGGCCCTTCGACGCCGATCCGATCGCCGGCGTGCTCGGCGATCCGGCGAAGCGAACGGTCGCCGCGCAGATCATCGGCCAGGCCTACGTCACCGCCCACAACCTCGCGATCCTCAATCGCGACGCAATCGAGCGGATCGCGGACGCCCTCGAGGACAAGCGCGAGATCATGGGCGACGAGCTGCTCGACCTGCTCGACTCGCAGGGCATCAGGATCCCCGAGATCGACTACGGCGACGACTCCGCCTGGCCGCCCCTCGAGTTCTCGGCGGCGATCGGCCGCGGTGGCCCGGGGACGGCGCCGGCTGCGCCTGCGCCGTCGACAGTTCCCACCTCGAACGGGGACCCCGCATGAGCGACGTCGCGTCGCAGGAACGAGTCGTCGAGGCCGGGACTGCGCGGGCCACGGACACTCCGGCGGCCAGCCGTGAGGATCGGGCGCGGAAGTCGAGCTACAGCCGGCGCTTCGCCGTGATCTACGTGGTGCTGGCACTCGTCGTCGGCGTCGCCGTGGGCGCGGTCATCGTCGAGGCTCTGCGCGACCCGGCTCCTGCGGAGACGCTTCCGAAGGGAACCAAGCAGTTCAGCCCGACCGAGCCCGGCGAGCTCGGTGCGATGCAGATCGCCGACCAGGTGCAGCGGAACTACCGGCTCCCCAACGGCGACGAGCTCGTCAACGTCGTCGCGAGCCGCAACACGCTCCAGGACGGGAACCTCGGCTTCCTCCACGTGCGCTACCAGATCATCCGGCCGGCCGACGGCACCAAGGAAAAGGACTCGGTGCTCGTCCAGCCCGAAGACGCGATCCAGTACTCGCTCTGTGGCGCCGGACGGAGCTGCGCCATCCCGGGCACCGCGTCTGCCGATCGGGGGATTCTCGTCCGCCGCATGGGCCTCGAGCTCGCTCTCCGCACGATGAAGTTCGACCCGAGCGTCGACAACGTCACCGTCTTCCTCGGCCCGATCCCGCCGCCCGCCGGCGTCGACGGCGTCGTGCTGATGTTCCGGCGCAACGTCCTCGAGAACCAGAACCCCGGTCTCTTCTCCCAGCCTCTCAGCCGGATCCTCCCGGGGTCCGGGTCGTTGATCCAGCCGAGCCAGATGCCGTCCACCGTCGCTCGCCGCGTCGACCAGCTGACGCGCTCGAATCTCTACTACGGCGTCTATCAGCTGATCGGCGGCCGGGACGCGCTCCTCCAGCTGCAGCCCTTCCCCAAGGGGTAGGGCGCAACCGATAGTGCGGAGCGACCCGCGGCTCGTCCTCGCGAAGGCGCGTCTCGACCGGCTCGACTGGTGGCCTCGCCCCGTCCGGCTTCGTGGCGTGCGGATCGTCGTCGCGCCGTGGCTCTTCCGGCTGCGCCCTTGGCGACGCTACGACGGCTTCGCCACGCACGTCGTGATCTTCCTCCGGCGGGCCGACGTCGGGGACGACCTGATCGTCCACGAGCTCTGCCACGTCTGGCAGATGCAGCACCGGCCGGCCGCGATGCCGCTCAGCTATCTCCGGACGGGCTACGACCGGAGCCCCTACGAGCGCCAGGCACGTGAGGCCGCCCGCCTGACCAAGGGGTCTGGCACCGCAGGTGCCTGACCCGTCGGCCTGCTCGCGGCCTGTTAGACATCAGGCGTGCAGCCGGCCGTGTACCGGGTCACGCACCGGAGGCTCGCCCTGTCGGGCATTCGTCTCGGTCTCGCCGCCCTCGGCTTTGCCGGCTCGATCGCCACGGGTGCCGACCGCGCCGCGGCCGGCGTCGGTCTCGCCCTGGGAGCCGGGATCTGCGGCCTCGCGCTCGTCACCGACCGGCGCTGGCTGCTCCTTGGCACGCCGACGGCCGAGCCGCTGCCGGACGGCGCCGGCCGGGTATCGCTGACCCGAGCAGTCGCGAGCGGGATGGTGCCGAGCACCGTCGGGGTCGCCGTCCTGGCGGCGGCGTCCCTCGCCTTCCAGCCGATCCTCGCCGCGCTGCTCGCGGGCATCCTCGCCGGCATGGGGATCGTCGGGCTCGTCTCCTGCGTCGAGGTCGCGCTGTGGGAGCGCCAGACCGACGCGCGGCTCTATGCGGACGCCGACGTCCACACGCGCCGCTACGTCGAGGCCACTCCGTCCGCCCACTCTGCCGCAGCCGCACCGAGGGGCAAGTAACAGACTGTTACTTGCTGGTCGCGTCCCGCGCGGCGACGAAGGCCCGCACCGCGAGCTCCAGATCGGCGTCCGTGTGGGCGGCGGACATCTGCGTCCGGATGCGGGCCGTGCCCAGCGGCACGACCGGATAGGAGAACGCGACGGCGAAGACGCCGTTTGCGACGAGCTCCTGCGAGAACCGCGCGGCCTCGGACGCGTCGCCGATCATCACCGGCACGATCGGGTGGTCGCCGGGAAGCACGTCGAACCCGAGCTCCGTCATCCGCGCGCGGAAGGCCCGCGTGTTCTGCCCAGAGGCGGTCGCGGAGCTCGTCCGAGCGCTCGATCAGGTCGAGGGCGCGCAGGCTCGCGCCGACGACGACCGGGGCGACGCTGTTCGAGAAGAGATACGGCCGGGCGCGCTGCCGCAAGAGCTCGACGATCTCCGCGCCGGCCGGACGACGTACCCGCCGCTCGCCCCGCCCACCGCCTTGCCGAGCGTGCCGGTGAGGATGTCGATGCGCTCGACGACGTCGAAGCTGCGCGTGCGTGCCGCGCCCGCTCGGGCCCGACGAAGCCGACGGCGTGCGAGTCGTCGACGATGACGAGGGCATCGTGCCGCTCCGCGAGGTCGCAGATCTCGTCGAGCTTCGCCGAGGTAGCCGTCCATCGAGAAGACGCCGTCGGTCGCGATCGAGTCGGAACCGCGCGTCGGACGCCTCCTGGAGCCGCGCCTCGAGCTCGTCCATGTCGCCGTTCGCGTAGCGGAGGCGCCGTGCCTTGCACAGCCGGATCCCGTCGATGATCGACGCGTGGTTGAGCTGGTCGGAGATCACGGCGTCGCGCTCGTCGAGGAGCGCCTCGAAGACGCCGCCGTTCGCGTCGAAGCAGGAGCCGAAGAGGATCGTGTCGTCCGTGCCGAGGAACTCGGACAGGCGGTCTTCGAGCTCGCGATGGAGCGCCTGCGTCCCGCAGATGAAGCGGACGGACGCCATCCCGTAGCCCCACCGGTCGAGCGCCTCGTGCGCGGCGGCGACCATCTCGGGGTGGTTTGCGAGGCCGAGGTAGTTGTTGGCGCAGAGGTTGAGCAGCTCCCCGCGCTCCGCGACTCCGACGTGCGCGCCCTGCGGTGTCGTCATCACGAGCTCGCGCTTGAGCAGCCCGTCGTCTTCCAGCCCGGCGAGCCTCGCCCGCAGGTCGTCACGAACCGCGCCGTACATGTCTACGCCTCCCTCCAGTCGAGGAGCACCTTGCCGGATCCTCCCGAGCCCGCGATCGCGAACGCCTGCTCGAAGTCGACGTGACCGAACCGGTGCGTGATCACCGGCGAGATGTCGAGTCCGGAGTCGATCATTACGCTCATCTGGTACCAGGTCTCGTACATCTCGCGGCCGTAGATTCCCTTCAGCGTCAGCATGTTGAAGATCACCGGATCGAGGTCCAGCTCGACCGCGGCAGTGGGTATCCCGAGGATCGCGACGCGGCCGCCGTGCGCCATCTGCCGCGATGCCGGTGCGCAGCGCGTCGGCGTTGCCCGACATCTCGAACATCACGTCGAAGCCCTCGGTCATCCCGAGCTCGCGCTGGACGTCGGCGAGGTCGCGCTCGCGCGGGTCGACGGCGAGCGTCGCTCCCATGCGCCGCGCGAGCTCGAGCCGGTATGGGCTCGAGATCGGTGACGACGACGTGGCGCGCTCCCGCGTGGCGCGCGACCGCGACCGCCATGCAGCCGATCGGCCCGGCGCCGGTGACGAGCACGTCCTCACCGAGCACCGGGAAGGTGAGGGCGGTGTGGACGGCGTTCCCGAGCGGGTCGAAGATCGCGGCGACCTCGTCGGTGACGCGCGGCCAGTGGTGCCAGACGTTCGTCATCGGCAGGGCGACGTACTCCGCGAACGCCCCGGGCCGCTGCACGCCGAGCCCGATCGAATGCGCACACAGCTGCCGGCGGCCGGCCATGCAGTTCCGGCAGCGCCCGCAGACGACGTGCCCCTCGCCGCTCACGCGGTCGCCGGGCGCGAAGCCGGTGACGTTCGAGCCGACCTCGACGACCTCCCCCACGAACTCGTGGCCGATCACGAGCGGGACCGGGATCGTCCGCTGCGCCCACGCGTCCCAGCGGTGGATGTGGACGTCGGTCCCGCAGATCCCGGTCGTGCCGACGCGGATCAAGACGTCGTTGATCCCGAACTCGGGCTCGGGGACGTCCTCGAGCCAGACCCCCGGCTCGGCGCGGCTCTTGACGAGCGCCTTCACGGCGGCGAATCCTACGCGGGCCTCTCGCCTCGTCGACGCGTGACCGTTCGCTGGGAGGCGAACGCAGGCGACCTCGTCTGCGTCATCCGCTTCGCCCGATCTCTCGGTGCACGTGCCGCCGCTCCCGCCAGGCGGGATAAGAGTGACGCGCCGCGACTCTTGTTGGATCCCCGTTGACGTGTCACGATATGTTTCCGATCGACCGCGTCGCGGGGAAACGAGGGCATCTTTCGAAAGGGGGGAGCGAAGCGATGCTGGTCGAATGGCCACACCGGCCGAAGGGGGCGCCGGTCTGGTAGCGAAACGAAAAGAGGGGGAGGAATGGTGGGTAGGAAGCTACTCGTTCTAGCGGTGTCCGCAGCGCTCGCTACGGCCGCCTTCGCGGGTGCACCGTCGATCGCGGGCGGCGAGATCCTTCATCCGTGCTGGGACATCTCGAAGACTGCGAGCGTGCACGGCACACCGGTGACGAGCCTGACGCTCTCGCTCGATCAGACCGTCACGATCGACTACGAGGTTGTCGTCACCGAGCGCGAGTGCCTCGAGCACGAGATCGGGCACGACTCGGTCGACATCAAGGACAGCCAGGCCGGTGTCCTGGCGGTGCATCTGGACCATTCGGCGACGTTCCATTACAGCCGTGACGTCACGGCGCACGAATGCGGGGCATTCGACGTCCACAACACGGCCGAGGTCTGGAACAGCGTTCTGTTGGACAGCGCCACCACCACGGTGCACGTCACGGTCGATTGCGACCACGGCTGCACACTCACGCAGGGGTACTGGAAGACGCACTCCGAGTTCGGGCCTGCCCCGTACGACAACACATGGGCGAAGCTCCCGAACGGTGCGAGCACGACGTTCTTCCTGAGCGGCCAGACGTGGAACAAGGTGTTCTGGACCGCGCCAGCGGGGAACGTGTACTACCAGCTCGCACATCAGTACATGGCTGCGGTGCTGAACAAGCTGAACGGGGCATCGTCGACGTCCGCCGTCGACACTGCGATCACCGCCTCCGCCGGCTTCTTCAACACGTACACGCCGGCTCAAGCAGCTGCATTCGCCAAGCAGTCGACTGCGCGGGCGAACGCCCTCGGCTGGGCGGGCACGCTCGGCTCGTACAACGAGGGAACGATCGGACCCGGTCACTGCGACGAGTAGCGATCGCCACGGCCAACGCTGAGGGCGAGACCCCCGCCTGCGCGGCGGGGGTCTCGCCCGACTGGGGCCACTAGGTCACCGTCGCGCCAGAGCTCCCTCTTCCATGGCACCGCGCTCGACGAGGGCATTCATGACGGCGAGTCCTACGCAGCCCAGACGCCGCCCGGCCCTGTATCGGCCGGCGCTTTCCGTTTGGTAGCGTCGCCGCAGAGGTCGACGACTGAGGGAAGCGCATGGCGACCGGGACGGCGATCACCGCGCACGAGACGGGCGAGATCGAATGGGCCAACGGCTGGCGCGAGGTCGCCGACACCGCTCTCGCGTTGTGCAACGGTTCGCCTGACCCGATCCCGAGAGGAGACAGCACGTGAACGAGCTCGGCACAACGCTCTACCGCTGGGAGGACCTGCCGAAGACCGAGTTGAAGCCGGGCCTGCACCGGCGCTTCATCAGCACCGAGCGGCTGATGGTCGCGCACATCTACCTCGACAAGGGGAGCATCGTGCCGCTGCACGAGCACGAGAACGAGCAGGTCACGTACATCCTCGAGGGCGTGCTGCGCTTCTGGCTCGGGCAGGACCAGTCGGAGGTCGTCGACGTCCACGCCGGCGAGGTCCTGCACATCCCCTCCGGGGTGCCGCACAAGGCGGAGGCGCTCGAGCAGACACTCGATATGGACGTCTTCTGCCCGCCGCGGCAGGACTGGCTCGACGGCACGGACTCGTATCTGAGGTAGCCCGGCGCCCGGCCCTGTGGTCCAGCCCGCAGCCGCTGCGGGGTGCTGCGGCAGGAGCGGAAGCGACGCGGTGAGTCAGAAGCCGCGCCGGGCGTGCCGAGAAGACCCGCGGCGGCGCGGGTCACTCTCGGCAATCCCCCCGATCGCGCCTCCCCACCGAAGCGCCCGACGAGTATCCGACGTGCCAGCCATCGCGACGCCGTCCGATGGTCCAGTACCGACCTATGCCTCGATCGAGGGATTCGTCGCGCGACCGCGCAAGTTTCACCCGCTCCGCGCATCTATCCACGTAGAGACGGAATCGTGGGCGGCCGCCGGTACCTGGCGGCGACGGCGCCGCCCCTCCGGCTCTCTCCTCGACGGCCGGCGCGATCGAGCTCCTTGTGCCGTCGGGCCGATGCGGCTCGTCTGCACAAGAACCGGCCGCGATCCCACTATCCATCAGTGGGCGGTGCAGGTTTCAAGGCAGCCTGCAAGTCGCACCTTTCGCGACCGGGGTCAGCACCGTGGCCAGCACGCGGCTGCGCATATCGCACGTATTGCGCATTCTCAGGCGCCCCATGCGAGCAGGGCGGGGTAATCGACGTCGCGGTCGTCGAGCAGCACGTGTGTGTAGACGTCGCACGCGCGCGCACGCGAGGGAGCCGGCGGAGGGTATCCACCCCTCGATGCAGCGATCGTGATGGGGCCTGGTGGGGGCCTGGCGGATTACTGCGCACGCGAGCCGGAACGTCGAAGCTCTACTGCGACCGCTGCCCCGACGTCGGCGTGCACCTGATCGGCACCGAGGAGGTCGAGGAGCCCGTCGGCGTCGAGGATCGCGCGGACCCGTGGCTTCACCGCGCTGAGGTGAAGACGCACGCCACCGCCGGACAGGAGCTCGTGGATCTCGATGAGCTCCGCGGAGCCCTGCGAGTCGACGAAAGTGACGGCGTCCAGATCGAGCACGAGGGCCTCGAGGCCGACGATTGCGTCCACCAGGCCGCGAACGCGATTCTCCAGCGCGTCGGCCGTCGCGAAGAAGAGGCCGCCCTCGAGGCGGAGGACGGCGATCCCGTCGAGTGTCTCGTCATCCGGGTGCTCGTCGAGGGCACGAAACACCAGGGTGCCCGGCTGCCGCCCGAGGAGGGGCATTGGTGGCCGGGTGGCGACGTAGACGAGCCAGCCGACCGACAGCACGACTCCCACTACGACACCGGCGAGGACACCGACGGAGAGGACACCGACGATTGTCGCACCGGCGATCCAGAAGTCGAATGGGGTCACGCGGTGGAGGCGGCGCAGCTCGGCCACGTCGATCATGCCGAACACCACGGCATCGATGATGACCGCGGCGAGCACGGCCGTCGGCAGCCCCGAGAAGAGCGGTGCGAGCACGATCAGCGTCCCCAGTACGAGCGCGCCGGTGACCAGCGACGCGACCGGCGTGCGTGCTCCAGCGGACTCGTTGAGCGAGCTGGCGGAGAGACTGGTCGACACCGGCATCCCCTGGAGCACCCCTGCGCCGACGTTGGCCATTCCCTGGGCGACCGATTCCTGGTCGAGGTCGATCCGGTACCGGTGTCGGGCGGCGAACGCCCGTGCGTCTCCGGCGTTCTGGGAGAAGCCGATCAGCAGCAGCGCGGCGGCGGCGATGCCGATCACTCCCGGATGCGCCCGGACCACGTCGAGGTCTGGGATCTGCGGGGTCGGCACCCCGCGCGGTATGTCGCCGACTAGCGCGACGCCGTGGGCGCCGAGGTCGAGCAGGGCCGAAGCGAGCAGACCGCCGACGACGAGGACGAGAGCGCCGGGGACGGCCGATGCCGAGAACCGCAGGCCGACGACGACGACGAGCGCCGTGAGCCCGACGGCGAGCGTCGTCCAGTCGAGCTCGTCGAGCCCGCGGATCCATGAGCCGAGCTCGCGCCAGGCGTTGACGCCATCGGAGGACGTTCCTGTCAGCTTCGGCAGCTCGCCGATCACGACGTCGACGGCGGCACCTGCGAGAAACCCCGTGACGACCGCCTTCGAGAGGAACTGTGCGATCCAGCCGAGCCTCAACGCGGCCAGCAGCAGGTAGAGCAGCCCGGTCAGAAGGGTGATCGCTGCAACGAGCTGGGCTGCCTCGTCGCCGGCGAGCCCCGTCACAAGAACGGCGCCGCCGGCGACTGCGGCGAGAGACGAGCTCGGGCCGGTCGAGATCTGCCTCGATGTGCAGAACACCGCGTAGATGAGAGCGCCTGCCGCCGCCGCATAGAGCCCGTTCTGGAGCGGCACTCCTGCGATCCCTGCGTACCCGAGGTTTTTCGGCACGATCAGCGCCGTGACGGCGATTCCGGCGACGAGGTCGCCTCGCAGCCAGCGGCGCTCGTAGCGAGGCAGCCACTCGACGATCGGGAGCAGACGTCTCATCGCGGGTGAAGGCCGTCGAACGATGCGGGTCGGTCGGCTCGGCGGTGCGCGCCTCCGGGCAGGGTTGCCCGCGCCGGGTCGTGCGCTGTCATCCTGTCTCGGGGCGGGCCGGCCCAGCTGGGGGATTGTCGAAGCGTTCGAGCAGCACGCCGTGCCGGAGCCCTCGGTCGCTGACGACAAGCGAGTCGCAGCCGAGCTTCTCCATCGTCGTCCGAACGATGCAGGCACCCGCGAGCACGATCTCGGCTCGCCCAGGCTGAAGGCCGATGATTCCTCGGCGCTCGTCGGCGGTGCGTGTGCGGTAGAGCTCGATCTGGCGGTCGATCTCGGTCTGGTCGAGGGTTGTGCCCTGGACGACGTCCGAGTCGTACCTTGCGAGCGCGTGCATCACGGCGGCCAGGTTCGTGACAACTCCTCCGAGCGCGACGAGTTCGTCGGGGTGTGGCCGACCGTCGAGGAGGGAGAGGTCGCTGCCGATGGCGTCCACGACCTCGGCGAGCCTCCCGGTGCTCACTTGCCCGTCGAGACCGAAGCGCTCCGTCAGCCCGACGGCGCCCACATTCACACTGAACCGCTCCTCGACGAGCTCACCCTTGCCAAAGGTGAACTGGGAGCTACCGCCACCCGTGTCGAAGACGACAATCCTCCCGGCCGAGACGCCGACGCCCGCCTTCACGGCGAGGTAGGCAAGCCGGCTCTCCTCCTCGCCGGAGATCACCTCGATCTCGACGCCCGTCCCGCTTCGGACGCGCTCGACAAACTCGTCGGCATTCGAGGCGATTCGCATCCATGCCGTCCCGACCGCCGCGATCGTCCGCGCGCCGCGGCGGCGCGCCTCGCTCACCATCGCGGCGATCGCCCCGAGGGTCCGGCGCATCGGCTCCGGCTGGAGCTCGCCGGTCTCCACTAGACCCTCACCTAGTCGCGTGATCTCGGCGCGGTCGTCGATGGTCTTCCACCCGGCCTCGCACGCACGCTCGGCGAGATGGAGCTTGACCGAGTTCGTGCCGACGTCGATCACGGCGTACCGCGGGGCGCTGCGCCGCGCGAGCTGCTCAAGCCCGCGGGGCATGCTCACGTTCGGCCGCAGCGGGAAGCCGAGGCGCCGTACGAGGGCGGCGACGCTGCGCGGGTCCTCCGACTCGACCGCGATCGTCTCGGTCTGCTCGTCCCCCACGCGAACCGTCGTCAGCTCCACGCGACAGCCGCCACCCCGGAAGTGCCGTCGCTTCTTATGCACGTCGACGACGTAGATATCGACGCTTCCCCGGAG
This sequence comes from uncultured Actinomycetes bacterium, assembly GCA_963845965.1. Taxonomy (GTDB): domain Bacteria; phylum Actinomycetota; class Thermoleophilia; order Gaiellales; family Gaiellaceae; genus Gaiella. The sequence goes on along the minus strand of CAWJUF010000004.1, from coordinate 4,638 downwards.
CAGGTCGCGAAGCTCCGCCAGGCCGTACGACGGACGATCGAGCTGCGGCAGCGGTGCGACGTTCAGCGCGTCGAGCAGGACGCCGACATCGTCGGCGGAGAGAGGCAGCGCGGCCTTCAGGACGGGCCTCCACTGCTCGAGCCCTGCTTCGTCGACCTGCTCGAGCACCTTGACGTCCACCACGTCGTCCCTGAACTTCACGGACGCGGGCGCGCGCGGGAGGGCGTACACCTCGTCGCTCTCCCGCACCTCGCTCGGTGTGAGCTCGTTCGACGGGTCGACGAGCGCAAGGTCGTCGGCGAACGTTCGCCACTCCCACCGCGGGACGACGGCCGGCGTCGAGGGCGACGTCACGAGCCTGCCCGCCGTGTCGTGCCGTCGGCCTCGCCGGGCGTCCGAACGACACGGGCAGAAGCCAGGACTCGCGGCGCGTCGAGCACGCTCGCTTCGCTCATAGTCGTCCTTGCTTCCTGAGACGTCTCCGGCGACGGATCCTGCGCACAGGCCCTGGCCTAGAGCTCTCCGAGGCGCACCGCGATCAGGCGTTTCACGAGCCTCTTCGGGAGTGGTTGGTCGACCGGAAAATGCAGCGCACTCTTGGTCATCGTGTAACCCGCTAGCTCGTCGGCCAGCTGCGGGAGAACCGAGCCGCTGAACGGCAGGTAGCTCAGATGATGTCGAAACGCGGCGAAGCCAGCGACCGTCTGACCGCCCACACAGAAGGCCGGAACACGATACGAGATCACTTGCTCGGCATCGGGAACGATCTCGAGAATCGTGCGGCGAAGCTCCTCGAGGGTGGTGCGCTCGGGCTCCTCGATACCGCGCAGGTATTCATCGACCTCTTCGGCTGACACGGTCGCGGAGTCTAGGCCGACGACGGCGACAGCACGTATCGACCCTCTGGGACTTTGATTCTAGTCGGTAGGCGCTCCCTGTTCATTCGGCGGCCCGTGTAGTCAGAGGACCTCTCCGCTCGAGATCCCTGACCCAGCCCGGCGAGACGAAGAACACGATGTCGTCCACCTCCCCGTCCTCGGCGAGCGTCCACTCGCCGCTCGCATCGCCATGAACGGTCGTGCCGTCCACACGCTCATGCCGGTAGGCGCCGACAGGGGAGGGCGGGAGTTCGAACACGATCTCGAACCTGGCCTGCTCGCCGTCAGGCGGGTGCTGCTTGGTCATGGCCGCTCCTTCGTTCGTCTTGCCCCATTGGGGCCGCATCACTTGCGCCACCGTGGACGAACCCGGTTGGCGGCGAGCCACGCTCGCACTCTTGATGCCGGAAAGAAGTCTATCCGGCGACCGCGAACCAAGGTCGTCGGTGTCACACTTCAGTCATGACGGGCGCCATTTGCGCCGCGAGGCTTCGGGACGGCAGCCCTTGTCGGTCGGTTGCAACCGACGGCGAGTTCTGCGCGTACCACGAAGCCATGGCTGATCAGCTAGGCCCCGACACCGTCGTGAACGGCGACCAGGTGAAGCGGCGAAGCGCACGCCAGCGAGCCCTAGTCGTGGCCGAGTCGAGCCGCTCGAGCTCAGTGCTGCCCTCCAGGCGCCCCCTCCGGTGTCCGCCCCGCCCTGGCGCTCACCGCCGCCGAGGAGGTCGAGACGATCCGGCGCGTGCTGCTCGAGGCCGCGACCAGCACCACCCGCGAGACATGGGCGACCTGCAGCTGCCCGGAATGCGGCAAGAGCTTCCGACAAGAGATCTCGGTGCCCGACCATGGCGCCCGCATCAAGGCCGTCGAGACGCTCCTGCGCGAGGGGCTCGGCCGGGTCGGGGAAGCCGAGCTCGTCGAGCCGAAGGTTCCGCAATCGGTCGAGGAGCTGAGGAATCTCAGTACGGCCGAGCTCGAGCTGATGGTCGCGCTGGGGTACGCGGCGCAGATCCGCGCGATCGTCGATGACGGAGACGATGCGCTCCGCCTCGAGATCGAGCGCTGGGAGCCCGAGGCACGCGCAGCGGTCGCCCGAGCCCTCGCCGACGTCGCCTGACCCTCCGTCCGGATCCGACATTGATCTGAACAGCGCCGCAATGTTCTGTTCATGGGGATTGCACTTCGACCCCCCACTAGACGTGTCGGCCTCACGACGAAGGGACGTAGGCAACCCCCTCGCGCACACTTCGCGGCATTGGTGTCCGCGATAGGTTCCGCATGTGACCGTGCAGCAGTGGGTAGACGCATACGCGCAGGCCTGGCGAGACCGCGATGCCGACGCTGCAGCGAGGCTCTTCACCGAGGATGGCCTGTACCGCGACCACCCGCTCCAGGCCGCACACCGGGGCACGGAGGGTGTCCGCTCCTACTGGGCGACGTCACCTCGACACAGGACCCAGTCGACGTGAGGATGGGGCGGCCGGTGGAGGCGTCGGACGCGCGGCGAGCCGCGGTCGAGTTCTGGGTGAGGATGCTGAACGGCGGTGCCGAGGTGACGTTGATCGGGATCCTGTTCCTGCGATTCGCCGCAGACGGGCGCTGCGAAGACCTGCGTGAGGCATGGCTCTTCGAGCCGGGCGATCACGCCCCCCACGACGGCTGGGGCTCCTGAGCGCCGGACCGGGGTACACCAAGCCGGTCGACATGACTTGTCGACGCACGATGGGCGGCTCAAGGCTCGGGTCACGAGCCCTCTCGGGTCAGATCCATGTCCGACAGGACGACATGCGTCGACCAACCCTGACCGAACGCTCCGGCTCAGCTGGGCGCGAAGCCAGATGCCCGGCTCGCGGACGCCGATCTCGTAGGAGGCGCGGCGTCACACCACGTCCGGGTCGTCATGCTCCTCGCACTCGACACAGATCCACACTTCGCCCCGCCTCTCACGAGCGCTCAGCGCCGCAGGGACCATAGTGACGCCGCAAGCAGGGCAGATGGGTGGGTGCTCTTCATCGTCCACACCCCCGAGTATTAGCGCGCGGGTGGGAACGACTCGGCGGAGGGTACCCACCCCCACCGATGCAGCGATCGTGAAGGGGCCTTCCCGACCCATCCGACGGGCCCAACATATTCCTATCGCGCGCACGCGCGCGCACGCGAGGCCTGACCGGCTGCCCGCGTCCCGGTGATGATGCGAGCCGGAGCCGGGCACCAGGGCGGGGCGACCGTGCGTCGATGCGCGAGGTTCTTCCAGGCGTCTTTCACTGGACGACGCTACACCCACGCATCCGCATCGACGTGTCGTCCTACTGGCTCGATCCTGCCGGCGTGGCGATCGACCCGCTGGTGCCGTTGGAGCATGGGCTCGGGGGGTTTTCCGAGCGCACGACCAGCCCGAACGCCGTGCTTCTCTCGAACCGCCACCACTACCGCGACAGCGCCCGCTTCGTCGAGGCGTTCGGCTGCTCCGTGCACTGCAACCGCGCCGGCCTCCACGAGTTCAGCCACGGCGAGGCCGTCGAAGGGTTCCAACCAGGGGACACGCTGCCCGGTAGCGTGCTGGCTTGTGAGGTAGGCGCATCTGCCCCGACGAAACAGCGCTCTACCTCCCCGAACAGCGTGCCATCGCCCTCGCCGACGGCGTAGTCCGCGGCCGACGGGGAAGCCCGCCCGGCTTCGTTCCCGACAGTCTGATGGACGACCCTCCCGGCACCAAACGCGCCCTACTCGCCGCCTACGCGCACCTCCTCGATCAGCTCGACTTCGAGCACGTCCTCCTTGCGCATGGCGATCCCCTCATTGGAGATGGTCGCGCGGCACTGCAGGAGCTCGTCGCGACCGGCGGACAAACCGCGTTCGAACTCGACAGCTCAGCCGCCGCGTTACTCGAGGATCCGTGCAATCTCCGCACACGGGCACGCACGCCTGAGGCCATGCACAATTGGGCATGAGCGTCTCAGCCGCGCTCTGCAGCGCGAAGCTCCGAAACGGCAGCGCTGCCGCTCGGTCGCAACCGCCGACGAGTTCTGCGCGTATCACGCCGCCCTCGCGGACCAGCTCGGTTCCGGCCGTCGTGAACGGCGATCAGCTGAAGAGGCGGAACGCTCGACAGCGCGTGCCGGTGATCGCCGAGTCCGAGCCGCTCGAGCTCACCCCGACGCTCGCCCGGAGTCACCGTCGGCGGTTCGGCCGGCGCTGGCTCTCACCGCCGCCGAGGAGCTCGAGACGATTCGCCGCGTCCTGCTCGAGGCCGCGACCAGCACCACCCGAGAGACCTGGGCGACCTGCACTTGCCCCGAGTGCGGCAAGGGCTTCCGCCAGGAGATCTCCGTCCCTGATCACGGCGCACGGATCAAGGCGATCGAGACCTTGCTCCGAGAGGGGCTTGGTCGCGTCGGCGAGGCGGAGGTCGTTGAGCCGAGGATCCCGACATCCGCGGCCGAGTGGCAGTCGCTCACCGCGGAGGAGCTGAACCCGATCCTCCTCGCCATGGCGTTCGCAAACGAGATCCGCGCCGTCGTCGATCAGGGAGACGCGCGCTCGCCGGAGCTCGAGCGGTTGGAGCCGGACCCGCGCACGACCTTCTCCCGTGCGCTGGCAGAGGTCGGCTGAGGTTCCGCCACGATCTGACATCCGTCTGATACGCCGCCGCGACCGCCTATCCATCAGCGATCCGGCGCGACCCCAACTATGGAGTCGGAGCACTCACCCCGGTAAACCCACCCCCCTCGCGGTCATCGTGGCGGCGGGCCCCGCC
>CAWJUF010000003.1:0-243675 GCA_963845965.1 uncultured Actinomycetes bacterium | reverse complement strand
TACCTCCACACGGGCTTCGAGAAGACGATGGAGCACAAGACGTACTGGAAGGGGATCACCTATCCCGAGCGGATCGACTACCTCTCCTTCCAGGCGAACGAGCTCGTCTTCGTGCTGGCGATCGAGAAGCTGCTCGGCCTGCAGACGCCGGAGAAGGCGACCTGGATGCGGATGTGCCTCTCCGAGCTCAACCGGATCCACTCGCATCTCGTCTGGCTGGGCACGTCGGCGCTCGAGATCGGGGCGATCTCGATGTTCTGGTACGCGTTCCGCGAGCGGGACATGGTGCTCGACCTGTTCGAGATGGTCACGGGCGTCCGCATGCACACCCGCTACTTCCAGGTCGGCGGGCTGGCGGAGGACATCCCGGAGGGCTTCTATGCCCAGGCCCGGGACTTCGCGCGGCACATGCCGCGGGCCGTGAACGACTACGAGGGGCTGCTCGACCGCAACAAGATCTGGCTCGAGCGCACGAAGGGGATCGGGCTTCTCTCCGCCGCGGACGCCCTCGCGCTCGGCCAGTCCGGGCCGATGCTGCGAGGGTCCGGCGTGGACTGGGACCTGCGCAAGGCGACGCCGTACCTCGCATACGACGAGGTCGACTTCGACGTCCCGGTCTACGGAAACGGCGATGTCTACGACCGCTACAAGGTGCACATGGACGAGATGCGCAGCTCGGCGCGCATCGTCACCCAGTGCATCACGAGGCTCGAGGAGCTGCGGGGGCAGCCGTGGATCGCAGACGACCGTAAGGTCGTGCTGCCGCCGCGCGAGGAGCTCCACACGTCGATGGAGTCCCTCATCCACCACTTCAAGATCGTCACCGAGGGCTACCGCGTCCCCGAGGGGCAGGTGTACGTGGCGATCGAGTCCGCGCGCGGCGAGTGCGGCTGCTATCTCGTCTCGGACGGCGGCCCGAAGCCGTGGCGCGTGAAGTTCCGGGCGCCGAGCTTCGCCGCGCTGCAGGCGACGGCGACGTGCGTGCGCGGCACGGCGATCGCCGACCTGATCGCCGTCGCGGCCTCGCTCGACCCCGTGATGGGAGACGTCGACCGGTGAGCTCCACGCTGTACGACGAGATCCAGGGGATGCGCGCGCTCTACCCGGACCCCCGCTCCGCGGTGATGCCTGCGCTCCAGCTCGCGCAGCAGCGGCACGAGGGATGGCTGCCCGAGGCGGCGCTGCGGGAGGTCGCCCACGCGCTCGAGCTCACCCCTGCCTACTGCCTCTCGATCGCCTCGTTCTACGACATGTTCCACACGGAGCCCGTCGGCCGTCACTCGGTCGAGGTGTGCACGAACGTCTCGTGCGCCGTCTCGGGCGCGCAGCAGGTCGTCGAGGCGCTCGAGCGCGAGCTGGGAGTCGGCGTCGGCGAGACGACCGAGGACGGCAACGTCACGCTGCGCGCCGTGGAGTGCCTTGGCGGCTGCGGCTGGGCGACCGTCGTCGCTGTAGACAACAGGCACCACCTGCACGTGCGCGCTGGCGACGTGCCGCGAATCGTGAAGGAGCTCTCCGAGTGAGCGCGGCGCCCGAGATCGTCTTCGCGGGCACCGACGGGGGCGCGCTGACCGACCTCGCCGCGTACGAAGGCGTCGGCGGGCTGACGGCCCTGCGCCGCGCGCGTCAGATGACGCCGGAGGAGATCATCGCCGAGCTCGACGCGTCGAGCCTCCGCGGCCGCGGCGGTGCGTTCTTCCCGACCGGGCGCAAGTGGAGCTTCGTCCCGAAGCCCGACCAGAATCCGCGGCCCCACTACCTCGTCGTCAACGCGGACGAGTCCGAGCCGGGCACGTTCAAGGACCGGGAGATCATGCTCCGCGTCCCGTTCCGCTTCCTCGAGGGTTGCCTGATCGCCGCGCGAGGGATCGAGTCGAAGCACGTGTTCGTCTACATCCGCGGCGAGTACGAGCACGAGTGGGAGGTGCTCGTGTCCGCGCTCGGGCAGATGCGCAAGGCGACGCTCCTCGGCGACGTGACGATCGTGCTCCACCGCGGCGCCGGCGCCTACATCTGCGGGGAGGAGACGGCCCTGCTCGAGTCGCTCGAGGGCTACCGCGGCCAGCCGCGGACGAAGCCGCCGTTCCCGGCGATCGCGGGCCTCTACGCCTCCCCGACCGCGGTCAACAACGTCGAGTCGATCACGACGGTGACGCCGATCATCGAGATGGGCGGCGCGGAGTACGCGAAGCTCGGCGTCGAGGGCTCGACCGGCACGCGCGTCTTCTCCCTCTCCGGCAACGTCGCGCGTCCGGGCAACTACGAACTGCCCCACGGCTACCCGCTCCGCGACCTGATCCACGAGGTCGGCGGCGGGATCGCCGACGGGCGCACGCTCAAGGCCGTGATCCCCGGGGGCTCCTCGACGCCGATCCTCACCGCCTCGGAGGCCGAGAAGGTGACGCTCGACTTCGACTCGCTGTCGCAGGCCGGCAGCGCGATCGGGTCGGCGGCGGTGATCGTCCTCGACGACCGCTGCTGCATGGTGCAGCTGGGCGTCCGCGTCTCGCAGTTCTACGAGCACGAGTCGTGCGGCAAGTGCACGCCGTGCCGCGTCGGCACCCGCTGGCTGACCCACATCCTCCAGAAGATCGAGGCAGGGAACGGGGCGCACGCCGACCTCGACCTGCTGCTCGACGTCGGGGAGCGGATCAACGGCACGTGCCTCTGCCCGCTCGGCGACTCGGACGCGATCGCGGTCGCGAGCTACGTCGCGAAGTTCCGCGAGGAGTTCCTCCAGCACGTCGAGGAGGGCGGCTGCCCCTTCCACGGCTCCTCGTCGCTCGACGGCATCGTCGCGCCGACGGACGTCCACGAGGCCCACGTCGGCCCGCACGAGATCCACCGGCCGCTCGAGGTCGTGGCGTGACTCCTGCGCAGGGCGTGGGGCACACGGGGCATGGCTTCAGCCTCGCCCTCCTTCCTTCGCACCTCCCGATGCACGCAAGAGGGGCGAGGCTAAGGCCACGCCCCAGAGCCGGCAAGGCCGGGCAGGCAGCGCTATGACGGACACCGTCACCGTCACGATCGACGACCGCGAGGTCGAGGTCGCGAAGGGCACCGGCCTCGTCGAGACGGCGGTGGCCGCGGGGATCGAGATCCCGGTCTTCTGCTACGAGCCGCGGCTCGGCCCGGCGGTGGGCGCGTGCCGCATGTGCCTCGTCGAGGTCGAGGGCCTCCCCAAGCTCCAGGCAGGTTGCACGCTGGCGGCGCAGGACGGGATGGTCGTCCGGACGTCGGCGACGTCGACGCGCGCCGCCGAGGGGCAGAAGGGGACGCTCGAGTTCATCCTCGTCAACCACCCCCTCGACTGCCCGGTATGCGACAAGGGCGGCGAGTGCCCGCTGCAGGACCTGACCTTCCGCTACGGGCCCGGCTCGACCCGGATGACGTTTCCGAAGCTGACGTTCGACAAGCCGATCCCGGTCTCGCCGCTGATCGCCCTCGACCGGGAGCGCTGCATCCTCTGCTATCGCTGCACGCGGTTCTCGAGCGACGTCGCCGAGGACGACCAGTTGATCGCCCGCAACCGCGGCGCGTACTCGGAGATCGCGACGTTCGGCGAGGATCCCTACCGCGCGCCGTTCTCCGGCAACGTGATCGAGCTCTGTCCCGTCGGCGCGCTGACATCGACGCAGTACCGCTTCGAGGCGCGGCCGTGGGAGATCCAGGACGTCCCGACCGTCTGCGGGCTCTGCCCCGCCGGCTGCAACATCCGGGCGACGACGCGCGAGGGCGCCGTCAAGCGCGTCCAGTCGCGCAACCACCCGGAGGTCGACAGTGGCTGGCTCTGCGACAAGGGCCGCTTCACCTTCCCGCACCTCCGTGCCGAGGACCGCGTCCGCGAGCCGCTCCAACGTGGCCCCCTCGGGCTCGAGCCGATCGCGTGGGACGTCGCGCTCGACCGCGCCGAGGAGCTACTCCGCGGCGCCGAGGGAAGGATCGTGACGGCCCTCTCCGGATCGGAGACGAACGAGATCGCCTTCGGGCTCGGCGCGCTGCTGCGGCGCGGGCTCGGCGCCCACTCCGCCGTGCTCGACGAGTCGACGTCCGCCGCGCTCGACGCCTTCAGCGCGCCGCTCTCGACGATCGGCGAGGCCGAGCTCGTCGTGATCGTCGGCGACGACGACGTCGTCGACCGCGCCCCCGTCGTCGACCTCTGGCTCAGGAAGGCGCGCCGCGGCGGCGCGGAGATCGTGACCGTCGGCGCGCGCGGGTCGGTGCCGGCGCCGGCCGGCGGCGCGGTCGACGCGCTTCGCGAGCTCCTCGAACCGAGGCACGCGCTCGGCAAGCGGCTCCGCGCGTCCGAGCGTGCAGTGCTCGTCTGGTCGGGGACCGGCGGCGGCGGCGGCGCACGGCTCGCAGAGGCCGCGCACGAGCTCGGCTTCGCGGACAAGCCGGGGTGCGCCGCGTTCCACCTCTCCGCGACCCCGAACCCGCGCGGCGTCTCGGAGGCGTGGGCCGCGGCCGCCGACGGCGAGGAGTCCGATCCCGAGCCCATCGGCGTGCTCGTCGTGTCGGGCGACGAGGCGGCGGGCTCTCCCGGCGTCAGGGCGCTCGCGGAGCGCGCCGAGGCTGTGATCGCGATCACGATGTTCCACTCGCTCGCGGTCGGCTGGGCCGACCTCGTCCTCCCCGCGACGGCGTCGCTCGAGCGCGAGGGGACCTCGATGAACCTCGAGGGCCGCGTCCAGCGGCTCCGGCGCGCGGTGATCCCGCCCGTGCCCGACGAGCTCGCGTGGCTGTCGAAGCTCGCCGCCCGCTTCGGCGTCGAGCTCTCCCCCCATGCCGCGGTCGTCTTCGAGGAGCTGTCGGAGCGCGTCTACGGCGGCCTGCGTCTCGCGCAGCTCGGCGAGCACGCCGAGCTGCCCGGCCGGCGCCCGTACGAGGCTCCGGCGCCCGCCCGCGCCGCACCCACGGACGCATCGCTGCGACCGGAAGGCCACTTCGTCGGGACGCTCCGCCTGCTGCGCTACACGCCCCTCTTCTCGGGCCACCAGGTGGAGCGCGTGGCCGAGCTCCAGTTTCAGCGCCCCGAGCAGGAGGTCGCGCTGTCGAGCGGGGACGCCGACCGCCGCGGCATCGCCACCGGCGACCTCGTCACGGTGCGCTCGAACGGCATTTCGCTCGAGCTCCGCGCACGCGTCGACCGCAGGCTCGTGGAAGGCGTCGCGCGCGTCGCCGACGAGCACGCCGCCGACCTCCACGCCGAGGTCGAGGTGGTGAAGGCATGAGCCGTAGGCTCGACGGAGGCTCCAATGAGCGGAGGCGCCGGCTTTGCCGGCGCCGGGAGCGGGCATGAGCTGGCTCTTAGCCGCGAGCGGGTCGAACGGCGAGCCGTGGTGGATCTCGCTCATCAAGGCGGTGATCGTGATCAACCTCGTGCTGTTCGGCTTCGCCTACCTGACGCTGATCGAGCGCAAGCTGATGGGGCGGATGCAGCTCCGCTACGGGCCGAACCGTGTAGGCCCCTTCGGGACCCTGCAGCCCATCGCGGACCTCGTCAAGCTGATCCGCAAGGAGAGCTTCTTCCCGGCGGCGGCGATCGACGTGCTCTACATCCTGGGGCCGTTCCTCGCCGCGTTCACGGCGATGACGACCTTCTCGGTGATCCCGTGGGGCCCGGGCTGGGTGATCGGGGGCTACCAGGTGAACGGCTACGTCGCCGACGTGCCGATCGCACTGCTCCTGATCTTCGCGATCGGCTCGCTCGGGATCTACGGCTTCATCATCGGGGGCTGGGCGTCCGACTCGAAGTTCGCGCTGCTCGGCTCGATGCGGACCTGCGCGCAGCTCGTGTCGTACGAGGTATCCCTCGCGCTCTCCGTCCTCGGGGTCGTGATCATGGCCAAGTCGCTCTCGCTCGTCGACATCGTCGCGGCACAGGGCTCCGACGTCTGGTACGTGATCCCGCAGATCGTCGGCTTCGTGATCTTCATCCTCGCCGGCACGGCCGAGACCGCCCGGGCGCCCTTCGACCTCCCCGAAGCGGAGCAGGAGCTCGTCGCGGGCTACCACACCGAGTACGGGGGGATGCGGTTCGGCCTCTACTCGATGTCCGAGTACATCAACTTGATCACCCTCTCCGCGCTCGCCGTGACGCTGTTCCTCGGCGGCTGGCACGGGCCCCTGCTTCCCGGGCCGATCTGGTTCGTCGTCAAGCTGGCCGTGCTTCTCTTCCTCTTCATCTGGATGCGGACGACGCTGCCCCGGCTGCGCTACGACCAGCTGATGCGCTTCGGCTGGAAGGTCCTCCTCCCCGTCGCGACGCTGAACGCTGTTGTGACGGCTGTCCTGGTCGTCTGGATCTAGGGTGACCCGCTGACATGCAGCCGTTCGGGACACTCAAGGGCTTCGGCGTCACCTTCAAGCACATCTTCCGCAAGCCGATCACGCAGCAGTACCCGGAGTACAAGCGGCCCGTCTACCCGCGCTTTCGCGGCCGGCATCGACTCCACCGTCACGCAAACGGGCTCGAGAAGTGCGTGGGCTGCTCGCTCTGCGCCGCCGCGTGCCCCTCCGACTGCATCCGCGTCGTCGCCGCAGAGAACACCGGCGAGCACCGCGTCTCCGCCGGCGAGCGGTACGCGCGGATCTACGAGATCAACCTCTCGCGCTGCATCTTCTGCGGCTACTGCGAGCTCGCCTGCCCGTTCGACGCGATCACGCTCGGCAACGAGTTCGAGCTCTCCGAGTACTCGCGCGACGACCTGATCTACACGAAGGACATGCTCCTCGCCGAGCCGATCAAGCGGATCCCCGTACAGGACCCCGACCTCTACGACACGCCCATCCCCGCCTACAAGTCGTCGTCCTGATGGGGAACGTTCTCGTCTGGGTGATCTGGCTCGTCGCCGCGGGAGCCTGCATCGTCACCGGGCTCCGGGTCGTTACCGCGTCGAACCCGTTCTCGTCGGCGCTGTCTTTGATCGGCAACCTCGCCTCGCTCGCGGTGCTGTTTCTCCTCGCCTCCGGGGAGTTCGTCGCAGCGGCGCAGGTCCTCGTCTACGCCGGCGCGGTGATGGTCATGTTCCTCTTCGTGATTGCGTACCTCGGCGGTCGCGCAGACGCGCCGTGGGCGGGCGGGACACGGGCCATCCAGACGGCGTCCGTGATCGCGGCCGCCTCACTGCTCGCCGTCGTGTTCGTCGCGCTGATGCTGAACGCGAGCGGGCGGCTCTCCGACGAGGCGTCGATCACGGGCGCGTTCGGCTCCCCGGCCGAGGTCGGGCGGGTGTTCCTGACCGACCACCTGCTCGCGTTCGAGATCACCTCGATCGTGCTGCTCGTCGCGGCGGTCGGCGGCGTGGTGCTCGGGATGCGCTCCGTGGAGGAGGAGGAAGAGACACCGTGATGGGTCCGATCTCGGTCCCGCGCGTTCCTCGGGCGTCGCTCGCGGTGCCCGGCCGGAGGGGACAGTATGGAGATACGGCCCCGGAAGGCCGGGTGCCGCGAGCGGCGTCAGGCTTCGGCGGAGGCCGGCTCCGCCGAGCGGGAGCCGGAGCCGGCGAGGGGCGTGCGGCGTGATGGGGCCTGGGATCCCCTGGTACCTCGCGATCTCGGCGATCCTCTTTTCGATCGGCGTCGCAGGCGTGCTCCTCCGGCGCAGCCCGCTGATCGTGCTCCTCTCGCTCGAGATCATGCTCAACGCCGCGAACCTGACGTTCGTCGGCTTCTCGCGGCTCTTCGGCCAGATGGACGGCCAGATCTTCGCGCTCGCGGTGATGGCGGTCGCCGCCGCGGAGGTCTGCGTCGGCCTCGGGCTGATCGTTGCGATGGCGCGTCGGCACCTCACGCTCGACGTCGACACGCTGACGGAGCTCCGGGGCTAGGCCATGGTCAACGGCGCCTGGGTCTGTCTCCTCGCGCCGCTCGCCGGCTTCCTCGCGATCATGCTCGCGGGCACGAGGATCACGCGGCGGCAGGCGGGGACCATCTCGACCGCTTCCGTGTTCGTCGGATTCGCGGGAGCACTGGTCGCATTCATCGACGCATGGGCCCGGCACAGCCCCGACGACCGCGCCGTGACCACCACCGCCTGGACCTGGCTGACGGCGGGCGACTTCAAGGTGAGCCTCGACCTGCTCGTCGACCCGCTCTCGATCACGATGATGCTCGTCGTCACGGGCGTCGGCGGCCTGATCGTCCTGTACTCGAACGGCTACATGGCGGGCGAGGACGAGGAGCGGCGGTACTTCGCGTACATGTCGTTCTTCGTCTTCTCGATGCTCCTCCTCGTGATGGGCGGCAACCTCCTGCTGCTGCTCGTCGGCTGGGGGCTCGTCGGCCTCGCCTCGTACCTCCTGATCGGCTTCTACCACGACCGCTCGAGCGCGATCGACGCCGCGAAGAAGGCGTTCGTGATCAACACGGTCGGCGACGCGGCGATGGCGCTCGCGCTCTTCCTCGCGATCGCCAAGGTCGGCAGCCTCGACTACGACACGGTCTTCGCTGCGGCGCAGAGCGGAGAGCTCTCGAACACGGTCGTGACGCTGCTCGCGCTCGGCCTCCTCGCGGGCGCGGTTGCCAAGTCGGCCCAGATCCCGCTACACACGTGGCTGCCCGACGCGATGGAGGGCCCGACGCCGGTCTCCGCCCTGATCCACGCGGCGACGATGGTCACTGCGGGCGTCTACCTCATCTGCCGCACCCACCTGATCTTCCAGGCCGCGCCCGACATCCAGCACCTCGCGGCCGTGCTCGGGCTCGTGACGCTCCTCGCCGCCGGGGTGATCGCGCTCGTCCAGTGGGACATCAAGCGCGTGATCGCGTACTCGACGATGAGCCAGATCGGCTACATGTTCGTCGGCGCGGGCATCGGGGCGTACCCCTTCGCGATGTTCCATCTCGTGACGCACGCGTTCTTCAAGGCGCTCCTCTTCCTCACCGCCGGTCTCGTGATCCACCACCTGGACGGCGAGCAGGACATCCGCAAGATGGGCGGGCTCGCGAAGTCGATGCCGTACACCCGCTGGACGTTCCTCATCGGATCGCTCGCGCTCGCGGGGATCCCGATCTTCGCGGGCTTCTGGTCGAAGGACGCGATCATCAGCTCCGCGCTGGCGTACGGCGGGCCGCTCGGCTGGACGTTCTACGTTGGCGGGCTCGTCGGCGCGATCCTGACCGGCCTCTACACGTTCCGGCTCTACTTCCGCGTCTTCCACGGGGAACCAAGTGAGCTCGTCACGACGCACACGCAGGGCGAGCACCACGGCGAGGGCGCGCGCTCGATGCTCCTCCCCGTCGGCGTGCTCGCGCTCGGCGCGACGTTCATCGGGTTCCTCGCGATCCCCGGCGTCTGGGAGCCGTTCGAAGCCTGGCTCGAGCCGGTCGTGCCGCCACTCGTCCAGGCGTCGGTGGGCGAGGAGTGGCTGACGAGCCTCTTCGGCGTCGCGTGCGGCGCGCTCGGAATCTTCCTCGCCTGGCGGGCGTTCAAGGCCGGGCGCGAGCTCGTGCCCGACGGCGTCGCGCGCACGGCGCTCGAGCACAAGCTCTGGTTCGACGAGCTCTACGACGTCGCGTTCTCGCGGCCCGCGCAGCTGATCGCGCTTCGGCTGCGCGACCGCGTGGAGGCGCCGGTCGTCCAGGGAGGCCTCGACGAGGTCGCGGAGGGGGCCCTGCGCGGCGCAACGGTCACCGCGAGCGCCCAGAGCGGCCTGCTGCGCACGTACGCGCTCACGTTCACCGTCGCCGTCGCGGTCCTGACGCTCGTCTTCCTGGTGGTCCGCTGATGCTCACGACGGCGCTCATCGTCGTCCCACTCGTCGGCGCGATCCTCGTCTGGGTGCTCCCGCTCGCGCGCGAGTCGACCAGTGGGCTCGCGCTTCTCGTCGCGCTCGCGGAGGTCGGGCTGTGGCTCGGGAGCGCTCGCAACTTCGACTTCGGAAGCGACGTGCAGCAGTACTCGACGACGCGCGAGTGGTTCGACCAGCTCGGGATCTCGTACTCGGTCGGCCTCTACGGGTTCCAGTTCTGGCTCGTCGGCCTCACCGTGGTCGTCGGCGCGTGCGCGATCGGCTACGGCGCCTGGGCAGAGCGCGAGCGCAGCCGCGCGTACTTCGGGCTCCTGCTCTTCCTCGTCGGGGCGCTCGTCGGCGTCTTCGCGGCGCAGGACCTGATCGTCTTCTATGTCTTCTTCGAGGCGATGCTGATCCCCATCTACGTGCTGGTCGGCGTGTGGGGCGGCCCGCAGCGCGTCAAGGCGACGGTCACGTTCGTCATCTACACGATGGTGGGCTCGCTCCTGATGCTCGCGTCGATCGTCGCGCTCGGCGTCACGAAGGGGACGTTCCAGCTCGCCGACCTCGGCACGAGCTCGAACGACTGGATCTTCCTCGGCTTCCTCGCCGCGTTCGCCGTCAAGGCGCCGCTCTTCCCGTTCCACGGGTGGCTGCGCCTCGCGTACACCCAGGCGCCGCCCGAGGTGGGCGCGCTCCTCTCCGGCGTTGTCTCGAAGGCCGCCGTCTTCGGGCTCGTCTGGATCGTGCTGCCGCACTTCCCCGAGCCCGTGGAGGACTTCCGGACGCTCGTCCTCGGGCTCGCTTCCGCGACGCTCGTCTACGGCTCCGTGCTCGCCTTCCGCCAGCCGGACATCCGCGGAGTCGTCGCGTACTCGTCGATGGCCCAGATGGGCCTCATCGTGCTCGGGATCTTCGCGGCCAACGACCTCGGGCTCGACGGCGCCGTGCTCCACTCGGTCAATCACGGCCTCGTCTCGGCGGGCTTCTTCCTGCTCGCCGGCATGATCGAGACGCGCGCCGGCACCGGCGTGTTCGCCGAGCTCGGTGGGATGGCTAAGGGACGACCGATCCTCGCGACGCTCGTCCTGGTGCTCGGGATGTTCACGCTCGCGGTACCGGGCTCGGCGAACTTCGCGGGCGAGTTCACGATCCTGGCGGGCGTCTTCGATCGCGGCTGGGGCTACGCGGCGATCGGCGTCACGGCCATGGTGCTCGCCGCGCTCTACGCGCTGCGGCTGATCTCCGCGATCCTCCACGAACGCCGCGGCGGCGCGGTGCGCGAGGACGCCGGCGACCTCGTCGGCGGCGAGCTGATCCTGCTCGTCCCGCTCGTCGTGATCCTCGCGGTGCTGACGGCGTGGCCGGCCGGGATCACCGAGCGGTCCTTCCCGGCCGACCAACCTGCCGCCTTCATCGGCTCGCAGCAGGAGCTCGCGCCGTGATCGACACGCCGTCCGTCGACTGGCTGGCGCTGTCGCCCACGCTGGCGCTCCTCGCGGCCGCGGGGATCACGCTGCTCGGCGCGGTGCTCGTCCCGCGGGCGAGCGAGCGGGCTTTCTCGGTCGCCGTCTCGGTCGCGGGTTTCGGCGCGTCGGCGGCGCTGGCCGGTTGGGTATTCGACCGCTCGCCCGAGCCCACGGCCGTGGTGGTCGAGTCCATGACGCGCGACCGGCTGGGCGCGTTCGCGGCGATCCTCATCGCGCTCGTCGGGCTTGCGGTCGTGCTGCTCTCGGCCGGCGACGGGCGCCGCTCGCACGTCGGCGAGTACTACGCGCTCCTGGCCGCCGCGAGCGCCGGGATGGTGTTCTTCGTCTCGGCCGCCAATCTGATGACGTTGTTCCTCGCGCTCGAGTGGTTCTCGATCTCGCTGTACGTCCTCTGTGCTCTCGACACGCACCGGCGCGCGTCGCTCGAGGCGGGGCTCAAGTACCTGATCGTCGGAAGCTTCGGCTCGGGCATCCTGCTGTTCGGCTGCGCGCTCGTCTACGGCGCCACGGGCGAGCTCGGCTTCACGGCAATCCGCGACGCGACCGGCGCCGACGACCCGCTCTTCGTGACCGGCATGGCGATGATCCTGGCCGGTCTCGCGTTCAAGGTCTCCGCCGCCCCGTTCCACATGTGGACGCCGGACGTCTACCAGGGTGCGCCCACCACGGTGACTGCTTTCATGGCCGCCGCGACGAAGGTCGCGGGGCTCGTCGTCATGCTCCGCATCCTCACCACGGCGTTCCCCGAGCAGGACGAGGTCTGGACGGTCGCCGTGGCGGTGCTCGCGATCTGCTCGCTCGCGATCGGCAACTTCGCGGCGATCGCGCAGCGCGACGTCAAGCGGCTGCTCGCGTACTCGTCCGTCTCCCATGCGGGCTTCCTGCTGATCGCGATCGCCGCGGACAGCCAGGCGGGCGGCGAGGCGCTTCTCTACTACCTGATCCCGTACGCCGCGGCGAGCGTCGGGGCGTTCTCGGTCGTCGCCGCACGCGAGCGCGAGCAGGGCCGCGCCGTCACGCTCGACTCGCTCGCAGGGCTCGGCTGGGAGCGGCCGTTCATCGGCGTCGCCATGTGGTGGTTCATGCTCTCGATGGCGGGGTTCCCCCTGACTGGCGGGTTCCTCGGCAAGCTGTTCGTCTTCTCCGCGATCTACGAGGCCGGCTGGTGGTGGCTCGTCGTGATCGGCGTGCTCGCGACCGCGCTCTCGCTGGCGTATTACCTCAACGTGGTGCGCTCGCTGTACATGCGCTCCAGCGAGGCTCCGGCCGCGGGCGTCGTGGTCGCGGCGGGCGGCTCGCCGCCGCGCGACCTCCTGCTCGACACGACGGTCGCCGCTGCGCTCGTCGTCACGATCGGCTCGTTCTTCTTCGTGCAGCCGCTCGTCGACCTCGCGAGCGACGCGATCGCGTCGCTGCCGCTCTGAGCTGAGCGGGTCAGGGCGGCGTGGCGAACGCGCAGCGCGGGCCGCTCGACGACGCGAGCCGCTCGTCGAGCGTAGCCAGGCCAGCCTGCGTGTGCTCCGCGAGCGCGACGCACCAGGCGTCGTACGCGGTGAAGTTCTCCCGCAGCTCCCAGACGCGAGCCGCGAACGGCTCGTAGGGGAAGAGCTCGACCCGAAGCTGGAGCAGGTCCGCGTGTGCCAGCGCAGCCACGTCGGCCGTGATCTCTCCGGCGAGTGCCGCGCGGCGCAAGATGTTCGCGACCTCGGCAGGCATGAGCAGGTAAGGGCAGCAATATGCAACTACGCGGCCTCCGCGACCCAGCGCATCGGGTCGCCTGCGCCGAGGTCGGCGATCCCGGCCGAGTACAGGGCGCCGATCGCGAGCGTGCGGCGGTGCGCGGCGAAGGTCAGCACGTGCGCGAGCATCCCGCCGTAGGTGAACACCTCGGGCGGGTCGCACACGGCGTCGACGAACGTCTCGTCGAGCCTGCGCCCGTCCATCACCTCGTGCGCGTGGTCGAGAAACGCCGGGCCGGCGTCGCGGAGGCGCGCCCGGATCGACCGCATGCTCTCGCCGCGCTCGACCGCGAAGTCGTAGGCGCGGCTCTCCATCGCCGCATTCCACATGTCCATCTGGCCGACGAGCCGCGACAGCAGCGAGCGCAGGGTCGGGTCGCAGTCGACTCCCTCGACCGAGAGCTCGATCGGCGCGTCGAGGCGCTCGTCGTCGAGCTGGCCGGCCCGGTCGACGATCTCTCCGACGAGCCACACGTGATGCTCCACCATCTTCCTCATCAGGTCCATGGACGTCACCTCGTCTCTCGCGGGCAGCCGGAGGCCGCCGGGTGGGTGGAAATGGACGCCGTTCGGGCAGTCGAGCTGGATCCGCCCCGGTGACCCGCGCCAGGCGGAAGGCCCGACGCCGTACGCGCGCCGGAAGGCCCTCGTGAACGCCTCGTTCGACGAGTAGCCGGCCTCCAGCGCGACCTCGAGCACCGTCGCGCGGCTCGTCACGAGCCGGAATGCGGCCCGCTCGAGCAGCACGCGGCGGCGCAGGCGGGCCGGTGTCTCCCCGGCGACGGCTCCGACCACGCGGTCGAAGTGGAAGCGCGAGAGGTAGGCGCGCGCGGCGAGCTCCTCGCCGTCGGCGGCGTGGTCGTCGAGGCTCTCGGCGAGGGTGTCGACGAATGTCGCAAGCGGGTCCATCAACTGGAGTGCCATGGCGCCAGCCTGCCCACCCGGGGAAACCGGCGCTTGATCGTTCTTGCTGTCTCGGATGAGCGCCTCGACGCGCTAGGCTCGAACACATGGCTACCACACTCACCTGGCTCGGTCACGCGGCGTTCCGGATGGACACGGAGGCCGGCACGCGCGTCTACGTCGACCCGTTCCTGAACGGCAATCCCAAGTGCCCGGAGCCCGAGCTCGAGCCCGAGCGCTGCGACCTCGTCGTCCTCACCCATGGTCACAGCGATCACATCGGCGACGCCGTCGCGATCGCGAAGCAGTTCGAATGCCCCGTGGTCGCGCCCGTCGAGCTACGCGACTGGCTCACCGTGAGCGAGGGGCTGCCCGAGGACGACGGGCAGGCCCCGAACAAGGGCGGCACCGTCTCCCTCGCCGGCGTCCGCGTGACGCTCACCGACGCGAACCACTCCTCCTCGACGTGGCACAACGGCGCCATTCTCTACACCGGCGAGCCGACGGGAATCGTCGTGCGCCAGGAGGGCGCGCCGACCGTCTACATCGCCGGCGACACGAACGTGTTCGGCGACATGGCGCTGATCAAGCGCCTCTATGCGCCCGACGTCGCAGTGCTGCCGATCGGCGACCACTTCACGATGGGACCCGAGGAGGCGGCGGTGGCGGCCGAGCTCGTCGGCGCGCGACGCGTCGTCCCGTCGCACTACGGGACCTTCCCGATCCTCACGGGGACACCCGACGCGCTTCGTCCGCTGCTGCCGGCCGGTGTCGAGCTGCTCGTCCCGGCACCGGGAGAGACCCTGACCCTGTGATGCGCGAGCGCTGGTTCGGCGCGACGGGCCGTCGAGTCCCCGCGATCGCGCTGGAAGGCTCGGTCGACGTCGAGGGCGCGCTGCTCCTCGACGGGATCGACGACGTCGAGGCGCTCCGCTCGGCACACGCCGACGGCGTGCCCGTGGTCGTCCGGGCGAGCGACGCGGCGGGCGTCGCGACCGCGCTCGCGCGACCCGAGGTTGCGTGCGTCCTGGTCTCCGACCCGGCGCTCCTCGAGCTCGACCTCTCCGAGCTGACGTATGGCTGAGACGGTCGCCACGTACTCGATCTGCGCCTGCGACCTCGACGCCGGCCAGTGGGGGATCGCGACGCAGTCGAAGTTCCTCGCCGTGGGCTCGGTCGTGCCGTGGGCCGCGCCGCACGTCGGAGCGATCGCCACGCAGTCGTACGCCAACCCCCGCTACGGGCCCGATGGGCTCGAGCTGCTGCGCGGAGGGCTCTCCGCCGGAGAGGTCGTCGAGCGGCTGACCGCCGCGGACGACGATCGCGCGCTACGCCAGCTCGGAGTCGTGGACGGCGACGGGCAGGCAGCGACCTTCACGGGTGACGAATGCCATGCGTGGGCGGGCGGCCGCACGGGCGCCGGCTACGCGGCGCAGGGGAACATCCTCGTCTCTCGAGCGACGGTCGACGCACTCGCCGAGACGTTCGAGGCGACCGCCGGCCGGCCGCTCGCGGAGCGGCTCCTCGACTGCCTCGACGCGGCGGAGGCGGCAGGCGGCGACAGCCGAGGGCGGCAGTCCGCGGCGCTGCTCGTCGTCGAGCGCGACGGCGGCTACGCGAACCTGTCCGACACGCTCGTCGACCTGCGGGTCGACGACCACCCCGACCCCCTCGTCGAGCTGCGCCGGATCCACCGGCTCCACGACACGCTCTTCGGCACGACGCCGCGCGCCGACTGGGTCCCCGTCGACGACGCGCTGCGCGCGGAGCTCGATGCGCGCCTCGCGCGCGTGGGCCATCCGAGCCTCGCCTCTTGGGCGGGGGTCGAGAACCTCGAGGAGCGTGTGGAGGGCGAGGAGGCCATCGACCCGGTTGTGCTCGAGCGACTACGGGAGGCGACATGAGCGAGCGCTACGAGGTGACGACACTCGACCAGCTGGCGACGCCGGCGATACCCGGGCAGGCGCGGTGGCACACGATCCGGCGAACGCTCGGCGTCTCGTCGTTCGGCGTCAACGCCTGGACGGCCACCGAGGACGGCGGGCCGATCATCGGCGAGCACGACGAGGCCGAGGGCGAGGCCCACGAGGAGCTCTACGTCGTCCTGAGCGGTCGTGCGTCATTCACGCTCGACGGCGAGGAGGTCGACGCTCCCGCGGGGACGCTCGTGCACGTTCCCGACCCGACGGTGAAGCGCGCCGCGGTGGGCGAGGCGGGCACCACCATCCTCGTCGTCGGCGCCAAGCCCGGTGAGGCGTTCACCCCGTCGACGTGGGAGCGGGCCTCCGAGGCGCTCCGGTACTGGCCGACGGAGGAGTGGGACAGGGCGATCGAGGTGCTCGAGGGGCACCTGGCGGAGACGCCCGACCACGCGGGGACGCACTACAACCTCGCGTGCGCCCACGCACGGGCGGGCCGGCCCGACGTCGCGCTCGGGTACGCCCGCCGGGCGATCGAGCTGCAGGCGAGCTTCGCCGAGTACGCCCCGAAGGACGACGACCTCGTCTCGATTCGCGACCAGCTCTGAGCGCGCCCGCCGCGCGGCGAAACGGTCATAGTTGCGTCAGCCCGTGCCGACCTGACCGAGAGGAGCTGCCGTGGGCGAGACCGTCAAGTACACGCTGGACGAGAGCAAGCTGCCCGAGGCCTGGTACAACGTCGCGGCCGACCTCCCGGAGCCGCCGGCCCCCGTGCTCCATCCCGGTACAGGGCAGCCCGTCGGGCCTGACGACCTCGCGCCGCTCTTTCCGATGGAGGTGATCCTCCAGGAGGTCTCGACGGAGGAGCGCATCCCGATCCCGGAGGAGGTTCGCACGGTTCTCCGGCAGTGGCGCCCGACGCCCCTCTACCGGGCTCGGCGTCTCGAGCAGGCCCTCGATACCCCGGCCCGGATCTTCTACAAGTACGAAGGCGTCTCGCCGACGGGGAGCCACAAGCCGAACACCGCCGTCGCGCAGGCGTTCTGCAACGCGCGCGAGGGGGTGAAGCGGATCGCGACCGAGACGGGCGCGGGGCAGTGGGGGTCGTCGCTCGCCTTCGCGGGCGCGCTCTTCGGGCTCGAGATCGACGTCTACATGGTGCGGGTCTCGTACGACCAGAAGCCCTACCGCCGCGCGCTGATGGAGGTCTTCGGAGCGCGGTGCGTTCCGAGCCCGTCCGAGGAGACCGCCTCCGGCCGCGCCATCCTCGCCGAGCGCCCCGACTCGACCGGGAGCCTCGGGATCGCGATCTCCGAGGCGGTCGAACAGGCGGCCCAGCGCGACGACACGAAGTACGCGCTCGGCTCCGTCCTGAACCACGTTCTCCTCCATCAGACCGTGATCGGCGAGGAGGCGCTCGTGCAGATGGACCTGGCCGACGCCTACCCGGACGTCCTGATCGGGTGCACGGGCGGCGGCTCGAACTTCGCGGGGCTCGTGTTCCCGTTCGTCGGCGCGAAGCTCCGCGGCGGTGCAGACGTGCGCGTGATCGCGGTGGAGCCCGCCGCCTGCCCGAGCCTCACGCGCGGCGAGCTCGCGTACGACTTCGGCGACACCGGGCACCTGACGCCGCTCGTGAAGATGCACACCCTCGGCTCGACGTTCGTGCCGCCCGGATTCCACGCGGGAGGCCTCCGCTACCACGGCATGGCGCCGCTCGTGAGCCACCTGCACCAGCTCGGGCTGGTCGAGGCCAGGGCGTACCACCAGACGGCCGTGTTCGACGCGGGTGTCCGTTTCGCGCGAGCGGAGGGCATCCTGCCCGCGCCTGAGGCGAACCACGCCGTGAAGGCGGCGATCGACGAGGCGCTCCGCTGCAAGGAGGAGGGAGTTTCGGAGACGATCCTCTTCAACCTGAGCGGTCACGGCCACTTCGACATGGGCGCCTACATCGACCACTTCGCGGGCAAGCTCGAGGACCTCGAGTACGACGAGGAGGAGCTCGCGACGGCGCTCGCGGCGTTGCCGGCGGTCGCCGTGTAGCGCCGGCGGGCCGCCGGGCGTCAGCGCCGGTCGCCCGGCAGCCTGAGGCCCGCAGCGAGGGCCCGAAAGCCCGGAACCGGGTCATGGGCCGGACGCGCGGCGAGGACGACCGCGCCGTGGTTCGGCCCTGCAAGCGCGCCGACTAGCAGCTCGACCGCCGCCGCGAGCGCGAACGCCTTGTGCGCCTGCGGGCCGCCGAACGGAACGAGGTCCTCCGGACGCGCGTGACCGAGGAGGACGTCGCCGTGCGTCACCGCGCCCATGGAGACGTCCGACACGAGCGGGCGTCCGTCCGACGAGGGAATGCCGACCGCGATCGGGTTCGTCCCCGTGAGCGGCGGACCTCCCTCGGGATGCGGCAGGCGCCGCGGCGACGTCGCTGTGACGACCGCGACGAGACCTGCGTCGGCGAGGCGCCGAGCCCACGCGCCGAGCACGCCCGTCGGGAAGCACGAGCCGGCCACGACGAGGCGCGCTCGTTCCGGCGGGTCGGCCACGAGGCCGTCGCAGATCGCGGCGAGGGTGACGTAGCCGAGCGCGCGCTTCCCGTCCCAACGCTCGAATCCGTCGGTGCGCTCGACGCACTCCGGGCGAGCGTCCGGGTCGGACGT
Source organism: uncultured Actinomycetes bacterium (assembly GCA_963845965.1). GTDB lineage: Bacteria > Actinomycetota > Thermoleophilia > Gaiellales > Gaiellaceae > Gaiella. The sequence goes on along the minus strand of CAWJUF010000003.1, from coordinate 225,233 downwards.
CGACCCGAGCAGGCCGACGAGCCACGGGACGCGGGACAAGCCGTGACCCGACCGGCCCGTCGCGTCGGCAGCCGCGAGATGGGCGACGACGACCCGCGCGTCCTCGTCCGACAGGCCGCCGGCGCGAAGGTTGAAGACCGCCTCGTCGGAAGTCACCGGGCGACCCTAAAGGGTCGACGTTCGACGGGTCTTGTTTCGACCACCGTGGCGCGGGGTACGATTACAACATCCTCACGCATCTGTGAGGATCTGACTGGATGGCCGCGCCTCCCCCCGGCGCGGACGTGCAGGACGGCGCCGGCCCACCGCCGCAGGGCTCGCCGTCATAGGGAGGGAGCCTTCGGGCTCCCTCCCCTGCTTCGTGGTGGGGGAACCGCTGGTTCCCCCACCGGCCCCCTCCTCCTGCGTCGCGCACCGAATGAGGCACGGCTGGCCTCCCGGCCGGCACAGCCGGCCTCCGGCCGCGACCCGCTGCTCACCGGTCACCGCCTGCTCGCCGAGACTGTCTCTAGAGGACGGTCAGCGCTTTGCGGATGGCGCCGGCGCGGCGTGCGACAACCGCTTCGGCGAGACCGCGGATCGCTGCGCTGGCCTCGGAGTCCGTGTCCGCCTCAAGTACCGGCTGTCCCGCGTCCGACGCCTCGCGAAGGGCTGGATCGAAAGGCACGCGCGCGAGCAGCGGCACGTCGATCTCCGCCGCGAGCGCCTCGCCCCCGCCGCTGCCGAAGAGCTCCTGGCCGGTTCCGACGAGCCACGACATGTTCTCGACCACGCCGAGGACGCGCATGCCCGTCTTCTGCGCCATCACGGCCGCCCGCACGGCGACCTGCTGCGCAGCCGGCTGCGGTGTCGTGACGACGATCGCCTCCGCCCGCGGGAGGAGCTGGCCGATCGAGATCGCCACGTCGCCGGTCCCGGGGGGCATGTCGACGACGAGGGTGTCGAGCTCTCCCCAGTGGACATCCGAGAGGAACTGCTGGAGGGCCTTGTGGAGCATGGGGCCGCGCCACATGATCGGGCCGTTGTCCTCGGCGAAGAGCCCGATCGACATCACCTTGAGGTCGCCTCGAACCGGCGGGACGATGAGCGAGTCGACGACGACGGGCCGTTGCGTAACACCGAGGACGTGCGGGATCGAATAGCCGTAGACGTCCGCGTCGAGCACCCCGACGCGCTCGCCCTGCTCTGCGAGTGCCGCCGCGAGGTTCGCCGCCAGTGTCGACTTGCCGACGCCTCCCTTGCCCGAGGCGACGGCGACGACGCGCGTTCCCGGGTCGAGCCGGATCTCGCGCTCGGGCCGACCACCGCGGAGCCGCGATGCGAGCGCGGCCTTCTCCTCCGGCGTCATCACGTCGAAGCGGAGCGCGACCCTCGCGACGCCCGGCACCCCGCCGACGTGCTCGGCGACCTGATCCTGGAAGCTCGAGCGGAGCGGGCAGCCGGCGACAGTCAGGGCGATGACCACCTCGACCGCACCGTCCGGTGCGACGACGACGTCCCGCACCATGTCGAGGTCGGTGACGGGACGCTTGAGCTCCGGGTCGATGACGCACTCGAGCGCCTTCAGGATCGCATCGCGGTCTGGAGCCATCGCAGTCAGCCTAGCGAGCCTCCACCGGCCTGGGTGTCACGATCGCGCGTCGACTGTTGTCAGTGCAGTGTCAGACACCGTCTTCCGCCCAGCGACGACTCCCCGCTCACCGCAGCGCGGTCGCGACCTGCTGGCAGAGCTCGTCCGTCGCCGCCGCGACGACGCGCGAACGCTGGCCGAGATCGAGCGGCGCGCGGCCGAACGGCGGGTCCTCGAACAGCTCGATCGCGTAGCCCCGCTCGCGCACGAGGAGCTGGGCGGCCGCGATGTCGATCGACCGAGCCGGCTTGAGGCAACAGACGGCGTCGACGCGCCCCGCGGCGAGGTGGCAGAGCGAGAGCGCGAGCGATCCCATCACGCGGAGGCGCGTGGCAACGCCGCGCATCGCCGGCGACGCCAGCGCGATCGCGTCGGTCGTCGTTCCCTCCAGCGACAGGATCTCGATGGGATCCTTCGGGCCCGGACCGTCGAGCGCGGAGCCGTCGAGGAGCGCGCCGTGGCCCAGCTCTGCGACCCATTCCTCCCCCGCCCCGAAGTCGTACACATAGCCGAAGCGCACGTCGTCCATCGTCGGCCCGTCCGCGACCGCGAGTGAGAGCGAGAAGAACGGGATCCCGCGCTTGGCGTTGACGGAGCCGTCGATCGGGTCGACGACGACCGTCGGCCCGCCGCCGGTGCCAAAGACCCGAACGCCGAGCTCCTCTGAGACGAGCGTGAGATCGGTACCGAGCGCCTCGAGCCGCCGCACGACGGCGTCCTCCGCAGCGGCATCGATCGCGGTCGTGTCGTCGCCGCCCTCCCCCCTGCGGAGGACGGGCTCGCGCTCGGTCCGCGTCGGCATCGCGTGCAGCACCTCGTCGAGGTCGCCCACCACGGCCCGGCAGAGCCCGAGCCAGTCGGTCACGGGTCGACCGGGTGCAGCAGCAGGCCGGACACGAGCTTCGGGAAGAAGTACGTCGCCTTCGGGGGGAGCTTCCGCCCCTCCCGGGCCCGCGCGAAGACGTCCGCGACCCGGAGCGGCCGCACGAGGAGCGCGGCGTCGGCTTCCCCGCTCTCGACGCGCCGCACCGCCTCGACCCGGTCGGGCGTGTACGAGATGCCCTCGTGGCCGAAGCGGTCGGCGAGCTCGACGTCGAGCTCGCCCTCCTCTCCCCGGACGAGGCGCACTCCGTCCCGACGCACGAGGACGAATGCCGCGCGCTCCGCGGGCTCGAGCTCTAGCGCCGACGCCGCATCGTCCACGCTCACCCGCTCCTCGCCGGGCGGATCGACGTCGGGGCGACCGCCGAACACCCGGTGGGTCGGGAAGATCACGAGCCCCGGATCGGCCGTGGACACGAGGACGGCCAGCATCGCGTCGGCCCCGTCCTCGGCGGCGAACTCGGCGGCGGTCTCGTACCGGTGATGACCGTCCGCGATCAGGAGCTGCCTGTCGGCGAAGAACGCTGCCACCCCGTGGTCGCCTTCGAGCCGCCAGAGCCTCGAGCCCGCGAGGTCGAGATCCGGCGGCCGGGCGGGCGGGCCGTCGATCGGCGAGGCGCCGTCGTATAGCAGGAAGATCGGCTCGAGCTGCGTCCTGGTCGCGCGCAGCAGCGCGAGCCGACCCTCGATCGGCCCGCGGTGCGTCCGCTCGTGCGGCAGGACGGCGCCGGTCGTGTACGGCTCGGCGCGCAGCGACGCGACGATCCCCCGACGCGAGCGCGCGACGCCGTCCGGCCCCACGAAATCCTGCTCCAGCCACCACACGGCCGGTGTCTCGTCGCGGGCCAGCACTCCGTCGGCGAGCCACTCCCGCATGCGCTTGCCGGCGACGGCGGCGTCCGGTTCCATCGTCAGGTGCGCGACACTGTGCGCGTCGCGCGCGCGGAGCGCGGCCAGCTCCTCGTCGGCGATCACGTCGTACGGAGGCGCCGTCACCGCCTCGGTCGGCCGCGCGTACCGGACGGCACGGAACGGACGGACGTCGGCCACCGCCCGAGCCTACACTCACGCCGTGGCGACGATCGCCGAGCTGGTCGAGGATCGCACCGTGGACGGCGTGTACGCCGTCGCCCGCAAGCGCCGGCTCACGACCCGCGGCGGGAAGCCCTACCTCGCGCTCGAGCTCGTCGACCCGAGCGGCAGGATCGAGGGACGCGTCTGGGACGACGTCGAGCTCCTCGACCGCCGCTTCGCGGAGGGGGACGCCGTGCGGGTGCTCGGCCGCGTCGAGCGGTTCGACGGGCGCCTCCAACTCGCGGTGCGGACGGTCGAGGCCGCGGACACGGATCCTGCGACGCTCGCGCCGGCGATCCGTCGCGACGCGGACGAGCTCGACGGCTTCCTCGACTTCCTCGCCGCCGAGATCGCGCATCCGCCGCTTGCCGCGCTCGTCGGCACGATCCTGTCCGATCGCGAGATACGAGACGGCATGCGCCTGCTTCCCGCGGCCGGCGCGGACGGGCACCACGGCTACGCGGGCGGCCTGCTCGAGCACACGGTGGGTGTCGCGACGCTGTGCCGTGAGACCGCGCAGCTCCATCCCCGGCTGCGCTCCGACCTCCTCCTCGCCGCCGCGCTGCTCCACGACGTCGGCCGCGTGCGGGAGCTCGGCCGCGGGCCGGCGTTCAGGCCCACACCGGAGGGCGCGCTGCTCGGACACGTCCAGCTCGGGATCCGCCTCGTCGACGAACGCGCCGGCGCTCTCGATCCGGCGCTTCGCGCGGAGCTCCTGCACGCGATCGCGGCGCACCACGACCGAGCCGCCGCCCGCACCGCCGAGGCGGCAGTGCTCTACCACGCGAACCAGCTCGACGCGGTCGCCGCGACCCGCCCGGTCGGCGACGACTGACGCGCGATGGCCGTCGCGGCTCTCGCGCTCCTCGGGGCGGCATCCTGGGGGACCGGTGACTTCCTGGGCGGGGTCGCGGCTCGGCGGATCCACGTGCTCACGGTTCTCGTGCTCTCCCAGGCGATCGGGCTCTGCGGTGCAGTGCTGTGGTTGCTCGCGTCCGGCGACGGAGTGCCGGGCGTCGGCGATCTCCTACCGGCGGCCGGCGCGGGCGCATGCGGGGCGATCGGGCTCGCGGCCCTCTACCGCGGGATGGCGGTGGGTGCGATGGGGATCGTCGCGCCGATCTCGGCGGCGGGCCCGATCGTCCCGCTCGCCGTCGACCTCGGTCGGGGCGTCTCCCCCTCGGCGGCCCAATGGGCCGGCATCGTCGCGGTGCTCGGCGGCATCGTGCTGCTCGCCCGGGAGCCCGGCACCGGAAGACGGACGCCCCTCGCGGCCGGCGTCGCCCTCGCGCTGGTGGCCGCGCTCGCGTTCGGGCTCTTCATCGTCGGCCTCGACGCGGCCGCGGACGGCAGCGTCCCGTGGACGATCGTCACCGCTCGCGGCACGTCGACGGGGCTGGCGCTCGTCCTGGCGCTGGCGACGTCGGTCTCGATTCGGCCACCCGCCCGGCTGGTTCCCGCGATCGCCGCGGTCGGCGTCTTCGACACGACCGCCAACGTCCTCGTCGCGTTCGCGACCACGAAGGGATCGGCCGGCATCGTCGCGGTCCTGAGCGCTCTCTACCCCGTTGTCACGATCGTACTTGCAAGGGTCGTGCTCGGCGAGCGGCTCGACCGGCCGCGCCGGCTCGGAGGCGTGCTGGCGCTCGGCGGCGCAGCGATCGTGGCGGCCGGGCAGCCCTAGAGGTTGAAGCGCACGTTGAGCACGTCGCCGTCGACGACGACGTACGTCTTCCCCTCGAGCCGCTGCGTGCCGCGCTTCGCCGCCTCGGCGTGGGAGCCGGCGTCGAGGAGATCCCCGGCCGAGATCACCTCGCAGCGGATGAACCCGCGCGCGATGTCCGAGTGGATCGTCGCCGCCGCTTCGAGCGCGGTCTGGCCGTTGCGGAGCGTCCACGCCCGTGTCTCCTTCTCGCCGGCGGTGAAGAACGTGATCAGGCCGAGCGCCTCCTTCAGCCGGCGCACGATCTCGTCGAGCGCCGACGTCCCGTCGCGGAACTCGGCGGCCTCCTCGTCGGAGAGCTCGGCCAGCTCCGCTTCCAGCTTGCAGTCGATCCCCCGCGGCCCGTTCTCGACGGCGATCAGCGGCTTCGTCGTCAGCGGGTCGAGCTCCGGCGGGAGCTCGCCCGGCCAGTCCGCGAGCGTCTTGCCGGCATCGAGGTGCGCGAGCAGCGCGGTCAGCGTCTCGAGCTCCGCGCGCTTCGCGGCGTCGCCGGACTTCGCCTCCTTCTGGACGCGCTCGTGCCGTCGCTCGACGTGGTCTCGGTCGGCGACGAGCAGCTCGAGCTTCAGGGTCTCCAGGTCGTCGTCGGGCGTCGCGCCGTCGGAGAACCCGTCGAGCACTGCGAGGACGGCGTCGACCTGGCGCAGGTTGCCGAGCAGCTGCGGCCCCGTGCCGGGAACGTCCACGACGCGGATCGCGGCGGGCGTCACCTTCTTCGCCTCGACCAGCTGGGCGAGCCGGCCGAGGCGCTCGTCGGCGATCGTCGCCATGCCGACGTTGGGCTTGTCGGCCACGGACGCATAGGCGGTGATCTCCGCTCCCGCGCGGGTGAGCGCGTTGAACAGCGTCGTCTTGCCGCTGTTCGGCAGCCCCACGATCCCCACCTCGAGCGCCATCGGCGGCCAGGGTAGTCGAGGGCCGTGACCCGAGACGGGCGTGGCTTCAGCCTCGCCCATCTTCTCACGAACCAAGAGGGGCGAGGCTAAAGCCACGCCCCAGCCGCGCCGCGCACGCCCATCAGGCCGCGCCGCGCACGGCCCACACGCTCGCGACGACCGCGAACGGGGCGGGCGGGTGCAGCTCGCGGCAGCGGTCGCGCAACCTGTCGCGGCGCTCCGGCGTCAGCCCCGCGACGTACGACCCGGCCGGCCCGACCCCGAGCGTGAACGGCTCCCACCACTCCTCGAACGTCGGATGCTCGACCTCGACCGTGAGCACATGCTCCTCGACGCCGCTCAGGCCGGCCTCGCGGAAGATCCGCTCGAGGTCGCCCTGCCGGGCGCCGGCCAGCGCCGACTCGTCCCTCACGTCCGGGTCGAGCTCGTGCGCCGCCTCCCAGAACCGCGAGAGCGGCCCGGATCCGCCTGCATGGTCCCAGACGCATGACGCGACGACGCCGCCCGCCCGAGTGACGCGCCGCATCTCGCGCAGCCCCGCCACCGGATCGGCCATGAAATGGACGACGAGCTGGGCGAGCGTCGCGTCGAACGCGTCGTCGTCGAACGGGAGCTTTTCGGCCGCCGCCTGCCTGACGTCGGCGTCGGGATTGCGGGCCCGAGCCGCCTCGACGAACGTCGGCGACGGGTCGACGGCCGACACCGCTCGGGCGCCGGCGCGGCGGGCGAGCTCGCTCGTCAGCGCGCCGGGGCCGCAGCCGACGTCGAGCACTCGCTGGCCGTCCGCGACCGAGGCGAAATCGGCGAACTGTGGGGCGAGCGGGGTCGAGTACCGGCCCATGAACCGGTCGTAGGCGTCGGGGCCGACGGCGAAGCTCACGCGCTCAGGAAGCCGGGCTGCGAGCCCTTCGTGAACCGCTTGAAATACACGATGCGCGGGACGACCACGGTGATGCGGCCATCGTCGGTCTCGAGCTCGACCGCGCCGCCCCCACCGGCGGTCACGGCGCGCTCGACGCTGTCGGCCGTCGCCGGCGAGACCATCGCGGCGATGATCTGCCCGCCCTCGAAGGCGAGCTCGATGCGGATCGAATCGTCAGACAGGGCACACCACCTCGGTCAGGACGCCGTGGACGGCGTCGGGATGGACGAACGCGACCTCGAGCCCGAAGAGCCCGCGCCGCGGAAAGCGATCGATCAGGGCGGCGCCGGCGCGCTCGAGGTCGGCGAGAGCAGAGCCGACGTCGGCGACCTCGTACGCGACGTGGTGCATCCCCGGCCCGCGGCTCGCCAGGAAGCGCCCGACCGGCGTGTCGTCGCCCGTCGGGACGAGCAGCTCGATCCTGCTCGCGCCGACGAGGAGCGATGCCGCCTCCACGCCCTGGTCGGCGACCGCGTCTCGATGCTCGAGCGTGGCCTCGAACAGGCGTCCGTAGGTCGCCACCGCCTCGTCGAGATCGGTCACCGCGAACCCGAGATGGTGGACCCCGCGGAACCTCACGCCGCGATCGTACTCGGACGATTTCGGGGCGGTACGAGGACCTCGTCCACGAGCCCGTACTCGACGGCCTCGGCCGGGGTCATGAAGCGGTCGCGGTCGATGTCGTCCATGACCTGCTCGACGCCGCGGCCGGCGTGGCGCGCGATGATCTCGGCCATCTGGCGCGTCGTCGCCTCGACCTCGCGCGCGGCGATCGAGATATCGGTCGGGGCACCCCGGAAGCCCGCGGAGCCCTGGTGGATCATCAGCTTCGCGTTCGGGAGCGCGAAGCGCTTCCCCGGGGCGCCGGCCGCGGTGATCATCGCCGCCGCCGACATGCCCATCCCGAAGCAGATCGTCGACACGTCGGGCCGCACGTGCTGCATCGCGTCGTAGATCGCAAGACCGGCGTAGACCTCGCCGCCGGGCGAGTTGACATAGAGCGCGATGTCCTTCTCCGGGTCCTCCGCCTCGAGGTAGAGGAGCTGCCCGACCACGAGGTTCGCGATCTCGTCGTCGACCGGGCGCCCGAGGAAGACGATCCGGTCGCGGAGGAGCCTGGAGTAGAGGTCGAACGCACGCTCGGCGCGGCCGTCGGCCTCGAGCACGGTCGGGATCAACGGCATGACGGCCTCCTCTTCGCGTATCGTGCAACCATTGGGTTGCTCTATCGTAACGCAACTAGGAGGTTGCGCGTGGAGATCGAACGCGAGATCGTCCTCCCCGTCCCCAGGGAGGAGGCGTGGGAGGCGCTGACCGAGCCCGAGCGGCTCGAGGAGTGGTTCGCGAACGACGTCGAGCTGGACGTGGTGCCGGGCGGCGTGGGTGTGTTCGAGTGGGACAACGGGGAGGTGCGCCACGCGGTCGTCGAGACGGTCGAGGAGCTCGAGCGGATCGTCCTGCGCTGGGACGACGAGGGGACGGTCGAGCTCGAGCTCGCGGAGCACCCGGCCGGGACGCTCGTCCACGTTCGGGAGACGGCTCCCGAGTGGGGCATCGCACTCGCCCTGCATGCGAGCGCGAGTGCCGCGTGGTCGATCGCGTAGGCCCCGTCTTCGCCGCGCTCGCGGACCCGAGCCGCCGCACCATCATCGAGCGGCTCGCCCACGTCGGGCGCGCCACGTCGACCGAGCTCGCGGGCGAGCTGCCGATGACGCGTCAGGCGGTCGCGAAGCACCTCGCGACGCTCGAGCACGCGGGCCTCGTCCACGCGAGGCGCGAGGGCCGCAGCGTCGTCTACCGGCCCGACTCGCGGCCGCTGCGGGATGCTGCGGCGTGGATCGACCGGGTGGGCGCCGAATGGGACGAGCGGCTGGCGGCGCTCGCGCGGCACGTCGGGAAGCGCGGCCGCCCCTGACGGCGCCGCACCGCGTCTCTACGCGGGAAGCCAGTCGTCCCTGTATCGGGTCAGCTCGCCGCGAGGGAAACGGGCGTATGCCTCGCGTGGGTCGGTCGTCTCCCGCTCGACTCCCGCGCCGTGGCGCAGCGCGGCGTCGTCCACCGTGTAGACACCCCAGTCCGGGCCCGTCGAGCGGTCGCGGGCCCCGACGCAGAGGAGAAGGCACGGGGCCTCGCCGGCGCCGACGATCACGTGCCGCGTCCCGGCAGGGCAGTGCACGAAGTCCCACGCGCGCATCCGTCGCTCCTCGCCCTCGACGACGAGCAGCGCCTCACCGCGGAGGACAAGGAAGTCCTCCTGGTCCGCTTCCCAGTGGTACATGGACATCGGCTCTCCGGGGCCGAGAATCGTCAGGTTGATCCCGAGCTGCGTGAAGTCCGCTGCGCCCTCGAAGCCCGCGCCCTCGAACTCACAGAGGACGCCGCGACCCTTGCGCTCCCACCACTGGGCCTCACGTGCGTTGAGGACGAACCAGCCTTGTCCCTTCGGGACGAGACCGTGCTCGGTCGGCACGAGCTCCGCCTCGGCGTTCACCAGCTGAATATGCCATGGGCCGACGGTCCCGCCGGCCGGTCGTCAACGGCGGACAACCGCGACGATCGCCCGGTCGAAGGGCGCGTGGGGCTCGAGCGCGGCGCGCCAGTCGCCGACGAGCACGCTCACGTCGGGGTCCTCCTCGAAGACGGCCGCGGCCACCTCTGAAAGAGGCTCGTCGGCCTCGGCACTGAAGAGCCGGACACCGGGCGGAAGGGCGGACGCGAGCCAGGCGGTACCGACGCCCGCCCCGGTGCCGATCTCGGCGACCCGCTCTATCCCGCGGCGCCCGGCGAGGACGTGCAACAGCATCCCGTCCCCGTCGCGGCAGCTCCTTTCGAACCCGAGCGCGTCGGCCACGGCCTTCGCTCGGACGACGAGCGGTGGGACCCTCACGGCGTGGTGGCGACGACCTCGTCGGTCGTCGTGAACCGCACGCCGCCCTCCCGCCACTGCGCGAGCACGGAGGCGACGCGCTCGTCCGAGAGGCCTCGCGAGGCGTCCTCGACGAAGGCCACCTCGTACCCGCGGGCGAGCAGGCCCATGATCGCCGCGTGGTTGCACACGTCGGTCGCGACGCCGAACACGATCACCTCGCTGGGCGAGAGGAACGCGAGCACCGGCTCGAGGTTCGGGTTCGAGAACGCGCTGTAGGTCTTCTTCAGGACGAGCAGCTCCCGGTGGCCGTCGACGAGCCGCGGCAGGATCCCGGGCGGGTACGGCGTCAGCGAGAGCGGCAGCGGGTCGAGCTGGGCGGTCTCCTGGATCTTGGCCGCGCCCGGCGTGCCCCGGAGGCAGTGCGGCGGGTAGGTCGCCTCGTAGTCCGGCTCGTCGGAGATCTCCGGGTCGGTGAGCTCGTGGTCGTCGGCGGTGGCGAGGTGCGTCAGGCCCTGTTCGGCCGACCAGCGCACGAGGCGCGCCATCGCGGGCGCAGCCGCCTCGGCGTCCGGCACCGGGAGCTTCGCTCCGGCCCGGACGAAGTCGACCTGCGTGTCCACGTCCCAGAGGAGAGGTCGGCTCATCCCGCGACCCCGGCGGTCGCACGCGTTCCCGGCCGGAGGACGTAGTCCCAGCCCTCGCGCCAGCCGAACGGGGCGGTGACGACCTGTGCGAGCGGCCGACCGTCGAGCAGGTGGTCGAGGGCCCACCGCGTCGCGGTGTGACCGATCAGGAGAATCCGCGCCGCCCCGCTCGTGTCGTGCACGGTGTCGTCGAGGAACGACGCGACGCGGGCGACGGCGTCGTGGTAGCTCTCGCCACCGGGGAACGGGACGTCGACCCGGCACGGCCGTTCCGCCTCGATCGCGTCGACCGGGGCCCCGTTCAGATCGCCGTAGTCGATCTCCCGGAGCCGCCAGTCCAGCGTGACCGGGATCTCCGTCCCGCGAAAGGCGAGCTCCGCGGTCTCGACAGCGCGTGCGAGGTCGGACGAGAAGACGGCGTCGATCCCGTCGTCGCGCCTGCGCTCGCCGAGCCCCGCGGCGAAGACGCGCCCACGCGCGGAGAGCGTGCCGCCGAGCCATCCGGTGGCGACTCCCCGCTCGTTGTCGATGGTCAGCGAATGCGTCTCGAAGACGAGCACGGCCAACGTCCGTCACTCGACGAGCTCCAGGCGGCCGCTCGGCCGGAAGCTGCGGCCGACCTTCGCGGTCGGCCTGCCGTCCGTCATCACGATGTCCGCTGTGAAGTCGTACTCCCCGCGGATCAGCGACGAGCCGACGCCGTACGCGTCGACGGGGACGCTGCGCCGCTCGAACGCCTCGATCTTCTCGACGGTGAAACCGCCGGACGCGACGATCCGCACGCGCTCGAAGCCGTCCTCGTCGAGCGCCGTGCGCACCTTGCGGACCAGCCGTTCGTTCACGCCGCGCGGGTCGAAGTCGCCCATCTCCTCCCACAGCGCGCGGTCGACGAGCTGGCCCGACGTGTCGAGGCGGACGCCCCACAGCCGAGGGCCGAGGGCTCGCGCCACGTCGAGGGCAGTCCGCACCGAGTCGTTGTCGAAGTCGACGAGCACCGTGATCCGGAAGTCCTCGCTCGCCCATTCGGCGAACTTCGTCGCGGCGAGCACCGTGTTGCCGCCGTACGCCGCGATCAGGGAGTGCGGAACGGTGCCCACGCCCCGCCCGCCCCACCACGACGCCTGCGCGTCGGAGGTGACGCCGATCTCGGACCCGCGCACCGCGCCCGCGACGAAGGCGGCGTACCCGTCACCCGTCTGCACGCGATGGTGGTCGTGGCGGGCGGGCATGAAGATGATCGGCTTGCCGTTCGCCGCCTCGAGGACGCGTGCCGTGTTCGTCGCGATGAGCGTCCGCCGGGCGAGCGTGCCGAGCACGACGGTCTCGAGGTGCGCGAACGTCGTGTAGTCCCCCTCGATCGTCATGACCGTCTCCCACGGCTCGACGCGGTCGCCGTCGCGGAGCGCATGAACGGTCAGGCCGGGCCAGTCGTGCGAGCAGAGCTCGAGGATCGCGAGCGCCTCGTCCAGGCCGCCGAGCATCGCGTGCTTGCGCTGGAACACCTGCATCACGACCCGCGGATGTCGGCCGTCGTAGAGCAGCGCCGAGCGGGTGTGGTTGAAGTACGCGTCGCTGTAGTAGCCGTCGCGCATCTTCTCGACCGGGAGGTCGAAGATCGTCGGATCGAGCCGCTCGCGGCGGGTTCGCGCCGGCGCCGTGCTCACGCGTCCTCTCGCTCCGCCTCGAGAACCGTGTGCAGGGCGGCCTCGGCCACCTCGAGCTGTGCGGCACTCGGCTCGCTCGTCGACAGTCGCCGCTGGAGCTCGGTGCCGGGGCGTGCGAGCGCCCGGGAGAGACGCTTCTCGGGATTCCGCGCCATCCAGCCGAAGACCTCGACCGCGGCGCCGACCGCGCCGACGGCTCCGACGAGTCGTGCCGCGGTGCGGTGCCTCGCGGGAACGAGCTCGGCGGCGGCGCTCGCGAGCGCGGTTGCGATCGTGAGCGGGCCGACCAGGTGCGAGCCGCAGCGCTCGTGCTCCTTCGCTGCTCGCTCGCCGGTCTCGTAGGTCCCGATCGAGACGTGCTCGGCCCCGTGGTAGGAGGTCAGCTCCTCGCCCCGCAGGGCGACCAGCGCCGGGACGAGCGAGGCCATCACGACCGCCGTTTCGCGTGGGACGAGGGGAAGCGACGAGCGTCGTACCAGCGTGGCGCTCGTCGACGCTGCGACGAGCGCAACCGCCACGGCCGGCCGCTCGAACGGGAGGCGTGCCTCGGGCAGCCCCCGCTTCATGGCCGGAAGCACCGCGAACGCCTCGGCGAGCCGCACCGCGCCGCGCACGAAGGGCACCGAGTCCGCCGTACCGAGCCGCGGTTTCGGGCCCGACGCCGTCTTGATCGTCCCGTCGGGCAGCCGAACGGCGGCGCCCCAGGTCCGGGGCCCGTGGACGAGGACGCCGTTCTGGAGCGCCATGCCGCCGAGGCGAAGCTTCTCCATGCAAGGAGGGTAGCGAGCAGATGCGGCCGTACCGCCGCGACCTCCGCCGGCGTCGTGCCGCGTCGCCCGGCGGTCAGCCCTCGGTCAGACGCCGGAGCGCGCGCTGGAGTGCGTCCGCCGCGCGGCGACTGCCGTACGCGCGCGCGTCGACCGAGACGACCGGCATCACCTCGCGGACCGAGGAGGAGGTGAAGACCTCGTCGGCGTCGAGCAGACGACCGAGCGGGAACGCGCCGGTCTCGACGGCAAGGCCCTCCTCCGCCGCGAGCCCGAGGAGCGCGGCGCGCGTCTCGCCCGCGAGGATCCCGAGCTCGAGCTCCGGGGTGAGGATGACCTCTCCTTCACGCCACCAGACGTTCGTCACCGTTCCCTCGAGCACGGTGCCGTCGAGGTCGACCAGCACAGCGTCGTCCGCGCCGCGGCGCTTCGCCTCGGCCTCCGCCGCGACGTGGGTCGCGTAGCTCACCGACTTCGTGCCGGGGAGCAGCCACGGGCTCGAGCGGGCGGGGAACGCGAGCGACACGAGCCGCTGGCCGCGCGCGCGGGCGGGCTCGATCCAGTCGGGGATCGCCGAGACCAGCACGATCGCGGTGGGGCCGGCGCCGGGCACACCGGGCGTCCAGTAGATACGGACGCCAACGTCGCCGACCCCCGCCGCCTCGAGCGCGGCATCGACGAGCGCGCGCAGCGCCTCGACGTCGGGCTCGGGCAGCCCGAGCCGTTCCGCCGACCCTGCGAGCCGCACGAGGTGCTCGTCGAGCCGGAACGGACGGCCGCCGTAGACGCGCAGCGTCTCGAACGCCGCCCGGCCTCGTGCGAAGCCCTCGTCGCTGGCCGCCACCACCGCACGGGCGGGATCGACGACGCCGAGCCCCGAGACCGCTGCCGCGAGGGGCATCTCGCTCACGGCCACAGGGCTCCCGCGGCCGCTCGGGACGACTCGAGCGGTGCGCCGATCGCCTCCAGGAGCGGCGCGGCCTTGACGAGCGACTCTGCGACCTCCTCCCGCGGATCGGAGTCCCAGACGATCCCGCCGCCTACCCAGAGGTGGATCCGCCCCTCGGCGATCGCGAACGTGCGGATCGTCAGCGCGAGCTCGAGGTCGCCGTTGCCATGGACGCGGCCGAGCGCGCCCATCGCGGCCCCGCGCCCGACGGGCTCGAGCGACGCGATGAGATCGACCGCGGCGATCTTCGGCGCCCCGGTCACCGAGCCGCCGGGGAAGAGCGCAGCGAGGATCTCGGCCAGGCCGACGTCAGGCTGCACCTCGCCTTCGACGGTTGAGACGAGGTGCTCGACGCCCGCGAGCGGCTCTGCGACCATCAGCTCCGGCCAGCGGATGGTGCCGGGTACGCAGACGCGCGAGAGGTCGTTGCGCTCGAGGTCGACGATCATCACGTGCTCCGCGGCGTCCTTGACCGATGCGAGGAGCCCCGCACGGTCGCCGAGAGGCCGGGTTCCCTTGATCGGCCGCGTTCGGAGCGTTCCCCCGCTGCGGGCGAGGAACAGCTCGGGCGAGGCGGAGACGATCGCCCAGCCGTTTCCCTCGAAGAGCCGCCATGCGCTGTCGCCGAGCGGCGCGTCGTTCGGTTGTGTCAGGGGGGAGAGGCGGGTGGCGACCGCGCGCGGGCTCCCCGAGAACGGGGCGGAGAGATGCTGGACGAGGTTGACCTGGTAGACGTCGCCGCGCGCGATCGCGGCACGCACGGCTTCGATCGCAGCGGCGTGGTCGCGCTCGGCCCATGTCCGGCTCCAGCGCCCGATCTCCAGGTCGCGATCGTCGTTGCCATTCTCGACATCATGAACCGGCGGCCGGACGGCACACGCCGCGAACGGGAGCGGGCAGGGCTCCGGCGGAGCAGGCGTGATCGTTCGGCGGATCGTCTCGGAGAGCCCGTAGCCGAGGTAGAGATCCGCGACCAACGACTCTCCGCCCGGCGCGAAGAAGCCCTTGCGGCGCAGCCACGTCTCGATCCGCTCGAACGCTCCGTCAGCCGCGTGGATCTCGAGCATGTCGGCCTCGCGTCCGATGGTGCCGGTTCTCAGCATCTGGGTCGTCGTCGCGTCGCGATCGCGGCTACGCGTGCGAGCCGCCGCCATGGGACGACTGTAGACGGTCGCGCCGGACCGGCGGCCTACGAGGAGCCGGAGCGGACGAGCATCCCGCGGTCCAGGTCGGACGGGCATGTCGCGCCCGAGAGCGCGATGCTGAGCTCGAGCTCGGCGAGCAGGCAGCGGAGCACATGCCGCACTCCCTCCTCTCCCGCCAGCCCCAGCCCGTACACGTACGGGCGTCCAACGAGCACTGCACGGGCACCGAGGGCCAGTGCCTTGACGACGTCCGCGCCCGACCTGATGCCGCTGTCCATCAACACCTCGATCCGGTCGCCGACTGCGTCGACGATCTCCGGGAGGGCGTCGAGCGCGGCAACGGCGCCGTCGACCTGCCTGCCACCGTGGTTCGACACGACGACGCCGTCCATCCCGGCGTCCGCGGCGCGGAGGGCGTCGTCGGGGTGCAGGATCCCCTTGAGCGCGATCGGCCCGCTCCAGTGCTCCCGCAGGAAGCCGAGGTCGTCCCAGGTGAGCGCCGGGTTGCCAAACGTGGCCGCCCACTGCTGGAGCGCCGCGAGCCGGTTCTCGTCGTCGACAGCGCCTCCCACGGCGCGGAGGAAGACGGGATCGGAGAGGTAGTTCTGGTTGCCGACCGCGCGGAGGAACGGCAAGAAGGCGTTCTCGAGGTCGCGCGGCCGCCATCCCATCACGTGCGTGTCGAGCGTGAGGACGAGCGCGCGATACCCGGAAGCGGCCGCCCGCTCGAGGAAGCTGACGGCCAGATCGCGGTCCTTCGGCCAGTAGAGCTGGTACCACCGCGGTGCGTCGCCCCCGGCAGCCGCGACGTCCTCGAGCGTCGTCGTCGCGGCGGTGCTGACGATCATCGGCAGCCCCACTGAAGCGGCCGCGCGGGCGACCGCAGACTCGCCGTCGGGATGGACGATCCCGAGGACGCCGATCGGCGCCAACGCCACCGGTGCAGGCATCGGTGTTCCGAGCACCGTCCCGGAGAGGTCCGTGGTGGAGACGTCGCGAAGCATCCGCGGCACGATCCGCCACGAGTCGAAGGCCGCCAGGTTGGCGTGGGCGGTCGCCTCCGAGCCCGCCGAGCCGGCCACGTAGCCAAACGCCGTCGCCGGCATGCGCTCCTCGGCCATCGCCTCGAGCCGCCTGAGATCAGCGGGCAGCTCGGGCACGACGTCGCCGAGGCCACCGAGGTAGATCTCGTTCTGGTAGCTGCCGAACGCTCCCATTCAGACGCCCGCCTTCCTCTGCCGACGGCCGCAGTCTCTCCGGCGCGTACTGCTCGGTCAACTCCCCGTCTTTCGAAGCGATCGCGCAGAGGCTTGGCTCAGGGCTCATCGCCGCCATGGAGCGCGCCGACCTGGCCCGGCTTGCACCGGACGGTCAGGAGCGTTCACTCTCGGGCATCCCGCGACTCCGCAATCTGCCTGCGAGCTTCGGCGTCTTGAGCGAGCGCGAATTCCGTCTGCTCTGGCTGGGGCGGACACTGTCGGGAGTCGGCGAGGCCATCGTCCCGGTGGCGACGGCGTTCGCCACGCTCGAGATCGGCGGCGCCCGAGGATGTGCTCGGCCGCGTCGACTCCGTCGCGTGGACCGGATCCATCCTGATCGCGCCCGTCGCCTTCGCCGTCGCCGGGCCGCTCGCAGACTGGATCGGCGTACGCGAGACACTGCTCTGCGCTGCCGCGATCGGCGTTGTGTGCAACGTCGGCGCGCTGCTCTCGCGCAGCGTCCGCGAGCTGGAGCGTCTCGACGATACGGCAAGCGCACCGCCGGCGACATCCTCCGACCCCAGTGACGAGCCCGAGCCGTCCTGGGCGCCGTGAGCGCTGCGCGCTGTCTCGCCGCACGCGAGCTTCACGGTCCACCGCCGTGCCACGGCGTCCGCCGAGGAAACCAGCCCGGGACGGCGCGCCGGTAGCCCTCGTACTGCGCGCCGTACCGGCGCTCGAGCGTCGGCTCCTCGTACCAATGCACGAACGCGGCGACGACGAGGAAGAACACCGCGGCGTAGCCCAGCAGGATCGGCCGCAACAGCAGGAAGGCCTGCCCGACGAGCGTCGCGCCGACCGCGAGGTACATGGGTTCCGGACGAAGCGGTAGAGCCCACCGATCACGAGGCGCTCCGTGGGTGCGACGGGTGCGGGCGTGCCGCGCCTTCGAGCACGAACCGGGCGAATGCCTCGAGCAGGACGGCGACGCCGGCGAGGATCATGACGGCGCCGGCGACCCTGATGAGGCCGAGCGACCCGAACGCGTCGCCCGACTCTCAGCCGGTGAGCATCCAGGGGATCACACCCGCCACGACACCTGGCCCGACGACGAGGAAGAGCAGTGTGCCCGCTGCCGCCCGCGTGCTACTCACTGCCGGTGCCCTTCACTGCTCGCCACATCAGGAAGAGCGGGATCCGGGTACGTCGACCGACCGCCGCGCCGGGGAGCGGCGGCTCGCGGAGGGCCGTGATCGCGAGCCCGACGGCCTCGAGGGCGCGGGCGTACGACTCGAGCGGGAAGCGGCGGCTCGCGAAGCGGAATACGATCCCGTCCCGGTCGCTCAGGAGCTCGTAGCCGGCCTCCTCGAGGTACGAGCCCTCGACGACGAACGTGGCGCGGGCATCGCGGCCCGAACTCGCCCGCCTCCGAGAACGGATGCGGCACGCAGGCCAGAAGCAGCCTCCCGGCCGCAGCACCCGGCCGGCCCCCGCGACGGCGACCGGCATGTCCTCGACGTCGATCAGGCTGTTGTACGCAACGACCAGGTCGAAGGCGCCGTCGCCGAAGGGAAGCGCGAGGGCATCGCCGACGACATACGTCCCGCCGGGATCGGCGTCGCGGGCGGCGCCGACGAGCGTCGGGGAGGCGTCGAGGCCGGTGACGTCATGGCCCAGCGCCCGAAGGTCGCGCGGGACGCGGCCCTCGCCGTACCCGACCTCAAGCGTGGTCGCGGGCGATGCCGGGAGCAGCTCGAAGAACGCGTCCCGGTAGGCCCAGTACGCGTCGTGTCGTTCCGCTCCCGCGAAGCGGATCCAGTCGGCGGCCCGATCCTCGAACCCTTGCGACACTCACGCCCCGAGCGTCGTCGCGACGTTCCGGAAAAGGTCGACGCCCAGCTCGAGGTCGTCGACCGCGATCCGCTCGTCGGCGGAGTGGACGAGGCTCGCCGCAAGCTCCGGATCCATCGCGCGCAGCGGAAAGAAGCCGTAGACGGTCGTCCCCAGGTGCGTCCGGAGATAGTGGCTGTCGGTGAAGCCCGCGCACACCACCGGCGCCAGGCGAGCGCCCGGCTCGACGCGCTCGACCCATGCCTCGAGCGCACTCCAGAGGGGCGTGTCGAGCGGCGACCGCGTCCCGCCGACGTGCTCGGCGACGATCCATTCGAGCTCCCACTCGCCGGGCACGCCGGCGCGGAGGAGCGCTTCCATCTCGGCAGGCTCCTGGCCGGGGAGCAGCCGGCAGTCGACCTCGATCACGCACGAGCCGGGGATCACGTTTCGCTTCCGAGACGCCTCGATCATCGTGGGCGAGAGCGTCGCCGCGAGAAGCGGCGCGACGAGCTGGGCGGCGAGCGGGTGCAACGCGGCAGCGCGGTCGAGCGCCTCCTCGACCGGCGGCGCCTCGCCGAGGATCGTCGCGAGGAAGGCCTTCACCTCGGGGATCAGCGAACGGGGCGGCTCGAGGCGGGCGAGCGCGGCGAGCACGGGACCGGCCTTGAGCAGCGCGTTGTCCGCCGCATGCGGGTCGGACGCATGCCCGCTGCGACCATGCAAGCGCACCCTGAACGGTGCGGTCGCCTTCTCCGCGACCGCGCACAGGTAGTACGTACGTCCCCCGAAGATGCAACGCTCGCCACCGCCCTCGTTTAGCCCGTACGTCGCGCGAACGATGTCCGGATGCTCGTGGGCGAGCCACGATGCGCCGAAGTCGACGCCGACCTCCTCGTCGGCCGTGAGGGCGAGGACGACGTCACCCGCCGGCCGGAACCCCTCTCGCGCCAGCGAGGCAAAGGCGACCGTCGCGGCTGCGACATGGCCCTTCATGTCGAGGGCGCCGCGGCCCCAGACCTCCCCGTCGATGAGATCGCCAGACCACGGGTCGCGTGTCCACTCGGACGCGTCGGCGAGCACCGTGTCCGTGTGCGCCAGCAGTACGAGGCCCGGGCCGTCGCCGCCCTCCAGTCGCGCGACGAGGTTCGCCCGGTCGGGCATCTTCGCGACGAGCGCGGTCGCGACGCCGTTCCGCGCGAGGTACCGCTCGAGAACCGTTGCGGCCCGTGTCTCGTTCCCCGGCGGGTTGACGGTGTCGACGCGGATGAGCTCCTGGAGGAGCTCCGTGACCTCCTCGCGGAGGGGCACTACGCCTCGGCCTTCGACCTCGCCGTCAGCTCGTTGCGGACGTCCCAGAGCTCCGGGTAGACGACCGTCTGCACGAGCCGGCCGAGCACCTCGACAGGCGTGCCCTGCGTGCCGACCACACCGTCTCCGATCACGCGGGCGACGACGCGGTAGTGGCGGATGCGCCAGTTCTGGCACCACTCGTCCAGCTCGATCATCGACTCGGCCAGGCGATAGAGCGCGTCGTGCTCGCGACGCTGGACGTAGAGGTCGGCGAGCGACAGGCCGGCCTCGCGCCGGCGCGCGTGGAACGCATGGCCGAGCCGCGGCAGCGCAGCGCGCAGCGTCCGCCAGCCGGGCGAGTCGAACCCGCTGCCGTGGCCGAGCACCTTGCGGATCTCCTGGTACTCCCACGGCGACAGCTCCTCCAGCATGTCGAGCTGGTCGGTGGCGAAGCGCAGGCAGCGGAGCGGCCGCCGGAGCTGGCGCGCGGCCTCGTCGACGGCGCTCTCCTCGACGAGGCGCGCCGCCTCCTCGACGTCACTCGACGCGAGCTTCAGCCACAGCTCGGACGACTGGTGGACGACCTGGAAGAGGAGCTCGTCGCGGTGCACCCACTCGTCGGCGCCCTTCTGCAGCGCCAGCAGCTCGTCCGTTCGGATGTACCGCTCGTAGTCGCTCGGGGCGTCACCCGGCAGGACCGGGATGTCGTAGTCCTCGCCCGACGCGGACATCGCGGTGAGCATACTGGCCCCGTGGGCGACCTGTTCAGCGACTCAGCGGCGACGCGTGGGCTCGCGGTCGCGCCCCTACCCCAGCGGGTGCGTCCGAAAATCCTCGACGAGCTGGTGGGCCAGAAGGAGGTCCTCGGCCACGGCACCGCGCTCCGTCGGGCGATCGAGGAGGGCCGCGCGCCGTCGATGATCCTGTACGGCCCGCCGGGCGTGGGCAAGACGACGATCGCGCGGATCGTGGCAGAGGCGTCGACAGCCGCGTTCGAGGAGCTCTCGGCCGTCTCCGCGCGCGTGGACGACGTCCGCGCCGTGCTCGCCCGCGCGCGCGACCGGCTCGGCGGCAACGGCATCCGGACGCTCCTCTTCATCGACGAGATCCACCGGTTCGACAAGCGGCAGCAGGACTCGGTGCTCCACGCAGTCGAGGACGGGCTGGTGACGCTGATCGGGGCGACGACCGAGAATCCGTACTTCGAGGTCAACCAGGCGCTGCTCTCGCGCTGCACCGTGATCGAGCTGGAGCCGCTCACCCTCGAGGAGCTCGGCCAGGTGCTCGCGCGTGGCGCCGACGAGCTCGGTGCCACGATGCCCGGCGAGGTCGCCGCCGAGATCGCGCGACGGGCCGGTGGCGATGCCCGGACCGCGCTCCAGACGCTCGAGCTCGCCTGGGAGACCGCGACGGCGGTCGGAGAGGAGCTCTCGGTCGAGCACGTCGAGGACGCCGCGCGCAAGCGGCCGCTGCGGTACGACCGCGCCGGCGACCGCCACTACGACCTCGCGTCGGCGTTCATCAAGTCGATGCGGGGCAGCGACCCCGACGCCGCCGTCTACTACCTCGCGGCGATGCTCGAGGGCGGCGAGGATCCACGCTTCGTCGCGCGTCGCATCGTGATCGCGGCGAGCGAGGACGTGGGAAACGCCGACCCCCGCGCGCTCCTAGTCGCGGTCGCGGCAGCGCAGGCGGTCGACCACGTGGGCCTCCCCGAGGCGCAGCTCAATCTGGCGCAGGCCGCCATCTACATCGCGCGCGCCCCGAAGTCGAACGCGTCGGCTCAGGCGATCTGGCAGGCGCGGGCGGACGTCCGCCGCGAGGGGATTGCCGACCCGCCCGCGATGTTGCGCGACGCGCACTACCGCGGCGCGGCCTCGCGCGGGCACGGCGCGGGCTACGTCTCGCCGCACGACGACCCGACCCGGCGTGACGTCGACCACCTCCCCGAGGGCCTGCGGGGGCGGGCGTACTATGTTCCGTCCTCGAGCGGCGAGGAGGCGGAGGAGACGGCGCATGGCGATCGGCACAGGTGACAAGGCCCCGGAGTTCGATCTCGAGGAGGCTTCGGGGCGCCCGCGGGTGCGGCTGTCGAACTACCTGGGGCGCTCGAACGTGCTCCTCGTCTTCCATCCGTTCGCATTCACGCCCGTGTGCACGGAGGAGGCGGAGGACCTCCAGGCGAACCTCGCCTCGTTCCGGAACGCGAACACGGAGATCGTGTTCGTCTCGTGCGACACCTCCGCTGCGCGCCAGGCATGGAAGCAGGAGCTTGGCGCGGAGTACACGTTCGCGTCGGACTTCTGGTCGCACGGCGCGACGGCGAAGCGCTACGGCGTCTTCAACGAGGAGAACGGCGCACCGATCCGCGGCACGTTCCTGATCGACCGGGACGGCATCGTCATCTGGTCGCTCGTCAAGGACACGAGCGCCCGTCGGACGGAGATGGTGCCCGAGTCGCTCGAGACGCTCCGCGGCGATCCGTGACGGCTCCCCGCCACAGCCGGAGCCCGCACGCGCTGCCCGACGTCACCCGGCGGCCGTCGAGACGGCGTCCGACGGTTCCTTCGCGTCACACAACCGGCACGAAGTCGGCACGCTCGCGTCACGGGCGGGCCGGTACGTTGACTCCAGGGGGCCTCGCGCCCCCTTGGGGGGGGGCGGACCACGGCGGCTCTCCGGAAGTCGGCGCGCACCCGGACGCGGGTCGCGGAGCGGCGCGCGGCCCAGCCCGGGTCCAAGAGGGCCGAGCGGGCGTCCGATCACGGGGCCGAGCCGGGGTCCCGTCAGACGGCCGAGCCGGGGTCCGGTCAGAGGGCCGTGTCGGCGTCGCATGCGTCGATCGCGTTCGGCCCCGTGGAGGAACGCCTGACGTCGAGTGCCGCTCGCCACGAGAGCCGCGCGCATGAGCCGGCTCCACGTCCACGCCTGGGGCGACGAGGACGCTCCGCCCGTCGTCTGCCTCCACGGCGTCACGGGAAGCGGCCGCCACTTCGAGCAGCTCGCCGGCCGGCTCACATCAGCCCACCGAGTGCTCGCCCCCGACCTGCTCGGCCACGGCGACTCCCCACGTGAGCCGCCGTGGCGCCTGGCCGACCACCTCGACGCCCTCGAGGCTTCCGTCGGCGGCGCCGCCGTCTGGCTCGGGCACTCGTTCGGCGGGCGGATCGCCTTCGAGCACGCCGCGCTGCATCCCGGCACCGTCGAGCGCCTCGTCCTGCTCGACCCGGCGATCCTGCTTCCCCCGCACGTCGCACTCTGGGCGGCCGAGAACGCGCGCGCCGAGCGCGTCTACGAGAGTTTCGAGACGGCGGTCGACCGTCGCTTCGAGGAGAGCCAGCTCCACGACGCTCCGCGCGCGCTCGTCGAGGCCGAACTCCACGCCCATATGGTCGAGAGCGAGGACGGCTGGCGCTACCGCTACACGCAGGCGTGCGTCGTGACCGCCTACAGCGAGATGGCGACGCCTCCCCCGCCCTTCACCGACGTCCGCGTCCCGACGCTCCTCGTCCTCGGCGCCGAGTCGTACCTGCCCTACGACCACCTGCTCGGCGCGCACCGAGAGGCGCTCGGAGACCTCCTCGAGGTCAGAACCGTCCGTGGCGGGCACACGGTCCTCTGGGACGCGCTGGACGAGACGGCCGACGCGATCGCGTGCTTCCTGGCTGGACAACGATCGGCTGCCTGAGCCAGGCGTCGGCGGACCTCAGCTCACGTACTCGTCGGCGATCGCAAGCGCCTCGTCGAGGATCGCAACCCCCGAGTCCACCTCGTCCCGCGTGATCGTGAGGGGCGGCACCGCCATGACCACGTTCCAGTGCGTCATCAGGTACAGGCCCTGCTCGAGGGCGGCCTTCACGAGCCGCGCGACCGGCGCCGCCGCCTCGCCCGATGCGTTGAAGGGAACGAGCATCTCCCGCGTCTCGCGGTTCTTCACAAGCTCGACGCCCCAGAAGCAGCCGAGGCCGCGGACGTCGCCGATCGACGGGTGCCGCTCGGCCAGCGCGCGAAGCGACTCGCCGAGATAGCCGCCTACCGTGGCGGCGTTCTCGACCACGCCCTCCTCCTGGAACGCCTCGATCGAGGCGATGGCGGAGGCGCACGCGAGCGGGTGGCCCGCGTAGGTCAGCCCACCCGGGAAGAACGTCCCCCGCACCTGGTCGACGATCTCGCTCCGCGCGATCATCGCGCCGAGCGGGACGTAGCCCGAGTTGATGCCCTTCGCCACAGTGATGATGTCGGGCACGACGTCCCAGTGCTCGCAGGCGAACCACCGCCCCGTGCGGCCGAAGCCGGCCATCACCTCGTCGAGGATCAGTAGGATCCCGTGGCGGTCGCACACCTCGCGGATCGCCCGCAGGTACCCGTCCGGCGGCGGGATGACGCCGTTCGTCCCGGTGACCGTCTCGAGGATCACCGCGGCGACCGTGTGCGCGCCCTCGTACTCGAGGATCTCCTCGAGGTGCGGCGCCCCGGTGCAGACGGGGCACGGGTCGGGGTGCCCCGCCGGGCAGCGGTACGTGTACGGGTCGAACATCCGCACGACGCCGGGCATGCCGGGCTCGACCGCCCAGCGGCGCGGGTCGCCCGTCAGCGTGACCGCGCCGTTCGTCGCGCCGTGGTACGAGCGATACCGCGCGACGATCTTGTGCCGGCCGGTCACGAGGCGCGCGAGCTTGACCGCGTTCTCGTTCGCCTCGGCGCCCCCGTTCGTGAAGAACGAGACGGACAGGTCGCCCGGTGTCACCTCCGCCAGCATCCGGCCGAGCCGCGAGCGCGACTCGTTCGCCATCGGCGGGCCGATCGTGCAGAGCAGGTCGGCCTGATCCTTGATCGCCTGGATGATCTTCGGGTGCTGGTGACCGATGTTGACGTTGACGAGCTGCGAGGCGAAGTCGAGGTAGCGCTTGCCGTCGTAGTCCCAGAAGTGGCGTCCCTCTGCGCCGGCGACCGCGATCGGGCTGATCTGGTCCTGCACCGACCACGAGTAGAGGACGTACTCCTTCGCGTCCGCGACGATGCTGGCACCGAGGTTCGGGTTCGCCTCGACGATGGCCATCTGCATGCTCCCTTCGCTTCGCTCGCTCGTTCGATCGTAGCCGCGGGCTCTCGCGCGACGCGGGCAGGGCGCGACTCAGCCGTCGAGGAATCCGCCTCGGGTCGCGGCGACCGCGGCGTCGCCTCGCGTCCGGACCCCGAGCTTGCGCAGGATGGCGGAGACGTGGTGGTCGATCGTGCGTGTCGACAGCACGAGATCGTCCGCGATCTCGGCGTTCCGCTTTCCCGCCACGACGAGCCGTAGGACGTCGAGCTCCCGCGCGGTCAGCTCCGCCGGGTTCGCGCGCGTCGAGGGCCGCCGGCCGCGCGGGACGGCGGCGGCACCGAGCTGCCGCAGCTTCTGCCGAACGGCGTTCGCCGCCGGGCGCGGCGCCGAGCCGTTCGAGCTCCTCGAGCGCCGCGCGGAGCGGCGCCTCGAGCCCGCACTCCTCGAGGGCTCGTGCCGCCTCGTACGTGCACCCGCGCTCCGTCCACGCCGCTGCGGCCTCCTCGTGCGACCCGGCCAGCTCGAGCCGATACGGCTCGGCGATCCACGCGGGCCAGGTTTCGAGCGTGCCGGCTCGCCGCTGCCAGTACGCGAGCTCGCCCGCGAACCACAGGTGGCGCTTCTCGAGGGCGAGCGGATACGCCGCGCGCGCTTCCTCGGCGGCTCGCTCGCGGTCGCCGGCCAGCCACGCCGCCTCCGCCCGCGCGGCTCGGACATGGCCCAGGCGCTGGAGGTGACCGCCGGGGATGGACAGCTCGAGCGGCCTCGTCGAGCAGCTGGCCCGTGCCGGGGTCGCCGCGCCGAGCACGCACGCGGCCGAGCGCGATCAGCGCGCTGATCCGGCTGATCGAGTCGCTCGCCTTCGCAAGCACGTCCTGGGCGGTCGCGGTGGCCTCGTCCCAGCGGCCGGTGTACGCCTCGACCAGCGCGAGCCACGCGCGCGAGTAGTACGGCCAGAGGTCGTGCTCGTCGGTGTGGGCGATGTGCTCGTGCAGGTAACGACCGCGCCGATCTGCTCGACCTGTATGCACTCGAGGCGCAGCTGACAGGGCTCTCGGCGGAGGCTGCCGATGCCTGGCAAGAGGCCGCCGGGCTCTATCGCGCTGCCGGCTACCTGCTTGCGGAGGGTCGAACGCTTGCGTGGTTGATCAGGGCGTGCATTCCGTTAGGGCGCAATGCCGAGGCCGAAGCGGCGAGCCGGGGCGCGATCGAGGTGCTCGAGTCGGTGGAGCCGGGCCCGGAGCTCGCGCGGGCGTACGCCGCGCAGGCGCACGTCCGATGCTCAACCGCGACAACGCAGACGGGGTCGCCTGGGGGAAACGCTCGGCTGCGTTGGCCGAGCGGCTCGGCGACGTCGACACCCTCGCGTACGCGCTCAACATGATCGGCACGTCGTACGTGATGGCCGGCGAGATCGAGACGGTGCTCGAGCACGGCGGCCGTATCACCCGCCCGCTCCGCGTGGTGTGCGAGACGAGCAGGGTCGGCTGCTCCACTCGGCGAACGGACGCGGAGCCCGGCGAGGAGCGCTGCGTGCAGACGACGCCGGCGCCCCGCGGCGATCGCGCTCTCGAGCGCGAGCCGCGCAAGCTCGTGCCGGAACGCGACGGCATCGCCGTCGTCGCGCAGCACACCTGCTTCGACGCAGTCGTCGAGATCCTCCAGCTCGTCGGGGACGACCGCCTCGAGCAGCCAGAGCTCTGCCTTGCCGGGGACGAGCGCCACGACGTCGAGCAGGCGCCGGGCGCCGGCCCGAGCGGCCCGGTGCGGGCGAGGACGGCGTCGCGGACGGTCTCGGGGAGGGCGGCGGTGTCGAGCGCGAGGACCTCGGTGACGTAGAAGGCGTTGCCTGCGGTGAGCTCGTATAGCGCGTCGCCGTCTGCACCGTAGGGCTCGGCCAGCTCGTGGACGGCCTCGGCCGAAAGCCGAGGCACCGTGAGCCGCGAAACGCCGGGCGCAGAGGCGAGCTCGCCGAGCACTGCCCGCAGCTTGGTCTGCGTTGACCTCGTCGTTCCGATAGGTCGCGATCACGAGGCCCGCCGTCCCGTCGATACGGCGGCCGAGCACGCGCAGGGATCCAGTGTCGCCTCGTCGGCCCAGTGGACGTCCTCGAGCACGACGATCCCGGGCTCCGCGAGCTCGTCGAGGAGCGCTCGTGCCGCCGTGCGCGGATCTGCAGCGCCGGAGAGGACATCCGCGAGCGCTGCACCGGCCCGGGCGGCGATGTCGACGAACGGGCCGAGCGGCGTGGGCGTCGCGAGGTTCTCGCACGACCCTCGCAGGACCCGCTGCGGGACCCGGGCCTCGAACGCGCGCACGAGCGTCGTCTTGCCGACGCCCGCCTCGCCGCCGACGAACACGAGCCGTCCGCCGGCCGTCGACGCCGAGGTGAGCGCGGCGAGCAGCTCGTCCCGCTCGAGAAGCGCGGTCACACTCCCATGTTCTGCGCAGACATCGTGCGATTTCAACCCGACGGGCGGGCGTCGAGCCGTCCGATTCCGACCGCCGACGTGCGCTCGCAGGTGGCCGAGGATGAGCAGATCGTCGCGAGCTAGCTTGCGGAGGCGTTGGGCCGGGGGTCACGATGCGCCGGATGCCATCAGCCGTCGAGCAGAAGCCTGAGGTCCCCGAGCTCGCCGAGCGCGAGCGCGAGCTCGCCGCTCTCGAATCCGCGCTTGCCGAGGCGGCAGCGGGCCGCGGCGCCATGGCGGTGATCACCGGCGAGGCGGGGGCCGGGAAGACGGCGCTCCTGCAGACGTTCTGCGAAGGCCGAGCGGCGGGCACTCGCGTCCTCTGGGGGATGTGCGACGCATTGCTCACGCCTCAGCCGCTCGGTCCTCTGCACGACATCGCGACCGAGACGGGGGGCGCACTCCATGAGCTCCTCCAGGGCGACCCAATGCCCTACGCGGTCGCCTCGGCGCTGCTCGACGAGCTGCGCCGTAGGGGGCCGACGATCCTCGTGGTCGAAGACATCCACTGGGCCGACGAGGCCACACTCGACGTGATCCGCCTCGTCGCCCGGCGCATCGACACGATCCGCGCAGTGATCGCGGTGAGCTGTCGGGACGAAGAGCTGGACGCTCGCCACCCGGTGCGGCTCATGCTCGGCGAGCTCGCATCGGCCGTCTCCCTCCGTCGAGTGCCGCTGTCACCCCTCTCGCCCGCCGCCGTCGCTCGGCTCGCCGAGCCGTACCGGGTCGACCCTGAGGAGCTCCACCGTACGACCGCCGGCAACGCCTTCTTCGTGACCGAGGTGCTCGCTGCGGGTGGAACGGAGATCCCAGCGACGGTTCGCGACGCCGTTCTTGCGCGAGCGGGCCGCCTCTCGCCCGGCGCACGAGACGTGCTCGACGCCGTTGCGATCGCGCCGCCGCATGCCGAGATGTGGCTGGTCGAGGCGCTCTCCGGTGCGATCGACGCGAGGCTCGACGAGTGCGTTGCCTCGGGTGTGCTCGTGTCCGCCGACGGAGACGTCTCGTTCAGGCATGAGCTCGCCCGCCTGTCGGTCGAGGAGTCGATCCCGCCCGCGCGCCTGCGCAGCCTTCATCGTCGCGCGCTCGCGGCGCTGCTCGAGCGCCCGAGCGGTGACAGCGACCTCGCTCGGCTCGCGCATCACGCGGACGCAGCCGGAGAGAGGGAGGCCGTGCTCGATCTCGCGCCGCGCGCGGCCGACCATGCATCATCCGTCGGAGCTCATCGTGAAGCGGCCGACCAGCTGGCTCGTGCGCTCCGCTATGCGGACGCCATGCCGCCCGCCGAGCTCGCGCTGCCTGCTCACGCCGGCGCGCGCACGAGTGTTACGTGACGGACCAGGTCGAGGACGCGATCGCCGCGCTGCGCGAGGCATCCGCCTCCTACCGCGATCAGGGGGACCGGAGACGAGAGGGCGCGACGCTCACGACGCTCGCCAACATCCTCTGGTGCCCCGGCCGCGGTGTGGAGGCCATGCCGGTTGCGCTCGACTCGGTCGGTGTCCTCGAGGGTCTTCCCGCCGGGCGGGAGCTCGTCGAGGCGTACGCGACGCCTGTCCTTCCTGTGCTTCTCGGCCGCCGACCGTCCCGGCGCTCGGCAGTGGGCGACACGTGCTTACGATCTCGCAGTCGGCCTGGACGAGGCCGCCGCGCTCGCAAGTGCGGAGTACGCCGTCGGGCGTCTCGAGCTCGAGGACGACCACGAGGCGGGACGCGAGAGGTTGCTGAGCGCGCGTGAACACGCAGAACAGAGCGGGCGCGAGTGGATCGTCGCCGAGACCTACCTCAGCCTCGGTGAGATCGAGGACGGTCTCACGTATTGCCGCGAGCACGGAGTCGAGCTGATCGAGCTCTACCTCCTCGCCGAGCGTGCGGCCAGAGAGCTCGCGCACGGCCTTTGGACCGAGGCGACCAAATCCGCGAACGCCGTCCTCGGACGGCGCACGGTCTCGACGTTCCCCGCCACGCTCGCCCTCACTGTGCTCGCGCGCGCCCGCGCGCGCCGAGGCGACCCGGACGTCGCCCCACTGCTGGAGCAGGCGCGCGGGCTGGCCGATCCGACGGGCGAGCTGGGACGGATCTCCCCGGTCGCGGTGGCGAGCGCGGAAGCCGCGTGGCTCCGAGGCGACACCGCGGCAGCCCGTGCCTCGACCGACGCCGCGCTCGACCTGGCTGTTCGCACCGAATCGACCGACGTCGTCGTCGAGCTCCAGGCATGGCGGCGGCGCGCGGGCGTCGACGAGCCGCCGCTGGTCACCTCCGGTGCCGGCCCCTACGGGCTCGAGCTCGCGGGTGACGCCGCCGCCGCTGCCGCCTCGTGGTCGGAGCTCGGACGCGCGTACGAGGCGGCACTGGCTCTGGCGGACGTGGCGAGCGAGGAGGCCCTGCGCGCGTCGTTCGCCACGCTCGACTCGCTCGGCGCCCGGGCGGCGGCGTCCGTCGTGGCGCACCGCCTGCGGCGACTCGGCAGTCGCGACGTCCCGCGCGGGCCTCGGCGCTCCACGCGGTCGAACGTCGCCGGGCTCACCGCTCGGGAGCTGGACGTGCTCCGGCTCGTGGCCGACGGCCTCCGCAACGCCGACGTCGCCGAGCGCCTCTTCCTCTCGCCCCGCACCGTCGACCACCATGTCTCCGCGATCCTGCGCAAGCTGGAGGCGCGCTCGCGCGGCGAGGCGGTTGCGGCTGCCGGTCGTCTCGGGCTGCTCGAAGACCGGTAGCGCGCGGCGCGAAACCTGGGCAATTTCGCCGATTCGGGCCGGTCACCCTCCGCCGTACCGTCGAGAGCGTCAAACCCGACGAGGAGGAGGCCCGGATGGAGACGTACGTGATCCTGCGGCGCAGCGGCTGGCGGACGGCCGCCGACCTCGAAGCCGCGGCGGAGCGGTCGACGACGGAGGGCGAGCGCATGCCCGACGACGTCGCCTGGATCCGCAGCTATGTGCTCGAGGAGCTCGACGGCACCGTCGGGACGGTCTGCGTCTACCAGGCATCGAGCCCGGAGGCCATCCGTCGGCATGCGACTGCCGCCGACCTTCCCGTCGACGAGATCGTCAAGGTCGCCGACACGGTGATCGTCCGGGCCGATCCGGCATCGGTCGCGGCCTGAGGAGAGGAGAGAAGAATGCGAAAGCTCACAACACTCGGTCTGTCGCTCGTCGCTGCGGCGGCGTTCGCGGCGCTCGCCACGGCGGCGGCACCGGCCCACCGCCACGACATGTCGGCGATGTCGGGCACCGCCGCGTCGCAGAAGCTCGCGTCGCAGCTTGCGCTCGGCAGGCTGGCCACGGCGAAGTACGCGACGAACCTCGCGCTCGCGAAGAAGAACGGCTACGGCGTCATCACGCAGATGATCCCGGACATGGGCTGGCACTTCATGAATCCGAAGATCGCGACCTTCGACATCAAGAAGCCGCCGATCCTCGTGTACGGCAAGCGCGGGTCGACGTGGCAGCTCGTCGCCTTCGAGTACGTGTTCCCGAAGAAGCCGGCGAAGACCCCGCTGCCGGGTGCGACCTACGGGTCGTTCGGAGCGGCGTGCCACTACAAGGACGGCACGTTCGAGTTCCAGGCGAGCCAGGAGTCCTGTGCGGCGACGAGCCCCACGAGCGGTGCCGCGTTCAACTTCTGGCATCCGGACCTCGTCACCCTCCACGTGTGGCTCTGGTATCCGAACCCGGACGGCGTGTTCGCGGGGATGAACCCGCTCATGCGCCCTTTCAACGGGGGGTAGGCGCCACGGCCGGCCTGTGCCGGCTCACGGCGCGCTGACGGTGCGGGCGGCAACTGCCGCCCGCACCGCGTTCCACGGCGCGGCACGGCGGCTGCTCGGCCCTCTCGAATGTCTCGAAATCGGCACGAACCCGGCACTGACCCGTCCCACATTCGGCGATATCGTCGGTGCCCCGTGGGTGGGTGGGGGTTCGGGACGGGGCAAGAAAGGTGCGCGCGGACGCCGCGCCGCCGGCCGCGAACGACGCGCTCCCGGCCCGCGTCGGCCGCAGCGGACCGGTTAGGCTCCGAGACGATGAAGGCGGCTGTGATCCGTGAGATCGGCGCGGGGCCCGAGGTGGCCGAGGTCGACGAGCCGTCCGGGGACGCCGTCGACGTGCTCGCGGCGCCGATCAACCCGATCGATCTCGCCGTGTCTCGCGGCATCCTGGCCACGGGCCACCCCGAGCTCCCCTACGTCCCCGGTTGCGAGGCCGTCGGCCGAACCGGCGACGGCCGGCTCGTCTGGGTGTTCGGCGGTGGTGTGGGCCGGACCAGGAACGGGGCGATGGCGGCGCGCGTCCCGGTCGGGGACTCCATGACCATCGAGGTGCCCGACGGCGCCGACCCGGCGGTCGCGGCCGGGCTCGGCATCGCCGGGCTCGCGGGATGGCTGCCCCTTGCATGGCGGGCACCCCTTCGCGGCGGCGAGAACGTGCTCGTTCTCGGCGCCACCGGCTCCGTCGGCCTCGTCGCCGTGCAGACGGCGAAGCTGCTCGGCGCCGCTCGTGTCGTCGCAGCGGGAAGAAGCGCCGAGGGCCTCGAACGGGCCGCGTCGCTCGGAGCGGACGCGACGGTGCGGCTCGACGCCGACGACCTCGTCGCAGCGTTCAAGGACGCGTTCGGGGGCGAGGGGCCGAGCTACGTCTTCGACCCGGTCTGGGGCGCGCCCGTCGCCGCCGCGATCCAGGCCGCGCTCCCGCGTGCGACGATCGTCAACCTCGGCCAGTCGGCCGGTGCGACCGCGGAGCTCGCCTCCGGCCCGGTGCGCTTCAAGAACCTCTCGATCCTCGGTCACACGAACTTCGCAGTGCCGGAGGACGAGCTCACGGATCATTACCACCGGCTCGTGGGCCACGTCATCGCCGGCGACATCGTGTTCGACGTGGAGCGCGTGCCGCTCGACGAGGTCGCGTCCGCGTGGCAGCGCCAGGCCGAGGGCGCGGGCGGCACGAAGCTCGTGCTCGTTCCTTAGCGGCCCGCCCGCACCTCGGCCACGAGCGACTCGGCGTCGACGTCCTCCGCGACGAGGACCCAGGCGCGGCGCGTCTCGTGATGCAGGTTGAACCCGAACGGGCTGCCTCGGACAGGCGCGACGGGAGCGCGGCGACGATCTCCATCAGGCGCTCGTACGGCACGTCGACGCGCTTGCGGGGCCGAAGGTCGAGCGGCTCCGGCTCGCCCGGAGGGGTGGCAACGCCTCCGGAGGCGAGACGCGCCGCGAGCGCCGCCCGGTCGACACCGACGTGGTGGAGGAGCCACGAGCCGAAGCCGGCTTGCCAGAGGAGTGCGACGAGGACATCCTCCGCGGCCGGCTCCGAGCCGCGCGCCAGCGCGAGCCCCTCCGCGCGCCCGAACGTCGAGTAGGCCGCGGGCGTGAGCGTCTGCGGCTGCGTCTCGCGCGGCTCGACCGGCGGGTCGGCCCGTTCGAGCCCGGCGACGATCGTCTCCTCGAGCCGCTCCGGCGTCGCGCCCGATCCGCGGAGCACGTCTCCGGCGATGCCGTCAGCGCGGGACAGCGCGAGCAGCAGGTGCTCCTCACCGATCCAGTGGTGCCCGAGCCGCTGTGCCTCTACCCAGCCGAGATCGTGAACCACGATCGATCTACGCGCGCGCAGCGGCGGGGTGCAGCTCCTCGCCGAACTTCGCGCGCTCGACGAACTCGCCGAGGCCCGGCTCGACCCTGAGCTCGCCGTCGTCGACGACGACCGTTCCCCGCACGAGCACCGTGTCGACGTCGCCCGCCACCTCGGTGCCCTCGTAGAGGTTGTAGTCGGTCTTCGAGTGCTGGTCGGCGGCGGTGATCAGCTTCCGCTTCGACGGGTCGAAGATCACGAGGTCGGCGTCGGAGCCGGGCGCGATCGTGCCCTTGCGCGGGTAGAGGCCGAACAGCTTGGCGGGGTTCGTCGCAAGCAGCTCGACCATCCGGTTGAGCGTGATCCGGCCCTCGCCGACGCCGAAGTGGTGGATCATGTGGAGGCGGTTCTCGAGGCCCGGCCCCCCGTTCGGGATCTTCGAGAAGTCGTCCCGACCGAGCGACTTCTGGCCGTCCCAGAGGAATGCGCAATGGTCGGTCGAGATCGCCGAGAGGACGTCGGTCCGGACGGCGTTCCAGAGCACGTCCTGGTTCGCCCTGTCGCGAGGAGGAGGCGTGTAGACGTACTTCGCGCCCTCGAAGTTCGGCCGCTCGAGGAAGGTGGTGTCGACGAAGAAGTACTGCGTGCACGTCTCGCCCCAGACGTCCCAGCCCTTCTCTCGCGCGAGCATGATCGGCTCGACGGACTCCTTGCACGAGACGTGGACGACGTAGAGCGGACACCCCGCGACGCGCGCGAGCTGGATGGCGCGGTTCGTCGCCTCGCCCTCGGTCTCCGGTGGCCGCGTGAGCGCGTGGAAGACCGGCGCCGTGTTGCCGGCCGCGAGCGCCTCCTTCACGAGCACGTCGATCGCGTCGCCGTTCTCGGCGTGCACCATCACGAGCGCTCCGGTCTTCGCCGCGACCTCCATGGTGCGGAAGAGCGTCTCGTCGTCGACCATCAGCGCGCCCTTGTAGGCCATGAAGAGCTTGTAGGACGTGACGCCCTGGTCGGGCAGCGTCGCGAGCTCGTCGAGGCGGCCCGGCGCGGACAGGTCGGTGACGGCGATGTGGTAGCCCATGTCGATGATCGCCTTGCCCTCGCGCTTCCCGTGCCAGTCGGAGAGCGCCTCGGCGAAGCTCTGACCGTGCCCCTGGATGCAGAAGTCGACATGGCACGTCGTGCCGCCGAAGGCGGCCGCCGTGTGGCCCGACGTCACGTCGTCGATCGTCGTCGTGCCGCCGAACGGCATGTCGAGGTGCGTGTGGGGGTCGACGAGACCGGGGAGCACGAGCTTCCCGGTCGCGTCGACCACGGTGTCGGCGGTCACGTCGAGGCTCTCGCCGAGCAGGGAGATCCGCTCGCCGTCGACGAAGACGTCGCCGACGTAGTCGTCCGCCGCCGTGACGATACGGCCGCCCTTGATCAGTACGGACATCGCGGATCTCCCTTCTCCGTCGCTTCGCCTACTTCCCGCCCGCCGTGACCTTGACGGTCACCTTCTTCCACGAGGCGCCCGTGACGTTCGCCTTCTCCTTCTTCAACTGCGCGAGCGCCTTGGCGGCATACGTGTAGTTGGTCGCCCCCTTCGGGAGGCTCTTGACCACGCCGTACGTCCTCGCGATCTTGGTCGTCTGCGCGAGCGCGCCGGTCGGCGGGAGGCCGATGCCCCTCGAGTTCGGCCAGACGAGCGCGTTGATCTCGTTCATCTGCCACGTCTGGTGACCGCGGCCGAGCAGCGACCCGTTCTTGAGGACGATGTTGACGCAGTCGGCCTGGTGGTCGCGGCAGTAGATCCAGCCCTCGAACGAGGCCTTGAGGAACTTCACCGCCGTGTCCTGGTTGGCCTTGTCGGCAAGCCAGTCCTCGCGCACGAACACGTTGTCCTCGAGCATGCCGGTCCCGACTTTGGGGTCGGACATCTTGAAGACGTTCAGGTCCTTGAGCGTGTAGAGCTTCCCGGTCTTCGGGTTCTTCGTCTCGAGAACCTGCGCGAGCTCGTTGTACGTCATCGCCGCTGCGGCGTCGACCTGGTTCTTGAGGAACAGCTGCATGTCGAACGGCTGGTTGACGATCGTCACGTCACTCGAGTCCGTGTGATCGATCCCGTTCTTCTGCAGCGCCGCGAAGAGCTCGGGCTCGTTGCCGCAGCACCAGACCCCGACCTTCTTGCCCTGCATCTTCGCGATCGTGTTGATGCCGCTCGAACGCCAGGTCAGCTCGGTCATCCCCGACCGCGCGAAGACCTGGGCGATGGAGACGAGCTTCGAGCCCTTCTCGCGCGTGGCGAAGAGATTCGGCAGCCAGTCGAGGCCGAACTCCGCGCGATTGCCCGCGACGACCGTCTCGGGGGTGATGCTCGGCCCGCCGACCTTGATCGTGACGTCGAGCCCTGCCTTGTCGTAGAAGCCCTTCTCGAGCGCCGCGTAGTAGCCGGCGAACTGCGCCTGCGTCACCCACTTGAGCTGCAGGGTGACCTTCGTCGCCGCCTTCTGCTCCGGCGCGGCCGCCGCGACGGCGACCCACGTCGCGAACGCCGTACACGCGAGCACGGCCACCGCCATGACCCACTGCTTCCTCAATTCGCCCTCCTCGGGTTTCGTGCGACCCCATCGGCCGCGTGGTTGCCATTCTGGACCTCCGTCACTCGCCGCGAAAGCCGCGGGTGGATGGATGCCAGCTCGTCGTCAGCCGCTCGACGAGCGCGACTGCGCCGTAGAACGCGATCCCGAACGCGCTCGCAAGCGCGATCCCCGCCCAGGCGCGCGGGAAGTTGAAGAGCTGCGTGTCGTTCAGGATGCTCACGCCGAGCGCGTTCGTCGGACCGCCGAAGTACTCGGCGACGATCGCGCCGATCATCGAGAGCACCGCCGCGACCTTGAGCCCCGTGAACATGAACGGCAGCGAGCTCGGGAGCCGGACGAGCCGGAAGACGGAGATGTTTCCCGCCGCGTACGAGCGCATCAGCTCGATCGCACGGGGGTTGACCGAGGTCAGCCCGCGGAGCGTGTTCACCATCACCGGGAAGAAGCAGAGGACGGCGGCGATCGCCATCTTCGAGAAGGGGTTCAGGAGCCCGAACCAGTTGTTCGTGATCGGGGCGAAGGCGATGATCGGCACGGCGTTCGCCGCAACCGCGAACGGGATCAGTGCGAGACCGACAGTCCGGAAGCGCGCGAGGACGAGCGCGGTGAGGATCCCGAGGCTCGAGCCGAGCGCGAACCCGCCCGCGGCCTCCTTGAAGGTGTAGACGCCGTAGTCCCAGAGCGTGCCCTTGTCGTCCCAGAAAGCCTGTGCGATCTCCGACGGCTTCGGCAGGAGGAACGTCTGCACGTCGAACAGCGTCGTCAGGCCCTGCCAGAGCCCGATCCCGACGAGGAAGACGAGGATCGCCGGCACCCAGTCGCGCAGCCGCGTCCCGACCTCCCGCTTGAAGCCGGACGGGATGGGCTCGACGATGGTGCTGCTCAGAAGAGCTCCTTCGCCGCGGTCGAGGGATCCCCGGACGGGTCGCCGTCGCCGTGACCGGCCGCGAGCGCCTCGCGCACCGCCGTGACGAGCTCGAAGAACCTGGCGTCCTCGCGCGTCTCGCCCCCGCGGGGCTGCGGCAGGTCGACCTCGATCGTCGTCGCGATCCGCCCCGGGCGCGCGGACATGACGACGACCCGCGTCGAGAGGAACACCGCCTCGGGAATCGAGTGCGTCACGAAGACGACCGTCGAGCCCGACTTCTCCCAGATGCGCAGGAGCTCCATGTTGAGCCGCTCGCGGGTCATCTCGTCGAGCGCACCGAAGGGCTCGTCCATGAGCAGGAGCGCCGGGTCGAACGAGAGGGCGCGCGCGATCGAGACACGCTGCTGCATGCCGCCGGAGAGCTGCCACGGCCGGCTCGACTCGAAGCCGGTCAGCTCGACGAGCTCGAGCATCTCGCGGACGCGCTCCTTCCGCTTCGCGCGGTCCCAGCCGAGGAGCTCGAGCGGCAGCGCGACGTTCCGTTGCACGGTGCGCCAGTCGTAGAGGACGGCGTCCTGGAAGACGATCCCGTAGTCGTGGTCGATCCGCGCCCGGTGGGCGGGCTTCCCGTTCACGCTCACGGTCCCCGCGGTCGGCTGGACGAGGTCGCCGATGATCCGCAGCAGCGTCGACTTCCCGCATCCGGACGGCCCGATCAGCGAGACGAACTCGCCGGTTGCGATCTCGAGGTCGATGTTCTGCAGCGCGGTGACGCCCGTGCGGAACGACTTCGTGAGCCCCTCGATCGAGACGACGTTCTCCGCGGAGCCGGTCATGCGATGTTCTCCGGCGCGCGGCGCAGGACGAGCCGCTCGGCCAGCGCGACAGCGCCGAAGAGCACGAGGCCGAGCACCGCGCACACGATGTTCGTCGCCCAGAGGAAGGTCGGCTGGAGCGAGTAGTACTGGTTGAAGTTGACGATCGCGCCGCCGAGCCCGTCCTGGATCGACGCGGGCGTCTCGCCGATGATCGCGCCGATCACGGCCGCGGTCGCCGAGATCTTGAGCGCCGTGAAGAGGTAGGGCAGCGAGGCCGGGACGCGCAGGCGCCAGAGCACGCTCCAGCGGCTCGACGCATACGACTCCATCAGCTCGAATGCCCGCGGGTCGGCCGACTGCAGGCCGCGCAGTGCATTGATCGCGACGGGGAAGAAGGTGAGGTAGGCGGCGAGGATCGCGACCGCCTTCCAGCCCTCGACGCCCTTTGAGCCGAGGCCGATCACGACCATCGGCGCGATCGCGAGGATCGGCACGGTCTGCGAGGCGACGATGTACGGCAGGAGGCCGCGCTCGAGCAACCGCGAGTGCACGAGCACGACCGCGATGCCGAAGCCGATGATCGCACCGAGGACGAACCCGGCGATCGCCTCCTTGGCCGTGAACCACGCCGCGTCGAGCAGCGGGTGGATGAGCGCGGGCCCCCCTGCCGTGACGGGCTCGCCGAAGGCCGCGAAGATGTCCCAGATGTTGGGCATCGTCGTGTCGTCGACGACGAACGGCCACGTCCAGCCGGTCGTCTCCCAGAGCCACTTGTAGCCCTGCCAGACCGCGCAGAGCGCGATGATCACGATCGCGTACGTTGCGAGCTTCGAGAAGGCCGGGACGACCTTCCACTCGCGCTGCTCGATCGCCGCCGTCGCCATCGTGGGCGCATTCCTTACCACACGCGGAACGGGGTCACCAATTAAGCTCGCGGGGTGGCGCTCGATCCGGCACGCGTCGTCACCCGCCTCCGCGACCTCCGGTCGCTGACGGGGAACGAGGACGGCGAGCAGCGCGTCGCGTGGACGGACACCTGGGCGAAGGGCCGCGCGTGGTTCGCAGAGTCGCTCGCCGACCTGCCGCTCGAGGTCGAGCGGGACGCGGCCGGGAACGACTGGTACACGCTGCGCGGCGACTCCGAGCGCGCCGTCCTGATCGGCGGCCACATGGACTCCGTGCCGAACGGCGGCTGGCTCGACGGCTGCCTCAACGTGCTCGCGGGCGCGGAGGTGCTGCGCCGGATCGCCGAGGACGGGACGCCGGCCGTCACCGTCCGCCTCGTCGACTGGGCCGACGAGGAGGGCGCCCGCTTCGGCCGCTCGCTCTTCGGCTCGTCGGCGGCCGCCGGTTCGATGGCCGACCAGGAGGAGCTGGGCAAGCTCGCCGACCGCGACGGCGTCTCGCTGCCCGACGCGGTCAGCGCCTACGGCGTCGACCTCGACCGTGCGCTCGACGCGCACGCGCAGCTCGCGAGCGCGGCCGCCTACCTCGAGCTCCACATCGAGCAGGGGCCGGTGCTCGAGTCGCTCGACCTCCCGCTCGGCGTCGTGCTCGGCACCTTCGGCGTGGAGCGCCACCGGATCACGTGGACGGGCCAGGCGGCGCACGCGGGCTCGACGCCGATGGACAAGCGCCGCGACGCGCTCGCCGGGGCGGCCAAGCTCGCGCTCGCGATCCGCGACGTCGCGCGCGAGACCGGCGACGGCGCCGTCTGCACGTCGGGCGGGGTCGTCTGCAAGCCCGGGATCGTGACGTCGGTCGTCGAGACGGCAGAGCAGCTGCTCGACCAGCGCCACCTCGACGCGGGCAAGCTCGCCTCGATGCTCGCGCGAGCGCAGGAGCTCTCGCGCGGGTTCGCGGAGGAGGAGCGGCTCGACGTCCTCTGGGAGAAGATCTGGTCGATCGAGCCGATCCTCTTCGACGAGACGCTCGTCGGGTTCGCCGACGACGCGATCCGCGACGTGGCTGGCACGTCGCACCGTCTCCCGTCGGGCCCGCTCCACGACGCGGCGGAGGTCGCGCGCGCCGGTGTCCCCACGGTCATGCTCTTCGTCCAGAGCCTGCGCGGCCTCTCGCACACGAAGCTCGAGGACACGAAGCCCGAGCACCTCGAGCTGTCGGTCGCCGCCCTCGACCGGCTCGCCTCGAAGACGATCGATTGGGTAGCCGCGGGATGAGATACGAGCTGGCGGTCGAGATCGCGCGGCCGCCGGGGGAGGTCTTCGCGTACCTCGCCGACCCGGCGCACCTGCCCGACTGGCAGGAGGACGTCGAGGAGGTGCGCGGCGCTCCGGGCGGCCCGCTGGGCGTCGGCGGGACGTTCACCGAGGTGCGCTCGTTCCTCGGCAAGCGCGCCGAGTCGACGCTCGAGGTGACCGCGTCCGAGCCCGGCCGCGAGCTCTCCCTGCAGACGGTCTCCGGGCCGGTCCAGGTCTCGATCCGCCACCTGCTCGAGGCGGCGGGTGAGGGGACGCTCGTCCGGGTCGAGGCCGAAGCCGAAGCCGGCAAGCTCCTCGGCCTCGGCGGCCCGCTGCTCCGCAAGGCGGCCGAGCGGAGGGCCCGCGGCGACTTCGAGCGGCTCAAGGCAGTGCTGGAAGCCGAAGCCGGCGCCTGACCGGCCTTTGCGCCGACGAGGCACGGGTGCGACGATCGGCGGGTGCGCGACCTCCCCGCCGGCACGGTCACCTTCCTCTTCACGGACGTCGAGGGGTCGACGGGCGTCCTGCGACGGCTGGGACAGGCGTACGGCGACGTGCTCGTCCGACACCGCGAGCTGATCCGGGCCGCAGTGGACGATCACCGCGGTCACGAGGTGGACACGCAGGGCGAGGGCTTCTTCGTCGCGTTCGGGAGGGCGAAGGACGCGGTCGCAGCGGCCGTCGCGGCACAGCGGTCGCACGACGCGGAGCCGTGGCCCGACGGCGGCAGCCTCGTCGTGCGCATGGGGATGCATACGGCCGAGCCCGAGTTCGGCACGAGCGGGTACTTCGGCATGGGCGTCCACCGCGCCGCGCGGATCTGCTCGGTCGGCCACGGCGGCCAGATCCTGCTCTCGCGATCCACGGCGGGGCTCGTCGACGAGGACGAGACTCCGGGTCTCGAGCTCCGCGACCTCGGCGAGCACGTGCTGAAGGACCTCGTTCGCCCCGAGCGGATCTACCAGCTCGTCTCTACCGGCCTGCGCGAGGAGTTCCCCCCGCTTCGCTCCGTGAGCGAGCTCGCGCGGAACGCCGAGCCGCTCCCCACGGGCACGGTGACCTTCTTCGTCACGGACATCGTCGGGTCGGTGATGCTGCTGCGCTCGCTCGGGATCGAGCGGTACGGCGTCGTGCTCGAGCGTTATGAGGAGGTCGTGCAGCGAGCCGTTCGCCAGCACGACGGGCAGGCGTTCGAGATCGTCGGCGACTCGTTCATCGGCGCGTTCTCACGTGCGCGGAACGGGGTCGTTGCCGCCGTCGAGGCGATGGCCGACCTCGACGCCGCGGACTGGCCGGACGGCGGCCGGCCAGGCGTGCGGATCGGGATCCACACCGGCGAGGCTGACCGCTGGCGCTCGGGCTATGTCGGCCTCGGCCTGATCCGCGCGCTCCGCGTGTGCGATGCGGCGCTCGGCGGGCAGGTGCTGGTCTCGCCGACAACGCAGACCGTCGTGGACGGCCTCGACTTCGCGGGGGTCGAGCTGCGCGCGCTGCCGGAGCGGCGGCTCGAGGACTTCGACCGGCCCGTCGTCCTCTACCAGGCGCAAGGCCGTCGGTAGGCCACCGCGGGCGCGTTCCTATGCCTGGCCGCGTGCACGACGTCGTGGTCGTCGGTGCGGGTTCCGCCGGCTGCGTGCTCGCGGCACGGTTGACCGAGGACCCGGACACGAGCGTGCTCCTGCTCGAGGCAGGCCCGCGCGACAGGAAGCTGCACGTCCGCGTCCCGGCGGCGTTCTCGAAGCTGTTCCGGTCTACGCTCGACTGGGGCTACGACACCGTCCCGCAGGACGCGCTCGACAGACGGAGGATCGTCTTCCCGCGCGGCAAGGTGCTCGGCGGGTCGGCCTCGATCAACGCGATGATGGCGATCCGCGGGAATCGCGCCGACCACGACGCCTGGCCGGCCGGCTGGGGCTGGGACGACGTCGCCGGCGCATACGCCCGGAGCGACACGCACTTCCCACGGGCCGTCCAGCGGCGGCCGAGCCCCCTCACGCAGGACTTCCTCGAGTCCGCGGCCGCCGCGGGGATCCCCCGCTCGGCCGACCTCAACGGCGCGGACAACGAGGGCGCGGGGCTCACGCCGGTCTCGATCCGTCGCGGCCGCCGCTTCAGCGTCGTCGACGGCTACCTGCGCCCGGCCCTGCACCGGCCCAACCTGACGGTGCTCACGGGCGCGCGCGCCACGCGGCTGCTCGTCGAGCGCGGCCTGGCTCGGGGCGTCGCCTACCTCCTGCGCGGAGCCGGGCACGAGGAGGAGGCCCACGCGGCCCAGGAGGTGGTGCTCGCCGCGGGCGCGATCGACACGCCGAGGCTGCTCCTGCTCTCGGGGATCGGGCCGCCGGAGGAGCTCGAGCGGCACGGCCTTCGCGTCGTCCACGCCTCGCCCGGGGTCGGCCGGAACCTCCGCGACCACCTGGCGAACGGCGTTCTCGCCGCGGTCGATGCCGAGACGCTCTACAGCGCCGAGCGGCCGCGGCATCTGCTCTCGCTGGCTCGTCGCGGGCCGCGGGCCGCTCACCTCGAACGTCGCCGAGGCCGTCGCGTTCGTGCGCATCGACCCGGCGGCTCCGGCGCCCGACCTGGAGCTGATCTTCGCGCCGGTGCTGTTCGAGGAGGAGGGCACGGCGCCGCCGTCGCAGGACGGTGTCACCGTCGCCGCGGCGCTGCTCCAGCCGCGGAGCGTCGGCGAGGTGCGGCTCGCGTCCAGCCACCCGCTCGCGCCGCCCGAGATCGACCCGCGCTATCTCACCGATCCAGACGGACAGGATGCCCGGACGCTGCGGGAGGGCGTCCGACTGGCGCGCCGGGTCCTGGCCGAGACGCCGCTCGCCCGCCACGTGACGTGCGAGCTGCTACCCGGAGAGGAGGCCGCGGACGACGCGGCGCTCGATGCCCACCTCCGCGCGCGCTCGCAGACGCTCTATCACCCGGTCGGGACCTGCCGCATGGGCGAGGACGACGAGGCGGTCGTGACGCCCGAGCTCCGGCTGCGCGGTGTTGACGGGCTCAGGGTCGTCGACGCATCGGTGATTCCGGCGCTCCCGCGCGGCCACACGAACTGGCCGACCGTGATGGTCGCCGAGCGGGCGGCCGAGCTGATGCGCGCCGGATGACGCGCGGCGGCCCTGTCCTCTGCTGCCCCGACAAGTTCCGCGGCAGCCTGACCGCGGGCGAGGCGGCAGCCGCGCTCGCCGAGGGGGTCGGGCGGGCCGGCCGCCCCGCGATGGCGCTTCCGCTCGCGGACGGCGGCGAAGGCACCCTCGACGTCCTCTGCCCCACGCCGGCGGATCGACGCCGCGCGCTCGTGACTGGCCCGCTCGGCGATCCGGTCGACGCGGAGTGGGGCGTGCGCGGCGACACCGCCGTGATCGAGATGGCGCGTGCGAGCGGGCTCGCGCTCGTCGCCGAGAACGACCCGCTCGTCGCAACCACGTTCGGCACGGGCGAGCTCTTGCGGGCAGCGCTCGACGCGGGCGTCCGGCGCGCGATCGTGGCGGTCGGCGGCTCGGCGACCGTCGACGGCGGGCTCGGCGCGCTCGAGGCGCTCGACTTCGACCTCCGCGGAACGGACGTCGTCGTCGCCTGCGACGTCTCGACGACCTTCGTCGACGCGGCGCGCATCTTCGGCCCGCAGAAAGGCGCCGACGCCGCGGCGGTGCAGGAGCTCGAGCGGCGGCTGGAGCTTCTCGCCGACCGCTACCGGCGCGAGCCGGGGGTCGACGTCCGCGACCTGCCCGGCGCCGGTGCCGCGGGAGGCCTCGCTGGAGGCATCGCCGCGTACGGTGGGAGGCTCGTCCCCGGGGCGGCGCTCGTCGCCGACATGGTCGGCCTGCGCTACGCGCTCGAGAGCGCGTCGCTCGTCCTCACCGGCGAGGGCCGCCTCGACGCCACGTCGTTCGCGGGCAAGGTGGTGGGGCACGTCACTCGCGAAGCGCACGAGCTCGGCGTCCCGGCCGGAATCGTCGCCGGCGACGCCGCGCCCGGGGATCTCCCGGAGGGGATCTCGTGCGTGACGCTCGTCGAGCTCGCCGGGTCGGTCGAGGGAGCGCTCGAGGACGCCGCCCGCCTCGCGGCCGTCGCGGCCGAGGCGCTCGCCCGCACCCACTGAAGCCGGTTGACGCCCGGCCACCGTGCGGGGAACCGCACCGTCCCCTCGTGGCACGGCCGCCAGGCTCGGTGCACGACATCGAACCGCTCAGAGGAGACTCCCACATGTCACAACTCACCGACGCCCGCAGCACGCTCCGCACCGCCGCCTCGTCCGACGTCCTCGTCTTTCCGACCGATCCCGGCTGGGACGACGCCCGTCGCGCCTGGAACCTGGCCGTCGATCAGCGTCCCGCCGTCGTCGCGCTCCCCGAGACCGTCGACGACGTGGTCGACGCGGTCGACTACGCCCGCACGCTCGGGCTCAGGATCGCCGTCCAGGGCACCGGGCACGGCGCGCCGGGCACGCCCTTCGACGGGACGATGCTCGTCAACACGTCGCGGATGACCGGCGTCGAGGTCGACCCGAAGGGTCTCACCGCGCGCGTCGCCGCGGGGACGATCTGGGCCGACGTCGTCGCAGCGGCCGTCCCGCACGGGCTCACCGCGCTGCACGGCTCCGCGCACGACGTCGGTGTCGTCGGGTATTCGCTCGGCGGCGGCATTGGCTGGCTAGCGCGCAAGCACGGGCTCTCCTCGTCGAGTGTCCTCTCGGCGGAGGTCGTGACGGCCGACGGCGAGGTCGTGAGGGCCGACCGCGAGTCGAACGCCGACCTCTTCTGGGCACTTCGCG
Source organism: uncultured Actinomycetes bacterium (assembly GCA_963845965.1). Taxonomy (GTDB): domain Bacteria; phylum Actinomycetota; class Thermoleophilia; order Gaiellales; family Gaiellaceae; genus Gaiella. The sequence continues at coordinate 181,409 of CAWJUF010000003.1, read as the reverse complement.
GAGGCGGTGGCAGCTTCGGCATCGTGACCGAGGTGGAGATCGCGCTCTACCCCGTCGCCGAGGCGTACGCCGGCTGGCTCGTCTGGCCGATGGAGCGCGCGGCCGAGGTGCTGGGGGCGTGGGCGAACTGGACGAAGGAGGCCCCCGAGGAGGTCACGTCGGTCGGCCGGATGCTCCAGATCCCGCCCATCCCGGAGATGCCCGAGGCGCTCCGCGGCCGGCAGCTCGTCGTCGTCGAGGCCGCGTTCCTCGGCGACGAGCAGGCGGGACGGGAGCTGCTCGGGCCGCTGCGCGACCTCGCGCCGGAGCTCGACACGTTCGCGATGGTGCCCGCCGCCGCGCTCACGCAGCTCCACCAGGACCCGCCCGGCCCGGTTCCGGGACGCGGCGAGGGCTGGATGCTAGACGGGTTCGACGCCGCTGCGGCCGACGCCATCGTCCGCGCGGCGGCGATGGACGGGACGGCGCCGCTCCTCTCCGTCGAGGTGAGGCACCTCGAGGGCGCGCTGGGGAGGCCCGACCCCAACGGCGGCGTGCTCTCGCACTTCGAGGCGCCCTACGTCATGTACTCGGTCGCCATGGCCCCGAGCCCGGCGATGGTCCCGGCGATCGACGGTCGGATTGCGGCGATCCGCGGCGCAGCCGGGCCGTGGCTCTCGCGCAGCACGTACTTCAACTTTGCCGAGCGGGATGCGGATGCGAGCACGCTCTACCCGGGCGGGAACTACGAGCGGCTCGTCGAGATTCGGGCGGAAGTCGATCCGGACGGCGTGTTCCGCGCCAAGCACGCGATCGACTGACCGCCCGGAAGGGAGGTGGGGGAGCTGCCGCTCCCCCCTCCTTCCTATTCGTCGCCCTCTTCCTCGGCGAGCAGGCGGTAGAGGGCGCGCCGCGCGTCGCGCAGCACGGCCTGGGCCGCCTCGATCTGGGAAGCGGTGCCCGCGTGGGCGACCTGGCGCGTCGCCGCGAGCACCTGGTGCGCGAGGTCGCGGAGCGCCATCGAGCTCGCTCTCGCTCTCGCCGGCGACCGCCGTCCACGGCGCAGGCGCTACTGCGGCCTGCTCCCGGCCGGCGTCGGTGAGCTCGTAGACGCGCTTGCCGGACTCCGACGCGGTCTCGCGGACGAGATCCTCGTCCTCGAGCTGCTGCAACGTGGGGTACACCGACCCGGGGCTCGGCCGCCAGACGCCGCCGGTCCGCTCGGCGAGTTCCTGGATGATCTGGTAGCCGTGCATCGGCTCCTCGGCGAGAAGCGCGAGGATCGCCGCGCGGATGTCGCCGCGGCCGGCGCGGCGCCCGAACGCGTTGCCGGGCCCGAAGGGGCGGCCCCGGCGCCGGCCGTGGCGGCCGGTCATGAAACGGATCCGGTCGTCGCGGTGGTACCGCTGACCGGTGATGGCATGTGCCGTCATCGAGTCTCCTTTCAGCTCTTCACGTCGGGGCGTGGCTTCAGCCTCGCCCCTTTCGCGTGAATGATCGTTGGCATATCGCGATATATCGTAACAGATCGGAAGCCGGTGGAAACAGAGCGCCGCCGGCCGGCGACTCAGACGCGGGCGTACGCCTCCGTCTCGACCGCGACGACGTCGGGCAGCCCCGCTCCGGCGCACGGGCCCTCCACCCCGGCCGTTCGCGGGCCGATCCTGTCCGGCGCCCCGCCGATCGCACGCACGCGCGCGAGGAGCGGCAGCGCGAGGCCCGTCACGAGCCCGCCCACGACGAACGCGGAGCCGATCGAGCGGCTCTCGCCCAGCGCGCCGAGCCCGAGCTGGCCGCCGATCCCGCCCGTGTTCGAGACCATCGAGTCGAACGAGACGACGGTCGCGCGCTGCTCGCTCGGCACGATCTGGTGGAGGTACGCCTGCCTGACCGGGCTCGTGACGCCGGACGCCGCGGTGACGAGCAGCAGCGCCGGGAGAGCGAGCCAGAAGGAGGAGACGAGCCCGAGCGCGACGGCGGCGCAGGTCTCGACCGCCGCGGCTCCGAGCAGGAGCGTCGTCCGGCGGCCGCAGCGGCGCGAGAGCACCTCGACGAGCTGGTTCCCGGCGATCGTCGAGAGGGCGATGCCCGCTGCAACGAGCCCGGCCACCCAGACCGCGTCGCTCTCCAGCAGGTCGAGCAGGTACGGCTGCGCCGCGTAGAACGCCCAGGTGAAGAAGCCGAGCTGCACGCACGACGCGAGCATCAGGAGCCGGAGCGGCTGCTGCGACCACCCGTACGCGACGCCCACCCGCGCGTTGCGCGCGATCTCGCCGGGCAGCGCCGACACCGTCACGCGCCGCGGCTGGAAGCCGAGGTCGAACATCACGGCGTACGCGACGACGAAGACGACGACGAGCAGCACGGCCCGGACGACGTACGGGATCGAGAGGTCGATCTGGCCGAGCAGCCCGCCGCCGACCGTCCCGACGAGCATCGCGGCGCCGGTGATCTGCTGGCCGCGCGCGAACACCGAGTCGAGCGCGCCCGTGAACCCCGTGACCGCGAGCGCGTCGACGAGCCACGCCTCCATCGCGCCCGAGTAGAAGGTGAAGCCGAGACCCATCGCGACGGACACCACCGAGAACGCGACGACGCCCGCGTCCGACCTGGGCGAGCGCGACGTAGAGCAGCGTCGTCGCCGAGAGCACCGCCACGGAGAGGAGGAACGACACCCGCCTGCCGAGCGTGTCCGCGACGACGCCGGTCGGCACCTCGAACAGCACCATCCCGGCGGAGAACGAGGCGTTCGCGACGAACACCTCGAAGAACGAGAGGCCGGCGTCGAGCAGGAAGAGCGTGTTCACGCCCCAGATCAGCGCCGCCGACAGCGTGTAGAGGCCCGACAGCGTGAAGTACCCGACGAGCACGCGGCGGTGCGACGGCGGCGGGTGGGGCACGGTGTCGCTCATCGGTCGTAGCGTAAAGTCGCCGCGTGGGCGCGTACCGCACGCCGGACGAGCGCTTCCAGGACCTCGTCGGCTGGCCCTACGAGCCACGCTACGTCCAGCAAGCCGGCCTGCGGATGCACTACGTCGAGGAGGGTGCCGGAGACCCGATCCTCCTTCTCCACGGCGAGCCGACGTGGGGATTCCTCTACCGGCACATGGTCCCGGTGCTCGCCGGCGCCGGCCGCGTCGTCGTCCCGGACCTCTTCGGCTTCGGCCGCTCGGACAAGCCCGTCGACCAGGCCGCGTACTCGTACGAGATGCACTACCGATCGATCGAGCGACTCGCGCGCGAGCTCGACCTGCGCGAGCTGACCCTCGTCGTCCACGACTGGGGCGGGCCGATCGGGCTCCGCTTCGCCGTCACGCACCCCGACCGCATCGCGCGGCTCGTGCTCCTCAACACGGGCGTCGGCGTCGGAGCCCCGTCCGAGCAGTGGCTTCGCTTCCGCGCACTCGTGCGGGAGGTCGGCACGGACTTCACGGCGAGCAGGCTCGTGCAGGTCGCCTGCGTGTCGCAGCTCGACGACGACGCGATCCGCGGCTTCGACGCACCGTTCCCGGTCGGGGAGTCGAAGGCGGGCGCGCTCGCCTTCCCGGAGCTCGTCCCGACGGAGCCCGACCACCCGTCGGCGGCAGCGATGCTCGAGGTGCAGGAGGCGCTCACCCGCTGGGAGAAGCCGGCGCTCGTCCTGTTCTCGGATTCCGACCGCGTCTTCTCGCCGGCGCATGCCGAGCGCATGGCGGCGCACATCCCTGGCGCGGTCCCGGCCGAGATCGTCGCCGGCGCGGGCCACTTCCTCCAGGAGGACAAGGGCGGGGAGATCGCCGCGCGGGTGGCCCGCTTCGTCGGTTGAGGCGCTCCCGGTGTCCGACTTCGAGTCGGACACCTGGGCTCGCGGGTCAGGCGTCGGAGGGAGGTGTCCGACTGAAGTCGGACACCGAAGGCAGGAACGTCGCCTCGCCCCGCTCGGGCGGCGCGCCGTAGACGAAGAGCCGGAGCTCGTCGTCCCCGCGGTTCGAGAGCTGGAGCGCCGTCCCGGGCTGCACGACGAGGACGCTGCCTCGCCGGAGCTCGTGGCGCTCCGGGTCGTCCCCCTCGCCCATGTGGATCGTGAGCGTGCCGTCGAGGACGACGAAGACTTCCTCCTGCACCGGGTCGATGTGACGCCGGCCGATCGCGCCGGGCGGATAGCGGAAGAGGTTGGCGCGCGACCTCGTCATCACGTCCGACAGCTCGGAGACGAGGCGCGGGTCACCTTCCCGGCGCGGATGCCACTCGAGCTCGCCTGCGTGGAAGATCGTGTACGGCACACGGGGAGTCTCCCATGTTCTCCGGGATCTGTGGCTCCCCGACCGGCCGACCGCGTACGTCACGCTCGGCATCGTGCGCACGAGCGGTCGCTCTTCCGCACGCCGCCTCAGCGCCGCGACCGGCGCGTAGCGCCGGCATCGGCTCGGCGCCTGCGCGGCGGGCGCGGCGCGGCCGCGCGCGCGACCACGTCGGCGTAGAGGTCGCGCACCTCGTCGGGCTCGAGCGCCAGCGTGACATCGCCGACCATCACCTCGTGGCGCTGCCAGCTCGGCGACGTGGTCGAGCTCGGATCCGCGAACAGGAAGACCTTCCGCTCCTCCGCGACCTGGAGCGCCGCGTCGGCCAGTCGCTCCCGATCGCCGCGCAGCAGGACGTGGAAGAGGGGCGTCTGCGGCGGGTCGGGCACCACCTCGACCCCGTCGACCTCCGTCAGGGCCGCGGCGAGCGCGCGGGCGTGGTCGGCGTGGACGGGGATCCGGTCGAGTCGCTCGTCGAGCGCGACCTCGGCCGCGACCACGAAGGGGTGCAGTGTGACGAGGTTCCCTCCCTGGCGCCGCTGCCACACGCGCGCCTCGGCGATCAGCGCGGCGTCACCCGCGAGCGCGGCGCCCGCGATCCCGCCGAGCCCCTTGTAGAAGGAGACGTAGACGCTGTCGAAGAGCCCCGCGATCTCCGCGTGCGGCCGGCCGTAGAAGGGCTGCGACTCCCAGAGGCGGGCTCCGTCGAGGTGCACCGCGACGTCCCGCTCCCGAGCCCATCCGACCTGGGCCACGAGGTCGTCCCAGGACGGCAGGAGCCCGCCGATCTCGCGCTGCGGCAGCTCCAGGAGCAGCGCGGCCACCGGCTCGCGGATCGCCTCGAGGTCGTCGAGCGTGATCAGCCGGTTCGGATCGCCGACGAGCCTGGCGTGGAGTCCGTGCACCCGCTCGTAGCCCTTCTCTTCGTGGAGCTCGAGGTGACACGTCGGATGGAAGGCGACAGTGCGGATGCCGCGTCGTTCGCTCCAGATCCGCAGGGCGATCGGCTGCGCCATCGTCCCGCTCGGCATGAACACCGCGGCCTCCTTGCCGAGCAGGTGGGCCACGCGCTGCTCGAGCCGCTCGATCCGCTCGCCGGACCCGTAGCGGTCGAACCGCTCCTCCTCGTCGATCGCGTCCGCGACCTCCAGCAGGCGGCCCCGTGCGGCGGGGCCGCCGTGCCACGCGTTGAGGAAGCGCTCGGCGCCCCGGACGGCGGCGCGGGCTCGCTCCTCGTCAGCCACCGCCCGAGCTTCTCACGAATGACCCGGAACGGTCGGCCGTCAGTGGTCGGAGCGCTCGATCAGCTCGATCCGGTAGCCGTCGGGATCTCTCACGAAACAGATGCGCGAGCCGCCCTCGCTGACCTGGTACGGAGGTCGCTCGGGCTCGATGCCGTCGGAGTTCTTCAGGGCCGCGAGCGTGCCGTCGAGGTCGTCGACGCCGATCGCGATGTGCCCGTACGCCGTCCCCAGCTCGTAGGAGCGCCCGTCGTGGTTGTACGTCAGCTCGAGGACGCTCTCGTCGTCGCCGAGCGAGAAGAAGTAGTTCGTGGCCTCTCGCTCGCCGTTTCTGACGATGTCCATGTCGTGGGTGAAGCGGAAGCCGAGCGCCTCGTAGAAGCCGCGGCTTCGCTCGGGATCGGTGATCCGGACCATCGTGTGCAGGAAGGTGGCCATGGCGACATCCTATGACCAGCCGACGTCGGCGGGCGTTCTCATGTGTCTGGGTCACGACTGAAGCCGGCCGCAAGACGACGACGGACGCGGAGCCCGAGCCGACGCGTGAAACGGGGGGCTAACGGACGTTTGGCGACTCGCGGCACGGGAAGGCTCTCTCCTCACTCACGCAGCTCGAAAGGAGCATCCCTATGTCGGCAAGAACGACCGAGACGCCCTCAAGTGGCGCGGTCGCAGACATGAAGGAAAAAGGCGCGGAGCTCGCGTCCGCGACACAGGAACAGATCTCGACGAAGGCCCAGGAGCTCGGCGACCAGGCTGGATTCCAAATCCGCGAGCAGCTCGGTCAGCGTTCGACCCAGGCCGGCGAGCAGGTTCAGGCAGTCGGCACTGCGCTGCAGTCCGGAGTCGATCAGCTGCGCAGCGACGGCAAGGACGTGCCGGCGAAGATGGTCGCGGAGATCGCACGGCGAGCCGAGGATCTCGGCGGCTATCTCCAGTCCGCACACGCCGACCAGATCATCTCGGATGTCGAGAGCTTTGCCCGGCGCCGCCCCTGGCTCACGGCCGGAGCCGGCGTGCTCGGCGGCTTCGTCGCGTCTCGCTTCGTGAAGGCCTCGGCCGATCGGCGGTACGCCGAGCAGCGGAGCAACTTCGGCGGAGACGCGTACCAGACCCGGCCGAGCCTGCCTGCCGGGGGAGCGCCTAGATGACGACCGTGAACGGCCCGGACCTCCGGAAGCGCTCGACTATCGGGCTCGTCAAGGATCTCACGCATCAGGTGAGCACGCTCGTCCACCAGGAAGTCGACCTCGTCAAGCTCGAGGTGCAGGAGAACGTCGAGCTTGCCAAGCAGGAGATGGCCGAGAAAGGAAAGACCGCCGGGATCGGCGTGGCAGCGTTCGCGGCAGCAGGGGGTGCTGCGCTGCTCGCGCTCGGTGCGTTCACCGCGTTTCTCGTGCTCGCGCTCGACGGGGTCATGCCCAACTGGCTCGCAGCACTGTGTGCCGCCCTGCTGTGGGTCGTCGTGGCGATCCCGCTCGCGCTCTACGGCCGCAAGAAGATCGACGAAATCGGCACCCCGGTGCCCAAGCAGACAATCGAATCGGTGAAGGAGGACGTGGAATGGCTCAAACATCAGACGAGCTGAAGCGGGAGATTGAGGAGACGCGCGACCAGATGGCCGAGACGGCCGACGCGCTTTCCTACAAGGCCGACGTGCCGACGAGGACGAAGGACTGGGTCGGTGCGAAGAAGGACGCGATCGTCGGCACCGTCAGCGGCGTCTCGTCCAAGGTCGGGGATGCTGCTCCCGACGGGTCGGACGTCACCCGCAGCGCGGGCCGCATGAAGCGCCTTGCCGAGCGGAATCCGGTCGGCCTGACGATCGGCGGGGCTGCCGTCGGGTTCATCGTCGGCTTGCTGACGCCGTCGACCCGGATCGAGGACGAACGGATCGGACCGATGTCCGACGACGTCAAGGCCTCGGCCGTCGAAGCCGGCCGCGAGGCCGTCGAGCGCGGGAAGGACGTCGTGCAGGAAGCAGGCAGCGCGGCGATCGACACCGCGAAGGAGCACGGCCGGGAGCAGGGCGAGAAGCTCACGGAGACCCTGCAGGAGAAGGCCCGGGAGATCGCACCCGGAGAGGCCGCTGCTACTCCTGCTACGCCTGCTTCGCCCACGGGCACGCGGCCGTAGTCAGCGGCGAGCTCTCGTTCACGCAGCTCCGGTCGGCGTCTCGCGCCATATGGCCGGAGCTGCTCCCGTGAGCCGGTCGTCCAGTCCCATGCTCGAGGGGCGTCGTCTCGACAATGAGCGCCGAAGTGCGGGTAGCCGAACCTCGTCACCCGCTGGCTCTGTACCGTCCACGGCGTGAACCCGCGCGCGCACGGCGTCAACCCCTGGCTCGTCCTCGTGCTCGTCTGCCTCGCGCAGTTCATGGTGATCCTCGACGCGACGATCGTGAACGTCGCGCTGCCGTCGATCCAGGCCGACCTCGGCCTGTCCGAGTCGAGCCTGCAGTGGATCGTCAACGCCTACGCGCTGCTCTTCGGCGGGTTCCTCCTCCTCGGCGGACGCGCCGGGGACCTGATCGGGCGCAAGCGCGTGTTCCTCGCCGGCCTCATTGTCTTCACGTGCGCGTCGCTCGCCTGCGGGCTGGCGACGGGCGAGACGATGTTGATCGTCTCGCGCGGCATCCAGGGCCTGGGCGCGGCGCTGGTCTCGCCTGCCGCCCTCTCGATCGTGACGACGACCTTCCGCGAGGGACCCGAGCGCACGAAGGCGCTCGGCGTCTGGGCCGCGATCGCGGTCGGCGGCGGCGCCGTCGGCCTCGTCCTCGGCGGGTTCCTCGTCGAAATGTTCTCCTGGCCGTGGATCTTCTTCGTCAACATCCCGGTCGGGATCGCCGCCTTCCTCTTCTCCCTACGCTTCGTGCCCGAGTCGAAGGACGAGCACGCGCACAAGAGCTTCGACGTCGCCGGCGCGACGACCGTGACCGCCGGGCTCATCGCGCTCGTGTACGGGATCGTTCGCTCGGCCGAGTCGGGCTGGGGCTCCGCCGAGGTCCTGGGCTTCCTCGCGCTCTCGGCCGTGCTGCTCGTCGCGTTCGTGCTCATCGAGCGCCGCTCCGCGGAGCCGCTCGTGCGGCTCTCGATCTTCTCGGTCAAGACCGTGCGCGGCGCGAACGTCGCGATGCTGATCGTCGCCGCGGGGCTCTTCGCGATGTTCTTCTTCAACACGCTGTATCTCCAGCGCGTGCTCGGCTTCTCGCCGCTCGAGGCCGGCTTCGCGTTCGTGCCGTTCACGCTCGGCGTGATCGTCGGCGCCGCGGTCTCGCAGAAGCTCGTGCCCGCCCTCGGCGCGCGCGAGGTGCCGTTGATCGGCCTCGGCCTGGCCGTCGTCGGGCTGCTGCTCTTCCTGCGCCTGACGCCCGACTCGTCGTACGTCACCGACCTGCTGCCCGGAATCCTGCTGACGGCGGTCGGGATGGGGCTCGTCTTCGTCCCGATCACGCTGATCGCGACGAGCGGGATCCCGACCGACGACGCCGGCCTCGCATCGGGGCTCTTCAACACCTCGCAGCAGATCGGCGGCGCGCTCGGACTCGCCCTCCTCTCGACGTTCGCGACGAACAAGACCACCGACACCCTCTCGTCGCTCGGCCACCGACCGACGCCCGCCGACCAGGCAGAGGCGCTGGTCGACGGGTTCCACGTCGCCTGGCTCGGCAGCGCGATGCTGCTCGCGCTCGGAGCCGTGATGCTCTTCGCCCTTCTGCGCCGGCGCGACGTTGTCGCCGTCGCCGAGGGCGAGGTCGCACCCGTGGCGGCGTAGGGGCCCCCCGGCCCGGCGGGATCAGGTGGGCGCTAGGGACGCGCTCCTCGGCGTCAGATCCCGCGGTCCGCCCACTTCACCCAGCTGGCGAGCGCAAACGGCAGGCTTGCGAGCAGGGCGCAGAGCCCGAGCACGACGTGGCCGGTCACGAACAGGATGACTCCGACGAGGATGGCGGCGACGAACACGCCCAAGGCGACGAGGAACGCCATTGCAACTCCTTCTCTTCAGTGGGGTGGTGTGAGCCTACTTCGCGTCTGAGACGATGCGAAGGCTGAGCACGCGGTCGGCGACGGTGTCAGACACCGATGTGTGTCAAGAGGATTGGTGTGCCCAGCTCGTGCCGATTCACCCACAGCCCACCTGGCCGAAAAACGCCGGGCCCGCGGCCGGCCCGTCGTCTCGGCGGGATGGACGTGAGGCACCGATCCCGCATGGCGGGCGGGATCGTGGCGCCCGGCGCCTGTGGAGCGATCGGCGCAGAGTTGGCACAGGCAAACGCTTGACAGAAAACGGTGTCTGACACCGTTGTGGCGCCCTACGCTCAGCCGTCGTCGAGATCCTCCTCGACGATCCCGAAGAGGACGCCGTCGACCCACGCCTCGTTGCGCCAGTAGGCGCTGCGGCGGACGCCCTCGCGCACCCAGCCGGCCCGCTCGGCGAAACGGAGCGCGCGCTCGTTGAAGCCGTACACCTCCATCTGGAGGCGATGGAGGCCGCGCTCGCCGAGCAGGTGTCGCTGCAAGGCCCGCGCGGCGACGACCGCGACCCCGCGCCGGCGCAGCGACGGGTCGATCGCGACGGCGCTCACGGAGGCGATCCGCGAGCGCCGGTTGACGAGCTCCCACGTGACGGTGCCCGCCGGGGCGTCGTCGACCTCGATCACCAGAACACCGAAGCCGTCCGGCTCGCTCTCCGAGCGGGCGACCCTTTCGGCGATCGCCTCGGGCGACGACGCGCGCGACACGGCGAGAAACGGCGCGACGTCGGGGTCTGCCGCGAGGCCGGCGAGGAACGGCACGTCGTCGCGCGTCGCGGGACGGAGCGAGACGTTCACGCGGCGCGCGCCTCGGCCGCGTCGACGCGGCGCGAGGGAGAGGCGCCGGAGCCGAGCGCCACTCCGGCCAGAATCAGCGCGAGCCCACCGAGCGCGGCGGCCGTGATCGGCTCGTCGAGGAGGAGAGCGCCGTACACGAGCGCGAACCCGGGCATCAGGTACGTCACGAGGCTGAGCCGGCGCCCGCCGAAGAGGCGCACGGTCCGGAAGAAGAGCAGCTGCGCGAGCGCCGTCCCGAGGAGCGCGAGCGCAAGCAGCGAGAGAAGCGCGTCGCCGCTCGGCGTCGCCGTCGGGTGCTGGAGCACTGCGAGCGGTAGAAGCGCGGTCGACGCGGCGAGCATGGCGCCGGTCGCGAGCACGGGCCCGGGAGTGTCGCTCACGCTTCGCTGCGCGAGCACCGCACCGGCACCGTACGCGAGCGACGAGAGGACGACCGCCAGCGTGCCGGCAACGAACCACCAGCCGCTCGTCGGGCCTCCGCCCGCGAGGACGCCGACGCCGGCGAGTCCGAGCCCGAGCCCGGCGATCTGACCTCGCGAGACCGACTCGTGCGGGAGGAAGCGAAGACCGAGGAGCAGCGTGAACAGCGGCACCGTCGACTGTGCGATCGCCGCGACCCCCGAGTCGACGTGCTTCTCGCCCCAGCCGACGAGCCAGAACGGGAGCGCGTTCGCGATCACCCCGAGCACGATCCAGCGACGCCAGGAGGCGCGCAGCTCCGTCACCGCGCGCGCCGCTCCCATCGAGTGCGTGAGGTACCCGAAGAGGATGGCCGCGGCGATCGCCGCCCGGGCACACATCAGCGGTGCCGGCTCGAAGCCGCCCTCGACCGCGACCTTGATGAAGAGGTAGGACGCGCCCCAGATCGCGCCGAGGAGCAGGATCAGGGTCCAGTACCGGCTCACGGCGCCACGCTACCCGCGCCGCAGCTGCGCCCCCGTCCCGAGCGCCGTCCCGCCGAGGATCAGCACGAGCCCCGCGAGCGCCGACGCCGTCACCGGCTCGTCGAGGATCACCGTCCCGTAGAGCAGGGCGAAGGCCGGCACGAGATACGTGACGAGGATCGCCCGCGAGGCGCCCGCGCGCGCGATGAGCGTGAAGTAGAGGAGATAGGCGAGGCCGGTGCCGAGCGCACCGAGGGCGACGATCGCCGCGACCGCCTTCGCCGGCGGCGCTTCGGACGGCAGCTGGGCGAGCGCGACCGGGGCCGCGAGCAGCGTGCCGACGGCAAGCTGCCCGATGGTCACCTCGAGCGGCGCGAACGACCGGACCGCCCGCCCCGCGTACAGGACGGAGAGCGCGTAGCACGTCGCCGTGCCGAGCACCGCGAGCGCGCCGACGAGCTGGCCACCCTTCTGGACGCCGACCAGGAGAGCGACGCCGACGAAGCCGAGCCCGACCCCCACGAGCCGGACGCCGCGGACGCGCTGTGAGGGGTCGATCCGCGTCGCCAGCACGACGGTCAGGATGGGCGCCGCCGCCTGGATCACCGCCGCCAGGCCCGAGTCGATCCGCGTCTCCGCGAATGCGAGGAGCCAGTACGGCACCGCGTTGTTGAGCGTTCCGAGGACGAGGAACGGCACCCACATCGCGCGCACGTCGGGGACCGCGCCGCGCAGGACGACGACGGGCACGAGGACGACTACGCCGACCAGCAGCCTCCCGAGGACCACGACCGCGGGCACGAGGTCCTCGACGGCGACCTTGATGAAGAGGAACGACGCGCCCCAGATCGACGCGAGCGCGAGGAGGAGGACGAGGTCGCGCCGATGCATCCGGGCGACGCTAGCGGCAGGGCGGCGCAGCCCGACGGCCCGGGTAGACTGGCCTCCTGAGCTCGGTCGCGGAACAGCCGCTCCATCGTCAGCTCGGCCTCACGGACGGGGAGCACGCTCGTATCGTCTCGCTCCTCGACCGCGAGCCCAACCACTTCGAGCTCGCGGTCTTCTCGCTGCTCTGGTCGGAACACTGCGGGTACAAGCACTCCGCCCTCCTCCTGCGGCGCCTACCGAGCGACGGGCCGGACGTCCTCCAGGGCCCGGGCGAGAACGCCGGGGTGCTCGACCTCGGCGAGGGTCTCGCGGTCGCCTTCAAGGTCGAGAGCCACAATCACCCGACCGCCGTCGAGCCGTTCCAGGGGGCTGCGACGGGCGTCGGCGGGATCCTGCGCGACATCTCCGCGATGGGCGCCCGTCCGGTCGCGCTGCTCGACGGGCTGCGCTTCGGCGCTCCCGACGACCACTTCTCGCGTGCGGTCGGCGGTGTCGGCCACTACGGGAACTGCGTCGGCGTCGCGAACGTCGGCGGGGAGGTCGTCTTCGACGACGCCTACGGGTCGAACTGCCTCGTCAACGCGATGTGCGTGGGGTTGCTTCCGGTCGAGCGGCTCGTACGGGCGAAGGCGACCGCGGCCGGCGCGCTTGTCGTGCTCTACGGCGCGACGACGGGCCGGGACGGGATCGGCGGAGCATCGGTGCTCGCGAGCGCCGAGCTCGGCGAGGACGACGCCGACAAGCGCCCGTCCGTCCAGGTCGGCGACCCCTTCACCGGCAAACGCCTGATCGAGGTCTCGGTCGAGCTCGTCGAAGGCGGTCTCGTGCTCTCGCTGCAGGACTGCGGCGCCGCCGGGCTCGCGTCGTCGCTCTCGGAGATGGCCGTCGACTACGGAATCGACGTCCACCTCGACCGCGTGCCGCAGCGCGAGGAGGGCATGGAGCCGTGGGAGGTGATGATCTCGGAGTCGCAGGAGCGGATGGTCGCGATCGTCGCCCCCGAGCGGCTCGCCGACGTCGAGGCGGTGATCGATCGCTGGGAGCTGCACCGCGCCGTGATCGGCGAGGTGACCGAGAGCGGCCTCCTGCGCGCCCTGTGGGGCGGCGAGGAGGTCGGCGCGATCCCGGCGCGGCTGCTGACCGACGAATGCCCGCGCTACGCGGTCGAGCGCGACCCCCGTGTCCCGCCGGCCGAGAGCCCGACGCCCGTGCCCCCTGCGCCTCGGGCGCTCCTCGAGCTGCTCGCCTCCCCCGCGCTCCGCTCGCGCGCCTTCGTCACCCGGCGTTACGACCAGCTCGTCCAGTCGCGCACCATTCGGCGCCCGGGCCTCGACGCCGCGGTGCTCCGGCTGCGGCCGGGCTGGCGCGGGCTCGCCGTGACGCTCGACGGCCAGGGCCGGCTCGGAGCGCTCGACCCGCGGCTCGCCGGGGAGCTCGCCGTCCTCGAGGCCGCGCGGAACGTCGCGTGCACCGGCGCCGAGCCGCTCGGCTTCACCGACTGCCTCAACTTCGGCAACCCGGAGAAGCCCGAGATCGGCTGGGAGCTCGCGGAGGCCGTCGAGGGTATGGCGCTCGCGTGCGAGGCGCTCGGCGTGCCGATCGTCTCCGGGAACGTGTCGCTCTACAACGACACGGACGGCCGGTCGATCCCCCCCACGCCTGTGGTGGGCTGCGTCGGCCTCGTCCCCGACGTGCGACGCGTGCCGCGCGGCTGGCGCGCGGGCGACGCGATTTTCCTTGCCCGGTCGCGCTCGCCGCTCACGCTCGCCGGCTCGGAGGCGCAGGCCCGCTGGGGGAAGCTGGGCGGGTCGCCGTCGCTCGACCTCGCCTCCGAAGCCGCGCTCGTCCGTCACGCGACCGCCGCGGCGCGCCATGCCTCGCTCGTGCACGACGTCGCCGAGGGAGGGCTCGCGGTCGCGCTCGCGGAGGCCGCGCTCTGGAGCGGCGTCGGCGCAGACCTCGACCTCGAGGACGACCCCCTGACGCTCTTCGGCGAGGTTGGAGGGCAGGTGATCGTCGCCGTCCCGCCGGAGGAAGCCGCGACCGCGACAGCGGGCGCCTTCAGGGATGTGCCCCGCCCGGAGGGCGGGGAGCGAGCGGCGGGAATCCGCTCGGCGGATTCCCGCTCGCGAACAATGCAGCCCCACCCGACCGGTGCGGACGTCGAGGTCCGGCGGATCGGCACCGTCGGCGGCGACGAGCTCCTCGGGATCCCGCTCGCCGAGATCGCGCGCGCTCACGAGGGGGCGGCCTGATGTGCGGCGTGTTCGGTGTCCGCTCGCACGAGCGCGACGTCGCCCGGCTCACGTACTTCGGTCTCTTCGCGCTGCAGCATCGCGGGCAGGAGTCTGCGGGGATCGCGGTCTCGGAGCAGGGCCGGGTCACGGCGGTGCGCGACATGGGGCTCGTCCCGCAGGTGTTCGACGAGGAGAAGCTCTCGGCGCTCCCCGGCGAGGTGGCGATCGGACACACGCGCTACTCGACGACGGGGGGCGCGTTCTGGTCGAATGCGCAGCCGCTCGTCCACCACGGCGCCGCGCGCACCGTGGCGCTCGCGCACAACGGGAACCTCGTCGACCCGGCGCCGCTACGCGACGAGCTCCTTGCCGCCGGAGCTCGCCTCGGCTCCACGTCGGACACGGAGGTGATCGCAGCCCTGCTCGGCCGCGACCCGGCCCCCCTGCCCGAGGCCGTCGCCGGCGCGATGCGCCGGCTCGAGGGCGCGTACTCGACCGTTGCGATCGCGGACGGCACGCTCGTCGCGTTCCGCGACCCGTTCGGGATCCGGCCCTTGACGCTCGGCCGGATCGGGGACGACTGGGTCGTCGCGTCGGAGACGTGCGCGCTCGACCTCGTCGGCGCCGACGTCGTCCGCGACGTCCTCCCGGGCGAGGTCGTCTGGGTCGACGACGACGGATGCCATTCCGCCCAGGCGTTCCCGCGGGGTCGCAGCGCCGCCTGCATCTTCGAGCACGTCTACTTCGCGAGGCCCGACTCTGCGCTCGGCGGGACCGGCGTGCACGCCGCCCGCGTCCGGATGGGCGAGCGGCTCGCGGAGGAGGCGCCGGCCGTCGCCGACCTCGTGATGCCGATCCCCGACTCCGGCACGCCCGCCGCGATCGGGTTCGCGAAGCGCTCAGGGATCCCGTACGAGGAGGGGCTGATCAAGAACCGCTACGTCGGCCGGACGTTCATCCAGCCCGATCAGGAGCTCCGTCGCCAGGGGATCAGGCTGAAGTTCAACCCGCTCGCCGAGATCTCCGGGAGGCGGCTCGTGGTCGTCGACGACTCGATCGTGCGCGGCAACACGATGCGCGCGCTCGTCCAGATGCTCGGCGACGCGGGCGCGGCCGAGGTGCACGTCCGCGTCTCGTCGCCCCCGGTCGTGTCGCCGTGCTTCTACGGGATCGACATGGCCGACGAGGCCGAGCTCGCCGCCGCGCACCGCTCGGTCGAGGAGATGCGCGAGCACGTCGGCGCGACGAGCCTCCACTATCTCTCGCTCGACGGGATGCAATGGGCGACGGGGATCCCGGAGGAGGACGTGTGCCGGGCGTGCTTCACGCGGAGCTACCCGACGCGCGTCCCCGGCGAGGGTCTCGCGATGAAGCACCGCTTCGAGGCGGCGCTGGCGCCACAACGCTGAGCCCTCGGACCCTGCGCCTCAGTCGAACGCCACCACGAGCCGGTGGATGAGGCCGTCTCGGGCGACGAGGCGCATCTCACCAGAGCGGGTGCGGGTGCCGGCGTCGGCCGTCCACGTGAAGGGCTCGACGACGGTGCCGTCCTCTGCGAGGCGCACGTCGAGGACCGTCATCGTGTCGGTCGGGGGCCGCGCCGCGTACGCCTCGGCGATCGCCTCCCGGCCGACGAACGGCCCGACCGGCACGCCCGCGAACTCGAGCGTCGCCTCGTCCGCGAAGAGCGCCACCAGCGGGGAGAAATCGCCGCTTCGGACCGCCTCGTTGAACGTCTCGACGTGACGTGCCGCGAAGGCCACCAGGGCGTCACCCATCCGGGGCACGGTATCGGGGACACCCTCGCCGAGCGGTCGACTACGCTCGCACCGTGCCGCCGGAGGACCAGACGTACGCTGCCGCGGGGGTCTCGCTCGCGACCGCCGAGGCGGTCGTCGACCGCCTGCGTGCCGCGGTCGACTCGACGCGGACGCCGGCAGTCGGTGGAGCCTTCGGCGCGTTCGCGGGGCTCTACGCGATCGACGAGCGGCGCCTGCTCGCGGCCTCGACCGACTCGGTCGGCTCGAAGCTCGTGCTCGGGCGACGCGCCGGCAAGCTCCGCTGGTGCGGCGCCGACCTCGCCGCGCACGGGATCAACGACGTGCTGACGACGGGCGCCGAGCCACTCTTCTTCCTCGACTACGTCGCAGCGAGCACCATCGACGCCGAGCAGGTCGTCGAGCTCGTCGAAGGCGCGGCCGAGGTCTGCCGGGCGGCAGGGTGCGCGATCCTCGGAGGCGAGACCGCGGAGCTCCCCGGGATCTACCGAGAGGAAGAGCTCGACTTCTGCGCCACCGTCGTGGGGCTCGTCGACCGGGACGACCTGATCGACGGCACGCGCGCCGAGCCCGGCGACGTCGTCGTCGGGCTCCCGTCCGCGGGGATCCACGCGAACGGCTTCTCCCTGGTGCGGCGGATCGTCGGCGACGACCCGTTCGACGCGGACCTGCTGTTGCCCCCGACGCGCTGCTACCTCGCCGACGTCCACTCGCTCCGCGCTCGCGCCGACGTCCGCGCGCTCGCGCACGTGACCGGCGGCGGCATCACGGGGAACCTCGGGCGCGTCCTCCCCGAGGGCCTCGGCGCCGTCATCGACCCGTCGTCGTGGGAGCGCCCGGCCGTCTTCGGCTGGCTCGCCGAGCACGGTGTGCCGGAGGACGAGCTCCGGCGCGTGTTCAACGTCGGGATCGGGTACTGCGCCGTCGTCCCGGCCGCCGAAGCAGGCCCGGCCGACGTCGTCATCGGCCGGCTCGAGGCGGGCGTGGACGGCGTCGCCTGGAGCGACGCGTGATCGGCGTGCTCGTGAGCGGCGAGGGAACGAACCTCCAGGCGCTGATCGACGCGCGTCTTCCGATCGTCGCGGTGGCGTCGAACCGGCCGGGCGTCCGGGCGCTCGCACGGGCGGAGGAGGCGGGGATCCCGACGGCCGTGTTCGAGGCCGGCGACCATCCGAGCCGCGACGCGCGGGACGAGGCGATGGCTCGCTGGCTCCGCGACCGGGACGTCGAGCTTGTCGTGCTCGCCGGGTACATGCACCTGCTGCGACCCCGGTTCTTCGAGGTCTTCGGGCACCGGGTCGTCAACACGCACTCGGCGCCGCTGCCCGCCTTCCCCGGCGCGCACCCGATCGAGGACGTACTCGCGGCGGGCGTCCCCGAGACCGCCGCGACCGTCCACTGGGTCGACGAGGGCATCGACACGGGCCCGGTGATCCGCACCGAACCCGTTCCCGTCGAGCCGGGCGACACACCCGATACCCTCCGCGCCCGCGTCCAGCGCGTCGAGCATCGCATCCTGCCCGAGGTCGTGAAGGAGCTGATTGCCGCATGACGATCCGCCGTGCCCTGTTCTCGGTCTACGACAAGACCGGTCTCGCCGCATTCGCGCGCGAGCTCTCCGGGCTCGGCGTCGAGCTACTCGCGACGAGTGGCTCTGCGAAGCTGCTCGCCGACGAGCGCATCCCCGTGACGCCGCTCGAGCAGGTGACCGGCTTCGGCGAACTCCTCGGCCACCGCGTCGTGTCACTCCACCCTGCCGTACACGGTGGCATCCTCGCCCGCCGCGACCTGCCCGAGGACATGGCGGAGCTGCGCGCGCACGACATCGCCCCGATCGACCTCGTCTGCGTCAACCTCTATCCCTTCGAGCGCACTGTGGGCCGCCTCGACGTCGCCTGGGAGGACGCGATCGAGCAGATCGACGTCGGCGGCCCCGCACTGCTCCGCGCGGCGGCGAAGAACCACGCGCACGTCGTCCCGGTCTGCCGCCCGGAGGACTACGAGCCCGTCGTCGAGGAGTTCCGGGTGCGCGGCGAGATCACGGACGCCACCCGGCGCAGGCTCGCGGCACGCGCCTTCCAGCGCACCGCCGCCCACGATGCCGCGGTCGCCGGCTGGCTCGGCCGCGACGACGCGTTCCCGGACACGTACCTTCCCGTGTTCGAGCGCTACCTGGACCTCCCGTACGGCGAGAACCCGCACCAGCGCGGCGCGTACTACGCGCAGAAGGGCGCGCGGACGCACCTTCTCGCACGTGTCGAGCAGCTCCAGGGCCGGCCGCTCTCGTTCAACAATCTCGCCGATCTCTCCGCGGCCCGGCTCCTGACGCTGGAGCTGGACGGCCCGGCCGCCGTGATCGTCAAGCACGGGAACCCGTGCGGCGTCGCCGTCGGAGAGACGGTCGACCAGGCCTACGAGAAGGCGCTCGCTGCCGACCCCGTGTCCTCCTACGGCGGGGTCGTCATGCTCAACCGGCCGGTCGGCGCGGCGCTCGGCAAGGCCCTCGCGACCCAGTTCGTGGAGGTCGTCTTCGCTCCCGGCTACGACGCGGCCGCCCTCGCCGAGCTCTCCGCGAAGGAGAAGGCCCGGGTTCTGCTCGACGGCGAGCGACGAGCCTTCGTCACCAGCGAGCGAGACCTGCGCCGCGTGCTCGGAGGGTTGCTCGTCCAGGACCGGGACGCCGACGGCGACCCGCTGGACGCGATGGACGTCGCCTGCGGCGACCCCGACTCGGCAGCCTGGGAGGAGCTCCTCTTCGCGTGGACGGTGGCGAAGCACGTCACATCGAACTCGATCGTGATCGCCCGCGGCGGCCAGACGCTCGGCATCGGCGCGGGCCAGATGAGCCGGGTCGACGCGGTCCGGCTCGCGATCGGCAAGGCGCGCGAGCTCGGGCACTCGCTCGAGGGGGCCGTCCTCGCGTCCGACGCGTTCTTCCCCTTCGCGGACGCGCCAAGGCTCGCCCTCGAAGCGGGCGTCCGGGCGATCATCCAGCCCGGGGGCTCGAAGCGCGACGCCGAGGTCCTCGACGCCGTGCGCGCAGCCGGGGCGACGATGGTGCTCACGGGCCGCCGCCACTTCAAGCACTGATCTTTGTTCGCGAGCGGGATTCCGCAGAAGCGGAATCCCGCCGCTCGGATCCCCGCCTGCGACGGGGCAGATCCCTGAAGGCCAGTGTCATGCTGCGTGGGGTGCGCGGGTTCGCTCTCCCTGAAGGTGCCTTTGTGGCTTGCGGCGCTTGTGCGGCCCGCGTGTGTGAAGGGGACCGGCCGGTGTGGCTTGAGAGGAGCGTGCTTCGGCCCCACTGGGCTATGCCCACCGACCGATCCCGGTCTCTCCTCCCTGAAAGGAGATCGTTTCATGGTGACGATCGGGATTGATGCGCACAAGCGGACGCACACCCTTGTCGTGATCGACGAGCAGGGCCGCCAGCTTGCGCAGCGCACGCTTGGCACCAGCTCCAGCGACCATCTCGCGCTGGTGGGCTGGGCGGCCGGCTACGGCGAGCACAGGCTGTGGGCGGTCGAGGACTGCCGGCACCTCTCACGCAGGCTCGAACGCGACCTGCTCAGCGCCGGCGAGCGGATCGTGCGCGTGCCACCGAAGCTGATGGCACATGCCCGCGACGGGGCGCGCAGCTACGGCAAGTCAGACGCGATCGACGCGTTGGCGGTCGCGCGCGCCGCACTCCGAGAACCCTCGCTCCCCGTTGCTCGCCTGGACGGCCCAGACCGCGAGCTACGGCTGCTCGTCGACCACCGCGAAGACCTGGTGGCAGAGCGAACACGGGTGATCAACAGGTTGCGTTGGCATCTGCACGAGCTCGACCCAGCCTGTGAACCCACACCCGGATCGTTGAAGCGGCCGCGCACATTGGAGCGGCTTGCCACAAGGCTCACAGACAGGGACGGTCTCGTTGCACGGCTCGCCCGCGAGCTTGTCGAGCGTTGCCGCCAACTCACGACGGAGATCCAATCGCTCGAGAACGAGATCAGCAGCCGCGTCTGCCTGCTGGCACCCTCGCTCCTTGCGATCTCCGGCTGCGGCGCGCTCACCGCCGCCAAGATCGTCGGTGAAACCGCCGGCGTCGAACGCTTCCGCTCCGCCGCCGCCTACGCCCGCCACAACGGCACCGCACCACTACCCGTCTCCTCGGCCGCTCGCGTCCACCACCGCCTCAGCCGCACCGGCAACCGCCAACTCAACGCCGCCCTCTACCGCATCGCGCTTACCCAATCCCAATGGCACCCCGAAGCCAAAGCCATGATCGCCCGACGCAAAGCAACAGGCGACAGCAACCGCCAAGCCCTCCGCGTACTCAAACGCCGCCTCTCCGACATCGTCTACCGAGCACTCACCCAAGACACCCACAGCAACACCCCCCCACACCACTTGACAGAGGAGCAAGCGCCCGCTTTCGCGGTCGCAACTGCAGCGAGCCTCCCGCGTTCGCGAGCGGAATCCCGTTGGCTCGTCCGAGCCCTGGCCGAACGGTCGGCCCGGTCCAGCCTCCCGGCGGCCCCGCCCTTGCTACGGTTCCACGGTCGCTGACACCGACGGTGCGCCGCGTTCGCGCGGCATTCGACCTCGACGCCGTCCCGTGCTGCCTCACCCCGCCGATGCCTCGTCGCCTCGCCATTCCCGTGATCGCCTGCGTCGCCCTC
Source organism: uncultured Actinomycetes bacterium (assembly GCA_963845965.1). Lineage (GTDB taxonomy): Bacteria > Actinomycetota > Thermoleophilia > Gaiellales > Gaiellaceae > Gaiella. Next base: position 160,627 of record CAWJUF010000003.1, on the reverse strand, counting down.
CTCGGCCTCACCGGCGAGACGGCGCACGCCGACATCGGCGCTCCCCTCCGCGGGATCCAGCTCGTGAGCCCCGCCCACTTCGTCCTTCCGAAGAAGCCGGTGAGGATCCCGCTCGGCGGGCAGGCGGTGCGACTCGCGCGGCAGCAGCTGGGTGTCCCCTACGTCTGGGGCGGCTCCTCGCCGTCGGGCTTCGACTGCTCCGGCCTCGTCTCGTGGGTGTACGGCCGGCTCGGGATCGGCTTGCCCCACAACGCGGCCGCGCTCTTCGGGGTCGGACGGCCTGTGCGGCTCGCGTCCATGCGCCCGGGCGACCTCGTCTTCTTCCACGGTCTCGGGCATGTCGGGATCTACGTCGGGCACGGGCGGATGATCCACGCACCGCAGTCGGGCCGAAACGTCGAGATCGAGGCGCTCGGCAGGCGGTCGAGCCCGCCCGTCGGCGCGCGCAGGATCACGGCGCACTGACCGGTCTATAGGCTTCCGCCGGCATGACCCGCGAGTACCCGACCCTGCTCGACCTGGTCGGCGGGACGCCGATCGTGCAGCTCGCGTCGTTCGGCTCCGAGACCGGAGCGACGCTGCTCGCGAAGCTCGAGTTCATGAACCCGGGCGGCTCGAACAAGGACCGTATCGGCCTTGCGATGATCGAGGCCGCCGAGCAGGACGGCCGCCTCCGCCCCGGCGGGACGATCGTCGAGCCGACCTCGGGCAACACCGGCGTCGGGCTCGCGATCGCGGCCGCGCGCAAGGGCTACCGCTGCATCTTCGTGATGCCGGACAAGATGAGCCAGGAGAAGATCTCGACGCTCCGCGCATACGGCGCGGAGGTCGTGATCACGCCGACCGCCGTCGAGCACGACTCGCCCGAGAGCTACTACTCGGTCTCGGACCGGCTTGCGGAGGAGATCCCCGGCGGCTTCAAGCCCGACCAGTACTCGAACCCCGCGAACCCGGAGGCCCACTACCTGACGACGGGCCCGGAGCTCTGGGAGCAGACCGGCGGCGAGGTCGACGCGATCGTCGTCTCCGTCGGCACCGGCGGGTCCGTGACGGGCATCGGTCGCTACTTCAAGGAGCGCAAGCCCGAGGTGCGGATCGTCGGCGCCGACCCCGAGGGCTCGGTCTTCACGGCCGACGGCGACCACCCCATGCACCCGTACCTGGTCGAGGGCATCGGCAAGGACACGTGGCCGCAGACGCTCGACCCGTCCGTCGTCGACGAGTGGGTGCGCGTCTCGGACCGCGACTCGTTCCTGACCGCGCGCCGCCTCGCGCGCGAGGAGGGCCTCCTCGTCGGAGGCTCCTGCGGCTCGACAGCCTGGGCCGCGCTCCAGCTGGCCAAGCGCCTCGGTCCGGGCTCGACGATCCTGATGACGTTCCCCGACGGCGGCCGCTCATACCTCACCAAGCTCTACGACGACAACTGGATGATCCAGTACGGCTTCATCGAGCGCCGCGCGCCCGTCCCAAGCGTCGGCGAGGTGATCCTGGCGAAGGACGGCGACGCCGGCGCGGTGCCCGAGCTCGTCGTCGTCGACGCCCACAAGAAGGTCGGCGCGGCGATCGACCTCATGCAGCGCTACGGCATCTCGCAGCTGCCGGTCGCGCGCCACGAGACCGCGGACGAGCTGACCGACATCGTCGGCTCGATCTCCGAGCGCAGCCTGCTCGACCGCGTCTTCCGGAACCCCGACGCGCTGAACGACGACGTGGCGGTCGCGATGCAGCCGCCGCTCGCGACGGTGGACGCCGGCGCGTCGGTCGACGAGGTGTTCGCCGAGCTGACCGGGTCGGGCGGCGCCGTCGTCGTCGGACGGGCGGGGAGGCCGGTCGCCATCATCACCCGCTCCGACCTCCTCGAGTTCCTCGCCGCGCGCCGCACTCACGTCGACGCCTGAGGGCGGGCGCGCTACGCGGCCCGGCGCGCCGCCTCGACCGCCGCGGGCTCCGGCTCGGTCGCGGACGACGGGGCGCGGCCTTCATGCCGCGCGGTGACGACGACGGCGCCGACGATCAGGGCCGCGCCGGCCAGCGTCGTGGCCGCCGGGCGCTCGCCGAGGAGCAACGCCCCGAGCGCGACGGCGACGAGCGGGTTCACGTACTGGTGCGTCACGACCTGCGAGATCGGCGCGTTCCGGAGGAGCCACGCGTATGCGCTGAACCCGACCACCGAGCCGACGATCGCGAGGTACGCCCACGCAGCGATCGGGCCGGGCTGGAGGGCGTCGGCGTCGAGACGGCCCGCCTCGCCCGCGACCAGCCCGGCGGCGACGAGCACGGCCCCGCCCCCCAGCATCTCGTACACCGTTGCGACGAACGGGTCGCCGGGAATCGAGAGCCGCCGTGAGACGAACGAGCCGCGGGACCACGCGAGCGAGGCCGCGAGCATGACGAGCAGGCCGACCGCCACCGAGCCGCCGCCCAGCCCGTCGGGACCCACCACGAGCGCGAGGCCGGCGAGGCCGACGGCGGCCGCGAGGACCGTCGCGCGCGGGACCCGCTCGCCGGCGAGCGCGCGCCAGACGACGATCTGCAGCGGCACGGAGCCGGCGATCATCGCGGCGACGCCGGAGTCGATCCTCGTCTCGGCGACGTGCACCATGCCGACGCCGCACGCGAGCAGGACGACGCCGAGGCCCGCCGCCGAGAGCGCCTCGCGCCGGCCGACGCGGAGCGATCGCCTCGCGAGCGCCAGGATCGCCGCCAGGACGGCGGCGGCGGCGAGAAACCGCGTCCCCGCGGTGAGGAGCGGCGGCAGCGTGCGGACGGCCAGCTTGATCCCGAGGTAGGTCGAGCCCCAGACGAGGTACACGACCCAGAGCGCGGCCCACAGCTCGATCCGCGAGCGGCTCACGTGGAGGAGAACGCGGAGCGGACGCTCCACGTGAGACGGTTGGTCGACGGCCGGTCGAGCATCTACCGTTCAACGATGGGCATCCTCGATTCCATCCGCCGGCTGTTCGGTCGGGCCGACGAGGCGATGACGGAGGCGGACTACGCCGCCATGGAGGCCGTCCACCACGCGGAGGACCGGATCGACGACGCAACCGGCGGGCGCTTCTACGACACGGTCGAGAAGGCCGACGAGGAGGCCGGGGAGCTCCTCGAGCGGCTCCACCTCGACAACGAGCCCGGCCAGGACGAGCCCGCGCGCTCCGATCCCGTCGACGACGTCGCGGGCCAGGGGCCCGAGGCCGCCTAGACCTGCTCGCGCCCGGCCCGCCCCACGAACGCCGCCGCGTGGCCACGGGCGTTCGCACGGGCAAGCTCGTCCTCGTCGAGCGCCCCGATCCGGTGAAGGAGCTCGAACTCGTCGCGGAGGTGCGTCCCCATCATCTCGGGGCCGTCGGTGGCGATCGTGAACGGCACGTCGTGCTCGACGAAGCGGTGGAACGTCTCGCGGACCGCGTCCTCGTCGGCGAGGGCCTTCGTGAGGAGGTTGGACGTGGGGCAGACCTCGAGCGTGACGTCCGCCTCGCGGATCAGCGCCATCAGGCCCGGGTCCCCCGCAGCCAGGATCCCGTGCCCGATCCGGTCGGGACGGAGCGACTCGACGACCTCGCCGATCTCCTCCGCACCCGTCGCGCCCTCCTCGCCGACGTGGATCGTCACGCCGAGCCCCGCGGCGCGCGCGGTCTCGACCATCGGCGCGACCTGCGTGTAGTCGTAGCGGAGACCGCCCGGCCGAGGCCCGGCGATGTCGATGCCGACCACGCCGCGACTGGCCCAGTGCACCGCCTTGTCGACGATCACCTCGTTCTGCCGCGCGTCGAAGGTGCGGTCCATCATCAGGATCAGGCCCGCGCGCACCTGCGGGTACTCGAGCCGCGCGAGGTCGAGCCCGCGGATCGCGGCAAGGATGATGTGGTCGAGATCGCGCTCGCCCCCGCGGTTCCGCTTCATCGGGTTGAACCGAACCTCGAGGGTCGTGATCCGCTGCGAGCGGTAGGCGCCGCCGATCGCGGCGTGGATGGAGCGCTCGACGGCGAGCGGTGACGACTGGATGAGCTCCGTCCAGTGGTAGATCGCGTCGAGCTCGTCGAGGCTCTCGACCCCCCGCGCGTCGGAGACGGTCACGAGCGCGTCGAACTCCCAGTAGTCCTTGACCGGAAGCGCGATGCCCTGCTCGTGCGCGAGGCTCCACATGATGTCCGACGCGACCGACCCGCCGAGGTGCGTGTGGAGCTCGGCAAGGCCGACGTCGGGCAGCAGCATGCGGGCGAGTCTACGGTTCCCGGGTCAGGTCGCCGTCGCTCGGGCGACGAGGTCGCGGAGCGGCTCGATCCAGGCGGGATCGACCATGTGTGGCACCGGCGAGGACAGCCGGAGCACGTCGGCGCCGGCGGCGGTGAGCGTCGTCTCCGCCTCGGCGGCGAACTGGGCCGGGATCACGGGGTCGAGCGACCCGTGCGCGATCCCGACCGGGACGCCGGCGAGCCGCTCGGGCCGGAGCGGCCAGTCGGCGACGCGCGGCAGGAAGCCCGACATCGCAACGAGCGCCGCCGGCCGCGGCCGGTCGGGGCCGAGGCTCATCGCGTAGCTCATCACGGCACCCTGGGAGAAGCCGCCGAGGACGACGCGGTCGATCGGCAGCGGAAGACCGTCGAGGAACGCCGCGAGCCGGGGCGCCGTCGCATGAAATGTCTCCGGGTCGGGCGTGGGGATGCCGCCGAGCGCGTACCAGTGACGACCGCCGGGCGGCAGGTGGTGCGGCCCGCCGGGCGTCACACCGAGCAGCCGTCGCTCCGGGTCGAGGAGGTCGAGCAGCGGGAAGAGGTCGTGCTCGTCGGCTCCGCGCCCGTGGAGCAGCACGAGCACGCCGGCGGGCTCGCCGACCGGCTCCCGCCAGAGAGCGGTCAGCGGGGCCTCGGGTGCGCGCTCTTCCGTCATCCGCGAAGATGCTCTCATGCGGCCCGCCTCGCTTCCAGTACCCTGAAGCTTGCAGGCACAACAATCCGACCATGCAACCCACCACCCTCAAGGAGCTTTCCCCGCTCGAGCTCGCGGCCTGGGCGGGATTCCTTCGCACCCACGCCCAGCTCGTCCGCGAGCTCGACCGCGAGCTCGACGCGGCCCACGGGCTGCCGCTCACCCAGTACGAGGTCCTGCTCCACCTCGAGCGCGCGGAGCACCACCGTCTGCGGATGAGCGAGCTGGCGCGGTCCGTGCTCCTCAGCCAGAGCGGCGTGACACGGCTCGTCGACCGCCTCGAGGCGCTCGGGCTCGTCGTCCGCGCGCAGTGCCCCGATGATCGCCGGGTCCTCTGGGCGCAGATGACGGACGAGGGCAGGCGGCGCCTTGCGGAGGCACGTCCCACGCACTTTGCCGGCGTCCGTTCCCGGTTCCTCGACCGCTTCGACGACGACGAGCTCGGGCTGCTCGCAGGCGCGTGGGAGCGGATCCTCGCCGAGGCGCAGCTTCCCGGCTGAGGCCGGCCACCGGTCCGGACCCGGGCGAGCCTAGTAGGCTCACGGCGTGAAGATCGGCATCGTCGTGCCGTTCTCGTGGTCGTTCTGGGGGGCGGTCGTCGAGCATGCGGAGCTGCAGGCGGCCGCGCTCGAGGCCCGCGGCCACGAGGTCAGGCTCGTGATGGGGAACGACCCGCCGGGCCAGTTCACCCGCGCCCTCCACCCGCGGGTCGGTCGCCATGGCAATCCGCCCGCGAACGTGATCCCGGTCGGCCGCTCCGTGATCGTGCCGGCCAACGGCTCGCTGCCGAACATCGTCCTCAGCCCGCGGTCGTTCTTCCGCATCAGGCGGGTGCTGGAGCGCGAGCGCTTCGACGTGCTCCACCTGCACGAGCCGATGACGCCGGCGATCTGCATCGCTGTCCTCGCCGTCGCAAAGGAGCCCGTCGTCGCCACGCACCACGCGTCCGGCGATCTCGGCTGGATGCGCCTCGGAAGGCCCGCGTGGGGGTTCCTCATGGACCGTGTCGACCAGCGGATCGCGGTGTCGCAGCGGGCCCGCGACTCCGCCGACCGGTGGCTCGGCGGGCCGTGGGAGGTCATCCCGAACGGAGTTCTCATCCCCGACGAGGCGGATCCGGCCCGACGCGAGCACACCGTCGTCTTCGCCGGCCGACACGAGCCCCGCAAGGGGCTCCACGTGCTGCTCCGCGCGTGGCCGGAGCTGCACAGAAGGACGGGCGCGCGCCTCGTCGTGGCAGGCGCCGACCCGCTCGCCGTGCGGCTCCTCCTCACCCGGCTCGGGGTGCCCGACGCCGGCATCGACGTGGTCGGGTTCCTCTCGCAGGACGCGCTCACCGACCTGCTCCGCTCGACGAAGGCGCTACTCGCCCCGTCGCTCGGCGGCGAGAGCTTCGGGATGGTGCTCACGCGCGCGTTCGCGTGCGCCACGCCGGTCGTCGCCTCGGACATCGAGGGCTACCGGGAGGTCGTGACGCCGGAGACGGCCGTCTCCGTTCCGCCCGACGACGTCGGCGCGCTCGTCACCGCCGTCGAGAGCCTCCTCGCCGACGAGCCCCGCCGCACGGCGATGGGCGCCGCCGCACGACGTCGGGCGGAGGAGCACTTCGCGTGGCCCGACATCGCCCGGCGGCTCGAGGTGATCTACGAGCGCGTCGCCGGCGCCGCGGCGTCCCGCGCACCTGAGGACGTCGCGGCGTGAGCCGGATCGTCGCGCTCGCCCGGAACCCCTGGGCGCGTGGGCTCTTCGTGCTCGCCACGCTCGTGCTCGCGATCCTCGCGGTGTGGTGGCGCGGGCCTGACTGGAATACCGTCTACCACGCGTTCGACTTCGTCAGCTGGCGCTGGGTGATCGTCGGGATCCTGCTCAACCTGCTCTCCGTCCTCGCCCGGGCATGGGCCTGGAACGTCACGATCCGCCACGCGATCGAGCCGCCGCTCCCGCAGTTCCGCCAGGTCTTCTCGGCCTTCGGCGTGGGGCTGCTCGGGAACGCGGTGCTGCCCGCACGCGCGGGCGAGCTCGCACGCGTCGCGGTGATCCGGCGCCATCTGCCGCACGGCAAGGGAACGAGCGCGACGCTTCTCGGGACGGTGTTCGCCCACCGGCTCTTCGACCTCTTCCCGATCGCGCTGCTCGTCGCCTACGTGATGGCGACGGCGAAGCTGCCGCACTGGGCGGTCACCGGGGTCGTGGTCGTCGGTCTCGTCGGGGTCGGCCTGCTCGCAGTCGCCGTCCTGTCGGCCAGGAGCGCCGACCGCACGCCGAGCCACGGGGAGCTCACCGTCCGGCGGCTGCTCGCGATGGCCCGCCAGGGCCTCGCCGTGCTCCGCACGCCCGCCGCGGCGATCGCGGCGATCTTCTTCCAGACCGTCGGCTGGACCCTGCAGCTCCTCGCCGTGTGGGCGGTGACGCGGGCGTTCTCGCTGGACGTCCCGCTGCCCGCGGCGGCGCTCGTCCTGCTCCTGATGAACATCGCGACCGTCTTCCCGCTCTGGCCCGGCAACGTCGGGCTGCTCCAGGCGGCCGTCGCGCTGCCGCTCGTCCGGTACGGGGTCGCCTACGGCACCGGGTTCGCGTTCGGGCTCGTGCTCCAGGCGGTGGAGATGTCCGTCGGCGTCGGCGTGGGGCTCGTGATGCTCGCACGCGAGGGCCTCTCGCTCGCGGCACTCAAGCGGATGGAGGACGACGAGGAGGCCTCCGCCGAGGACGTGCTCGAGGAGCTGCCGGTCGACCAGCCCCCGGACGACGAGCTCGCAGAGGACGACGTCCGCCCGTACGTCACACAGGCGCGCTCCCGGCGCTGAGGGCGCCGAGGCGGGCCGCGACCACGGTGTCGGCGGCGGCCGCGGCCGGCGCATGGCCCGTGACCGCGGCGACGAAAGGGCCGCGCTCGAGTGCCACGAGCTCGACGTCCGTGACGGCCACCGCCGTCGCCGTGCGCGGAACGTCGCGGAGGAGCGCGATCTCGCCGAACCCACTGCCCGGGCCGAACCGGCGGCCGAGGATCTCGACGGTGCCCGACTTGACGACGTAATACCGGTCGCCTGCCTGCCCCTCGCGGACGACCGGCATCCCGGCGCGGAAGGCCACGTCGACCGCCTCCCGGGCGAGCCGCTCGACCACCGGCTCCGGCAGTGCGGCGAGCATCGGGACGCGCCGGAGGAGCGCGGTCGCCTCCGGCGCGGCGGTCGTCCGGTCGAGTGCCCGGAGCCTCGGCCTTGTAAGTAGGGCCAGCACCGGGAGGACGAGCCCGACCGCGACGAGCGAGGCCTCCGGGCCGATCAGGGCGATGAGCGCGGGTGCGAGCAGGGCGCCGACGCCGAGCGAGCCGAGCAGGAGGCCGTCCAGTGCGCCGAGCGCCCGCCCGAGCACCGCGTCGGGGACGGCACGCTGCATGATCGTGAGCGCGTTCACGTCGACGATCGAGTTGCCGATGCCGAGCACGCCGAGCGCGACGACCGCGAGCACGGTGACGGGGGCGCCGCCGACCAGCGCCAGCGGCAGCCCGAAGAGCGCCAGACCGATCGAGAAGTCGCGTGCGAGCCGCCCGCCGCCGGCGAGGACGAGCGCGACGAACCCGCCGATCAGGCCGCCCACGCCGATCGCGGCGTACAGGAGCCCCACGCCCGCCGCCTGGAGGTCGAGCAGCTCGAAGGCCGTCACGACGACGAGGACGTTGAGCGCGCCGGCGACGAGCGTCTGCGCGGCATAGAGGCCGACGAGCGTCCGCAGGGTCGGCTCGCGGGCGATCGTCACGATGCCCGCCAGCACCGCGCGCTCCCGTTCCGCCGCGTCCGCGGCCCCGGTCCGCTCGTGTGGCTCCTCCCGGCCGCGCAGCGCGAAGACGAGCGCGGCCGACCAGAGGAATGTCGCCGCGTTCGCCGCGAACACGACCTGCGGGCTGCTCACGGCGAGCAGGAGCCCGCCGAGCGCAGGCCCGAGAAACGTGCCGATGCTCTCGATCGTGCTCGAGGCGACGTTCGCCGCGGTGAGCTCGGAGGGCGTCCGGACGAGCCCGGGAAGCAGCGCCGCCTGCGCCGGCCGGAACACGGTGCCGACGACCTGGGAGACGGCAACCGTCGCGTAGACGACCGCCGACGGGCCGTCCGCGGCGATGATCCCCGCTGCAACGAGCATCAGCGCGCAGCGCGCGAGGTCGCTCGTCACCATCACTCCGACACGCGAGAATCGGTCGACGAGCGACGCCGTGAAGGGCGCCGCGAGCGCGGCGGGAATGAGCCGGATCAGCCCGACGAGCCCGACCGCGGCGGCTCCGCCCTGGTCGTAGGCATAGACGCCGAGCGCGACGAGGTACGCCCAGCCGCCGAGGATCGAGCCCGCCCATGCGAGCTGGAGCCGGCGCAGCGGCGGGCTCGAGAGGACCGCGCCCAGAGCCCCGAGCGCCGCCCGTGCCCTGCCGTTACTCTCCCTGTCGCCGTCCACGTGTTGCAGACCACACCAGAAATGCGGGAAGATTTCAGCGGCCCCGCGCGTCACGTGGGGTGCAGATGCCATTCCCGGCATCCGTCGAGAGGAGAACGCACGATGTCGGACGAGCGCGAGAAGGTCGACGTGGGCGAGGCCGAGGACGTAGCGAAGAAGGTCGAGGACGCGGATTTCGAGGGCCACCGCCTGGACGTCGGCAGGGTCGACAGCGGCGCGGTCGACGTCGGCAGGGTCGACGACGATGGCAAGGTCGACGTCGGCAGGGTCGACGACGATGGCAAGGTCGACGTCGGCTGACGTCGGCTGACACGAGGGTTGGGAGCACCGGGGCCCGGCACCACGAGGTGCCGGGCCTCAGTCGCACTCAGCGCAAGAGCTTCTCGAGCGCCTCGAGCAGCTGGGTGCCGGCCTCGTCGTCTGCGGCGTCGAGCAGCGCGGCGACCCGGGCGACGAGCGCCCCGCGGCTGCCGTCGCCGCCGAGTGCCGCGCGTGCGCGCCGGGCGCGAAGCAGGAGGTCGAGCCCGATCGCAGCCTGGGTGGAGAAGCGCGACAGGAGCTCGAGCTCGGCAAGCCCGAACGGCCGGCTCGAATCACGATCGAGCACCGAGAGCACGCCGAGCGCACGCTCGTCCTGGAGGAGCGGCGAGGCGACGATGCTCGTCGGGACGTAGCCGGTCGCCGCGGCCGTGTCGCGCGAGAAGCGGGGGTCGGCGGTGAGGTCGTCGACGACGAGCGGCTGCCGCGTGACGAGCGCGAACCCTGCGATCCCCGTGCTGGACGGGAACCGGGAGCCGACGAGCGTGCCCTCGCCGCGACCGGAGACGGCCTCGAACACGAGCTCGTCCGCCTCCTCGTCGAGCATGAAGATCGAGGCTGCCTCGGCGCCGAAGATCGACCGCGCGACGTCGACGATCGATTGGAGCAGCTCGCGATACGTGGCCTCGTCGCCCCCCAGCATCCCCGTCGCGGCGTCCCGTCGCCGGTCGAGCTCGTCGCTCATGGCGGCCCTCCAGCGTTAGTCGCAGTCAGGTGGAGCACGCTCTTCAGCTGGTACGGCGTGAGCTCCGGGTGCTTCGCGAGCACGAGCGCCGCGATCCCGGCTACGTGCGGCGCCGCGAAGCTGTTGCCGGTGCAGCGGAGCGTGCCCCCGCCCGGCCACGCCACCTCGACGTCGACCCCGCGCGCGAAGAGCTCGACCGGCGGGTCGGGGTTCGCGTACCACACGAGCGGATCGCGCTCCTCGTGGCTGCCGACCGAGATGACGGACGAGAACCGCCAGGGATAGCTGTCCACGGGGAGGTTGTGCGCGGACGCGACCAGGATCGTGCGGTCGAAGTACGCGAGGTCGGCAAGCTCGTGGAGCTCCTCTGCGAACCGGCGCTTCGTCGTCGAGAGGCTGAGGCTGATCACGCGATGGCCGGCCTCGATCGCGTGGCGCAGGCCGGCGAGGATCAGGTCGGCGGCGCCCGTCGCTCCGGCGCCGAGGACGCGGATCGAGTGGAGCCGGCAGTCCGTCGCGAGCGAGCGGACGATTCCCGCGCACGCGGTTCCGTGGCCGCAGACGTCGCCCACGTCGTCCTCGACGATCGCCAGACCGTCGCCGTCCGGGACGACGGCCAGGGCGCTCGCGAGCGGCCCGACGAGCGGGTGCTCCGGATCGACGCCGCTGTCCACGATGCAGACGTCCACGTCCCCTCTCGAGCCGCCGAACGCCCAGTCGCGGGTCACGATCGCGCGCCAGGCCGCGTCCGTCTCGATCGCCGGTGCCTCGCCGTGGGGCAGGCTCCAGGCGGGAACGGGGCGCGCGCTCATGTGCAGGCGAGCGCGACCTCGCGGGCCACGGTCGCGGACCGGGCTGCGAGCTCTGCCCTGGTGGAGAGCTCGCCGTCGGGCCGGGTCGAGAGATTGACGTGGACGAGCTGGGCGGCCGCGACGCTGGCCGCCTCGGCGAGCGTCGCGGCAGTCCAGGCATCGCCCCGGACGGTCGGCGCCCCGTCGCGTGCGGCGAGCGCCGCGAGCGCGGCGACGTCGGCGGCCGTCTCCGCGATCCGCAGCGGCACCTCGGCCGCGCGGCGCAGCGCCCTCCCGAGAGCGGCATCGCGCTCGGGCATGCGGAGCTGCTCGAGCGCGTGCGCGTAGACGCGGTGGTCGTCGTCGGCGAGCAGCAGCGCGCGATCCCCGAGCGCCGCGGCCTGGGCGGCGATCCCGGGGGCCTCCTCCCAGTCGTGCGAGACCCGCGCGACGAGACGCACGAGGCCCGACGCCATCGTCGTCGCAAGCGCAGCGGCGGAACCCCCCGCCGGCCCAGGGCCCGCTTGGGCGAGCACGTCGTGGAGCCTCCCTGTGGGCAGGCTCGCGAGCGTCAGCCCGGTGGTCGCCGCGCTCACGGCTCGAGGCGGCGGCGCAGGTGGGCGACGACGACGGGGGTCGGCTCCACGCCTTCGGCGCGGAGCATCGCCTCGAGGTCGGCGACGGCGCGCTCCCGGAATCGCTCGTCCTGCTCGACCCGATCGAGGATCGTCTCGAGCTCGCGGCGCACCGCCGGCAGCTCCTTCGCGGCTTCCACCCACCCCGTGGGCGGCGCGGGAAGCGCGCGCAAGAGCTCGGCGATTCGTTCCTCGGGCGTCGTCATCGTTGTCCCACCTGTCCACCCGACGCGGTGGACTCGGGTTTTCTTCCCTCGCCGCTCTCGCCGGGGTCGAGGACGTCGCGGAGGCGCGAGAGGCAGCGGGCGATCCGGCTCGCGATCGTGCCGGACGGCAGCTCGAGCTCGGATCCGATCGTTCGGTAGCTCTCGTCGCGACAGAAGAAGCGATCGAGGATCTCGTGGCAATCGGGCGAGAGCCGGTCGAGAGCGGCGTGCACGGTCAGCGCCTCGTCGAGGCGCGCGAGCTCGTCGTCGACGCCATCCGGGACGTCGTCGACAGGAACTTCCCGCCCCGACCGGCGGAGCGAGTCCACCGCGCAGTTACGAACCGTCTGCGCGATCCACGGCCGCAGGGCCTCGCTGTCGCGCAGCGTGTCGAGCCGCTCGAAGACCCGAGCGAAGACCTCCTGGAAGACATCCTCGGCATCGTGCGACTCGAGCCGGTAGACCCGCGCGACGATCGCGTGGACGTAGCGCGCGTAGCGGTCGACGAGCGCCTCCCACGCGCCCTCGTCGCCGGCGCGGCAGCGGGCGACGAGCTCGGCGTCCGACGCGGCGCCCACCGCGCTGCAACCCCTAACGATGCTCGGCGGCGCGGAGCCGCTCCGCGAGCAGCTCGAGCAGCTTCCACGTCACGCTGGGACGGGACTCCGCAAAGCTCCGGAAGCTCCAGACGGGCAGCGCGAACGCGCGCAGTCGGGACGTCGCGGTCACGGTCGCGGAGCGAGCGGACTTGTCGACGAGGGCGATCTCGCCGAACGAGGCGCCCGCACCGAGCGATCCGACCTGCGCGCCGCCCACCGAGACGTCGGCGGTGCCGCTCTCGACCACGAAGAAGTTGAGACCGCCCTCGCCCTCGGTGGCGATCTCCTGGCCCGGCTCGAACTCCCGCTCGATGAAGTCGGTCGCGAGCTGGCGGACGGAAGCGTCGTCGAGATCCGCGAAGATCGGGATGCTGCGGATGAGGTCGGCGCTTGGTTGTGCCATGGCGGCGACCTTACCGTCCCGGCGCCTCGCTGTCACGTCCCGCGGCATCTAGTCGAAGCTCCTCGATCTCCAGCTCGGCGCGGTCGAGCCGCTCGACACAGGCGCGGTGGAGCTCCTCGCCGCGGCGCCAGAGCGCGAGCGCTTCGTCGAGCGGGACGTCGCCACGCTCGAGCCTCGCGACGACCTCGTCCAGCTCGCGCTGGAGCTCCTCGAAGGAGCGCAGCTCGCTCACCGCCGCACCTCCTCTACACGCGCGCCGAGGCCGCCGTGCGCGAGCTCGATCTCGACGAGCCCGCCGGCGGCGACCGTGCCGGCATCACGCAGGACCGTGCCGCCCGCGCGCACGATCGCGTAGCCGCGGGCGAGCGTCGCACGGGGGGAGAGCGCCTGGAGCCGCGCCGCGGAGCGGTCGAGCGCGTTCCGGCGCCGTTCGAGCAGGAGCCTCGGGGCGGCGGAAAGCCGCTCTCGGCTCAGGTCGAGTCGCGACCGGTCGCGCTCGAGGCTGCGGGCGGTTCCCGCTCGGACGCGCTCGAGGGCGCGGTCGAGGCCGGAGCGGAGCTCGTCGAGGTCCGGGACGACGAGGCGCGCGGCCGCGGTCGGCGTCGGCGCTCGAACGTCGGCGGCCAGGTCGCAGAGCGGCTCGTCCTGCTCGTGGCCGACCGCCGACACGACAGGGACCGGGCAGCCCGCGACCGCCCGGACGACGCGCTCGTCGCTGAACGGGAGGAGATCCTCGAAGCTGCCGCCGCCGCGGGCGAGGATCACCACGTCGACGCCGCCGGACGCCGCGAGTCGGGACAGCGCCGCCACGATCGCGCCCGGCGCCGCAGGCCCCTGCACCCTGGTCTCGGCGATCACGAGCCGCACCGCGGGATAGCGCGTGGCGACCGCGGCCACGACGTCGCCCCTCGCGGCGGCGTCGACACCGGTGAGCAGCCCGACGGCGCGGGGGAAGCGGGGCAGCGGGCGCTTGCGCGCAGCGGCGAAGAGGCCCTCCTCGGCAAGGGTGCGCCGCAGGAGCGCAAGCGCGGCCGCGTGGTCACCCGCGCCCATGCGCTCGAGCGCGCCGACGCGCAGGCTCACCTCGCCGCGGGCCTCGTACAGCTGGAGCGAGCCGTTCGCCTGGACGCGCTCGCCCTCCGCGAGCGCCGGCTCGACGAGGTCGAACCGCCGGCGGGGCATCGTCGCCGCCAGGCAGGCGCCGGTCCGCACGTCCTTCAGCGTGAGGAAGACGGTCGCCCACGCCGGGCTCCGGCGCAGCTCCGAGATCTCCCCCTCGACCCACACGTCGCGCACGCGGCCGACGTAGGTGGCGAGCCGCCGGTTGAACTCGGCGACGCTGTACACCTTCCGCTCAGGCACGGCGACGGCCTCCATGCGGCGGAGCCTATCGCGGCCCGATTGCAGATCCGGCGTGCCGACCCGTCACTATCGCTCACCTGCAATCGCAACAACGCTACGCCGCAGTTGCGGCCGCGAAAGCGGCCCCCTTCAGGGACGTGCCCCGCCGCAGGCGGGGATCCCGCGATGGAAATCCGCTCGGCGGATTTCCATCTTGCGGGCTACAGCAGGATCTCGGTTGCGGTCACGGGGCTGCAGCCCTTGCGGACGAGCTGGACGCACGTGTGGAGGTCCGCCTCGCTCACCGCGAGCCGCTCGGCGAGCGGCAGCGGGAACCCGGCCTCGATCAGCACGTGCAGGCGCCAGCTCTCGACCTTGGACTGCTCGTCCTCGCGCCACACTGGTGTCTCGGTTGCCTCGGCCATGGTTGCACGGTGTTTCGTGCTGGCTTTGACGATTCCTACCGCCGGAAAGTTGGCGGGGACGGTCAGATCGAACGGCTCAGCGGGCGTCGAGCCGCTGGGCGAGCTCCTCGCGGGCGAGCAGCTCGACGGCCCGCTCGAGCTCGCGCTGGAGCCGCGTCGCGGCCTCCTCGCGCGCCTCCCGGAAGCGCTCGTCGAGAGCCTGCATCGCGATCTGCGCATGTCGCTCGACCTCTCGTTCGGTGACGCGCTCGAGCCGGTCGCCCTGCCGGCGCTCCCACTCGACGAGCACGACGTCGAGCCGCGCTCGCACGTCGGTCTCCGCGCGCTCGATCGAGTCGGCGACCGCCTTCTCCCGCTGGCGCAGCCGCTCGGTGATCTCGTCGATCGCGCGCCGGCGCTCGAACGTCTGCGACTCGAGCTCGTCGAGCGCCTCGGTGACCGCCTGGCCGGCGGCCCGCTCGAGCTCCTCCCGCAGCCGCAGCACCATCTTCCGCTGCCCGTCGGCCGTGGAGCCGAGCTCCGCGGCCTCCGCCTCGAGCCGCGCCTCGACGTCCGCGATCGCCTGGCGGTAGCGATGCCCGAGAGCGGTCATCTGCGCCTCGAGGTGGCGTTGCGCCCGGTCGAGGTCGTCGGTGAACGAGCGCAGGCGCTCGTCGAGCCGGCGCTCCGTGCGGGCGAGCTCGTCGGCGAGGGCCTCGCCGGTGTGGCGCTCCCGCTCGGCGAACGCCGCGCGCCGCTCCTCGGCGAGACGACGCTCCTCGGCGGCGAGCACCGACGCCGTCTCGGCGCGCTCGCGGGCGAGCACGCGGCGAATTTCCTCGGCGTGCGCGGCGGTCTCCTCCGCGACGGCGTCCCGGACGGCCGCGCGCGCCTCGAGCACGAGCTGCGACGTCGCGGTCGCGCCGGCCCGCGCCTTCCGCAGCGCGACCCACAGCGCGCCCGCGACCAGCAGTGCGCCCACGAGCGCGGCGGCGAGGATCCAGACGGCCACGCCTGCAGGGTAGAGGGTCGCTTCTACACGCGCAGCGCGACGAGCGCCGCGGCGAGCACGACGGCCGCGGCCGCCAGGAGCCGGAGCGCGTTCTCGGTCGGCGCCGCCAGCGTCTCTTGCGTGAGCGGCTCGCGGGCCCCGTCCGCGAGCACGAGGTGCCCGTCGACGGAGGCGACCTCACGGCGCAACCGCCGCACGGGGGTCGAGAGGCGGCGCTGCGCGAGCGAGAGCAGCGTCGCCCACGCGGCCGCGAGCGCGGCCTCGAGGCGGAGCGTGCCGGTCTGCGCGACGAACGCCGTGAGGACGGGGAACGCTCCCCACGAGAGCGCGAATCCGAGATCGGTGTGCACCGTGCCGCCGAGGAGCTCGAGGTTGTAGGCGGGCACGAGCGCGGCGCCGACGGCGACGAGCGGCAGGATCCAGAGCGTCCGCTCGAGCGACACGGCGATCCCGATCGCGGCGGCGGCCGCCACGGAGCCGACGGCCAGCCCGACGAGCACCGGAGACGGGATCGTCGTCTGCAGCGGCCGTCCGTTCAGCTCGTCGAGTGCGTGCGCGCCGACGCCCATCGCCAGCGCGAACGCGAGCACCGTCAGCCCGAGCGTCCACCAGTCGACCGCTGCCGCGAGGCACGCGCCGACGACGACGTACGACAGGTGCCATGCCGTGTAGGGCGGATGGAGGAGCGTGACGTAGTCGCGCCAGCCGCCGGGCCGGAGCGCGTAGAAGGCCGGCGTCGTCATCCGCCGCCCTCCCTCCGACCCCACATGACGACACCGCCGCCGAGGCTCAGGCGCCGCAACCGGACCTCGGCGATCCCGGCGTCGCGCCACAGCGCGCGGAGCGCGGCCTCCGGGTACGCGGCGTGGAACCCACGAATCGAGGGCCCGAGGAAACGGCCGACGTCGTGCCAGCCCGGGGAGATCAGCCGGCCCGCGACGGGCAGCCCGACGCCGACCCAGAGGTTCCAGAGGGGCCGCCACACCCCTCGCGGGACGTCGAACTCGAGCATCGCGATCGTCCCGCCCGGCCGGACGACGCGCGCCAGCTCGCGCACCGTCGCGGCGGGGTCGTCGACGTAGCGGAGGAGGTACGTGAACGTGAGGTGGTCGAACGAGCTGTCTGGGAAGGGGAGCTCGTCTGCCGAGCCCTCGACGAGCTCGACGCGTCCCCCGAAACGCTCGCGGGCGCGCGACAGCATCTCCGTGCTCTGGTCGATGCCCGTCACGCGGAAGCCGCGCGCGACGAGCGCCTCGGCAACGAGCCCGGTGCCCGTTGCGACGTCGAGCACGTCGCCGCCATCCGCGGGCAGGCGCGAGACGAGGAACCGCCGCCAGCGAGGGTCCTGCCCGAACGAGAGCGTCGCGCCGACCCGGTCGTAGCTCGGGCCGAGCGGCGCGAAGAGCGCCCTGGCGTGGCGGCGTCGCTCGGAGAGCATCCCGCCGTATCCTGGCACGGTGGCCCTGGCCGACGACCTCGAGGGCATCGCGGCGACGGCCGCCGCCCACGCCGACGGCGACGGGAGCGCGCTCCGCGGGATCCTGGCGACCGAGCCCGCCGCCGGCCAGCGGATCTACGTCTGCGCCTTCGAGACGCCCGCTGGAACGCGCAGCTGGCTCGCCCTCGACGGCGTCGGCGAGCCGGTCGCATCGGAGCGAAACGTGCGGGAAGCCGTCTCGATCGCCGCGCTCTGCGAGGTCGCGGAGGAGTCCGCGTTCCCGGGCGACCTCGACGAGCTGCGCGCCCAGCTCGTGGCGCTGCGCATCACGGAGATGCCCGATGGGATCGACGAGGCCGAGGCGGCCGCGCTCGACCTGCAGCACGTGCTCGGCGCGCCGCCGCACCTCGCCTCCCCCGGCCGGCTCGACGAGATCGGGCGGGCCGTCCGCCGGCTCGAGCTGGCGCTCGACCCCACCACCCCGTCGCCGTTCACCGCGGCCATGCGGAGCGCGGTCGACGTCGCCGAGGCGCTCTGGGCGGACGTAGCCGGCGCCTACCGGGGCTCCCTTGACTAGCCTTGAGGCATGGAGGGCGGTGGGTTCTTCCCGTTCGGCGGCGACCCTGAGGAGATCCTCCGCGGTCTCCGCGACTTCGCCGAGCAGCAGGCTGAGGGCGTGAAGGACGCGCAGCGCGAGCAGTTCGCCACGCTGACGCTTTCGACCGCGGTCGACCTGACGCAGGCCGCGCTCGCGCAGGTCACGCCCTCCGGGACGCTCGACGAGCAGGCTCTCCAGCTGCGCGACGCGATGCGCGTGCTCTTCCCGGAGGCGGTCGCGCTCGTCTCCGCCGCCCGCCAGGGCTTCATGCGCGAATAGGATCGCGTGCCGTGAGGGTGTTCGACCGCGCCGTCGTCCGCGTCCTCCCCGCCGTGCCGCGCTCCGTCGTCCGCAGGGTTGCGGCGCCCTACATCGCCGGCGAGACGCTCGACGACGCGCGGCGAGTCGTCGCCGAGCTCAACGCGGCCGGCGTCAGGGCGACCGTGGACGTCCTCGGCGAGGACGTGTCGCGGCCCGAGGAGGCGGAGGCGATGGCGCGCGCTTACCACGAGGCACTCGGGACCATCGCCGCCGAGCGGCTCGACGCGAACGTCTCGATCAAGCTCACCGGGTTCGGGCTCGAGATCGACAAGGAGCTGTGCCGGTCGCTCGTCGAGACGCTCCTGGACGACGCCGCAGCGCACGGAATCTTCGTCCGCATCGACATGGAGGACTCGTCGACCACGGATGACGCGCTCAGGCTCTATCGCACGCTCCGCGGGGCCGGCCACGACAACGTCGGCATCGTGCTGCAGGCCGCGCTGCGGCGCTCGCTCGACGACGTCGCCGTGCTCTCGGACCTCCGGCCGAACGTGCGGCTCTGCAAGGGCATCTACCTCGAGCCCTCGTCGATCGCGTTCCAGGAGCCCGACGTGATCCGCAGGAGCTTCGTCGCATGTCTCGACGCGCTGCTCGACGCTGGATGCAAGGTCGCGATCGCGACGCACGACGAGTGGCTCCTCGGGCAGGCGCTCGAGCGCATCGCGGGGCTCGACGCGAGCGCGTACGAGCTGCAGATGCTGCTCGGCGTCCGGGCCGACCGCGGCCGCGAGCTCGCCGCCGCCGGCCACCCCCTCCGTGTCTACGTGCCCTACGGACGGCGGTGGTACGAGTACTCGCTCCGGCGGCTCCAGGAGAACCCGAAGGTCGCGGGCTACGTCGCGCGCGACATGATCGGTCGCGTCGTCCCCGGCCGTTAAGGCTCCGTATGGACGACGACGTCCGCGACGCCCGGGAGCGCGGCCCGGATCCGCTCGGAGACCGCGGTCGCCTGGTCGTGCGCGTCCGCGAGCGTCGTCGCGCCGTCGAGCGCGAGCGTGACGAGCACGACGAGGCCCTGGTCGGTCTCGAGCGTGCGGAGCGCGCGCGGCGGCCCGCCCGTGAGCGCGAGGATCTCGCGGCGGATCGCCGCCGCGTCCTGCGTCCGCACCCGCCCCGGCGCCTGCTCCGCCAGCGGCTCCAGGTGCGTCTGGACGGAGCGCACCTCCGGGACGTCGCGCGCGATCGCCTCCTCGACCTCCTCGGCGAGCGCGTGCGCCGCGGCGAGGTCGAGCTCACCCGGGAGCTTGAGGTGGAGCGACGCCTCGAAGGCCGTGCCGGTGTCGATCAGCGCGAGGTCGTGCAGCTCCCTGACCTGCGCGACGGTCATCGCAGCCGCCCGCACGCGCTCTCGAAGCTCGGTCTCGCGGCCGGTGGGCTCGACGTGGACGACGACGTCGCTCTCGGGAAGCGCGCGCTGGACCGCCGCCTCGACGCGGTCGGCGGCAGCGTGGCCCTGCGCGACGGCCTCGGCGGGCGAGACGCCGATCACGACGTCGGCGAAGGTGCACCCTCCGGCCTGCCGAAGCCGGAGACGGCGGACAGCGACGGGCGGGTCGAGGCGGTGGATGGCCTCGCGTGCGGCGACGACCGCGTCCGCCGGGGCGCGGTCCATGAGGACGTCGACGTTCCGCCGGATCAGCCGCAACGCGGCCGCGACGACGAGCACCGCGACGAAGAGCGCCGCGATCGAGTCGCCTTCGGGGAACCCAGCCCGCGCGGCGGCGAGGCCCGCAACGACGGCCAGCGTCCCGAGCAGGTCGGCGCCGAAATGGACTGCGTTCGAGAACAGCGCCGCGCTGGAGTAGCGCCGGGCGGTGCGGTACGAGACGACCGCGCGCGAGACGTCGATCGCAAGGACGACAAACGCCGCCGCAAACGCCCACCAGGCGGGCTCCACCTCGAGCTCGATCCAGCCGGCGATCCGGGCGACCGCGAGACCTGCGACGACGACCGAGACGAGGATCAGGAACGCGGCCTCCGCGAGCGCGGCGAGGTGCTCCGCCTTCCCGTGCCCGTACAGGTGCGCTTCGTCGGCGGGCTTTGTCGCGACCCCGACGGCATAGAGGGTCAGGAGCGCCGCCACGAGGTCGGTGCCGGAATGGGCCGCCTCCGCGACGAACGCGAGGCTTCCCGCGGCGAGCCCCGTGACCAGCTTGATCGCGATCAGCGCGACGGCGGCTGCGACCGACGCGAGCGCGGTGCGGCGAAGCGGCGACACGAGCGGGAACGCTACTCGGAGGGCGGCACCGAGACCCGCCGCCGCCGGGCGACGAGGATCCCCGCACCGATGAGGATGCCGCCCGCGATCTCGATGGGGGCGAGCGTCTCCGACAGCAGCACCACCGCGAGCGCCGCGCCCAGGAACGGCTGCAGGTTCGCCGCCAGCGTCGCCCGGGCGGGACCGATCCGGTCGAGCGACCTGAACCACAGCTCGTTGGTCAGGACGAGCGGCCCGAGGGTCGCGAACACGAGCAGCGCCCACACCTCCCAGCCGAGGCTCCAGTCCTGGCTGCGGACCTGCGGCACGGACGTCAGCGCGATCCCCACCCATGCCGCGCCGAGGACGACCGCGCTGATCCGCCGCGCCGAGTAACGCCCCATCAGCGGCGTCACCACCATCGAGTACCCCGCCCAGGTCGCCGCGGTGAGAAGGCCGAGAAGCACGCCGCCGGCGTCGCCCGAGACCCGGCCCGAGCCGAGCGCGACGAGCGCGACGCCGAGGAACGAGAGCACGGCACCGGCCCAGAACCGCGGCGGCAGGGTCTCCGTCCCCAGGGCGAGCCCTGCGAGCGCCGCGAAGATCGGCGTCGCGCCCAGGATCAGCCCGAGGACGGACGCCGACGACCGCTCGAGCGCGTACACGAAGCCGATCTGGTTCACGTAGACGAGCAGCGCCGCCCCTGCCACGAGCTCGAGGTCGCGGCGGCGGATGCGGAGCGACCGCTCGAGCAGCAGCGTCAGCGCGATGAAGACGACGACCGCGAGCCCGTACCGCACGGTGGCGTAGGCGAGCGGCTGAAACCCGTGCGTGAGGATGTAGCGGCTGACCGTGAGGTTCAGCGACCAGAGGACGATCGTCGTGAGAAGCATCACCTCGACGGTCGACGGACGGCGCATCCGGGCGACGCTACAGGCGGGTAGTCTTGGCGACCCGATGACCGAGCCGACCGTCGACGACATCGACGCCCTCGTCGGGCCTGCGACCCCGCACTTCGCGTTCCAGATCCGCGCGCGGGTCAGGGAGCTGATCGGCGACCTGCTCGAGGATGATCCGGTTCGCCGCTATGGCGAGCAGAAGATGGAGCTCCTCGACCGGCTCGGGTTCGCTTCGACGAAGTCGGAGAACGCGGACGCCGAGTCGCGCGAGCGGATCGGATGGGAGACGATCCCGTCGTCTGCGACCGCGTCGGACCCGCTGCCGCGACCGGAGCGGTGAGCGCTCCCGGACGCCGCGTCCTCGTCACGGGGGGATCGCGCGGGATCGGGAAGGCGATCGCATTGCGCCTCGCGCGCGAGGGCGCGTCGACGGTCGCGATCGGCTACTTCCGCTCGGACGCGGCGGCAGAGGAGACGGCCGAGGAGCTCCGCGCGCTCGGCGCCGAGCCCGTCCTCGTGCGCGGAAACGTCACCTCGCCGCGCGTCGCGGAGCAGGTGGCCGCGCTCGGGCCGCTCGACGTCCTCGTCCACAACGCGGCGACCGGGGTCATCCGGCCCGCGCTCGAGACCGAGGACAAGCACTGGGACTGGACGCTGAACGCCAACGCGCGTGCGCTCCTCGGGTTGACCCGGATCGTCGCGCCGTCGATGCCGGCGGGCGCGTCGATCATCGCCATCTCGAGCCTCGGCTCCGTGCGCGTGCTCGAGAACTACTCGCTCGTCGGCACCTCGAAGGCCGCGCTCGAGGCGCTCGTCCGCTACCTCGCCGTGGAGCTCGCGCCGCTCGGCGTGCGCGTCAACGCCGTCTCTGCGGGCGTCGTCGAGACGGGCGCGCTCGAGCACTTCCCGAACCGGGAGGAGATGCTCGCCTCGGGCGCGGCCAACCCGGCCGGCCGCCTGGTGACGCCGGACGACATCGCGGGCGTCGTCTCGTTCCTGTGCTCGCCGGACGCCGAGATGATCCGCGGGCAGACGCTCGTGATCGACGGCGGCTGGTCCCTGCCCGCGGGCTGAGCTCGCGCGCCGGCAGCCGCGATCTCGGTGAAGATCTGTCCGTGACGGACGAGTCGGTTGCGTACCTGACCCCGGAAGCGCGCGCCCGCGTCGAGATCGATCGGATGCTCGCCGCTGCGGGCTGGGCGGTGCAGGACGCCGCCGGCGCGAACCTCGCCGCCTCGCGCGGCGTCGCCGTGCGCGAGTTCGTGCTGAAGCCGCCGCACGGCCGCGCCGACTACCTGCTCTTCGTCGACGGCGAGGCCGGCGGCGTGGTCGAGGCGAAGCAGGAGGGCGAGACGCTGACCGGCGTCGAGTGGCAGAGCGCGAAGTACGTCGACGGGCTGCCGGAGGAGATCCCGAGCCGGCGCTCGAGGGCGGCCTTGCCGTTCGTCTACGAGTCGACGGGCGTCGAGACGCGGTTCACGAACGCGCTCGACCCCGACGCGGCGAGCCGGCCGGTCTTCTCGTTCCACCGGCCCGAGACGCTCGCCGGCTGGCTCGACGAGATCCGTCGCCACCCGACCGCGCCGACGCTGCGCCACCGCCTGCGGGCGCTGCCGCCGCTCGACCGAGCACGGGCCTCTGGCCGGCGCAGGTCCGCGCGATCGCGAACCTCGAGCGCTCGCTCGCCGAGAACCGGCCGCGCGCGCTGATCCAGATGGCGACCGGGTCGGGCAAGACGTTCACCGCCGCGAACGTCGCCTACCGGCTGGTCAAGCACGCCGACGCGCGGCGGATCCTGTTCCTCGTCGACCGCGCCAACCTCGGCCGGCAGACGCTGAAGGAGTTCCAGGGCTTCGCGACGCCCGACGACGGGCGCAAGTTCACCGAGCTCTACAACGTCCAGCACCTGACGCTCGAACACGATCGACCCGGTCGCGCGTCGTGACGATCTCGACGATCCAGCGGCTCTACTCGATCCTGCGCGGCGAGCGAGCTCGACGAGGAGCTCGACGAGCACTCGCGCCTACGAGCTCGACGACCGAGCCGGTGCCGGTCGAGTACAACCCGGCGGTCCCGCCCGAGACGTTCGACGTCGTGATCGTCGACGAGTGCCACCGCTCGATCTACGGCCTCTGGCGGCAGGTGCTCGAGTACTTCGACGCCTTCACGATCGGGCTCACCGCGACGCCGAACAAGCAGACGTTCGGGTTCTTCAACCAGAACCTCGTGATGGAGTACGGCCACGAGCAGGCGGTCGCCGACGGCGTCAACGTCGACTTCGACGTCTACCGGATCCGCACCGAGATCACCGAGCAGCGGCGGCGACGATCGACGCCGGCATCGTCACGCAGTTCCGCGACCGCCAGACCCGCGCACGCGCTGGGAGAAGCTCGACGAGGACCTCGCCTACAGCGCCGAGCGCAGCTCGACCGCGCCGTCGTCGCGCGCGACCAGATCCGCACCGTGCTCGAGACGTTCCGCGACCGGCTCTTCACCGAGATCTTCCCCGGCCGCAGCGAGGTGCCGAAGACGCTG
This sequence comes from uncultured Actinomycetes bacterium, assembly GCA_963845965.1. GTDB lineage: Bacteria > Actinomycetota > Thermoleophilia > Gaiellales > Gaiellaceae > Gaiella. The sequence continues at coordinate 136,873 of CAWJUF010000003.1, read as the reverse complement.
ATCTTCGCCAAGGACGACGCCACGCCGACGACATCGTCCAGATCGTCCGCGAGGTGTTCGGCAAGGGCAACGACTTCGCCGCGAAGATCACCTACAAGGCGACCGGCGAGAAGGCCGACGAGCTGATCGCCGAGCTTCCGCAACTCGCTACAACCCGCGCATCGCCGTGACCGTCGACATGATCGCCACCGGCACCGACGTGAAGCCGCTCGAGTGCGTGTTCTTCATGCGCTCGGTGCAGGAGCCGCACCTACTTCGAGCAGATGAAGGGCCGCGGCGTCCGCGTCATCGACGACGCCGACTTCCAGGCGGTCACGCCCGACGCGCAGGCGAAGGACCGCTTCGTGATCGTCGACGCCGTCGGCGTCACCGAGACCGAGCTCGTCGACACCGTCCCGCTCGACCGCAAGCCGACCGTCCCGCTCGACAAGCTCCTCCAGCAGCGTCTCGTTCGGCGATCCGCGACCCCGACGTCGCTCTCGGCGATCGCCGCGCGGCTGCCCGCCTCGACCGGCGGCTCGGCGACGACGGAGCGCGAGCGAGCTCGAGACGCTCGCCGGCGGCGCGACCTGCAGCGAGATCGCCGGCGGCATCGTCGCCGCGCTCGACCCCGACCGCCAGCTCGACGCCGCGCGCGAGGCGCACCGGCAGCGACGAGCCGACCGTCGACGAGATCGCCGCCGCCGGCCGCGCGCTCCTCGACGAGGCGGTCGCGCCGCTCGCGACGAACCCCGAGCTGCGCGAGCGCGATCGTCGACGTGCGCCGCTCGCACGAGCAGGCGATCGACGAGACCTCGCGCCGACGAGCGTGCATCGAGGCCGGCTACTCGAAGGACGCCGCCGACCGCGCCCGCACGACCGTCGAGTCGTGGGAGCAGTTCTGTCGAGGAGCAACCGCGACGAGATCACCGCCCTCCAGATCCTCTACGCCCGCCGCCAGCCGCAGCGGCTCACCTTCCGCGAGATCAAGGAGCTCGCGCAGGCGATCGGCCGGCCGCCGCACCAGTGGACGCCCGAGACGCTCTGGCAGGCCTACGAGCAGCTCGACCGCTCGAAGGTGCGCGGCTCCGGCGAGCGCGTGCTCACCGACCTCGTCTCGCTCGTCCGCGTCGCCGCTCCACCAGGACGACGAGCTCGTCGCCTACCCCGACCTCGTCCGCGAGCGCTACCACGCCTGGCTCCTCCAGCAGGAGAACGCCGGGCGGGCGTTCACCGCCGAGCAGCTCGCCTGGCTCGAGCGGATCCGCGACCACGTCGCCGCCGTCGCTCGGCGATCACGCGCCGACGACTTCGCGCTACACGCCGTTCGTCGAAGCGGGCGGCCTCGGCAAGGCGGCGCAGGTGTTCGGCGACGACCTCGCCCCGCTGCTCGACGAGCTCAACGAGGTGCTGGCGGCGTGAGCGGAGCGCCGACGACGGTGTCCGACTTTGAGTCGGACACCTCCTGGGCCTCCCGCTTGGGTCGATGCTGTCGACGCTCGGCGAGGTTGCGGAGAACCTTGACTCGCAACGGTTGCCGGTCAATCGAGCGGAGCGCGCTGAACGCGTCGGACCGGTGCCGTACTACGGCGCGACTGGACGGGTCGGGTGGATCGACGAGCCGTTGTTCGACGAGGAGTTGTGCTGGTCGGCGAGGACGGTGCGCCGTTCCTCGACCGGCTGAAGCCCAAGGCGTACTTGATCGACGGGCCGTCGATGGGTCGAACAACCACGCTCATGTGCTTCGCGCGCGAAGCATCGACCTCGAACCGCTTCCTGAAGTACCGCCTCGACGAGCTCGATTACTCGCCGTTCGTCAACGGAACTACTCGGCTCAAGCTCACGAAAGGGTCGCTGAACACCGATCCCCGTGGCGGTGCCGCCGCTCGAGCGAGCAGCGGCGGATCGTGGCGGCGATCGAGGAGCAGCTCTCCCGCCTCGACGCTGCCGACGCCTCCCTCGCCGCCGCCTCCCGTCGGCTCGGGGGGCTGCGATCGAGCTTGTTCTCGCTTGCCGTCGCAGCTGGCGAGGAGTCGACAGTGGGCGTCCTGCTCGAAGGAATCGAGGCGGGGAAGTCGTTCAAGTGTCACGGACGACCGGCAGAGCCCGACGAGTGGGGTGTCATCAAGGTCAGCGCCATGACATGGGGGAGTTTCGACGAGAGCCAGAACAAGGCTGTTCTTTCGGAGCACGTCGTCGACCCGCGTTGGGAAATCCGAGTAGGCGATCTTCTGCTCTCGCGCGCGAACACCACCGAGTTGGTCGGTGCAAGCGTCCTCGTGGAGCACACCAGACCGCAGTTGCTGCTGAGCGACAAGAGCATGCGACTTCACGTTCGGTCGGACACTGACAAGGCGTGGCTGCGGATGGCGCTCGCGTCACGCGTGGCACGCGACTCAGATGTCTGCCGTTGCAACCGGCACCAGCGATTCGATGCGCAACATCTCGCAGGACAAGGTGAAGGCCGTTCGGCTACGAGTGCCACCACTCCCCGAGCAACGCCGGATCGTGACCGAGGTCGAGTCGCGGCTCTCCTCGCTCGACGCGGCGCGGGCGTCGATCGAGAGCGCGCAGCGCCGCTCGCAGTCGCTCCGGGCCGCGATCCTCGCGCGCGCCTTCCGCGGCGAGCTCGTCCCGCAGGACCCGGCCGACGAGCCCGCCGAGGCCCTCTCTCGCCCGCCTCCGCGCCGAGCGTGCCGCCGCATCGTCCGCACCACGCCGCCGCGCGAAGAGCACCAAGTAACAGACTGTTGCAATGCGACTAGACGCAGCGGGCTCGGTTGCTCGGCTACACGGTGGACGATCGAGCTTCCATGTGCTACATGTAGCACATGGCGAGCGTGGGTGTCGGGAGCTCAGACAGCGGGCAAGCGAGCTCCTCCGTCGCGTTGCCGCCGGCGAGACGATCGAGGTGACGGACCGTGGGCGGCCGGTCGCGGTTCTTGCACCTATCCCCACCGACCGGCCGCTCGAGCGGCTCCGAGCGACCGGAGACGTGACGCTCTCGGAACCGGCCGCCGAGCTGCCAGAGCCGATCCGGCTCGAGCCCGGGCAGGAGCTTCCTTCGGTCGTCCTCGCACGACTGCGAGCCGATGAGCGTTGAGCGTGCCACCTATCTCGACGCGTCGGCCCTCGTCAAGCTTGCCGTCGCCGAGCCGCAGTCTGCGGCCCTTCGCGCGTATCTGCGTCGCCGGAGGCCGTTCGTGGCGAGCGCGCTTGCGCAGACGGAGGTCGCGCGAGCGCTCCTTCCCCTGGGCGAGCCAGCGCTCCGCGCCGGCCGGCGCGTCCTCGCGCAGGTGGAGCTCGTACGTGTGAACGACCGGATCCTCACCGCGGCGGGCATGCTCCTGCCTGCGGAGCTGCGATCGCTCGACGCGATCCACCTCGCGACGGCGCAGCTTCTCGGAGCCGACCTGGCCCAGCTCGTGACCTATGACGAACGCATGGCCGCCGCTGCGACGGGCCTCGGGCTGCGCGTCGTCGCCCCCGCCTGAGCGCCCCGCCGCAGGGGCGGTCTCGCGCCGCCGAGTGAGGGACGTTCCGTAGCGGGCCCGACAGGAGACCGCGGCCGCGACCAAGATCGAGATCGGTACGTCGGACATATTCGCACGGTGACGTACCAAAGCCCACCCCGGCTGGTAAGTTTGGTACGTCCCCATTCTTCTATTACGACGTACCCAACTCATGTCACGTGGACGTCCGAGCAGGCTAGCCGTCTTCGATCGCCTCGACTGGGCGGTCGACGAGCTCGGCAACGTCGGCGGTCTCCCCCGCCCCGAGGAGGCGGAGGACATTTGGGAGGGGCTCTGGTACGAGGAAACCCACCACTCCACTGCGATCGAGGGGAACACCCTGACCCTGAAGGAGGTCCAGACGCTGCTCGACGAGGGCCGCGCCGTCGGCGAGAAGGAGCTTCGGGAATATCTCGAGGTGCAGGGCTACGCCGAGGGCGCACGCTGGGTCTACCAGCGCGCCCATCACACCGCAGGCGACACCCCGGACATACTCATCAACCTTTCCGAGCTGCGGGAAATCCACGACTTGGTCGTACGGCCGGTCTGGCAGCACTTCCCGCCGGCCGCCTACGACGGTGGTGAAGGCCCCGGCTCGTTCAGGCGCCACGACATCGAACCGTTTGCGGGCGGCATGAAGCCGCCGCCATGGCCAGACGTCCCGTCGCTGATGACTGACTGGTTGGGCTCGGCGAATCGCATCAAGACATACACGGAGCGGTGGCTCGACGAGGGAACGCCGCTGACCCAGGCAGGGGATCATCCGGTAGCACGGCTCGCCGAGCTGCACGCGTCCTTCGAGCGCATCCACCCGTTCCGGGACGGAAACGGCCGTGCCGGTCGGCTGACCCTCAATCTGTTGTTGGTACGACTCGGCTACCCACCGGCGGTCGTCTACAAGAGACACCGCGCCAAGTACCTTCGAGGCCTCGAACGCGCCGACAAGGGCGACGCGGGCCCCCTCGCCGAGCTCGTAGCGCGTGCGGTGATCCATGGGATCAACAGGTTCCTGCTCCCCGCGCTCGCCGGCCCGCACCGTCTTGTTCCGATCAATGCGCTCGCCGACCGCGACATCTCGCTCATCGCGCTTCGGCGCGCAGCCGACCGCGGTCGGCTGCGCGCACTGCGTCGTCGTGACCAGTGGTACTCGACTCGCAAGTGGGTGAACGAGTACAAGTCGTCACGCCGACGCGGGCGGGCAGGGGCCACGCGTGAACGGTCGGAAGCCAGGGACTCCCAGCAGCAGCTCGAGCTGTAGGCTCCGTCGCCTCGCCCCACTTCGGACGTAGGGTTGGCGGCGTGAGCGCGCAGAACGGCCTCGTCCAGCAGCTCTGGAACTACTGCAACGTCCTCCGCGACGACGGCCTCTCGTACGGCGACTACGTCGAGCAGCTCACCTACCTGCTCTTCCTGAAGATGGCCGACGAGCAGACGCAGCCGCCGTTCAGCGCGCCAGCCGATCGTCCCGGACGGACTCGACTGGCCGAGCCTGCTCGACGCGCGACGGCGACGAGCTCGAGGTGCACTACCGCCACATCCTCGACGAGCTCGGCAAGCAGCCGGGGATGCTCGGCGTCATCTTCCGCAAGGCGCAGAACCAGATCCAGGACCCGGCCAAGCTGCGCCGGCTGATCGTCGACCTGATCGACCGCGAGCAGCTGGCTGACGCTCGACGCCGACGTGAAGGGCGACGCCTACGAGGGGCTGCTCGAGAAGAACGCCGAGGACATCGAAGGCGGGCGCCGGCCAGTACTTCACGCCGCGCGCCGCTGATCCAGGCGATCGTCGACGTGATGCGCCCCGAGCCCGGCGAGACGATCTGCGACCCGGCCTGCGGCACCGGCGGCTTCCTGCTCGCCGCGCACGACTACGATCGCCGAGCAACACCGCACCTCGACCCCGACCAGAAGCGGCACCTGCGCTACGAGGCGCTCGCGCGGCTGGGAGCTCGTCGACAACACCGCCCGGCTCTGCGCGATGAACCTGCTCCTGCACGGCATCGGCGCCGAGGACGCACGACAGCCCGATCGTCGTCGACGACGCGCTGCAGGCCGACCCGGGCGAGCGCTTCGACATGGTGCTGACCAACCCGCCGTTCGGCAAGAAGTCGTCGATGACGATCGTCGAGCGACGAGGGCGAGGCCGAGCGCGAGGACCTCGTCGTCGTGCGCGACGACTTCTGGGCCTCGACCTCGAACAAGCAGCTCAACTTCGTCCAGCACGTCAAGACGCTGCTGAAGATCAACGGCCGCGCCGCGGTCGTCGTGCCCGACAACGTGCTCTTCGAGGGCGGCGCCGGCGAGACGGTCCGGCGCAAGCTGCTGCACGAGTGCGACGTCCACACCCTGCTGCGCCTGCCGACCGGCATCTTCTACGCGCAGGGCGTGAAGGCGAACGTGCTGTTCTTCGACCGCAAGCCGGCGTCGGAGACGCCGTGGACGCAGCGAGCTCTGGGTCTACGACCTGCGCACGAACATGCACTTCACGCTCAAGCAGAACCCGCTCCGGCTACGAGCACCTCGACGACTTCGTCGACTGCTACCAGCCGGACGACCGCGCGCGAGCGCGACGGAGTCGCGAGCGCTTCCAGCGGTTCACGCTACGACGAGCTGGTCGCGCGCGACAAGGCGAGCCTCGACATCTTCTGGCTGCGCGACGAGTCGCTCGAGGACATCGACAACCTGCCCGCCGCCGGACGTGATCGCGCAGGAGATCGTCGAGGACCTCGAGGCCGCGCTCGCGGAGTTCGCCGCGGTCGCGCAGTCGCTCGACGCGGGCGCGCGGACGGGCGAACGGGAGTCCGACTGACGTCGGACACCGTACGTCCGCTCGCGCTCGTGCTCGACTGGGACGGGACGGTCACCGAGCGCGACACGCTGCACATGGCGATCGAGCGGTTCGGCGACCTCGGCGTCTTCCACGGGCTCGAGGAGGAGCTCGGGCGGACGCTGACGCTCGACGAGGTGATCGCCGCCGAGATGGCGACCATCCGCGCGCCGCGCGACGAGGTCGTGGCGTTCCTCGTCGAGCACGTCCGCGTCCGCGCCGGGTTTCGCGAGCTGGTCGCGGAGCACGACCCGCTGATCGTCTCCGCGGGCTTCCACGAGCTGATCGACCCGATCCTCCGGCGCGAGGGCATCGAAGCGCGCGTGGTCGCGAACCATGTCGCGCCCGACCCCGCCGGCTGGCAGGCGACGTTCCCGGACGGCCCGATCTGCGCGGTCTGCGGCGAGCGCTGCAAGCGCGGAGCGGTGGATGGCCTCGCTCCGTTCGCCTACGTCGGGGACGGCGTCTCCGACCGGTGCGTGTCGCTCGCCGCGGTGCGTCGCTTCGCGCGACGCAGCCTCGCCGTCTGGCTCGACGACCGGAAGGTCGCCTTCGAGCCGTTCGACGACCTGCACGACGTGCGTGCCGCGCTCGCGGCGCGGTAGGACTCGACCCCAAGGTCCCGACTCTGCACGCTGCGAAAGACTGGTGCCGGCGACGGCCGAGGGGGATGACCGCCGCCGGGCTCCCCCAAGGATAGAAGGTGGAGCACGCGTCGGGAAGCGCTAACCGAGATCGGGCGTCTACGATCGCGCGGTGACCGTCCGGACCGCGACCCCCGCCGACACCCCGGCGCTCGAGCGCCTCTGGCGCGAGTTCGAGCTCGAGGTGCCGCCGCCCCCCCACGTCGACCACGATCCCGAGCAGGAGCTCGGCGAGATCGGGGCGATCGTCGACGCCGGGCTCGCATTCCTCGCCGAGGACGAGGGAGCAGCGGTCGGGTTCGCGCTGGCACGGCGCACGGGCTCACGCCTGGGCCGGCTCACGGACCTGTACGTCATTCCCGATGCGCGCCGGAGCGGGGTCGCCGCGGCGCTCGTCCACGCGGTGGTCGAGGCGCTCGCCGCGCAGGGCATCGAGCATCTCGATCTCGAGGTGACGGCCGCCAACGCCGGCGCGCGCGCCGTCTATCACCGCTGGGGCTTCGGGGAGGACGTCGTGGTGCTGGTGGCGCCGGTGGCGTCGCTGCGCGAGCGGCTCGCCCCCGGGCGGCACGCCGAGTCGTTCGCCTCGCTCCACGTCCAGACCGACACGGTCGGCGACGTCGAGCGGGCTGTCCGCGCGTTCGGGCCGAGGATCGGCTCGAACGAGTCGGCGGTCGTCGGTCCGCGCAACGGCTGGGTGGCCGTGTACGACGAGGTGATCGACGAAGACCCGACGGCGCTCGTCCGGTTCGCCCGGGAGCTCTCCTCGCGCCTGGGCGCCGTCGTCGTCGCGCTCTCGCTCGAGGTCGACGAGGTCGTGCGCATGGTGGCGCTCGACCGGGGCGGGATCGTGGACGAGTACCTGTCGGTGCCCGAGTTCTACGGGCCGCTCGCTCCCGGAGACGTGATCGGGCTCGCCGCGAACCCCACCGTGCTCGCGCGGCTGACGGGAGCGGACCCGCAGCGCGTCCGCGAAGCCGCCCCGACGGCGATCTCGCCGGCCGAGCTGGCTCCGGCACGGGAGATCCTCGCGAGTCTCGCCGCGGCACTCGGACTCGAGGGCGCCATGCACGGCCACGCGGGCGTAGATGGTTGATCGGCAATCGGCGCGAACCATCTGACGGGTAGCCTCGGTGTCGTGCTGACGCTCTACGACGCGCCGCGGTGCCCGTACTGCGCGCGCACGCGCATCGTCCTTCAGGAAAAGGGCGTGCCGTACGAGACCGTGACGATCGACCTCGCGAACCGGCCTTCGTGGCTCTTCGAGCACAACCCGCCCGACGGCCGCGTGCCGGTGCTCGACGACGACGGCTGGGTGCTGCCCGAGTCCTCGGTCATCGACGAGTATCTCGAGGAGCGCTACCCGGAGCCCGCCCTGCTGCCGGCCGACCCGGGCGAGCGGGCGATCGCCCGTCTCTTCGTCTTCCGCTTCGACGACCTCGGCCGCCCGTACTACGCGCTGCGCCGAGGGGAGGCGGGGGCTGCCGAGCGGCTGGCGCACGCACTCGCCGATCTCGACCACACGCTCGGGACGATGCCATTCCTCACCGGTCGCTCGTTCGGGCTCGCGGATGTGGCGTACCTCCCGTGGCTGCTCCGGCTGCGCGACCTGATGGGCGTCTCGCTCGACGCCTACCCGGCGCTGAGCGGATGGCTCGGACGCTGTTGCGAGCGCCCGTCGGTGGCGGCCGAGGTCGACACCGTCGCCTCGTTCGCACCCGCATGAGCGACGTCACCGTCGACGAGCTCGCCCAGCGGCTCGGCGAGCCCGGGCTCGTCTTGCTCGACGTGCGGCGCCCCGAGGAGTTCGCGGGAGAGCTGACCGCGCCCTGCGACCCGCGACCGGGTCGCATCCCGGGAGCCCGGAACGTCGAGGTCACCCTCCTGCTCGGCGCGGGCGACAGCGCGGCCGTGCAGGCGCTCGTCGACGAGCCCGCCGGCGCGGAGGTGATCGCCTACTGCCATTCGGGCAGCCGCTCGGGCCTCGCCGTGCAGGTGCTCGCCGCGGCCGGCTACGCCGCACGGAACTACGTCGGCTCCTGGCACGAGTGGTCGCGCGACCCGGGGCTGCCCGCCGAGACCGGCCCTATAAGCTGAGACGCCGCGCCTCGTCGAGGAAGGCGTTGCAGAGCGCCGAGCCGTGCTCGTTCCACGCGCCGAGGTGGCGGTCGGTCTCCGCCGTGATCTCCGCGACCGGCTTCGGGAGCTCGGATGCGCCGTCGGCGAACCAGCTGTCGAGCATCGCCCGCTCGACCTCCGCGTGGAACTGGATGCCCCACACGCGGTCGCCCAGCCGGAAGGCCTGCCGCGCGGCCGCGCTCGCCGCGAGCTCGACCGCATCCGCCGGCGGCTCGAACGTGTAGTAGTGCCACTGGAAGGCCTCGACCGTGCGGGGAAGCACGCCGAGCACCGGATCGGCGGCGCCCTCGTCGTTCAGCTCGACTGCGAACCACCCGACCTCCGCAGCGTCTGCCGGCCCGACCCACGCCCCGGTAGCGCGGGCGATCAGCTGCGAGCCGAGACACACCCCGATCGCCGGAACGCCCTGCTCCAGCGCTTGCCGGATGAACGCGACCTCGCTCCGGAGCCATGGATGCTCGGCGTCCTGATCAGGGTGCATCGCCCCGCCGAATACCATTACGGCGTCCCAGTGCGTCGGATCGCCGGGGGCGGCATCCCCGTTCGCCACGATCCACCGGTCGAGGTGGTCGCCCCGCTCGACGACGACGCGCTCGAACAGCCCGCCGCCGCCCGTCACGGCCGGATCGTGGACGACGGACAGGACCCGCATCCGGGCGACTGTAGCGGCGTCAGATCAAACGTCAGTTGCCTCGCCTCGGTGTGTCTCACGACCGGCCGATCGCTTCGCTCGCGGACAGGCCTCCGGGTGCGCGTCTCACGCCCGAGGATCTCCTCGCCGTCGACGATTGGGGCGCTCACCTCAGGCAGCCGGCGTCAGCCCGTGACGCCGCATGACCTCCCCCAGCGCCACGATGTCGGGAGGCCCGCCCGCCGCCGCGTCGAGGACGGCCGCGACCTGGCGGAAGAAGTCGGGGCCGAGGATGCCGGGCGTCACGACCGCGAGCGCCTTCGCATCGACTTGATGAGGATTGTCGAAGTGATGGACGGCGCCACGGGGGATGAAGAGCGCCTCGCCGGGACCCACGTCGACCGGAGCGCCTTCGAGCGTCCAGGTCAGCATCCCCTCGAGTCCGTAGATCGTCTCCTCGTAGCCATCGTGGCTGTGGGGAGACGCAACCTTCGCTCCGGCGGGGACGTCGAACTCGAAGGCCGCGACCGAACCTCCCGACTCGGCGCCCTCGAGCAGAAATCTGATCGCCATGGCGCCGACCTTGATCTCCTCGCGCGTCCTCATTGCCATCGTGCCCTCCTCTTGCGTTAGTGGTAAAGTGACTTGACGATACATGACCGCCCGCAATCCGTCAAGTCACTTTACGAAAACGGCGGCGGAGGAGCCGTTCGGACCGCCGCTGATCGGCGCGCTCCTGCGCGTTCCCTGGGAGGCTGTGCAGCGGCACATGCTCGGGCGGTTGCACGAACGCGGCTTCGACGACCTGGACGTGGCGCACCTGAACGTCTTCCAGTACCCCGGACCGCAGGGCGCGAGACCCTCCGAGCTCGCGTCTCGGCTTCGGATCAGCAAACAGGCGCTGAACTACCTGCTGGGCGAGCTGGAGCGTCTCGACTACCTGGAGCGTCGCAGGGATCCCGACGACCTGCGCTCGAAACGCGTCGCTCTGACTCCTCGCGGCATCTCCGCGATCGGCGTGATCCGCGAGGCGGTCGACGAGGTGGAAGTGGCCTGGGCCGAGCAGCTCGGCCCCAAGCGCTTCGCCCAACTCCGCAACTTGCTGCTGGAGCTCAACCAGCTGACGTAATGATCGGACGCCGGGTTAGAAGAGCGTCGGGCGTTCCGGGGGAGGCTCCACTCCGCCGGCAGCAGGAACACCAGCTGCATCGAGCAGACCCCTGAGGATCATGGCGCTCCGCGGCGCGAAGTCGTCGCGGTTGTTGTTGAACATCGCGTACACCTCCTCCGCCTCGGTCGCGAGCCGCTCGAGCGGCTCGACCCACTCGCCGAGCTCCTCCGCCGAGTAGAGCCAGTCGAACCTGTCCGCGGCGCTCTCGGCGTCGCGGATGTTCCAGGTCTGTGCGTTCCTCCCGTGGAAGCGGACGTACGCGACGCGGTGCGTCGCCGCGGCAACCCGCGGCGAGACGTTCGACGCCCGCGTGCGCGGGCTGTCGAGCGACACGTACGCGAGGTCGTGCTGCTCGAGGAACGCGAGCGTGTCGGCCCGCTCGCCCTCGTCCATCCAGGAGCGGTGCCGGAACTCGACCAGCGGGACGAGCGGCGCGAGCCGCTTCGGCGCCCGTGCGAGCTCCGCCTTTGCCGCGTCCGACTTCACGAAGCGCGGGTGGTACTGGAGCAGCACGCCGCGGAGCTTCCCCGACAGCTCGAGCGGCTCGAGCGCCGCGCGGAACTCGTGGAACGCCGCGTCGGTCGGCTCGCCCTCGTGCCACGTCATCGCCGCCGACGCCTTGACGTGAAACGTGAACCCGTCGGGCGTCCTCCGTGCCCAGCGCTCGGTCACCGCCGGGTCGGGCAACGCGTAGTACGGCGAGTCGACCTCGACGACGTCGAACCGCTCGGCGTAGTAGCGCAACCGCTTCTCGGCGGTCGAGACCCCGCGCGGATACCAGGCCGCGAGCAGGCCCTGATCGGCCCAGCTGCACGTCCCGATGCGCACCGTCGCGGCCACGTGCAGACGATAGGCGCCGGACCAACGAGCGCGGAGCCCGCAGCGTGAGCGCTGGTGTGACGCGACTTGACTCCGAGGCCGTATCGTCTCCATCATGCAAGCGATGCCTTTCGGCATCTGGGGAAGGGGGCACGTTGGGTATCAGTGAGACAATCGAGCGGCCGGCGTCGGCAGATCCGGCAACAGACGGCAACGGTGCCGTCGACCACGCGGACGATCTCGTGGCGGCGCTGCTGCCGACGAGGTCAGCGCCCGAGACGGACGCCCCGGGGGAGCAGCTCGGGCCGGAATGGGAGTACCGGACGGAGCTGCTCGAGCACGGCTTCATGGGCTGGGGGAAGGAGCAGGTCGACATGCACAAGCTCCAGGATCGACTCGACGTGCTCGGTCAGGACGGCTGGGAGCTCGTCCACGTGTCCTGGAACCACCGCGTCCGCCGCAAGCACGGCGGGCACCTGCTGATCTTCAAGCGCCCGAAGAGCTGACTCGAATCGGGCGGTGCGGCCACCGACCGCGTATCGACATCCACCCCGGCATCGGCCGGGGTGGATCGTCTTCGGTCGCTAGTGCTTCGAGACTGCCTGCCGGTGGAACACGAGCCGCTGCAGGAGGATGAAGACGAGGAGCAGGAGCCCGACGACGATCTTCGTCCACCACGAGCTCAGCGTGCCCTGGAACGTGATCAGCGTCTTGATGAGGCCGAGCACGAGAACGCCGAGGAGCGAGCCGAGGAGGTAGCCCGGTGCCCCCGGTGAGGAGCGTGCCCCCGATGACGACGGCGGCGATCGCGTCGAGCTCCATCCCGACCGCCAGGCTCCCCGACCCGGACAGCATGTAGAACGAGAGCAGGATCCCGCCGAGGGCGGAGCACGTGCCGCTGATCGTGTAGACGAGCGACCTCCGTGCGCGCCACCGGGAGCCCCATCAGCACCGCCGACTGCCTGTTCCCACCGATCGCGTAGACCGTCCGGCCGAACGAGGTGAGGTGCAGGAAGTAGAGCCCGATCGCGACGACGACGAGAGACACGACCGCGCCCATCGTCAGGAAGAGCTCCCACGGCAGCGCGAGGGAGTACCCGGCGATCCGCGTGAACGACGGGTTCGTGATCGAGATCGCGTCGACCGTGATCGCGTAGCAGAGCCCACGCGCGAGGAACATCCCGGCGAGGGTGACGATGAACGGCTGGATCTCGAAGTAGTGGATGATCGATCCCATCGAGAGGCCGAGCGTCGCCCCGACGAGCAGCACGACCGGGAACGCGGCGTAGGCGGGCCACCCATGACCGGCGAGCTCGGCGCAGAGCAGCGTCGACAGCGCGACGACCGATCCGACCGAGAGGTCGATGCCGCCGGTCAGGATCACGAACGTCATCCCGACGACGGCGACGAGCAGGAAGGAGTTGTCGACGAACAGGTTGAGGAACACCTGACCGGTCCCGAAGTACGGGTAGTGCAGCGAGCCGGCCGTGAACATCGCCACGACGAGGCTCAGCGTCACGAGCACCGGGACGTACCGCACCGGCAGGCGACGCGTCGATGCGCCGAGCCGGTCGCGGGCTGACTCGACGGTGGTCATGCGGGGACGTCCACGGCTCGCTCGGGGGGCTGGGCGCCGGGCGGCGGGCGGTCGCCGGTGCTCACCCGACGGCGGCGGCGCGGCTGGAGCAGCTTGGCGCGGAACGCCGGCGACTGGACGAGGCAGACGAGCGTCACGACGAGGGCCTTGAAGAGCAGCGTGGTCTCCGGCGGGACGCCGATCGAGTAGATGGTCGTGGTCAGCGTCTGGATGAGCAGCGCCCCGACGAGCGTGCCGGCGAGGAAGTAGCGGCCGCCGCGGAGCGCCGTCCCGCCGATCACGACGGCGAGGATCGCGTCGAGCTCGAACCAGAGCCCGGCGTTGTTGCCGTCGGCGCCCTTGATCCCCGAGCTGACGATGAGGCCGGCGATCCCCGAGCACAGCCCGCGAGAAGGCGTAGGCGAGGATGATCAGGTTCCGCGAGCGGACGCCGGCGAGCCGGCTCGCCTCGGCGTTGCCGCCGACGGACTCGATCAGGAGCCCCAGCGCCGATCTGCGCGGGAGAGCGGCGGACAGGCCGTACATCGCGGCCACGATGTAGAGCGCGAATGGCAGCGCGAGCCAGTACCCGTTGCCGATCAGGTTGTACGGAGAGCTGTTGATCGTGACGATCTGACCCCCCGTGATCAGCTGCGCGATCCCGCGCCCGGCGACCATCAGGATCAGGGTGGCGACGATCGGCTGGATGCCGACGACGGCGACGAGCATCCCGTTCCACATCCCGAGGGCCGTCGTCAGCGCGAGCGCGACGGCGATCGCGCCGAGCACGCCGGGAACGCTGTTCTGGTTGCCGAGGTGGCTGATGAGGACGCACGCGGTGGCGCCCGAGATCGCTACGAGCGCGCCGACCGAGAGGTCGATGCCTCCGGTGGCGATCACGATTGTCATCCCCAGCGCGACGAGCATCGGCGGGGCACCGAAGCGGAGGATGTCCACGAGGTTGCCGTAGAGGTGGCCGTCCTGCATCCGCAGCGCGAAGAAGGCGTGGCCGAAGAACAGGTCGACGAGCAGCAGCGCGCCGATCGCCAGCAGGGGCCATGAGAGGCGACGAAGCCCGGCGCTCACGCCGGCTCCCCGCCCGCGATCGTGTGGACGAGCCGGTCGACCGTCGCGTCGGCGTCGTTCTCGATCTCCGCGATGACGTGCCGGTCGCGCAGCACGGCGATCCGGTCGCTCAGCCGCAGCACCTCCTCGAGCTCGGCGGAGACGAACAGGACCGACACGCCGTCGTCGCAGAGCGACAGCACGAGCCGCTGCACCTCGGTCTTCGCGCCGACGTCGATCCCGCGCGTCGGCTCGTCGAGGATCAGCAGCCGCGGCTCGGTGAGGAGCCACCGGGCGAGCAGGACCTTCTGCTGGTTGCCGCCGCTGAGTGTCCCGACGACCAGGTTCGGGATCGGCGGGGCGGACGTCGAGCGCCGCGATCCACTTGGCGACCAGCTCGTCCTGCCGCCGGCGCGGGATCGGCCTCGTCCAGCCGCGGCCGGCCTGCAGCGCGAGGATGATGTTCTCGCGCACCGTCAGCTCGTCGACGAGACCCTCGGTGCGGCGGTTCTCCGGACAGAAGGCGATGCCTCGTCGCGTGGTCGCGCGCGGGCTGCGCACCGTGACGGGCGCGCCGTCGATGAACAGCCGCCCCGAGTCCACGCGGTCGGCGCCGAACAGGAGCCGGGCGACCTCGGTGCGCCCGGACCCGAGCAGGCCCGCGAGGCCGACGACCTCGCCGGCGTTGATCGCGAGGTCGAACGGGGCGATGGCGCGCTTGCGGGAGACCGCTTTCGCCTCGATCACGGGTGGGGCCGTCTCGCCGTCGCGCCGCTCGCGGCGCTGGTGCCGATCGAGCTCCTCGAGCGTCTCGAGCTCGCGGCCCAGCATCTTCGAGACGAGCTCCGAGCGCGGGAGCTCGCCCGTCTCCCACTCGCCGACGAGCCGCCCGTTGCGCAGGACGGTGATCCGGTCGGCGATCTCGTACACCTGCTCGAGAAAGTGCGAGATGAAGACCACCGCGATCCCGCGCTCCTCGAGCCCCCGGATCAGGGTGAAGAGCTGCTCGACCTCGTCCTGGTCGAGGCTCGAGGTCGGCTCGTCCAGGATGAGCACGTCGGCGGAGATGTCGATGGCGCGGGCGATCGCGACCATCTGCTGGATCGCGAGCGACTGTCCCCCGAGCGGCGCGCGGACGTCGATGTCCACTCCGACGCGCTCGAGCGCAGCCGAGGCGCGCCGGCGCACCTCACGCCACTGGATGTGCCCGAAGCGGCGCGGCTCGCGGCCGATCGAGATGTTCTCGGCCACCGAGAGGTTGGGGCAGAGGTTCACCTCCTGGTAGACCGTGCTCACCCCGGCCCGCTGCGCCTCGAGCGGATGCGCGAACTCGACACGCTTCCCGTGGAGCTCGATCTCGCCGGCGTCCGGGAAGTACACGCCGGTCAGCACCTTCATGAGCGTGCTCTTCCCTGCGCCGTTCTCGCCCATCAGGGCGTGGACCTCGCCCGGGAGCAACCGGAAGTCGACCGCGTCCAGCGCCTGCGTGTCACCGAACCGCTTGTCGATGGCACGCATCTGGAGGACGGGTGTGCTCATGGTGTCCGGTGTCCCGCGACGCTACCGGGGGAGAAGGAGGGTGACAACCCCCGGTAGCGCCGCGTCTCGCGGGGACTCAGTACTTGCGCTTCGGCAGAGCAGCCTTCGCCTGGGCGGGTGTGAAGGTCGTCTCGACGGTGATGATCCGCTTCGGGACGGCCTGACCGGCCTTCACCTTCTTGACGAGGCCCATCAGCTGCGGCCCGAGCAGCGGGCTGCACTCGGCGATGAAGTTGATCTTCCCCTGGGACAGGGCGACCATCCCGTCGTGGACGGCGTCGATCGTGACGATCTTGATGTCCTTGCCCGGCTTGAGCCCGGCCTCCTCGATCGCCTCGATGGCGCCGAGGCCCATGTCGTCGTTGTGCGCGAAGAGGAGGTCGATCTTCGGGTTCGCCTTGAGGAACGCGGCCATCACTTCCTTGCCCTTCGCCCGCGTGAACTCACCCGTCTGCGAGGCGACGATCTTGAGGTTCTTGTTCCCCTTGATCATCTGACGGAAGCCCTTCGCACGGTCGATCGCCGGAGAGGAGCCGGTGGTGCCCTGCAGCTCGACGATCCGCACCGGACCCGTCGCGCCCTTGTACTGGTCTGCGACCCACTTGCCGGCGTACCGGCCTTCCCTGATGAAGTCCGACCCGAGGAACGTCTTGTAGAGCGTGGGATCCTTCGAGTCGACTGCGCGGTCGGTGAGGATCACCGGGATCTTGGCGCGCTTGGCCTCGTTCAGCACCGCGTCCCAGCCGCTCGCGACGACCGGGGAGAACGCGATCACGTCGACATGCTGCTGGATGTAGGAGCGAATCGCCTGGATCTGGTTCTCCTGCTTCTGCTGCGCGTCGGAGAACTTCAGGGTGATCCCGGCCACCTTCGCCGAGGACTGGATCGACTTCGTGTTGGCCGTGCGCCAACCGCTCTCGGAGCCGACCTGGGAGAAGCCGAGCGTGATCTTGGCCGTCGTGCGCTGCTTCTGCGCTGGCTTTCCGGCGGCCGTGCCGGCGAGCGCCGAGGCGAGCAGCACGGCTGCGCCCATCGACGCCAGGACGAACCACTTCTTCGACACCGTGAACCTCCTTGGGTCCGGGTGAATGCCGAGGCTGACGATCGTGGCATGCGGCGCCCGATGTTAACGCCCACAACGCGAATGTCAAGGACCCCGGAGCGCGATGTGGCCCAGGTTGGCCTGTTAGCGCTCATTCTGTACCCTCCTGTCCGTGCGAACCGACGACCAGTCACGGCAGGGCACCGGGCGGCGCAAGCCGGCGGTGATGGCCGACGTCGCGAAGCTCGCGGGCTACTCGCACCAGACGGTCTCGCGGGTCATCAACGGCAGCTCGCAAGTCCGGCCGGACACGCGGGAAGCGATCCTCGAGGCGATGCGCCTGCTCGACTACCGGCCGAACTCGATGGCTCGCGCGCTCGCGACGGGGAGGTCGCGCACGCTCGGCGTCGTCGGCCTCGACACGACGCTCCACGGACCGGCGTCGACGATGTTCGGCATCCACCGCGCCGCGCACCAGGCCGGATACTTCATCAGCACCGTAAGCCTCGAGACGCTCGACCGGGCCTCCGTGCTCGAGGCGTTCGAGCGCCTGCGCATCCAGGGCGTCGAGGGGATCCTCGTGATCGCGCCGCGGACGGACGCCGCGCACGCCGTGCTGCAGCTCCCGGACGACGTGCCGATCGTGGCCGTCGAAGGAGGTCCGGAGGGCGGCATGCCGCTTGTCGCGGTCGATCAGGTCGCGGGCGCGGCCGCCGTCACCCAGCACCTCCTCGACCAGGGCCACCGCAGCGTCCGGCACATCGCCGGGCCGCAGGACTGGTTCGAGGCGCAGCAGCGCCTGGTCGGCTGGGAACGGACGCTACGCGCGGCCGGGGTCGAGCCACCCGAGCCGCTGGTCGGCGACTGGAGCCCCGCGTCCGGCTATGCCCTCGGGCGGCGCCTCGCGGCGGATCCGGAGATGACCGCCGTCTTCGTCGCCAACGACCAGATGGCTCTGGGGCTCCTGCGGGCGCTTCACGAGGCGCGTCGCTCGGTTCCGGGCGACGTCGCGGTGGCCGGGTTCGACGACGTGCCCGAGGCCGCGTACTACACCCCGCCGCTGACGACTGTACGCCAGGACTTCCTCGAGGTCGGACGCCTGAGCTTCCACCTGCTCCTCGACGAGATCGAGAGTGCCACGCGCACGTCGCGCCGCGTCACGGTCGCCCCGGAGCTCGTCGTGCGCGCCAGCACGACCGCCTCCTGAGCGCTCTGTTCGCGCTCACACCACGCCCTGTCGGCTCGGTGCTTGACCCCTCCGCATGTTGGCGTTAACATCCCTGCCGCCATGCACGTCGTGGGGATCGATTTCGGCACCCTCTCGGCCCGCGCGGTCGTGGTCGCTGCGGGCGACGGCACGGTCATCGGGACGGCGTCCCACCCGTACCGCTCCGGCGTGATCGAGCAGACGCTCCCCGCCACGGGCGCGCCGCTGCCGCCGTCGTGGGCGCTCCAGGACCCGCAGGACTGGACGGACGCCCTCGAGGCCGCCGTCCGGGGCGCCGTCGCGGACGCGGGCATCGAGCCGAGCACGATCGTCGGGATCGGCACCGACTTCACCGCCTCCACCCCGCTCCCCACGACGACGAACGGCACGCCGCTCTGCCAGTTGCCCGACTTCGCCGACCGCCCCCACGCGTACCCCAAGCTCTGGAAGCACCATGCGGCCCAGCCGCAGGCGGAGCGCGTCACGGCGGTCGCGGCCGAACGCGGGGAGCCGTGGCTTGCACGCTACGGCGGCCGCATCTCGTCGGAGTGGCAGTTCGCCAAGGCGCTCCAGGTGCTCGAGGAGGATCGCGAGGTCTACGACGCCGCCGACCGGTGGATCGAGGCCGCGGACTGGATCGTCTGGCAACTCTGCGGCCGCGAGACGCGCAACGTGTGCACCGCCGGCTACAAGGGCCTCTTCCAGGACGGCGCGTACCCTTCCGCGCCGTACCTCCGCGCGCTCCACCCCGAGTTCACCGACGTCGTTCCACGGCTGCTCGAGTGGCCGCTCTCGCCGCTCGGCGGGCGAGCCGGCGACCTGACGCGGGAGGCGGCTCTCCGGCTCGGCCTGCCCGAGGGGATCGCCGTCGCGGTCGGGAACGTCGACGCGCACGTGACGGCGCCCGCGGCACGCGCGGTGGAGCCGGGGGAGATGCTCGCGGTGATGGGGACGTCGACGTGCCACGTGATGAACGCCGACCATCTCGCCGAGGTCCCGGGGATGTGCGGGGTCGTCGACGGCGGTATCACGAGCGGCCTCCTCGGCTACGAGGCGGGCCAGAGCGGCGTCGGCGACCTGTTCGCATGGTTCGTCGACCGGCTGCTCCCGGCCGCGTACCGGGACGAGGCGGCGGCGAGCGGGCTCGATCCGCACGAGCACCTGTCGGCCCTCGGCGCGCGGCAGGCTCCGGGCGACCACGGCCTCGTCGCCCTCGACTGGCTGAACGGCAACCGCTCCGTCCTCGTCGACCACGAGCTCAGCGGTGCGATCGTCGGCCTCACGCTCGGGACGCGGCCCGAGGACATCTACCGCGCGCTCGTCGAGTCGACCGCGTTCGGAGCGCGCACGATCGTCGAGACGTTCGACGCGGCGGGGATCCCGGTGCGGGAGCTGACCATTGCGGGCGGCCTCGTCAAGAACCCGTTCGTCATGCAGGTGTACGCGGACGTGCTCCGGCGGCCGCTCCACGTCGTCGAGTCCGACCAGGCACCTGCGGTCGGCTCCGCGATCCACGCCGCGGTCGCCGCAGGCTGTCATGCGAACGTCCCGGCGGCATCCGCGGCGATGGGGCGCGCCCGGCGCGACGGCTTCCTGCCCGACCCGGACGCGGCGGATCGCTACGACGAGCTGTACGACCACTACACGACGCTGCACGACGAGTTCGGACGTCGGAGCCCGATGATGCACCAGCTCCGTCGGCCCACGGGACGGCGGCGCGCGGAGCGGACCGGCAAGGTGGCAGCACTCCGGGCCGAGCTCGCGGAGCTGCATGCGGAGCTCCCGCGCCACGGTCTCGTGAGCTGGACGAGCGGGAACATCTCGGTCAGGGTGCCGGGCAAGGAGCTGATGGTGATCAAGGCGAGCGGGATCCCGTTCGAGGAGCTGACGCCCGAGACGATGGTTGTCTGCGACCTCTTCGGCACCGTCGTCGACGGCAATCTCGCCGCTTCGAGCGATGCCATGACCCACGGCTACGTCTATCGCCACCGCCCCGACGTGGGAGGGGTCGCGCACACGCACAGCCCGTACGCGACTGCGTTCGCGGCCCGCGGCGAGGCGATCCCGTGCGTGCTCACCGCGATGGCGGACGAGTTCGGCGGCGAGATACCCGTCGGGCCGTTCGCACGCATCGGCGACGAGGAGATCGGCCGCGGGATCGTCGACGTGCTCGCCGAGCATCGCTCTCCCGCCGTCCTCATGCGCAATCACGGCGTCTTCACGATCGGACCCACCGCCCGAGACGCCGTCAAGGCGGCGGTGATGTGCGAGGACGCAGCCAGGACCGTGCATCTCGCTCAGGCCCTCGGAGAGCCTGAGCACCTGACCCGAAAGGACATCGATGCCCTCTTTGACCGCTACCACACCGTCTACGGTCAGCGCTGACAGCACCGTCGAGCTGCCGCGCATCGGCGTCCTCGGCGTCATGCAGCGCCTCTACGACGAGATGCTTCCCGGGATCGGCGAGCGCCAGGCCGCCTACGCGCAAGAGCTCGGAGCCGCCCTCGACGGGGCGGCCGCCGTCACTGTGACACCTCCCGTGAAGGACCGGGAGGACATCGAGCGCGCGATGCGAGCCCTCGAGGGCGAGGACCTCGACGGCCTGCTCGTGGTGATGCTGACGTACGGCCCGGCGATGAACGTCGCGCGCGCGCTCGCCGACACTCGGCTCCCCGTCTGCATCGCCAACACCCAGCCGGTCGCCGCGGTCACGGATGCGTGGGACATGGCCGACCTGACCTACAACCAGGGGATCCACGGCGCCCAGGACACGGCCAATGCCCTCGTGCGAGCGGGGCGGCCGTTCGCCGTCGTCACCGGCGACTGGCGGTCGGCCTCCTTCGCGGAGTCGATCCACCGCTGGTCGAATGCGGCCGCGGCGGCGACCCGGTGGCGCCGCCTGCGCGTGGCGATCTTCGGTTACGGGATGAACGGCATGGGCGACACCCGGGTCGACGTGCACACGCTCCTCGGCGCGCTCGGCCCGCAGGTGGACGCCGTCGCGCAGGGCGAGCTGTACCGGGCGGCTCGCGAGGTCGGCGACACGGACGTCGAGCGCCTGATCGCCGACGAGGACAGCCGGTTCGAGATCGATCCGCGCCTCACGTCCGAGGAGCGGACGGACCACGCCCGCCTCCAGCTCGGGCTCGAGCGGATCCTCCGCGAAGGGGGATACGGCGCCTACTCGACGCACTTCGACGCGATCGCAGACGACGGGCGCTTCGCGCGGCTACCGCTCGCCGCGGCGTCGAGCCTCATGGCCGCGGGCTTCGCCTATGCGGCTGAGGGGGATGCGATGACGGCCGCGCTCATGTCGGCGGCGCAGACGATGCTCGGGACAACCCAGTTCACCGAGATGTACGCGATGGATTTCGCGCAGGACGCATTGCTCATGAGCCACATGGGCGAGGGCAACTGGGCGCTCGCCCGCGGGGATCGCCCGGTGCGACTGATCAAGCGGAGCCTCGGCATCGGCGGGCTGGACGATCCGCCGACGTTCCTGTTCCAGTACGACCCGGGCCCGTGCACTCTCGCATCGCTCCTCGCGCTCTCGGACGGTCGCTTCCGGCTCGTCGTGTCGGAGGGGGAGATCCTCGACACCGACGAGCTGCCGGGTCTCGAGATGCCCTACGGCTTCTTCCGGCCGGCGACCGGCGTCGAGGAGTGCGCGAACGGCTGGCTCCGGGCGGGCGGGCCGCACCACCAGGTGCTGAACCCCGGCCACCGATTGCATGACTGGCAGACGTTCTGCGAGACGACGGGCATCGAGCTCGCCGTCGTCTAGCGGCCCGAGCCCGCTCCCGATTCGAGCCGAGGGCCCCGTGCGGGGCCCTCGGCCGACGAGCTCGCTTCGGCTCTACACGAGCTTCTGGTTGTGCCACTTCCGGTAGATGCCCTGCGCCTTCGCCGCGAAGGCCGACACCGCCTCGGCGGGCGTCGACTTCCCCTGCGCGACCTCGGCGAACATCTGCGGGATGAGGAACGTGTTGTAGATCTCGTCCATCACCGGGGTCGTGTTGCCCGGATGTCCCGGATTCGTCGTGTACTTCTCGGCAATCGTCGTCAGGACCGAGTACTTGCCCTTCGGCTTGTGCGGATCCTGCGAGGCGATCGAGCGGATCTCCTTGAAGCCGCCCTTGATGGCGCCCGTCCAGGGCGGGAAGTTGTAGTACTTGCTGCGGATGAAGTGATCCCGGTAGGCGAGCTGCTGGTCGATGGCGTACTTCTGCGCCGCCTCCTTGTTCTTCGCGAACTTCCAGATCAGGTAGACGCCCATCACGTGCTCGTTGCCGAGGCGCATGGCGGGGCCGCGCGGGATCGAGGCGAGCCACGTGTCGTCGGAGAGCGCCGCGTTGCCCGAGTCCTCCGCCGAGCGGACGATCGAGATCGCGTTCAGCGCGACCGAGAGCCGGCCGGCGAGGAACGCCTGGTTGTTCGAGGCGGCCGTCCAGGCGAACACCTCGTCGGACATGCCGTTGCGGAAGATGTCGCGCATCACCGTCAAGGCCGCGATCGCGCCTTTCCGGTTCGCCCCCTGGCCGATGACGATGCGGTTCTCCTCGTTCTGGATGAACCCGCCGTAGCAGTAGAGCAGCGACGTGAGCATCATGTTCGAGTCGATCTCGTTCGACATGCCGAGCCCGACCGGGTGGCCGATCTGCTTCAGCTTGGCGGCCCCCTTGCGGAGGTCCTCCCACGTGTTGAGGCTCACGCCCGCCTCCTGCAGGAGGCTGCGGCGGTACTGCACCGGGTCGGGGGCGTACGTCTCGGGGAAGCCGTAGAACTGCTTCGTCTTCGGGTTGTACGTCGCCTTCCGCGCCACACGCGCCATCGGCCCGATCTTCTTCGACACCTCCTGGACGAGGTCGGTCACCGGGATCGCCTGCTTCTGGAAGGACGACGGCGGTGAGATGAACCAGAAGAGGTCGTGCCCGCTCTGCGCGGCGACCTCGGCGGCGCCCGTGCTGTAGAGGAGCGCGTTGTTGATGTGGTCGACCTTGACCTCGACGTCGTTGTCCTCGCCCCACTGCTTGACGTACGTCCCGTCGAGCCAGGTGTCGTACGCGGGAACGAAATGGGCCCACGTCATGATCCTGAGATCGCCCGCGAGCTGCTTGTGGGCGAACTCGAGCGGACCGTAGAACCCGAGGGCCTTGTCGGTCAGGCCCCCGAACATGCTGACTGCGAAGGCGGCGGCCGTACCTCTCTTCAGTAGGTCACCGCGGGTCAGCGACGAGCTCGCACGTGCGACTTCGCCGGCTGCGTCTGCCACGACTACTCCTCCTTTCGGGCCTCGATTGTCTAGCGGAACGCGCCTCCTGTAAAGCCCTTGATGAACCGGTCGAGGAAGGCGTTGTAGAGGAGCGCGAGCGGGATCGTGGGGATCAGCGTCGCCGCCATCAGCGACTGCCAGAAGAAGACGTCCCCCCGGATCAGGTCGTTAGGGATGCCCGCGGAGATCGTGCGCTGCTCGGAGCTCGAGATGAACGTGAACGCGTAGATGAACTCGTTCACGCAGAGCGAGAAGGCGAAGATGACGACGGTCAGGATCCCGGGCAGCGAGATCGGCAGCACGATCCTGTAGAGCGCCTTGAGTCGCGACGCGCCGTCCATCAGCGCCGCCTCCTCGAGCTCCTGCGGGATCGTCTTGAAGAACCCCATCAGGAGCCAGGTCGCGAACGGGACGGTGAAGGACGGGTAGACGAGGATCAGCGACCAGAGCGAATCCTTCAGGTCGAGCTGCGTCACGAGCCGGGAGAGCGGAAGGAAGAGCAGCGTCGGCGGGATCAGGTACACGAGGAAGATCCCGACCCCGGCCCCCTGGCCCCAGCTTCCCGCGAGTCGCGCGAGCGCGTACCCGGCGGGGAGGGCGAGGAGCAGCGTGATCAGGACGACCGCACCGCCGACGAGCGCGGTGTTCAGGAGCCAGGTCGGGTAGTTCGTGTCCTCGAACAGGAACCGCAGGTGGTCGAGCGTCGCGTAGTTCCAGAAGTCCCAGTGACGCCCGCCCGCGAGGTCGTTGTACGTGTACGGCGAGTGCTCGACGTTCGCGAGGTCGAGGTTTGTCTTGAACATCGTGATCAGCGCGAAAAAGAACGGGAACGAGAGGACGATCGCGAACGGCACCACGACGGCATAGGTGACGATCGTCTGGCGCCGGGTCATCACGTCACCTGCGCCCGTCGCGCGAAGAACAGCATCAGGATCGTGACGAGCACGAGGAGCGGGAACAGGAACAACGAGATCGCCGCGCCTGCGCCGAGCGAGCCGGAGTCGATCCCGACGGCGTAGGCCCAGGTCGGCAGCACCTGCGTGGAGTTGAACGGGCCGCCGTGCGTGAGGATGTAGACGACGGCGAAGTCGACGGCCGTGAAGACGATCCCGAACAGGACGGCGACGAGCGCGATCGGGAGCTGGAGCGGCAGGTCGACGTACCACAGCTTCTTGAGGCCGGTCGCGCCGTCGATCCTCGACGCGTCCTCGACCTCGTTCGGGATCGACGCCCGCCCGGCGATGAAGATCACGACGGCGAAGGGAAGGATCCGCCACGCGTGCACCAGGGTGATCGCGATGAGCGCGAGGTTCGGGCGCCCGAGCCACTGGAGCGGCACCTGCGCGCCCTCCTCGAGGTGCACGGCGCCGAGCAGCCACACGAGCGCGTTGTCGAGGTGGAGGTGCGCGAGCGTCCAGTTGAGGACGCTGTAGAGCGAGTCGAGCAGCCAGAGCCACGCGATCGTCGAGAGGACGACCGGGGCCGCCCAGGGGAGCACGACGAGGAAGCGGATGATCCACTTGCCGCGGAAGTCCCGGACGAGGAAGTTCGACAGGACAGCCGCGCCGACGACGACGATCGCCTGCGAGGCGAGCGTGAAGACCAGCGTGTTGCGGAGGGCGCGGCGGAAGTTCTCGTCGTGCCACGCGCTCGTGAAGTTGTCGAGGCCGATCCAGTGGCCGCTGAGCGAGCCGCCGATCGCGTCCGTGAAGCTGAGGTAGATCGCCCACGCGAACGGGACGCCCACGACGAGCAGCATGAAGATGACCGCCGGGGCGATGAGGAGCGGCGCGAGGACGCGGCGGCTCTCGAGTGCGTGCCGCCAGCGTCGACCAGCCGGTTTCCACCGCGCAGCCTGCGCCTCCATGGGACAGGCGCGATCCTAGTAGATTGCGGCTGCGGAGAGCGACGTGGCCGAGATCACGCTCGAGAGCCTGACGAAGATCTACCCGGACGGGACGAAGGCCGTCTCCGACCTGGAGCTCGACGTGCGGACCGGCGAGTTCGTCGTCTTTGTCGGGCCGTCCGGCTGCGGCAAGACGACCGCGCTGCGGATGGTCGCCGGGCTCGAGTCGGTCACCTCGGGACGGGTGATGATCGACGGCCACGTCGTCAACGACCTGCCCCCGAAAGACCGGGACATCGCGATGGTGTTCCAGAACTACGCGCTCTACCCGCACATGAACGCGGCGAAGAACATGGGCTTCCCGCTCAAGATGCGCGGTCTCCCGCAGGGCGAGATCGATACGCGGGTGCGCGAGGCGGCGCGGATCCTCGGCCTCGAGGACTCGCTCCACAAGAAGCCGCGCACGCTCTCCGGGGGCCAGCGACAGCGCGTGGCCATGGGGCGCGCGATCGTCCGGAACCCGCAGGCGTTCCTGATGGACGAGCCCCTCTCGAACCTCGACGCGAAGCTGCGAGTGGAGATGCGCGCCGAGATCTCCCGGATCCAGCGCGACCTCGGGGTGACGACCATCTATGTCACGCACGACCAGACCGAGGCCATGACCATGGGCGACCGCGTCGCCGTGATGCGACGCGGACTGCTCCAGCAGATCGCCGTGCCGAAGGAGCTCTACGAGCGGCCGCGCAACCTGTTCGTGGCCGAGTTCATCGGCTCGCCGGCGATGAACCTCGTGCTGGCGACGATCGATTCGGCAAATGGCGACGTGTGGGCGTCCTTCGGCCCGCACCGGCTGCGGCTCGAGCCGTCGACGCTCGAGCGCAACCCGGGCCTCGCCGCCTACGAGGGGCGTCAGGTCGTGCTCGGCATCCGCCCCGAGGACATGGAGGACGCCGCGGTGGTGCGCGAGACGCATCCGGACCGTGTCATCTCCGTCTTCTGCGACATCCGCGAGGACATGGGCTCGGAGGTGTACGTCCATTTCAACGTGGAGGCGGACGCCGTCGCGACACGAGAGGTCGTCGAGGCGCTCGTCGTGGAGTCCGCCGAGGACGAGGAGGCGCGGATCGCCGCCGGTCTTGCCCGCGGCGAGGGCGTCACGTTCGTCGCCCGCCTCGAGCGGGCGAGCGAAGCCCGCGAGCGACAGCCGCTCGCGGTCGAGGTCGACGTCGCGCGCCTCCACTTCTTCGATCCCGAGACGGGGGTCGGAGTGAACGAGAGCGCCGCGCATCCCGCGACGTAGGGCACGGGGACGTGAGCCTCACCCGGGGTACGTGTCACCCGTCACGCTCGGTCCGCCCGAGCTCGGCGGGCGTGAGACGGTGCGCGATTGCGGCTGCTTCGCGCCGGTTCGGCGCGTCGAGCTTGCGCAGGATGTGCGAGACGTGGACGCTTGCCGTCTTGACGCTGATCACGAGCGTCTGGGCGATCTCTCGGTTGGTATAGCCGCGGGAGACGAGGGTCAAGACCTCCGCCTCGCGCGGAGTGAGACCGAGGATCTCCTGCAGCCCGTGCTCACCGTCCTGGGGCCTTGTATCCGGCGACAGGAGATCGAGCCGTGCCCGCTCCGCGAGCAGCTCGAGCTCGCGGAGCAGAGGCCTCGCTCCGATCCGCGTCGCGACGGCGTGCGCCTCTCCGAGCGGCACGCTCGCTTCCGGGCGGGACGCGCCGGCGACGACGAGCGCCTCGGCCTGGCGCCAGCGGCAGTAGGCCGCGAGCGGCGGACGCTCGAGCCGCTGCCACGTCGCCGCAGCGTCGGACCACAGGTCGGGCCGCGCGACGCCGCACGCACGCTCGTACTCCGCATCGGCCAGGGCAAGCCAGCCGTCGGCGTTCGGCGTGACCGCCGAGGCCTCCTCGGCGCCGCGGCGGGCGACGGCGATGAGCCTGCGTGCCCGAGCGAGCCATGCCCGGGAGGCGTCCCGATCACGGCGGGCGCGTGCGAGCGCTGCCAGCTCCGCCTGCGCGCGGAGGCCCTTGGCGCACAGCTCGACGCGGATCTGAGCAGCCTCGTGGCGGCGTGCCAGAGACAGACCATCGTCGATGGCGGCTTCCGCGTCGGTCCAGCGGCGCTCCCAGAGGGCGAGCTCTGCGAGGTAGCCGTCGTAGAGGCCCAGCACGCGGTCCTCGCGCAGGGTGGCACTCGCCGCCTCGAGGTGCGCTCGCGCGTCGTTGAGCTCGCCGCGTCCGATCTCGACGCCGGCGCGAATGGTGAGCAGCCAGTACGGGAAGCTCGAGGTGATGCCGCGGAGCGCGGCGGCGCTGAGCGTGTCGGCCTCGTCCCAATTGCCGATCGCAACGAGCGCCTCGACCTGGTTCGCCACGAGCAGGGGGCTGTCTAGCCCGTACCGGCGCATCGCCTCGAGCCCCTCCTGCCCGAGTCGCACCGACTCTCGGGGCCGCCCCAGCATCGTCAGGACATCGGTGAGATGGACCCACGCCCGCTCCAGGCCGATGTGGTCGCCGATCTCCTCGGCGAGCTCCAGCGCGTGACGAAGATCGGCGACCCCCTCTCCACTGCGACCGAGGTGGGCGAGATCGGAGCCGCGCACGGTGAGCGCTCGGACCTCCGCCTCGCCCGCGCCGAGGACCCGAGCGAGCGCGAGCGCCTGTTCGCAGACCGGCAACGACTCCGCGTTGCGCCAGACCACCGCCAAAGCCCCCGCGAGCGTCCCCAGCGCATAGGCCCGCTCCGGTGAGGGCGGCTCGGCCGGCACGAGCTCGACCGCGCGTTCGACCGCGGCGAGGCAAGCGTCTTCGCTGCCGGTCTGCTCGAGATACTCGCCGAGGCGCACATGGAGGAGGGCCGCACGATGCGGGTCGCCCTCGCCGACGAGCTCGACAGCTCGCCGGCCGAGCTCGACCGCGCGTGAGGCGGCGCCGATCTGGCTGGCGAGCTCTGCCGCCCGGGTGCAGAGCTCGGCGAGGTCGAGACCGGTCAGCTCGGCGGCGTCGGGCACGTGGGGCCACAGTGCGAGCGCCCGCTCGAGGTGCGCGAGAGCCTCTGCCAGGCCGAAGACGGCCTCCGCCTCGCGTGCCGCCTCGACCGACGCGGCCAGCGCCTCCGCCCTGCGACCAGCGGCCGCCCAGTGAGGCGCGAGCTCTGCCGGAGATGCGTCCCCGCCGCGGGCGAGCTCGCCGGCGAGCCGTGCGTGCAGCTCCTCGCGCTCGCCGGGAAGGATCGTCGAGTAGATCGCCTCCGCGAGGAGCGCATGGCGGAATCGGAAGCTGCCGGTCGCCTGCACGGCGACGAGGACGCCGTGCTCGACCGCCAGGCGTAGCGACGCCTGGACGGCGCTTTCGGGGAGCGCCGCCGAAGCGAGGAGCAGCGGGTACCCGACGTCGCGCCCGGCGGCGGCCGCCAGCCGCAGCAGGCTCTGGGTCGGACGGTCGAGCCGGGCGACGCGCTGGAGCAGGAGGTCGAGCAGGCGACGCGGGAGCTCGTCGCTTCGGTCGTCCGCGGCGGCCAGGAGCTCTTCCGCGAAGAAGGGATTGCCGTCGGAGCGGTCGATGATGGCGTCGGTCAGCGCCGTAGGCGTGGGCGTGGGCGTCTTCGCCGCGAGCAGCGCCGCCAGCTCCTCGCGCGCGAGCGGTCCCAGCTCGAGCAGGAGCGCCGATCCCGAGCGCCGGACGCCGTCGGCAAGTCGATTCATGCGCTCGGCCGACGAGAGCTCGTCGGCGCGGTAGGTCGCGAGCAGCAGAACCGGCCGGTCGGCGAGGTTGTGCGCGAGAAAGACCACGAGATCGAGCGTCGACGTGTCGGCCCAGTGCAGGTCCTCGAGCACGAGCAGCACGGGTGCCTCGGCCGCGTGCTCCGTGAGCATGGCAAGTGTCTCCTCGAACACGCGCAGCTGCGACCCAGCCGTTCTCCCGTCGGCCGGTCGGGGCTCGGCGAGCGGGCGCAGGGCTTCCACGAACGGCTGGTACGGCAGGTCCGTGCCGACGAGGTCGATCGAGCGCCCGAGTCGGACGTCGAAGCCCGCAGCGCGGGCGCGCGTCGCAAGCTCGGACGCGAGCCGGGTCTTGCCGATGCCCGCTTCTCCGGCGACGAGAACGGTCGTGCCTCTACCCGAGCGTGCCTCGTCGAGCGCGCGCCCGAGCACCTCGAGCTCGGGTACGCGCCCGATGAACGCCGCGCTTGCGCGCGTCTCCATCCGGCCAGTATCGCGCCGCCCCATCGGTCGGGAAAGCGCTCGTTGGACGCCTTGATCGAAAGATAGGGCGAACGGGGGCAAGAGATAAGGCCTTCCGCCCGATGTGCTGTCGGTCTCCCGCCGCCACGATCGCGTCACGGTCGAATACGAGGAGGCGAGACATGACAGCGGTAACGGAACGCGGCGCGCGACAGGAGCCAACCGGCTGGATGAAGACGCACAGGGTGACGGGCGGCGGCGGCCTGCGCCTCCACGTGCGCGAGTGGGGCAACGTGGCGGGACCGCCGATCCTGTTCCTCCACGGCTGGTCGCAGAACCATCTCTGCTGGGAGAAGCAGTACGAGAGCACGCTGGCCGGCGAGTTTCGGCTCGTGGCCTGCGATCTCCGCGGCCACGGCATGTCCGAGGCACCGCTCGAGGCCGAGAACTACACGGACGGCACGCTCTGGGCGGACGACGTGGCGGCGATCATCGACCAGCTGCGTCTCGACGGCTCGGTGCTGGTGGGGTGGTCCTACGGCGCCATCGCCATCTCCGACTACGTGCGCACGCACGGGCAGGATCGAGTCACGGCGATCAATTTTGTCGAAGGCGTCGTCCGGCTCGGCGAGGCGGCGTTCGGCACGCTCGTCGGCCCCGGCTTTCTCGACCATTTCGTCGACGCGACGGCGGACGACCTGCCGACCAACATCCGCGCCATGCGCTCCTTCGTCAGGGCATGCCTCGTGAAGCCGCTGTCCGACGACGACGTCGAGACGGCGATCTGCTGGAACGTCGTCGTGCCGGCGCGGGTTCGTGCCGGTCTCGCGGCCCGTGAGATCGACGACGACGACGTGCTGCGCGCACTCGAGGTGCCGCTGCTCGTCACGCACGGCCGGGCGGACTCGGTCGTGCTGCCGGCGATGGCCGAGCACGTCCTCGCCACCTGCCCGACCGCCGAGGCCTCCTGGTACGAGGGCGTCGGCCACGCACCGCACCTGGAGGAGCCCGAGCGCTTCAACCGCGAGCTGGCGGAGCTGGCCCGCCGCGTTCGGGCCTGACGTCCAGCGTCGCCCTCAGCTCATGTGGTCGCCGGCTTTGTGTCGGTCGCCTTTAGTCGCTCGGCGAAGAACTCGAGTGCCTTCCGGGTCTTCGTCTCCTGCTCGCCGTCGAGATCCACCCCGCGCTCGGACAGGAACGCCCGCGTCTCCGCGGCGACCTGGAACGCCTCGGACGGTGCAGACTTGGTCGAGAGCTCGAGGATCCGCGAGTTGTCCGGATAGAGCCACATCTCGGCGACGAGCTTGCGATCGAAGCCCTTCGGCTTCCACTTGAGCTTGAGCACGAAGATCGGGCCCAGAACCGCCAGGTCGTCGAACCCGACGCCCTCCGGAGCGTGCTTGTCGTAGAACGCCCGCTGCTCCTTCGAGAAGAGACCGCGGAGCGGCCGCTTGCGGATCAGTGTCTCCCGGACGTCGCTCGGCGTGCCCTTCATCGATCCCGAGCAGACGAATCCGCCGGGCATTGCGTCCACCTCCACCCCGAACGCCGGAGACCGTCGCATGCGGGCCGGGAGCTCGGAGGGGACGACCGGCCGCAGCTTCACGACGGAGTCGTCTCCTTTCATCTGCACGCGTCGAGCGCGAACGACGACGCCGTGAGCGTTGAGCGTCAGGTCGCGGGTGTCGAAGAAGAACACCTGGCGGATCTGCGCGTCGAGTGGGTCGATCCCCAGCGACGCGACGGCGGAGGCGTGGTCGGCCTCCGGCACGGTGAGCTTCAGCTCGACGCTGTCGGCTCCCTTGATCAGCGCGAGCAGGCTCGCGCGATCCTCGTCCGAGAGTGCGCGGTTTCGCCTACGGGGTGCGCTCATTCGTACCCTCCATCGCTTGCGGTTGACGGGCGGCGCTTCGCAAGCATTGTCTCGCAACAGCGCACAGCACAAGTGCAGCCGGCTGCTTCATCCGGGTGACTCAGCGCGGAGATGGCCGGGTGAGCCTCAGGTCGTTCGCGTCCCAGCGCCACACGTTGTCGGGTGTGACGTGGGTGCCCCCGATCCAGCGGTCGATGCCGAGGAGCTCGACCCGGTCGGCCTTGCCGCGCAGGGTGTCCTCTCCCCATGCTGTCAGCCGCAGCTGCAGGCGTGCGAAGCGCTGGCTGTCGCCGAGCGGCGGCGGCGCGGGAAGCGGCCCACCGTCCTCGGTCTCGATCAGCCGGTTCGGCCCCTGCCCGAGCGCAGAGAGGGCTCGGTAGAACCACGCGTCGCCGAGAAACGGAGCCTCCTCGAGTCGTTGTGCTCCGACGAAGGCGGCGGCAGGTGCGCACGCGCCGGCGGCGACCACTTGGAGCGCCCGTCGCTCGGTTCCGGAGAGCCCGTCTGCCGGCGCGGGCAGCTCCTCGAGCAATCGCGCCAGCGCGGCGGCGAGGAACGGCAGCTCCGCGCTGTCACGCCGCGGCCCACTCGGCCAGTGACGTGGGCTCCGGCTCCCGGAGGGCGGCCCAGGCGCCCGCGGCTTGATCGAGTGCGGCCGGTGCCGCCGGGCGGCGGGAGGCCCAGAGCGTCTCGAGCTCGTTCGCCGTCAACTCGCCCAGACCGGCGAACGACGGCTTGCCGGGGAACGAGCCGACGACGATCAGCTCGGGTGCACCCCCCTTGGCGTGGGCGAGCGCGAGCACGTCCAGGAGCTGGAGCTGGTCGTAGAGGTCGTGCTCGAACCAGAGCACCACCGGGCGGTCGTCGCGGAGAGCCTCGAGCAGCTGCAGATCGCGCCGCTCGAGCGACGCGAGCAGCGCCTGCGGGCGACCCCAGCCGCAGTCGGCGAGGAAGCGGGCGCGCATCCGAAGCAGCTCGTGCCGCGGGCGCGCCGCCACCGGCCCCTCGTGAAGGGCATCCTGCCAGGGCAAGACGGCCCCGCCGATCGCGGTCTGGCGCAGGGTGTTGCCGGCGCTCTCGCCGTTCGTGACATGCAAGAGCGACGGCCGTGCTGCGACCTCGCCGCTGACTCTCACATCGCCGACTATAGACCCGTACCCAGGTACCGAAATCAAGCGCACTCCGGCCGGAGGCCGAGCCCATGAGGCCGTGAATCAGGACGGCTCGACCGGCCTTCGCGTACGGTCTCACCCGTGCTGCGTGGGACTCTCGATGCGGTGCCGATGTGGCTCCTGCTCGCCGTCGTCGTCGTCGCGATCGTCGCGCTGGTGCTGTTCCTCGTCTGGCTCGTCCGCCGGCTCGTACCGGAGGTTGCGGAGGGATTCGACGCCGAAGTCGCGTCGCAGATGCTCGGCGTCGTGGCCGCGCTGTTCGGCCTCCTGCTCGCATTCATCATCGTGATCGCGTACCAGAACTACGGCGACACGCAGAGCAGCGTGAGCGACGAGGCCGACGCTCTCGCCGCGATCGTCCGCGACAGCGGGACGTTCCCGCCGCCGAACCGGGAGGATGTCCGCCGTGCCGTCGGCGCCTATGTCCGAACGGTGGTCGACGAGGAGTGGCCGCGGATGCAGGACGGCGAGGACAGCCCGCGCGCCTGGGCGGGCGTCGACGGCATCTTCACCGCGCTCCAGGCAGTCGAACCGACGTCGGCGCGCGTCGAGGCGTTCTACGACGATGCCGTGCGACAGCTGAACGCCGCCCTCGAGGCCCGCCGGAACCGGCTCGACGACGCCGCCGGGGGGCTGCCCTGGGTGATCGTCGTGCTGCTTCTCGTGGGCTCGGCCGTGATCCTCGGGTACACCGTTCTCGTCGGCTCCCGGAGCTTCGGCTTCCACGCGGTCGGTGCCGGATCGATCGCGCTGGTCGTGGGGCTGTCCCTCGTCGTCCTCATTGCCCTGATCTATCCCTTCTCGGGAGACCTCTCGATCGATCCGGCACCCTTCAAGAGCGGCAGCCTCGCCCAGTTCTTCGGCCCGTAGTGAGTCGCCCTCGACGACGCGGTGCCGGCCGCTCAGCGAGCGCCGCGGGGCGCGATCCCCCACGAGCTCGTGAACGACGCGCCGGGCTCCAGGCGGATGAGCCCCTCGCCGCTGCGGAACGCGTTCGGCGGGCAGGTCATCGGCTCGACGGCCAGGCTGCGCCGGCTTACATCCGGCAACGGGTCGCCCGTGAAGACCATGAGACAGCCGTAGCGGCCGTCGGACCAGAGCGCGACCGCGTTCCCGCTCTCGGGGTCCTCGAGCTCGACGCGGACGAGACCGTCCCCGCCGCACTCGAGGTCGGTGAAGCAGCTGTCGAGCCGCGTCGCGGCGATGGCCCGCGGCTGCCGGAAGTCGTACTCCGTCCCCTCGACCGACGACCTCCCGGTCGGGAGGCCTCGCTCGTCGGAGGACAGGACCGTGTCGCCGGGGACACGCAGGACGAGCGAATCGACGTGCTCGGTACCGAGTGTGAGGTACGGATGCGCACCGCATCCGTATGGACAGGGATCGGGCCCGACGTTCGTCGCCGTCGTCATGACCGACAGCCCGGTGTCGGAGAGCGTGTACTCGACGCGGAGCGCGAGCGAGAACGGGTAACCCGGACGTGGGTGGAGCAGATGCTCCATCGCGACGAACTCCGGCGTGCGCCGGCCCACGGTCCACGACGCCCAGCGGACGAGGCCGTGGATCGCGACGTTCTCGACGGGGTCGTCGATCGGCACCTGATGGCGGCGCCCGTCGAACTCGTAGCTCCCGTCCTCCAGGCGGTTGGGCCAGGGGATGAGCACCTGCCCGCGACCCGACCGACAGAGGTCGTCGGCGCCGTAGCCGTCGAGGACCTCGCGTCCGGCGACCGCGTACGTCCGCAGCCCACCTCCCACCTCGACGACGACCGCGTGCTGGTCTCCGTGGGTGATCTCGACCTGCTCGCCCGATGGCCCGCTCACCGCATCCGCTCGAGGAGGTGATCGCCGACGCGCAGCGAGTTCGCCATCGCAGTGAGCGCCGGATTTACGGCGCCGATGCTCGGGAAGACGCTCGTGTCGACGACGTACAGGTTGTCGAGCTCGTGCGCCTTGCAGTTCACGTCGAGCACCGACGTCCCCGGATCGGTGCCGAACCGGCAGGTGCCGGCCTGGTGTGCGCAGCCGGCGATGGGGATGTCGTTCTTCATGTACGCAAAGCGGTGGATGAGATGGCCCGGGTTCATGTCCAGCTGCCCGAGCAGCGACTTGACCCTTGCGTAGAGCCGCTTCTTGGGCTCCAGGTTCGTCTCCGTGTAGGTCAGCTTGATGTTGCCGTCCGGCTCGAGGGTGACGCGGTTCTCCGGCCGAGGCAGGTCCTCCGTGGAAAGCCAGAAGTCGATCGCGTGCCGCGCCATCCGCTCCAGCGTCCACTCCGGAGCCAACTTCGTGTCGCGGGGTCGCTCGCCGCGGAACATCGGTGCCGTCGACTTGCCGACCATCTGCACGTTGCCGAGCGGGTACTCGAAGTCGTCGTCGCCGAAGTAGAAGTCGTTGAGCCCGAGCGTCTTCTGATAGGCGGTCGCGTTCTCCTCGCGCGAGAGCGCAAGGACGGCCGTCGAGTCGTGGAACATGTAGTTGCGGCCGACCTGATCGGAGCCGTTGGCCAGGCCGTTCGGGTGCTTGTCGGTGGCCGATTGCAACAGCAGCTTCGCCGTGTTGGCCGCCCCGCATGCAAGCACGACGACGGCGCCCGCAACCCGCTCCTCGGCCCCGTCCCGCTCGACGACCACCTCGGTGACGGCTGAGCCTTCCCCGTTCGTCTCGAGCCTGACGACCTTCGCATTCGTCCGAAGCGTGACGTTCGGGTGCTCGAGGGCCGGCCGAACGCCGAGCACCTCGGCGTCGGACTTCGCGTGCACGAGACACGGGAAGCCGTCACACGTCGAACAACGGACGCACGTGCTGAACGGTGGGTTCGACTCGTCCAGCATGATCCCGCACGGCGCGTGGAACGGCCGGTAGCCAGCCGCCGCGAGGTCGTCGGCGAGCTGCTGGATCCGCGGCTCGTGCGACACGGCGGGGTGCGGATAGGGCGCGCTCGCCGGAGGCTCCGTCGGATCCTCGCCGCGGGCGCCGTGCACGTGGTAGTGCTGCTCCGCGAGGGTGTAGTACGGCTCCAGGTCCTCGTACGAGATCGGCCAAGGCGGCGAGATGCCATCGTGGTGGCGAAGCTCGCCGAAGTCCTCTTTGCGCAGCCGGTACAGCGCCGCGCCGTAGAGCTTGGTCGCGCCTCCGACGAAGTAGTGCACCCCCGGCTGGAAGGGCTTGCCGCTCGCGTCGTACCACGTATCCGAAGAGACGTAGCGGTTGTCCACGAACACGTGCTGGTCCGACCAGTTCTGCGGCTCGCGCGGCAGCCAATCGCCGCGCTCGAGGAGCAGGATGCGCTTGCCCGAGGGGGCGAGGTGGCGCGCAAGCGTGCCGCCGCCGGCGCCGCTGCCGATGATGATGACGTCGTAGCTCTCCATCTCGTCCTCCTCGGACCGCGGATCGGTCAGTAGTCCTGCAGCATCTCAGGGACGATGATCCGGGCCGCGGCCTCCAGCAGGGCCAGGTGCGAGAACGCCTGCGGGAAGTTGCCGAGGTGGCGGCCCGTCTCGGCGTCGAACTCCTCCGCATAGAGGCCGAGCGGCGACTCGATGCGCAGGAGCCGCTCCATCAGGTCGCGCGCCTGCTGTAGCTCCCCGACGATCGCGAGGGCCGAGACGAGCCAGAAGGAGCAGATGAGGAACGTCCCCTCCTTGCCCGACAGGCCGTCGTCGGTCTCGTCCGTGCGATACCGGAGGACGAACCCGTTCTCGGTCAGGTCGGTCGCAATAGCCGCGACGGTCGCATGGAGTCGATCGTCGTTGCCGGGGAGGAACTCGAAGATCGCCGCGAGCAGCACCGAGGCGTCGAGTGCGTCCGTGTCGTAGTGCTGGCGGAGGACACCCTGCTCCGAGACGCCGTGGTCGAGGATGTCCGCGCGGATCTCGTCCGCGGTCGCCCGCCAGGCATCCGCCTTGCTCTGGTCGCCACGGATCACGGCGAGGTCGGCAGCACGGTCGAGCGCCACCCAGCACATCAGCTTCGACGACACGTAGTGCTGTGGCGCCCCGCGGGCCTCCCAGATCCCCTGGTCGGGCTCGCGCCAGACCTGCGTGGCGCACTCGGCCTGCGTCTCGACGATCGGCCAGAGTCGCTGCGGCAGCCGCTCGCTCTTGCGTGTGTGGAGCAGGATCGAGTCGAGCACGGCGCCGAAGACGTCGTTCTGGCGCTGGTCGTACGCGCCGTTGCCGATCCGGACGGGGCGTGCGCCGGCGTACCCCGTGAGGTGATCGAGCGTCGATTCCGTCAGGTCACGCCGACCGTCGATGCCGTACATGATCTGGAGCGCGCCGTCGCTGTTCGGCTCGAGGTCCGCGACGAACTGCATGAACTCGTCGGCTTCCCAGTCGAGGTTCAGCCAATGCAGCGCCTGCAGCGTGAAGGTCGTGTCGCGCATCCATGTGTAGCGGTAGTCCCAGTTGCGCTCGCCGCCCGGCGTCTCGGGGAGCGAGGTCGTGAGCGCGGCGACGGTCGCGCCGGTCGGCATGTAGGTCAGGCCCTTGATGGCCAGCGCCGAGCGCTGGATCGGATCGCGCCAGCGGTGATCGGGGATCCGCGCGCGCCCGAGCCACCCGCGCCAGAAGCGCGTCGTGGCGGCCATCCGCTCCTCGGCCTCCTCGACGGTTCGCGGGCCGGCGAGCCCCTCCGCCCACGTCATGCAGCAGAACGCGCGCTCGCCCTGCTGGAGGACGTGCCGGCCGCGGACGCGGTTCCCCTCGATCCCGAGCGCGAGATCGGTCATGAGGCGAAACGTCTGCCCCGCACCCGTCGCGTCGGCACTTTGGAGATCGTCCGCGGCCATCGTCCACTCGGCGGGCGTCCGGCCGTAGTCGAACGCCGGCTCGCAGATGACCTCGACCTCGACCCGGCCCTCGATGCACTCGATTGTCCGGACCAGCATGTGATCGCCGTCCTCGTCGGCCGGCGGCCTAGTGTGGGGCGTGACGGAGTCTGCGCCCGCGTACGGCCCCATCGTCAGGGCATCCCGGACGACGATCCAGCCCATCGGCGTCTTCCAGGTCGTCTCGAGGATGTTCGTCCCCGGCTCGTAGCTTCGCGCCGAGGGATGGTGGATGCCGTACGGCCCGACCCGCATGAACCCGGCCTGGCGGTCCAGCAGGCTGCCGAAAACGCTCGGCGCGTCGAAGGCGGGGAAGCAGAGCCAGTCGATCGCCCCGTCGGCCGCGACGAGGGCGCCAGTGTGGCAGTCCGACAGGAACGCGTAGTCGGCGATCGGCGGAAACGGCGACGGCGCTGCCGCGCTCTGCGGTGCTCCGGCGCCAGCGCTCTTCGTGTCGCTCATGACGCGAGCCACGGGCCGTGCCACCGGCCGAAGCCGGACACGAGCGTGTCTGCCGCCTCGGGACCCCATGAACCGGGCGCGTACGCGTGCACCGGCGGCGGCGCGTCGAGGAGCGGCTGCATGATCCGCCACGTCTCCTCGACGCCGTCCTGCCGGGTGAAGCGCGTGGCGTCGCCCACCATCGCGGCGTGGAGGAGCACCTCGTACGGCGTGGCGCCCTCCCCTCCCTCGGCGGCGAACTCCATGTCGAGCTCGATCGGAGAGGCGCCCGGAGCATCCGCCCGGCGCGCCGCGAGGATCGCCTGGATCCCGGTGGAGGGGTCGAGCTTGACGATGATCTGGTTGGGCTCGGAGGAGGCGATCCCGAAGCCGAGACCCGGCGGATGCTTGAACACGACGCGGACCTCGGTCTGGGTAACCGGGAGCCGCTTCCCGGTGCGGATGAAGAACGGCACGCCCGACCAGCGCCAGTTCTCGATCTCGAGCCGCAGCGCCGCGTACGTCTCCGTCGCCGAGTCGGCGGCGACGCCGTCGATCCCGAGGTAGCCCTCGTACTGCCCACGGACGTAGTGCTCCGGGTCTGCCTCCAGTACCGCGCGGAACAAGGCGACTTGCGAATCCTTGATCGTCGAGGTGTCACCGCGGGACGGCGGCTCCATCGCCGTGGCGGCCACCACCTGCATCAGGTGGTTGACGACGACGTCGCGCAGCGCGCCGACGGGATCGTAGAAGTGGCCCCGGTCCTCGACGCCGAAGTCCTCGGCCATCGTGATCTCGACGCACGCGATGTGCTCGTGGTTCCAGACCGGCTCGAAGATCCGGTTTGCGAACCTGAGGTAGAGGATCTCCTCGAGGCCCATCTTCCCGAGGTAGTGGTCGATGCGGAGGATCTGCGACTCCTCGACGTACTCGTGGAGCTCCTGGGCGAGCTCGCGCGCGGACTCGCCGTCGTGGCCGAAGGGCTTCTCGACGACGATCCGGGCGTTCTTCGTCAGGCCGGCCTCCGCAAGTCCCTGGACGACCCGGCCGAACAGGAACGGCGGGATCTCGAGGTAGAAGACGGGGCTCTCGGCGCCGGAGATCGCAGTCGCGACGCGCTCGTACGCGGCCGGGTCGCCGAAGTCGCCCTGCACGTACGCGAGCCGCTCCGCGAAGCGCGCGAACACCGCCTCGTCGAGCTGCTCGCCCGTGCCGACGATCGAGTCGCGGGCGCGCTGGACGAGCTGATCGATCGTCCAGTCGTCGACGGCAACCCCGACGATCGGGCACTCGAGCAGCCCGCGCTGCTCGAGCCGGTACAGCGAGTGGAACGTCATGACCTTCGCCAGGTCCCCGGTGATCCCGAAGACAACGAAGACGTCGGCGGCCTTCCCCTCCGTCGGCGTCGGCGCCGTGGCGGGCATCGTTGCGCTCGTCACTCCTTACCTCCCGTCTGCCGCGTCACACCACGGCTCGTTCGTGCATGCCGCGGCCACGGTCATGGGCTCGCGTTGACGTCGGACTCGTACGAGATCCGGCCGGTGCGCTGGTGCGTGAGCGCGGCACCGGACCAGTCGACAATCGCCTTCGCCCGGTCCTCGTTCGTCGGCAGGAGCGCGAGGTGGACGACGCCCCAGGCGGCCTGGGCCTTCAGGCCCTTCATCGTCCGTCCACCGAGCATCTGCACGACGGCGGCACCGCGTCCGATCGTCGCCATCGTCCCCTTGTCGCGGTACTTGAACGGCTTGGGCTCCTTCCCCTGGATCCGCCGCGCGATCGTCTCGCCCACGTGCTCCCCCGACTGGAGCGCGACCGAGCCGAGCTGCGGCAGGACCTGCTCGGTCTTCGCATCCGTGATCGCGGCGATGTCACCGACGGCGTAGACCTCGGGATGACCGGCGACGGTGAGGTCCGGCCCGACGCCGATCCGATTGCCGCGCTCGAGCTCGAGCCCGAGCGACTGGACGAGCTGGTTGCCCTGCAGGCCGGCGCCCCAGACGAGCGTGTGTGCGGCGATCTCCTCTCCGGACTTCAACGCGACGCGGGTCGGCGAGACCGATGCGACGCGCGCGCCGGTCACGACCTCGACGGTGCGCTTCTCCAGTGCTTCTCTCGTATACGTGCGGAGGTTCGGCTTGAACATCCCGAAGACGTCCGGACCCGCCTCGACCAGGACGATCCGGGCCTTCTCCTGCTGCACCGCCGGGTAGTCCCTCGCGAGATCGCCGCGATAGAGCTCGGCGATCGCGCCGGCGCTCTCCACTCCCGTGGGACCGCCGCCGACGACGACGATGTTGAGCGCGCCGTCCTCGATCAGGCCCGGCTCCTTGTCGGCAGCCTCCCACTTCCCGAGCACGTGCTCCTTGAGGCGAATCGCGTCGGTCAGCGTGTACATCGGGAAGGCGTGCTCGGCGGCCCCCTCCGTCCCGAAGAACGTGACCTCCGCACCGAGCCCGAGCACGAGGAAGTCATAGGTCAGAGGCGCCATGCCCTCGAGCGTCACCTGGCGCGCCTCGAGGTCGATCGCGGTCACCGGCGTCTTGTGGACGGCGACGTTGTCCTGGTGCTGGTGGTGGACGAGGTCGCGGAGCGAGTGACCGACGGCGCTGGGCTCGAGGAGGCCCGTCGCGAGCTGGTACAGGAGCGGCTGGAAGGTGTGGTAGTCGTGCCGATCGATCAGGACGACGTCTGCGTCGGCCTTCTTCAGGCTCAACGCCGCGCCCAGCCCTCCGAACCCTCCGCCGAGGATGACGACACGTGGACGATCGGGACGCTCGGTCATGATCGGGCGGCGGCGACCCGTGCAGACGTGAGGACGAGGAGCGCTGCGCAGAAGCGGCCGCTCATCATCCTACGGGGTGACGCAAGTCAGCAGTAGCCCGGGCGCCTCCGGGTGCGCGGGGTTGTGCGACCATGTCCGCCCGCAGCTCGAACGAGGAGGGAGTACATGCGGAGGTATGGGGTCGTATTCGTGCTGGTCCTCTTGTCGGTCGCCGTCTGGGCTCAAGCGGCTTCGGCGATCAAGAGCCCGCAGACGTTCAGCCTGCTCGAGGAGAGCACGCCGAACGGTGATCAGCCACTCGGCGATTTCAGGTTCGACCGCGCGCCCGTCGGCGGTGACCGGATCGCGTTCAGGAACACGCTCTACCGATGGAACGGAACCCAGAAGGGCGCGAGGGTCGGTCACGACCAGGTGATGCTCAGCTTCATCACCGGCTTCGGGCCCAACTTCTCGAAGAAGGCGACGGCGCTCTTCACTGCGCAGGTCTTTCTGCCGGGCGGGACCATCTTCGCCGAGGGGTATGGGCGGGTGAATCCGAACGGCCCGTCGAAGTACACCTTCCCCATCCTGGGCGGCACGGGCACGTACGCGAACGTCCGCGGGTACGTCAACGTTCGCGACCTCCGCGACGACAGGACCAACATCCGGTTCCACCTCCTGCCGTAGCCCCAAGCCGGGCGGAGGGCCCGGTGAGAGCAGGCCCTCCGTCCGGTCAAGTCGACGCGACACGTCGGCGTATGATCGGGTGATGACGACGATGTCGCGTGAGCCCACTGTCGCCGAGGTGATGCTTCGGCGCCCGAAGACGGTGGCCGCCGACGTCACCGTGTCGGATGCGCGCACGGCGCTCGAGAGGGCGAGCGTCAAGATGCTGCTCCTGGTCGACGGCGATCGGTTCCGCGGCGCGGTGACGGCGATTCCGGGCGACGCCGACCCGGACGAGCCGGCCGACCGATACATCGACGCGTCGTCGCCGAGCGCGACGGAGGAGACGTCGGTGTCAGCGGCTCTGGGACTTCTCGATCGGAAAGCACACGGGCGAATCGTCGTCCTCGACGGAGAGCGCCTGGTCGGCTTGGTCTGCCTCACCGCCGACGGCGAGAGATTCTGCGGATCGCCCGGCGCGATGGTCTGAGCGGAACCGCCCCGCGTTCGAGATAGTTGGCCCACAGACAGTCGCTCTCCGGCGGGCGGCGCAGGAGGTTGCGACCGCCCGCGGGGAAGGAGGATCCGCATGAACCGACCCGTCACGCTCTTCACCGGCCAGTGGGCGGACTTGCCGCTCGAGGAGCTGGCTTCCAAGTGCGCCGCCTGGGGCTTCGACGGCCTCGAGCTCGCGTGCTGGGGCGACCACTTCGAGGTCGACCGAGCAGTCGCGGATCCGGGGTACGCGAAGGGACAGCGCGAGCTGCTCGAGCGGCACGGGCTCGGCGTGTGGGCGATCGGCGCTCACCTGGTCGGCCAGGCGGTGTGCGACCGCATCGACGAGCGCCATCGCGCGATCCTGCCGCCGGAGGTGTACGGCGACGGCGACGAGGAGGGCGTTCGCGCCCGCGCCGCCGAGCGCATGCAGGACACGGCCCGGGCGGCGGCGCAGCTCGGCGTGACACAGGTGAACGGCTTCACCGGGTCGTCGATCTGGCACCTGCTCTACTCGTTCCCGCCCAACGACTTCGCGGCAATCGATCGCGCGTACGACGAGTTCGCGGAGCGCTGGGGGCCGATCCTCGACGTCTTCGATGCCGAGGGCGTGCGCTTCGGCCTCGAGGTGCACCCGACCGAGATCGCCTACGACTTCGTGACGACCCGAAGGACGCTCGACGCGATCGGAAACCGCGAAGCATTCGGCATCAACCTCGACCCGAGCCACTTCGCGCACCAGTTCCTCGACACGGCACAGTTCGCGCTCGAGTTCGCGGACCGGATCTACCACGTGCACGTGAAGGACTCGCGCAAGCGCCTCGACGGTCGTCGCTCGATCCTCGCATCGCATCTGAACTTCGGCGACGAGGCCCGCGGCTGGGACTTCGTGTCGCCAGGCCACGGCGACGTCGACTTCGAGGACTTCTTTCGGGCGCTGACCAGGATCGGCTACCAGGGACCGCTGTCGATCGAGTGGGAGGACAGCGGCATGGACCGCGACTGGGGTGCCCCCGACGCGCTCGCGTTCGTGCGCCGCACCGATTTCGCGCCCTCCGCGATCGCGTTCGACGCGGCGATGCAGAAGGCGGGCGCGTGATGGCCGGCGGGATCGGCGTCGACGCCGGCGCGAGGGGAGCCGGGAACGTGCCCGAGATCGGCGTCGGGATGCTCGGCTACGCCTTCATGGGCAAGGCGCACGCGAACGGCTACAAGACCCTCTCGTACATGGCCTGGCCGCCCCCGCTCCTACCGCGCCTCGTCGCGATCGCGGGCCGCGACGAGGCCGCGGTCGCCGAGGCCGCGGGGCGGTACGGGTTCGAGAGGTACGTCACGGACTGGCGCGAGCTCGTCGCCGACCCGGACGTCGAGCTCCTCGACAACGGTGGGCCGAACCACCTCCACGCGGAGCCGACGATCGCGGCGGCGGAGGCGGGGAAGCACGTCTTCTGCGAGAAGCCTCTCGGGCGGACAGCCGACGAGAGCTACGAGATGTGGCAGCGCGTCGCCGCGGCCGGCGTCAAGCACATGACCGCGTTCAACTACCGCTTCGTCCCGGCCGTGCGACTCGCGCGACAGATGCTCGAGGCCGGGGAGCTCGGCGACGTGCTGCACTTCCGCGGCCGCTATCTGCAGGAATGGGGCCCGACGACGGCCGACGCCTGGCGCTTCCACAAGGGCGAGGCGGGGTCCGGTGCGCTCG
The DNA here is from genome assembly GCA_963845965.1 of uncultured Actinomycetes bacterium. Taxonomy (GTDB): domain Bacteria; phylum Actinomycetota; class Thermoleophilia; order Gaiellales; family Gaiellaceae; genus Gaiella. Next base: position 93,478 of record CAWJUF010000003.1, on the reverse strand, counting down.
GCGACCTCGGCGCGCACGTGATCGACCTCGCCCGCTATCTCGTCGGCGAGATCTCGTCGGTCTCCGCCTCGATGCGGACGTTCATGGAAGGCCGCGAGGTGGACGACGCGTTCGAGGCCGTCGTCGAGTTCCATGGGAAGGCGCTCGGCACGGTGGAGGCAACGCGCTTCGCCGTCGGACGCAAGAACGCGTTCAGCTGGGAGATCAACGGCACCAAGGGCTCGCTCGCCTTCGACCTCGAGCGACTCAACGAGCTCCAGCACTCGGACGGGACGAATGGGTTCCGCACGATCCTCGTCAGCGAGGCAGACCACCCCTTCTGGGAGTGGTGGTGGCCGCACGGGCACATGATCGGCTGGGAGCACACCTTCGTCCACGAGATCCACCACCTGCTCACCGCGATCGCCGGCGACGGCGACGTCGCGCCGCACGGTGCGACCTTCGAGGACGGGTATCGCGCGGCCGAGGTCTGCGACGCGATCGTCCGCTCGAGCGAGTCCGGCCGCCGGGAGCCTGTCACGTACCGCTGAATCGGACGCCGGCCGCGGACAGTCACCCGAGTGTTCTCGTTCCCGCGCCCGGAGACGTCAGGAGACGAAGAGCGGCGTCATGCGGGCTCGCTCGACAAGCGCGTCGAGCGCTTCCGAGTCGGGTGGGCCGGAGAAGCGCTCGGCGGCGTCGAGGACGCTCGGAAGAAGCTCCCTGTCTCCGACCGTGTTCAGGAACACGTTGTCGCGACCGAGGACGAACGCAACAGCGACATCGATCTCGTCGCGGTCGGTAAGAGGCTCGTACCAGGTCCCCGCTGTCGGATCGGTGCTTCCCCATGGCCCGCGAGTGATCGCCTTGATGGTCTGCAACGCGACGGTCCGCTCCGCACAGACCCGTGCGAGCGCCTCGAAATCGGGCCCGTACATCGGATCGCGGAGCGCGACGGGGTTGCACGGCGCGAGCACGGAGTCGAACGGGAAGACGTCGAGTGCGCGGCGGTGCTGGTGCGCCACCGTCAGGCCGTGGCCGGTGACGCCGACGAAGCGGACGAGCCCTTCGTCGCGGGCCTCCAGCACTGCCTCGAGCGCCCCGCCGAGCCCGAGTGCTTGCTCCCACTCTCCGGGATGCACGAGGTTGTGCAACTGGATCAAGTCGACGGAGGCGACATCCATTCGCTCGAGCGAGCGGTGGATGGAATCGCGCGCCGCGGCGCGCGATCGGTCGCCCGTCTTCGTCGCGAGGAAGAATGCGTCGCGATGCTCCGCGAGCCAGGGCCGTAGCTGATCCTCCGAGTCCCCGTAGCTCGCTGCCGTGTCGATGTGGTTGACGCCGTGCACGAGCAGCAGCTCGAGGACCGAGTTCGACTCGGCCGGTGTCGCTCCGCTGAGCGCCACGGCGCCGAACACGACCCGCGAGCTCATGTGCCCCGTCCGACCGAACGGGATCCTCGGGATGGTCATCGAAAGCGAGGATACGCGTCGGGGCGTCCGCCTCGACAGAACCGGACGAGGTGTGGTGGACGCGGCGCACGGCGACTGCCGGACGGAGCCGCCGGACGAGCTAGGCTCTGCGCCCTGTGCCCGAGACCGCGCCCGAGATGGAGTGCGTGAGCCGTGCGGCGCAGTGACTGAACCGCAGCTCCGCGTCTGGGCGCCGGGGCGGGTCAACCTGATCGGGGAGCACACCGACTACAGCGGCGGGCTCGTTCTGCCCATCGCGATCCAGTACGGCATCCGGCTCGCAGCGGCTCGAGCGGAGCGCGAGATCACGCTCGTGTCCGAGGTCTACGGCAAAGCGGAGACCGTCGCCGCCGACGGAAACGGCGCGGGCGCCCACGGATGGGCGCGATACGTGCAGGGGGTCGCCGCCGAGCTCGGCGATGCCGGCCGGCCGGCGGTTGGCCTGACGGGCACGATCTCGTCCGACCTTCCCTCGGGAGCGGGGCTCTCGTCGTCCGCTGCCCTCGAGGTGGCGGTTGCGCTCGCGCTCTGCGCGGTTGCCGACTTCGAGCTCGATCCGCTCGAGCTCGCCCTCCTCTGCCAGCGGGCGGAGCTCCGGGCGGTGGGAGTCCCGTGCGGCATCCTCGACCAGGCGGCGTGCCTCCTCGGATCGGCCGAGCGCGCGATCCTGCTCGACTGCGGTTCGCTGGAGCACCGGCTGGTCCGCGCTCCTCCGGGCGCCGCGCTCCTGATCCTCGACTCCAGCGTTCCACGAAGCCTCGAGAACACCGCCTACGCCGAGCGGCGAAGTCAGCTCGAGCATGCGCTGCAGCTCGCCGGTCGTGCCGGCTCCAGAGACCTCGACCCAAGCGCGCTCGAGGGACTGGACGACATCTCGACGCGCCGGCTGCGGCACGTCCTCACCGAGAACGAGCGGGTGCGCAGGTTCGTGGCGGCGTTCGAGGTCGGAGACCTCGCCACCGCCGGCAGGCTGCTCCGCGAGAGCCACGCGAGCCTCCGCGACGACTACGAGGTCTCGATTCCGGAGCTCGACCTGCTCGTCGAGCTGGCGATCGACGCCGGCGCTCTCGGCGCGCGCCTGCTCGGCGGTGGGTTCGGCGGCTCGGTGCTGCTGCTCGTCGATCGGGAGCGCGGAGGCGAGGTGGGCGACTCAGTGGCGGATGAGTACCGTGCACGCACGGGCAGGGCGGTACGCGCGCTCACGGTGCAACCCTCCGTCGGCGCCGGGCTTCTGTGATCCTCATTGAGTGACCCGTAGCGCGTACGTGAACCGGTACGCGGGCTCGAGCAGCCGATACCGCGGATCCGTGTCGGGCCCGCAGCTCGCGGTGCCGAGACCGCGCTGCGCGTGATCGAGGCTGAGGTAGGTCTCCGGGCGCGGCTCGAGGTCGCACGTATGCCTGGCGCCGTAGAGGTCGCGCGCCGCAAAATGGCTCGCGGTGAACCCGATCGTAGGCCGGCCGGTCACCTCGAGTCCGAACCCGGTGGGATCAGCGAGGGAGAGCCGGCGCGCGTCGCTCTTGTGACCGTGCTCCTGAGGGAGGATGTAGGGCACGTACTGGTCGCCCACGGTGCTCGCAAACCGACCGACCACGGCTGATGCCTTCCGGTCGCTGTAGTTGTCCCACGGCCCACGGCCCAGCCACTCGAGATGCTCGAGACCGGCCGGAACGGTCAACAGGACACCGACGCGAGGAAGATCCCGCAGGTCGGGGCCCACCAGGACCTCGTTCTCGATCACGAGCTCGTCGTCTACGAGCCGGTACACCTGACGGTGCAGCGCGTCGTCCCAGCGTCGCCGCCCGGAGACTCGATGCACGACCTCGACGCGATCCCTGCGCACGTCGATGCTCTCCAGTCTGTGAGCCAGGCGGTCGAGACCGAGGGCGAGCCAGCCTGCGAGCACACCCCCTTCACGCTCGGGCAGCAACCGCAGGCCGTCGTTGTCCGTGGGCGCGCGCCAGAGCTGGAGCCGGGGGCCGCCGAGGAGGGCGCGGCGACCGTTCCGGCTCAGCTCTGTCAGCAGGCCACGCTTGCGCGTGATTGCGGCCCGCGTGCTCCCCGACTCGAGGACGACGAGGCCGCCCTCCTCGCGTGGCCGGGCCCCACGCGCCGCCCGAGGACGCTCCTTCCGAGAGGGCAGCGCAAGCTGCTGCCACGCGACCTCGTGGCCCGCGGGAGCCCAGTCGGTTGCGCGGCGGAGAAAGAACCGGAAGTTGACGAACCGCTCTCCGCCGCCGCCGTCGGCGACGCCGATCCTGACGGGCGCGACGCCGCGCGGTGGAACTCGGAGCTGCGGCAGCCTCCCCTTCCCGACCACGGCCCCGTCCTGCGTGATCTCCCACGTGCCGCGCAGTGACGTGAGGTCGGCGAAGTCGAGGCGGCTGACGATGCGAAAGCGGCCGGCGCCTGCGTCGATGGGCTCGACCCGCACCGGCTGGGACAGATGCTTGAGCTCGAACAGCGCCGGATGCGGCGTCCGGTCGGGCCAGACCAGGCCGTCGGCGCAGAAGTTCGCGTCGTTCGGCTCGTCGCCGAAGTCGCCGCCGTAGGCCCAGTACTCGCGCCCGTGCTCGTCGGTCACGCGGATCCCGTGGTCGACCCACTCCCAGACGAACCCACCCTGGAGAGCGCCGTGGCGATCGAAGGCTGCGAAATAGTCGGCGAGCCCGCCGTTCGAGTTGCCCATCGCATGGGAGTACTCGCAGAGGACCATCGGCCGTGGATCGTCGCCGCGCGCAAAGGCCTCGATGTCGGCGATCTCCGGGTACATCGGACAGACGACGTCGGTCGCTGCCTGCCCGCCCGTCCAGTTCCGCCGGATCGCCCCCTCGTAGTGGAGCGGACGCGATGGGTCGCGAGAGCGCACCCACCCGGCGGCAGCGTCGTGGTTCGGGCCGTAGCCGCTCTCGTTTCCGAGCGACCAGAAGATCACCGACGGGTGGTTCTTGTCACGCTCGACCATGTTCTGCGCGCGCGTGAGGAACGCGGTGGCATAGCGCGGATCGCGGCACAGCTCGTCGTAGCGGTCGTGGGACTCGGCATTCGCCTCGTCGACGACGTAGAGCCCGTATCGGTCGCAGAGGTCGAGCCAGTGCGGGTCGTCCGGATAGTGCGAGGTGCGGACGGCGTTGACGTTGAAGCTCTTCATCAGCCGGATGTCCTGCTCCATCGCCGCGCGCGAGACGACACGGCCGTGGAGGTCGTCGTGCTCGTGGCGATTGACGCCGCAGACCATGATCGGCTTGCCGTTGACCAGGAGCCGTCGATCACGGATCTCGATGCGCCGGAAGCCCACGCGGACGGCAACGCTCTCCCCGCCCTCCAAGGTCACGACGAGCGTGTAGAGCGCGGGACTCTCCGCCGACCACTGGCGCGGAGCGCGCACTTCGACCCCGGTGGGCAGGTTGCCGGCGAGAACGGCCCGACCCCGCGCGTCGACGAGCGTCGCCTCGAGCGGCCCGTCCGCCACAGCGCTGACGGAGAGAATCCCGTTGCGGTAGTCGTCGTCCAGCGTCGCCGTCACGAAGACGTCCTCGATGCGGTCGGAGCGGAGGTACACCTCCCGCGAGATGCCGGCGTGCCACCACTGATCCTGGTCTTCGATGAAGCTCGCGTCCGACCAGCGCACGACGACGGCGACGAGCTCGTTCGGGCCACGGTGTCGAACGACGTCGGTGACGTCGAACTCCGCCGGTGTCCGGGCGTCCTTCGAGATGCCGACGGGCTCGCCGTTCACGAGCACGTGGAGCACGCCCTCGACACCGCCGAAGCCGAGGACGATGCGGCGCCCGCGCCAGCCGCGAGGAATGGTGAACGACCGGCGGTAGATTCCGGTCGGGTTCGCCTCGGGTACGTGGGGCGGAGCGTCGCGGAACGGCATCACGACGTTCGTGTAGTGCGGCTGCTCGTACCCCTGCATCGTCCACAGACCGGGCACGTCGACCCGGTCCCAGCCGCGACGCGCCCGGGCCGCGGCTGCCGCAGCGGCCGGCCGATCGACGAGCCGGAACTCCCACGCACCGTTGAGCGACCGCCGCAAAGGCGACGGGCCGGCGAGGGCGACCGCGGCGTCCGGGGTCGGATACGAGACGAGCGTGGCCCGCGCAGGCAGTCGGTTCAGGCTCTGGAGCTCCGGAGACTCCCAGCTCGGCTGCCCGCCGGGGAACAGCAGCCGGTCGATCGCGGTCGTCATGCTCTGACCGCGGCCGCCTCGCGAAGCGACTCCGCGGCTGCCTCGGGCGCCACCGGATTGAAGTAGACACCCGAGCCGAGCTCTCCGGCGGCGATGTACCGGGGCACGCTGAGGCGCACGCCAGGGCGAGACGATCTCGACGTGCAGCCGCGCGCCCGGCCACTCGCCACCGTCGAACGGTCGCTGGTGGATCCAGAGCATGTACGGCGTCTGAGCGGCGAACATTCGATCGAGTCGTCCGAGGACGTCGACCAGGATCTCCGCCAGACCTCGCCGACCGGCGTCGCTCAGCGTCGGCAGGTCGGGAACGCTGCTCGTCGGGCACGAGCAGCAAGGCGAACGGAAACACCGGCGCAACGGGAACCCACGCGCGCCAGCCATCGCTCGTCGCTACGAGCCGCTCGCCGGGATCGTCGAACGGCCTGCCGTGCTCGAGCTCGCGGAGTGGCGCCGCCGGGACGAAGTCGAATGCATAGATCTGCCCGTGCGGATGGGTGATCGTGGCGCCCACCTCCGCGCCGCGGTTCTCGAACACGAGCACGTAGGAGATGTCCTCCCGGGCGCCGAGGCGCTCGCTCCGCTCCGCCCAGAGGTCGATGACCTTGCGCACCGCGTCAGGGCCGAGCGACCAGAACGTCGCATCGTGGTCGGGGGTGTAGAGGATCACCTCACACCGTCCGTCCGGCATCGCCGGCCAGCGGTTCGGGAACCAGCGCACGTCGTACTGCTCCGGCGCCTCGAGCCCACCGGGACAGAACGGGCACGTGGCTTCCGGAAGGTTCGGGCGCGTCTGCCGCGAGGCGACGATGTAGGTCTGGGCGCCCTGTCACGTCATCGGTTCGCAGCTCGGAGCGGCTGCGCCTCGCCGGGGCCACGCTCCTCGACTTCTGGTGTCCGGACGTCACGCGACCTCGGCTCCGGGGGAGCCGTCCCGCCGGGGTCGCGAGCGGTGCACCGGTGCAACGATGAGCTGATCGATGTGCTCCGCGAGGACGCCACGAGCCTCGGTCGTCAGTCCGGGGTCCGTGACGAGCACGTGCGCCTCGTCGAGCCGAGCGATCCGGCTGAGGCCCCGCACTCCCCACTTGGTGTGGTCGGCGACCACGACCACGCGTTCGGCGGAGGCAAGGTGTGCCTGGTCCGTCTCGCCCTCGAGCAGGTTCGGCGTCGAGAAGCCGGCGTCGACGCTGATGCCGTGCACGCCGAGGAACAGCATGTCGACATGAAGGGCGCGAAGAGTCGCGACAGCGACGGGCCCGACCAGCGCGTCTGACGGCGTGCGAACCCCTCCCGAGAGGATGACCGTGAGGTCGGGCCGGCGCACGCCGTGCAACACGTTCGCGACCTGGATCGAGTTGGTCACGACCGTCAGGTCCGGAACGTCGAGCAGATAGTGCGCGAGGCGCCAGGTCGTCGTGCCGGCCGTGAGGCCGATCGCCTGGCCCGGCTCGACGAGGGCGCTCGCGGCTCGAGCGATGGCTTCCTTCTCGTCGAGCTGCCGATGCGACTTCGCCTCGAATCCCGGCTCGTCCGCGCTCAGCGGGCCCGGAGCCGTGGCACCGCCGTGAACCTTGCGGACGAGGCCGGTCGCCGCGAGCACGTCGAGGTCGCGCCGGACGGTCATGTCGGAGACGGCGAGCAACTCGGTCAACTCGCTAACACGGATCGCGCCGCGGCGTCGAACTTCATCGACGATCAGTTTCTGACGTTGTTCGGCGAGCATGACAGATCAGGACAATACTCAACACGTTCGAACAAGAGCAACCGAGTGCAAGACGCGGATCGCGGAAAAGGCTTGACATGATCCCGCTCGGCGTGCCAGTGTAACCCGATTTTGATTCATGAGCGATCGAGTGCGTTTCTGTGCGGATTCGACCGCCTCGAACAAGAGCGAGGAGGATCTCATGTCAGAAGCAGGGCCAACGTCGGCCGAGCCCCACGGCGCCGGCCGGGCGATGACGCGAGGGAAGCTTCTGGCCACCGGTGCGACCGGTGCGCTGGCGGCATACGGGCTGACCGCTTCCGGTGCTGCCGCCCGAGGAATGCTTGCCCGAGGCGTCCTGGCGGGCACGGTGACGCTCGCGTCGTACGAGGAGAACGCAGGGATCCCCGCGCTCGCGGCGGACACGAAGCTGTTCACGAAGGCGACCGGGATCGACGTCAAGACCCACACGTTCGCCCATGGCCCGTTCCAGGAGCAGATCAACAGCTACCTCCAGGGCCATCCGGACGACGTCTTCACGTGGTTCGCCGGCTACCGGATGCAGTTCTTCGCCGCGAAGGGCCTGGCGACACCGATCGACGACGTCTGGAAGATCCTCACGCCGCAGATGCCACCGGCGTTCAAGGCCGCCTCGACGGGGCTCGACGGGCACCAGTACTTCGTGCCGAACAAGAACTACCCATGGGCCGTGTACTACAGAAGGAGCCTGTGGAAGGAGAAGGGCTACACGGCCCCGAGGACCTGGGCGCAGTTCGTCGCGCTCGCCAAGAAGATGCAGAGCGACGGGCTGACGCCGATCGCGTTCACGGACAAGGACGGCTGGCCCCCGATGGGCTGGTTCGACATCATCAACATGCGGATCAACGGCTACGACTACCACGTGCGCCTCATGGCGGGGAAGCAATCGTGGGACAGCCCGCAGGTGAAGGCGGTCTTCAACAAGTGGCGGGAGCTCTTCCCGTACTACTCGGAGGGCACCCTCGGCCTCAGCTGGCAGGACGGCGCGGCACAGCTCGAGAACAAGCAGGCCGGGATGTTCCTGCTCGGCGGGTTCCTCACGGGGGCGATGAAGCCGGCAAACGCCAAGGACGTCGACTTCTTCCCGTTCCCGGTCATCAACCCGAGATGGGGGCAGGACTCGATCGATGCCCCGATCGACGGCTACATGATCTCGAAGCGCCCGAAGAACATGGACGGCGCGAAGAAGCTGGTCGGCTTCCTCGGCACCGCCCCGGCCATCGACGCGTACCTGAAGATCAACTCGGGCAACCTCGGTTCGAACCGGCGCACGAACACCTCCAAGTACTCGCCGCTGCAGAAGAAGGAGGCGAAGCTGATCGCCGCGACCAAGCACATCGCTCAGTACATGGACCGCGACACACGGCCCGACTTCGCCTCGACCGTGATGATCCCGTCGCTGCAGAGCTTCATCAGCGACCAGGGCAGCAACATCCCCAAGCTCGTGCAGAGCATCGAGAAGCAGAAGAAGGCGATCTTCGGGACATGACCCAGTAGCCCCCCGTCGCGATGGCGGGCGACATCGCAACGAGCGCGAGGGTGGACGGCGCGCGAAGGAGAAAGCGCGCCGTCCGCCTCTCGACCGGTGACCGCATCGCGATGACGGTCATGGTCGGCGTCCCGGTGCTTCTCACCGGAGCCCTGATCTGGTTCCCCACGATCTCCTCGATCGGCCTCTCCTTCACGAACTGGGACGGGATCGGCGGGGTCCACACGATCCACTGGACGGGGACGACCAACTACCGCCAGATAGCGACCATCTACCCGCCCTTCTGGCCCGCGTTCAGACACAACCTCTACTGGCTCGCCGCGCTCGCGTTCGTCGGGACGCCGCTCGGGATGTTCCTCGCCTACCAGCTCGACAAGCAGATCCGGGGCTCGCGGTTCTACCAGAGCATCTTCTACATCCCGGTGGTGATCGCGCCCGCGATCATCGGCCTCATCTCCGAGCTCATCCTCTCGCCGCAGCAGGGCCTGGTCAGCAGCCTCTTCGCCGACCCGCGGCACGGTCACGTGATCGACTGGCTCGGGAACCCGAGCCGCAGCCTCTGGGCCGTGCTCGTCCTCGCCTGCTGGCGCCACGCGAGCTACGTGATGATCATCTATCTCGCAGGACTCAAGGCTCTCGATCCAACGCTCCGCGAGGCCGCGGCGATCGACGGCGCGAGCGGGACGCGCACGTACTTCAGGGTCGTCCTGCCCGCCTTGAAGCCGATCAACATCGTGCTCGTCGTGATCACGGTGATCGAGGCGCTTCGTGCGTTCGACATCGTCTACATCATCAACCGCGGCCGGAACGGCCTCGAGCTGCTCTCCGTCCTGATCACGGCCAACATCATCGGTGAGGCGAGCCGGATCGGATACGGCTCGGCGATCGCGGTCGTGCTGCTGACGATCTCGCTCGTTCCGATCGTGATCTTCGTGTGGAACAGCTTCCAGGAGGTGCCCGAGTCATGACGAGCGCGGCGGTCGAGACGGGAGCGGCGGTCGAGACGCGAGCGGCGAGCCGCCCGCGGCGGCGGAAGCGTCGGACGAGGCCGTCGCGGATCGCCCTCCACGCGTTCCTGATCCTGACCGTCCTGCTCTGGGCGTCGCCGATCCTGTGGGCGATCTTCACCGCGATGCGGCCCTATTCGGAAACCTCCGAGCGTGGCTACGTCTCGTGGCCGAGAACGCTCAACTTCACGAACTTCTCGAACGCGTACACCCAGTCGGGGATGCTGCACTACTTCTGGAACTCGATCATCGTCGCGATCCCGGCGATCTTCGTGATCCTGCTCTTCTCGTCCGCCGTGGCGTTCGTCGTATCTCGGTACAGCTACTGGTTCAACGTCCCCCTGCTCATCTTCTTCATGGCGGCGAACCTCCTACCGCAGCAGGTTGTCCTCCAGCCGCTGTATCGCCTCTACCTCTGGGTGCCTCTGCCAACCTGGCTCTCGGCGAGCGGATACCTCTACGACTCGTACGTCGGCCTGATCGCGATCAACGTGGCATTCCAGACCGGCTTCTGCACGTTCGTGCTCGCCAACTACATGAAGACCATCCCGCGGACCCTGAGCGAGGCCGCCCGGGTGGACGGCGCCGGAGTCCTCCGCCAGTACTTCTCGATCATGTTGCCGCTCTGCAAGCCCGCACTCGCTGCGCTCGCGACCCTCGAGTTCACCTTCATCTACAACGACTTCCTGTGGGCACTCATCCTCGCTCCGAGCAGTGATGTGCAGCCGGTCACGACAGCACTGAACAATCTGCAGGGTCAGTTCTTCACCGACAACAACCTGCTCGCCGCGGGAGCGCTATTGACCGCGATCCCGACACTGGTGGTGTTCGTGTTGCTCCAGAAGCAGTTCGTCAAGGGGCTGACGCTTGGGGCGCAGAAGGGATGACGCGAATCGCGTTCGTCGGCGCGGGCAGTGTTGTCTTCACGAAGAACCTGCTCGGGGACATCCTCGCGATGCCCGGCGCTGCGCGAGGTCGAGATCGCGCTCCACGACATCGACCCGGACCGGCTCGATACCGCCGAGGCGATGGCGCGCTACGTCGCCGGCGAGCGCGGGGCGAGTCCCCGGATCAGCGCTCACCTCGATCGCAGGTCGGCGCTCCACGACTCTGACTTCGTCCTCAACATGGTCCAGATCGGGGGACACGAGGCGACGCTGCGCGACTTCGAGCTCCCGGCGCGATACGGGCTTCGCCAGACGATCGGCGACACGCTCGGCATCGGCGGGATCTTCCGTGTGCTCCGCACAGCGGAGCACATGCTTGCCCTGGGACGGGAGATGTCCGACCTCTGTCCGCCCGGCGCCTGGCTTCTCAACTACACGAACCCGATGGCCGCGCTCTGCCAGCTCGTCTATCAGGGCACGCCGACGACCAACGTCGTCGGGCTCTGTCACTCCGTCCAGTTCACGGTCGAGGAGCTCTGCCGGCTGATCGACGTTCCCGAGAACGAGATCACCTTTCTCTCGGCGGGTGTCAACCACCAGGCATTCCTCCTCCGCTTCGAGCGCGAAGGCGTGGATCTGTACCCGTGGCTCGACGAGCGCATCGCCGCCGACCCCGAGCTCCGGCGACGTGTCCGTGTCGCTCTCTACGAGCGTCTCGGTTACTTCCCCACCGAGTCGAGCGAGCACGCCGCCGAGTACGTGCCCTGGTTCATGGGGCACGATCGCGAGCTCGATCACTACCGCATCCCGGTCGGGGAGTACATCCGCCGCAGCGAGGAGAACCTCGAGGCGTACGCGCAGGTGAAGGCGGCGCTCGCGGATGGCAGCGGTATGACGGTCGAGCGCTCGAACGAGTACGCCGCGTCCATCGTGAGCTCGATCGTCACCGGCGCGCCGAGCGTCGTCTACGGCAACGTCCCCAACACAGGCTTGATCCCGGCGTTGCCCGAAGGCACGTGCGTCGAGGTTCCCTGCCTCGTGGATCACACGGGCGTCCGACCAACACCCGTCCACGACTACCCTCCCCAACTCGCAGCGCTGAACAGGACCTACGCCAATGTGGTGGAGTTGACGGTACGCGCGGTGCTCGATGCAGAGCCGCACCACATACGGCACGCCGCGATGCTCGACCCCAATGCAGCCTCGACGCTGACCCTGGACGAGATCGACCGGCTCTGCAGCGATCTCCTCCACGCACACGGCGAGCTGATCCCGGCCGTCCTGCGACCGTCGGGGTCGGCCGCGCCCGCGGAGCCCGAGAGGAGCGTTGCGTGACCGGAATCACGCTCGACCGGGTTACGAAGGTCTATCCGAACGGCGTCCGCGCCGTCGACGACCTCTCCCTCGAGATCGCCTTGGGTGAGTTCTGCGTCCTCGTCGGACCGTCCGGCTGCGGCAAGTCGACGCTGCTGCGGATGATCGCCGGACTCGAGGACGTCACCATGGGAGACATCTCTATCGGCGACGTGGACGTCACCGACAAGCCGCCCCAGCAGCGCGACATCGCCATGGTCTTCCAGAACTACGCGCTCTACCCGCACATGACGGTGAGGCAGAACCTCGCGTTCGGTCTCAAGCTGCGCAAGCTCCCCAAGCAGGAATCGAAGCGACGGGTCGAGGAGATCGCCCAGACGCTCGGTCTCGAGGAGCTTCTCGACCGAAAACCCGCGGCGCTGTCGGGCGGTCAACGGCAGCGCGTCGCGATGGGGCGCGCGATCGTGCGGAATCCCAAGGCGTTCCTGATGGACGAGCCGCTCTCGAATCTCGACGCCAAGCTCCGCGTCTCGATGCGGGCCGAGCTCGCGAAGCTCCACGAGCGACTCGGGGTGACGACCGTCTACGTGACGCACGACCAGGTCGAGGCGATGACGCTCGGGCAGCGGGTGGCGGTCCTCCGCGACGGCGTCCTCCAGCAGGTCGACACGCCGCACGCGCTCTTCCACTCCCCGGTCAACCTGTTCGTGGCGGCGTTCATCGGCTCGCCCTCGATGAACCTGGTGGAGGCGGAGATCGTCGACGACGCCGTGCGATTCGCCGGGTTCGACCTGACGTTGCCCGAAGGCTCCTCGCTGGTCGGCGCGGATCGCAATGTGATCCTCGGCATCCGCCCGACCGACTTCGAGCATGCCGATGCGGCGCCCCAACTGCCGCGCATGCGCGTCAAGATCGACGTGGTCGAGGACCTCGGCGCCGAGAACCACCTGATCTTCGCGGTCGACGCGCCCCGCGTCAGTGCCGAGGCGGTGCGGGCGGCTGCGGACCTGGCGGCGGACGACGATGGAAAGCTGTTCGCGAACGACCAGCGGGCGGTCTTCACCGCCGTCGTAGGCGCCAAGCGGGCGACAACGCCAGGGTCGGAGATCGAGCTCGCGGTCGACATCGCGAGGCTGCACTTCTTCGACCCCGCCACGGGGCACGTCGTGGATGCGCAGACGCGAACGGCCGCGCCCGCCTGAGTCGTCGGCAGGCCTCGACGGGCAGGAGCTTCGAGCGAGGGACGGGTACGGCCCGGCATGGCCCGGCTCAGGGGCAGACCCACAAGCCGGCGATTCGAAAGCGCCCGTGAGTCCCGGCCTCGGTAGCGTCTCGTCACGTCGATGGGCGACGTCATCGGGATACGAGAGGTCCGGGAGAGCGACCTCGACGCGATCGTGGAGCTCTCGCTTCGCGCATGGGACCCGGTCTACGCCTCGCTGCGGGATGTCCTCGGCGACCCGATCTTCTTTCGCCTGAAGCCCGACTGGAAGGCGGCTCAGGCCGAGGAGGTGCGAGCAAGTTGCACGAGCGAGGAGCGGGACGCCTTCGTCGCGGTCGTGGACGGTCGGCCGGTCGGGTTCGTCACCGTCGCCCTCAACGCCTTCAACGAGCGGATGGGGGTGATCGAGATCATCGGGGTCGATCCCGACTTCCAGCGGCGGGGCATCGCCTCGCAGCTCACCAGACACGCGCTCGACCACATGCGTCGGTGCGGGATGGACATCGCAGCCGTGGGAACGGGCGGCGATCCGGGCCACGCGCCCGCACGCGCAGCCTACGAAGCGCTCGGGTTCACGCTTCTCCCGAGTGCGCGGTACCTGAAGCTGCTCGACGAGCAAGGCCGGGACGGCGCCCGCGATGTGTGATTGAGGCGACACACCCAGTGTCGGCTCTGCGCACGACGGCGGCTGGATGGGCTCGTAGCGTGCTGTCGTGGCGAGCGGTCGACGACCCGCAGGGCGGACATGAGCGAGCTCGCGCCGCTCTTCGGAATCCTCGCGGTCGGTGTGGCGGTCGCGGACACGATTCCCTACGTGCGCGACATCCTGCGCGGAACGACGAGGCCTCACCGGGGAACGTGGTTCATCTGGGGGATTCTCGCGATTGTCGTGACGCTTTCGCAGCACTCGGACGGCGCCTCGTGGAGCGTGCTCGTGGCCGCCGCGCAGGCGGGTCTCACCCTCGCCGTCTTCGTTCTGTCGATTCGCCGCGGCGAAGGCGGGTACAGCTCGCTCGACGCTGTCATGTTCGCGATCGCGGCGGGCGGCGTTGCCGGCTGGGCCGTCGCCGGTGAGCCGGTCGTCGCCACCATCTGCGTCATCGTCGCCGACCTCGTCGCAGCGACGATGATGATGCCAAAGACGTATCGCGACCCCGGCTCCGAAACGCTCTCTACCTTCGGCCTGGCGAGCCTCAGCGGTGCGCTCGCCGTTTGTGCGGTCAGTCACGTGGACGCCGGGCTGCTCCTGTATCCGGCCTACCTCTGCGTGTTGAACGGGTCGATCGCGCTGGTCATCTACAAGCGGCGACGGCTCTTGGCGGGGCACGATACGACGCGACGCGCTGTTGCGGCGCTGGCTCGATCTTGACAAGGATCTGCCCTCGGGACACCGCCGCGCGCGGTGTCTGTCCCGTGGGGCCTGGTCGCGGCAAGAGGCCCGTTTGGAACCACACGTTTGGGTGCCGCTAGTCCTCACCCTCCCAGTAGTCGAGCGTCGGGCCGGGCCGGCTCAGCATGACGCGCTCTCCGGTGGCGCTGCGCGCGCCGACCTTGCCCGTATCGAGGTACTCGACGATCTCGGGCATGAGCTGGGTCGAGAGCATGAGGACGCGGATCGGCCCATCGCTGCCGTTCCGCACCTGATGCGCACCGGCGGGGCCCCGCGGGAAGCACGTGATGTCGCCTACCCGCAACTGCCGCTCGCCAGCGGGCGTCCGCAGCGTCGGCTCGCCCGCCACCACGAGTAGCCACTCCTCGTTCGCATGATGCGTGTGGTACGGCCAGAGCTTGTCGCCCGGCTCGAGCTCGTAGAGGCTTGCGCCGATCAGCTCGCCGCCGACGCTCCGCCCGACGTTTGCACGCTTGCTCCGCCACCCTGGCCGATCCTCGCTCTTGCCCCATTCGTCAGCGTGAAGATTGACGATGCTCATGAGTCAGAGCGTAGAGATTCACGGCGTGCCAACGGAGATGGACGAACGCCGGACACGGTAGCCCGGCACCTGATGCAGCCTGCGCGGCAGCGCCGTTTGCCGGCTCGGATCTGACAACGATCTGACACGCGGTCGGGACGCCGCCCACTTGACGCCGGCCACGGCGATGAGGGAGAACTACCGCAGTCAGGCGGCGGGAGGTGGTCATGCTGGAGGCCCGGCAGGTCGACCTGCAACGGGAGCTCGATCGACTGCGGGTGGAACTCGAGGAGCTTCGCGCCTCGCGCCGGAGGCTCGTTCTGGCCGCGGATGCCGATCGTCGCACGATCGAGCGTGACCTCCACGACGGCATCCACCAGCATCTGATCGCGCTCGCTGTGAGCCTGCAGCTCGCCAGACAGGCCGAAGGCTCCGATCCCGGTGCGGTGCCCGCTCTTCTCGCTGAGATGGGACGTGCCGTGCAGGACGCGCTCGAGGAGACGGCGCAGCTCTCGCAGCGAATCTGCCCGGCGACCCTCGAAGCGGTTGACTTGGCGGCACTGCTCCGCTCGGCCTCGGCGGCTGCAGGCGTCTCTGCCACGATTCACGTGTCCGCGGCCGTCAGCTACCCGCCGGAGGCCGTGATGACGATCCACCTCTGCTGGCTCGACGCGCTCGCTCGGGCCGGCGGCGGCGCAACGACGACGATCGACGTGCACGGCAGGGTCGACGTCCTGACCTTCCGGATCACAGGGGCCGAGATCGGGTCGGCAGCGGATCTCGACCGCCTCCGGGAGCGAGTCGAGGCCCTCGGCGGGCACCTCACGATCACGTCGCCGCACGACGGCGGGACCGTCGTGGCGTGCTCGCTCCCGATGGATCGATGACGCTAGCCGCTGTCCGCGAGGTAGAGCACGACGGCCTTGACGCGCTTGTGGACCGCCGTTTCCCAGGTCAGGCCGAGCTTGAGGAAGATCGAGTGGATCACTTTCTCGACCGACCTCTCCGTCAGGACGAGCGCGCCGGCGATCGCCGCGTTGTTCTTTCCCTCTGCCATCTCGCGCAGCACGTCCCGCTCGCGCGGGGTCAACTCCTGGAGCGGCGAGCTCTCACCGCGAGCGTTTTCCGCCACCAGCGCCTCCACGACCTTCGAGTCGAATACGGAACCGCCGTCGGCGACGGCCCGGATCGCCGTCACGAGCTGGTCGAGATCGCTGACGCGCTCCTTCAGGAGGTAGGCACGGCCTTCGCTACCTCCCGCGAGGAGTGCGAGCACGTAGCTCGGGACGGCGTGCTGGCTGAGCACGACGACGCCGACATCGGGGCTCGTCTCCCGCAGGCGTGTCGCGGCCTGGATGCCCTCGTCGGTATGCCCCGGCGGCATGCGGATGTCGGTGACGACAACGTCGGGCCGCTCGGCGTCGACCGTATCGAGCAAAGAGGCGAGGTCGCCGCACACGGAAACGACCTCGAGCTCGTCCTGCGTGTCGAGCAGGCGCCGAAGACCCTCTCGGACGAGGTACTCGTCCTCCGCGAGCACAATCCGGATAGCCACCGCGTGAGGATACGGCGATGACGTCGGATCCTCCAAACCCGGGGGACGCCACGCCTGCCCCAGCAACCTCTCTCGTGCTCGTCGTCGACGACGACGAGAGGAACCGGAAGCTCGCGCAGGACGTCCTCCGGCGCTCGGGGTTCCGGACGATCGAGGCGGCGAGTGGCCGTGCCGCCGTAGCGCTCGCACGAGATTGCACGCCGGACGTCGTCCTGCTCGACCTGCGCCTACCGGACATGGAGGGCAGGGACGTCGCACGCGCGCTCCTGGAGGGAGAGCGAACTGCTCACATTCCCATCGTCGCCCTGACGGCGCTGCGTTACAGCGACGGCGGGGCTCGGCTGCTCGCCGACGGATTCTCCGGCTATCTCGAAAAGCCGATCGACGTGCGCACGTTCCCCGAGCAGGTCCGCAGCTACTGCGGACGCGATCGCGCCTGACCGAACCGAGGGTGTGCCAGCACCCTCGGCACGCACCGGCGAGCACGGTTGGCGCCTACGTGCCGTTCCTTCATCGTCGGTCCCGGGCCACTGGACATACGTCATCAGGACATGTGATCATCGCCACGTGTGGCGGCGCCGAGACGACTCGGCGGAAAAGGAGGGATTGCGATGCGGACATTGATCGGGGGAGCACTCGTGCTGCTCACCCTCGCCCTCTCGGCGTGCGGCGGATCGAACTCGAGCTCGGCGTCCGACGAGGCGCTCCAACGGGAGTCGGACCTGTACCAGATCAGCCTGATCGAAAGGTCGTTCCACGAGGCGATCTCGAAGAAGGACGTCGACAAGCTCGTCGGCCTGTTCTCAGCGCATGCGACGGGCACGTTCCGGCCCGGCCAGACGGTGTCGGGAAAGAACGAGATCCGGAAGGTCTGGCTCGACTCGACGGCCTGGAAGCCCACGACGCACTGGGTGTCCGACCATCCCGCGTACAAGCTCAAGGTCACCATCGACGGGGACCGCGGGCACGCTCCACTTCGAGTGCCATTTCGTCGACGTCGACACGGGTGAAGTCGCTGCGGTCACGGCCGGCAATGTCGACGTGGCGAGGATCGACGGCAGCTGGCTAATCACGAACTTCGTCGGAAGCACATCCGAGCTGAAGATCTGAGCACGTGTCACGAGCCCGCGTGCCGCAGGAGACGACGGCAGCCGGCGGCCCGAGACGCCGGCTGCTGAGCCCTGCCGACAACAGGCTCGTCCGCGCGGTCGGACGCCTTCCCGCAGGGGTGCACGCCAAGCTCCTCGTCGCGTTCGTGGGCACCGCCCTGCTCGTGATCGTCCTGGGAGTGCTCGGGCTTCGCCTGCTCGGCCAGTCGAACGAGCGCGTCGAGACGCTGGGGACCCTCCAGCAACGAGCGTTCGCCTACGGCAAGCTCCGGGCCGACGCCTCCTACGTGCGCCTGCTGCAGGCGCAGCACGTCGGCGGGGACTTCTACAAGAACTTCCCGGACCTGAACCGGACGGAGGACGACGCAGTCGGCCTGGCGATCGACCAGGCGATCGCGAGCGCCGTCGCTCTGATCCCGGCCTCGACGTTCCCCGACAACCTGCTGTTCCGGCCACCGCCCGAGGACGAGATCTACCTCCAGCGGATCCGGTCGACGGCTGAGCGGCTCTCCGGGGTCGTGCGAGAACTCATCGAAGCCCGCGAGGCCGGCTCGCCTCGAGAGACGTCGCTTCGAGTGCGATCCGAGTCGCTCGCGATCACCCTCAACCAACGTGCAACCGAGCTCGCGAACGTCACCGCTGCGAAGACCGACGCCCTGACCGCCCAGAACGCGAGCGCGTACGCGCGCTCGCGAAACCTCTTCATCGCCGCCGCCGTCGGGTCTATCGTCCTCGCACTCCTGCTCGGGTTCGTGCTCTCGTGGTCGCTGATCGGACCGATCCAGCGGATCGACTCCCGGCTCGCCGCCATCGCCTCCGGGAACTTCTCGGGGCGTGTCGACGTCACGAACCGCGACGAGCTCGGCGCGCTGGCGGCCAACGTCAACCGGATGAACGACGAGCTGCAGCGCCTCTACCGGGAGCTCGAGACCGCCAGCCAGGCACAAGTCGGAGTTCCTGGCGAACATGTCGCACGAGCTGCGCACGCCGCTGAACGCGATCATCGGCTTCTCGCAGGTGCTGCGCGACGGGCTCTTCGGCGAGGTCAACGCGAAGCAGGAGGAGTACCTCGACGACATCCTGACCTCGGGCAACCACCTGCTCGCCCTCATCAACGACGTGCTCGACCTCTCCAAGGTCGAGGCGGGCCAGGTGCAGCTGGAGCTCGCGCCGTTCTCGATCGAGGACGCCCTCGAGCGCGGCGTCTCGATGGTGCGCGAGCAGGCGACGAGGAACGGCGTTCAGGTGACGCTCCATGCGAACGGCGGCCTCGACGTCGTCACCGGCGACGAGCGACGGATCAGGCAGGTCATCTTCAACCTGCTCTCGAACGCCGTGAAGTTCACGCCGGCAGGGGGCTCGGTGGACGTCAACGCAACGCAGGCGAACGGCGAGGTGAGGGTCGCGGTCGCGGACACAGGCCCCGGCATCGCCGACGACGACCTCGGACGGATCTTCGAGGAGTTCCAGCAGACCGAGGCCGGGGCGAGGCAGCACGAGGGGACCGGCCTCGGCCTCGCCCTGTCGAGGCGCTTCGTCGAGATGCACGGGGGCCGCATCTGGTGCGACAGCGAAGTCGGGGAGGGAAGCACGTTCGTGTTCACCCTCCCCGCGGCGGCGGCCGGACGATGACGCGTCCCCAGATCCTCGTGGTGGAGGACAACGAGCGGAACATGCGACTGTTCCGCGACGTGCTCGAGGCTGCCGGTCACCGGACGCTCGCGGCGACGACCGGCGAACGCGCGGTGGAGCTGGCCGGCGAGCACGCACCCGACCTGGTGCTCATGGACATCCAGCTCCCCGGCATCGGCGGGGTCGAAGCCCTCGGCCGCCTTCGGTCGAACGAGCGGACACGTGCGGTGCCCGTGCTCGCCCTGACGGCACAGGCGATGGAGGGAGACCGCGAACGATTCCTCGAAGCCGGCTTCGACGGCTATCTCTCGAAACCCGTGAACATCGCCGACCTCGTGGACGCCGTGAGGCGCTACGGCAGGAGAGACACTCGATGAGCGAGCACGCGGGACGAATCCTCGTGGTCGACGACGTCCGCGAGAACGTGCGGCTGCTCGAGGCGGTGCTCGGAGCGCATGGCTACGAGGTCGTCTCGGCAACCGACGGCAATGCCGCGCTCGAGCTCGCCGCGTCGGCGAAACCCGATCTCGTGCTGCTCGACGTGGTGATGCCGCAGCCCGATGGATACACCGTCTGCAGGCGGCTTCGCGCGCAGGACGAAACGGCGGTGTTGCCGGTGATCATGCTCACGGCGAGCGAGGGATCGGAGAAGACGAGAGCTATCGAAGCTGGGGCCGACGACTTCATCCCGAAGCCGTTCAACCGGGACGAGCTGCTCACCCGCATCCGATCGCTGCTACGGATCAAGCGCTACCACGACACGATCAAGTCACAGGCCGCCGAGCTGCGCGAGCTGAACCGGACGCTCGAGGAGCGGGTGCGGACGCAGCTCGAGCAACTCGAGCGGATGCAGCGGCTACGGCGGTTCCTCTCGCCCCAGCTGGCAGACGCGATCGTCTCGTCGGGCGACGAGTCGATCCTGCGCAGCCATCGTCGGCAGGTCGCGATGGTCTTCGTCGATCTGCGCGGCTGGACCACCTTCGTCGACGCCGTCGAGCCGGAGGAGCTGATGCGCGTGCTCCGGCGAGTTCCACCGCACGATCGGCGGTCTCGTGAGGCGATTCGACGCGACGGTCGGATTCATCGAGGGGGACGGCGTCCAACTCTTCTTCAACGACCCGATCGAGGTACCGGACGCGGCGCTGCGGGCGATCCGGCTGGGATGCACGCTGCGTGACGAGATGGCCGAGCTGACGACGCGCTGGCAGAAGCGCGGCTACGAGCTCGACTTCGGCGTGGGCATGGCGCTGGGGTACGCAACCTGCGGCGAGGTCGGCTTCGAGGAACGTTCCGACTACGCGGCGGTCGGCGCGGTCACGAATCTCGCCTCACGGCTCGCGGACGAGGCCACCGCCGGCCAGATCCTCATCACGCAGCGCCTGTACGCGGAGATCGAGGACGACATCGAGGTGCAGTCGGTCGGCGAGTTCAGGCTCAAGGGGTTCCACCGGCCCGTCCCGGCATTCAACGTGCTCGGCATCCGTGAGCATGCGACGGAGCCACCCTCGTTGCAGCCCTCGTGAGCAGCTCACCACGTCGCACGACACTCATGGTACGCAGGGCGAACCGGACCCAATCAGGGAGCGACCACCCTGAATGTTGGAGGGCAAGCCTCCCCTCGCATTAGCCAGGTGACACCGTGTTGGGGCACGCGCTGCGGCCCTAGCCTCCGAAGCTCCACCAAACAGGAGGACGGAGATGAGGTTTCCTTCGGAGCAGGACGAGACAGGGACGAGCGGTTCGCTCGTACGGGGGGGCTCGGCGGAAGCGCGAAGGCACCGATTGGTCATGCTCGGTGCGGTCCTTGGCGCTCTCGTCACCGTGGCCGTCGCGCTTGGCGTCGGGCGGGCCTCGGCGACGCCGGGTGCCTCGATCGTCGGTGGTCCGATTGTCGCACGCGGACCGCTCACGCACGAGACCGTCATAGGTGTTCCGCAGACGGCCACGGTCACGAGGACGGTGCAGGTACGTGTCGGAAAGAAGACGGTGAAGAAGCGCGTCAGCTTTCAGGTCGAGACCGTCCAGCGTCTTATGTCCTGTGGTGCCGCGTCACCGTGCGATATCGCGTTCCAACAGCTGACGATTGCCCCCGGCGGACACACCGGGTGGCACACCCATCCCGGCCCGACGCTGGTCTCTGTCGCCCAGGGTGAAGGAACGCTCTACCACGGCGTCTCGGGATGTCCCGCCCACAAGTACGCCACCGGCACCAGCTTCTTCCAGCCGACCACGGAGGTTCACAACTTCAGGAACGAGGGCTCGGAGCCACTCGTTGTCTACGCCCTCTACTACCTGCCGGCTGGGACACCGAACACCGGAATTCGAATCGACCAGCCGCAGCCTGCGAGCTGCCCAACAATCCCGTAGGAAGGTCAGGACTGGCTTCCCCCAGGGCCGCGGGGGCATCTGCCTCGCGGCCCTGGCCAGTCGCATTCGTCGAGGACTTCGCTCGAGCACGCCCGGTTCTTCTTCTCGGTCGCCAGAGAAGTTGCTCGAGAAGTTCTTCATTCTTCTCGTCGCGTTTCTCCTTTAGACAAGCGGAAAACCGGCTGACCAAGCAGCTCTCCCAAAGATGCCCCCGGCAAGAATCGAACTTGCGCACGCGGTTTAGGAACCCGCTGCTCTATCCACTGAGCTACGGGGGCGGAAATCCGTCTTTTGCAGGACTTTTCTCGCGCGAGAGTCGGCTCGTACTCTACCCGCTGGTGGCACGTCTCGCCGGTGGTGAAAGGCGGGCGCAGGTCGTCTTTGTCCTTACTCGACGGGACGTCCACGGCCGGTGCGCGCCGAAGGGGTTTGCCTACGGGACGGCCTTGATCTTCTCGTTCGTGACGAGGCGCAAGGCCAGGCCCTTCTCGGGCGCGAAGACCTCGATCTGGTAGGCCTTGCCCGGGAACCCGATGTGCACGTTCGTCGGCGACGCGGGGTCGTAGACGGCAAGGCCGCCTTCCGCGACCTCGAACGATTTGCTTCCCTCGTTCTTCGCAGCTGCCTGGACCTCGGCGTAGCCGTTCGGTCGCGGGTACGTCGCAACCGTCAGGTACGGCTCGAGCGTCCCGGCAGCGGTCCCCGTCGGGAGGTACCGGACGTAGACGGTTCCACCGGACGTCTGGGAGAACTCGAGCCGCCTCCCCTGCCGTGCGCCCGCCCAGTAGATCGGATTGGGATTGATCGCCGCGGCGGCACGAAGCGCAGCGACGGTCTGGAAGGCCGGCTTGCTGAGGGTCTCCGCCGGCGCCGACCCGAGAGTCGGCGCTGCGGCGGCGGTGGTCGGCGTGGTCGCGGCGGCCTGGTCGTCGTCGGACCGGTCGATCAGCACCCAGGCGAGCAGCCCCGCCGCAACGGCAAGCGCGATCAGGGCTCCGAGCCCGATGGAGAGCTTCGACGGGTGCTTCTCCGGACGTCCCGTCGGGCGCGGCGGCAGCGTCGTGGTCGGAGGCGTTGCCGGCTCCATCGACGGCGAGCTTATCGACGCGCCTGGATGGGCAGGTGCTCCACGTCCCATCTCGAACTCCACGAGTGCCTCAAGCGCGGCGGCCTCGATGCCGATTCCCCCTGCCAGCACGACTGCGGCCATGACGAAGATCGAACGAATCCCACCATTCAGCGCCGACCCGGGACGATCGCTTCCGGTTGTGCGCATCCGGCCTCGGGGATAGGGTGGGCGGTGGTGAGCGCCGCGCCTGGCCCGGTGAGCGTATGACCCCGCTCCGGGCTTTTTCGCGTCCGCTTGTCGGCGTCATCCCCGTGCTCGCCCTGGGAGCAGCGCTTCTGGTCGTCGCCATGCCTGCGTCCGCCGCCGCGCCTCCCAACTACGTCGCGTGCATCGAGCTGACGGGTCAGCCGCTGACCAAGCGCGATCTCAAGCTTCGCGAAGGGCCGTGCAAGAAGAACGAGCGTCGGATCGTGTGGCCTCCCGGCACCGCCGGCCCCGTCGGCCCGACCGGGCCTGCTGGCCCGACGGGAGCAGCGGGCGCTGCAGGTGCTCAGGGTCCCGCAGGCGCTCAGGGGCCCGCAGGTGCTGCGGGCTCGGGTGCACCGGGTCCGGCGGGCCCGACGGGCCCTGCCGGCGTGACCGGGCCGGCGGGAGCTGCGGGCCCGACCGGCGCAACAGGCCAGGCAGGGGCGACTGGAGCGGACGGGGCGACAGGCGCCACTGGCGCGACCGGCGCCACGGGTGGTACCGGCGCGACAGGAGCCGACGGGGCAACGGGCGCGACCGGCGCCGCCGGACCGACCGGTCCGCCGGGGCTCGACGGCCCGACGGGCCCGACCGGCCCGACCGGTGCGACTGGCGCGACGGGAGCCGACGGCGCGACAGGCGCGAGCGGCGCCACGGGTGCAACAGGTCCCACCGGCGCAGCAGGAGCCGACGGGACGACGGGCGCTACCGGCGCCACGGGAGCCACCGGCGCGACGGGCGCTGACGGGGCGACGGGCCCGCCGGGGCTCGAAGGCCCGACCGGCGCGACCGGCCCGCAGGGCGAGACCGGTCCGCAGGGTACGACGGGTGTCCAGGGGACGACCGGTGCCGAGGGCGCGACGGGTGCTCAGGGCGCTAGTGGTGCGCAAGGTGCCACCGGCGCTACCGGCGGGCAGGGCAATACGGGCGCTACCGGCGGGCAGGGCCCGACGGGCGACACCGGCCAAACCGGTGAGCAAGGGCCTCCGGGCGTCCAGGGCCCGCAGGGCGTCCAGGGCCCGCAGGGCGTCCAGGGCCCGCAGGGGCCGCCGGGCAGCCAGGGGCCGCCGGGCAGCCAGGGCCCGCCGGGGACGAACGGTCAGAACGGGTCACCTGGCGCGACAGGAGCGACGGGGCCGGCAGGCCCGACCGGCCCTTCGGGCAGCCTGACGGTCACCGTGGCCGTGGTCGCTGCCAACCAGACCCTCATCGTCGCGGACTGCGGGAACGGGAACCACGCGGTCGGTGGCGGCGGGCGCACTACCCTCGTTACCGGCTCCGGCGGCAATCAGTCGAGCAATTTCCAAAGCAGCTATCCGTCGAATGCCATCGGGCTGGCCGTCACCAACGGAGCGACGAACCCGCGCTTCTGGACCGCGACGTTCTTCAACAACGATCCAAGCAACGCCGTGTACGCGCTCTGCGTGCCCAACACGCCCTGATCCGGTGTAGCCCTTCCCAGCCGACGTGCATCGACCGACCGGCTCGAACGTGTCCCCGGCGCGGCCCCACCTCAGGCCGGCCGCTGCCAGACGTCGTAGTAGCGCCCTCGTTCGACGAGCGCTGAACGGCGAGGGCGGGATGCCTCCCGGGCCGGAGCGGAGTAGGACGAGCGTCCGGTAGACGAGCAGGGCCTCGGGCGCGAACGCGTCGATCGGTGCCGTCTCGCCCTTGGACAGCAGCCGTCCGTCGCGGAGTTGCACCGGCCGGCGCCGGAGCTCCGAGGCGCCCTCGGGATCGAGCCGCCGGAGGAAGTGCCGGACCCCGTAGGGCTGGTACTCGGTCATCAGGGCCGGCCCGTCGCCGGCATAGCGATCCCCGATCGCCTCCAGCTCCGCGAGCTGGCCGCGCGGCGCCAGGTGCGCGTCGCTCGCCCCCAGCACATTCGACCACGCGACACCGCCGACGAGCGCCGCCAGGACGAGCGCTCCCTCGATCCGACGCCCGGACTCGACGAGCGTCGCGCCTCCAACGAGCGCCAGCACGAGGACGACGGGCGAGGCGGTCGCAAGTGCCTTCGCCTCGATCCACGGCCCCGACGAGACGTGGAAGACGAGCGCACCGACCACGGCGGTTGCGAAGAGCGAGAGCAGGCGCCACGCCCGGCGCCGGCAGGCGACGACCACGCCGTAGGCGCACGCCGCGAGCGCGACGCCGACGAGGACGATCGTCGCCCGGTGCTGCTCGGGGTGGACGCGGAAATCGGCGGTCGGCCAGATGCCTGCGATCTGCCAGGGGCTCAATGGGCCGAGCAGATTGCCAGTGTCGTCCGTGCCCCGGGCGACGTCGTTGGCGTTGCCGAGGAACGCGGGTGCCGCGAGGAGCGCCGGCAGGGCCAGCGCGAGCGTCGCTCCGGCGGCGACTGCGACGTTCACCAGGGCGCGATGCCGCCAGGCGCCGACGAGGACGACGATCACCAGCGGGACGAGCCAGATGGCCCCGGCCACGCTGAGGCCGTCGAGGAACGCCGCCGCGCGACGGCCGGCACGAGCGCGGTCCGGACGCGTCCCCTCCACGTGGCGGCAGCGGTCGCGGCGAGCAGCCCGAGCAGGACCGCCGTGTAGAGCTCCTTGACGCCGCCCCAGAGCGCGTAGCCGTAGAGGAGCGCGGATGCGCTCGCCGTCACCGCGACGAGGGCCCGCAGGAGACGCGAGCGGACGAGGCCGCCGATCGAGCTCGTGGAGCACGAGCGCGAGAAGCGCTGCGAGGAACGAGAGGTACGGCTGCCAGGTCCAGGCGGGGTCGACGTCGAGCAGCTTCGTGACGCCGAGCGGGACGAAGCTGCCGATCGGATACCCGTCTCCCAGCCAGAGCGTGAGCATCGCCTCGTAGGTCGACGGCGCGAGGCCCGTGACGTGCGTTCCGCGCTCGAGCACGTAGTCGAGGGTCCCGAGCCACGTCGCCGTGTCGTCGAGCTTCACGTAGCCCGCGAACGTCGCCTGGCCGGAGGCGACGATCGGCGCGGCGTAGACGGCATAGGCCGTGATGCCGACGCCCGCGGTCCACGGGTCGAAGCGAGCGCGGAGACCGCGTGCGCCGACGCCCAGGCCGACGACCGCGAGCGCGACGACGAGCGGCACTGCGAGCTCCGCGGTCGCGTCGGTCAGGGTCGCGAGGCACATGACGACGACGACCGCGGCGAGACCGGCGGGGAGAAGCAGTGCGAGCGGGAGCCGTGTGCCCGCCAGCGCTTCGAGCGCCAGCCCCCCTCCGAGCGTGATCGTCGCGAGCACCAACGGGAACACGAGCCACGCGACGACGAGCGTCACGTCATGCCTCCCGGTCGTGCGGGAACTCGGGACACGCTCCGCCGGCGCGTGCCCGTGCGAGATCGACCGCCGCGGTGGCCATGCGCGGCCCCAGTCTGCCGATCGCAGCGGCCGGGCGGCTCGCTCGTCAGGCGACGCGGGACTCCCCCGCGCCGCACGGCGTTATGATCGCCGCGTGGCCGGGGTCGTCGACGAGCTGGCACGCGTGCGGCTCTTTGCATGCCTCAGCCAGCGCCAGCTGAAGCGGCTCGCGCGGACGGTGAAGGTGCGCGAGTACCGGCCCGGCCTCGACGTCGTCAAGGAGGGGACGATGAGCGGCGTGGGCTTCTTCATCGTCTCCGAGGGCGAGGCGTCGGTCAGCGTCGACGGCAACGAGGTTGCGCGGATCGGCCCCGGTGACCACTTCGGCGAGCTCGCGCTGATCGCGGAGGGCGAGCGCACGGCGACGGTCACGGCGGTGACGCGGCTCCGCTGCCTCGTGATCGCGTTCTGGGACTTCCGGCGGTTCGCGAAGGAGAACCCGGACGTCTCCTGGGCGCTCCTCCAGCACCTCGCCGGCCTGTTGACCGCCGAACGGGACCGACGCGCCCGCGCGGCCGCGCTCCAGGTCTGAGCCCGGACACGACACGCCGCCCGACCGGCCGTTCCCGTGCGGCGCGAGGGGTGGTACGTTCACGTGCGGTGCCGGGGGCGCCCCCGGGCGAGCGGAAAGGAGTCGTGGCCGCATGCTGACAGCGACAAAGGACGTCCTCCTCCCGACGACGGTGACGGGCTCGTGGCCCCGGCCGAGCTGGTACACGGGCAACCTCCACGGCCGTCCGTACTCGACGGCCCTCGGCGACGTCGCCTTCCGGGAGCAGCACATCGACGCCGTCTCCACCGTGATCGGCGACCAGGAGCTCGCCGGCCTGGACATCCTCACGAACGGCGACTACCACCTCGACAACGACCTTGCGGGCCGATCGTGGTTCGCGTACCCCTCCGACCGTCTGAGCGGCGTGACGGAGTTCGACACGGAGACGACCGCCGGCTGGTCGTATCCCGTCGGCACGTGGCTGAACGAGATCGTCGGCGGCTGGAAATACCACGGCGTCGTGGACAAGATCGGCCCGCGGGTGCCGCTCGAGTTCGCGAAGGTGTGGCGGGTCGCGCAGGCGCGGACGGAGAAGCCGGTGAAGTTCGGGACGATCTCCGCGGATCTTGCCTCGACCGTGCTGACGCTCCGCACGGACGCATACGACGACGACAAGCGGCAGCTCATGTGGGACCTGGCGACCGTGCTGAACGCGGAGCTGCGCCTGCTCGTCGCGGCAGGCTGCAAGGTCGTGCAGATCGAGGAGCCGGCGATTCACAGCGCCGCAGCGTGGGGTGCGGACACGGAGACGCTGGACTTCTTCGTCGACCTCTTCAACTACACCGTCGACGGTCTGGACGGGGCCGAGGTCTGGGTGCACACGTGCTGGGGCAACCCGGGTGCGCAGCACTGCTTCGACCCGAACATCTCGTACGACCCCTCGCTCGAGATCTACCTCGAGCGCCTGAAGGCCGACGTCTGGACGATCGAGTCCAAGGACAACGGGCACCGGCTGCTCCCGAGCCTCGGCAGCTACAAGGGCAAGCTGAGCAAGAAGATCGCGGTCGGGTTCATCAGCCATCGCGCGCTGCAGGTCGAGACCGCCGAGGAGGTGGCCGCGGACGTCCGCATGGCGCTCGAGTACATCGACGCCGACAAGCTCGTCCTCTCCTCGGATTGCGGGTTCGGGCGCCAGGGCGTGCCGCGCCCGATCGCGCTCTACAAGGCCGCCGCGCTGGCGCAGGGCGCAAACATCGTCCGGGACGAGCTCGGCGCGCCGACGACACTCGTTCGCGCCGCCGAGCCGGGGCTGCAGGTGGACGTGCCCGCGGCCGTGGAGGCGCTCGCAACCTGATCGGGAAACGCCGTCCCCGGGCTCGCCCGGGGACGGCGCGCTCTCTGCCCCCCGGGACGTGCGTCAGCCCGCGGCGCTCGTCCCCGGCCGGGCCACGGCCGCACCCAATGCGCCCGCGAGCTCGGCCTCGGGAGCGGAATGCGCTGCGGAGGCTCGCCAGGCCACGAATCCGTCCGGCCGAACGAGCACGGCGCCCTCGGCGCCGGTTCCGTACAGCGCCTCGAACGTGCCGCTCGGGTCGATCACGTCGTCGCCCACGCGGTACGCGTCGACGGGAACGCTGAGGGCGCTGCCTGCGGCCCGGGCCGCGGGGCGCCAGCTCTCCCCGGCGGATCCGGCAAGCACGACGAACCGGCGGCCGAACAGATCGACCGTCGATCGCTCCGCGCCGCCGACCGTGATCGGCAAGTGCGGAGCGCGGAAGCCCGGCCGCCCCGTCGGCTCGGTCGGGTCCTCCCAGGTCGCGTCGTCGTCGGCCGTGCCGGCGACCGCAGCCGACCGGTACCGATAGCCGAGCTCCACGGCGGCCTCGCCAACGAGCGGCACCAGATCCTCCGTCCCGAGGGTGGGATCGAGCCGGAGCACGTACCGCGCGTAGGCCTGCTCCGTCGTGAACGCTCCGACCGGCTGACGCTCGGCCTCGTAGGTGGCCAGCAACTCCTCGCCCGCGCGGCCGTCGAGCACGTACGCGAGCTTCCAGGCGAGGTTGTACCCGTCCTCGATGCCGCTGTTGCCGCCGAAGCCGCCGGTGGGGGGCATCACATGCGCCGCGTCTCCGGCGATGAACATACGGCCGTCCCGCAGCCGCTCGACGTACTCCGCCGACGCCGACCAGCGCTGCACGTCCTCGATCTCGACAGGGATCTCGGGATCGCCGAGTGCCTCGCGGACGTAGCGGATGCAGGTCGCCGGGCTCATGTCCTCCCCGATGCGGACCGATCGCGTCCCCGCCTCGTCGACCGTCGAGTTGACCACGAGAAACCCCGCCTGCAGGTCGATCGAGAAGCGGAAGAACCCCTGCAGCCGGGGCCCGAAGACATAGATCACGCTGAGATTCCGGTCACCCATCAGCCGGCGGACGTCGGCCCTGAAGTAGATCGTGATGCTGTCCGAGAAGCTGCCGTGGCCGAGGACGGGGATTCCGAGCCGCTCGCGGATCGGGCTGTGGGCGCCGTCCGCTGCGATCAGGTACCGGGCTCGCACGGTTCGCTCGGGCCCTCCGTCTCTCGGCCGGACGACGACCGTCACTCCCTCTCCGTCCTGCTCCGCCGAGACGGCCTCGGACGCGTGCTCTACCCGCGCTCCCAGTCGCCCCGCGGCGCGGAGCAGGACGGGCTCGAGCCCGATCTGAGTGACGAAGAGCCGCGCCGACGGGCTGATGTCCTCGACGCCCTCGTTGATGTTGCGGAAGTACCAGTCGAGCTCCTTCCCGCCGAGGCTCTCGACGGACACGATCGCCCCGTTCTGGACGAACTCCCGGGCCGCCGCCTCCTCGATCTCGTTCTCCAGGCCGACCGCGCGGTACGCCTCGATCGCGCGCTGGTTGACCAGCGCGGCGCGAGGGTGGATCGCGGTGCCGCGATGCCGCTCGACGACGAGCGAGGGCACACCGTGATGACCGAGGAAGACGGCGGTCGACAGCCCGACGAGGCTGCCGCCGACGATAAGGACGGGAACGTCGTGGTTCACCTGTGCCTCCTCAACTCGCACGCCGAATCACCGCGTCGGGCGTCTTTTCGTGGCAGAACACTAGTGCCGTTCTCGACCGAGGTCGAATGCGAAGCGTGCCGTGGGGCTGCACACGGCGGCCGCGCAGTGGGAGCGTTGCTGTCCCCACCTGCTTGACCCGCACCGGTCCGTCGTTTATTCATACTGGACAGGTGCGCGACTCTCACGACCCGGGACTCGCCGTCGGGTTGATCGGCCTCGGCAACATGGGCACGGCGTTCGCGGAGCGCCTGCTCGACGCGGGACACGAGCTCGTGGTGATGAATCGGACGCCGGGAAAGTCGGCGCCCCTGGAAGCGCGCGGCGCCACGGTCGCGGGGACGTACGCCGACCTCGCCGAGCGCGCCGACGTCGTTCTGACCTCGCTTGCGGACGATGACGCGCTCGAGGCGGTCGCAGCCGGGATTCTCGCCGCGGCACGGCCTGGCACCGTCCTCGTCGACACGAGCACGGTCTCGCCGGCAGCCTCGGCGCGGGTCGCCTCGCAGGCCGAGGCGGCGTCTGTCTCCTACTTGCGCGCGCCGGTCAGCGGCAACCCTACGGTCGTGCGGGCGGGAAACCTCAGCTTCGTCGTCTCCGGGTCGCTCCAGACGCTCGAGCGCGTCGAGTCGGTCATCCGGGCGATCGGTCCGACCGTCTACCACGTCGGCGACCGGGAGGAGGCGAGGATCGTGAAGCTCGCGGTCAACCTCATGATCGGCGGGCTGGCGCAGCTGATAGCGGAGGCGCTCGTGCTCGGGGAGGCCTCGGGCGTCTCGCGTGCGGCACTCCTCGAGGTGATGGGCGGCTCCGCCGCCGGCGCGCCGTTCGTCAAGTACAAGACCGATGCGCTGCTGCGGGACGATTACTCGGCTACCTTCACCACCGCGCTCATGGGAAAGGACATCGACCTGATCCTCGACGCAGCGGCGGACGCGGAGGTCCAGCTCCCGGTGGCGACGGAGATGAAGTCGATCATCCGGGCGGCGATCGAGGCGGGCTACGCAGACGACGACTTCATGGCGCTCTTCCCCTTCCTGTGGAGCGCTTCTCGGGCCCACGCGGCGGCGGCGCCGCTCTCACAGGAGGTGACGCAGTGAGCACGCGGAGCCGTACGAACGGGTCGCCCGACGCGACACGGGCAGTGGACTGGGAGCAGCGCATCGACTTCCCGCGCCTGCGTCGGGAGCGCCTCGACCGTGCCAGGGCATCGCTCGAGCGATCGGACCTCGGCGCGGTCCTCCTGTTCGACCCGAACAACATCCGCTACGTCACGAGCACGCACATCGGCGAGTGGGCGCGCGACAAGAACGCACGCTTCACCCTGCTCGCGCGCGGTGCCGACCCGATCC
Organism: uncultured Actinomycetes bacterium; assembly: GCA_963845965.1. Lineage (GTDB taxonomy): Bacteria > Actinomycetota > Thermoleophilia > Gaiellales > Gaiellaceae > Gaiella. Next base: position 62,028 of record CAWJUF010000003.1, on the reverse strand, counting down.
TCTGGGACTTCGGGTCCGCCGCCCGCCACCACCGGATGTTCGCTCCCTGGCTCCCCGAGGAGAGCTTCCGAGCAGGCGTCGCGCCCATGCGCGGTGCGATGCCCGTCGAGACGGGGATTCCCGACCGTCTGGCCGCGAAGATCGCCGACGAGTTGCGCGAGCTCGGCCTCCAGGACGAGCCGCTCGGCGTCGACATGGCCGACCTCGTGACGATCGAGGCGCTCCAGCGGGCCGGGCTCCAGGTCACCGACGGCTCCGGGGTGCTCCTCGACGCGCGCAAGATCAAGACGGCGGAGGAGATCGCGCTCCTCGACCAGTCGGCCGGCCTCGTCGACGCGGTCTACGACGAGATCTACCGCATGCTCCGGCCCGGCGTGTACGAGCACGAGATCGTGGCGCGCGCGCACCAGCTGCTCTTCGAGATGGGCTCGGAGCAGGTGGAGGCGGTCAACGCAGTCTCGGGCGATCGCTGCAACCCCCATCCGCACGTCTTCTCCGACCGGCTCCTGCGGCCGGGCGACCAGGCGTTCTTCGACATCATCCACTCGTTCATGGGCTACCGGACGTGCTACTACCGCACGTTCAACGTCGGCGGTGTCACCCCGGCCCAGCTCGACGCGTACAAGCAGTGCCGCGAGTGGCTCGACGCTGCGATCACCCTCGTGCGGCCCGGCATGACCACGGACCGGATCGCAGAGGTCTGGCCGACCGCCGAATCGCTCGGCTTCCCGGACGAGGAGACGTGCTTCGGGCTCCAGTTCGGACACGGGATCGGGGTCGGCCTCTACGAGTCGCCGATGATCTCGCGCGTCCACTCCCTCGAGGCCCCGGTCGAGCTCGAGGAGGGGATGGTGTTCGCACTGGAGACGTACTGCGCCGCGACCGACGGGCGCTCGGCGGCGCGGATCGAGGAGGAGGTGGTCGTGACGGCGACCGGCTGCGATGTCATCACGCGCTTCCCGGCCGAGGAGCTGCTCGTGGCCGGGCGCACCTACGTGCGCGGCGCGGACCTCCTGCGCGGCGAGGGAGACGGCACGACCGACGGAGCCCCGAGTCTCGCCGCGGCCGTGGCGTCGTCAGCGGTGGTCGAGCCCGCGGGCGTCCCCCTGTGACGGGCGACACCGGCACGCGGGAGCTCGCGGACGGGCGCCCCGGGTACCGCCTCGTTCGGCGCGAGGACGTCGCGCTCGCCGACGCCCTCCCCGGGCGCTCGAGCGGCCTGACGACCTGCCGGCTCGTCGACGGCACGCTCGGCTCGACGCACATGGCCCTGACGCTCGTCTCGCTCGCCGCGGGGCACGTCGACGAGCATCTGCATTCCTACGAGACGAGCTTCTACGTGCTCGAGGGGGAGCCGGTGCTGTACCTCGAGGAGCGCGGGGTGAAGCTCCAGCCCGCGGCGTGCGGCGCGATCCCGGTGGGGACTCCCCATGCGTTCCGCTGCGACGAGCGTGCGCTCTGGATCGAGATGGCGGCCCCGCGTCCCCGCCTCGACGGAAGCGACACCTTCTTCCTCGGCCCTGCGCCGGACGCCGACGCGGTATCGCTCGACGCGCGCGACCCGCGCAACCACAACCTGTTCCTGCTCACCGAGGGCGAGATGGACCTCGACCTCCTGAAGCGAGGCCAGGCGATGGGTGCGCCGACCGTGTCCGGCAGCATGGCGACCGCCGTCCTCGCGTACAGCGGCATCGCCGTGAAGATGCTCGTCGACCAGCGCCTCGATGCGCAGCTGCACACGATGTTCATGGTCGACTACGAGCCGCGAGCGTGCGCCAACCCCCACGACCACCCGTTCGAGGAGTCGTACTACATGCTCGACGGCGAGGTCGACGTCGTGGCGAACGGCGACCGCCATACCCTGCGGCCGGGCGACGCCTTCTGGACGGGCACCGGCTGCGTGCACGCCTTCTACGAGACACGGGGCGGGCGGGTGCGATGGCTCGAGACCTCGGCCCCAGGACCTCCGCCGCGTCACTCGTACCGGCACGAGCGCGACTGGAGCTACCTGGCCGAGCGCCTGGCATCCGACGCGAACGTCGGAGCGAGATGAGCCGCGTCGGCCAAACGCCGGAGACGGCTGTCGAGGACCTCGACCGCTTCACGGAGATGTACCGCCGGATGCTTCTCATCCGGGGCTTCGAGGACCGGGTGCAAAGCCTCTTCCTCCGGGGCGAGGTCTACGGGACGACCCACCTCTACTCCGGGCAGGAGGCGGTCGCGGTGGGCTTCGCGAGCGCTCTCGGGCCGGCCGACCGGGTTGCGTGCACGTACCGCGGCCACGGCCACCTCCTCGCGATGGGGACCGACCCCGAGGGCCTGCTCGCGGAGCTCCTCGGGCGCGAGACGGGCGTCAACGGCGGCCGCGCCGGCTCGATGAACGTCGTCGACCCCGAGCACGGCGTCCTCGGCTGCTACGGCATCGTCGGCGGCAGCATCGCGGCCGCCACCGGGGCCGGGCTCTCGCTGCGCGGGACCGGGGCGGTCGCGCTCGCGTACTTCGGCGACGGCACCACCAACCAGGCCTATTTCTTCGAGTGCCTCAACTTCGCGAAGGTCTTCGAGCTGCCCGTCGTGTACGTCTGCGAGAACAACGGCTACGGCGAGTACACGCCGTTCGAGGCCGTCACACCCGGCGGGATCGTCCCCCGCGCGGCCGCGATGCAGCTGCCGACGACGGAGGTCGACGGGATGGACGTCCGCGCCGTTCGCACCGTGGCGGCCGAGATCGTCGAGCGAGCCCGTCGCGGCGGCGGCCCCGAGTTCGTCGAGGCCCGGACGTATCGCTTCGTAGGTCACTCGCGCAGCGACCCGGGCAAGTACCGGCCCGAGGGCGAGCTCGAGAGCTGGCGCTCGCGCGACCCGCTCACCGTCGCCGAGGCGCTCCTGCGGGACGAGCTCGGCCTGGAGGCGGAAGCGCTCGCACAGGTCGCCGCGGACGTGGAGGCAGAGCTCGACCGGATCGAGGCCGCCGCCCTCGCCGCGTCCTTCCCGAGCGAGATCTCGCTCCCGGAGTTCAACGACGGGCGATGAGCGCCTCCGCGAGCGACACGCGACTGGTCGACATCGGGATGCCCCGGCTGTCGGACTCGATGGAGGAGGCGACCATCCTGTCCTGGCTCAAGCGCCCGGGCGACGACGTCGCCCGCGGCGAGCCGCTCGTCGAGGTGGAGACCGACAAGGCGACGATGGTCTACGAGGCCGAGACCGACGGCGTGCTCGAGGAGATCGTCGTCGAGGACGGGTCCACCGCGGCGCTCGGCGCGGTCATCGCGCGGATCCGCGTCGGCGGCAGCGACGGGGCGTCCCCGGCGCCTGTCGACCCGGCCCCGCCGCCTGTCGACCCGCCCCCGACGGCGACCACCCCGACCCCGGCGCGGGGCGCGGGGGCCGGCCCGACCGTCGAGATCGAGTTCCGCGAGGCCCTGCGCCAGGCGCTCGACGAGGAGCTCGCCCGCGACGAGCGCGTGTTCCTCTTCGGAGAGGACGTCGCCGCCGCGGGCGGCGTGTTCGCCGTGACGCCGGGCCTGCACGAGAAGTACGGGCCAGCCCGGGTGTTCGACACGCCGATCTCGGAGCTGGCGATGACCGGCGCGGCCTACGGCGCCGCGATCACAGGCAAGCGGCCGGTGCTCGAGATCATGTTCGGGGACTTCCTCGCCCTGTCGATGGACACGCTGATCAACCAGGCGTCGAAGTACTGGTTCCTGACCGGCGGCGCGCAGAGCGTCCCCCTCGTGATCCGCTCCGTCGTCGGCGCGGGCGGGCGCTTCGGCGCCATCCACTCGCAGATGCCCGTCTCCTGGCTGACCGGCATCACGGGGCTGAAGATCGTCGCGCCCGCTACCCCCGCGGATGCGAAGGGTCTTCTCAAGGCCGCGATTCGCGACGAAAACCCGGTCGTGTTCCTCGAGCACAAGCGTCTCTACTCGCTCAAGGGCGAGGTCGGCGGCGACGAGGTCGTCCCGCTGGGTCGCGCACGCATCGCGCGCGAAGGCCGGAGCCTCACGCTCGTGACGGCGATGAAGGGCGTGCACGACTGCGTCGCGGCGGCCGACATGCTCGCCGCGGACGGCATCGACGCGGAGGTGGTCGACCTGCGCACGCTGCGCCCGCTCGACCTCGAGACCGTCCTCGCCTCCGTGGAAAAGACGAACCGAGTCGCAGTCGTCGAGGAAGGCCCGCTCACGGGCGGTTGGGCGGGAGAGATGCTCGCGCTGATCGCCGAGCACGGCCTGAGCGACCTCGACGACGCGTGGCGGATCGCGACGCCGGACACGCCGATCCCGTACAGCCCGCAGCTCGAGGACGCCCATCTGCCCGGGCCGGAGCGGATCGCCGCCGAGGTCCGGAGCCGGGTGCGCTAGATGGCTGCCGAGCACGCTACGGTCTCGCGGTGAGCGACCCCGCGTCGACCCCCGTCTCCGACCGCGGCTTCGAGGCCTCGAGGGTCGGCAGCCGGCTGCGCGCCGAGCGGGAGCGTCGGGAGATCAGCCTCCGCGAGCTCGCACGGCGCGTCGGCGTCTCGCCGAGCCTCGTGTCGCAGATCGAGCTGGACCGTGTCAACCCGTCGGTCTCGACGCTCTATGCGCTCGTCACCGAGCTCGGCATGTCGATGAGCGACGTCTTCGGCGAGGAGCGGCAGTCCGTGCGTGTCGTTCGCCAGTCGAGCGACCGCGACGGCCTGGCGGAGCGACCCGAGACCCGCCGCGTGATCAACCTGGCCTCCGGTGTGCGCTGGGAGCGGCTGACGCCGCACAGGGACGGTGACGTCGAGTTCCTCTACGTCGTGTATCCGGTCGGCGCCGCCTCGTGCCCCGAGGACGCGCTGACGACGCACGGCGGGAAGGAGTACGGCTACGTCGTCAGCGGCACGCTCGGCGTGCGGGTCGGCTTCGAGGAGTACGAGCTCGGCCCGGGCGGCTCGATCGCGTTCGACTCTTCCTCGCCGCACCGCCTGTGGGCGGTCGGCGACGAGCCGGTCGACGCGATCTGGGTGGTCATCGGGCGCGCGGCGGATCCGCGCGCGCGGGCAGTGCCGTCTCCGCCGGAGAGCTAGCTACCCCGGCTCGGCGGCCGGCCCCTCCCGCTCGCGCCGGAGCCGTCCCTGCGTGCGCAGCCGGGCCAGCAGCTCCGGGCTCTCGTAGAGCACGAGCGCCAGCAGGATCAGCACGCCGATCGTCATCTCCGAGTACTCCGTCGGCTGGTGGAAGAGGGGCAGGACGTTGTCGATCAGCGAGAGAAAGAGCGCCGCCAGCAGCGTCCCGACGTAGGACCCCCGCCCGCCCGCGAGGCTCGCGCCGCCGAGAACGGCCGCGGCGATGCTCTCGAGGCCGAAGTTGCCGATGATCGGCGAGCCGATCTGGACCTGGGCCGCAAGGAAGAAGCCGGCGATCGACGCCATCACGGAGCACACCACGAACGCGAGGAACACGGTGCGCCCCGTCCCCATCCCGAGCCGACGCGCCGACGTCTCGTCCAGACCGACCGCCCGCAGTGCCAGGCCGCCTCGCGTGCGGTACAGCCACAGGTCGGCGAGCACGGCCAGCACGACGACGCCGACGAAGGCGAGCGGGACGAAGCCGACGCTCCTCGTCAGACCGGTGATCGCACCGTTGTTGATCGGGCCCTCGGGGTGGTCGCGCAGCAGGAGGGATGCACCCTCGAGGATGCTGAAGGTCCCGAGCGTGGCGATGATCGACGGAAGGCGAAAGACCCGGATGATCAGGGCGTTGAAGATCCCGGTCGCCAGCCCCACGCCGACGAGCGCGAAGGCCCCCGGGGCCAAGGCCCACCCCGACGTCTCGGGCGTCATCGTGTAGGAGGCGACGACGACGCAGAAGGTCATGAGCGCCGCCACGGAGACGTCGAAGCCCCCGACGAGGAGGGCGGTCGCCTGGCCCAGCGAGACGAGGGCGAGCGGCATCGTCGCCAGGAGGAGATTGTTGAGGTTGTAGCTCGAGAGGAACGCGTCCTCCCGGGTCGCGGTATAGCCGCCGAGAGCCACGATCAACGTCGCCATCAGGAGCAGGGGTAGCCAGCCCTGGAACCGCGACGACAGGCTCATGCGGGATCGACCTCGTCCGCAGTCGCACGTACCGCGCCGGAGCCGACAATCGCCTCGACGATGCGTCGCTCGCCGAGGTCGTCGCGCTGGATCTCGTCCACGATGCGCCCGCGGGACATCACGACGACGCGATCGCAAAGACCCGCGAGCTCGAGCGGGTCGCTCGACTTGACGATGGTCGCCACGCCCTCCCTCGCCTTCTCGCGCAGCGCGTCGTAGATGTCGAAACGCGCGGCGACGTCGACCCCCTGCGTCGGCTCCTCGGCGAGGATGACCTTGACGTCTCCGCGCAGGAAGGGGCGCGTCAGGGAGACCTTCTGCTGATTGCCGCCGGAGAGGAACTGCACGGGCTGCTCGATCGACGCCGCTCGAATGCTGAGGCGCCGGACGAGGTCCTCGACGGTGCGACGCTCCCGGCGGCGGTGCAGGAACCCGACGCGTCCCAGCCGCCGGAGGACCTGGATCGTCGTGTTCGCGCGCACGCTCAGGACAGGGAACAGCGACTCTCCTGCGCGATCGCCGCTCAAAAGCACGACACCGGCGCGAAGCGCCTGAAGCGGCGACCTCGCGTCGAGCTCGCGACCGTCGCAGACTGTCGTGCCGGTCGCACGCTCGGCGCCGGCGAGCGCGCGGAGGAACTGCACCTGACCGTTGCCCTCCGCGCCCGCGAGCCCGAGGATCTCGCCCTTCGCGACGTCGAGATCGATGGGCCCGAAGCGGTCGCCCGTCAGACCGGAGACGGTGAGAAGGACTTCGCGGGCCGTCACCGGGTCGTCACGTTCGGGGAAGGCGAGCTGAAGCGGACGTCCGATCATCAGCGCGACAAGTCGCTCCTCCGACATCGACGCCGCCTCGAACGTCCCCTGGCAGATGCCGTCGCGCAGAACGGTGACACGGTCGGCGATGCTCAGCACCTCCGGCAGCCTGTGGCTCACGTACACGATCCCAACGCCCGCACGGCTCCGCTCGAGCACGAGGGCGTGGAGGCGCTCGACGTCCTCCAGCCCAAGAGCCGTCGTCGGCTCGTCGAGGAGGAGTACCTTCGGCTCGGCGAGCAACGCCTTGACGACCTCGAAGAGCTGCCGCTGCGCGAGCGACAGCGACCCCGCGGCGGCAGTGGGCGGGATGTCGAGGCCGAACTCCGAGAGCTGCGCCGCCGCCCACCCCTCCATGCCCCCGTACGCCGGTCGAACATCGGCGGGTGCTGCCAGGTAGAGGTTCTCAGCCACCGACAGGTCGAGCACGTGCGAGTACGTCTGGTAGGCCATACCGAGGCCGAGCCTGCGCGTCTCGGCCGGGGAGACTCGCCGCCGCTCCTTGCCCGCGACCTCGAGGGTGCCCTCGTCGGGGGAGAGAAAGCCGCTGGCGACGCCCAGCAACGTCGACTTCCCCGACCCGTTCTCCCCGACGAGCGCGTGGATCTCGCCGGCGCGGCACTCGACGCTGACGTCGTCGAGCGCCTGCACGGCGCCGAACGCCTTCGAGATGCCGCGGAGCGCGAGCACGACGGAGCTCATGCGTCTGCCCGCCCCATCAGCGGTGGGGGGAGGAGACTTCGGCTGTGCCGGCCGGGAAGCCCGGTGCGCCGTGCGATGTGCAGAAGGAGGGCGTCGGCGGGGAAACCATGTGGTTCCCCCGCCTTCGGACGCGACACTGTCGTGTTGCCGCCGGGATCAGGCTCTTGTGCCTTCGATTCCCCTACGGGTACATCTTCTTGAGCAGGCTCAGCGGGATCAGCGACGTCGCGGAGGCTTCCATCGGATACCCCTTGACGCAAGAGTCACGCACCCGCTGGTTCTGCAGCTCGATCGGGAACACGATCTGCGGCGGGATCTTCGCGCCCTTGAGCTTCATCATCGCCGCCGTGAAGGCGACGCGGATCTGCGAGTTGCCCGAGGTGTAGTAGAACATCTTGAGCTTGGGGTTGTTGAGCTGGTTGAACGCGCAGCCCATGCCGACGTCGTCCGTTCTCAGCGTCAGCACGGTGTCGAACGACTTGCCCGCAGCCTTGTAAGCCGAGAGCGCGCCGGTCGCCATGCCGAGCCCGTACTCGTAGCTCCAGCCCTTGATGTCGGGATGCGCGGCCAGGACCCCCGCGACGACCGACTGCACCTTGGACGGATCCCAGTTCGTCGGCTCCTCCGCGACGACCTTGATGTTCGGGTTGAGCGCCGGCTTCTCGCACTTCTGCCAGCCCTCCGACAGCGGGTTCCCCGGGAAGCCGCCCAGGAAGGCGATCTCCCCGGACCTGACCTGCTGGTTCATGACGAACGCGTACGTCTTCCCGAGCGCGCAGGTGTCCTCGCCCACGACGGTCAGGTAGTTCGTCCCGGGGCCGGTCACGAAGCCCCAGGCGTAGGTCGCGACGGGGATTCCGGCATCGGTCGCCTGCTTCATCACCGGCAGCATCGCGTCACCGAAGTCCGGATAGCTGACGATCAGGCTGACCTTCTGTGCGATCGCCGCCTTGAAGTCGGCGATTCCCTGGTTCAGGTCGGAGTGCGCACTGCGGTAGATGATCGTGCCGACCTGGGGATACGTCAGCGCCTGGAGGATGAACTCCATCTTCGACATCTGGCGATAGACGTTCTCGCCGAACTGCTCGATGTAGGCGACCGTCAGCTTGCCGCCGGTGCCGGTCTTGCAGCCGTTCGACTTCCAGCACCTGAGCGCCAGCGCCTCGTTCACCTTCCTGTCGGAGCGGCCGAGACCGGCGAGGGCGATGTTGCGCGAAACGGGGTTCTTCGGGAGCAACGTGGCCTTGAAGAGCGTCTTCTTGAGAGTGGACGCCTTGGCCGCGTACACCTCGCCGAAGCCCTTCCCGGCCGAGACGAGCACCGGCTTCGCGGCCGTCGCCTGCTTCTTGTCGGTGCCGCCGCTGCTCGCCGAGACGAGCAGGAGCGCGGTCCCCAGCAGCGCGAGTGCCAACACGCCCACCCCCACCGGGCGGATGCGGGACACCGCGGACTTCTGCCGACCCTCCATCGTGCCTCCTTTCGCGAGCCTCAGCTCGTGTCTTCCTTCACTTCGGGACGGGTGCCTGTCGTGGTTTCGATCCTTCGCAGGAGACGGCCGAGGAGCGACGCCACGCGGTCGCCCGAGACCAGCATCCCGACGATGATCGCGGCGCCGAACACGACGAACTGCAGTGCCGCCGAGAGACCCAGGATGAGCAGCATCTGCGTCAGGAAGGTGAGCGCGAGCGCCGCGATCCACGTCGAGGTCGCGCTCGCCAGCCCGCCCGAGAGCGCCGCTCCGGCGATGACGACAGCCGCGATGGGCGCGAGAAGGTAGGACGCTCCGAACGCCGGGTCGATGCTGATGCGCAACGCGCCGAGCAGGACCGCCGCGCCCCCGTACAGCGCACCCGCGGCGGTGTACGCGAAGGCGACGTGCGTCCGGACGCGCAGTCCCGCCATCCACGCCGCTCGTGGGTTCGCTCCCACTGCCTGGAAGCGTCGGCCGCCGGCGGTGTAACGGAGAACGAGTGCCAGGAGAAGCGTGAGCGCGGCACCGGTCCAGAAGACCGCGCTGACCCCGAGCGGCTTGTGCGCCGCCCAGGACGACAGCGCGTTCGGCACGTTGGGGTTCGCCGCGACCTCGCGGTTGTACCTCACGCTCCACGCGAGGGCGATCTGGCCCGTCGCCAGCGTGACGATCAGGGGGTTCAGCCTCACGATCGCGACGAGGACGCCGTTCGCGAGACCCACGAGCGCGCCGAGGCCGATGCTGGCGAGGATGCCGAGCGCCAACCGGCCGTCGGAGTTCGCGCTGACGCCGACGAGCACGTTCCCGCAGAGGGAGATCACGCCGGCCGTCGAGAGATCGATGCCGGCTTGCATGATCACGAGCATCTGGCCGAGTGCCGCGACCGCGAGGATCGTCATGTACGGGAGCACGAAGGCCCACGACGTGCTCCGGAGCGCCGCCGGCGCGATGACCGCCGCGACGGCCATCAGCACGACGGTGGCGATCCAGACGGGGAGGAAGCGTGCGCCGACGAGCACGTCGGCGACGTACGGCGCCAGCCTGCGTCCGCGAGGCAGCCCGACGCCCTCGGTGCCACTCTGCGCGTTCACGGCTCCTCTGCAGCCCTAGCCCCGACCAGGCGTCCATTCTCGGGCACGTCCGGTGCGGGTGTCAACCATCACCGAACGAAAGTCCGGTATTGCCGCCGCCCGTCAATCACTGCTTAACGGTCGGGGCGGGGTCGGGCGCCCGCATTGACGCGTCGGAGCGCGGCCGTTTATGCTCGCTGCACATGAGCGGCCGCCGCCGCGCATCACCATTTCCCCGCAAGCCAAGGAGTAGAGAGGCATGAGCGCGCAGCGCCTTTTGATCCGCAACGGCTTCGTCGTCTCGATGGATCCCGGTCTCGGCGACATCCCGAACGGCGATGTCTTCGTCGAGGACGGCAAGATCGTCGAGGTCGGACGCGGCCTATCCATATCCGATGTCGAGGAGATCGACGCCTCGGGGATGATCGTCATGCCGGGCTTCGTCGACACGCACCGGCACACGTGGCAGACGCCCGTGCGGGGCGTCCTGCCGTGCTGCACGCTCGACCACTACTTCGCGGTCATGCTCGGCCAGCATCGGGCGGCTACTACCGCCCGGAGGACGTCCACATCGGCGACTATGCAGGCGCGCTCGAGGCGCTCAACGGCGGCGTCACGACGCTGCTCGACTGGTCGCACGTCAACAACACGCCCGATCACTCGGACGCGGCGATCCAGGGGCTGAAGGATGCCGGCATCCGCGCCGTCTACGCCCACGGCGTGCCGGCGGGCGGCGAGTGGTGGTGCTACAGCGAGCTGAACCACCCCGAGGACATCCGGCGCATCCGCGAGACGTACTTCTCGTCGGACGATCAGCCTCCTCACGCTCGCCTGGCGCGCGCGGCAGCCCGGCAACGCGACGCCGACGTCGCGAAGCACGACTGGGAGCTCGCGCGCGACCTCGGCATCCTGATCAGCGTCCACGTCGGGATGCGGCTCACCGACCTGCACGTCGAGCCACGTCAAGGACATGCACGACCTCGGGCTGATGGGCCGAGGACGACTGTACATCCACTGCACCGACTCTGACCGACCAGGAGCTCGACCTGATCGCGGAGACGGGCGGCAACGGCATCGGTTGCGCCCTACGTCGAGATGCTGATGGGTCACGGCGCCGCCGCCGACGGGCCGGCTGCTCGCCCGCGGCGTCCGCCCGTCGCTCAGCGTCGACGTCGTCTCGAGCGTCCCGGGCGAGATGTTCACGCAGATGCGGACGGCGCTCGTCCACGAGCCGCATCCTCGCGTTCACCGACACGCCGGACCAGGCGTTTGCGCCGACGCTGACGCATCGCGACGTGCTCGAGTTCGCGACGATCGACGGCGCCCGCGCCTGCGCGCTCGAGGACAAGGTCGGGTCGCTCACCCCCGGCAAGCAGGCGGACATCGTCCTCCTCGAGACGAACGCGATCAACACGGCGCCGATGGTCGATCCGGTCGGGACGATCGTCGTCTTCTCCGACACGTCGAACGTCGACTCGGTGTTCGTCGCCGGTCGGGCCGTGAAACGCGACGGGAAGCTCGTCGACGGCAATCTCGACCGCGTGTTCGCCAAGCTCGACGAGTCGAGGAACCACATTCTCGGTGAGGGCGGGCTTCTGCCGGACTGGGCGGCCGAGTCAGTCGCCGCCGGGTAGATCGCCGCCGCGCCGGGCTCGAAAGGAGAGCGTGACATGGGCACAGGCACCGTCGTCGTCGTCGGTGGCACGCAGGGCCTCGGCCGCGAGCTGGCGCAGTCGTACGCGGACGACGGCCGCGAGGTGATCGTGACCGGACGGGATCCGGCGCGCGCGCAGGCCGCCGCGAACGAGATCGGCGGCAGCACGCGCGGAATCGGTTTCGACCTCGCGGAGCCGCACACGATCGCCGAGCGCCTCGCGGACGTCGGCGACGTGGAGTTCCTCGTGCTCGCGGCGATCGAGCGCGACACCAACAAGGTCGCCGAGTACGACATCGCGGGGGCGCTGCGCCTCGTCACGCTCAAGCTCGTCGGCTACACGGAGGTCGTCCACACGCTGCTGCCGCGCCTCGGCGACTCGTCCGCGATCCTGATCTTTGGAGGCCTCGCGCGCGACCGGCCGTATCCAGGCTCGACGACCGTGACCACCGTCAACGGCGCGGTGACGAGCCTCGTGCGGACGCTCGTGGTCGAGCTCGCCCCGAGGCGCGTGAACGCGCTGCACCCCGCGATCGTCGGCGACAGCCCGCAGTGGATCGACATGCCGCCGGAACGGCGGGAGGCGCTCGAGCAGCGAACGCCGATCGGGCGGCTGGTCACGATGGCGGAGGTCGTGGGCGCATCGCGCTTCCTCCTCGAGAACCAGGCGATCAACGGCATCAACCTCTCCGTCGACGGCGGCTGGACCTGCATGTAGGACGACGAGTCGATCGCCGCCCGGCGCATCGCGGACGACCCGCGACGCGCCTCACTTCGGCGCCATCCGGATGGCGCCGTCGAGGCGGATCACCTCGCCGTTCAGCATCGGGTTCTCGACGATGTGGACGACGAGCGCGGCGTACTCCTCCGGCCGGCCGAGGCGGGCGGGGTGCGGCACCGAGGCGCCGAGCGCGACGCGGGCCGGCTCGGGCAGGCTGGCGAGGAGCGGCGTGTCGAACAGGCCCGGCGCGATCGTGACGCAGCGGATCAGGGAGACCGCGAGGTCGCGGGCGATCGGGAGCGTCATCCCGACGATGCCGCCCTTCGACGCCGAGTACGCAGCCTGGCCGATCTGGCCGTCGTACGCCGCGACGGAGGCGGTGTTGACGATCACGCCGCGCTCGCCCTCGCGCGGCTCGGTCCGCGCGATGGCTGCAGCCGCGTGGCGGATCATGGTGAACGTGCCGATCAGGTTGATCTCGATCACGCGCTGGAAGGGCTCGAGCGCGGCGGGCGACCCGTCGCGCCCGAGCGTTCGCTCCGCCCAGCCGACACCCGCGCAGTTGACGCAGATCCGTAGCGCGCCCGCGGCTGCGGCCTGCGCGATCGCCGCCTCCACCTGATCCGGTTGCGTGACGTCGCACTCGACGAACGTCCCCGTGCCCGGGTCGGCGTGCTCCCGAGCGCCGGGGAGATCGAGGACGAACACCGTCGCGCCCTTCGCCGCGAGCGCCGCGGCGGTCGCGGCACCGAGGCCCGATGCGCCGCCTGTGACTGCCGCGGTCACTCCCTCGAGGTTCATCTCCACCTCCGTGTGCTTCCGTCGAGTCCGGTGAGTATCTCCTGCATGATCGGCTCGTGAGCGCGATGCGTCAGGGGCCACTCCGCGACCTGCGCGTCGTCGAGCTGGCCGGGCTGGGGCCTGCGCCGTTCGGGGCAATGCTCCTGGCCGACCTCGGGGCCGACGTCGTGCGGATCGACCGGCCGGGGTCGAGCGCGTTCGACGCGTTCGCCGGCGCGGTCGGGCGCGGTCGCCCTTCCGTCGCGCTCGACCTCAAGCACGGCGGCGCGGCCGAGGTCGTCCTGCGGCTCGTCGAGCAGGCCGATGCGCTGATCGAGGGCTTCCGGCCCGGGGTGATGGAGCGGCTCGGGTTGGGGCCGGACGCCTGCCTCGCCCGCAACGAGCGCCTCGTCTACGGTCGCATGACCGGCTGGGGCCAGACCGGGCCGCTCGCACGGAGCCCCGGCCACGACCTGAACTACATAGCGGTCTCGGGCGCTCTCGGGGCGATCGGGCGCGCCGGCGAGCTGCCGGTGCCGCCGCTCAACCTCGTCGGGGACTTCGGCGGCGGCGGCACGCTGCTGGCGCTCGGCATCGTCAGCGCCGTCCTGGAGGCGCGGAGCTCGGGCCGCGGCCAGGTGGTGGACGCGGCGATGACGGACGGCGCCGCGCTGCTGATGACGATGACGTACGGGGCACGGAACGCCGGCCTCTGGTCGACCGAGCGCGGCACGAACCTGCTCGACGGCGGCGCCCCGTTCTACGACGTGTACCGGACCTCGGACGGCCACGCCGTCGCCGTCGCGTGCCTCGAGCCCGTGTTCTACGCCGAGCTCCTGCGCCTGCTCGACCTCGAGGACGCCGCGCTCGAGGAGTACCTGGACCCCGAGCGGTGGCCGGTCATCAGGCGGGCATTCGAGGGCGCCTTCGCGGAGCGAACCCGCGCGGAGTGGGAGGCCGTGTTCTCGGGCTCGGAGGTGTGCTTCGCACCCGTGCTCGACCTCGACGAGGCGCCGCTCCACCCGCACAACCGCGCGCGCGGAACGTTCTACGAGACGGAGGGCGGTGTCCTCCCGATGCCCGCACCGCGCTTCGAGCGCACGCCGTCCGGCGTTCCGGGACATTCGTCGAGGCCGGGAGCGGACACCGAGGCGGCGCTCCTGGCGTGGGGGTTTTCCGCCGGGGAGATCGACGCGCTGGTCGCCGACGGCGTCGCGCACACGGCGTAACCGCGCAGCCGAGACGGGGGCTCGACCCGCGCGGTTACGGTGCGCCGAACGACGGGAGGAGGTCGACGTGGAGTACGTGAACCTCGGCAGCACCGGGCTGCGCGTGTCGCGGGTGTGTCTCGGGATGATGAGCTTCGGCGCGCACGAGAGTCGCCGCTGGGCGCTCCCCGAGGCGGAGGCCGAGCCGATCGTCCGTCGCGCCGTGGAAGGCGGGATCACGTTCTTCGACACCGCGGACGTCTACAACGGCGGCGAGAGCGAGGTCGTCACGGGCCGCGTGCTGCCGAGGCTCTCGAGCCGCGAGGAGCTCGTCGTGGCGACGAAGGTGTGCATGCGGACGATGCCCGGCGAGAACGGCCGGGGCCTCTCGCGCAAGCACGTGATGGCGTCCATCGACGGGTCGCTCCAGCGCCTCGGGATGGACTACGTCGACCTCTACCAGATCCACCGCTGGGACCCGACGACGCCGATCGCCGAGACGATGGAGGCGCTGCACGACGTCGTGAAGGCCGGCAAGGCCCGGTACATCGGCGCGAGCAGCATGTTCGCGTGGCAGTTCGCCAAGGCGCAGGCGGCGGCCGAGCGGCGCGGCGAGACGCCGTTCGCGTCAATGCAGAACCACTACAACCTCGTCTACCGCGAGGAGGAGCGGGAGATGATCCCGCTGTGTGTCGATCGGGGCGTCGCGGTGCTGCCGTGGAGCCCGCTCGCGCGTGGGCTCCTGGCCGGCAACCGCACGCGGGCGGGCGAGCGCCTCACGACGCGGGCCGAGAGCGATCCCTTCGGCGATTCGCTGTACGTGCCCGAGGTCGACTTCGACGTCGTCGACCGGGTCGACGAGGTTGCGGCCGAGCGGGGCGTGCCGAGTGCCCGGGTCGCGCTCGCGTGGCTCCTCTCCCGGCCGGCGGTGACCGCCCCGATCGTCGGTGCGACGAAGATCGGGCACGTCGAGGACGCCCTCGCCGCGGTGGAGCTCGAGCTGACGCCCGACGAGATCGTCCGCCTCGAGGAGCCGTACGCGCCGCACGCCGTCTCGGGGCACGAGTAAGCCGAGCAGTCCGCGGATGCCCGGGAGTGGACGCTCGCGTTCATCGAAACGCACACGACCGCGGCCGGCTGACCCGGGCCTGCGTCAGCAGGTCGCGCACGGAGCCGGTTCGACCACCGACGGGCGTCGCCGTCCGGCCACCGTCCTGACGAGCCCCGCCAGGTGCCGTCGAGCGCCGCGCCGGTGAACGGGCGACGGCCGGGCAGAGGCTCGCTCGGCGTTCGGGACGAACAGGAGCGGATAGCCGTGGAGCTGGGCGGCGACGAAGAAGCCCAGCCTGTCCTCGAGCGTCGTGGGGTGCATGCTGGTCATGGCCGCCTGCCTTTCTCGGTCGTCATGGTCACGACCCCACGATGCCTCGGAAGCGGGCCCGCGCGCAGGCGGCTGCCCCTCCTTCGGCGGTACGGCGCGCCGCACCGTCCGAGACGTGCGATCGACGACGCGGGCCAGGCGGCGACCCTCAGCTCGACGGTTCGCCCCGCAGAGCCCTGTCGACGCGCTCGGCGAGCGCGGGAGCGTCGAGCGTGCCGGCCGCCGCGCCGACGACCATCGCCTCCGCGTCGTCCACGCCGAGCTCGAGGTCGCGGGCGTTCAGCAGACAGAAGACACGTGCCGCCGACCACGCCAGCCGCTTGTTCCCGTCTACGAGGGCATGGTTCCGCGCGACCGAGTGCAGGAGCGCAGCGACCTTCTCGGCAAAGGACGGGTACGCCTCCGCCCCGAATGCGGAGCTACGCGGCCTGTCGGCCGCCACCGCGAGGAGCCCGACGTCGCAGATCTCGACGTCCGGGAGGATCCCGGCCGCGATCTCGAGCAGGTCGTCGAGCGTCAGGTAGTCGACGTCGTCCGGGCTCACCGGGACAGCCGCTCGAGGAGCTCGGCGTCCTCGGTACGGACGTGCTCGATCGCCGCGCGCAGGCGGGACGGGCGGTCGCGGACGTACTCGGCGATGGCGGCCCGCGCCACTTCCTGCATCGAGCGCCCCTCCTCGGCCGCCTTGCGTCGGAGCGCCTCGGTCTCGTCCTCGGTCAAGCGAAGGTTCATCGCCATCGGCCAATGGTACCGCAGCGGTACCACGAAATAGGTGCCCTAGGTTGGTCGTTGATCAGGTTTTGTCCGCGGAATCGTTTCGAGGAGACGCGTGACGACGAGGACCACCACGCTCGGAATGCTGTTCGCGACGACGACCGCGGTCGTGTGGGGCGGGCAGTTCGTCGTCGGCAAGTCTGCGCTCGAGACGGTCGACGCGCTTCCGCTCTCGACCGTGCGCTACGCGATCGCCGCGGGCCTGTGGCTTGTCGTGCTCGGCGCGGTCGAGGGGCTGGGCGCGTTGCGGCTCGGCGGACGAGGCTGGCGGCTCTTCTGGCTCGGCTCGCTCGGGTTCGCCGGCTTCAACCTGTTCGCGTACACGGGGCTCGCGCATGCACGGCCCGAGACCGCCTCGCTGATCGTCGCGCTCGGCCCGCTCCTCACCGCGCTCGTGCTGTGGCACCGCACGAAGGTGCGGCCGGCCCCGGCGACGTTCGCTTTCCTCGGGATCGCGCTCGCCGGGGTCGCGCTCGTCGTCAGCGGCGGCCACCCCAGCTCGATCCTGCACGGGGCGATCGGGTGGGGCGAGCTCCTCGTCCTCGCCGGGGTCTTCAGCTTCGTGCTCTACGGGCTCGGCGCGGCCGAGTTCCCCGACCTCTCGCCCCTCCGCTACACGGCGCTCACGGCTGCGCTCGGGTGGCTGACGATCGCCGGCGCAACGCTCGTCGCGGTCGCAAGCGGGCTCGTCGAGTCTCCGACGGCCGCGCAGCTCTCGTCGGTCTGGCCGCAGATTGCGTACCTGGCGATCCCGGGGGCGTTCGTTGCCGTCCTCACGTGGAACGCGGCGATTGCGTCGATCGGGCCCCAGAACGCCGTTCTCTTCAGCAACCTGATCCCGGTGACGACGTTCGCGATCGAGATCGCGCGCGGCTACCGGCCGAACGCGGCCGAGCTGTTCGGGGCGGGCCTCACGGTGGGCGCGCTCGTGGCGAACAACCTCCTTGCGCGTCGGTGGCAGGCGCGCACCGTTGGGGACACGCCCGGGGACGAGCTCCCCGAGGCCGCGTAGGCAGCACCTCGCGCGTTCCTCGGACGTCCGTGAGGCTCACGAGCGCACGGCGGTGCGCGGGCCGGCGCGGCCCAGGCGGACCCGGGCAGCCCCGTCGTCGTCTGCGATCTGGTCGTGGCGCCAGGGGACGACGATCTCGCGGACGAGGATGTCGACGATCGCCGCCGCCGGCACCGCCACGAACGCACCGGCGGGACCGGCGAGCGTCGCCCCGACGAGCACGGCGACGAACACGGCGAGCGGATGGATGTCGAGCTGGTCACCCTCGACGAACGGCGAGATCACGTAGCCCTTCAGGTTCTCGATCAGAATCGAGGCGACAAGGGTGAGGAGGAACGTCCGCGGGCCCTCGAGGGCGGCAATCGAGAGGAGCGGGATGCGGGCGAGCCACGGGCCCGCGCGGGGGATGAGCTCGCCGAAGGCGACCACGATCGCGAGCGGCACCGCGAAGGGCACGCCGATCACGAGGAGCGCGACGTACGTCAGCGTGCCGACGATCGCCATGACGATCACCTTCGCGCGGAGGTAGACGCCGATCCGTGCCCAGCTCCGGTCGAGAACCTCCGCTACCCGGTCGCGATGCTCGTGGCCGACGAGCGAGAGCGTGAAGCCGCGCAGCCGCATCCGGTTGGTCACGAGGAGCAGCGAGATGACGAACACGCTCAGGAGGTCGAGGAAGAGCGAGAACAGGTTGGCGGGAAGCGACGCGGCCCGCTCGCCGGCCCGGTCGAGGATCGCATTTCCGAGCCTCGACATCTGGTCGTCGAACGGTGGCAGCGCCGGATAGTCGTTGCGCAGCTCGCCGTACGCCTTGCGGATGCCGTCGTAGCGGTCGGCGTACTGCGGCGCGCGGTCGGCGAACTCGGCGACCTGGCCGAGCAGCGGAGGAATGACCAGCCAGCCCACGCCGACGAGCACGGCGAACGCGGCCACGTAGATCAGCACGGCCGCGATCCCGCGCGGGAGGCGCAGCCGGTCGTGCAGCCATTCGCTCGGGCCGGAGAGGGCGGCGGCGAAGAGCACGCTGACGAACAGGATCAGAAGGACGTGGCGCAGCGCGTAGAGCAGGAGAATCGAGACCGCGGTGAGCAGCGCGAAGAGGAGCCCCAGGTAGATCGGTAGCGCCCGCGTGACGAGCGACGTGTCGGCACGACGCGACGTGGCCATCCCCGGGAGGCCTACCCGAGCACGCGACCGCGGAAACGGCGCTGCGGCGCACCGCGGGAAAGCCGCAACGAGGTTCCGCGGAGCCGCTGAGGCCGGAGCGGTGAGTTGTTCCTACGTTCCTTGTGAAAACCACGAACGAAGGAGCGCTGAGATGTCCAGCCATTCCGCGTCGATGCCGGCGAAGCGCCATGAGGCGCGCCGGGGCGAGCGGCGGCAGCGCCGTCTGGAAGGTCGCGGTACTGCTCCTCGGCATCGCCGTCGGCGTCCTCGCAATCGCCGCCGTCGCCGCCGTCCAGGCCGCCGACGAGGCACGGGACGAAGCGGCCGCCGCGCCACGTCGTCGGGACGATCTTCGACCGCGCGTGGCCGAACGCGGACATGACGCACTACCAGCAGGGCGTCCAGACGGTCGCCGTCCCCGCAGGCGGTGGGGCGGTCTTCGACGTGAAGATCGCCGACGAGGGCCTCTACCCCTTCGTCAGCCATGCGTTCGCGCATGTCGACCTCGGTCAGGTCGGGCTGCTCAAGGTGGGCAACCCGAAGGGAACGATGAGCCACTGAGCGACCTGGTCGCATGAGGCGTGCGGGTAGCGTCCTCGGCGGTGTCGCAACCAGGGAACGCCATGCCGTCGGTCGCGCCCCCGGCGGAAGTGGGTCTTGAGAAGCGCGCGCTCGAGCGGCGTCGGGCGCGCGAGGGGCAGCTCGCGATCCTGGCGGCCGCGGTGGCGTGGTCGACCGCGGGGCTCGCGCAGCGCGGCCTCGACGCGGAGGCCGCCACGCAGGTCGTCGGGCGCGCGGCGTTCGCCGCGGCCGCGCTCTTTCTGCTCGTCGTCGCCACCGAGCGAGGCGGCACGTTACGCGCCTTTCGCCGGATGGGCCGCTCGGGGCTCGCGATGGCCGTGTGCCTCGCGATCTCGTCGGGCGCGTTCCTGCTCGCGCTGAACTACACGACGGTCGCGAACGTCCTGTTCATGCAGGCGGCCGCGCCGATGATGGCGGCGCTGCTCGGCTGGGTGCTCCTCTCCGAGCCCGTCGACGGCAGGACGTGGGTCGCGCTCGCCCTCGCGGGAGCGGGGGTGGTCCTGATGGCAGCGGGCTCGTTCGACGCCGGGACGACCGCGGTCGTGCTGCCGCTCGTGGTGACGGCCTCGTTCGCGGCGGTGATCGTGATCGCGCGCCACCGGCGCGACGTGTCGATGATGCCGGCGACCTGCGCGTCGCAGGTGCTGGTCGTCGCGGCGTTCATCCCGTTCGTCTCGCTCGGCTCGGCGAGTCGGAGCGACTGGGCGATCCTCGCCGCCCTCGGCGTCGGCCAGATGGGCCTCGGGCTCGCGTTCCTGACGATCGGAGCGCGGCTGATCCCGCCGGCGCAGGTGGCGATCATCTCGCTGCTCGAGGTCGTCCTCGGCCCGCTCTGGGTGTGGCTCGCCTACGACGAGCGCCCCGGCGCGGCAACGCTCCTCGGCGGCTCGATCGTCGTCGCGGCCGTCGTCGTCCAGACGATCGGCGCCGCGGGCGAGCAGGTCGCCGCCGGCGAGGCGCACGTCTGAGCGGCCGTCCGGTCTCGTGAAACGCGGTCGCCTCAGCGGGGCAGGATCTTGCCGGGGTTCATGATCCCGTTCGGGTCGAATACGTGCTTGACGCCGCGCATCAGCGGCACCAGGTCGCCATGCTCGCGCTCGAGCGCGTGGATCTTGCCGATCCCGATCCCATGCTCGCCGGTGCATGTCCCGCCGCGCGCGAGAGCGTCGTCGACGAGCGCCTCGACCAGCTCGTCCGAGGCGCGCATCTCCTCGGCGTCGTCGGGATCGACCATCAACGAGAGATGGACGTTGCCGTCGCCCGCGTGCCCGACGATGCCGGCGACCAGGCCGCGCCGCGCAAGCTCGGCCCGCGCGAACGACACGGCGCCCGCGAGCTCCGAGAGCGGGACGCAGATGTCGGTCGACCGGTGCCGCTTCCCCGGTGCAGCCGCGGCCACGGCGTAGGCGGACCCGTGACGGGCAGCCCAGAGGCGAGAGCGCGCAGTCGGGTCGCGCTCGGCGACGACTTCGAGCGCTCCCTCCGACTCTGCGATCGCAGCTACGAGCTCGAGGTCGGAGGCGACGGTGCCGGCGCTCCCGGACGCCTCGACGAAGAGCGACGGGCCTGCGGGGAGGTCGGTGCCCCGATGCTCGTTGATAGCCGCGATCGTCCACCCGTCGAGGAGCTCCACGCGGGTGACGCCCGCCCCCGCGGCGACGATCGCCGTCGCCGCGCGGCACGCGGACTCGACGTCCGGGAACGAGAGCCGTAGTACGACCGCCTGCTCGGGGATCCCGTGGAGGCGTAGCGTCAGCTCGGTGATCACGCCGAGCGTTCCCTCGGAGCCGACGAGCAGGCCGAGCAGGTCGTAGCCGGCGGAGGTCTTCGGCGCACGGCTACCGGCGCGGACGACGCGGCCCCCCGCGAGCACGGCCTCGAGCGCGAGCACGTTCGCCCGCATCTTCCCGTACCGCACCGTCGTCGTCCCGGCCGCGTTCGTCGCAGCCATGCCCCCGAGTGTCGCGTCCGCCCCCGGGTCGACGGGGAAGAAGAGGCCGTGCTCCGCGGCGGCGCGCTCGAGCGCCGTGCGCGTGACACCCGGCTGCACGATCGCGGTGAGGTCGCCCGGGGAGACGTCGAGGATGCGATCCATGCGCGACAGGTCGAGCGAGATGCCCCCCGCGAGGGGGATCACGTGCCCCTCGAGGCTCGACCCGGCGCCGAACGGCGTGACGGGCACTCCGCGCTCGTCGGCGAGCGAGAGGACGGCCGCGACGTCCTCCGTCGAGGCGGCGTAGACGACGACGTCCGGCCGGTGGGGTCGGTGGAACGAGATGTCGCCCGCGTGGAGCTCGCGCTCGGAGTCGCCGTCGGACACCCGGCCCGGGTCGCCGAGCGCGTCGGCGAGGGCGGCACACAGCTCACCCGGACTCATCCGGGTCGTCTCTCCATCGGTCCAGTCTGCTCGAACCACGCCGGCCCGTGCGACACTGCGCTCGTGCCCGAGGCGCCGATGCGCAAGACGAAGAACGGCCCCGTCGTCGACGGGGAGGGGTGGTTCGTCGTCAACGCACAGGACTCGCGGTGGCGCGAGCTCGGCCCCCTCGGCGCGTACTGCAACTTCGAGGGTAAGCGCCGTTTCCCGCAACTCGGCATCAACCTGAACATCCTCGGGCCTGGCGAGCGGATCGGCATGTTCCACCGCGAGAACGCGCAGGAGGCCTTCCTCGTCCTTGCCGGCGAGTGCACGCTCGTCGTCGAGGATCAAGAACGTCGGCTGACCGCGTGGGACTTCTTCCACTGCCCTCCCGGGACGCCGCACATCATCGTCGCGGCCGAAGGGCAATCGGCCGTCGTCCTCGCGGTCGGCGGACGGGGACGCGG
This sequence comes from uncultured Actinomycetes bacterium, assembly GCA_963845965.1. Taxonomy (GTDB): domain Bacteria; phylum Actinomycetota; class Thermoleophilia; order Gaiellales; family Gaiellaceae; genus Gaiella. Next base: position 39,798 of record CAWJUF010000003.1, on the reverse strand, counting down.
AGTCGGCGGCGGCCTGCGGTACCTCGTGAGCGAGGTCGCGGCGAGACACGGAGCGAGCGTCGCCGAGGAGACCACGGATCCGTCGGTCGCCTACGCTGACGTGTACGCCGCGCTCCCGCGGTCGACCTGGGCGCCGTACCGGGACGGCGGGCTCCCGCGCCTCGACCCGTAGGTCACTTCTCGCGCGGCTGCCACTCGAATCTCCGCACCGCGACCACGAGCCCGGCCACGCCCCACGCCACGACGACCGCGACCGCCCCGAGGTCGTGGACGAGCGACGTGCCGTGCAGGTAGGCGGCCTGCACCAGCCGGATCAGGTAGGTGAGCGGCAGCACGTCGGCGACCGCCTGGAGGACGTCCGGATAGTCCCGCGTCGGGCCGAAGGAGCCGGAGAGGAACGCCATCGGCAGGACGACGAGGTTGACGACGGCCGAGGCGCCCTCGTCGGAGCGGATCAGCGCGGCGAGCCCGATCCCGAGGCCCGCGAACGCGGCGGCGCCGAGGAGCAGCACGGGGACGAGCGCCACCCAGCTCTCCGCGCCGCGTGCGCCGTAGAGCGTGACGCCGAGCGCGACGGTCGCGCCATCTGGAGGAGGAAGACGACGAGCGTCGAGACGAGCACGGCCGTCAGGTAGGTCGCCGCGGGCAGTGGGGTGGCGCGGACCCGCTTCAGGAGCCCGCCCTCGCGGCGGACGACCAGCGTGATCGCGAGCCCCGCCGAGCGCGGTGTTCGCGCAGCCGTAGCCCATCATCCCGACGAGCAGCCGGTCGACCGCCGGGACGCCGTCGATCTTCCCGCTGTAGACCGCGCCGAGGAGCAGGAACAGCATCGGCGGGAAGACGAAGACGAAGACCGCCGACTCGCGGTTGCGCCAGAACAAGAGCTGCTGCAACCGCAGCTCGTGCCAGAACAGCCTCACGTCCCCGGTTGCCCTTCGTCCTCGTCCACGAGCCCCAGGTAGACGTCCTCGAGCGTCGGGCGGCGCACCTCGAGACCCTCGAGCTCGCGGCCCTCGGCCACCGCGCGGGAGGTCAGCTCGGCGAGCACGCGCGTCGGTTCATGCGTCGTCAAGATCACCTCGCGATCGTTCTCGCGGTAGCGGATCTCGACGTCCGGCACCGCGCCGATCAGCTCGTCCGGCGTCCCGATGCGGATGAGAGCTCCCTCGCGGATCACGGCGACGCGGTCGGCGAGCTGCTGTGCCTCGTCGAGGTAGTGGGTCGTGAGCACGATGGTCTTGCCGAGCGAGCGGAGCGAGCGGACGAGCTCCCAGGCGGTGCGCCGGGCGGACGGGTCGAAGCCGGTCGTCGGCTCGTCGAGGAAGACCAGCTCCGGGTCGCCGACGAGGGCAACTCCGAGGTCGAGTCGTCGCTTCTGTCCGCCGGAAAGGGTCTTCACGCGCTCGCCCGCCTTGTCCGAGAGCCCGGCGAGCTCGATCACCTCGTCCACGTCGCGCGGGCTCGCGTAGTACCCGGCGAACATCGAGTGCACCTCGCGCACCGTCAGCGACGGCGGCAGCTGCGAGTGCTGGAGGACGACGCCGATCCGCTCGCGGTGCGCCGCGGCCGCCTGCCACGGGTCGACGCCGAGCACCTCGACCTCGCCGCCGTCGCGCTCGCGGTAGCCCTCGAGGATCTCGACCGTCGTCGTCTTGCCGGCGCCGTTCGGCCCGAGCAGCCCGAACACCTCGCCGGTCCGCACGTCGAAGTCGATCCCGCGGACGGCCTCGTGCTCGCCGTACGACTTCACGAGGCCGCGGACCCGGATCGCCGCGTCACCGGTCACGACGACGGCTCGAGCTCGAGCTGCGCCATCGCTCCGGGGGAGAAGCCGGGGTCTGTTCCCGTAAGGGCGCGCGCGATCTCGGAGCAGTCGGGCTGATGGCCGACCGTCGCCACCGGGCCGGCGCGGCCCGCGACCGCCTCACTGAGATCGAAGATCGTCGCCCCCGGCGCGAGTCGAGACTCGATCTCGAGCGGCGCGCCCGTCGCCGAGGCGATCGCCTCGGCGGTCTGCCGCGCGCGCACGAGGGGGCTCGACAACACGAGCGCGGGAGGGTCGGGCAGGGCTGCGAGCTGCTCGCCGAGCGCCTCCGCCTGGCGCCGGCCCTTCCCGGTCAGCTCGCGTAGGTCGTCAGGCTCGCCGGGCGCCGCCTTCGCATGCCTGCAGAGGTAGACGCGCACGGAGCCGAGCATAGTCGTGCCTCGCGGGCCGGCCGGGCGGTCGACGGGGATGGCCGGGAGCGCCATCACGACCCCTCGTCGATCGGGAACGCGAACATGAGCGCCGTCGCCGGCCGGGCACCGTCGGGTGCGTCCTCGACGGGTCGCGCATAGCGCCGGACGAGGGCGACGTACTCCGCGCCGAGCCGCTCGAGCTCCGCGCGGGTGAGCGTGAGCGCCGCGTACGAGAGGGCCGCCGAGCCCATCCAGGGATCGTCCCGCTCGACGAACCGGGCAAGCGCCTCGAGGCTCGGCTCGAACCACGACCGCGCCACGCTGTCGGACTCCGCCGTCCGCCCGACCCGCGGCAGCCGCAGGTCGGCCGCGACGATGCGCCAGGCGCGCGCCCGTGGACGCGAGCGCGTGGCGTCCTCCTCGACGAACCCGTGCGCGGTCAGCCGCTCGAGCTGCCCCCGAACGGCGCCGACCGGCTCGCGGAGCGCCCGGGCGAGGACCGGGGCGGTCGCGGGGCCGCCACGCTGCAGCCGCTCGAGGATCGCTCCGGAGAGCGGCTCGGAGAGGAGGCGCAGCGCCTCGGGCTCCTCCGCGAGGTCGCGGCGCGGGAGCTGCGCCGTGAGCCGCACGAGGTCGCACAGGTCGGACAGCGAGGGGGAGCCGTCCACGCCGAGCTCCCGCTGCACGCGCTCGAGGACCGCCTCGAGCTCGGCGAGGGACGCGATCCGGCCGCGGACGTCGGACGCGTGGCGGGCGAGCATCTGCCGCAGGCCCGAAGGCTCCGCCACGAGCGTCGCACGGATCTGCGCGAGCGAGAGGCCGAGGCGGCGGAGCGCGACGATCGTGTAGAGGCGCTCGGCGTCCTCGGCGCGGTAGCGGCGGTATCCCGACTCGCTCCGCTCGACCGGCTCGAGCAGCCCGACCGCTTCGTAGTGGCGCAGCGTCCGGACCGTCAGGCCGGTCGCCTCCGCGAGCTCCCCGATGCGCAACGTGGCCGTCACGGCCCCCACCGTAGACCCTGACGTTACGTCAGGGTCAAACCCCACATCTAAGGCCGGCGTAATGAAGCCGCGCTACAAGTTGTCCATGGACGATCGCGCGATCGGCCGCGCCGCGTTCCTCGGCATCGTCGGCGCCGGCGTGGCCGGGCTGTTCCTCGCGCGCGACGCGATCGCGGCTCGTCGGCCGGATCGTGCCCGACCAGGTCGTGTCGATCGTCCCGACGGCGGGCTGGCGGATCTACACGATCGGCAACTCGATCCCGCGGATCGACCCCGCGGCGTATCGTCTCACGATCGCCGGCGCAGTCGAGCGGCCGGTCGCCTACACGCTCGCCGACCTGCGCGCCTTCCCGGCGGCCGAACAGGTCTCCGACTTCCACTGCGTCACCGGCTGGAGCGTCGACGACGTCCACTGGCGCGGGCGTCCGCTTCGCCGACCTCCTCGCCGAGGCCGCGCCCGCGCGAAGGACGCCGGCACGCTGCGGTTCGTCTCGGACGAGGTTCCGTACGACGACACGCTGACGCTCGACGCAGGCGCTCTCTCCCGACGCGATGCTGGCGCTCGACATGGACGGGAAGCCGCTCTCGGCGGCCCACGGGTACCCGGCGCGAGTCGTGATGCCACGGATGTACGGCTACAAGAACGTGAAGTGGGTCACGCGCATCGAGGTGCAGACGACCTACGACCACCTCGGCTACTGGGAGCAGCGCGGCTACGACAAGGACGCGTGGGTCGGGCGGTCGAACGGTGCAGGCACCGTCTACTGAAGCCCGGATGATCCGCCGTTTCGGCGCCACCGAGCGGCTGCTCCACTGGGTGCACGCGACCGGCTTCCTCGCGATGCTCGCGACCGGGCTGATCCTGTACCTGCCCGCGCTCTCGGAGGTCGTCGCGCGCCGGAACCTCGTCAAGAACGTCCACATCTTCGCGGCCGTCGGCTGGGCGCTCGCGATCGTGCTCGTCGTGGCGCTCGGCGACCGCCGGCGGCTCGCGGCGGACTGGCGCGAGATCGAGTCGTTCGACGGCGACGACCGCCGCTGGCTCCGCGGGCGCCCTGCGCCGCAGGGCCGCTTCAACGCCGGGCAGAAGGTGAACGTGCTCCTGACCGCGTCGTTCGCCGTGCTCTTCGCGTCTCCGGCTTCTTCCTCTGGCTCGGCGAGCGCGACCACCGCTTCCTCCTCGACGGAACGGGCACCGTCCACGACACGCTGATGCTACGTGTCCGTCGGGCTGCTCGCGGGGCATCTCTACCTCGCGGTGATCCACCCGTCGACGCGGCATGCGCTGCGCGGGATGACGCTCGGCGACGTGCGCGAGGACTGGGCGCGCGAGCACCATCGCAAGTGGGTGGAGACAGAGCGCGGGCTATAACCCGGGCGTGGCCTCCTACCGCTACGTCGTCGCCGACGTCTTCACCGCACACGCCGCTGGCCGGGAACCAGCTCGCCGTCTTCACCGACGCCCGCGCGCTCGACGACGCGACGATGCAGGCGCTCGCGCTCGAGATCGGCTTCTCCGAGACCGTCTTCGTGCTGCCCGCCGGAGCAGGGCGGAACCGCACGGATCCGGATCTTCAACCCGCGCCACGAGATGCCGTTCGCCGGCCACCCGACGCTCGGCACCGCGTTCGTCCTCGGCGCGCCCCTCCAGCTCGGCGTGATCGCGCTCGAGACGGGTGTGGGCATCGTCCCGGTCACGCTCGAGCGCGACGAGTCGGGGCGGATCGTGTTCGGCCGGATGACGCAGCCTGTGCCGCGGGTCGAGGCGGTCGAGTCACCCGAGCAGGTTCTCGCGGCGGTCGGCGCAGAGCGCTCGACTCTGCCGGTCGAGCTCTACGACAACGGCGCGCGGCACATCGTCGTGACGCTCGAGGAGGAGGAGCTCGGCGGGCTCCGGCCGGACGGCGAGGCGATCGCGGCGTTCGGCATCACGGGCGTCAACTGCGTCGCGCCGCGGCGCGTCGGTCGTGGCGCAGCCGGATGTTCTGGGAGCACGGCGAGGATCCCGCGACGGGCTCGGCCGCAGGCCCGATCGCCTGCCACCTCGCCCGCCACGGCCTGATCGGCTGGGGCGAGGAGATCGTCATCGCGCAGGGCGTCGAGATGGGCCGCCCCTCGACCCTCCACGCGCGCGCGGAGGGCGGAGACGGGCTGATCGACGCGGTCGAGGTCGGCGGCAGCGCGGTCGTCGTCGCCCGCGGCGAGTTCCGCTTCTGACGGGGACTACGCGCCGAACTTCGCGGCCAGCTGGCTCGAGCTCGTCGTCGGACGGCACCTGCCCGGCCGGGGTGAGCCCGTTGACGACCTGCGGCACGACCTTGGCGAGCACGTCCGCTGCCTCGTCCTCGGAGATCCCGGCCTCCTGCGCGACCTCCTGGACCGCGTCGTCGCCGACGAGGCCCTTGATCTCCTGGCCGCTGACGGGCTGGTTCTCGCCGGTGCCGACCCACGAGTCGGCCTGCGCGCTCAGCCCGCTCTGCTGGGCGTTCTGCACGAGCTTGGAGAGGCCGCCGCCCTTGAGGAGATTCCCGAGGAGCGGCGCGAGCACGGCCGCAAGGACGCCGACGTTCATGCCGCTCGGCCGTCAGGTTCCGCCCGTCGACCCACCGCCGAGGAGCCCGCCCGAGGACGTCCTGGAGGCCGCCGGTCGCCGCCTCCCGAGGACGCCGCCGCCGAGGAGCCCGCCGAGCAGGTCCTCCAGCCCGCCGCCACCGTGGCCCCCGCCGCCGCGGCCTTCGTCAGGCTGCCGAGGAGATCGTCGAGTCCGCTCATGCCCGCCCCCTTCCTCGGTCGTGGATGCCGAATCCTCCCACACGCGCGGGTTCAGCCGGGAACGCCACCGCCGTGATCGCAGGGCAGCTCGACCGGCGAGCGCCGTCCAGAACCGGCCGCCGTCGCGCGACACGTGGAGGCGCTCGGCGGTCGCGAACAGCGACGAGGTCGGGATGCTCGGGCGAGATCGCGACCGCGACGCCGCGCCGAGGCCGGCGCCTGCCTCGCGCCAGGTCAGCGCCTCCGTCGCCCGAGACGACGAGCGGCGGTCGCCGGTCGAGACGGCGACGACGGTCGAGCCGTGCGCGGCGGCCGCGACGAGCAGCGGGAGATCGACCTCGGGCGGCTCCACGCGGGGAAGCTCGTCGTCGATGACCTCGGTCTCCTCTTCCTCGTCGAGGTCGACAGCCACCGTGCCGAGGGCGCAGGCGACGAGCAGCGGCGTCATGCGACCGTGATGAGCTCGGCGACGACCCGCGCGGCTCGCTCGGCCGCCGCGGCGGGATCGAGGCCGTTTGCCCGCCCGTCGACGTAGACGAGCGAGAACGCGTCGCCCGCCCCGGTCGGGTCGACCGGGCCGTCGGCGTGAGACGGGGGCACGGGAGTCACCGTCCCTCCGGCGAGGACGCGGGCGCCCTGCGAGCCGAGCGTGAGCACCACCTCGGGCACGCCGAGCGCCCGAGCTGCTCCTGCCCGAGTCCCCCGGCGAGAATCTTCCCTTCCACCTCGTTGAGCTTGAGGACCGCGAGATCGCGCAGCAGCTCCCGGTCGAACGCGGCGTCCTCGCGGAGCGGGCCTGTCTCCGCAACCCGCGTGATCCCCTGCGCGTCGAGGAGGAGCCGCCGGCCACCGGCCGCAAGGGCGGCTGCCGCCGGCGTCCCGAAATGGGAGCGAAGCAGGCCGCCGACGAGCACCCACTCGCATCCCGCGAGCGCGTCGGCGGCCCATCCTTCGACGTCGGCCGCCGTCCACGGATCCCCGATCGCGTCGACGGTCATGACCCTACGGTCGCCCTCGTAGTGGAAGCTGAACGCCGTCGTCTCCGTCGCGTCGGCGCAGGTCACGGGGAGGCCGAGGCCTCGAGCGGGCCGAGCGCGACGTCGCGATCGGCCGGGGCGCACCGCGTGACGACGACCGCGTCCGCGCCGAGGCTGACCGCCGCCCGGGCTGCGTGGAAGACTCCGCCGCCGGGCCTCGGCTCGCCGCCCGCGACCCGGTCGACGGCGAGGTTGCCGACGAGTGCGATCGGGCTCACGCTTGCGCCGCTCCGGCGCCGAGGCGCCCGGTCGCCGCCGAGACGGCGAGCGCGAGCGCGAACGAGACGACGAAGCTCGGCAGGGTCGCGCCGATCCCCCACGCCGGCGGGTCGAGGCGCTGCGCCTGCTCGACCCACCACGCCGGCCCCGTGGGGGAAAGCCACTGGTAGGCGGCGAAGCCCGCGATCCAGGCTCCGACGAGCCCGACCCTGACCTGCTCGCGCCCGAAGACGTCCTCGGGCCCGTACCACCGCCCGCTCGCCAGCCAGTCGGCGAGCAGCACCGCGAACAGCGGCACGAAGAACGAGCCGAGCAGGAAGAGGAAGGCCTGGAAGCTCCCGAGCTCGAGGACGAGCGCGCCGATCGTGCCGACGGCGGTCGTCACGACGATGAGGAGCCGCTGCGAGACCGACGGGAGCAGATTCTGCAGCGAGACGGCGCCCGAGTACGCGTTCGCAAACGCCTCGTCGGTCTCGGCCACCGTCAGCGCGAGCAGCGCGAGCAGCGCGATGAGGCCGCCGGCAGCGACCGCGGCCGGAAGCGCGGCGGCGTCCGCGACGTCGCGGGTGAGGAGGACGACGGCGCCGAGCCCGAGCAGCAGCGCGTCCGGGACGAAGTAGCCGATCCCGGTCCCCCAGAACGCGGCCCGCGGCGAGCGGGCGAAGCGCGTGTAGTCGGCCGCGAGCGGGATCCACGAGACGGTGACGCCCACGACGATGTCGATCCCCTGCCAGGTGGAGAGACCTCCCTCGCCGGGCCGGTTCCACGCCTCCTCGAGCCCGCCGCCCGTCAGCGCCCACCAGACGAGGTACGCGACCGCGAAGGGCACGACCCAGACGGCGACGCGGCGGATCACGGTCCGCACGACGCCGATCGGGCCGAGCAGCCCCATCGCGAGGGCGGCGGCGCCGAAAAGGAGCGTCCAGGCCCACTGCGCCTCGAAGCCGAGGAGCTCGTCCGAGAGGGCGGCCGCAGCAGTCGCGATCACGAGCAGCTCGAAGACCGTCCAGCCGAGGCACTGGACGACGTTGATCGTCGTCGGGAGATACGAGCCGCGCTCGCCGAGCGGCGCGCGCATCAGCACCATCGCAGGAACGCGCGCCTGGGCGCCGATTGCGCCCGCGACGGCGAGCATCAGGTTCCCGACCAGGCAGCCGACGACCACCGCGAGGAGCGCCGTCGGCAGGGAGAGCGCCGGCACGAGCACCGCCCCCGCGACGATCACGAGCAGCGACACGCCGAGGTTCCCCCACAGGAGCCCCAGGTCGACGCCGCCGAGCACGCGCAGCCGCTCCGGCACCGGCTCGATCCCCCACGACGTGTCGCGCTCCGCCGTCACACGACGACGACGCGGTCGCTCGCCCTGCTCCACCGTCGATCCGAGGTCAGCACCTCGTCGGCGTCGAGCAGATCCCCCGTAGCGATGACCAGCGCGTCTCCGAGCCGGAGGGATCGCCGCCCGGCGCGGAGCTCGGCGGCACGACGACCGATGTCGCGGGTGACCGCCGCGACGGCGATTCCCATCTCTTCGAGGAACGTGTCGAGCCGAGCGACCGCCTCCGGCCCCGCGGTCATTGGCCACACCATCGTTTCGGTGTACGCGCTCGCGGGGAGGATCAAGTCGTCGTCGCGCCGGGCGTCGAGCGCGCGAACCGACGACGCGTGGCTCGCGTCGGAGGGCGTGGCGACGGCGATCACGACGCTCGCGTCGACGACTACGCGGGCCACTCCGACCGCAGAGCCTCGAGGTACCCGTCCGGATAGGCGATCGACCCGGCAAAACGCGCGAGCGGGTCGACCGCGCGCTCCAGGACGATTCGTCCGTTCGCCTCGGCGCGGGCGACGAGCACGTCGCCTGGGCCAATTCCGGCCGCGCGCAGCGCGGCGACGGGGATCGTGATCTGATGCTTCGACGTCACGCGCGTCTCGCCGCGCCGCCGCCGGCGACTCGGAGGCGATTCACGATTCATTACCTTTGCCACGAAAAGTAATGATAACGCGCTGTCCCGCGTCGGGCTAGTCGACCGAACGGGACATGTCACGTCCTCCCGAAGCCGCCGCGCACGCGAACGAGAGCCGGAGCGTCCACGCCGTGCTCGGCACGCTCCACGGCGCAGACGAAGAGCGTGTGCGTCCCGGCCGCCACCTCGCCGTGAAGCGCGCACTCGAGCCAGCCGAGCGCGCCCGAGAGGCGCGGCGGCCCGGCGGCCGGCTCGGTCTCGATCCCCTGCCACATGCCGATCGGAGGGACCCCGCGCGCGAAGTGCTCGGCGAGGCCCTCCTGGCCGGCGGCGAGGAGCGAGACCGCGCAGCGCCCCGCTTCGCGGAGCAGCTCGTGCAGCGCCGCCTGGCGCGCGATCGAGAACCCGACGAGCGGCGGGTCGAGCGAGAGCGCGACGAACGTGCCGACCGTCAGCCCGAGCCGCTGTCCGCCCGCGTCGACCGTGACGACGGCGACGCCGGCCGGGAACCGGCCGAGTACGACCCGAAGCTCCTCGCCGGGCGCTCCTGAGGCTCCGGACGTGGCTTCAGCCTCGTCCATCTTCCTCGACCCGGCGCCCGAGACGTCGCGCGAGCCCACTACGACGTTGCCAGCTTCCGCAACACGTACGGGAGGATCCCGCCGTGGCGGACGTACTCCCGCTCGCGTGGGGTGTCGAGCCGCAGGATCGCGCGGAACTCCTTGTCGTCCGCGCGCACGGCGACCTCGCGCGCCTCGCCGCCCGAGACTCCCGTGACCGAGAACACCTCGCGCCCGGTCAGCCCGAGCGTCTCGCGGCTCTCGCCCGACAGGTACTGGAGCGGGAGGATTCCCATCATCAACAGGTTCGAGCGGTGGATCCGCTCGTAGCTCTCCGCGATCACGGCCCTGACGCCGAGCAGATTCGGCCCCTTGGCCGCCCAGTCGCGCGAGGAGCCCGAGCCGTACTCCTTGCCCGCGAGCACGATCGTCGGCACGCCCTCTGCGATGTACCGCTCGGCGGCCTCGAAGATCGTCGTCTCCTCGCCCGAGGGCAGGTGCACGGTCCAGGTGCCCTCCGACTCGGGGACGAGCAGGTTCCGCAGGCGGACGTTCGCGAAGGTGCCGCGCACCATCACCTCGTGGTTGCCGCGCCGCGAGCCGTAGGAGTTGAAGTCCTTGCGCTCGACGCCGTGCTCGATCAGGTAGCGGCCGGCGGGTGACTCCGGCTTGATCGAGCCGGCCGGCGAGATGTGGTCGGTCGTCACCGAGTCGGCCAGCGAGACGAGGCAACGTGCGGCGAGGACGTCGCTCACGGTGCCCGCCTCGGCGGCCATGGCCTCGAAGTACGGCGGCTGCCGCACGTAGGTCGACGAGACGTCCCAGGCGAACACCGAGCCCTCGGGCACCGGCAGCTCGCGCCACTCGGGATCGCCCGTGTAGACGTCCGCGTACGTGCGCTCGAACATCTCGCGCCCGATTGCTCCTTCGACCGTCTCGCGCACCTCCTCGGGGGAGGGCCAGAGGTCGGCGAGGTAGACGGGGTCGCCGTTCGCGTCGTGGCCGAGCGGCTCGGTGGCCAGGTCGACGTCCATCCGGCCGGCGAGCGCGTAGGCGACGACGAGCGGCGGGCTCGCGAGGTAGTTCGCCTTCACCTCGGGGTGGACGCGCGCCTCGAAGTTCCGGTTCCCGGAGAGGACGGCGCACGCGACGAGGTCGCCCTTTGCGATCGCCTGCGAGACGGGCTCGGGCAGCGGGCCCGAGTTCCCGATGCAGGTCGTGCAGCCGTAGCCGACCGTGTGGAAGCCGAGCGCCTCGAGGTACGGCGTCAGCCCGGCGCGGTCGAAGTAGTCGCTCACGACCTTCGAGCCGGGAGCGAGGCTCGACTTGACCCAGGGCTTCCGGTCGAGCCCGCGCTCGACCGCCTTCTTCGCGAGGAGCCCCGCGGCCACCATCACCGACGGGTTCGACGTGTTCGTGCACGAGGTGATCGCGGCGATCACGACGGCGCCGTGCGTGAGGTGGACGACCTGGCCGTCGAGCTCGCAGGCGATTCCCTCGGTACGCGTGGGGGCGAGCGCCACCGGCGCGGCCTCCACCGACTGCGTTCCCTCGGGCACCTCGGCACCGGGCTCGGAGTGGCTCGGAACGTCGCTCGCCGGGAACGACTCGGCGTTCGCCTCGTCCACGGCATTCCCGTAGTCGAGGCCGAAGGTCCCGAGCGCCTCGAGGAACGCCGCTTTCGCCCTCGCGAGCGGGATCCGGTCCTGCGGGCGGCGAGGCCCCGCGAGCGAGGGCTCAACGGTCGAGAGGTCGAGCTCGACGACCTGCGAGTACGTGGCGGGCTCGGATCGGGTCGTGCCAGAGCATGTTCTCCCGGCAGTACGCCTCGACGAGCGCGACCCGCTCGTCGCTGCGGCCGGTGAGGCGCAGGTAGCGCAGCGTCTCGTCGTCGACGGGGAAGAATCCGCACGTGGCGCCGTACTCGGGCGACATGTTCCCGATCGTCGCGCGGTCGGCGAGCGGGAGGCCCGCGAGGCCCTCGCCGAAGTATTCGACGAACTTCCCGACGACGCCGGTCTTCCGCAGGATCTCCGTGACGGTGAGCACGAGGTCGGTCGCGGTCGCGCCCCGGGGCAGCTGGCCGTGGAGCCGGAACCCGACCACCTGCGGCAGGAGCATCGAGATCGACTCGCCGAGCATCGCCGCCTCGGCCTCGATCCCGCCGACACCCCAGCCCAGCACGCCGAGCCCGTTGATCATCGTCGTGTGCGAGTCGGTGCCGACGAGCGTGTCGGGGAACGCCTGGCCGTCGCGCGCCTCGACGACGCGCGCGAGGAACTCGAGGTTCACCTGGTGGCAGATGCCGGTGTTGGGCGGCACGACCTTCAGCGCGTCGAAGGCGCCCTGGCCCCAGCGCAGGAATGCGTAGCGCTCACGATTCCGCTGGAACTCGAGCTCGGCGTTGCGCCGGATCGCGAGGCGGCTCGCGAAGTCGTCGACCTGCACGGAGTGGTCGATCACGAGCTCGGCCGGGATCAGCGGGTCGATCCGGCTCGGGTCGCCGCCGAGCGCGGCCATCGCGTCGCGCATCGCGGCGAGGTCGACGACGGCGGGAACGCCCGTGAAGTCCTGCAGGAGGACGCGCGCCGGCGCGAACGTGATCTCGCTCGACGGCTCGGCGGTCGCGTTCCACGTCGCGACGGCCTCGACGTCCGCCGCGGTCACCGTCTCCCCGTCCTCGCGACGGAGGAGGTTCTCGAGCAGGATCCGCAGCGTGTAGGGGAGGCGCGCGACGTCGAAGCGGCTCTGCAATGCATCGAGCCGGAAGACCTCGTGATCGGTGCCCCCGACCGAGAGGGTGGAACGGGCGCCGAAGGTGTCGGGATGCGTCATGGCTCTCTCCTCGGGATCGGGTGTCCGTGCGCGCTCACGGCTCCAGCATGAAGCCGAGTGCGCGGAAGTCGGTGTCAAGGCCGAAGACCGCGGCGGCGCGGCCCTCGGTCGCGGTGACGGCGCCGACGCAGTCGGTGAAGGACAGCGTCAGGCCCGGGTTGCGCTCCATCAGGTCCCACGCCCGCGCGTCGAGCTCGGCGTCGGCGTGGCGGACGATCAGACGGCCCGCCTCGACCGCCTCCTCGAGGAGGTTGCGGAACGCGAGCGCCGCATCGAGCCCCGCGTCGAACCGGAGTCGCGTGGCGGTTTCGGAGACGACGAGGTCGGACGTGAGCAGGACGTCGCCCGCGTCGCGGAGCGACGTGTAGTGGTCGCGCACCCGGGCGTGCGCGCGATCGCGGCGCCAGAGGAGCGCGATGAACGCACCGGAGTCCGCGTAGACGACTCTCAGGTCCGCTCCTTCGGCGCGCCGTACAGGTAATGGTCGTGCTCCTCCGCGACGTCGTCCGGCCCGGTCTCGTCGGGGACGAGCCCGATCAGCCGCTCGAGCGGGTCGTCCGGGTGCGCGATCCCGTCGGCGAGGTAGCGCTGCAGGGCTTCCCGGATGTGCGACGCCTCCGAGCGGCCCGTCCGCGCGGACAGGCGCTTGAGGGCTCGCTCGCTGGCGTCGTCGAGATAGATCTGCTTACGACGCATACATTGGAGTATACATCGCGGCGCTTGCCGTGACCCGCGGGGCGTGGCTTCAGCCTCGCGCCTCTTGGTGCGCAAGAGACGGGCGAGGCTGAAGCGACGCCCGCTGGCTAGCATCGTGGCGATGGCCGCCGACACAATCCGCACACTGCTCGAGCGGGCCTTCCCGGGCGGGACGGTCGACGTGCTCGACCGGACGGGCGGCGGCGACCATTTCCACGTGACGGTCGCGAGCGCGGCGTTCGACGGCGTCTCGCTCGTCGAGCAGCACCGGATGGTGAACCGCGCGCTCTCCGCGCCGCTCGCCGACGGCTCGATCCACGAGCTCCGCATCACGACGACGAAAGGACCGGCATGAGTACGGAGACGCTCCACGACCAGATCCAGCACGTGATCGACGACGAGCCCGTCGCGATCTTCATGAAGGGGACGCCCGAGCGGCCGGCGTGCGGCAACTCGCTGCGCGCGCTCCAGGCGCTCTGGAACGCGGGAGCGCCGATCACCGCGGTCGACGTCCTTCCCAACCCCGAGATCCGGGCGGAGCTCTCGTCGATCTCCGACTGGCCCACGATCCCCCAGGTCTTCGTCAAGGGCGAGCTGATCGGCGGTGCGGACATCACCGAGGAGCTCTTCGCCTCGGGCGAGCTCGGCCGCAAGCTCGACGAGGCGCTCGGCGCCGACCGCGAGCAGGTCGTGAAGACCGTCTCGGTGGTCGCAACGGCCGCTTAACCGGCCACAACCCGGGGTTCACGGGGTCTGGCCTATAACGGGCGGGATGAGCCTTTCCGAGACATCCCCGCACTTCGAGACCGCAGGACGCCCCGACGGGGCCGGCCCCGCACGCGCGGGCCGGCTCGCGTCCGCCGCGCGACCCCTCGCCACGCTCGCCGCCGCTTCCCTTCTCGGTGGCGGCGTGGCGCTCGCCGGCGCCTGGGCGGTCGGCGCGTTCGACGACCCCGCGCCCGTCGTCGAGGCGACTCCGATCGCGGCGCAGCAGGGTCCCGCGGCGCAAACGGGGCCGACCGCGATCGACGTCGCGGACATCTACCGGGGCAGCGGGCCCGGCGTCGTCCAGATCACCTCGACCTCGAGCGGGCAGTCGGGCGTCGACGGCTTCGGCAACCCCGTCCAGGGCCAGGCCCAGCAGGCGCTCGGGTCGGGCTTCGTGATCGATAAGGACGGCCACATCGTCACGAACTACCACGTCGTCCAGGGCGCGTCGCGCGTCGAGGTGAGCTTCTCGAACCAGGACACCGTCAAGGCGACGATCGTAGGGACGGACCCGTCCACGGATCTCGCCGTGCTCCAGGTCGACGTCCCGGCGAAGGCGCTCACGCCTCTCTCCCTCGCGAACTCCGATGCCGTCTCGGTCGGCGACCCGGTGGTCGCGATCGGGAACCCGTTCGGGCTCGAGCGGACGGTGACCGCGGGGATCGTCAGCGCCCTGCAGCGCGAGGTGCGCTCGCCCAACAACTACACGATCGACCACGTGATCCAGACCGACGCGCCGATCAACAGCGGCAACTCCGGCGGCCCGCTGATCGACGCGCAGGGCCGCGTGATCGGCGTCAACTCGCAGATCGAGACCGCGAACGGCGGCGGCGGCAACGTCGGCATCGGCTTCGCCGTCCCGTCCAACACCGTCAAGAGCGTCGTCGCGCAGCTTCTCGTCGACGGTCGCGTCGACCGCGCGTTCCTCGGGGTCACGCTGCAGGATGTGAGCCCAGACGTCGCGGGCGTCCTCCGCCTCCCGGCCGACAAGGGCGTCCTCGTCGGGGCGGTGAAGCCGGGCAGCGCCGCCGCGAAGGCAGGCCTGAAGGGCGGCACGACGCAGGTCGTCGTCGCCGGCGAGAGCTACCAGCTCGGCGGAGACATGATCGTCGCGGTCGACGGCAAGCCGGTCGCCTCGGTCGACGCGCTCCGCGAGGCGATCGCGGCGCACAAGCCCGGCGACACGGTGAGCATCACGGTCGTCCACTCCAACGGCACAAAGGCAACGGTCGACGCTGAGCTCGGGAGGGTCCCGGAGACGCCCGCGCCGTAGCCACAGGTGTCGGCGGGCGTCCTCCCCTTCGCCCGCCCGCAGAAGCAGGGGACGGAAGCCTGCCCGCCCCTGCGCAACGATTCGGCCCGCTCCGGCGGGCCGAATCGCGTTCTCACCTCTCGCGCCCGTCGAGCGCCGCGGCAGTCTGCTCGTAGCCGAGCTCGATCAGCGCCCGCTTGGTCTCGACCGGCCACTCGAGGCCGGTGCGGAAGCTCGCATCGAGCGAGAGCTCGCCCGGATCGCCGCGGACGATGGTCACGGGGAGCGCGCGGTCCGAGCGGAACGGGAAGCCCGCGTCCGCGAAGCGCGCCTCGACCTCGGCGACCGCGGCGCGGCGGCGCCACGGGAGCGCACTCCGGCGGACGCTCGCGAGCACGTCCTCCCTGAGCGACTCGAGCGCCTCGAGCGACGCGTCGCGCTGGCGGGCGGAGCGCACCTCCAGCTCAGTGTTGCGGGCGACGGTGACCCGCATGAGGCGGACGATCATGTCCGCCAGATGTGGAGGCTCGCCGCGGTCCTGCCGCTCTTCCGCGACGCGCAGCTCGCCGATCAGCGCCCGAACGGGCGGCACGGCGCGGAACGGCTCGAGCCGGCGCCGCAGCCGCGAGAGGTTCTCGCGCGCCTCGCGCGGCGTGCGCGAGACGTAGCGGAAGCCGATGATCTCAACCACGTCGAGGTTGTCGTAGGCCTGGCCGAGCGGGAAGTTCCGCACCCAGCCGCCGTCCGTCCCGATCACGTCTCCGACGCGGAGCGGCAGCACGAGCGCGCTGATCGCGGCCGAGGCGAGCACGGCGCGTGCCATCACGGGGACAGGCGTCGTCCGGCTCGAGTAGACGCGCTCGTAGGCGTGGAGCTCGTCGGGCAGGCCGTCGTCCGTGACGTCGGTGACCGTCACGAGCAGCTCGACGGGCGAGGCCGCGACGTCCCGTGCGAGCTCCTCGATCGGAGCCACCCGCTCGGCGATCGTCTCGGGAAGCACGTAGTCGTGGAGACCGTTGAGCGGGGTCTGCCAGAGCCGGTTCGGCCGGAACGTCTCGTGCGGCCGGAGCGCCAGCACGAACTCCTCCATGTCGTCGAGCCGATCGAGCGTCGCCATCACGCCCGAGAGCGCGCCGGCCGAGGTGCCGTAGATCCAGCCGACACGTTCCCAGAGCGGGCTCTCGCGGATCCGCTTCAGGAACCCGAGCTCGAGCAGGAGGCCGTTCATCCCTCCGCCGGAGAGCACGAGCGCGAGATCACGGTCGCTCATCGCATCTATTGTGCTGGCGTGGATGAGGCGGCACCGCGGAGAGGGACGCTGGACGTCCTCGACGAGGAGCTCCTGGAGGACGAGAACCTCTGGCGCGACGACGACGCCGGCGACCATGCCGGCTGGTGGTGCGTCCGCACCGATCCCTTCCCGTGCCCGGCGGACGGCTGCACGTTCGTCGCCGAGTTCATGACGGCGGCGCACCTCGTGCTCGTCTGGCAGGAGCGGGACGACCCGAACCTGCTGTGGCACGCGAACCGCGCGAAGCAGGTCGGGCGGAACCCCCGGGTCGTCTCGTACGAGCCCTTCTACGGCCCGAGCGCGTCGTACTACGCCTGGGAGGCGGCGGGGCGCCCCGTGCACGGGATCAAGAACGAGCGACCGGTGTCGCAGTAACAGCAGTCGCTCTCTACCCTTTCATCCAGCTTGACCGGTGACGAAGGAGGAGCTACCGTCGCGGCATGGCGGAGGTGGTTCAGCCAGGCGGCCGCGCCCCCGCGCCGGAGCCGCTCGATCTCGTCCAGGACTTCGTCAACACGGAGGTCCTGGACTGGAACCGCGACGACATCGGAACGCCGGCCGCGCTCGCCGCGTGGCTGCGCGAGCGCGGGCTGATCCGCGCCGGGGACGTCGTCGACGGCGACGCCTTCGTCGCTGCCCGCGCGCTCCGCGCCGCCCTGCGGGAGCTCGCGCTCGCAAACACCGTCGGCGAGCCGCCGCCCGAAGCGCGCCGGGCGGCGATCGACGCCGCCCTCGGCGCGTTCCCGCTCGTCGTGCGTGCGGGCAGCGAGGGGCCGGGCGTCGCTCCGGCCGGCAGCGGGGCGTCGCGCGGCCTCGCGGCGATCGTCGCCGTCGTCGCGGCGGCCCGGGCGGCAGGAACCTGGGACCGGCTCAAGGCGTGCCGCCAGGAGACCTGCGGGTGGCTTTTTTACGACGTCTCGCGCAACCGCTCGTCGAGCTGGTGCTCCATGCAGATCTGCGGCGGCCGCGAGAAGTCCCGCGCCTACCGACGCCGCCGGGCCGGAAGGACGGAGCACTAGTGCGGAGCGCCGCGTACGTCGTCGGGCTCGCGTTTCGGCGCCTCCGGCGGCGGGAGGGTGGCGCGCTCGGCGCCGCACTCGGGATCGCCGCGGCAGCCGCGGTGCTCGCAGGGATCCTCGTCGGGGCAACCGTCGCCAAGGACCGGAGCGTGGCGCAGGACGTCGAGCGCCTCCCGGCGGCCTCCCGTTCCGTGCGCGCCTCGTGGTTCGGCGTCCCGGCCGGTCGCGACGAGTCGTGGCGGGTGCTCGACCGCCAGGCCCGCGCGGCGCTGGCGCCGCTCCCTGCCGACGCGCCCGTATCGATCGTCCTCGTCCGCGAGGCAACTCTCGGCGGCGCGTTCGTCGGCCTCGCTGCCGTCGACGGGCTCGCGCCCAACGTGCTCCTCCGCTCCGGACGCCTGCCGCGGGCATGCACCCCCGAGCGCTGCGAGGTGCTGCGCCTGCGCGGCGTGGGGAAGCTCCCCGACGTTCCCGGTCTCCGCGTCGTCCAGGTGGGGACGGCGACGCTTCGCTCGCGTCAGCTGTTCGGCGACTTCCTCGCGCCGACGGACAACGCGCTCGCGGACGCCGAGCTGGCCCCGGCCCTTTCCCGCTCCGACCGGTACCACCGACCCGGTCCGGGACCGCTCGTGGTCGCCGAGGGCGTCTCCGGGCTCGCCTCGTCTCCTGTGCTTGCCCGCGCGTACCGCAGCTACAGCTGGGTACAGCGCCTGTCGGCCGGCACGCCGCGGCTCTGGGAGATCGACCCGCTCGAGGCGGCCGCCGACCGGGCGCGGGCGGAGCTCCAGGCGCGCTCAGCCGGGTGGTCGCTGTCCCTTCCGACGCAGGAACTCCGTGCCGCCGAGCACGATGCAACGGTCTCCGGCAGACGGCTGCTGCTGGTCGGGGGCGAGGCCGCGGCGCTGCTCGTCGCCTTCGCCGTCCTCGCGGCGGGCGCGCTCCGGCGCGACCTCGCTTCCGCCCGCAGGCGCCTCACCTGGCACGGCGCGCGGCGCTGGCAGCGCGTCCTGCTCACCGCGACGGAGAGCACTGCGATCGGCCTCGGCGGCGCGGCCGTCGGCTGGGTGATCGGCTCGGCGGCGGGAGCCGTCGCGGCGAGCGTTGCCGGCGCACCCGTCGGCGCCGTGCTCTCGCAGAGCGTCCTCTGGCCGGGCGGTCTCCTGCTCGGGCTCGCCGTCGCGGTGCTCGCCGCGCTCGTGATCGCGGTGACCGTGTCCATCGGTTTCCGGCCGCGTTCGCGGATCGGGCCGCTCGAGATCGCCGCGGGTGCCGCCGTCGTCGCCGTGCTCGCGATCCTCGCGAGCGGCTCGGTCGACGCGGGTGAGCTCGCCGGCGGCGGTACCGCTCCTGCAGTGCTCCTCCTCCTGCCCGGTCTCGTGGCGTTCGCCGCCGCCGTCGTCGCGTCACGGTTCCTCCCCGGCGCGGGGCGGCTGCTGGCACGACGGGGAGCCCGCGATGCGCGCCTCGCCGGGGTCTCCGTCGCGCGGTCGCCCGGAGCCGCGGGTGTCGCGGCGGCGTTTCTCGCCCTCGCGGTGGGGCTCGCGGTGCTGGCCGTGGCGTACCGGTCGACGCTGCAGACGGGCGAACGCGACCAGGCCGCCTACGCGGTGCCGGCGGACGTGGTCGTCCGGGAGGACCTCCGCGCGCTCGTCCCCGTGACTCGGGCGGCGCCGCTTCCCCGCTTCGCCGCGATCCCGGGAGTCGAGGCCTCATACCCGGTCCTCCGCAGCTCGGCGAGCGCAGGACCGGCGGCGTCGGTCTCCGGCGTCACCGTCCTCGGCCTCCCGGGAGGCGCGATCCGCTCGCTGCCGCTCTGGCGCGGGAACTGGGGCACCAGCAAGGAAGGTTTGGCGGACGCCGTGGCGCCGGACCGGCCGACGGCGCTCCGCGGCGTCCGGGTCACCGGGGCAACGGTGCGCCTCGCCGTCGGCCCGGGCCTCGTGTCGTACCGCGCGACGATCGAGCAGCCCGACGGGTCCTTCCGGCTCGTGGAGCTCGGACGCGCGGACGGGGACAGGTCGGCTGTGCTCTCCGCCGACCTGCCCGTCCAGGCGCGCGGGGGACGGCTCGTGTCGCTCACGCTCGTACCGCCTCGGATCCTCGAGCGCGGCTCCGACGAGGGCGTCGCGCTCCGAGGCACGACGACCGTCCGCCTGCTCGGCGTCTCGCTCGCCGGCTGGCTCGGTGACGGCGGCGTGACCGTGTCGGGGGTGAGCGGAAAGCAGGGGTCTCTCCGGGTCGCCTACGCGCTGACCCCGCAGCGGGTCGGCCGCGTGCGCGCCCGGCAGCCGGCCGACGACGCGCCGCCCGACGCGGCCGTCACGCCTGCACTCGCTCGGCTCGCAGGCGGCGTCGGACGAGATCTCCCGCTCCGGATCGGCGGCGACTCCGTCAACGTCCGTGTCGCCGTCGTCGTCGACCGGATCCCGGGGACGACGGGGGACGCGGTCCTCGCCGACCTCGGCGCGATCACTAGCGTGATCGACACCGTCGCGCCCGGCGGCGCCCACGTCTCGGAGCTCTGGCTCGACGTCGCGCCCGGCGAGCAGTCTCGGGTCGACGCAGCCCTCTCGCGGCGCCCGTTCGCCGTGCTCGAGAAGCAGTCGCGCGCGGGGCTCGAGGCGAATGCACGCCGCGATCCGCTCGGTCACGGAACGCTTCTCGCGCTCGCCGCGTCGGCGCTCGCCGCGCTCGTGCTCGCGGCCGCCGGGCTCGTGCTCGCGATTCGCGCTGACCTGCGCGACGACCGCGGCGAGCTCACCGACCTCGAAGCGCAGGGAGCGACCCCGGGCGTGCTGCGACGCGTCGTCGGCCTGCGGGCGGCGCTGGTAGGGGTCGTCGGCGCCGTCGTCGGCGCGCTCGCCGGGATCGCGCTCGCGTATCTCGTGACGCGGGTCGTGTCCGTCACCGCCAGAGCGGACACGCCCGAGCCGCCGCTCGCGACGACGGTCGACCCGCTGGCTCTCGTCGTCGGTGCCGCGGCGTTCGCCGTCGCGGCAGTCGCGCTGGTGGTCTGGACGACCCGTCGCGCGTTCGCCGACCCGCGCGGGCCGGGCCGGATCGGAGGCGAGGGGTGAGCCGGGCCGGCCGGCCGCCAGGGCACCGAACGTGCCAGGCACGTAGCCATGTCCGCAACGGACATGGCTACGGAGGAGGGGATGCATACGCGTCAAGTCGTCGGGAAACGACAGGTATTCGTGCCAGGCACGTTGCCACGTCCGAAAGAGACATCCTCGGCGAGGGCACGTGAGCTCGCTCGTCGACCTCCGCGACGTATTCGTCGTCCATCCGTCCGAGGACGGGGGCATCGCGGCCCTGCGAGGCCTCACGCTGGGGGTCGAGAACGGCGAGATCTGCGTCGTGCTCGGCCCGAGCGGCGCCGGCAAGTCGACCCTCGTCCGCGTCGTCGCGGGGCTCGAGCGCCCGTCCGCCGGGCTCGCGCTCGTCGACGGGCTCGACGTGGGCGCCGCGTCAGCTTCTGCGGTCGCGCGCCACCGCGCCCGTGTCGTCGGCTACGCCGACCAGCACTACTGGCGCGCGCTCTCCGGCGATCTGACGGCGGTGGAGCTCGTCGGCCTCCCGCTCGGCCTGCGCGGCGCGCCCCGGCCGGACCGCGAGCGTCGAGCCCGTGCGCTGCTCGAGCGCGTCGGTCTCCTCGACCGTGCAACCGCACGCCCCCGGGAGCTCTCCGGGGGAGAGCAGCAGCGCATCGCTCTCTGTGCCGCGGTGGCCCACTCGCCGGCGCTGCTCGTCGCGGACGAGCCGACCGGTGAGCTCGACGAGGAGACGGCGGCGGGCGTGCTCGGCCTGTTGGCGGAGCTCGCGCGGGACGAGGGCGCCGCTGCGCTCGTCGTGAGCCACGACCCGATCTCCGCAGCGATCGCCGACCGGGTGGTGCACGTACGCGACGGACGGATCGGCGAGGAGCGGCGCGCCGACGGCGACACGGTCGTCATCGGCCGGGGCGGCTGGCTTCGCGTGCCGGAAGAGACGCTGCGGGCGGCAGGGATCGGCGAGCGGGCGGCCGTCCGGCTCCGCCGGGGCGTCGTCGAGCTCCACCCCGTCGGCGTTGTCGAGGTCGAGCCGGACTCGCGCGACGCGCCCCAGACGGCGGCCGGCGCGCTGGTCGAGGCGCGCGGCGTGACGCGCCGGTTCGGGCTCGAGACGGCTCTCGAGCGCGTAGACGCGACGTTCCTGCCGGGAATGCTGACGGTCGTGACAGGCCCCTCCGGCTCCGGCAAGTCGACGCTCCTCGCGCTGCTGGCCGGCCTGGACACGCCCGACGACGGCGAAGTCGCGATCGGCGGCGTCGTGCTCTCGCGGCTCGACCGCGACGCGCGCGCGGCGTTCAGGCGCGAGCACATCGGCGTCGTCGGGCAGACGCCGGGGCTTTCGGGCGTGCTGACCGCCCGTGAGAACGTGGAGCTCGTCCTCGGGCTGCGCGGAATCGACGGCGTCGAGGCGCACGAGCGGGCGATGGACGCGCTCGCGATCGTCGGCCTCGCCGACCACGCCGCGCGGGCCGTCGACCGGCTCTCCGCCGGGGAGCGGGAGCGGGTCGCGCTCGCTCGTGCGATCGCCGGCGGGCCTGGCGTGCTCGTCGCGGACGAGCCGACTGCCAAGCTCGACAGCGCGACGACGATTGCGATCGGGGGGCTCCTCGCCGACCTCGCCCGGGAGCACGGGACGACGGTGATCTGCGCGACCCACGACCCGCTGCTCGTCACGCTCGCGGGAGCGGAGGTGGCGCTCCACAGGGCGCCGGTACGATCGGCCTGATGGCGAGCGCGACCGACACCTTCCAGGTCTCCGGGGTGCGGTGCGAGCGCTGCGTGATGCGGCTCGCGTCGGCCCTCGAGGGTCAGGCCGGCCTCGAGTCCGCGCACGCGAACCTCATGGGCGAGGTGACACTCGCCTGGGACGACGAGGTCACCTCCCGCGCCACGCTCGCCGGGGTGCTCGCCGGAGCAGGCTTCCACGAGCGACCTACCGTCCAATGAGGGCATGTCGGGAATAGGCGAGCCGTCGAGGCCGTTCACCTTCCCGTAACGACGTTGATACGGTAGGCCGCGTGGGCGAGCCGGACACGGCCGAGCCGGACGAGGCGCTGCGGATCGCGACGGAGGCACGCGATCGGGTCCGCTTCGAAGAAGAGGCTCTCGCGCTCGCCGACCAGGTCTACCGGGTCGCACGTCGGTTCGTCACCACCCGAGAGGAAGCCGAGGATCTGGTGCAGGACACCTACGCGAGAGCGTTCAGGAGCTGGCAGTCCTACACACCCGGGACGAACCTGCGCGCGTGGCTCTTGCGGATCCTCACGAACTTGAACGTCGACCGCGGACGCCGGCTGCAGCGCCGGCCCGACGAGACGCCGCTCGAGGAGCACGACTACTACCTCGCGAACCGGGTCGCGGAGTCGGGCGGCGAGCAGGCCCTCGACCAGGACCGCGTCGTCGAGCGGCTGTCGCAGGATTCGATCGTGACCGCGCTCTCGTCGCTCCCCGACGACTTCCGTGACGTCGTCGTGCTCGTCGACATCGGCGACTTCAGCTACGCGGACGCTGCGCAGATCCTCGACGTGCCGATCGGCACGGTGATGTCGCGGCTCCACCGGGGGCGCAGGCTGCTCAAGGCGAGGCTCGCGGAGGAGGCGGTGACGTGACCGACGACTGCGACAAGTGCGAGCAGCTGCTCCAGGGCTACCTCGACCGCGAGCTCTCCGACGCCGAGGTCGCCGCGGCGGAGCTGCACCTCGACGGGTGCGACTACTGCCGCCGCCGCTACCGCTTCGAGGAGTCGCTCCGCACCTACGTGCGCACGACGGCGGCCGAGCGGATGCCGCCGGGCCTGATGGCCAAGCTGGCGCAGCTCCGCACCACCGATCCCGGTACGTTCACGGCCTAGGCCTCGTAGGCCGAGAGCCCGGCGCCGCCCGCCCCGGTCACCCGCGCGGCCAGCTCATGACCGCCGCGACGGGCCTCCGCCACTGCTCGTGGAGTGCCGGCCCCTTCGGCCCCGTCGCCGAGTAGGACTGCGGCTGACCTCCCGGGACGCGCAGGTACCCATCCTCGCCCCATCCCCCGGCGAACGCCATCCACGCCGGTGTCGTCGCCGTGACCGAGACGAGGCGCGGCCGGACTTTCCTGCCCCGGCCCGTGTGGTCGACGGGGGCCTGCCCGTTCTGGCGGATGACCGAGACAAAGAGCGCGTCGACAACGCGTGCGTCGAAGGGCTGCACTCCCGGTGTCGGGTAGTTCGCGTGCGACCCGAGCGCGACGTAGGCGAGCGGGTGCGTGCCCTGCTTCGGCGCTCTGGCCCAGTCGCGCCGGACCCCCTCGCCGTGCTCCGAGTACCCGACGGCGAGGGGCCGGCCGGCCGTGTCGACGACCACCGAGACGGCCTCCCAGTCGCCCTCGTGCACCTGCCAGAGCTCGCCCGGCGGCACGGTCGGGCTGTAGACATCCCACGGGTACCAGACCCAGTACTGCAGCTCGATCCTGCTTCCGCGCCGCAGCGCGGCCCCGTACACGACCGGCCGGGCGGGATGGGCGGCCGCGGACGCCGCATAGCACGGCGTCGCCGCAGGGCCGTCGATCGCCGCGCAGGCCCGCTGGTCGAGACGGAGGTCGGCGCCGCCGGCCGGGAGCGGCCCGGCGGCCGGCTCCCACCCCGAGGCCGAGCGGCGCTCGAGATCCGCGTCGGCGAGGAAGCCGTCCACGGGCGCGGGCGCGACCTGCTCCGCCGGGTGGAGGACCAGGATCGGCACGTGGTGGGCGAGGAGCGCGGCCGGCGTCGGTGCGGCCGACGGCCGGGCGCTCGCGCTCGCGGAGAGCGCGAGGACGACGAGCGAGATCACGAGCCACGACCTCGGCATGGCGCCAGTATGCGACCACTGGGGGGCTACTGGTCGAGCGCGGCGAGATCGGCCGGGGTGTCCACGTCGCCCGGCCCGCCGAGATCGTCGCACGGCACGAGGCGGGGGTCGGACGACGCGCAGGCCGGCGTCGGGCACGTCGTCCCAGACGGCCCGCGAGGCCAGGAGCGGGTGGCTGCGGACGCCGGCGTACGACGCTGCGACGACGGCGCCGCCCTCGGCACGCCAGCTCTCGATCACCCGGGCAACGGCCTCGGGCGCGAGCTCGGGCCCGTCGGCCATGATCACGATCGCCGCCTCGACGTCGTCGGCGAGCGCTCCCAGCCCACAGCGCAGGGACGCGCCCGGGCCACGCTCCCACTCCTCGCAATGGACGAGGCGGGCCCGACCTTGCAACAGACTGTTGCGAAGTCCGTACGCCCCCTCGACCACGACGACCTCGTCGACCGGGCTTGCCGCGAGCCGCTCGAGGACGCGAGGGAGCAGCAGACGCTGCTTCGGGGAGCCGAAGCGGGTTGCCGCGCCGGCGGCGAGGACGACCGCCGCGACGCGGCTCACGGGTTCGAGGAGGCCGTGACCGAGCGAACCACGACGGGCTGGAGCGGCTGCTCGGTCGCAGGGTCCCCGAGCGCGTCGATCCGCTCGACGACGTCCATCCCCTCGGTGACCGTGCCGACGACGGCGTAGTCCGGCGGAAGCCCGGCATCGTCGCCGGTGACGACGAAGAACTGGCTGCCGGCGGTGCCCGCCGGCTCGTCGGCCGTCTTCGCCATCGCGACGACGCCCTTCGCATAGCGCGCTCCCTGCTCCGGGACGTCGACCGTTTTGTACCCCGGCCCGCCCGTGCCGCTTTGCGTCGGGTCGCCTCCCTGGATCACGAAGCCGGGAACGATCCGGTGGAAGACGGTGTCGTCGTAGAAGCCGGCCTTCGCGAGCGACACGAGCGAGGCGTCCGTCGCCGGCGCCGAGTCGAGGTCGAGCGTGATGACGAACGTGCCGCACGAGGTGCCGAACGTCAGCGTCCAGGTGCGCTCGGGGTCGAGGCGCTCGGTCGGAGGCGTCCCGCCGCCGTCCTCGCGTGGGTCGGGCGCGGTCACCTTCTCGCAGGCGGCTTGCGTTGCGTCGTCGCTCTCGGTGGAGGACGAGCCGCCGCAGCCTGCAACGATCGCTGCGAGCGCGAGCGAGACGATGACGGCTGCCCGCGGCACGAGCCGAGGGTAGTTGACGAGCCCTTCCCGGCGCCTGTACTGCTTGCGGGGTGTCTGTCTCGATCGAGGTCAACGGCGAGGCCCACGTGCTCGACGTGGCGCCCACGCGCCGGCTACTTGCCGTTCTCCGCGACGACCTCGCGCTGACGGGCACGAAGCACGGCTGTGGCGAGGGGGCCTGCGGCGCGTGCGCCGTCCTCCTCGACGGAAGCCCCGTCGCGTCCTGCCTGCTCCCGGTCGCCGCCGCCGACGGCCGCGCCGTGACGACGATCGAGGGCCTCGCCCGCGACGACACCGCACTCCAGGAGGCGTTCGTCGCCGAGGACGCGCTCCAGTGCGGCTTCTGCACGCCGGGCCAGATCGTGTCGGCGACCGCGCTGCTCCACGACGTGCCGCGACCCAGCCGCGAGGAGATCCGCGTCGCGATGGCGGGGAATCTCTGCCGCTGCGGCGCGTACCCGAAGATCGAGCGGGCGATCCTCCGCGCGTCTGGCCAGGAGGTCGGATGAAGCCAAGGCTCGTCAAGTCCCAGCGCGAGATGGAGGGGCGGTTCGAGGACGTCTGGGTCCTGGTCGACGAGGACGACGAGGTCGAGACGTGGCTCGACGACGCGAAGCTCGAGGTCGTGGGCACGCCGGCCCCCCGCCAGGACGGGCCGGTGCGGGCAGGCGGGGCGGCGCGCTACACGGTCGACGTCCAGCTCGCCGGGATGCTGCACGCGCTCGTGCTCCGGGCGCCGGTGGCTCGGTGCCGCGTGACCGGGCTCGACGCCGAGGCCGCGCGCGCGACGCCCGGGGTGCGCGCCGTCCTCGGCCCCGACGGGCCGTTCTCGATGAGCGGCGATCCCGTCCTCACCGCCGAGCCGGCGTGGGCGGGCGCACCCGTCGCGGTGATCGCGGCGGACACGCCCGAGGCGGCGGCCGCCGGCCTCGCGGCGCTCGCGCCGGCGTTCGAGGCCCAGTCCCCGCTCGGGCTCGAGTCCGGGCTCACCGAGCAGCGCTTCACCGAGGACCCGCGCGAGACCGTTCGCGGCGACCCGGATGCGGCGCTCGCCGGTGCCGACGCGCGCGTCGAGCTGACCTGCGAGACGCCGGCGCACGTGCAGTCGCCGCTCGAGCCGCACGCCGCCGTCGCGCGCTGGGAGGGCGACTCCCTCACCGCGTGGGTCTCGACCCAGGGGATCTTCGACGCCCGCCGAGAGCTCGCCCGGCGCTTCGGTCTCGCGCCCGAGCAGGTGCGCGTGATCTCGGAGTTCATCGGCGGCGCCTTCGGCGCGAAGCAGGGGGCGGGCACGGAGGCGCTGCTCGCTGCGGAGCTCGCCCGGACAACCGGGCGGCCGGTGCGCCTCGCGCTCGGGCGCCACGAGGAGCAGGTCGTCGGCGGCAGGCGCTCGTGGACCCGGCAGACGGTGACGCTCGGCGCGCACCGCGACGGGACGCTCGCGGGGATCGAGCTCGCGGCCGTCGTCGACATGGGCGCCGGCGGCTGGATCTTCCCCGTTGCCGAGCCGGTGCTCTCGATCTACGCCTGCGAGAACGTGCGCACCATGGTCTTCCCTGTGCGGACGAGCCTCCGCGCGCAGAACGCGTTCCGCGCGCCGGGGGTCGTCGAGGGCGTGACGGTGCTCGAGCAGGCGATGGACGAGCTAGCGGCGGCACTCGGGATCGACCCGCTCGAGCTGCGGCGCCGGAACCACGTCGATCGCGACCAAGGCTCCGACCTGCCGTATTCGAGCAAGCGCCTGCTCGCCTGCTACGACCGGGCGGCCGAGCTCGCGGGCTGGGACGCGCGCGACGAACTCCGCGAGGCGCACCCGGACGGGCTGCTGCGCGGGATGGGCTGCGCGACGCAGATCTGGTGGGGCGGCGGCGGGCCGCCCGCGCACGCGACGGTGCGGCTCGACGCCGAGGCGCGCGCGCTCGTCACGACGGGCATCCAGGACATCGGCACGGGGACGCTCACGTCGGCGCGGATGGTCGCCGCCGAGGAGCTCGGGCTGCCCCTCGACCGCGTGTTCGCGCGCGGCGGCGACACGCTGCCGAACGTCTACAGCCCGGTCTCGGGCGGCTCGATGACGACGCCGGCCGTGATGCCCGCGGTGCGGAGCGCGGCGGGCAAGGTGCGCCGGATCCTCCTGAGCCTCGCCGCGGACGTGCTGGAGATCGCCGCCTCCGACCTCGAGCTCGCGGGCGGGCGGATCCGCTCGCGGGACGGAGCGCTCGACGTCGACGTCGTCGAGGTGACCGGGAAGCTCGGCAACGCCACGATCGACGGGTCCGGCGCCCGCGGCCCGAACCCCGACGGGTTCCGCGTCAACACCTTCGGCTGCCAGATCGCGCAGGTCGCGGTCGACCCCGGCACGGGGGTCGTCACCGTGGAGCGGGTCGTCGCCGTCCACGACGTCGGGCGCATCGTCAACCCGCTGGGCGCGTCGAGCCAGGCCGAAGGCGGTGTCCTGCAGGGCATCGGCTACGCCCTCTGCGAGGAGCTCGTCGTCGACCCGACCACCGGCTACCCGGTGAACGGGCACCTCGACGACTACAAGGTGCCGACAATCGCCGACGTACCCGAGATCGTCGTCGACTTCGTCGACCTGCCGGACGCGAACCTGCCGAACCTCGGCGCGAAGGGGCTCGGCGAGCCGCCGATCGTGCCGACCGCCGCCGCGATCGCGAACGCCTTCGCGCACGCGACGGGGCGGCGCACGTCGGCGGTCCCGCTCACTCCCGCCCGCGTCCTCGAGGCGCTCGCGTGAGCGCATATACGCGGCCCGCCTCGCTCGACGAGGCGCTCGAGCTCCTGGGCCACGCGGACGCCGCGCCGCTCGCGGGAGGCACCGACCTCGCGGGGCAGATCGACCGCGGGATTCGCTCGCCGGCGCTCCTCGTCGACCTGCGCGACGCGGGGCTCGCCGCGATCGAGGAGCGGGACGGCGGCCTGCGGCTCGGCGCGACGGTGACTCTCGCGTCGCTCGCGGCGTCGCCGCTCGTCGCGCCCTACGCCGCCGTCGCCCGGGCCGCCTCGCTCGCCGCGTCGCCGCTCCTCCGCAACGTCGGCACGGTCGGCGGGAACATCTGCCAGCACACGCGCTGCTGGTACTACCGTGGCGAGGAGTGGCACTGCTGGCTCGGCGGCGGGGACACCTGCTACGCGCAAATCGGCGACCACCGCAAGCACAACCTCGAGCCGGGAGACTGCATCTCGGCCCACCCGTCCGACCTCGCCCCTGCGCTCGCGGCGTGCGGTGCGTCCGTCGAGATCCGCTCCATGGGCGGGACGCGGGAGGTCCCGCTGCTCGAGCTCTATCGGCGGCCGACCGCCGACAACCGCTCACTGCTCGCCCTCGATCCCGGCGAGCTCGTCGTCGCCGTGAGCCTGCCGGACGTGCCCGACGCCTCCGCGTACGAGCGGCTCGGGGAGCGCGCAGCGTTCTCGTTCCCGCTGGTCTCGGTCGCGGCAGCGCGACGGGGAGACGACATCCGACTCGTCGCCGCCGGGGTGGCCAACACCCCACGGGAGCTCGACCGGGCCGATCCGACCGCCGACCTCCCGGGGAACCCGCAGACGACCTGGAAGCGCCGCGCGCTCGCGACGCTCGCCGAGCGCGCGCTGGCGTCGGTGACGTAGCCCTCGGGGTCGGGTCAGGGTCATTCCGGATGGCGACTCGGGGTCTCGATGCGTCATCCTCGGGTCATGAGCGATCACACGACCCGCATCGCGGAGGCCAAGCGCCTCGAGCGCTCGAGCTCCGACCGGATCCTCCTCGGCGTCGCCGGAGGGCTCGCGCGGTACTTCGACATCCATCCCGCGTTCTTCCGGGTCGGGTTCGTCGTGCTCACCCTCCTCGGCGGCGCGGGGATCCTGGTCTACGCCGCGGCGGCGCTCGTGATGCCCGCAGAGGGCGAGGCCGACTCGGTCGCGACGCGCGCGCTGCGCCAGCGGCGCGACCGGCCCTGGCCGCTGATCGGGCTCGGGCTCGTCGCCGTCGCCGTCGCGGTCGCGCTCTCGAACGCCTCCTTCTGGCCGCACGGCGACGTCTGGATCCTCCTCGCGATCGCGGGCGGCGCGATCCTCTGGCTGACGCGGCAGGGCCTTCCCGAGCCACGGTCCGAGGACGAGGCAGGCGAGGCCGTCGCGCTCGGCCGCCAGGACTCCCGCCGGATCCGGCGCTTCTTCAAGGGAATCGCGATCGCACTGGGGTCGCTCGTCGCGCTCGTGCTCGTCGCTGCCGCGATCATCGCCGCGGTGTTCCACGTGCACGTCTGGAACGGCGTCGGAGATCGTGACTACACGGCCGTCAGCGCGAATCAGCTGGACAGCTCGTACGAGCTCGGCATCGGGTCGCTTCGGCTCGACCTTTCCCGGCTCGCGCTGTCGCCGGGCGAGACGCGCGCGGTCAAGGCGCGCGTCGACATCGGCGACCTCGACGTCACCGTCCCCTCGGGCGTCTCGCTGCAGCTGGGGGCGCGGGCTCGCGCGGGGTACGTCCGGGTGCTCGGCGCCGAGTCGAACGGGTGGGAGGCCGAGCGCACGGTCTCCGTGCCGGGCGGTAACGCGACACTCGTCCTCGACGCCGCCGTCGGCGCGGGCTCGGTGCGGATCGACCGCGCCGTACCATGATCGCGCCATGCCCCTGCCCGCGTTCGCAGCGAGCTCCTCCGACCGGGCGCTCGCCGGGGTCTGCGGGGGGATCGCGTCGGCGCTCGGCGTCGACGTCACGCTGGTCCGGCTCGTGTTCGCCCTGCTCGCGCTCGCCGGCGGCGCCGGCATCGTGCTGTACCTCGCGCTCTGGCTTTACGCGGACGGGCGCCCCGTGTGGCTCGCCGGCCTCGGCGTTGTCCTCTCCGGGTCGCTGCTGCTCCACGCCGTAGGACTCTCGAACCGGGCCGTAGCGGGGATCGCGCTGGTCAGCGCGGGCCTCGCGGTCGCATGGCGCCGCGGCTCGGGGCTCCGGCCCGACGCGCCGCTCTCGTACGCGGGGTACGCACTCGTCGCCATCGGCGCGGTGATCCTGCTCGCGGGGGGCGGCGGCGCGCCGGCGCCGCTTCTCGCACCGGGCGCCGTCGTGGGCGGGCTTTTCCTCATCGCCGGGCCGTGGCTCTGGCGCCTGGCGCTCGAGCGGGACGCCGAGCGGGCCGCTCGCATCCGCGGCGAGGAGCGGGCCGACGTCGCCGCGCGCGTCCACGACTCGGTGCTGCAGACGCTCGCGCTGATCCAGCGCCACGCGGACGAGCCGAAGCGAGTCGCCGCTCTGGCGCGCCGGCAAGAGCGCGAGCTCCGCGGCTGGCTCTACGCCGACCGGCCGCTCGGCGACGACGGCACCTCGGTCGTCGCCGCGCTCTCAACCGTCGCCGCCGACGTCGAGGACGTGTTCGGGGTGCGGATCGAGCTCGCCAGCTCGGGAGACGCGCTCACGGACGGCGCGATCGTGCTCGCCGCCCGCGAGGCGATGACGAACGCCGCGAAGTTCGCGCGGGTCGAGGAGGTCGACGTCTACGTGGAGGTCACCGAGACGGAGATCGCGGTCTTCGTCCGCGACCGCGGCGCCGGGTTCGACGCCGCCTCCGTCCCGCAGGACCGCCGCGGCATCGCCGAGTCGATCGAGGGACGGCTCGACCGGGCGGGCGGCTCGGCGGCGATCGTCTCGACCCCGGGCGAGGGCACCGAGGTGGAGCTGCGCGTCCCCCTTCGGGGAGCGTCATGAGCAGGCGCATCGTCCTCGTCGACGACCACGGGCTCTTTCTCGCGGGCGTCAAGACCGAGCTCGGCGATGCAGTCGAGGTCGTCGGCGAGGCGGCGACGGTCGCGGCGGCGATCCCGCTGATCAAGGAGCTCGACCCGGAGGTGGTGCTGCTCGACGTGCACCTTCCCGACGGCAGCGGCGACGCGATCATCGACGCCGTCGCGCCCGAGCGGCCGGACGTGCGCTTCCTCGCGCTGTCGGTCTCGGACGCGGCCGAGGACGTGATCGCGATCATCCGCGCCGGCGCCCGGGGCTACGTCACGAAGACGATCTCTGGCGAGGAGCTCGCGGCGGCGATCGAGCGGGTCGCGTCGGGCGACGCGGTCTTCTCGCCGCGCCTGGCGGGCTTCGTCCTCGACGCGTACCGCTCCGAGCGGGCCGGCTCCGAGCTCGACGAGCTCACGCCGCGCGAGCGCGAGGTGCTGCAGCTGATCGCCCGCGGGTACCTCTACAAGGAGATCGCCGCCCGGCTCGACATCTCGGTGAAGACGGTCGAGAGCCACGTCTCCAGCGTGCTCCGCAAGCTGCAGCTCTCGACCCGCCACGAGCTGACGCGGTGGGCGACACAGCACCGGCTCGTCTGAGAGGGCCGAGGTCTGCCGGCTACTCGCCCGGCTCCAGTGGGCTCGGGGTCGTCCGCAGCCGGGTCGGCGGCACGCCGACCACCGGCTCGTAGCCCTCGAAGCTCGCCTCGAGGACTCCCTCGCCGCGCGTCAGGCCCGACAGGCTCCGTTGGAGGTCACGCGCGCGTGCGGCGGGCAAGACCGTGTCCAGAACGGCGAGCCCGCCCCTCACCGACGGCATCTCGACCGTCGTGCCGAGCCTCGCCAGGGCTGCGACGACCATGCCAATCGCTTCGACGGGAATCTCGAGGACGACGCGCAGCGTCGGCTCGCAGACGATCGTCCCGGCCCGTTCGAGCGCCTGCATGAGGACCAACGGCGTCAGCCTGCGGAAGTCGGCCGCCGTGGTTCCCGGCGCTCGGTAGCCACAGTCCGTCATCGTCACGGTGCAGTCGCTGACCTGCCATCCGCGGACACCTTCCTCCAACGCCTCGCGGACGTACTGCGCCATGTGGTCGACGAAGCCGTCGACACCCTTGTAGACGTAGACCGGCACCAGGCGCACGTCGACGTCGGGCCGGAACTCGATCCCCGAGCCCGCCGGGGAGGGCTCGATGCGCAGACCGAGCGTGGCGGGGAACGGGTTGGCGCTCGTCGGCGAGCTCTTCCCGGTGACGTTCGTCTTCGTCTTCGCGTGCAGGACTTCGAGAGCTTCACCGATACCTACGACGCGCTCGATGTGGATCGTGGTCGTCTCGCGGAACCCGACCTCGATGCCGTGATCGCGCGAGAGCGTCGCTTGGATGACCTCCTTCTGCACCTCGCCGTAGAGCGAGACGGAGATCTCCCGGCGGTCGTCGTCCTGGCGGAGGCCGATCAGCGGGTCCTGCTCCGCGAGCTCGGTGAGCGCGACGCGAAGTCCGTGCCGGTCGCCGTCTGCGACCGGATCGACGACGGACTCGAGCGTCGGCGGCGGAAACTCGTGCGCCATCGCCCGGCCAATGGCGTCGCCGATGCTGTCGCCGATCTGAATCCCGGCGAGGCCCCAGACCTTGGCGATCTCACCGGCGAAGACCATTCCGCGCTGGACGTCGCTTCCGTCGTCGAAGACCCTGATCGCCGTGACCTTGCCTTTGCAGCCTCGGCCGAAGTGGACGCGGTTGCGCGTGTGGACGGTGCCGGAGAACATCCGGACGTACGCGATCCTCTCGGCCGCCGCGCCTCGGTCGATCTTGAACACGAGCCCGGAGACCGGCCCGTTCTCATCTCGAGAGCGCGCCGGCAGGAGCTCCGCGACGCCGGCCATGAGGTCGTCGATGCCCGCGCCGGTGAGCGCCGAGCCGCAGAAGACCGGATGCACTCGCGCCCGCGACGTCTGCTCGGCGAGCGCAGCGCGCAGTCGCCGCCACGAGACCGTCGTCTCGTCGTCGACGTAATCGCGCAAGAGCGCGTCGTCGTGCTCGGCGAGGACGTCGACCACCCGTGACCCGAAGCCGGCATCGCCGTCGGCGCACGCCGCCACGGTGGCAGTGCGGCCACCCTCTTCCTCCGCCGTCGTCAGCGCCACTGCCGCCTCGGTGAGCGTGGTCCGGATCTCGTCGAGCACGCGGCGGCAATCGGCGCCGGGTCGGTCGATCTTGTTCACGAACAGAAGGGTCGGGATGCGCAGGCGCTGTAGGGCGCGCATCAGGATCCGGGTCTGCGGCTGGACACCCTCGACGGCGGAGATCACGAGCACCGTCCCGTCCAGCACGCTCAGGACGCGCTCGACCTCGGCGATGAAGTCGGGATGGCCGGGCGTGTCGATCAGGTTGACGGCGACGCCGTCGATCCTGAACGAGACGACGGCGGACTTGATCGTGATGCCGCGCTGCTGCTCGAGCGCGAGCGAATCGGTCTGCGTCGTCCCCCTGTCGACGCTGCCGATCTCGTCGATGACGCCGGCAGCGTAGAGGAGCCGCTCGGTGAGCGTCGTCTTACCGGCGTCTACATGCGCCAGGATTCCCAAGTTGAGCGTTCTGCGAAGCACGCGTCACAACCTCCAAGTAGGTCACAAGGCCTCCTCGATGGACGTGAACGCTGCGCGCATCTCCGCTCCTTGGTCCGTTGGCGCGTGAGCGACGAGCATAGCGAGGTCGAAGGAGCCCAACCACGCTCGCCTCGCGGCCCAAACGCTTTCCGCGGGATGGCTACGCGGCGTTCGTGACCGCGAGCACGCTTGCGAGGTGGACGAGCCGGAACGCGCCGCGCTGGGCGCGGCGGCGGTCGCCCTCGTCCTCGGTCTGCGCGGCGAGGTCCCACAGGTCGCGCGTCGCGACGAGGAGCTCGCGGAGCTGCTCGGCCTCGGCGCGGTACCCGTTCGAGCGCTCGTCGCACGCGTTGATCGCGAGGCCGAGGACGCCGTAGGTGTCCGACGCATGGCGCAACCAGAGCATGGCCGAGGCCATCGTGAGGTACTGGTGGATACGGAGGAACGGGACGGGATGGGAGAGCACAGCGGCCCCACGCGCCGCACCCGGCGTCACCGGGTCGACGCCGTCGGCGATGCGCGCCGCCGTGTCGTGGAGCATCGCGCGCACCTGCGCGTCGTCGAGACCGCTCGCCCGTGCGGTGCGCACCGCCATGAGCAGCGAGTTCGGCTGTCGGCCGTACGGGTAGTCCGACGCGTACACGACCTGCTCCGGCGGGACGAGCCGGTACAGGTCGAGGAGGTCGAGCGGGCTCCACACCGAGGTGTCGAAGAAGACGCCCGGGCGGCCCGCGAAGTTCTCCGCCATGGCGGCAAGATCGACGATGCCCGCGTGCGCGACGATCAGCGCGGGCGGCGCGTGACGGTCGAGCAGGCGGGCGAGCGAGTCCGCGATCGGCGGGAGGCCGCGTCCGCCGTGGATCAGGATCGGGACGCGACGCTCCGCGGCGAGTGCGAACACGGGCTCGAGGCGCGGGTCGTCGGGCAGGAAGCGCTGCGCCCGCGGATGGAGCTTGATCCCGCGCGCGCCGAGGTCAATGCACCGCGTCGCCTCCGCGATTGGCTCCTCGTCGAGGTCGAGTCGCACGAACGGAAGCAGCTCCGCCGGCGCGGTGGCCGCGTGGGCAAGCGTGCGGTCGTTCGCAGCGGTGAACGCGGGCCGGCGGTCGGGCTCGTCCAGGCAGAAGACGAACGACCGCTCGATCCCGTAGCCGCGCTGGATGGCGAGCAGCTCGTCCCGGTCGCCCACCATCCCGTCGATGTCCTCGCCGAGGTGGGTGTGCGCGTCGAACACTCTGGCAGCCGTGGGCAGCTCCGACTGGGTCAGCCACGCGTAGCGCTCGAGCAGGCCGTTCGCATGATCGATCGCGTCCACAGGCTGAGTGTAAGGACGCTCAGGCGACCGAAGCGGCGAGCACGCGCTCGACGAATGCGGCCTCGGGAGCGTTGCCCGCCCAGGCGTAGCGGTCGTCGACCACGATCGCGGGAACGGCGTGCACGCCGTGCCGGTCGGCGTCGACGGCGAACTCCGACGCCTCGATCCCACGGGCCGTGATCCGGGGCGAGGCGAGCGCGAGCTTGTACGCCAGCAGCACGGCCGGCGGGCAGTGCGGTCAGGTCGGGGTGACGTAGACGTCGACCGTGACGTCCCGGTCGAGCGCGCCGAGCCGATCGAGCGAGGCTGGCGTCAGCGACGACTCGGCGCGGCCCGCCTCGAGGATGCCGTGGACGAGCGTCGTCAGCTCGTATCCCGCGGGCATGCCCAGATACTCGAGCCCTGCCCCGATCGTCGTGCGGGGCCACGGGCCCGGCTCGTCGTGCTCGACGACCGAGAGCGAGACGCGATCGGAGAGCGCGCACACGCCCTCCACGAGGTCGCGCGTGACGTCGTTCGAGTCGATCTCCCTGCCGCCCGCGGCGAGCAGCGTGACGGGT
The DNA here is from genome assembly GCA_963845965.1 of uncultured Actinomycetes bacterium. Lineage (GTDB taxonomy): Bacteria > Actinomycetota > Thermoleophilia > Gaiellales > Gaiellaceae > Gaiella. Next base: position 3,917 of record CAWJUF010000003.1, on the reverse strand, counting down.
GTCGCCGTCGGCCCGAGCTCGAGCGCGACGGGCACCTCTCGCTCGAGCCCGGCCAGCACCGACCGGACCGCGTCCTGCTCGCGCTCGCCGAGGGGCACGGGGTCAGGCCGCGAGCAAGGCGACCTTGTCGCCGAGGTAGGCGAGGTAGGGCGCAGGGTCGATCGCCGGCGAGCCGGTGAGCCGCTCGATCGTCTCCTTCGGCGTCAGCTTCCGCCCGAGCGCGTAGAGGTTGTCGCGCAGCCAGTCCGACAGCGTGAGCAGGTCGCCCGCCGCGAGCCGGTCGTCGAGGTCCGGCAGCGCGTCGTGCACCGCGTCCCAGATCTGGAGCGAGATCACGTTCCCGAGCGCGTAGGTCGGGAAGTATCCGATCCCGCCGCCCGACCAGTGAACGTCCTGCAGCACGCCATGCGCGTCGTCCGCCACCTCGACGCCGAGGAACTCCTTCATCCGTGCGTTCCAGATCTCGGGAAGATCCTCGAGTGCGACCGTCCCCTCCACCAGCTCCTGCTCCAGCTCGAAGCGAAGGATGATGTGGAGGCTGTAGGTCGTCTCGTCGGCGTCGACGCGGATCAGCCCGGGCTCGGCGCGGTTGATCGCGCGCACGAACGTCTCGAGCTCCACGTCGCGAAGCGCAGGGAAGTGCTCCTGCAGCGGGCGGTACCAGTGCTGCCAGAACGGCCCGCTGCGCCCGACGAGATTCTCCCACGTCCGGCTCTGCGACTCGTTGACCCCGAGCGACGGCGCGCCGCCGAGCGGCGAGCGGAGCAGCGAGTCGGCGATCCCGTGGGCATAGAGCCCATGGCCTGCCTCGTGCATCGTCGACCAGACCGATTCGAGGTCGTCGGGCCGGTAGCGCGTCGTCAGCCGGACGTCACGGTTCGAGAAGGACGTGCAGAACGGATGGGCCGTCGGATCCAGCCGCCACGCTTCGTCGTCGAAGCCCATCGTGCGGAGGATGCGCTCCGCGAAGGCGCGCTGCTCGTCGGGCGGGAAGTCGCCGTGGAGGAACGACGCGTCGACCTCCGGTGCCGCGGCGACGAGCTCGGTCAGCGCCGGGCGCAGCACCGCGAACACCTCCTGCACCTCGCTCGTCAGCATCCCGGGCTCGTAGTCGTCGAGGAGCGGCGTATAGGGGCTGTCCGACCACTCGAAGCACTCGACGTAGCGCCGCTTGAGCTCGACGTTCGTGCGCAGGTACGGGAGGAAGGAGGCGAAGTCGCTCGTCCGCCGAGCTTCGACCCAGGCGTGGTGCCCTCGGGCGGCCTGGAGCGTCATCTCCGCGCGGAGCTCGCTCGGGACGCGCCGCGCCTTCTCCCAGTCGCGGCGGGTCACGCGCACGAGGCTTCTGTCGTCGGAGTCGTAGGGCAGCGACTCGACGAGCGGCTCGGCCCGGTCGAGGAGCCGCCCGACCTCGTCGTCGGTGAACCGCTCGTGCGCGATCCGGCCGAGAGTGGAGAGCTGCTCGGCGCGCGCCTCGGTGCCGCGGGACGGCATCGTCACGCGCTGGTCCCAGCCGAGCACGCCTGCCGCGCGACTGAGATCGGAAACCTCTGCGAGCCGCACTCGCAGGTCCGGGAGGGCCGACTCCACGAGCGTCACCCTACCCGCGGGAGGGTAGGCTCAACCCCGTGACGGACGTCCTGATCGTCGGCGACACCGGCCGGTGCCCCGAGCTCCGGCACGAGATCCCCATCCAGATCGGCGACCCCTTCCTCTATGCGGAGGTCGACGGGCGGCGCGTCGCCGTCGTGTGGAGCGTCGAGGGCGACCGGATCGCGGTCGTCGACCCCTCGATCGAGATCATCCCGTCCGAGACGTTCCCGTCCGACGAGCTGATCCGCTCGGGCGTCGACATCTACGAGATCGGGCCCACGCTGACCGTCCGGATGGTCGAGTCGCTCGGGATTCGCAGCGCCCGCGTCCCCGGCGCGTTCCCGCTCCGGCACGCCGACGCGCTCCGGGCGGCCGCGATCGAGCTCGTGCCCGACCAGCGGTTCTTCGACGACCGCAGGCGGCGGAAGACCGAGCCGGAGCTCGAGGGCGTCCGGCGTGCAACGCGGGCAGCCGAGGCCGGCATGGCCGCGATCGCCGAGCTCCTCGCTCGGTCGGAGCCCGCGGACGGGGGCCGGGTCGTGGACGGCGAGCCGCTCACGTGCGAGCTCCTGCGGGCGACCGCGATGGAGGTCTTCGCCGAGCACGGCTGTCGCGGCGACGACCTGATCGTCGCGCACGGCTCGCAGGCAGCGGACGGGCACCACACGGGCTCCGGCCGCGTCGCGAACGACGACCACCTCGTTTGCGACCTCTTCCCGTACGACCTCGAGAGCGCGTGCTTCTCGGACATGACCCGAACGTTCGCGGTCGGCACGCCCGACGCGGAGATCGCCACCTGGCACGAGCACACCCTGGAGGCGCTCGAGCTGGCCCGCGACTCCGTCCGCGCAGGGGTCAACGGCGCAGCGCTCAACCGCGCCGTCTGCGACTTCTACGAGGGGCTCGGCTACCCGACCAGCCTGTCGAAGCCGGAGGGGACGGTGCTCCGCGAGGGCTTCAACCACAGCCTCGGCCACGGCGTCGGCCTCGACGTGCACGAGGCCCCGTACCTCGGCAAGACGGGTCACGACCTCGTCGTCGGCGACGTCGTCACGCTCGAGCCGGGCCTCTACCGGCACGGCTTCGGCGGCGTCCGGCTCGAGGACATCGTCCTCGTGACCGAGGACGGGTTCGAGACGCTCTCGGACTACCCGTACGGGCTCGAGCCGCGCTCGGCCGCGGTACAGGCAGGATGAGCGACCAGACGATCTCGACGCTGCTCGACGAGGAGCGGCGCTTCCCGCCCGACCCCGCGTTCGCGGCCCGGGCGAATGCGAAGCCCGAGATCTACGACCGCGACCCGGACGCGTTCTGGGAGGCGGAGGGGCGCGAACGGGTCAGTTGGTTCGAGCCGTTCGAGACGCTCTCGGAGTGGGAGCTCCCGTACGCGAAGTGGTACCTCGGCGGCAGCCTCAACGTCGCTCACAACTGCGTCGACCGGCACGTCGAGGCTGGGCTCGGCGAGCGGGTCGCCTACCACTGGGAGGGCGAGCCGGGGGACACACGCACGATCACGTACGCGGAGCTCCAGCGCGACGTCGTCCGGATGGCGAACGCCCTGCGGGAGCTCGGCGTCCGCAAGGGCACGCCCGTCGCGATCTACATGGGGATGATCCCCGAGCTGGCCGTCGCCATGCTCGCGTGCACGCGCATCGGCGCGCCGCACACCGTCGTCTTCGGCGGCTTCTCGGCCGACTCCCTCTCCGGGCGCATGGTCGACATGGGCTGCGAGGTGCTCGTGACCCAGGACGAGGCGTGGCGCCGCGGCAAGCCGGTCCCGCTCAAGGAGACCGCCGACGAGGCGATGGGAGACGCGCCGAAGGTGCACTCGTGCCTCGTCGTCCGCCGGACGGGCAACGAGGTGTCGATGACGCCGGGCCGCGACCGCTGGCTCCACGAGCTCGACGTCCCGGACGATCCCGCGACGTGCGCGTGCGAGCCGATGGACAGCGAGGACCTCCTGTTCCTCATGTACACGTCCGGGACGACGGCGAAGCCGAAGGGGATCGTCCACACGACGGCCGGCTACCTCGTCGGCGTCGCGGCGACCCATCGCTACATCTTCGACCTGAAGCCGGAGACGGACGTCTACTGGTGCGCGGCCGACATCGGCTGGATCACCGGCCACAGCTACATCGTCTACGGCCCGCTCTGCAACGCGGCCACGTCCGTCCTCTACGAGGGCACGCCGGACTTCCCGGACCATGCGCGCTGGTGGTCGATCGTCGAGCGCTATGGCGTAACGATCCTCTACACCGCGCCGACGGCGATCCGCGCGCACATGAAGTGGGGGCCCGAGCACGCGGCGAAGCACGACCTCTCCT
>CAWJUF010000002.1:0-157108 GCA_963845965.1 uncultured Actinomycetes bacterium | reverse complement strand
TTTCTGGCCGGCCTCCTGGGCACCGACGTCGCAGCCGAGGTCGAGCGCGAGCTCGGTAGCGCCGTGATCCTTGCCTGACGCGCGCGGACTGCCACCGCTGCCGTCGACCGGGGACGACCCCCGGCCGCGCTGTCGCTAGCCGGGATCGGACTCCGTCTTGGGTGTGGAGTCGTCCGCCTCGGGTGTGGAGTCGTCGGCCTCCGGTATGGAGCCATCCGCCTCGGGTGTCGAGTCGTCCGCCTCCGGTGTGGAGCCGTCCGAGGGCGTCAAGCCTGCGCGCCTCTCCTCTTTCTTCTCCTGCTTCCGTGCGCGCTTCTCCAGACGAGCCCTTTCACGGTCGCGCTTCGCATGGGTCATCTGAGCCTTTGATCGCGCCATCTGGGTTCCTCCCTTTCGGCTCCACGACGGTGGGACGGGTCGGTCACGAGCTCCTTGTCGAGCGTGGCCGCTTCGGCGCAGGTGGCGCCTCGAGCTCGGTCTCTTGCTCGTGCTGCAGCTTGGCGTTCAACTTGGCAAGCCCCTTCCAGTCGTCCGCAGCACCAGGGGCGGCTTCTAGGACGATCTCGAGCGCCGCGAGCACCGCCTCTCGCTCGGCCGGCACGAGAGCGACAGGAACGCGATGCGCCTTTGCGAGCGCCGTCCTGGCCGCGTCCGTGTCGAGACCCCGCAACGCTCGTTCGACCGCGACGAGCTCGGCCGTCGTGACCTCGACGCCGAACTCAAGCATCGCTCACCTGCCTTCGTGGCGCCGCTCCGGCCGGACAGGCGTCGGCAGTGATCAGGAGCGCTCGCTTGAACGTGACCGCGAAGGCGGGCCCGCTTCGGACACGTACGGAAGCAGCGCCATCTCCCGGGCACGCTTGATCGCGACCGCGATCTGTCGCTGATGCCTGCGACACGCCCCGGTCATCCGGGGCGCGCGGATCTTTCCCCTTTCGGAGAGGTAGCGGCGCAACTGGTTCACGTTCTTGTAGTCGACCTCACGCACCTTGTCCTTGCAGAGGAAGCACGACTTGCGTCTGGCCGGCTTCCCCGGACCACCGGGACGACCGGGACGCTGTCCCGTCTCGCTTTCCTTGCTCGTTCTCGACTTGCGGGCCATCAGCCGACCTTACAGTGCCGGGCACCGGTTCGTGGGGTATTCGCACTGCGGTGACCCGAAACGACCGCGCACGCGGCTACGCCCCGGCCAGGCCGCGTCGGAAGGTGGAGCGCAGCTCCTCGACGGTGCCGCTCTCGAGGCTGCCGTACGTGACCTCCTCCTGCTCGGCCCTGTCGAACAGGTCGAGGAACGCGGCGATCTTCGGCTCCGGCCGCGTCGGCCTCCGTCCCGGGCGCCAGCCGTGGCGTTCCTCCAGCTGGACGAGCTCGGCACGCTCACCGTCGCTGAGCGTCGGCTCGTGCTCCGCAAGCAGCCCCGCGAGCTCGAGACGAAGCTCTTCCGCACGGTCCCACCACTACCGCAGCCGGTACACGATCCGACCGCGGTCGAGATCGTACGCGGAGACCTCGACCCGGACGCGATCCCCGGGTCCCATCCGGATCCGGTACCGCTTCATCTTGCCGGCGGTGTACCCGATTAGCTCATGTCCGTTGTCGAGCGTGACGCGGAACATCCGGTTGCGCAGCGACTCGGTGATCTCGCCCTCCATCTCGAGCTTCTCTTCCTTGACGGCGATCGCCGCCTCCTTTGTTCGAGAGAGGGATTCGAGCCGGCGCCCGTGACCTCTCGACGGCCACGGGCCACCGAACTCCGACTTACGCCACCAGAGTGACGTTGACCGCCTCCGGGCCCTTCTGGCCCTCGCGCGGCTCGTACGAAACCTTCGCGCCTTCGGCGAGCGACTTGAACCCGTCGCCGGCGATGCCGCTGTGATGCACGAACAGATCCTTCGACCCCTCGGCCGGGGTGATGAACCCGTAGCCCTTCGCATCATCGAACCACTTCACGGTTCCTTCTGCCATAGAAAATACACCTCCCTCACGACTCACGAACGCGTAGGGAAGGCGCACAACCGCGCAGACCGGACCCGCTCTTGCTCGGCCCCAGAATAGCAGCCGCCACGTCCGGTTACGGGCTGCGGCGCTCTCGCGCGTCGCGCATCTGCTGCGCATCTCGGCTTCGTGCCGCCTGGGTCTCGCGCTCCCGCGCCTTGCTCAGTTGCCGGACGAGGACGCTTCGGAGCTCGGCTAGCCCGGAAGGCGGCGGCTCGGGCAGGACGTCGACGATCCGCTCGCGGTCCGACGGGCTGAGAGCGACGAGGTCGTTGCGGTTCTTGATGGCCAGCTCGAGCTTCGCGGCCAGGTCGTCGCCGTCCAGCAGCGCAGCGAGCAGCTGCACCTGGTCTGTTCGAACCGTGACCCCGGAGAGGTGCATGCCTCATACCCTATGCGCCGCGACGCACGGGGACGAATCGGCGGGTCAGCGTGGTCGGAGCCGCAATGGATTCCGACGTCGGACGGCGGCGGCGGATCTCGTGGTTCAGAAGCGCACCGGCTCCGCCGGCCGCGTTGACACCTTGCCGTCGCTGTCGACCGAGACGACATGGCGCTCGATCAGCTTCGGCTTGCGGACGAGATCGAGGACCGAGCGACGTCGGTGAGCCGGCGCGATGATCGCATGCGTATCGGTGCGAGTCTCGACGAGGTAGCCTTCACGGACTCGCGCGTCGAGAAACGCCGTCAATGCGCGTTTCCGGAGCTCTTCCTGGGCGCCGAGCGCATCGTGAGAGCTAGGCATTGCCCGTGTTCCGCGACCGGTCGCGTGGGTCATCGAGCACATGAGTGGACTGGAGCCTGATGAAGCCGCAGTTCCCACAGGTGAGCGGGAACGCCTCGCCTCGCCTGTCGACGGCCGCACTCCCGATGGCATGGTCGAGCGTGATCCGTTCGTCCCACCCGTGCCAGTCCTCGTGGCCGCAGAACGGGCAAGACGGGCGCGCTCCCCGACTCTGCAAGAAGTCGAAGATGGGCGGCTTGGAGGTCATTCGCCTGGCCACCGTAGCGCAAGGTGTGTGCTCGATCCACGCCGGGGCGCGGCCCGATCTCGGGAGCATTTGAAGCAACTCCCGGCGGCCACGTAGCATCGCGCTACGACGCGTCGCGCCACGCTGAACGGCTTGCGCCTCCTCTTACCTTGTGCTTCTATGCATGGTAGTTCGAGCTATGGAGGAGCATGCACATCGACAAGGACCTCGTCGCGGCCTCGGCGACACCGCTCGTGCTCGCGATCCTGGCCGAGGGTGAGAGCTACGGCTACGCCATCCTGAAGCGGGTCCGCGCGCTGTCCGGAGGCGAGCTCGAGTGGACCGACGGGATGCTCTATCCGCTGCTCCATCGGCTCCTTCGGCTCGGTTACGTGACGACCGAGTGGCGAACGCCACGGGAAGGCCGTCGGCGCAAGTACTACGCGATCACCGACGAGGGACGAGCGGCACTCGCAGACCAGCGCCGGCAATGGGCGGCGGTCACGCGTGCACTGAACGACGTCTGGCCGGGCTCGGGCGCCGTGCTGACGGCTCTCGGCGAGGCGTGAGCAGTGGCGAGCGTGGAGTCACGGATCGCGGAATGGCGGGCGTACGTCGCACGCGCCCCGGCCGTCAACGGCCACGACGTCGATGAGCTGGAGGATCACCTTCGTCACCAGATCGCCGAGCTGAACGACGCCGGCCTCACAGCCGACGAGGCGTTCCTGATCGCCGTCAAACGGCTTGGGGATGTGGACGGCCTGGCCCGAGAGTTTGCGCGCGAGCACAGCGGCCGACTCTGGAAGCAGCTTCTCCTGAGCGGCGAGGACGAGCCGGCGCGTTCGTCCAGCGGCTGGCTCGAGCCGCTCGTCTTCGCCGTGGCCGCGGCCGTCGTGATCCAGGTCGCGCGGCTCGCCGCCGGCTTCCCCGACGAGGAGACGAGCTGGCTGGCGCGGAACGCCAGTCTCTTCGTGCTGCCGTTTCTCGCCGCGTACTTCGCGCGCCACCGGCGGCTCGACACCCGGCAATGGGTCCTGACGGCGGTGCCGTTCGCGGTCGCTGCGCTCGTGGTCAACCTCTACCCATGGGGTGCGGACGCCGACACGGAGGTTCTCGTCGCTCTGCATCTGCCCGTGGTGCTGTGGTTCGCGGTCGCCTACCCGTACATGGGCGGCACGATCCGATCGCACGAGCGGCGCATGGACTTCGTCCGCTTCACGGGCGAATGGTTCATCTACTACGTGCTGATTGCGCTCGGGGGCGGCGTGCTCATGGGCTTGACCGCGGGGCTCCTCGAGCCAACCGGGATCGACCCCGATCGGATCGCCGAGTGGGTGGTGCCTTCGGGAGCGGCCGGCGGGGTGATCGTTGCCGCATGGCTCGTCGAGTCGAAGCAACAGGTCGTCGAGAACATGGCCCCTGTGCTGACGATGCTCTTCACGCCGCTGTTCGCGGTGATGCTGACCTGCGCGGCTGTCGTCTACGCCGTGACCGCGTTCGGCGGCGCTTTCGATCGCGAGCTCCTCAGCGTCCTCGATGCCCTCCTGGTGGTCGTACTCGCGCTCGTCCTGTACGGGATGTCCGCGCGGGACCCGTCCACGTCGTCTCCTGGATGGATGGACGGCATCCAGTTGGTCGCCGTCGCCAGCGCCCTCGTGCTCGACCTGATGGTGCTCGGCGCCATGATCGCCCGGATCGGCGACCTCGGGTTTACCCCGAACCGAACGGCAGCGCTCGGCCTGAATCTCGTCCTGCTCGTGAACCTGGCCGGGGCGGCCTGGCTCGCCGTCCGCTTCCTCAGGCGACGCAGCCGTCTCCACCGGCTCGAGCGATGGCAGACGACCTACCTTCCCGTCTTCGCGCTCTGGGCGGCCACGGTCGTGGTCGTCCTGCCACCGCTGTTCGGTTTCGACTGACGGAACGTCGATCGCGAGCCAGAGCGGCCGCCATGTGCCGCTCGAAGACGACCTTTGCGCCGGGCGAGGCTACTCTCGAGCGCCGCGGCGCAGCCAGTACCGGATGAAGTACACGGGCACCGCGACCCCGGCGAGGAGGAATGCGGCGACACCCCAGGCCGTCGGGTGACGGCTTCCGTGCCTGGTGGCGTGCACGAACACGCCGGTCGACATCCCCGCGGCGAGCGCGACGGCGATCAGGAACGTGACGGGATCCGCCGTGGTCACAGCGGACACGATACGGCCGTTGGCGGGGGTGATCTTCGCGGTCCGCCGGCGAGCCGCCGTGAACGTCCGGCTAGGCCCAGGGGAGGCGGTCCCACGAGGGCGGCCGTTCCCACCGTCCGAGCTCGAACCGCGCGTACGCCTGCTCCGGGTCGGCCGTCTCCTCGTCCGCGCTCGCGCCGTAGCGAGCGGCCAGCTCCGACACCGGATAGTGCCCCTCCATGTCCGTCGACCGGGTACCGGTCATCAGGATCACGCACGGCCCGTCGCCTGCCCCCACGAAGATGTGCTCGGTCCCGGCGGGGCTGTGGAAGAAGTCCCACGGACGGAGGAGCCGCTCCATGTCCTCGACGAGCAGCCTGCATTCCCCGGACAGCACGAGGAACGCCTCCTGCTGCGACTCGGAGTGATAGAGGCCGGCCGGCTCGCCCGGCTCCAGGACATGGAGCCCGATGCCGAGTTGCGGGAACGCGAATTCCTCGCTCTCGAAGTCGCACCTCGAGCCGCGCTTGTCCAACGTCAACCATCTCGCGTCCCGCGCGTTCACGACGAACCAGCCCTCGCCGGCGGGTACGAGCCCCGAACCGACGTCCTCGAGCGGAGCCTCGGCCACGGCGCGAGCCTACCGGTCGGCGCGGGGGAAACATCCCTCGGGGCGGGTATCTCGATGGGCCGTCAGGGAATCGGCGGCGGTGGCAGCGCGTTCTCGGGCTCGGCGAGGGCCTGCTTCACGGCCTCCCGAAGCTCTCTCGCGGCGGCGAGATGCTCGGCTGCCGGACGTTCGAGATGGCGGGCGATGCGCGCGTACGCCGCGAGCACCGCGGGCCAGCCCCGGCTTGCGATCCGCTGTCCGCTCGGCGTGAGGACGAGGAAGTACGATCGCCCGTCGGACGGGTTGGGCACCCGGCGCACGTCACCACGCTGGACGAGCCTGCGGACGTAGTCGCGGATCGTGGTAGGAGGAAGACCGGTCTCGGCAGCGAGGGTGCCGGGCGTCACGGGCTGGAGGGTCGAGACCCAGCCGAGGAACGAGAACAGCTGCTGCGACACCCCCGCCCTGGCGAGCTCTCGGTCGACGAGCAGCCCGACCAGGAGGCCGGTCGAGTAGAGCTCCTGCAGGAGGTCGGCTTCGCGTTCGCCCAATCCACCTCCGGATCCTACGTCTGGACATGATGCGAGCTCGTCGGTAAACTAGTGCGAATTCGTCGGTACTTGGAGCAGCCATGAGAGTCGTCGCACTTGTCACCGGAGCGATGCTCGCCGTCGGAGTGCCGTCTGCGGGCGGCGCCGACGCCGGCCGCATCCCGAATGTCCCGTCCGTTCGCGCGTGCGCGTCAGCCGGCCCCTACTGGCCGACGATGACACTGGCGCTCAGGGGCGATGTGGCCTGGGTGGCGTGCAAGGAGCAGGCGCGGATCGTCAGGCTGTCCCCGCCGGGAGGCAGGCGGACGGCCACCGTGGCGCTCGACGCACCGGTCATCGCGGTCGCGGCCGGGCCCGGCTCCATCTGGGCGCTCGACTCGGGTTCGACGCTCTACCGCCTCGACCCCGGTGGCGCACGCGTCATCCGCCGGATCCGACTGGGTGTGAACGCGGCGTACAACATCTGGCTCGGCGCCGGCTCGGTCTGGGTCGCCGACGACCAGGGATCACGCGTGCTCCGGGTCTCCCCGGCGAACAACCGGGTCGTCGCCCGTATCGCGGTCGGGGACGGGCCGGCCGACATGGTCTTCGCGGGAACACGGGCGTGGCTCCTGAATCATCGCGACAACACGCTCTACCGAATCGACGCCACGAGCAACAAGGCCACGCTCCTATCGACCCTCGGCGGTTCCGATGCGGCAGCCGAACGTCTCGCGCTGCTCGGGGGCCGCCTCTGGGTCACGGGTCGCGGCGTCCCGCTCCTCGACGTCGATCCGGAGACCGGCGCCACCGTGCGGTCGATCGACATCGGCGGCACGGGGATCGACGTCGTCGCGGCGGCCGGGTCGCTCTGGATCCCGACCAGGACGGCCGAGGTCGACCGCACAGGGTTCCCCACGATGGCGGCGCTGCGGCGGGTGACGGCCGCAGGCGTCGTCTCGACGGTCGCGACCGCGCAGGGCCGGGTCGACGTGCACGGGCTGGCACCCGGCAAGGGCTCGGTCTGGCTCGCGGACAACACGCAGGGCCGGCTGTACCGCATTCCGACCTGACGCAGCTCAGGTCGTGGTCAGGGTTGGCGACCATCGCGGCCGGAGCGAGTTGCTGCTCGAAGCGAAAGAGGCCGCACTCGCGGCCTCTTCGCGTCTCGAGCGACGGCCGACAGATCTACTCGATCGGGATCTCGAAGCGAGCGATGATGCCGGGATCGCCGCCTCTCGCGAGTAGCTCGGGATCGGGATCGCGCGTCGCCACCCACGCATATCCGTCTTCGGGGTAGGCGACGACGTCCGGGAAGCTATGGGTCGAGCCTGGTGGCGTCGTGCCCGGTCGGCATCCTCGCGCATTCCGCGAATCGCGTGTGCCGCCCCGGTAGAACACTGCCACCGGCAGATGGATCTCGCGACAGACATCCGCTGGCTCGTCCTCGTCGAGGGACCGAGCGACAGGGCGGCACTCGAGACGCTGGCCCGGCGCTGCGGCTACGACCTCGAGCGCCGGCGAATCGAGCTCGTCTCGATCGGGGGCGCACAGGCGATCGGCCGCGTGGTGAGCCGGCTCGCGCCGGACGTACGCGTGGCAGGCCTCTGCGACGACGGCGAAGTCCGCGCATTCGGGCGCGCCCTGGAGCGGGTCGGCCTCGGGCCCGCCGGCACACGGTCGGAGCTCGAGCGCATCGGCTTCTACGTTTGCAGACCCGATCTCGAGGGTGAGCTGATCCGCTCACTCGGCCAGGCAGGCGTCGAGGCCGTTCTCGAGAAGAGCGGGAAGCTCTCGTCGTTCCGAACGTTCCAAAAGCAGCCGCAGTGGCACGACCGTCCGGTGGAGGATCAGCTCCGGCGCTTCTTCGGAAGCAGCGCCGGAAAGATCAGGCACGCACCGCTCCTCGTGGAGGCCGTCGACCTCGAGCGCGTTCCGCGCCCTCTTGCCGCGCTCCTCGCGCACGTCACGGTGGACGTCTAGCGTCGAGAGTGAACCGGAAGGGCCGCGGTGCCTCGCCGCTCCCGGGATCCGAACGGGCGAACGCTAGATCTGGCCGGAGCCGATGAGCTTTGGATGGTTTGCCAGTCTCTACCGCAGACGTACCCGCAAGCGCCTCGAGAGCTCTCGAAAGCTCTCGTCTGCAGTCATGACTCCGGGAGGCAGTATGAGGTTTCTTCTCACGTCCGCTGGCATCAAGAACGCGAGCATCCGCGACGCGCTGGTCGACCTGCTCGGCAAACCGATCAGCGAGTCCAGCGCCCTCTGCATTCCTACCGCGATGTACGGGCACCCCTGGGTCGGTCCCGGCGAGAAGGCGTGGCAGTTCATCAGTGGACAAGAGCCCCGCTGCCCGATGTGCGAGCTGGGCTGGAAGTCCTTGGGAGTGCTGGAGCTGACCGCGCTACCCAGCATCGACGAAGAACGCTGGGTTCCCGTGGTCCAGGAGGCCGACGTCCTGCTGGCCTCAGGCGGCGATGCCTTGTACCTGTGCCACTGGATGCGGCAGTCCGGGCTGGCAGGCCTGCTGGCGTCGCTGGGCGAGACGGTCTGGGTGGGGCTGAGCGCCGGGAGCATGGTGATGACCCCCAGGGTCGGTGAGGACTTCGTCGGCTGGAAGCCGCCCACCGGCGGTGACGAAACGCTCGGGATCGTCGACTTCTCGATCTTCCCGCACGTGGATCACCAGGACCTGCCGGACAACACCATGGCGAACGCCGAACGATGGGCGGCCAGGATCCCACATCCGGCGTATGCGATTGACGATCAGACCGCCATCAAAGTGACCGACGGCACGGTCGAAGTCGTCTCCGAGGGCCACTGGAAGCTGTTCACCCCGAGTTCGTGAGCAAGCGAATCGGGCTGGCCGCCCGCGCTTGCCGTTACGGCCTGGACCTGGCTCAACGACTGCTTTGCACCAAAAGGACGCCGTGTTCGAGCGGAGTCGCCTGACGCTCGACGCGGACGACGTCGTAAGCCTTCGCCTGGGCAACGACGATCCGGTCGTTCTCTTCGTACGTGCCCGTGTAGCTCCAGAACGTGTGCTCCTCACCGCCCTGGAATTCCCACGACCGGAGCCTGTAGGCCAGGGGCGAGAGCGCCACATAGCGAAGGAGGGAGTCGCGAGCCTCGTCGGTCGCGCGATGAGACCCGTGCGAGTTGCGTACGTGATCGAGAGCACGCACGACGACGACGACGTTGCCCTCGTTGACCTCCAGGGTCTGACCGTCTGAAGCGGATCCCCGAATTGCGTCGACCGCACCCAGCGCGTCGACTTCGGCGCGGATCGCTGTTGCCTCCTCGTCGGTTACCTCGAGCATTCTCTGTCCCAGCAGGTCGATCTGCATTTCTCGGTCGCCTCCTTCTGCGTCTGGCGGGAGTCGCGTCACACACTGTCCCAGACGGCCGCCGCGCCAGCTGTCGAGGGACGTCGCGGAGACGCGATTCGCGTTGGTCAGACGGCGTCGGCGATCACGAGGCCGCTACTGGCGGTCTCGGCAGCCTGGAGGACAAGTGCGGGGTCTGGTCCCTGACCCTGTCGCCAGAGCTCGAGCAAGCGATCGACGAGCAGCGCGCGCTTCGAGGTGAAGTCGCCCGACGCCAACGGCGAAGGGTGGAGCGCGGCCAGTGCCAGGACGCAGTCGCGGCAGTACGTCGAGCAGAAGGTGCTGTCCGACGCGCGCCGGCGATGCGCAGCCGACAGTAGCGGCGCCAGTTCGAGGTCTTCGTCGAACTCGCTCTGACAAAACGAGCAGCGCACCTGCTTCGGCGCTTCGGCCATCATGGCCTTCCTCTCGAGGTTGGCAAACTTCGGCGACGCGGCGACCCCTCTGCCGGGCCACACCCGGATCTCTCCACTCCAACCGTAGCTCCGATTCGTGCCGCCGCCCGGGTCGTTCGACCAGGTTCATCAGGACCTGTCCGAGATCCGCGTCCCATCGACTGTGGACGCCAACCTACGTTCGCCCGGCGTCGAGCAGTGGCACGACGCGTTCGCGGAACAGCTCGAGCTGGGCGCGCTCGTCTGCGAGCGGCCAGAGGAAGACGCGCTGCGCGCCCGCCTGCTCGTACGCCAGCAGCTTCGCCGCGCATTCCTCCGCCGAGCCGATCGGAAGGATCGAGCGGAGCGATTCGACCGGACGATCGAGCAAGGGCGCCAGCACGTCCGTGAGCATGGCGTCGGCGCGCGCCCGGTCTTCGGTGACGTAGCACCACATCGTTGCGATGCCGTTCGGGAACCGCGCCACATCCCGCCGCCGCGCCTCCAGCTCTGCCCGAACGTCCGACCACGCCTGGGCGAACAGCTCCGGGTTCGTGTTGTAGCCGGAGGCGAGCCAGCCGTCGGCAAGCCGTGCCACACGTTTCAGCCCGGCCGCCGACCCCCAGCTCCCGATCCAGATCGGTGGGCCGGGGCGTTGAGCCGGCGTCGGTTCCAGCGTGAAGCCCGCGCTCGAGTAGAACGTGCCCTCGAAGGCATCGTCGTCGCCTCGCCAGTACGCACGCAGGGTCTGCACGGCCTCGTCCAGCCGCTTCCAGCGTTCCTCGAAGCTCACTCCGACCAGCTCGTAGTCCCGAGCCGACGAACCGGGGCCGAGCCCGACCAGGAGACGGCCACCGGACAGCAGGTCGATCGCAGCGAGGATCTTCGCGGTCGCCGCCGGCCCACGAAGCACCGGCACGGCGACGGTTGTCGCGAGCGTCATCCGGCCACTGTGCGCAAGCATGGCGGCCAGCGCGGTCGGCCCGTCGAGCCACGGGCGTGAGAACACGAGATGGTCGTTCGTGCAGAGGTGCGTGTAGCCCAGATCGTTCGCCGCTCTCGTGAATGCGAGCAGGTCGTCGAGCGAGCGCTGCTCGCCCGTGAACGAGATCAATGGAAGATGGACACCGAACTCCAGGGGAGCCACGTGTCACGAGAGGGTATTGGAGACCCCCGCCCGCGCCCATGTCGCCGCGAGAGATTGCCCCCTGGCCTTTCTTGTATCAAAGCTCACATGATGCTAGCATCGGCCGGCGCCGCAACTGCTTCTGGAGGAGCATGGCTCCACGACCTGAGTTCCAGCTCTCCCGTGACGTGCTCGTGCCGAGCTTCCGCGGCTTCGGCGTGCAGTTCAACCAGCATGTGTTCGCACCGGATGACGGTGGAGCTCGGCGCGCCGGAGGCGTCGTTTCAGGATCTGAGGAAGAAGGTCGTCGGCCTCGCGCCGCAGTTCGCCAGGATCTTCTACAACAACCAGCACGAAGGTGTGCCGTTCGACGAGTCTCGTCCGGCGTCCGACGTGAACGTTCGTCAGACCGAGGAGCAGAAGAAGCGGTGGAACTCGTTCGTCGAAGTCGTGAAGCTCGCGCAAGAGGCGGGCGCGATCATCAACGTCACCTGGCAAGGAGGCCCGCTCGACGAGACGATGATGACGCGGTTCGCGAACGCGCTCGAGGTGCTGATCAAGAGTGGCGCGGTCCCGAGGAGCGCCCGGAATCTCCGGTGGGCGACGATCGCGAACGAGCCGAACACCCAGCCGGACCCGGACAACCCGCCCGCGATCCCGCTGACGCCGGAGAGGCTGGGCAAGATGTACCGCCTGCTGCACCGGAAGCTCACCGAGAGGGGCATTCGCCGTCAGATCGGGCTGATGGGGGGCGATCTGATCGAGGGGCCGGAGAAACCGACCGTGGACCGGCTGCACGAGCTCAGCCCGTTCAATCAGCTGGCCTGGTTCAAGCACATTGCGGCGTCGCAGCTGGACGAAGTCCTCGACGCCTATTCGGTCCATATCTACTGGAACTACGATCGAGAAGGTCGTCAGGGCGTCGACAAGTTCGAGAGGCGGCTGCGGGAGGTCCGTCGCGTCGTCGATCACCTGCACCTCACGAAGCCTCTGCTCGTCACCGAGTTCGGCACTCGCGGCAAGGATCGCAACAAGGCTCGCGGCGTGAACCCTGGCAACTTCCACGGCCCAGGTGGGGCCAAGGTGCCGATCTCCCACTCCAAGATCGCACCCTTCCAGCACGCGTGGTTCATGATCCGCGCCGCCCAGCGCGGTTATGCCGGCACGCTCAAGTGGGACTGCTACTTCGGGAAGTACGATCTGACCGAGCCACCGAAGGGGTTGCAGCAGTTCTGGGCGATCGGTCCACCTGTGCCGCCGGCACGCAGGGAATGGGAGCTGCTGCCCATGTACCACCTCCTGCGCCTCTTCAACATCACCACGGCTCGCGGCTGGAAGGTGCGCTCGGTGATCCCGAACGAAAGCCACAGCAAGCATCTCGTCGCGCTGCAGAGCCCCGCCGGTCAGTTGACGCTTTTCGGGCTCGACGATCGTGGCGCAAGCCTCAACACGCCCTCCAGGATCCGCGCCACCTACAGGATCGGCGGCCTCCCGAAGAACACAGCTTTTCAGCTCCTGCACTGGAACCTGGGCGGCCGTGGCGGGATCAAGCTCCGCAGGCAGCCGGTCAAGGTACAGGCGGACGGGATCGCGACCGTTACCACGCCGATCCACAGCGTCTTCGCCCTGACGACGAAGGAACTGCCACCACTCTGAGCCCAAGCCGACGCACGTGTCGTTCATCGGGCAGCCCACCGAGGCAAAGCCGAGCAACCGTCCGTCTCGAGGCTATGAGTTGTCGCTGAGCGAGAGCGGAGGTCCGAGGATCTCGCAGCCGTAGCCTGCGAACAGGCGCACCAGCTCGTCCATCGGCGGCACGACCGCATCGGTCGGTCCAGAACGCGGGACGACGGCTAGCTCGCGCGGCCGATCACCTCCTTGGCGACCGCCTCGCCGGTGTCCACCGCGCCGTTCAGGTAGCCCTGGAAGTCGACCGAGGTGTGCTCGCCGCAGAAGTAGCAGTTGCCGGAACGCTCTCCCTCGGCGCCCGAGAAACGCGTGTACTGCCCGACCTTCCAGTAGGAGTACGAGCCCTTCGTCCACGGGTAGCCCGTCCAGTAGTCGCGCGTGACGCGGCCGTTCCACTTCGCGGTCGCGCCGGGCAGAACCGGCTCGACCTGCTTGAGGAACCTCGCCGCCTGCGACTGCGGTGTTCCACTGCCGACCGAGACACCCTCGCTCCCGCCGTGTACCAGGAGAGCAGTCCGCTCGAGCCGTCTTGTGCCCGCGACACCTCCCACGTGCTCTGGTAGCCGCGATCGGCGTACGTCTCGCCGTTGCAGCTTTGATCGCGCCAGAAACGCGAAGTGAACTGGAGGTGGAACTTCGTGTTCGTGCCCATCCCGAGCTTGTCGATCGCGTCCGTCTTCACTGCGTTGAAGCCGGCCTGCGAGACGTCACAGGTTCGGAGGATCGAGAACGGCAGCGCGAGAACGACGTGGTCGTACACCCTGTCGAACGCCGCCGAGCCGCTGCCGAACGTCAACTTGAACGAGTTGTCCGGCTTCTGCTTGATCGCGGTCAGCGCGGTGTTCGCGACGATCTGCGAACCGAGCTTCGCCGCGAGCGCGGTCGGCACCTGGTCGTTGCCGTCGCGGACGCGGAACTTCTCGTCCGACTCCCCGAAGGTCTCGAACGTATTCGGCTGCGAGTAGCCGAGGAGGTAGAGCAAGTTGAGGGAGCTCTGCTCCTTCGTCTCCGCGCCGTACTCGATGTTGTAGGCGACATCGAGCAAGGCGCCGAGCGACGAACGATGGCCGCCGGGGACGTACTGCGCGATGTAGTCGTAGACCGACACGTGGTCGAGCTCGTAGCCCCGCTGTGTGAACGAGTTGTACTGCGTCGGGTATCCCGCCGCCTTGACGTCGGTGCACCTGCGGCAGGACCGCTTGGAAGTCGGTGACCATCTGGTCGAACGTGTACGGCCTGCCGAAGAAGTAGCCGAGCTGCTCGGTGCCCTTCTTCTCGGCCTTGAGCAGATTGTCGAGCTCGAGCCCGAGCTCGCCCGCGAGGTTGCGGATCGCGCGGTGGCCGGTGTCGATGAGCTCACCGCCGTGCTCGTAGATCTGACCGTCGGCGAAGTCGCCGCGACCCGTGAGGCAGCGCCCCCCGACCCGGCTCGAGGCCTCGTAGACATCCGCGATCAAGCCGGCCTGCCCCAGCCGGTAGGCGCAGGTCAGGCCCGCGAGGCCGGCGCCGACGACGGCGATCCGAATGTCACGATTCGCCCCCCGTGCCGGGCCTGCGAGCCTCCCGAGCATCGTCGCGCCGACGACGGCGGCGCCCGCACCCTTGATGAGGCCGCGCCGCGTCGTACGGAGCTCAGCGTCCGCGATCCGTGCGACCGCGTCTTCAACGACATTCGCTAGCGGTGTGCGCGCCATCGACGTCCTCCTCTATCTCTGGTCACCGCGATCGGCACAGCGTGATCGAGCGAGGGTGCACGCGCAACTCTCGATTTTCCAACACCCCGGGCGCTAATGCGGTGACCGGCCGAGCCAGCCGCAATGGGCGCACCTGATCACCCGCTTCGAGGCGGGTCGGCTCACTCGCCTGACGGCGATTCGGTCTCCCGAAGCGCGTTCAGGTGGCCATAGTGTTGTGGCGGCGGCTGAGGACGAGGGCGGCGGCCGCCGCGCCGAAGATCACCAGGGCTGCCGTTCCACCGCCGACGGCCGCGTCGCCCCAGTGGAAGGCGCGATCGGCGGTCTCGATCGATGAGGCTTGTGCGGCGGAGGCGTGGATTGCACGGAGTTGGTTGCGGCCGGACGGGTAGCCGACGTGCGAGCTCGCCGCGGGTGAGATCGTCGCCTTGTACGTGTGGATGGCGTGGAGCTGGGGGTAGCCCGACTTGTAGCCGTCGTCTATGTCCGTCGCGTGGGCGAAGAGTTGGGGGTAGTCCGACTTGTTGCCGGCGTCCGAGCCCACCGCGTGAGCGAGCGGGACGGCGGTTGCCGCGACCACCAGGGCGACAGTCACGCTCGTGGGCAGGCGATGTCTCATGGTGCGCTCCTTTGACCCGCCGACCGCGGATGCGGTGGGCAGACGAGCGTTGCGGAGCTCGGTAAGCGCTTGGTCATGCGGCGGTAACGACCGCTCTCGCGACAGCAATGGAGGCGTCGAGCCGTGCACACGATCTGTCGCAAGGGTGGTACGGTCAGGTGCCAGGAAGATGGATTTCCGCATCCTCGGTCCGCTCGAGGTCCGCGACGACCGAGGGGAGACCGCCTCCATCGGCGGCGGCAAGCAGCGGGCGCTGCTTGCGTTCCTGCTGATCCACCCGAACGAACCGCTTCCGTCGGACAGGTTGATCGACGGGCTCTGGGACGAGGAGCCGCCGCCGACGGCGGCGAAGATCCTCCAGAACCACGTCTCCCAGCTGCGCCGCGTATTGGGCGACGACCGTCTGCAGACGTTGGCACGAGGGTATGCACTCCGTGTCGGGCAGGGTGAGCTCGACGTCGACCGGTTCAGGCAACGGCTCGCGGACGGGCGCACGGCGCAGGCCGCCGGTGACCCTGAGCGTTCGTCCCTGTTGCTGCGCGAAGCGCTCGCGATGTGGCGCGGCCCTCCGCTCCCTGAGTTCACCTATGAGGCGTTCGCCCAGCACGAGATCGGTCGGCTCGAGGAGCTTCGCCTGAATGCGTTGATCGAGCGGATCGACGTCGACCTGGCGCTCGGCCGGCACGTCGACCTCGTCGGGGAGCTCGAGATGCTTGTCGCTCAGAACCCACTGCAGGAGCGTCTCCGCGGGCAGCTCATGCTCGCCCTCTACCGTTGCGGCCGTCAGGCGGAGGCGCTCAACGTCTACCGGGACGCTCGACGGACACTCGTCGAGGAACTGGGGCTCGAGCCGGGCGAGCCTTTGCGGCGTCTGGAACAGTCGATCCTCACTCACGACCCGGCTATCGAACTGCCGTCATCCGAACGGTCACGTTCTGCAGCGGGCTTTCGGTCGACGTCGAGGCGTTGGCCCGCAGTGCTCCGCAACCAGCGGGTGCTCGTCGTCGTCCTCGCCTCGGCAGCTGTCGTCGCCGTTTCTGCGGCCGCGGTCTTCGCCTGGAGCGATCACTCCGTGCCGCGGGCGACCATCACGGGCAACCAGGTCGCGATCATCGACCCCGATTCGAATCGGGTTACCGACCAGGTCGGAGTCGGCGTTGCACCGGCGGCGCTCGCACTCGGCAACGGCGCCCTCTGGGTCGCAAACCTCTTTGATCACAGCGTTTCCCGCATCGACCTCGCGAGCCGAAAGGTCGTTCATGCCGTCCCGGTTGGCGGAGTCCCGGTCAGTCTTGCTGTGGGGAGAAGCGGCGTTTGGGTCGTCCGTAGGCGGTCCGATGGCTTTCCCGAGCTGATCAAGATCGATCCGCGCTTCGACGTCGTGGGGCGGGGTCGGCGGGTGGTACACGGCGAGCCGTGGGCCGCAGCGAGCGTCGCCGCCGGCGGTGGCGCGGTCTGGGTAGCGGCCGAGGCGGGTTTTCTCGAGCGACTCGACCCCGGAGGCAACGCGATCACAGCCAACGTCGACACGGATAACAGTCCCTCCAGCGTCGCGGTCGGCGCAGGCGCAGTGTGGGTCGGTGACGCGCGCGGCAACAACATCGCCCGGATCGATCCCGTTACGAAGCTCGCAATCGCGCCGATCGCGGTCGGTGACGGCGCGGACGCGGTGGCGGTCGGTGCAGGGGCGGTGTGGGTAGCCGACCGCCTTGCCGGCGCCGTCGTTCGGATCGATCCTGCGACGAACTCCGTGACGACGACGATCCCGGTCGGTCGGTCGCCCACCGGCATCGCGGTCGGTTTCGGCAGCGTCTGGGTGGCAAACAGCCGCGACGGCACCGTGTCCCGGATCGATCCCGTGCGCGGCAGGGTCGTGAAGACGATCGAGATCGGCGGCAGCCCGCAGGCGATCGCCGTCGGGAACGGCCGGGTCTGGGTGTCCGTCCAGACGGCGCTCGTCTGCCCTGGGGTCCGGACCGGCGATGTCGTGTGCGTCGACTCCGCGTACGGGCTCGACTCGCTCGATCCCGCAGTCGCCAACACCCTCCCGTCCTGGACGATCATGTACGCGACCTGCGCGGGACTCTTCAACTACGTGGACCGTCCGGCACCGGCGGGGTCACGACCCGAGCCGGAGGTAGCGGCGGCACAGCCGGCCCGCTCGGCTGACGGAAAGACCTACACGTTTACGATTCGCCCCGGCTTCCGCTTCTCGCCGCCGTCGAACGCGCCTGTTACCGCACAGACCTTCAAGTTCGCGATCGAGCGCGCGCTGAGCCCGAAGATCACCTTGGGCCCGGCGAGGAATTTCGCCGCGGACATCGTAGGCGTAGACGCCTACGAGGCCGGGAAGGCGAAGCACATCTCGGGCGTTCGCGCGCGCGGCAACACTCTCACGGTCCAACTGACGCACCCCTCGCCGGACATTCTCTCGCGGCTCGCGCTGCCGCACTTCTGTGCCGTCCCGCCCGGTACGCCGATAGAGGTTCGAGGAGTGAACCACGTGCCCTCGGCCGGGCCGTACTACGTCGCGTCGTACATACCGGGACAGGGCGCCGTGCTGAAGCGAAATCCCAACTACGGCGGCCCGCGGCCGCATTCGCTCGACGAGATCGACTACAGCGTCGGTATCGGCGCGGCACAGATCGTGAAGGAGATCGAGGACGGCACGGCCGACTTCGGCGTGGTCGACGACCTTCCGCACGGACAGCACGCAAGCCTCGCCGGCCGCTACGGCTCCGGCAGCCGGGCTGCCCGAGCCGGCGGACAGCAGTACTTCGTCAACTCACTGCTCGGCCTCGTGAACCTCGACCTGAACACGAGCCGACCCTTGTTCGCAGACGCGAACCTGCGCAAAGCGGTCAACTACGCGCTCGACCGCCGGGCAATCGCCCGCGCCTACCGACCCCTGGCGACACCGACCGACCAGTACCTCCAGCCGGCCATCCCGGGCTTCCGCGACACCCACGTCTATCCGCTCACGAGGAACCTCGCGGAGGCACGACGCCTCGCTCGAGGCCACCGAGGCCATGCCGTCCTCTATGCCTGCGCTACCCCCGCCTGTCGCGAGGTCGCACACCTGATCCAGAGCGAGCTTGCGCCGATCGGGATCCGCGTCCAGATCAAGTGGAAGTCCAGCTACTACACGATCTTCAACCGCACGGGTTTTCGCCGCGAGCCGTTCGACATGGCTCTCGACGTCTGGTACCCCGTCTACCCCGACCCCTCGAACGTCCTGAACTACCTCTTCGACGGCCGCTCGATCGGAGCCGTCACGAACAGCAACCACTCCTACTTCGACGATCCCGTCTACAACCGCAAGCTCGCCGCTGCGGCACAGCTCACCGGCCCCCGGCGCGACACCGCGTACCGGGCGCTCGAAGCCGATCTCCTGCGCAACGCGGCACCGTCGGCACCGCTCTTCAACTCCCTAGAAGCAGACTTCTTCTCCGCCCGCGTCGGCTGCCGGGTCTTCCAGCCCATCTACCAGATCGACCTCGCTGCGCTCTGCCTCAAACGTGCTCGCTGAGACGGCGTGATGAGGCGTTGCGGACCTTTGTTCTCTGAGAGCAGAGCGGCGATGCGTTTTCGTCCAGGTATCGCCGAGCAGCGTCTCCATCCGGCTGGACGCGAGTAGCGTCGTGACGACGAACCTGGAGCAGATCGCGCAAGCCGTCGGCCTCAATCGGGTATAGGCGGCCTCAGTGCCTGTCGGACGTCCGCGAGGATCTCGTAGGAGTGGACGCGCGCCGAATGGTCGTGGATCGCGGCGGCGACGATCAGCTCGTCTGCCCTGGTCTCGGCGATGACCGCTTCGAGGCCATCCCGCACGGTCTCGGGCGATCCGACGTACGAGCGGCTCAGGACGTTCGCGACATGGGCCTTCTCGTCAGGGGACCAGTACGCCTCGATGTCGTCGACCGGAGGCGGGAGCTGTCCACGACTGCCTCGAATCACATTGGTGAACGCCTGTTGTGCCGACGTGAACAGTCGCGCTGCCGTCGCGTCGTCGTCCGCTGCGACGACGTTCACGGCGACCATCGCGTAGGGCTCCTGGAGTTGCGCGGAGGGCTGGAATCGCGAGCGGTAGACCTCGAGCGCCGGGAGCAGCAGATCCGGCGCGAAATGCGACGCAAACGCATACGGGAGACCCAGTGCCGCCGCCAACTGCGCTCCGAAGAGGCTCGACCCGAGGATCCAGAGCGGCACGTGCGACCCGACGCCGGGAATCGCGAACAGGGTCTGTCCCGGCAGTGGATCGCCGAGGAACGCCTGCAGCTCCAACACGTCCTGCGGGAACGAGTCGGCGCTCGGATCCTGCCGGAGGGCATGCAACGTCACCCGGTCCGTGCCCGGTGCACGCCCGAGACCGAGATCGATCCGGCCCGGATGCAGCGCCTCTAGCGTCCCGAACTGCTCCGCGATCACGAGCGGCGCGTGATTCGGCAGCATGATCCCTCCGGCCCCGACGCGAATCGACTCTGACGCCTGCGCGAGGTGCGCGATCACGACCGACGTCGCTGCGCTGGCGATTCCGTTCAGGTTGTGGTGCTCGGCCACCCAGTACCGCGTGTACCCCAGTCGCTCGGCGCGCTGCACGAGATCCACCGAGTTCCGGAGCGCCGCTGCGGGCGTCCCACCGGCGACGATCGGTGCGACGTCCAGGACCGAGACCGGCAGCACACCCCGAACATACCCCTGGCCACGAGAAAGGGAGCCGGAAGTACCGGCTTCCGGTAGAAGCGTGAATCCGCCTCCTCGCCCCGTAGGTCTCGTCGCGGCAGGCTTCTGTACCGTCCCCGGGATGGAGACCGACAGCGGCAGAAGCAGGAGGAAGTGGACGCTGCTCGCCGTCTGCATGACGACGTTCATGCTGCTCCTCGACATCACAGTCGTGGTCGTTGCGCTGCCGAACATGCAGCAGCGCTTCGATGCCAGCTTGACTGGCCTACAGTGGGTCGTCGACGCCTATGCGCTGACTCTGGCCGCGTTGATCCTCACTGCCGGTGCGCTCGCCGACAGATACGGACGTCGCCTGGTCTTCATGGCAGGCGTCCTGCTCTTCACGTGTTCCTCGCTCCTCTGCGGGCTCGCCTGGAACATCGCGACGCTGGACGTCGCGCGGGCGCTCCAAGGGATCGGCGGTAGCGCGCTCTTCGCAACCGCATTGGCGCTCATCGGCCACGAGTACCGGGGCTCCGACCGCTTCGGAGCGCTTGCCGTCTGGGGCGCCACGGTCGGCGCCGCCGTCGCCTCCGGCCCGCTCATCGGCGGTCTCCTCACCGACGGCCTGGGGTGGCGCTGGATCTTCTTCGTCAACATCCCGGTCGGCGTCTTTGCTTTCGCGGTTGCCCTCACTCGTATCTCGGAGTCCCGGGACGAGGGCGCGCGACAGACGGACGTGAGCGGTCTCGTGACCTTCTCCGCGGGGCTGTTCCTCATCGTGTTCGGCATCCTCCGCGGCAACGCCAGCGGCTGGACGAGCCCCCTGATCCTCCTATCGCTGTTCGGCGGGGTTGTAGTGCTGGCCCTGTTCGTCGTCATCGAACTCCGTCAAGAGCGCCCCATGTTCGACATGAGGCTCTTCCGTCAACGAGCGTTCGTCGGGGTCTCCATCGCGACTTTTTGCATTGCGGCCGGCATGTTCGCGATGTTCCCGTACCTGTCGATCTACCTGCAGGACATCCTCGGCTACTCACCGCTTGCGACGGGCCTACGCTTCCTGCCACTCACCGGATTCGTATTCCTCGTGCCGCTCGCGACGCGACATCTGGCCGCGCGCGTGCCGCTCCGGGTGATGATCAGCGCCGGCCTCGCGCTCGTCGCCGCAGGGCTCGCGCTGATGTACGGGCTCGATGCCGACTCGGGCTGGACGGCGCTGCTCGCCGGATTCGTCGTCGGAGGCATCGGGATCGGAATCGCGAACCCTGCGCTCGCGGCTGGGGCTCTGCGCGTGGTGGATCCGGCACGAACGGGGATGGCATCGGGGATCAGCAACACCTTCCGTCTCGGCGGGGTGGCAGTCGGTGTGGCCATGCTCGGCGCCTTGCTCCAGAACCGCGTCGAGAACGCGCTCTCGGCCACGGCCGGGAGCAACGCGGACGCCCTCGGTGCCGCAGTCAGCTCAGCAGGGATACGCGCTGTCGCCGATCATCCGAACCTGGTAGAGCCCGCAAAGACGGCATTCGTCAGCGGCCTCAACGACGTGATCCTCGCGGGCTCGCTGCTGCTCGTGGTTGGCGCCGTCGCCGCCATCGGCCTCCTTCGCAACCCAGCGCCGGCCCCCGTTCCGGCGACTGAGAACGTCTGACGCGGACTCGCAGGGTCAAGACCTCGCGCGCCGGCGAACGTCCTCGGCATCCGCGATGTCGCGTTCGCGGTCGACGACATCGACGCCGCCACCGTGCGAGCCCGCGGAGGTGAGCTCGTTGGCGAGGTGCAGAACTACGAAGACACCTATGGGCTCTGCTCCTACGCGCGCGGCGCGTACTCCACGCTGGCGAATGGCCAGTCCGATTCGAGCCACTCACTCACGGCGTGCCAAAGGGGGGTGTCTAGGCGTGCGTGGCTCTCCCGCACCCACGAGAGTGCGCAGGCGTCGTTGTCGCTGTCGCGTGGCGGGTAGATGTAGACGCACCCGATGACGTCGCGCCTGGCCGGATCGAGCACCGTGTACGTGAACCCCTTCCGGGTGCGGAAGTCGTCGGCGTGGCGCTGCAGGTCCGCGCGGTTCTCGTCGCGCGTCATCTCTCGCGGCCAGGAGCCGTCGGGATACCCGGGCGTCGCCGCGATGTGCTCCATCGACGACGTCCAGGCGTCGTAGTCCGGCTCGTTGTGCTCAGGCCCGAGCGGCTCGAGGACGAACTCGCAAGTCTCGAGACCGAGCGGGACGTCGAAGTCGGGCGGAACGAACTCGGCCACGCGACCAATCGTAGAAGCCCAGGGGAGCTGGGGAAGCGACACAACGTAAGCTCGCCTGGGCGAGCGTGCTCTCGCACGCTGTTCGTCGGACGACCGCACGGGCGACAACCGGGAAGGTCGGGCGGCGGCGTCGACCAACGAGCTTCCGGTCGGCTGCCTCGTTCTGGTCAGTCGGAGCGAACGGCGTCGAGCAGATCGTCGAGCTGTGCCGTCGCCACGCAGATCGTGGTGTCGGCTGCTCCGTAATACAGCCTGACCTCGCCGGACTGCGGGTCGTGCACAAGCCCGCACGGGAACACCGTGTTCGGTATGTCGCCCTCGCGTTCATAGGGGGCGGAAGGCCCTAGCACCCAGTTCGAGGCACGGTGGAGCACGCGCGCCGGATCGTCGAGAGCCGTCAGCGCAAGACCGACGCGATAGATGGTGCCGGCAACGGTTTCCTTGACTCCGTGGTAGATCACCAGCCAGCCGTCGTCCGTGCGAAGCGGCGGCGGTCCGAGGCCGATCCGAAGCGAGTCCCACCAGGCGCCGTGCCGGGGCTGGAGAACCTGTTCGGGCGTGCCCCAGCTCGTCAGGTCGTCCGACCTGGAGAGGACGACCTCGCCGCGTGAGCCGCCGTAGGACGTCATCGGGCGGTGAAAGAGAATCCACTCTCCGTCAACCCGCTCGGACAGAATCGCCGCGTTCTTGTCTTCCGGCTGGCAGATGATTCCGATCCGCTCGACCGTCCGAAAATCCGTCGTCGACGCGAGATAGACGGCCGGGCCGCTCGGGCCGTACGCCGTGCACGTGATCAGCCACTGCTCGAGCTCGGCCACCCAGACGGCACGCGGGTCTTCGAAGCCCCATTGTTCGCTCTCGATCCCGTCGGCCGGCGCGAGCAGCGGCTCCGGAGCGATCGACCATCCGCTCAGGCCGTCCGCCGAGCGAGCGACGCCGAGATGGGAGATGCCTCGGCGATCCTCGACTCGTGCAATCACGACGGTTTCACCGTCGACGAGCGCCGCCGCAGGGTTGAAGACGGCGTTGACCGGCTGGCTCCAGTCGTCCGCGGTCAGGATCGGGTTGCCGGCATGGCGCCGGAACACCTCGTGGCTGGACGTCACGCCGCTTTGGCCCGGAGCTTCCGTCGATCGGGGGCCGGGAGCGCAGCGGCATCGAGCAGCTGCTGGGCTCGATGGAAAGCAAGCGTGGATTCCGCGCCCTGGTTCTCGTTGAGATCGCTCTCGCCAAGGCCGTCGCTGCAGCCTCCTGTTGCGAAGTCGTAGAGCGGGCGGTCCAGTCGGTTTCGGCCGAGGAACCAGTCGAACGCGGTGCGCGCACGCAATCCGTGTTCCCCGTCCCCCGTCGCTCCGAGCGCAGCGAGCTCGGCCTCGACGAACGCGGTCGCGTCGAGAGGCTGCTCGTCCCCCTGCCCCGGCGCGGGCTCGTCGCGATCTCGTCCGTGATGCCCGGGCAGGCGCAGCATGCCGTCGTCGAGGCCGCATTCGTCGCCGACCCATGCGAGCGATTCGAGCCCGATGGCAACGTCGGAGGGCCGTCGGAGTGCGGAGCCCCCGACGATGAGCGCCTGGGAGAGACGCGCATTGTCGTATGCAAGGCGATCTTCGAACCACAGCCACGACCCTTCTGCTGAACCGTGGTAGGCGGCGGCGAGCTGTTCGACGAGCCGTTCGAGCAGCACTCTCGCGTCGTGGTCGAGACGATCGGGATCGAGGCGGGCGAGGCCGAGAATGGTGTAGGCGGCCGTCCGCAACGAGACGTCCACGCGGAGCGATGGCACGAGCTGGTCGAGAAGTGTCCGAGCCGGGCCCGAGAGCGCCGGGATCCAGGCGGTCGCGAGGATCTCACCGAGCGCCCAGATCGTTCTGCCGACGTGGTCGCCGACATGCGGCTCGTCGAGCCAGCGTCTGTCGTAGCCCATGAAGTTCCGCATCCCCGTGCCTTCGGACCCGGTAGCGAATTGCAGGAAGGCGAGCGAGCGATGGAGGACCGGTGTCCACTGGCGATCGGTGGTGCGGCCGCTGAGGTCGAGCGCGACGACTGCGAGCCGGGCGACGTCGTCGACGCAGTAGCCCGTTTCCCAGCACGGGATCACGCCGGTGGCGTGTTGAACGATCCCGACGTCGTCGACCAGCGTCCGCAGATGGTCCGTCCTGACCGACGTGAGCTCGAGCTCGACGATCGGGATCGGCTCTCTGCGCGGTTTGGCCGCAGCGGCCTCCCGTAGCACGACCGCCGTCTCGTCGGCGATGGTCGGCCAGGCGAGCGCGGTCCCGATCCGCCGCGCCTCCGCGCGGGCAGCGGCCAGCGATTCGGGGTCCTCGATGAAGTGGCAGACTGCATTCTCGATCGACGCGACGTCATCGAACGGCACGAGCTTGCCCGCGCCCGTCGCGAGCATGTCCTTCGCGAAAAGATACGGCGTCGAGATCACAGCGCACCCTGCGGCGATGGCGAAGGTCAACGCGCCCGACGCGATCTGCTCCGGGTTGCGGTACGGCGTCAGGAAGACGTCGGTGGCGTGGAGAAGCTCGGCCAGCTCGGTGACGGAGAGAAAGCGATCGTCGAACTCGACGTGATCCGCGACGCCGAGGTCGACCGCCCGACGCTCGAGGAGCAGCCGATACTGCTCTCCCTCGAGCCGCGCCACCTCCGGATGCGTTCTCCCTGCGATGAGGTACAGCACCTCCGGGTGACGCTCGATGATCTCAGGAAGAGCTGCAATCGCCATCTCGATTCCCTTCCCCGGAGAGATGAGCCCGAACGTCGAGAGGACGAAACGTGACCGGAGTCGATCGAGGCCACGTGACTGGACGAGCCCGTTGCCGCTTCCGCGACCGAGGACGGCCGGCGCCCCGTGCTGCACGACGCGGATCTTCTCCGGGGCGCAGCCGTTCATCCGCAGGAGAAGCCCTCGGGCAGTCTCGGTCATGACGATCACGCGCTCCGCCTCCTCGCACAACGCGGTGAGCACGTCGCGTTGGTGGTCCGTCGGCTCCGACAGGACGGTGTGAAGCGTCAGGACGAGCGGTCGAGTGAGCTCTTTCGCGAACGACAGCACGTACTCGCCGTCGGCACCGCCGAAGATCCCGTACTCGTGCTGCAACAGCACGACGTCGATGTCGAGGCGCCCCAGGAGCCTTGCCGCGCGGACGTAGTCGCCCCGGACGCCCTGCGACACGGTTGCCAGGACGTCATGCCGCTGCGGGCTCGAGGCCTCATCGACGATCGCGATTGCCCCGACGCTCTTCACACCCGGAACTCCGAGCAGCGACGTGCGCACGTCGAACGCGAAGGTTCCGATCCCGCACGCGCGCGGCGGGTACGTCGAGAAGATCGCAGTACGCATGGTGACCGCGCGCCCCTTTCGGCGTGGGTCCGGCGTGGTGGCGCTCAACCGCCGGAAGCCTGGCCGGGTCGCAACCCATGGTACCGGAGCGCACATGACCCGGTTGCCGGTTGTCAGGAGCGCAGCGGTTCGGCTGGGCTGCTCGACACCTTGCCCTGACAATCGACCGAGACGACCTGGCGTGGGAGCGAGCCCGGCTTGCGAAGGAGACCGCGGAGCGATCGCCGCCGGTCAGGCGGGCCGATGATCGCGTGCGTGTGCGTGTGGGTCTCCACGCGATATCCCTCGCGTTCCCGCTCGTCGAGGAAGGCTGTGAGCGCATCCCTTCGGAGCTGCTCCTGGTCGCGTTCTCGCGTCATGGCCCGTCGGGTGACGTGTCGGCGTCGTGCGAGCGCTTGTACGCCGAGTAGGCGGTGAGCGCCTCCAGGTCGTGGCGGCGTCGGCCGGGAAAGGAGGCGGCGGTGAACGCCCGCCAGTCGAGGCCGTGCGGTCCATCCGCGCCGGTCGCGACGGCCGGCGGGCCGTCGCTCGTCACTACGGCCCTCCGGTCGGAAGGCGGTGAGCGCCGCCCCTCGACCTCAACGCGCATCGCGTCGCACCTCACGGGCTCGGTGGGATCGGTGGAGGTCGACCAGGCGCCAGTTCGTCCAGCCGGGCCGGACGAAGAAGCCTGTGAGACCGCGCCCCTTTTGGAACAGTGGCTGCGTGGCGAGCCAGAGCGAGCCAAGGACGATCGTGCCTGCGAGCCCCCACAGGGTGACGATCGCCGGGCCGGAGCCGGTGATCACCGCCCATGTCGCGACGTACCCACCCCAGAGCACGAGTGCCCAGGTCATCTTGCGCCAGTGGAGGAAGTTGGTCATCGTGTATCACCTCTTCGCGACCGGCAGCCGAGCTGCCGGTCGAATCGCTCAAAGTTCCCTGCTGCGCTCGGGCCAAAGGGAACAGCTGAAGAGGAGTGCTAAGCCTCGGCGGCTACGACGCTCGACCGGACGCCGACTAAAGGATACCCGAATTTGTGCGATCTGTCACATTTTCGTTGGGCAACCAGGAGCCGCGCGTCATCGAGACATTCCCCGATTGGAGGTGACCCGGCGCCGAGACCGCTACTGCGGATCGACCGCCCCGGCCCGCGCGCACATGCGATACCGAGCGTAGAGACGTGGGAGCGCCACGTTCGGCTCGACGAAGAACTCGTCGGGCTCGAGATCGATCCACGGGTATTCGTCAGGAGCGGCGAGTCGCCGAGCGCCGGCGAATGCCTCCACGACGGCCACGGAGGGCTTGGGCGAGCCGTCGGCTCGCCATAGCCCGAACGAGCGCTCGTGGACGGCGAGGTCGAGGGGCGGGTCTGGCCAGATGGCCGAGTCGTAGTCGGAGTAGCACCAGAGCATCGCGCCCACGCAGCCTGCCCGCTGCAACGCTGCAAGCGCTCGTTCGGTGTAGGCCGCGGCAGCTTGCTCCTCGACGACGAGAGCTTGCGTCTCGACGCCTGACCGCCCCGCCGGCCGGATCGCCCCGGCGGTAGGTGGGTAGACCGAACTCCGCGAACAACACGTCGCGTCCGCCGGCGAGCCAGCGCGTGACGTCAGCCAGGAACGGCAGGAGATGCTCGTCGGTAGGGCCGTCTGCCCAGCGCGCGTAGATGGGATAGCCGTGCATCGAGAGGACGTCGCAGACCTCGGACGCCTCATGTGGCCCGAGCAGGCGATCGTTCTCGAGGTCCTCCATGTGCAGGCCGACTGTGAGCAGCGCGTCCGGGTCGGCCGTGCGGATCGCGGAGGCGATCCGGCGCAGCCACTCCCGTGCAGACGACTCGGTCGGCGCGATCACGCAGTTCGAGCTCTCGTTCCCGAGGTCCCACATCCAGACGGCTTCGTGGCCGGCCAGAGCTCCGGCGGTCTCGGTCGCCAGCAAGCCCTGCGCGCGGGCGATGAGCGGGTCCGAGTACCAGTTCCGCAATGCGCGTCCATCGACCCTGCCGTTGGACACGACGCGAAAGCGATCGTCGCGATCCGTGCCGCCGAGCGCCCAGGCCGGAATCCAGTTCACTCCGCTCATGTGCCCGGTGAAGAGGGTGGGAACGAGCGCGATGTCGGCTGCGGCGGCCAGATCCGCCACGGCGACCAGCCGATCGAGCATGCGCCGATCCACCTCGTTCGGGGCCGGTTGGAAGTCCGCCCAGGTCAGGAAGAGCCTGATCGAGTCGAGGCCGCTCGCGGCGATCCGTGCGAAATCGGCGGCGACCTCCGTGCGATCGAAGTCCGACCACCACCCCATCGCCGTTCGAGCGGGCCAGTAGTTGATCCCGAGCCGGAAACGCTCGCTCGACGCGAGAAGGTCAGCCACCCGTGCTCGTGCCGGTTCGTCGTGCGTGGTCGAGCGCGGCGACGCGGTGATAGAGCTCGAGGTAGTCGTCAACCATGCGGCCGGCGTCGAAGCGGCGCTCGACCGAGGCGCGCACGAGTGTCCTGTCCATCGAGGCGGCCGCGCGCACGCCGACGACCGCCTCCTCGAGAGAGCCGACCAGGAAGCCGTTCACACCATCGCGGACGATCTCGGGCATCGATCCGCGAGGATGGGCGATCACCGGCGTTCCGCACGCCATTGCTTCGACGACGCTGAACCCGAACGGCTCGTCGAAGCTGACGAGGTGGAGTAGCGCTCGCGCACCGGCGAGGAGCGTGCTGCGGCGATCCGGACCCACGGGGCCGACGTACGTGACTCGTTCTCCGTCGAGCCGGGGCTCGACGGAACGCTCGAAGTACTCGTGGTCCTGAACGATCCCCGCGATGATCAGCGGCAGACCCGCCTCCTGGGCGACATCGATCGCCTCGACGGTGCCTTTCTCGGGATGGATCCGCCCGAAGAACAGCAGGTAGTCGCCGGGCCCCTCCCCCGGCTCGAACTCGTCCATGTCGATGCCGTGGTGGATCGTCGCGACGTAGTCGAGACACGGGTGCCGGTCAGAGTCGCTGATCGCGACGTAGTACCCGCTCGCGTTGTACTTCTCGAAGACGGGGACGATCTGCTCGGACGAGAAGCCATGGATCGTGGTGACCACCGGCGTGTCGACCAGATGGCTGTAGGTGAGCGGCAGGAAGTCGAAGCTGTTGTGGATCACGTCGAACTCTCCCGCTCGTTCGAACAGCGCCGAGATGTGGAGGGCCTCCCAGACCTTCGGTGACAGTCCCGGATCCTCGGAGTATCCGGTCGGGGCGGTCGCCACCAGGCGCGCATCCGTTACCGAGTCGGCCGTAGCGAACAACGTGACGTCGACTCCCCGACGAACCAGGCCTTCGGTCA
Source organism: uncultured Actinomycetes bacterium (assembly GCA_963845965.1). GTDB lineage: Bacteria > Actinomycetota > Thermoleophilia > Gaiellales > Gaiellaceae > Gaiella. Next base: position 128,373 of record CAWJUF010000002.1, on the reverse strand, counting down.
GGAGCGACACGAACTGCTCCCACGGGCCGTAGTGACGCGGGGGGACGCGCCACGAGATCGGTGCAAGCATCGCTATGCGGAGCCCCTCGGCTGACGCCGTGCCGGCCGCCGCCGGCTCGTTATGCGACACCTGCCTAGCGGTCCGACGCGGCCGCGGCATCCGCTGCCGTGCCGCCTCGTCGCGAAGCGGCGAGGGCCTCGATCTCGACGCTCAGTTCGCCGACGATCCGCTCGAGCCGGTCATTCCGTGCGATGAGCTCCGCGATCGCAACCTGTGTCCCGGTCGTGGACAGGATTGGTTGCCGACCCTTGTCCGACCCCGCCAACGCGTCGATACGCGCTTGCAGGGCTTCGTCCAGAGTATCCATTCGTACTCCTTAGTCGACTCCGAATGATACAAGCGAGGCAAGGCACGGCGCGTGAGGAATGCAGTGGTTTGCGACGACGACGCCGGTCGTAAACGCCCTTTCCAGAGGGAGATGCGCGTGGGATCCGTGCGATACTCGGTGCGCGCGTACGCCTTGCGCGGTCGCCGCCGGCCCCCGAGCTTGCTCTCTCGCCCTGCCGAGGCTCTCGCGTCATGCCGAGCGCGGTCGAAATCAGCGACCAGGAAGGATGCAAAGTGAAGGGCTCGCAGAAACCCAAGAAGCTCGGAAAGAAGCCTGCGCAGAAGACGCTCAAGGAGCGTCGGACCGCCAAGCGCGCCGCCGCGAAACACGCGAGCCGGGGGCTCGACGTCTGACCCGGCAACGGCGCGGCAAGAGGAGCAAACGGAGAGGGGCCCGGCAAGCCGGGCCCCTCATTTCGTCGCGTACGGTGCGGTCGAGCTACGCGGCGGCGAGGACGCGGTCGCTGTGAGCGACGACCTTGCCGCTCGTGATCCTCGGCTCGTTGGGGATCATCGTCTCGAGCTTCTCGTCGCGAATCCAGCTGGCGACGATCTCCGTCGACTTCTTGCTCTGCTCAGGAGTCTCGAAGAGGCTGAGCGAGCTGAAGACGCCGTTGTCGGCCTCGATCAGCCAGTAGCCCGCGAACCCGGAGAGCTTCTCCAGCTTCGGGACGAGCGTCTCTTCGACCTTGCGGGTCAACTCGGCCGAGCGAGTCTGGTCCACACCGTCGTAACGGCGAATGGTCGCAAACATGGGTACTCCTTCATTCCGTGCAGGACAGGGAGTCCGAACGAACTCTCTGCTGCGCTCAGGCCGGGGGTGACAATCGAAGAGGAAGCTGCAAGACCCTCGACGCCGTCAAAGACAACCAACGCGCTCGCATAGTCTAGCTGCGATTCCGGGGCGCCGTCGGTGACCCGTCTCCGGCCCCGCTACCGAGTGCCGCCGCGCGAGCTCATCGCGCCGTCCGCTACGTCTTCTGCTTCTTGTCGAGGTGCAGCCAGTGGCGGATCTTGGTGATCAGGTTGGTCATGGGACGATGCACGTCCTTCGTGATTCGTGTTCAGGCTGCCTGGGCCGTTGGGTTGGCGCGGGGAGGCTCGACGATTGCGCCGCCTTCCGATTCCCAGTCCTCTACTGCGTCCTTCTGATGTCGAACGGTCCCGGTGGTGGCCTCGGCCTCCGTTGTTTGTCGCGCCGCGTTGGGTCGAGGGCCGAAGCGGGGATCGAACGGGCCGTGTCTGCGTGCCGGCTCGATGCGTCCCCAGTGCATGATCAGCTGGAGCAAGCCGACGCCCGCGAGCCACCACAGGACGACGATCACCGGACCGGAGCGTGTGAGCACCATCCAGGTGGCGAGGTAGGCACTCCAGAGGACGAGCACCCAGGTCGTCCTGCGCCAGTGGAGAAGGCCGGTCATCTGCAATCACCTCTTCTTGTGTCCCTCGAGAGAGCTCCTATGAGCTCCCTGCGCTCGGGCCAAATGGAACAGCTGAAGAGGAGTGCAAAGGCCTCGGCGGCTACGTCGCTCGACCAGGTCGCTGATGCAGCTTACCCAAAATTGTGCGATTTGTCACATCATGGGGAGCTCCCACCGTCCTCGACACGGGCCAGGAGTCCCGGCGGCTCAGACCACTGCGAGGCGGCTAGAGAGCGGTGGGTGCGACGCGGTCGGCCAGCGCCTTTTGGATCTTGCGTTGAATCGTGGGCGACGTCTCGAGCAGCGCTGCGAAGCCCTTGGTGGTCACGCGGAGCACGCTGACCGGCGATGTCGTGCGGACGGTCGCCGTGCGTGGCGCGTTCGTCAGAAGCGCGATCTCGCCTGCGAAGTCGCCTGGCCCGAGCGTCGATACTCGCCGGTTGCCCTTTCGAACCTCCGCGGTACCTTCAGCTAGTACGAAGAAGTCGCGGCCTGGTTCCCCCTGACGAATCAGCACTTTCCCTTCTGGCTCGTCCAGCTGGGTCATGATCCCGGCGACCCGGGCCAACTCCGGCTGGGAGCAACCCTGGAACAACGGGACGCGAGAGATCAGCTTTACCTTCGCGTCGCGACGAAATATCACGCGGTGGAGTCTACGGCGTCTCCGCTCGCAGCGGAAGTGTCGCACTTGGGAACGGGACAGGGAAAGCACCGCTGAGGCCGGCGGAAACACGCATTCCCTTGTTGTGGATACAGTCGCGGGATGGAGCGGGTCGAAGCCGCCCATAGGTTCGACGTCCCTGTCGAGCGCGGTTTCGCGTTCATCACGGACATCACGAACTGGCCGAAGTACTGGCCTGGCTATGTCCGCCTCGAGGATGGCTCCCGCTGGGGCACGATCGGTGACACAGCGTGGCTCGTGACGCGGCTACTCGGACGCGAGCGCGAGCTGGCGATGACGATCACGAGGTTCGAGCCGAACCGGCTCGTGACCTACACCAGCATGCAGCAGGGCCTGCCGAACGCCCATCACGAGCGCCGCTTCGAACCCGATGGTGACGGATTCGTCTACCGGCTCGTCGTCCAGTACGAGCCGCGCGGCGGGATCGCGGGCGTGTTCGACCGGCTCGTGGTCGCGCGCGGGATCCGGCGCGCCTTCGCGAGCACCTTCGAGGCGCTGGATCGTGAGCTCTCCGCCGAACCGTCGCGTTGACTTGGCAGCCGCGGAAGCGCGGCAGGTTCGCCACGGAGGACCGTCGGAACCAGACTTCGCAAGGCCGCAGCTAGTTACGAGGTGCGCGCCCGCCTTAGTCCGGATGAAGTACTACAGGCACCGCCACACCGGCCGCAAGGAACGCGGCGACACCCGAGGCTGTTCATCGTGCAAGGAAACGCGGGGCCGGCGACCGCGGCGCTACTTTCGATGTAGCTCGACCGCGAGGGCTCCGTCGCCGGTACGGAGCTCGAGCCGCGAGCCTTCGACCCGGTAGGTGGCGGCGGTCTCGAGTGCGGCGAGGTAGCTCGTTTCCTGCTCGCTGACGCCTGCTGGCTCCTCGCAGTGCTTCCTGGTCGAGGCCACCGGGCCGATCGAGATCTTCGGAGCGCTCGCCTTGTAGCTTGCGTTGTAGTCGTTGCAGCCGGCGAAGCCCGTCAGGCTCCCGCTCTTCCCGAACACCGCGGTGAGCTTCGTCTCTGTGAGCACGCTCACAACGGCCTCCTTGCCGTTGTTGTAGGCGAGCGCGTCCCACGACGTCCCCGCCAGCGCTTGGGTCTGGGCCTTGAACGTCCCGAGCCCCTGACCGCCCGCCGACCTCAGCGTCAGGGTCCCTCCCCTGATGACGAAGCTCCGTGCTCTGGAGAGAGTGTTCAGGAAGGCGGTCTCCTGGCGCTCGATCGGCTCGGCGCACGCCTTTCGCGTCGTCGCCAGCGGCAAGATCCGGATCATGCTCCTGGACACCTTGTAGGTGCCCGTGTAGCGGTTGCACCCCGCCGACCCGGAGACGCGGCGCATCGCCGTGAACTCGGTCGTGAGCTCCGTACCGCTGACGGGTGCCTTGCCCGCGAGCGTGGCAAGGACCCAAATCCTGCCGGTCAAGCCGCTTGCCGCTGTTGCCTGCGAGCTCGTCGCGACCGCCGTCGCTGCAGAGATCGCCAACACGGCGGCCGACACCGCCCACACGACCAATACCGGCAGCGCCTTGCGCACTCTACGTCTCCTAATCGCGAGTTCCGTCCGAGGCAGCGACACTACAGAGCCTGCGGTCATCTCGTCAGCTGTCCCCCGCGACGGAAGCCCGCGGGAAGCCACGGAGAGTTCTCGGGAGCCGGCCAAGGTGCAGCCCTTCTACGCCGCCTCTGACGTCGTACGGTGCTCATCGTCTGCCGACGGTCTACCATCATCTTTCGCCGGCGGCAGCCGGAGTCGAACCGACCGAGCCGTGGGTTACACGACCGCACAAATCCTGACGTCTTGAGCCGATGTCGCCTCGATTCTTGGCGCGAATTGGCCTGAGGCAACTGCCCAACTGTTCACCGCTGGTACTGAAGCTTGAGCGTCGCCGCACCTGGGCCGGACGCGTGCGCAACGACGTCGACTGAACACTTGCCGCCCTTCAGCGGCATCGGCAGCGGGTACGTGACGCTCCCCGCATGCAGCGTCAGTGCGATCCGCCGCTCGGCGCGTTGCGCACGAAGGCGGCAGCGCGTGCTCACACTCGTCTCAAGCGGTGAGCCCTGAACCGTCGCGCGTAGTCGCAACGCGCTCACCTTCGACAACGTCGTGCCCAAATTCAGGGTCGTCGACCCTCGCGAATCCGCACGATGCGTCGCGACCGCCGCGGTACTCCAGGCTTCCGCCGCGTGCACCGGCGCCGCGACCACCAAGGCCAAGAACATCGTGCCGGTCGCCGCCAGCATCGTCCTCATCGACCTGCCCTCCTTCGGAGGTCGTTCCGAACGGCACCGACAGGTAAGCACCGCGAAGCTTCTCCGTCCTCCCCCTTCCGAGAGTCACGACCTCGACAAGCCCGTCAGGACGAGCCCATCGGCAACCCCGGACAGATCTCGTGCGAGCCGATTGGCTTGACGGAGCGGCGCCGGAGTCGAACCGACCGAGCCGTGGGTTACACGACAGCACAGGTCTTGAATGTCTTGGAGACCTAGGTGTCGGAGCCCGCAGGGACGCTGGCCTTCGGAGTTGTCAAGGCCGACGTGCAACAGCGCTTGCCACAATAAGGAGGGGGCGTTTCGTTGGCTCGGGCGAGCGGTCGAGCCCACCGCTCGGATCAGCGGCGGGCTCGGGCCGATACGCCGGTGCAATTCAGTCGTGGATCTCGAACGGCACGACCGCGATGTTCGAGGCAACTCCGTAGGCTTCGAGGTCGGCAGCGTTGATGCGGCCGTCGTGGTTCGCGTCGGGAACGACCGCCGGTGCGTCGTTGTAGATCCCGTCCTTCGTTCTTGTCGACCGCGACCCGCAGCACCGAGTGGACGTTCTTGCCGAAGCTGGGCGCTCCGACGATCCAGGTGTCCCAGATCTCGTTTGTCTTCTGGTTCGTGAAGCCGGTCAGGTTGAAGAGGTTGGCGAGGTTCTGAGCGTTCTTGGCGCCGACCGTGGTGGTCGAGAGGAGCACGATAACGCCCGCGACCTTCTCGTCCACGCCTGGTGCGAAGGCGCCGGGGAAGGGAGCCTGATTCTGGTGGGTCGTCGGCCCGGTCAGCTGGAAGTCGGCCCCACTCGCCGCGACACTCGGGTACCGGAGTGCGAGATCGACGAAGAAGCCCTTGCTCAGCTTCCCGGCAACGTCTCCCTCTCGTGGTGCGAAGACGTCGACCTGGACCGCGGAGGTGGCCTCCTTCGAGGCTTTCCTCGCGTTGGCCGCAGTCGCGGTCGTCGCGACGACGGCCGCGAGCGCGACGAGGGCGATGGCGGTAAGCAGCGTTCGCTTGCGCATTGGAATCTCCTTGTCTCGGAATGGCGTTGCTCGAAACCAAGGACACCGCGGGCCGGCGTCTATTCCCGGAGCGAACGATCCGTCGTGCAATTTGGCGGCCGGGCGACAGTGCGCGGGCCGCGGAGCCCTTGCGGTACAAAGACGGGGCTCCAGGTCGGAGGCCCCCCGATACGACGCGGCGACAAGCCGCGACCTTCCAAGATTCAAGTACCGGCTTCTCGAAGGACGGGATTACAAGAAGGTTCAGACTCGGTACGAAGATCTCATCCGCGCACTTGAACGCGACGGCTGGGTACCCACGGAAGCCTCGGGCGAGCACTGGTACTCGGTTCGGTTCCGACGCCGCGTCGCGGGGTAGTCCAGCTAGCCATGTGCGCGCCAGGTGCGCGCCAGTCAGACCCCCGGTCGAGCGGTCTCAGGCGGATTCGGGCGGTCTCGCCGGGCAGACCGTCGCACCCGGCGGCAGCACCCCGCATCCCCAGTGCGGATGCGGGATCCCTAGCTACGGAGCGGCGCCGGAGTCGAACCGACCGAGCGTGGGGCTGCCACACCGCACAGGTTTTGAAGCCTTGCGCCGCAGGAGGCGGCAGCGCAGACGGATGCTCGGTTTACATGCGTCGAAGGGGTGGCGCGCCACACTCCTTGCCACACCAGCGAGGGGCGGGGGCGGGTCGGTTCTCCGTGGTGTCCTAGACCTTCGCGCTGCCGAACAGCGGCGCTGGGTGCTCTCAGACGAGCGCCTCTCGGGCGACACGATCTGCTTGGCCGTGCGCACAAGCACGTCTTCACCCCGGAGAGCTTTGAGCGCCTGACCGGCGTGATCGACTGGCTTCGATTCGTGAAGGCGGAGGTCGTCACGCCGAGCTTGTCTTTCATTTCGGCCACCGGGAAGATGGGCGAGACTGCCGGCCTCGGGCAGGGCGCGATAGGGCCAGTGGACGTTACTGGCCGGTTGCCCCGTACCCGTTTGAGGCTGAGCACTGGCCGGTCGGAGTTACCCGTTCCACCCACGACGGGAGAGGCCCTTGAAGGGCCTCTCCCGTTGACCAACTTGCGCGGAACCTTGAGCCGACGGTTTCGCTTTACTAGCCGTAGTAATCGCTCACCGTCGGGTTTCGGGTGAGACAGTACCCCGCGCCACTGCCGCCCCATGGGTGGCTGTAGTAGCGGGCCGGAACCCAGTCCGTGCTGCGCCAGTACCCGTCATACCAGGAGTACATGGTGTAGACGGTGTACCGTGTTGCCGCATCGGAGCGCCATGATGCATACGTCATGCTGTCCGGCGCGTAAGGCAGGCCGTACGTCATCGGCTGGTTGTGACGGAATGTCCGCCAGTACTGCCCGTTAGCGAACTTGAGGTATTCCGTTGCGCCGGTTTCGATGTTGACGAGTGCGTGCGTGAAGCGCACGTCCTGTGCTGTGAAACCCGCCCAGCGCCCAACGTGCGCTGTGATGTATATGCCGCCGGTCGGGTCGCAGTACACATCTGCACCCGCGGCCGCGCCGTAATTGCCCAACGCTTTGGCGTCGTGCACACCGACGGTCGCCATCGCAGCCGCCAGCAGGAGAGCGGCGGTCATACCGGCAATAAGGCGAGCCTTCATGAGTTGCTCCTTCCTCGGTGGAGACGCCCATTGCGATCTCCTTGCCGAGAGAGTCGTCCCGCGTACTAGCGCCATCCTTGCGCGCCGCTTAACCCGGGCTGCCGGCTCACGCTAGTACGGCGCAAGTCGCGCGCAAGCGTTCCGCCGGAGGCTCGTCATGTCCAGACGTGTTCAAAAAAGGAGCGTCAACATGATGATCACAGACCAGATCAGCGAGCTGAAAGAACTGGACGCACGTGAAGCGGACGGGCTTGTGGTGCGGCTGCTTTGGCGACCAGGTGCGAGCGACGTTGTCGTGGAGCTCCTTGACACACGGCTGGATGACCGACTGCTGCTCGAGGTGCCGGGGTCGCGTGCCCTGGATGCCTTCTGGCACCCGTTCGCGTACGCCGCATCTGCCGGGCTGCCGAGCTGGGTCTCAACGCCGCAACTGGTTCACGGGTCCGACTCCTAGGCCATTCGATCGAGTGGGAGGAGGTGAGAGTGATGAACGCATTTCGTCAGATCGTCGTCCGTGTGGCGCCTGTGACTGCTGTGCTGGTGGCGCTGGTCGGCGGCGCTGCGGGACGGTGGGGGTAGGGGATTGATGCTCGGGGCGCGGCTTTCGGGTCGCGCCCCGAGCGGCTTGTGCTTTTCAGACCGACTGTCTAGCGTGGCGCGGCGACGACCGTGGCTGACGTGGCGCGACAGCTTGAGGTGCGGATCCTCGGCCCGCTCGAGGTTGTGCGGGACGGCATACCGATGACGCTCGGCGCGCACAAGCAGAGAGCGTTGGTGGCACTTTTGGCGACCCGTCCCAACGAGGTGGTCTCGTCGGACGAGCTAATCGAATCTCTCTGGAGCGGCAGCGCTCCGCCCACGGCCGCGGCCACGCTCCAGGTCTACGTCTCGCGCATACGCAAGGTTCTCGAGCCCGAGCGGACGAAGGGCACGAAGAGTGGTGTGCTGGTCAGCCAGGCGCCGGGATATCTGTTGTCGATCGATCCCGGGCGGGTCGACGCGCAGCGGTTCCAGTCCCTTGCAAACGAAGCTCGCCGCCGCGCCCATACGGAAGACCCGGCAGCAGCAGCGTCGATCCTTCGCGAGGCGCTGGAGCTTTGGCGAGGAGCCGCGCTGGCCGAGTTCGTCTACGAACCCTGGGCCCAGGGCGAGGCAGCACGTTTGGAGGAACTACGGCTGGTTGCGCTCGAGGATCGGATCGACGCGGATCTCGCATCCGGGCAGCACGGCGAACTTGTTGCCGAGGTCGAGTCGTTCGCCGCCGAGCACCCGCTCCGCGAGCGCCTGCACGCACACCTGATGCTCGCCCTCTACCGTTCCGGGCGACAGGCCGAGGCGCTCGCGGCATACCAGAGCGCCCGCACCAAGCTGACCGAGGAGCTCGGGCTCGACCCGAGTCCGGAGCTGCAAGAGCTAAACCGGCGGATCCTCACGCAGGACAGCACCCTGGCCGCGCCCGAGCGGGCATCAGCGACGACAACCGTCACGTCGAATCTGCCAACGCCTCCGACGGGGTTCGTCGGTCGCGAGCGCGAGCTGGCCGCCGTGGTCGCTCTGCTCTCTCGCGACGATGTGCGCCTGGCCTCGCTGACAGGGCCCGGTGGGACCGGGAAGACGCGGCTCGCGTTGCAGGTCGCGGCGGAGTCACGCGATGCCTTCCCGGCCGGGGTCTTCTGGGTTGGGTTGGCACCGCTACGTGATCCGATGCTCGTTCCGAGCGCGATGACGCAGGCGCTGGGCGTGCAGGAGCAGCCGGGCCGGGAGCCAGTGGATGTGCTGTGTGAGCGGCTGGCGGGGAAACGCCTCTTGGTCTTGCTGGACAACGCGGAGCACCTGCTGCCCGATCTGGCGCGAACGGTGTCGCAGGTGCATGCGGTGGCCGGCCCGACGGTGCTCGTCACCAGCCGGGAGCGGCTCAATGTTGCGGGCGAGCACGCCTACGCTGTCCCCGAGCTCGACGCCCACGATGCAGTCGCGCTCTTCCTCGCGCGCGCGGAGGAGGCGGGCGTGGAACTTGAGCGCACCGCAATCGTGGACGAACTTTGCGCGAGGTTGGAGCGGCTGCCGCTCGCGCTCGAGCTGGGGGCTGCACGCACGGTCGTGTTCACACCCGAGCAGCTGCTCGACAGGCTCTCGCAACGGCTCGACCTCCTGAAAGGCGGCCGTGACACGGATCCGCGACAGCGGACGCTGCGCGCAACGATCGAGTGGAGCTATGAGCTGCTCGACGCGGAGGAGCAGCGGTTGTTCCGGGCTTTGAGCGTTTTCGTCGGCGGTTGCACCTATGAGGCGGCCGAGCAGGTCGCCGGAGCAATTCCCGACACTCTGCAATCACTACTCGACAAGAGCCTTCTTCGCCGACGCGAAACCGACCCCGCCCCACGCTACTGGATGCTCGAAACCATCAGGGAGTACGCCGCCGACCTTGGCGAGCAACAGTTGGTGCGAGAGCGCCACGGAACCTGGCTTCTCGAGCTCGTACGTGGGCTCGGCACGGGTCTTCGCCGCATGGATCCCGAGGCCCTCGCATGCGTCGCACCTGAGCGCGCCAATTTCGCACAGGCGATCGCCTGGTCTCTGGATATCGGCCCCCCTGACGTCGCCCACGAGTTGGTGGCAAGGCTGAGTGCCTACTGGTTCTTCACGGGAGCAGCATCGGAAGGTTTGGCCCACGGCGAGCGCTTGCTGGAAGCAGATGTCGGCGGCTCGGACGTTGCCCATTTCTCCTGTCTGGTAGCGCTCTCCGAGCTTTATGGGCACACGGGCGACACGGTCCGTGGAATCGAGCTCAAGGAACGCGCGCTCAGGATGCTCGAGAACCTCGGCGACGAGCCCATCCCTGCGGCAACAGCCAACTTCACGAAGGATGAGGCAGCCGCCATGATCCTGAAGGATCTAGCCCAGCTGTACGCCGGGGAGGGAGACCTCGACACGGCCCGGGCAGTCGCAGACCAGGCGATCACGCGAGCCAAGGGTCTGGGCAATGACCTGTACATCGCCCACACCGTTTATGCCAAGGGCATCGTCGAATTTCACTCCGGCCGATACAGCGAGGCACGGGAACTCTTCGAGGAGTCACTACCCAACTGGATCAACGTCGCATCGGTTGTCGATGTTGCAGGGACGCACCTCATGGTCGGGGAGTGTCTTCGCCGCGAGGGCCGGTGCACCGAGGCTCTGGACGAGCTTCGTAGGGGCCTCGAGTTCTCGCTCGAGGCCGGGGACCTCTCGATCCTTCCAGAGACGATTCAAGAGTTCGCCGCAGTCGCGGTCGTGCTCGGCCAACCGGGCGCCGGCGCAGCGTTGCTCGGTAGCTCAGAGCGTCTCCGACGGGAAATGGAGCTACCGCTTTGGGACCCCAGCGACTACGAGCGAACGTCGACAGCCTTGCGGGATCAGCTCGGCGATGAAGTCTTCGAAGCCGAGCATGCACGTGGCGCGGCCCTCACAGATGACGAGGCTATTGACCTTGCCCGGTCCATCGCCTGACGGGAGCGCGAAGACCGAAGCGAAGCCAGCCCGACGCTATTTCATGCCTGGGGACGGGCCGGCCGCGGTCGGACTCGCCTCGGCCGGGACGTGCTTCCCATCGACCGGCCGCAGCGAACGCTACGCCGCGGAAGACCACCCGCCTAGATGTGCTGGATGGACACACGCCGCACAGGTTTTGAAGTCCTGGGTCGAGCACGCCGCAAAACGTGCACTGACGCGCCTTCCGGCCACCGAGACCTGTCCTCACCACAACATCTGCCACGTTGCGCCGGGGGGCTGCCCGGCTTCGCCGTCTCACCTCAACTCTCAGAGCGGTCGGGCGAGAGGAGCCTCGGGCAGACGAGACAGCGGTCGCTTGGACTGCGAGAATCTGCTGCGTGAACGAAGCGAGACTTGAGGACGCTGGCTCCGGGCTTGCCCCCGTCACGGAGGGATGGTTCGTCGTCAACGTGCGCGACGCCGAGTGGTTCTCTTCGGAGACGAGGGGCGCGGCGTGTTGGTTCGCCAACGAGTACGGCGAGTCTCCGATCGAGTTCGCGCATCTCGGGATCAATGTGACCGTCCTCGTGCCCGGCCAGAGCAGCGTCTACCACGCCGAGGCGAATCAGGAGGCCTTCCTCGTCCTGGCCGGTGAGTGCAGGCTGCTCGTCGAGGGCGAGGAGCGATCCCTCCGAGCCTGGGACTTCTTCCATTCACCTCCGTGGACGGCGCACGCCTTCGTGGGAGCTGGCGACAGTCCGTGCGTGATCCTGATGGTTGGCGCCCACGTAAGCCCGGAAGTGCGGTATCCGGTGTCTGACCTTGCAGCCCGCTACGGCGCGAGTGTGGCGAAGGAGACATCCGATCCGGAGCAGGTCTATGCGACCGCCGAGAGGTTCCGACGAGAGCGGCCGCCGTACTGGGAACGCCTGCCGTGGGGCTTGAGCCGTTCGCGGTAGCCCGTCGGGCGTCATTCCGGAACACTGGCGCAGCCCAGTGCCCTGTTTCTAGACCGCGTCCGGCTACTCCTCGCCTTCCCAGTAGTCGAGCTCGGGGCCCGGACGGCCGAACATGATTGGTTCACCCGCCACGCTGCGTGCGCCCACCTTCCCCGTATCGAGGAACTCGACGATGTCCGGGGCGACGAGTGTCGAGAGCATGAGCACACGAATCGGGGAGTCGCTTCCGTTCCAGACCTGATGTGCTCCCGCCTTGCCCCGGGGGAAGCAGACGACGTCCCCCTCGTCAAGCTGGCGCTCCCCTTCGGGCGTGCGGAGCGTGGGCTGGCCGCGAACGACCAGGAGCCACTCCTCATTGGCGTGATGTGTGTGGTAGGGCCAGACCTTGTTGCCAGGCTCTGCCTCGTACAGTCCTGCGCCGATCAATTCACCGCTGATGTGCTCACCGACCTTCGCCGCCCTGAAGGTCCAGCCCTCGCGTTCGTTCGAGTTATCCAACTCGTCGTTGTAGAGGTTGAAGACGTTCATCCAGTACGACCTCCTGTCGTTTGGCGCACCTGTAGGGCACGGCGATAGGGATCCGGGGAGTAAGACTCCAAGCGGCCTCGCAGCCGCCGCCAGACTGATTCGTCAGCCTCCGCGTCGCCCTCACGAGCGACGCTCGGTCATCCTGCGAGCCTAACGCTCGGGGGGTCATTCCGGAACGCTGGCGCAGACGAGGTCCGGCGCGAGCGACCTGAGTCGCTCGCGCCGCTCTTGTCCCGAACCGACTAACGCTGAACGACTTTGTGGACGTCGAGGTATTCGATCGAGGGCGGCCCTTCTCCGAAGCCCGCCTCCGTGCGGACCGCCATCACCTTGTCGCCCCAGGCCTCAGCCTGTTCACGCGAGTCCCATACCTCAAAGACTCGAATCTTTCCGTCTTCGCCGACCGCGGCCGCGTGAAAGACGCCCCCAGCCGGCGGGGTGTCGCCGACACCGAGCGTCTCGCGCATCTGGTCGTACTCGTCGGGTGTGATCCCCGTCTTGACGAATCTTGCTGTCGCCACACCAACCTCCTCGCTAGACGCCTCGACATTACTCCAGTGCGGCACGTCAAACTCGCCCCGCTCAGGCGTCATTCCCGAACGCTGGCGCATGCGAGTGACTTCGAGGTCGAGACTCTTGGCGAGCCGTCGCGTTGCGCGGCGGGATGCTTCGGAGGAGACTTGGCGGCGTGAAGCCCTCTGAGGAGATCCGGCGGATCGTCGAACGATGGATGCAAGCGATATCGGAGCGCGACTCCGAGTCGAGCCCTGACGGGTTTCGAACCTTCCGGGCGCGCTGATGATCGGAACCGACCCGGAGGAGTGGTTCCATGGGGCGGAGGCTCGAGCGACCCGTAGCTAGCTCGGGATACGCGATGCGAACACTTTTCCGTGTGGCATATCCTTGCCCCGACCCCGGCTCGGAGCGAAGACATGCAGCGGTCGGAACTACTGACGAAACTAGACATCGGAAATTCTGTCGCCGAGTTCGATAAGGCTCTCGACCGCTATTTCGTTCGGACAGGCCCGTTCCTGGACTTCGTCGCGGATCGCTACGACATCGTCAGCGGCGACAAGGGGACCGGGAAGAGCGCGATCTTCCGAATCATCAGCGAGCAACGCGCGGACTTCGATGAGCTGAAGGACATCGACCTCCTGCCAGCGTTCAACATTGGTGGACAGCCCGTTTTCTACGAATTCACGCGGTCCTCGGTTCTTACCGAGGGCGAGTATGTGTCGCTCTGGAAGGCGTATGTCCTCTCGGTGGTCGGCAACTACCTGCTCGCCACACTAGGCGCCGAAAGTGAAGAGCTTCGTGCGATACAGGAAATTCTGGAACTCGGCGGAGTCGATGTAGGTGACTATCGGCCAGAGTCCGTTTTCCAACGCCTACGGGGAACGCTGAAGGGATTCATGAAGCCTAGGGAGATCGAAGGCTCGGTCTCCGTGCTCGAGAACGGCCTACCAATCCTCTCAGGGAAGATCGTCCCCGACTACGGCGAGGAAACCGACGATGGCGGTTATATCCCCTACGACTACGCCTTGCAGAGGCTTGAGGCCGCTCTGGCCGAGTTAGGGATCTCGGTCTGGGTCGTCTTCGATCGACTCGATGAGGCGTTCCAGGGGGCCCCCGAACACGAGGTCCCTGCTCTGCGCGCGCTCCTGAGGACGTTCCTGGATCTGACCAATCTTGAGCATGTCCGGATGAAGCTCTTCCTTCGAAATGATCTGTTCGACCGGGTCACAGCCGGCGGTTTTGTGAATTTGAGTCACGTCAACGCGCGTCGTCTGGAACTCTCATGGAGTCCGGAAGATCTCCTCGACCTTCTCTGCAGGCGGATCGCCGGCAACACCGACGTGATGGACCGCCTTGAGTTCGATCCCGAGGCCATTGACAGCGCGGAAGCGAGAATGGCGCTGATTCAACGCGTGTTCCCTGAGCAGGTGGACCCGGTGGTGGAAAGCCGACTACTGGAACTGGATTCTCAGCCGTATCCGGGACGGCCAGGATGTACGGCCCCCACGCAATCTGATCGACCTCGTCGAGTTTTCACGACTTGCGCAGCTCCGTGACGACGAGCGGGATCGAACCGAGTGGACTACACAGTCACGCATCGAACGCGAGGCATTGAAGCGGGGACTCAGCCGACTTTCGTCGGCGCGCGTTGGAGACACACTTGTGGCCGAGTATCCCAATCTGCAGATGTACTTTGAGCTCTTCCGAGGGGGCAAGGCTGAGCAGAACAGAGCGTCGCTCGGCGACCTCATTGGCGGTGAAACCGGCGAGCTACAACGGGCCATCGACATGCTTGTGGCGTGCGGCTTCCTCGAGAGAATCCGCGAGAGCTGGAAGGTCCCGATGCTCTACCGCGACGGCTTCGGCATCACCCAACGCAAGGCTTTCGCCCCAGACGCCCCGCCTGCGGATGACGACGCATAGCCCGCACGTCAAGTCATAACGCGCCACGGTTTTCCCTTGCCTCAGGGCAGCTGTTGGCCGGTCTCGATGGCCGCGACCACATTCGTGCCACAGTCCGCCGCCTTGCGAGGCGGCTCCGAGCGGTCTTGAGCGGCAACGCCCCCTCGCGCCGACCCTCGGGCACCGCGCGCCGCCTGGCCCGTCAGGACGCCGCAATCGGCTTGACGGAGCGGCGCCGGAGTCGAACCGACCGAGCGTGGGGCTACCACACCGCACAGGTTTTGAAGACCTGCTGGGCCACCGGGCCCATGCCGCTCCACGGGTGAGGCTACCGGCGGCGTTGCGTACGATCGCCGCGTGGCCCATCTGCGCCTGATCGAGCCGGACGAGGCTCTGCGTCGGCACAGACGTGGAGCCCGACTGGGCTACTCGAGCGCGGCCTTGATCTTCTCGATCGTCTCGCTTTCGGCCTCATCGCCGCCGCCGGCGGCCTCGCCGACCGCCTCCGCCAGCTCCAGGACGAACACGCGGTAGCTCTCGAGCTCGTCGGGAGCCTTCGCACGCAGCGTCGCGACCGCCGCGCCGAGCGACTCGAACGTCCCGCCCTGCACCTCGCTCGGGGAGGCGACCATCCCGAAGCCCGTGCCGCCCTCGGCGGCGAGCTCGCGGACGAGCTGGCTGTCGCTGTCCCGCGATCCCTTGACGTGCTTCGCGAGCGACGAGGCCTCCTTGAACGTGTCGAAGAAGCTGCGGTCGCTGACGGAGACGAGCAGCCCCGCCCCGGTCGCGCCCTTCCGCAGATCCTCCCATTCCTGCTCGGTGAAGTCGGACTTCCCTGCCATCGCGGCCTCCTCCAAAGGTGTCTGGGAGATTCTCGCAGCTCCCGATCAGCCTCCGTCGCTCCGGGCGGCCCGGCGCAGGATGCGCCGGTCGCCGAGTCGGCGCGTCAGGCCGTCGGCGTCCATGCGCTCGAGCAGGAGCTGGGCGTCCCGGCGGCCGACGCCGGCGAGGTCGCGGAAGCGCGCGAGCGTGATCTCGCCGGTCGAGCCGCACTCGGTGACGACGAGGTTGCGGGCCACCTCGTAGGCGCCCGCCGAGACCGCGAAGCCGTCGCCGACGCGGATCAGGCGCCCGTCGGCCTCGAGGAAGCGGGCGAGCTCGCCGTCCTCGACCGGCGTCACGGCGAGCCCCGCAACCGCGAGCTTGCGCTCGAGCGACGCAGCCGCCTCGGCGCGGGCTCCGAGCGACGCAGCCGTCCCGGGGAGCACGAGCTTCGGCCCGCGCCGCTCCACCGGCAGGAGGCCGAGGATCACCGGCGCCCACGGCTCGGCGGGAAGCAGCTCGGACGGTGCCAGCCCCGGGTCGAGCGGCGAGGCCTCGGCCCGAGCACGAAGCCGCTTCTCGACGGCGGCCGCCGTCTCGTCGAGCCACGCCTCGGAGAACGCCCAGCCGTCCACGACCCGCACCGCGTCGAGCCCGTCCTCCAGCGCGGGGCCGTCGAGCAGCGCTCGCGCCCTGAGGCCCTCGACGCTGACCGGCTCGTCGACGAGCGCGCGAACGATCGAGGCCGGTTCGTCGCTGCCGAGAAGGCGGTCGCGCTCGGCGTCGGCCCTCCGCGGTGGCGCCGGGTCGAGCACGACTGCGCCGCCCAGGGTCGTCTCGTCGCGCAGCACGACGCGGTCGCCCCGGGCAGCGACGACGGGCGCCGCGAGCCTGAGCTGCGCGTGCTCGTCACCGACCCGTACCACGCGCGCCGGGATGCGGCTCGTCCCATGGTGCACCGTGAGCCTGGTCCCGTCCGCGATCGGCGACAGCTCCTCGAGCGCCACCTCGAGCCGGTACGAGCGCGGAAAGGCCCCGGGTGCGACGAGCGCGTCGCCGCGGCGGACGTCCCGCCGCTCGACACCGGGCAGGCTGACGGCCACCCGCTGACCCGCCGCCGCGCTCGCAACCGGCGTGTCGTGCACCTGGACGGAGCGGATCCGCACGTCCCGGCCGGCCGGCTCGAGCCTTAGCCGGTCGTTCTCGGCGATCGCCCCCGACCAGAGCGTCCCGGTGACGACCGTGCCGATCCCGCGCAGCGTGAAGACGCGGTCGACGTAGAGCCGCGTCGGGAAGTCGGCCCGGCGAGGCGTCACCGAGGCCGCGGTCTCGTCCAGGGCTGCGCGCAGCTCGTCGAGACCCGCGCCCGTGACGCCGCTCACCGCGACGACCGGCGCGCCCGGCACGAGCTCCCGTGCCTCCTCGAGCGCGAGCTCGAGCGTCTCGGCGTCGACCGCGTCCGCCTTCGTCACCGCGACCACGCCGCGCTCGACGCCAAGCAGGCGCAGTACGGCCAGGTGCTCGTGCGTCTGCGGTCGCGCGCCCTCGGCGGCGTCGACGACGAGCAGGAACAGGTCGATTCCCGTCGCGCCCGCGACCATCGTCCGCACGAACCGCTCGTGTCCGGGGACGTCGACGAGGGACAGCGTCGTCCCGGAGGGCAGCGCGAGCGGGGCGTAACCGAGGTCGATCGAGATCCCGCGCGCGCGCTCCTCGGGCAGCCGGTCGGTGTCCTTCCCCGTCAGCGCCCGGACGAGCGTCGTCTTTCCGTGATCGACGTGCCCGGCGGTCCCGACCGTGAGTGCCACCGCCGAAGGATGCCCGCCGCGCGCGGTTAGCAGTTGATTACCGCGCAGCGAAACGCTGAGCCCGCCATGCGGCCTTCCGCGTCACTTGTCACGGCCATCACGTACACGGTCCTCCTGGGCGCGGTTGCCACAGACGCGCGACCGAACCCAGTTCCCATGCGCGGGCCAACGGGCACGATTGCGTTCGTCGTGGGGTCGCCGACGGGCAGCTGGATCGAGACGCGCGACCTTCGTACCGGGCGGACAACCAGGTTGACCAACGTCTTCTCTGGTGGTGACTGGCTCAGAGATCTCCAATGGTCATCGAACGGCCGAAGACTCTCGTTCCGAAGCATCGGGAAGTCGAGTTCCGGCTTGTACACGATCCGCGGCGACGGCCGGGAACTACGTCGTTGGCCGTCGCGCGTAACGGAAGGCTCTGCGTGGTCCCCATCGATGAGCGCCCTCGCTCTCGTCCCGTCCTGGGCTCAGCGGTATCCGCCGGGCGATGACTGCGTGGCGCGGAGAATCCGACCGGTGATCGAGGTGGTGCATGCCGATGGCCGCCGACGGGTGGTCGAGGTGCTGGGAGCTCCGACGCGCGAGACCGTCGACGAGGTCGCATGGGCCCCGAACGGTGAGAGCATGCTCGTCGTGATGGTCAGCTGGGGACTCGGCCATGGCGAGGAATGCGACTGGACGACGACACGGCTGATCAACGTCGACCTCGTGCACGGCCGTCGGACCGTCGTTGCCGAAGGCCCGAGCATCACCTTTCCTCAGTGGTCTCCTGACGGGAGACGTATCGCCGCGTACTCGGATCTGGGACGCGGGGAGGTCTTCGTCGTCGGTGCCAACGCCCGTGGAGAACGCACGATCGACCAGCGGATCGTCGACTTTGGATGGACGACCGATGGCGCCAGCATCGTTCTCCTGAAGCCTGATGCGATTCGGGTCGAGTCGGTGACCGGCGGAGATGCTCGCACGGTCCTGCGCGGGGGGTCCAGCGAGTTCGTTTCAGGCTCGATTGCCGACGTCTCGAAGGACTGGGTTGCATTGCCACGCTCGTCCAGCGACTACGAACTCGTCTCTCTCGCCGGAGCTCGTACGAAGCACGTGTTACTCGGCGCCGACCGGACGGGGGCGTCGAGCATCACGCTGCGGTAGATGCGAGGCCGATCGATCCGGGCCCCGCTCGAACTATCGGCAGATCGACGCGCGCCGGGCCTGGAGCACCGCGCGCGCGACCTCGTCGACCTCCTCCGCAGCCAGCGTGCGCGCGTCGAGCAGGAGCCTGCCGTCCCGCACGATCCCGACGACCGCCGGCGCGCCGAGCCGAAGCGGCCCGGCAAGGCTCTCCTCGATCGCGCAGGCGGCGCTCTCGAGCTCGGCGAGCGGGAGCGCGCCGCCGCCGACCCGCGCGACCGTATCCTCGACCTCGCCGCCGATCAGCGTCGCCAACCGCGCGGCCCGCTCGCGCACGGCCTCGACCGGCTCGTCCAGCATCCGCAGCACGGGGATCTCGGCACGGGCGAGCTCGGGGTCGGCGAGCAGCGCGAGCGTTCCCTCCAGCGCCGCCAGCGTCAGCTTGTCCGCGCGCAGCGCACGCTGCAGCGGGTGGCGACGCAGCCGTTCGACGAGCGCGGCGCGCCCGACGACGATTCCTGCCTGTGGCCCGCCGAGCAGCTTGTCGCCCGAGAAGCAGACGAGGTCGGCGCCCTCCGCGACGCTCGCCGCGGCCGTCGGCTCGTCCCCGAGGTCGAGCAGCGAGCCCGAGCCGAGGTCGTCGACCAGCGGAAGCCCGGCGATCGACGCGATTCGGGAAAGCTCCCGGGTCGGCACGGATTCCGTGAAGCCGACGATGCGGTAGTTGGACTGGTGGACGCGCAGGACGGCGGCCGTGTCGGGGCCGATCGCCCGCTCGTAGTCGGCCGCGCGCGTGCGATTCGTCGTTCCGATCTCGACCATCCGGGCGCCCGACCGAGCGAGGACATCGGGGATGCGAAAGCCGTCGCCGATCTCGATGAGCTCGCCGCGCGAGACCACGACCTCGCGGCCCTCCGCGAGCGCGGCGACGGCGAGGAGGACGGCGGCAGCGTTGTTGTTCACGACGAGCGCCGACTCGGCGCCCGTCAGCCGCCGCAGCGCGTCGGCGAGATGATCCTGCCGCGAGCCGCGGGAGCCCGACTCGAGGTCGAACTCGAGGTTGGAGTACGAAGCGCCGACCTCCTCGACCCGCGCGAGGGCCGCGGGCGCGAGCGGCGCGCGGCCCAGGTTGGTGTGGACGATCACGCCCGTCGCGTTGAGCACGCGCCGCAGGGAGGGTGACTCGAGGCGCTCGAGCTCCGCCCGCGCGGCCGCCGCGACGTCGCCGGGATCGCCACCGTCGGCGATCGTCCTGCGCGCCCTCTCCAGCGCGGCCCTCGCAGCGGCGAGGGCGAGCGGACGCGGTGCGCCCGCGAGCCCGTCATACGCGAGTAGCCGGTCGACCGACGGGAGATCGCGAAGCTCCATGGATCTCAGTCTAGGAGCGGCACGACCTCGCGCAGGAGCGCGACGAGAGCGCCCGCTACGCGGGCGCCGACCTCGAGCACGCGCTCGTGGTCGATCGGCTCCGGCCGCACGCCGGCGGCTGCGTTCGTCACGCACGAGAGCGCGAGGCAGCGGATCCCCATGTGGCGCGCCGCGAGCACCTCCGGCACGGTCGACATGCCGACGAGGTCGGCCCCGAGCGCCCGCATCATGCGGATCTCTGCGGGCGTCTCGAACGCGGGGCCGAGCCAGGCGGCGTAGACACCCTCTCCGAGCTCGAGCCCGATGCGCGCGGCCGCGTCGCGTGCGTGCGCGCGGTAGGCGGGGTCGTACGCATCGGTCATGTCGGGGAAACGGGGCCCGAGGGTCTCGTCGTTCGGCCCGACGAGCGGCGACGTGCCCTGGAGGTTCAGGTGGTCGGCGATCGCGACGAGGCGGCCCGGCTCGACCGAGGGATCGATCGCGCCGCACGCGTTCGTGACGACGAGGCTCCGTACGCCGAGCCGGCCGAGGACGCGCACCCCGAAGACGACCGCAGCCGGCGGAAGGCCCTCGTAGAGGTGCGCGCGCCCCTTCATCACCGCGATCGGCACCTCGCCGAAGCGGCCGAGGACGAGCGTGCCGGCGTGGCCGATCGCGGTCGAGGCAGGCCACCCAGGGATCTCTCCGTATGGGATCTCGACCGGGTCGGAGACGGCGTCGGCGAAGCCGCCGAGACCGCTCCCGAGGATCACGCCGACCGTCGGCCGGAGCTCGGAGCACGCCTCGATCGCCGCCACCGCGGCGTCGAGCCCGTCGCTCACGCAGATCCCTCGGCGGCGCGCTCGTCGACCAGCTCGACGATCCGCCTGACGGCCTCCTCCGGGTCGTCGGTCAGGTGCAGGAGCTCGAGGTCGGACGCCGACACGAGCCCGTCGGCGAGCATCTCTCCCCGCACCCAGTCGAGCATTTCCCCCCAGTAGTCCGAGTCGAACAGGACGACCGGGAACGTGCCGATCTTGCCCGTTTGGATCAGGGTGAGCGACTCGTAGAGCTCGTCCATCGTGCCGAAGCCGCCGGGGAAGATGACGAACCCCTCTGCGGCTTTCACGAACATCACCTTGCGGACGTAGAAGTGCTTGAAGGTGCGCGAGATGTCGCAGTACGGGTTCAGCCCCTGCTCGTGCGGGAGCAGGATGTTGAAGCCGACCGAGAGCCCGCCGCCCTCCTGTGCTCCGCGGTTCGCGGCCTCCATCACGCCGGGGCCGCCGCCGGTCACCACGGCCAAGCCCGCCTCGGCGAATCGTCGCGCGGTCGCGCGAGCCGCCTCGTAGGTGGGAGATCCCTCCTCGACCCGCGCCGAGCCGAAGATCGTCACGGCGGGGCGGTCGATCCGCTGCACCTCCTGGAAGCCGGCGAGGAACTCCGAGGCGATCAGCGACACGTCGCTCACGAGCGTTCCGTGTGTACGCCGCAGGAGCCTTCGGTCGACCTCGCTGTTGGTGCTCACAGCCTGTCCTGCGGGACGTGCGCCGCCACCATCCCCGCGACGAGCGCGGCGGCGGTGGCGAACGAGACGATCGCCACGACCGTGGCACGCTGGCGCGCGCGCGCGGGATCCGCCGCGCCGCCGCCGGCGCGGAGTATGCGCCAGGAGCGCAGCACGTGGCCGCCGTCGAGGATCCCGATTGGCACGAGGTTGATCAGGTTGAGGAGGAAGCCCGTGTACGCGAGCGCGCCCAGGAGGTCGGAGCCCGTCTGCACGGCGACGATCAGGCACGCGGCGGCGCCGATACCGCCCGCCACCGGCCCTGCGAGCGACACGCGCGCGTTCACCCACGGGTCGAAGCGCATGTTCCGGAGGGCGACGTAGGCGCCGAGGAACGGGATGAAGACGGGAAGCTGCGGATCGAGGCCCGACCGCTTCGCCTCGACGTAGTGGCCGAGCTCGTGGACGAGGATGAGGAGGACGACGCCGAGCCCGAACTTCCAGCCCCAGATGAGGGCGTAGCCGCCGATCGCGAGGAAGATCCCGAAGAACTTGATCCCGAAGGCGCCGAACTTGACGAGCACGCCGAGCGCGACGGCCACCGGAGCGACGATCCGCCCGAGCAGCGACCGCCGCGAGCGGTCGTGCTCGCTCGGCAGCGTCCGCGGCTCCGGCGCGGTGACGGGCTCCAGGTCGCCCGAGTCGTAGCGGTTGCTCACGACGACATCACGAACCTTGGCCGATCCATTCCTCGCCGCCGACGTACAGCTCCTTCTTCCAGAGCGGCACCGTCTGCTTGAGGGTGTCGATCGCCTCGCGACACGCATCGAACGCGTTTGCACGATGCGCCGCGGACACGGCGATGACCACGCTCGTCTCGCCGATCTCGACCGGCCCCACGCGATGGTGGATCGCGATGTCGATCACGTCGTGCCGGGCGCGCAGCTCACGTGCGATCCGCTCCATCTCCGCCTCGGCCATTCCCTCGTAGGCCTCGTACTCGAGCCGGATCACGTCGCGCCCGCGGGAGCGAGCGCGGGTCGTGCCGACGAACGTCGCGATCGCGCCCGCGTCGTCCGACGCCACCTCGGCCGCAGCGCGCTCGAGCGAGAGCGGCTCGTCCGAGAGGAGGAACGCGCCGCCGGAGACGGGCGGAATGAGCGCCACCTCGTCGCCGTCGGCGAGCGGCGTGCCACGCTGGACGTAGGCGCGATTGACCGCGTAGACAAGCCCCGCGGGCTCGTCGCCGAGCCCGAGCGCGGGC
Organism: uncultured Actinomycetes bacterium; assembly: GCA_963845965.1. Classification (GTDB taxonomy): domain Bacteria; phylum Actinomycetota; class Thermoleophilia; order Gaiellales; family Gaiellaceae; genus Gaiella. The sequence goes on along the minus strand of CAWJUF010000002.1, from coordinate 105,758 downwards.
CACACGTCGTCGATCGAGGCACCCTCGTCGAGCTCGAGCGCCCTCTCGCGGGCGCCGGCCAGCTCGCGGAGCGCGGCGAACAGCCTCACCGCCACCTTCATGCGTTGAGCGTATCCGCGGTGGCGCACGCAGCGGTGTCATGTTACATCTCTCCCATGACCACGCTGGCTCCGCGCGCCAACCTCAACGACCAGGTCTACGAGACGCTTCGCCAGCGGATCCTGACGCGTGACCCCGGCCCCGGCGCCAAGCTCAGCCTGCACGAGCTCGCGGCCGAGCTGGGCGTGTCGCGGAGCCCCGTGCACCATGCCCTGACCCGCCTCGTCTCCGAGGGCCTCCTGAGCGTCAAGGCACGGCGCGGCTACTTCGTCACGCCAGTGACGTCGCAGGCGCTGCTCGAGGGGTACGAGGTGCGGCTCGCGCTCGAGCTCCATGCCGCGGATGTCGCGGTCGACACCGCGTCGGACGAGCAGGTCGTCGATCTCCGGCGGCGCCACATCGCGACGGTCGACGCGATCTCGCACGAGGAGTGGGACGCGGCCAACGCGGCGTTCCACGAGGCGCAGGTCGACCTCGCGGCCAACAGGCTCCTCTCGCGCTTCTACCGCGAGCTCTCCGTCAACCTGATGATGCAGGTGATTCGCGGCGGCCGCGTCGAGCGGCACGAGCATCTCGTCACCGAGCACGAGGCCATCGTCTCCGGCTTCGAGGCGCGGGACCGCGAGCGGACGAGGGCCGCTATCACGCGCCACGTCGAGTCGGGCCGCCGCATCGCGCTCGAGGCGGTCGAGCGCGCCGGCGGCGCCCTGTAGCGCGGCGGCCAGGGGCGAACCCTCGCGCGAGGGGTTGACGGGACGACGCGATTCGCCGACGTTGCGGAGAACCGCCCCGGCGGGCCGCGCGGACCTGCCGGGGCGGACATAGGATCACCTTCATGGCGACCACGCCCGACCCTCGGCTGACCGAGTCGGGCATCGAGGTGAAGCCGGTGTACGGGCCGGCCGACGCGTCGGGGCCGACCGAGCCTCCGGGTGCCTTCCCGTTCACGCGCGGCCCGTATCCGGACATGTATCGCGGCCGCCCGTGGACGATGCGGCAGTACGCCGGCTTCGGCTCCGCGGAGGAGACGAACGAGCGGTTCCGGACCCTGCTCGGCCACGGGCAGACCGGCCTCTCGGTCGCCTTCGACCTGCCGACGCAGCTCGGCTACGACTCCGACGATCCCGTGGCCGTCGGCGAGGTCGGCCGCACCGGCGTCGCGATCGACTCGGTCGAGGACATGGGCCGCCTGCTCGAGGGCATCCCCCTCGACGAGGTCTCGACCTCGATGACGATCAACGCCCCCGCGTCGCTTCTTCTCCTCTGCTACGAGCTCGTCGCCGCGGAGCGCGGCGTGCCGGGCGAGGCGCTCCGCGGCACGGTGCAGAACGACATCCTCAAGGAGTACGTCGCGCGCGGGAACTACATCTTCCCCCCGCGCCCGTCGATGCGGCTGACGACCGACCTGTTCTCGTACTGCGCGGAGCGCATCCCGCGCTGGAACACGATCTCGATCTCCGGCTACCACATCCGCGAGGCGGGCTCGACGGCGGTCCAGGAAATCGCGTTCACGCTCGCGAACGGCATCGCCTACTGCGAGGCCGCTGTCGCGGCGGGCCTCTCCCCGGACTCGTTCGGCGCACGCCTCTCGTTCTTCTTCAACGCGCACAACGACGTCTTGCAGGAGGTCGCGAAGTTCCGCGCCGCCCGCCGTCTCTGGGCGGCGATCATGCGCGACCGCTTCGGCGCGACGAGCGAGGGAGCGCAGGCGCTGCGCTTCCACGCGCAGACGGGTGGTTCGACCCTGACGGCGCAGCAGCCGGAGAACAACCTGGTCCGGGTCGCGGCCCAGGCGCTCGCGGCCGTGTACGGCGGCGCGCAGTCGCTCCACACGAACGCGTTCGACGAGGCGCTCGCGCTTCCGACCGAGCACGCAGCGACGCTCGCGCTCCGGACGCAGCAGGTGCTCATGCACGAGGCGGGGACGACCGCCACCGCCGATCCGCTCGGCGGGTCGTGGTACGTCGAGGCGCTCACCGAGGAGCTCGAGGCCCGCGCGCGGGAGCTGATCGAGCGGGTCGACGAGCTGGGCGGGGCGGTGGCCGCGATCGAGAGGGGCTGGGTGCAGGGGCAGATCGAAGAGTCGGCCTTCCGCTGGCAGCGCGAGGTGGAGGGCGGCGAGCGCGTGATCGTCGGGGTCAACCGTTTCACGACCGACGACCCGGACCGCGTCGAGCTCCACCGGCTCGACCCCGCAATCGAGCGCGCGCAGCGCGACCGGTTGCAGTCGCTGCGCGCCGGGCGGGACGCCGGCGCGGCCGAGGCCGCGGTCGGCGAGGTCGCGCGCGTGGCCGACACGACCGGCAATCTGCTTCCGGCGCTTCGTGACGCCCTCGCGGCCCGCGCGACGATCGGCGAGCTCTGCGGCGCGCTGCGCGGACTCTGGGGGACGTACGACGGAAGCTGAGCGCCCCGGCCGGGCGCCCGCGGGCGCTCGTGCCTACCATGCCGACGTGTCGCGGCGCGCGGTCTACGGTCTTCTCGCGGCGGCGGCGGCGTCGGTCGCCGCCGCGTTCGCGATCCCGGCCCTCGCATCGCGCAGCGCGGCGCCCGACTTCACGCGCGACGTGGCGCCGATCGTCCGGGAGACGTGCCTCGGCTGCCACCGCGACGGCGGCATAGCGCCGTTCGCCTTCCGGACGGAACGGGACCTCGCAAGCCGCGCGCCGCTCCTCGTCGCGGCGCTCGAGCAGCGGCGGATGCCGCCGTGGCCGCCGTCGGCGGCCAGCCCGCACTACACAGGCCAGGCGGCGCGCACGCTCGACGCCCGCGAGCGGGAGACGCTCGTCCGCTGGGCGCGCTCGCAGCTCGTGCGGCCCGGGTCAGCGCGACGAGGAACGCCCATCGGCCAGGCACCGGTCTCCGCGACGGCACCGCAGCCGGGCGAGTCGCGGCTCGAGCTGGCGACGCCCACCACGTACAGACCGTCTGGAACGAACGGCTCGACGGACGACTACCGGTGCTTCCTCCTCGACCCGGGCCTCGCGCAGGACGCGTTCGTCACGTCCGCGCGGATCGTCCCCGGAGACGCCTCGATCGTGCACCACGTGATCCTGTATCGGATCCCGCAGGCGTCGGTCGCCCAGGCGACGGCGCTCGACCGCGGCTCCCCCGGTGCCGGCTGGACGTGCTTCGGCGGCCCTGGCGTCGGCGGCGGGACGAGCGGCAACCCGCGGGGGTTCCTCGACGACGCCGGCTGGATCGCCGCCTGGGCGCCGGGCTTCGGCGCCGACCGCCTGCGCCCGGGGACGGGGGTGGAGCTTCCGGCGAGAAGCCGAGTCGTGATGCAGGTGCACTACAACCTCGTGAACGGCAGTCGGCCCGACCGGTCGCGGGCCGTGCTGACGACCGTTCCGGCGGCGACGGCGCCGACGCCGGTCCAGACGATGCTCGTGGCGGCGCCCGTCGAGCTCGCATGCCGCGCCGGCGAGAAGGGCAAGCTTTGCGACCGCACCGCCGCGCTCTTCGATCAGGTCGACCGGTTCGGCGCCGACGCGTCGGTCGTTCCCGCAGGGCTCCTCTTTCTCTGCGGCAAAGACGCGGCACACCCGGCCGCGGGTGCTGTGAGCATGTGCGAGCGCGGCTTCATGCGGCCGGTGACGATCCAGGGCGTCGGCGGGCACATGCATCTGCTGGGCCGGTCGATCCGGGTCGACCTCAACCCGGGAACCCCGCGCGCACGCCTCCTCCTCGAGATCCCGCGCTGGAACTTCCACTGGCAGGCCGTCTACCAGCTCGCTGCGCCTGTCCAGGCCGGCCCGGGCGACGTCGTCCGAGTCACGTGCCGATACGACACGAGCCTGCGTCGGGGCAAGCCCCGCTACGTCCTCTGGGGCGAGGGAACGACCGACGAGATGTGCCTCGGCATCCTCCAGGTCACGCCGCGGTAGCGCGCAGCGGCGTGCGGATCCTGCTCGTCTCGCAGATGTACCCGGGCCCGACGGCGCCCGCGCTCGGCACGTTCGTCGCGGATCTCGAGGCGGAGCTCGCGGCGCGCGGCCACGAGCTTGCGCGCGCGGTCGTCGACCGGCGCGGCGGGCCGTCGCGCCAGCTCTTCCTCGCGCGGGACGTCGCGGTCGCCGCGCGGCGGTTCCGCCCCGACGTCGCGTACGCGCACTTCCTCGTCCCCGCGGGCCTTCTCGCCGTGCTTGCCGGGCGCGCGCCGGCCGTGGTCACCGCGCACGGGCAGGACGTCGAGAACGCCCTTGGCTCGGCGGTGGTCCGGAGGCTCACCCGGCTGACGCTCCGCCGCGCGGCCGGGGTCGTCGCAGTGTCCGACTGGCTGCGCGCGCGGCTCGAGCGCGCCGTGCCCGAGGCCCGCGGCCGGGTCGAGGTGATCGACTGCGGCGTCGACCTCGACCGCTTCGCACCCGCCGATCCCGCGTCGGCCCGTGCGGAGCTGGGCTGGCGGCCCGACGGCACCGCGTTCCTCTGTGCAGGCTCGCTGAGCGAGCGGAAGAACGTCCTTCGGCTGGCACGGGCGTTCGAGCGCCGCGGTGAAGGCTCGCTCGCCTTCCTCGGGGACGGTCCGCTGCGCGGTGCGCTCGAGGGGAGACCGGGCATCCATCTCGCCGGCGCCGTGCCCCATGCGCTCGTGCCGCGTTGGCTCCAGGCGGCCGACGTCGTCTGCCAGCCGAGCCTCGTCGAGCCGTTCGGGCTCGTGACGCTCGAGGCGATGGCGTGCGGGCGGCCGGTCGTCGCGACCCGCGTCGGCGGGCCGCCCGAGTTCGTGCCGGGCGAGGCGGGCGTGCTCGTCGACCCCGAGGACGAGGATGTGCTCGTCGCGGCGCTCGAGGCCGCCGCCTCGCTGCCTCGCCCCAACGACGCCGCCCGCGCGGCGGCTGCCCGCCACGACATCCGCCGGCAGGCGGAGCGGATCGAGGCCGTGCTCGAAAGAGCCGCCGGGGCACCCGCCGCCGCGGGCACCCCGGCGATCACCCGCTAGCCCGTTTTCGGAGGCGTGTCGCCCTCGCCGCGGCCGGCCCCAGTGAGGTTGCCGCGGAAGTCGGTGTCGCCTTCCACGACGACCCGGTGGATCACCCAGCCCAGGATCGCCCCGAGTGGCGGGAAGATCAGATAGATCCACAAGTCGCCGAAGTCCGTGCCGACGAGCGCCGGGCCGAGGCTTCGCGCGGGGTTCACCGACGAGCCGCTGATCGGGATGATCGCGACGTGGATCGCGAGCAGGGTGAGGGGGATCGCGAGGAGCGCTGTGCCCCGCGATCGTTCGCTCTTGGTCGACTGCAGGATCACCGCGACGAACAGGGCCGTCATGACGAACTCGACGACGATGCCGGCCCAGGTGTCGCCCGAGTGCGTGGTCGTCGCCGCGACGGCGTCGTCGTTGAAGGCGATGAGGACGACGACCGAGGCGGCGATCGCCCCGATCACCTGCGCGATCCAGTAGGCGATCATGTCGTCCATCGAGAGTCGGCGGTCGAGGAACAGCCCGAGCGAGACCGCCGGGTTGTAGTGGCCCCCCGACACCTCTCCGAACGCGTACAGGCCGACGAGGAGCGCAAGGCCGAAGCCGAGCGCGATCGAAACCACGTCGAGCCGGCCGGTGCCCGACGACGAGAGGATCGCGAACGAGCCGATACCGACGAGCGCGAAGGTGCCGAGCGCCTCCGCGAGGTACTTCTGGGTCTTCCCCATGGTCTGCGTGCTCCTTCCGAGGTCGGGGTGACGCCAGAAGTCTCTCGAACGGGTCGGCTGGAACCGCCTCGCGGCGGGCCGTGTCAGCTCCCTGCCGCGTCGAGGTCGGCCAGCCGGATCTCGACCAGGGGTCGCACGGTCTCCTCGAGCCCCGCCTCGCGCGCGACGGCGAGCGCGTCCTCGTAGCTCTCGCGCACCTTCTCGGGCGCGACGCCCTGCTTGAGCCGGTTGTCGCCGGTCACGAGCAGGCGCTGGATCTTCGCCCGAGCGTCGTCTCCGGCGGCCATGCGAGGAGGGTAACGCCCGGTACCATGGCGCGCCGATGGTTTCCGTCTCCGCCGTCCTCCAGGTGCTGCTCGGCGCGGCGCTCATCACTCTCGTGCTGATGCACTCGGGCCGCGACGCGGGCTTCGGCGGCATCGGGTTCACGCCGACGTCCCAGGGCGGGACGCACATCGTCGAGCGGAACCTGACGCGCCTGACGGTCGTGGTCGCGATCCTCTTCGCCGCGAACACCGTCGTGCTCTACCGCCTGCTCGCGTAGCGACGACTCCGCCCCGAGACGCGAAACGGGCCGAAGCCCGTTTGCGCATGCGCTGGAGAGGACTTGAACCTCCACGACCGCAATGGCCACCAGGCCCTCAACCTGGCGCGTCTACCAATTCCGCCACCAGCGCGTGGAGCGGGGGATGATAGCCGAGGCGTTGACGCCGTCCGGGAGGATCCCTACTCTTCATGACGAACATACGTTCGTCGGAAACCATCAGGAGGCGATCCGTGCCCGCCGAGATACCGCTCACCGCTCGTCAACAGGAGATCTGGCAGTTCCTCGTGACCTACGTCGACGACCACGGCTACCCGCCCACCGTGCGCGAGATCGGCGAGGACGTCGGGCTCGCGTCGCCGTCCACGGTGCACGCCCATCTCGCGAACCTCGAACGCGTCGGTCTCATCCGCCGCGACCCGACGAAGCCGCGCGCCATCGAGCTGAGCGGCCACCGCCGGGTCGAGGCGGCCGCGGCGAGCGACGTCCCGCGTCTCCCGCTCCTCGGACGTGTGGCGGCAGGCGGCCCATTGCTCGCCGAGGAGAACGTCGAGGACGTCGTCGCGGTGCCCGAGACCCTGGGCCGCGGGGCGGACTTCCTCCTCACGATCCACGGCGACTCGATGATCGAGGCCGGCATCCTCGACGGCGACACGATCGTCGTCCAGCGGCGCGACGACGCACGGAACGGCGACGTTGTCGTCGCGCTCGTCGGCGACGACGAGTCGGCGGACGAGGCGACCGTGAAGACGTTCTATCGCGAGGGCGACGGACGCATCCGGCTCCAGCCCGAGAACGCGGCGCTCGAGCCGATCTACGGCGACCACGTCCGGGTCCTCGGGAAGGTCGTGGGGGTGTTCCGGAGCCTCCGATGAGCGGCGCAGTCACACCTTTCGCGCGGACGCTCGACCAGGAGCTGCTCGCGCTCGCTCGCGGCGCGAGCCTCGAGTGCCTCTGCTGCGGCGAGTTCGTCATGCGCCTCCGCGGCGTCCTCGCCTGCCCCGAGTGCCGCTCGCTCCTCGCCGACGGGCAGGAGGTGCCCGAGGTCGTGCTGCCTCAGGCCTGCCCGGCCGCGTGAGAGCGAGGATCGCGAGCCGTCAGGCGCTCGGTCCCAGCGCCTCGATCGCGCGCTCGAGCTCGGCGGGCCGGAACCCGAACGGCCCCTCGCCGCCCTGGTAGGCGATCCGGCCGCCGCGGCCGACGAGGTAGAGGCGGTCGGGCCAGCCGCCGTATGCCGAGGCGACCGCGTTGTCGAGGCCGTCGACGACCATCGGCATCCGCATCTCGAGTCGTACGGCGCACGTCGCCGCCACCGCGAGCGCCCGCCCGCGCTTCGTCGGATCCTGCACGGCGACGCCGGAGCGGCGGTTCTCCGGCAGCACCCAGCCGTCCTCGGGGTGCGCCTCGCGGATGTAGACGGCGAGGAACGAGACGCGTTCGCGGTATCGCTCGGCCATGCTCCTCGAGCGTCCCAACCTGGGCGCGAAAGGGCGGTCAGGTGTACGAGCCGAAGACGAGCGCCACCGGCCGCTCGCCCAGCAGCGCCGCGAGGCGGCGCGTGCCGCCGCCGTCCACGAGCGGAAGCTCGAAGTCAGGGGCGGCGTCGCCTTCCGCGACCTTCGGGCGCGTCAGGTCGCGGTACCCGGGGTCGGCGATGACGTCCTGGAGCGTTCAGCGGCGAATCCTTGGGCGCGAGCCCGCGGCCGTGACGGACCATCGACCAGAGCACGCCGAGCGTCGACCAGCGCCGGTCGGCCGGGCTGCCGCAGGCGACCGTCCGCGCGTAACAGACCAGATCGCGGGGACCTGCCACAAGCGCGAGTGTACGGGCCTCGGACCACTCCCGGGCGGCGGCCTCCCGCCGGGATTGGCGCGAGCCCGCCCTCGCGCTACCGTGACCGATGCAGGCCGGATGGCCGCGGGCGGCTTCGGCCGTCCGAGGAAAGTCCGGACACCGCAGGGCAGGACGCTGGGGAAACCCCAGGCGGCGAAAGCCGACGGAAAGTGGAACAGAGAGGAGACCGCCGGTCGCACGACCGGTAAGGGTGAAACGGTGGGGTAAGAGCCCACCAGCGGCCGTGGTGACGCGGCGGCTCGCCAAACCCCGTCCGGTGCAAGGCGAAGCAGGTCCCGCTGAGGTGGCCCGCCGAGGGACCGGGTACGCCGCTCGAGCCTCCGGGAGACCGAAGGCCTAGATGGATGGCCATCCACGACAAAATCCGGCTTACAGGCCTGCTACGGAAAAAGCCCTGGAGACAGGGCTTTTTTCATAGATCCCGGCCGATACTGGTCTGTGCGAACATACGTTCGTATGGACGCAACGATCCTGCACGCCGACGTCGACTCGTTCTTCGCGTCGGTCGAGCAGCGGGACGACCCGCGGCTACGGGGGCGCCCCGTGATCGTCGGGGGCGGGGTCGTGCTCGCGGCCAGCTACGAGGCGAAGGCATACGGCATCCGGACGGCGATGGGCGACCGCCAGGCGCGGCGGCTGTGCCCGCAGGCGGTCGTCGTCTCGCCGCGGATGAGCGCCTACTCGGAGGCGAGCAAGGAGATGTTCCGGGTCTTCGAGGACGCGACGCCGCTCGTCGAGGGGCTTTCGATCGACGAGGCGTTCCTCGACGTGCGCGGCATGCGCCGGCTCGCGGGCGCGCCCGCCGACATCGCGGCACGGCTGCGGCGCGACGTGCGCGAGCGGGTCGGGCTTCCGATCACCGTCGGGGTCGCGCGCACGAAGTTTCTCGCGAAGGTGGCGAGCGGCGTCGCAAAGCCGGACGGGCTGCTCGTCGTCCCGACCGACGGCGAGCTCGACTTTCTTCACCCGCTGCCGGTGGAGCGGCTGTGGGGCGTCGGGCCGAAGACGGCAGCGCGACTCCACGACCGGGGGATCCGGACGGTCGGCCAGGTAGCGCAACTCACGCAGGAGGCGCTCGTCGCGATGCTCGGACGCGCGACCGGCCGCCACCTTCACGCGCTCGCCCACAACCACGACCGGCGTCGGGTGCAAACGGGGCGTCGCCGCGGCTCGATCGGATCGCAGCGTGCGCTGGGGTGGAGGACCAGACCACCTGCCGAGATCGACGCGACCCTCGTCGCGCTCGTCGACCGCGCCACCGGCCGCATGCGGCGGGCGGGGCGCGCGGGCCGGACGGTGGTGCTCCGTCTCCGCTTCGAAAACCTCGCCCGCGTGACGCGCTCGCAGACGCTTCCGCGTGCCACCGCCGAAACGGACGTGATCCTCCGCGTAGCACGCGAGCTGCTCGCCGCCGCCCTTCCGCTGATCGAGGCGCATGGGCTCACGTTGATCGGGCTCGCTGTCGGCAACCTCGAGAGCGCGCGCGCGGTGCAGCTCGTGCTGCCGTTCGACGCGGCCGGTGGCGCGGCGCTGGACACCGCAGTCGACGAGATTCGCGAGCGCTACGGCGCGACGGCGATAACCCGCGCGGTCCTGCTCGGCCGAGAGGCGGGTCTCGTCATGCCGCTCCTTCCCGACTGACCCTCGGGGCGGCGCGACCGGCGAACGCAGCCGGGCACCGCCGCCACGTGGCGCATGGGGAGCGGCCACTGTAGCGTCGGCGCGGTGAACCTCGTCTGGGGCGCCCTGATCGTCCTCCTGGTGACCTCGCTGGCGGTCGCGGCGATGCTAATCGTGCGCCGCAGAGCGCCGGAGGGCAGCTACTTCTCGGACGGCGACCGGGCATCCGGCGTGTTCGGCGTCCTCGCGACCGGGTTCTCCGTCCTGCTCGGCTTCATCATCTTCCTCGCCTTCACGAGCTACGACCAGTCGCGGACGGGCGCGGAGACGGAGGCGCTCCTTCTCGTGCAGCAGGTCGAGAACGCGCAGCAGTTCCCCGATGCCGTCGCCCCGAAGCTGACGGGTCAGCTCCTCTGCTACGGGCGCTCGGTGGTCGGGGTCGAGTGGCCGCGCATGGAGGACGGCACGGTCGGCGACGCGCCGAACCCGTGGGCTCTCGAGCTGTTCCGGACCATCCGCGGCGTCCAGCCCGCGACCGCGAGCCAGCAGTCCGCCTACGACAAGTGGCTCGACCAGACCTCGACCCGCGAGGAGGCCAGGCGCGACCGCGTCCACGGCGCGGTGGGCGTCATCCCGGCGACGCTGTGGATCGTGCTGTTCTTCATCTCGGCGGTGATCTTCGGGTACATGCTGTTCTTCGCCGACAGCGGCGAGCGCGCGGTGACGCAGGGGATGCTGATGGGCGGCGTCGCCTCGGTGATCACGGTGATGCTGCTCTTGCTGGGATCCCTCGATCGCCCGTTCCATGGGGGCGTCGCCGGGCTGAAGCCGGTCGCGATGGAACGAGCGTTGCGCGTCCTGGACGAGGTGCTGCCGTCGTTCGCCCCGGGCGTCTCGCCGCCGTGTGACGACGGGGGACGACCGCTCTGAGCGGCGGGGAGGGCACCGACCGCGTCGCGCTGGTCGCGACGGTCCTGCTCGCGCTCGCGACCGTCGCGACGGCGTGGAGCGGCTATCAAGCGAGCCGCTGGGGCGCGGAGACGACGAAGGCCACGCTGCGGGGCACCGCCGCGCGCCTGGAGTCGACGCGCGCGTCCGACCTCGCCAACGCCCAGGCGCAGGTCGACGTGGCCGTCTTCACGCAGTGGGTCGACGCGTACGCGTCGGGCAGGAGGCAGCTCCGCGACTTCTACTTCGAGCGCTTCCGCCCCGAGTTCAAGCCGGCGGTCGTCGCCTGGCTCGCGACGCGGCCGATCAAGAACCCGAATGCGCCGCTGACGCCCTTCGCGATGCCGCAGTACATCTCGAAGGCGCGGGAGGACGCGACCAGGCTCGAGACACAAGCAGACGCGTGGGCGGCGACCGCGCGACGCAACGTGCAGCGCTCGACCAACTACGTGCTCGGGGTCGTCATGTTCGCAGCCGCGCTCTTCTTCGCGGGGATGAGCACCAAGCTGGCCTCGCGCCGGTTGGCCATCGCGATGCTCACGATCGGCATCGTCACCTTCACGGCCACGCTGGTCTGGATCGCGACCTCGCCCGTCAGCGTTTCCGTCTAGGACGGTTTGGCGGAACGGTCCTCGTCTCCAGGGTGCCGGCGCTCCCCTGGGGACACAGCGTCTGTTCCGCCAAACCCTCCTAGTCGGCGTCGAACCCTGCGAGCGCGGCCTCGACGAGCCGCGGCAGCGTGGCGAGGTTGTAGCCGCCCTCGAGCACGACGGCGACGCGCGGCCCGAGCTGCGCCGAGCGCCGAGCGAGCTCGGTGAATCCCGCCTCGGTCACCGCCATACCCGCGAGGGGGTCCTCGACGTGCGCGTCGAACCCGGCCGAGACGAGGACGAGCCCGGGGTCGAACGCTGCGACGGCAGGCTCGACGAGCTCGCGGAAGGCGGCGGCGTACTCGGCGTCGCCCGAGCCGGCGTGGAGCGGGATGTTGAGCGTCGTCTCGTCGCTCGTGCCGGGACCGCCGCTTCCCGGGTAGAACGGCCACTGGTGCAGGGAGACGACGAGGACGGAGTCGTCGCCCCGGAAGATCGCGTCGGTCCCGTTGCCGTGGTGGACGTCCCAGTCGACGATCGCGACGCGCTCGACGCCGAGCACGTCCTGCGCGTGGCGCGCGGCGATTGCGACGTTGTCGAAGATGCAGAAGCCCATGGCGTGCCCGCGCAGCGCGTGGTGGCCCGGCGGACGGACGAGCGCGAAGCCGCCGGCGTCGGCCGCCTCGATCGCGCATCCCGCTGCGAGCCGTGCCGCTTCCCACGACGTCGGGCCCGCGAGCGTGTCGCCGTCGAGCCACGTCTCTTCGTCGAGCCGAGGCGATGGCCTCGACGTACGCGCGTCTCGTGGACCCGCTCGATCTGCTCCCGGCTCGCACGCGGGCCGTGGCGGGCGCCGCCGAGCGCCTCGAGGAGGATCGCGAGCCGCTCCGGGCGCTCCGGGTGGTGATGGTGGCCCGTCGGGTGCAGGTGCGCCATCGCGGGATGGGAGATCAGCTCGATGCGGCCTCCTCGCAGCCGCCCGGCGAGCCGTCCCAGCCCGAGCGTCGTCGGCCGCCGCGGCCCCTGCCTGCCAGTCCGGCTCGCGGTCGGGCAGCGGCGGCATGGGCGCCGAGGGGTCGAGCGTCGCGATGTGCCGGTAGATGCGGAGCGCCTCCGCCTCTGCGGAGAACCGTCCGGCGTCGAGCAGCGCGTCGAGGGTCCCGTACTGCGCCGAGCAGCGACGCCGCGGTCTTCGCGCCGACGCCGCGTGCGCCCGGGATCTTGTCCGACGGATCGCCGCGCAGCGCGATGAAGTCCGGCACCTGCCCGGGATCGACCCCGTAGCGCTCGCGCACCTCGGCCGGGCCCGATCCGCGCGAGCTCGCTCACCCCTCGCACCGGCTGGAGGATCGTCACGTCGTCCGCGACGAGCTGGAAGGCGTCGCGGTCGGAGGTCGCGACGAGCGACGTCCCGCCGCGCTTCCGCTCCGACGCGACGGCCGCGGCGAGGAAGTCGTCGGCCTCGAAGCCCGCCGCCTTCGCGCACGACGATGCCCGCCGCCTCGAGCAGCCCCGGCGCGAGGTCGAGCTGCTCGAGCAGCTCGGGGTCGAACTCCCGGCCGGCCTGGTAGCCGGAGAGCAGCTCGTGCCGGTAGGTCGGGACGGTGAGCGTGTCCCAGCCGACGAACACCGCCCGTGGCCGCTCCGCCTGCCAGAGCCGGAGCACCATCGACGTGAGCCCGGTGAGGAGGTTCCCCGGCCGGCCGTTCGCGCGTCGGATCGAGCGCGGCAGCGCGTGGAACGCCCGGTGCGCGAACGAGTCGCCGTCGATCACGAGCAGCGAGCCGGGGCGTGGCTTTAGCCTCGCCCCCCTTGCTCGACGTCATGCTCCTCCCGAGAGCCCCGCCCGCGACGCCTCGAGCGCCGTGATCGCCTCGCGCAGCCGGTCGGTCGCCACCTGCGCCGCCTCGGCCGGGTCGAGCTCCGCGAGGTCGGCGGTCTCGATCGGCGGGCCGTAGGCGACCCGCAGCGGGCCGAGGCGGCCGAGCCGGTCGGTGCCCGCGATGCCGGCCGGGACGAGCGGCACGCCGGCCTCGAGCGCGATCCGCGCCGCGCCGCTGTGCCAGCGCGCCTCGTGCCGCTTGCGCAAGCCCCTTCGCGCGCCGCGTCCCCTCGGGGAACATCACGACGGCGTGACCCTCGCGGCACAGCGCGACGGCCGTGTCGATCGCCTGCTGGTCGCGCTTGCCGCGATCGACGCGGAAGCCGCCGCCGGCGCGCACGATCCAGCCGAGCGGCGGCCAGAAGAGCTCCTTCTTCGCCATGAAGCGCAGGAAGCGGCGCGGGAAGAGCGGGACGCCGAGCGGCCACGGGTCGAAGTTCGACCAGTGGTTCGCGGCGAGCACGCAACCCCCGTCCGGGACGTGCTCGCGCCCGGTCGAGCGGAGGCGGTAGACGACCTTCAAGACGGGCCAGCTGAGCGCCGCGACGAGGAAGTAGAGCCAGCTGGGCCTCGGCGGGCGCGCCATGCGCGCGCAGGATACGCTCGCCCGCGCGCGAAGCGACGCCGACACGGTCGTTACGCTGTTCGCGCCAATGACCCGCCTCGTCATCGTCGAGTCCCCCGCCAAGGCGCGGACCATCGCCGGCTACCTCGGCGGCGACTTCGTCGTGGAGTCGAGCATCGGCCACATCCGCGACCTGCCGAAGCGCGCGTCCGACGTTCCGAAGGAGAAGCGGGAGCAGTACGGCAAGCTCGGCGTCGACGTCGAGCACGAGTTCGAGCCGTACTACGTCGTCGACGCCGACAAGAAGCGCGTCGTGTCCGGACCTCAAGCAGAAGCTCGCGCGAGCGGACGAGCTCCTGCTCGCGACGGACGAGGACCGCGAGGGCGAGGCGATCGCCTGGCACCTGCGCGAGGTGCTGAAGCCGAAGGTGCCCGTCCGGCGCATGGTCTTCCACGAGATCACGAGGGACGCGATCCAGCGCGCGCTCGAGCGAGACGCGCGACATCGACGAGCGCCTCGTCGACGCGCAGGAGACGCGCCGCATCCTCGACCGGCTCTACGGCTTCGAGGTCTCGCCCGTGCTCTGGAAGAAGGTGATGCCGCGGCTCTCCGCCGGACGCGTCCAGTCGGTCGCGACCCGGCTCGTCGTCGAGCGGGAGCGCGAGCGGATGCGCTTCGTCGCCGCGAGCTACTGGGACGTCGTCGGCACCTTCGAGCCGGGCGTCGTTCGAGGCGCGCCTCGTCGCGCGTCGAGAGGCAAGCGCGTCGCGCAGGGCCGCGACTTCGGCGAGGACGGGCGAGGCGGCGTCGGAGCGTCCTCGTGCTCGACGAGGAGCGCGCCCGCGCGCTGGCCGCCGGGCTCGAGGGCCGGCCGTTCACCGTCGGCAAGGTCGACGAGAAGCCGTACACGCGCCGCCCGGCGGCGCCGTTCCGCACGTCGACGCTCCAGCAGGAGGCGAGCCGCAAGCTCCGCTTCTCGTCGCAGACGACGATGCGCCTCGCGCAGCGGCTCTACGAGAACGGCCACATCACGTACATGCGCACCGACTCGGTGACGCTGTCCGACGCCGCGCTCAAGGCGGCGCGCGCCCACGCCGCGCGCGAGTACGGCCCCGAGACCGTGCCCGCCGAGCCGCGCCGCTACGAGCGCGCGGTCGCGAACGCGCAGGAGGCGCACGAGGCGATCCGGCCGGCAGGCGACGTGTTCCGCACGCCCGCCGAGCTCGCGCGGCGAGCTCTCGCCGCGACGAGCTCGCGCTCTACGACCTGATCTTCAAGCGGACGGTCGCGTCGCAGATGAAGGACGCGAGCGGGCAGACGGTGTCGATCGAGCTCGGCGCGACCGACGGCGGACGGCGCGGACGCCGACGTTCCGCGCGAGCGGCACGGTGATCACCTTCCCGGGCTTCATGCTCGCGTACGAGTCGGGCCGCGACGAGCCGGCCGGAGGAGGACGAGGAGCGGCGGCTGCCGGCGCTCGAGGTCGGCCAGGAGCTGACCGCGTCGGCGCTCGAGCCGCAGGGCCACGAGACGAGCCCGCCGGCGCGCTACACGGAGGCGAGCCTCGTCAAGGCGCTCGAGGAGCGCGGCATCGGGCGCCCGTCGACCTACGCCTCGATCATGGGGACGATCCTCGACCGCGGCTACGTCTACAAGAAGGGCACCGCGCTCGTGCCGACGTTCCTCGCGTTCGCGGTCACGCAGCTCCTCGAGAGGCACTTCGACCAGCTCGTCGACTACGACTTCACCGCGCGCCTCGAGGACGACCTCGACCGGATCGCCGCCGGGCGACGAGGAGCGCGTCGCCTGGCTCCGGCGCTTCTACTTCGGCGACGGCGACCCCGGGCCTGCACGCGCTCGTCACCGACCACCTCGAGGGGATCGACGCGCGCGAGGTGAACTCGATCGCGATCCCGCGGCTCCGACATCGTCGTCCGGGTCGGCCGCTACGGCCCGTACCTCGAGCGCGGCGAGCAGCGCGCGAGCATCCCGGACGACCTGGCGCCCGACGAGCTCACGGCGGAGCGCGCGGAGGAGCTGCTCGCGCAGCCCGCCGGGCGCCGAGCGCGTCGCTCGGCACGCACCCCGAGACCGGGCCGCGAGATCGTCGCGCGCGTGGCGGCCGCTACGGCCCGTACGTGACCGAGGTGCTGCCCGAGGGCGACGGACGACGAAGCCGCGCACGGCGTCGCTCTTCGCGTCGATGAGCCCCGAGACGGTGACGCTCGACGACGCCGTGCGGCTGCTGACGCTGCCGCGGACGCTCGACGGGATCGGACGGCGAGGAGATCGTCGTCTCGAACGGCCGCTACGGGCCGTTCGTCAAGAAGGGCTCGGAGACGCGCTCGCTCGAGTCCGAGGAGCAGCTCCTGACGCCTCACGGTCGAGCGAGGCGGAGGCGCTCCTCGCGCAGCCGAAGCAGCGGCGCGGCCGCGGCGCGCCGAAGCCCCCGCTCAAGGAGCTCGGCCCCGACCCCGTCGAGCGGCAAGCCGCTCGTCGTGAAGGACGGCCGCTTCGGGCCGTACGTCACCGACGGCGAGACGAACGCGAGCCTGCGCCGGGGCGACGACGTCGAGGGGCTGACGCTCGAGCGGGCGCTCGAGCTGCTCGCGGAGCGGCGCGCGAAGGGCCCGGCGCAGCCCCGCACGCGCGCGCAGGCCAGAACGCGAGCCGCTAACCACGCGCGTCCGTCGGCGTCGTACCATGTCAGGAGTACGGTTGACCGCACTACGGCGACGGACGCCGGCGTCCGGCGTGGAATACGGCATCTGACGCACGCGTTGCGCGTTTGTGACACGGTTTGCCGTCCGGATCCCGTGGAAGAACCAGAGAATCGCGCATAGAGTCAGGGAGATTGTGCTCCGCCGAGGGATGCGAAAGGACTGACACACGGGCTTGACGCAGAACCAGCTCATCGAACTGTTCGAGACCGAGCAGCTGAAGGCGATCGTGGAGCGCTCCGAGGAGCGCGGCTGGGTCGATCCGGCCGAGCTCGAGGCGTTCGTCACCGAGCAGGAGCTCGGCTCGGAGGAGGTCGAGCAGATCACGCGCGAGCTCGAGGCGATGGGCCTCGAGGTCGGCGCGCCGATCGACGACGCGAGGAGGAGAAGGCGAAGGAGGCGGCCGAGGCTGCCGTCTGGGCGAGCGAGTCGCTCTCCGGCGCCGCCGACTCGCTGCAGCTGTTCCTCGCCGACGTCGGCCGGCACAAGCTCCTGAACGCGGCGCAGGAGGTGCAGCTCGCGAAGCGCATCGAGCGCGGCGACCCGGTCGCGAAGCGGCACATGATCGAGTCGAACCTGCGGCTCGTCGTCTCGATCGCGAAGGGCTACCGGGGGCTCGGCGTCCCGTTCCTCGACCTGATCCAGGAGGGCACGCTCGGGCTCAACCGCGCGGTCGAGAAGTTCGACTGGCGCCGCGGGTTCAAGTTCTCGACGTACGCGACCTGGTGGATCCGCCAGTCGGTGCAGCGCGCCGTCGCGAACCACGCGCGCACGATCCGCGTGCCCGTGCACGTCGTCGAGCGACAGCAGAAGCTCTCGCGCGCAGCGCGCCGGCTCGAGGTCGAGCTCGGCCGCGAGGCGACGAAGGAGGAGCTCGCCGAGGCGACCGGCCTGCCGATCCAGCACGTCGAGGAGGCGATGAGCGCCGCCCACGCGTCGGTCTCGCTGAACCAGTCGGTCGGCGCGGACGACGAGGGCGAGCTCGGCGACCTGTTCGCCGACCGCGAGGCGGTCGACCCGTTCGACGAGGCCGAGGAGTCGCTCCGCCGGCAGGGCGTCCGGCGCGCGCTCGACGCGCTTCCCGAGCGCGAGCGGCGGATCCTCGAGCTGCGGTTCGGCTTCGAGGGCGAGCCGTGGACGCTCGAGGCGATCGGCCACGAGCTCGACCTGACGCGCGAGCGCGTGCGGCAGCTCGAGGGACAGGCGCTGAGCCGGCTCGCCGCGCTGCGCGAGCTCGCCTCGCTCGCGGCCTGATCCGCCGAGACACCTCCAGCACACCTCCCTGGGCCCCCGACCCGAGTCAAAATGGGAACGGATTCAACCTTTGGCGCGCGACGGGAGTCATAATGTGCGGCCGCGCCGTGTGAACGGCCGGTGTTGGAGAGGGATCGAGGAGGGAAAGGAGCACGATGGGTAAGGGATTGAAGCTCGCTCTCGCTCTCGGAGCGGTAGCGCTACTCACCGCGACAGCGGCGTTCGCCGCATCGGACCGCAGCACGGCGAGCGACACGCTCGTCTACGGAGCGTCGGCCGACCCGTCACTCTTGGATCCGTCGCTCACGTCAGACGGCGAGTCGCTGCGGCCGACCGGCCAGATCTTCGAAAGCCTGGTCACCTTCAAGAAGGGCACGAGCATCGTCGTGCCTTCGCTCGCGACCGGGTGGACCATCAGCAAGAACCACCTGGCGTGGACGTTCAAGCTGCGCAAGGGAGTCCAGTTCTCGGACGGCACGCCCTTCAACGCGGCGGCGGTCTGCGCGAACTTCACGCGCTGGTACTCGTTCCCGGCGCCGCTGCAGAGCGACGCCCTGAGCTACTACTGGCAGACGGTCTTCGGCGGATTCGCCAAGCCGGCACCGGGCGGTCTCGGGCCCGACAAGAGCCTCTACAAGGGCTGCAAGGCGCACGGCCAGTACTCCGTGTCGATCCTGCTCAGGCGACCGTCGTCCTCGTTCCTCGCGGCGATCGGCCTGCCGAACTTCGGGATCGCGAGCCCGACGGCGCTCAAGAAGTACGAGGCGGATGCCGGCACGGTCGACGCGACCGGCGTCTTCCATCCGACGGGCACGTTCGCGACGCAGCATCCGATCGGCACCGGCCCGTACATGCTCCAGTCGTGGACGCCGGGCAACAAGATGGTGCTCGTCGCCAACCCGAAGTACTGGGGGCCGAAGCCGAAGATCAAGCGGATCATCTACATCCCGATCGGTGACCCGTCGGCACGGCTCCAGGCGCTGCAGTCGGGCGAGATCCAGGCGTACGACAACGTGGCGCCGCAGGACTTCGCCACGATTCGGGGCAACAAGAAGTTCAAGCTGTACCTCCGGCCGCCGACGAGCCTCGGCTACGTGGGGATCAACCAGTCGCTCCCGCCGATGAACAACCCGCTCGTGCGGCAGGCGGTGGCGTACGGCCTGAACGGCGCCGCCGTGGCCAAGGCGTTCTACGGCGGAGTCGGAACCCCGGCGACGCAGTTCCTGCCGCCGTCACTCGTCGGGTTCGCGAAGAAGGGCGTCCCTGTCTACAAGTACGACCCCGCGAAGTCGATCGCGCTCCTGAAGCAGGCGGGTCTCACGCCGCCGGTGAAGATCGACTTCTGGTGGCCGACGAGCATCTCCCGCCCGTACATGCCCGATCCGCAGCGCAACTTCGAGGCGTTCGCGGCGAGCCTGAACAAGGCAGGCTTCCAGGTCGAGGCGCACTCGTCGCCCTGGCGGCCCGACTACCGCGCAGGCGTGCAGGCGGGCAAGGCTCAGCTGTTCCTGTTCGGCTGGAACCCGGACTTCATCGATCCCGCGAACTACCTCAACGTCCACTTCGGAAGCAAGACGGCGCAGTTCGGCTTCGACAACCAGGCGCTGTTCACGTTGCTGGCGAAGGCCGACGCCGAGTCGAACGCGGACGCGCGGGCTGCGCTCTACCAGCAGGCGAGCGTCCAGGTGATGAAGCAGCTCCCGGTCATCCCGTACGTCTGGGCGGCCGGAGCGATCGTCTTCGACAGCAGCGTCAAGGGCTTCGTTCCGAGCCCGGTCGGGACGGTCAACGAGCCCATGGCCTCCCTCTCGTTCGGATAGGGAGAAGGTCGACAGCGCAGCCGACGGACGACTAGATGCTCCGATTCATCGTCCGTCGGCTGCTGCTTCTCATACCGATCCTGCTCGGGCTTTCGATCCTCGTCTTCATGTGGATCAGGGCCCTCCCGGGATCCCCCGCCGAGTCGCTGCTGGGCGAGCACGCCACACCGGAGGCCGTCGCACAGATCCGCCATCAGTACGGGCTCGACGAGCCCGTCTACGTCCAGTACTGGGCCTACCTGAAGACGATCGCGCAGCGGCAACCTCGGCACCAGCATCGCGTCCACGCGCACGGTCACGTACGAGCTCGAGCACCGTTTCCCGGCGACGATCGAGCTTGCTCTCGCGGCGATGATCTTCGCGATCGGCGTCGGCGTTCCGCTCGGCTTCCTCTCGGCGAAGAGATACCGGTCTGGCTTCGATCACGCGGGCCTTGCGGCATCGCTGATCGGGATCTCGATCCCGATCTTCTTTCTCGCGATCATCCTCAAGTACATCTTCTCCGTGCGGCTCGGCTGGCTCCCGAGCATCGGTCGCGAGGACACGCTCAGCGAGGCGGAGCACCCCACGAACTTCTACGTCCTCGACGGGATCATCACGGGCAACCTCGGGGCGTCCTGGGACGCGATCAAGCACCTGATCCTTCCCGCGATCGCGCTCGGGTCCATCCCGCTGGCGATCATCTCGCGCATCACCCGCGCTTCGGTGCTCGACGTCCAGAACGAGGACTACGTGCGCACGGCCCGCGCCAAAGGGCTGGCGCCGCGCACGGTCGACCGCCGCCACGTGATGCGCAACGCGCTGCTGCCCGTCACCACGATCATCGGCCTCCAGATGGGCCTTCTCCTCAGCGGCGCGGTACTCACCGAGACGGTCTTCGCCATCCCGGGAATGGGCTCGTGGCTCAAGGAAGCGATCTTCAACCGCGACTACCCGGTCCTGCAGGGAGGGATCCTCTTCCTCGCGGTCGTGTTCGTCTTCGTCAACCTGCTCGTCGACATCACCTATGCCCTCCTGAACCCGCGGGTCAGGGTGAGCTGACGTGAGCGTCGCCGAGATCGAGGCACACGAGCTCGAGGGTCACCCCGCCGCCGGCGGCCTCTGGAGCGATGCGTGGCGGCGCCTGCGGAAGAACCCGGGTGCCATCGTCGGCTTCGTCCTGGTGGGGCTCTTCGTCTTCGTCGGCATCTTCGCCCCGTGGCTCGCACCCCACTCGCCACTCGACCAGGACCTGAGCCTGGTCGCAAACGGGTGCTGCCCCGGTCCCTCCCGCGAGCACTGGTTCGGAGTGGACGAGCTCGGCCGAGACGAGTTCTCGCGGGTTCTCTACGGGGCTCGCTCGTCGCTCGTGATCGGGGTCGTCGCCGTTGCAGTTGGCATGTCCGTCGGACTGGTGCTCGGAGCGATCGCCGGCTACTTCGGCCGATACAGCGACTCCATCGTGATGCGCCTGATGGACATCATGCTCGCGATCCCGGGCTTGCTCCTTGCGATCGGCGTCGCGGCGATGCTGGGGCCGGGACGGTGGCAGATCATGGTTGCGGTGGGAGTTGCCAGCATCCCGATCTTCGCACGCCTTGTCCGAGGATCGATCCTGGCTCAGCGCGAGAACGACTTCGTGCTTGCAGCCCGGTCCGTTGGCGTGCCACGTCGCTCGATCCTGGTCTCTCACATCCTGCCGAACTCGATGTCGCCGGTGATCGTCGCGGGGACGCTGGCCCTTGCGACCGCCATCATCGACGTCGCGGGCCTGACGTTCCTCGGCCTGGGCGCCCAGGATCCGTCCCAACCGGAGTGGGGCGCGATGCTCACCAACGCCAACAACTACCTCCAGAACGCACCGTTCCTGGCCATCATCCCCGGCCTCGCGATCGTCATCTCGGTCCTCGGCTTCAACCTGATCGGCGACGGACTGCGGGAAGCGATCGATCCGAAGCTCCGTAGCCGTTGACTGAGCCGCTGCTCTCGGTCGACGGTCTTCGCGTCGAGTTCTGGACTGAACGCGGGACGATCCACGCGGTCAACGGAATCTCTTTCGACGTCGGCCCCGGCGAGACCCTCGGCATCGTCGGCGAGTCCGGATGCGGCAAGAGCGTGACATCGCTGGCGCTGCTCGGCATCTTGCCGCGCGCGGGCAAGGTGGTCGCCGGAACGGCGATGTTCGGTGGGCGCAACCTGCTCGCCCTCTCCGACGCCGAGCTGCGCCGGGTACGCGGCAGGGAGATCGCGATGATCTTCCAGGATCCGATGACCAGCATGAATCCGGTTCTCACGGTCGGGCGACAGATCCGCGAGGCGCTGGAAACCCACTTCGGAATGAGGCGAGCCGCGGCGAATGCGCGAGCAGCGGAGCTTCTGGATCAGGTCGGGATTCCCAGTGCCAGGACTCGGCTCCGCGACTACCCGCACCAGTTCTCGGGCGGCATGCGGCAGCGCGCAATGATCGCGATGGCGCTGGCCTGTGAGCCGAAGCTTCTGATTGCGGACGAGCCGACGACGGCGCTCGACGTCACGATCCAGGCGCAGATCCTCGATCTTCTCCGCTCGCTCGCCGCCGAGCACAACATGGCGCTCGTGCTGATCACACACGATCTCGGCGTCGTCGCCGGCATGTGCGAGCGCGTGCACGTCATGTACGCGGGCATGTTCGCGGAGACCGGGAGCGCCGAGGATCTGTTCGCGCGACCGCGTCATCCGTATACGCTCGGCCTGCTGCAGAGCGTTCCTCGTCTCGACGCGGCACGGCGCGCGAAACTCCAGCCGATCGAAGGCATGCCGCGCGACATGCTGAGCGCCCCCACCGCGTGTCCGTTCGCGCCGCGGTGCAAGTACATGCTCGACCGGTGTCTGCAGGACGTGCCCGCGCTCCGCCTCATGGACTCGGGCCACGATGCACGGTGTGTGAACCCGGTCCCCGCCGACGAGTGGCAGCGCGTGCGCGAGGGCGTCGCATGACCGACGTGCTCGTGGAGGTGGAAGGGCTCCGGGTCTGGTTCCCGATCAAGAGCGGGCTCGTCCTCGATCGCCACGTCGGCGACGTGAAGGCCGTCGACGGCGTGACGCTGTCGATCTATCGCGGAGAGACGCTCGGTCTCGTAGGCGAGTCGGGTTGCGGCAAATCGACAGTGGGACGCGCGCTCATCCGTCTCTACGAGCCCACGGCGGGGAAGATCGTGTTCGACGGCGTGGACATCAGTCATGCGAGCGAGTCGAGCCTGCGCGAGAGCCGCCGGCGGATGCAGATGGTGTTCCAGGACCCGTTCGCGTCGCTGAACCCCAGGCACAGCGTCGGCCGCATCGTGGGCGAGCCGCTGCGCGTGCACAACATCACGCAGAGCCGCGGCGAGGCGAACGAGCGTGTGCGTCTGCTGCTCGAGCGGGTCGGGCTGCCCGCGGACGCCGCGAGCCGCTACCCGCACGAGTTCTCGGGTGGCCAGCGGCAGCGGATCGGGCTCGCGCGCGCCCTCGCCGTGAACCCGGCGTTCATCGTCTGCGACGAGCCCGTCTCCGCGCTCGACGTCTCGATCCAGGCGCAGATCGTGAACCTCCTCGAGCACCTCCAGAAGGAGTTCGGGCTGACGTACCTCTTCATCGCGCACGACCTCGCGGTGGTGCGGCACATCTCCGACCGGATCGCGGTGATGTACCTCGGCAAGATCGTCGAGGTCGCGCCGGCCGACGACCTCTACGACAACCCGCTCCACCCGTACACGCTGACGCTGCTCTCCGCGATCCCGATCCCCGACCCGGCCGTGGAGCGGCACCGACGCGCGATCCGCGTGCAGGGCGACCTGCCGAGCCCCGCGAACCCCCCGACCGCGTGCCGGTTCCACACGCGCTGCCCATTCGTGCAGCCGACGCGATGCCGCGACGAGGAGCCGCTCCTGCGGACGCTCGACGGGCACCTCGTCGCGTGCCACTTCGCGGAGCAGATCCGCGCCGGCTCGATCAAGCCGGTCGAGCGCGAGCCGGTGCTCGACGCGCCGGCTGGACGAGTCGCGCGCCGCTCCGCGCCCTCGATCCGCCGCCGACCTAGCCGCCGGGACGCGTCGTCGCACGGCGACCGCGTATGCCCCCGTTCGAGGTACCGATCCCCTAAAGCGCGATGCCGGCGAGCGCCGATACGCATTGCGTGGACGCCGCGGAGCGGAGAGAGATCCTGAACCGATATCGCGACCACAGCCGCCGATTCGAGGCGGCTGCCGCGCGCCGGAACTCGAAGCGGACCGGCGCGGTGATCCCGTTCACGCCGCCACCCGCCCTCCGCGAGCTCGAGCAGGAGCCGACGGCCCGCGAGATCCAGGTCCTCCAGCTCGTCGCCGACGGTCTCGTCAACCGCGAGATCGGGCAGCAGCTCTTCCTCTCGGAGGAGACGGTCAAGTCACACGTGCGCCACCTGCTCGCGAAGCTTCAAGCGCGCAGCAGAGCCCACGCCGTAGCCGTTGGCTTCCGGCGTGGGCTCATTGCCTAGCTTCACGGACGCAGGCCTCTCGCCCCCTTACCCTCGGCGATCCCCCGAAGGGGGATGCTTATGAGGATCACAGACGACGAGGATCTGGCGGCTCTACCACTCCCTCACGCCGGCGGACATGACAGCGCGGAGGAGATTGCGGACGAAGAGCTTGCGCACTCTACTCCTAGGTTGGGAACTGACGGCGATCGGAAGTCTATACCCCGTTCGGGGGATACAGCAACCTCACTTGAGGGGGTCGTTTCGCAGCGCTCCAGAGGGGCCGCGGCGAACGCTCGTCGCTTACTCACTGGGTCTCGGCGTTCTCGCCGTCGCGGTCGGCCTTGCGCTTCTAGCCTCAGGGGCAACGCTGGGGAACCCGTGGGTGGTTATCGCGTTGTGCGTCGCCGGCGGTTCTTACCGATCGGGCCTCAGTGCGACTCAGCGAGACGACGGATCTCACGGCGTCTCCAGTCGTAACGCTCTTCGCGGCGGTCCTGTTCGGGCCGCTAGCAGGAGGACTCGTCGGTGCAGCCTCTGAGCTAGGAGATGTCGAACTCCTGCAGCGATCAGGACGCAATCGTGCGCCGCGTCTGAAGTGGCTCACGTACACGAGCACGCGGTTCATCTCTGGCGCCGCGATGGGGTTGACCGCGCAAGCGATTCTTGATCACGCTGATTCGACCGTTGGGTTGTTCTTGGCGACGATCGCGGCTTCGGCGGTCGGCGAAGCGTTGGAGATCGGATTCGCCGCGCTAACAGGATGGGTGAGAAACAGGCGAACCGACGTGATCCGAACCGTGGGTCCCATGATGGTCACCGCGGTGTGCGTGTATGCGCCCTGTGGTCGCGAGTCTCGCGTTCGCATACGAGGAAATCTCACCTTGGTCGGCGCTCCTCTTTCTCGCGCCCGCGCTCGCCGCTCAGCAGCTCTTCAGCCTCTATCAAGAGAAAGCGCGGCTCTACGAGGAGCAGGTTGAGCTATCCGAAGGACTGAAGGTCGCCAACAGAAGGTTGAGCGAGGCGAACCTGTCCTTTGCTACTGCGCTGGTTCAGACACTCGAAGAGAGCGACCGATACACGGCGGGTCATTCCCGAGCAGTGGCCACGTACTCGCGCGATATCGCGGCTGCCCTTGGTCTACCACTTGAGGAGCAGGAACGAACGTACGTCGCCGGCCTCGTCCACGACATCGGGAAGATCGGACTACCGCCTTCGGTGCTCAATAAGGAGGGTCGCCTCACGCTTGACGAGCGGCGCGAGATGGAGCGCCATTCGGAGATCGGAGAGCGGATCCTCTCGAAAGTGGAAGCGTATGCCGACGTGGCTCTGATTGTCCGGCACCATCACGAACGCATTGATGGGCACGGGTATCCCGACGGCATCCTCGGACCGCAGATTCCCACTATCTCGCGCATCATCGCTGTGGCGGACGCCTACAACGCTATGACGTCCGACCGCCCGTATCGGCCGGCGATGGTGTATCCCGCTGCTCGCGACCGCCTTCTCCAGGCGATGGGAAGCCAGTTCCACACCGATGCAGTAGTTGCCCTGGTCTCGTTGCTAGCTGATGCGAGCGAGGACTATCGCTATGCAAGAGGCTCCGAGTTCGGCGCAGTCGTCGAAGCGCCTCCCGTGGCGGCGCTCGGTGGGGTGTCCGGTGGCATTGCATAGCTACGCTGGGCGGCGTTCAGGATGAGCGCAGTCCTTGAATGGACACCCAGCTTGTTGTAGAGGCGATTCGTGTGTGCCTTTACCGTGCTCTCGGCGATGAACAGGCGCCGTCCAATCTCGGCATTCGAGACCCCTTCGCAGACGAGTGCGTACACCTCCTGCTCCCTGCGGGAAAGCGTCGCGACGGGGTCAACAATTGTATCGGCCGATAGGCCTAGCGATGCAAGTAGTGCGTCGTCTCGCGCGCGTCGCACCACGAAGAGCGCCTCATCTCGCATGCTCGTCGAGGAGAGAAGGACGCTGAGTAGTCCGGGATTGGCTCGATACGCCGTAACCACTAAGTCAAGCGCACCCCTCTCCAGCGCTCGGTTCAAGAGTCCCTCGCATATGCTGACGATCTCGGGTTCGCGGACCTTGATCGCGCAGACGGCCATCACCGCGTCGTAGAGGGCTGCTGTCTCGACTCCGCGCGTTCGAGCGGTCGCCACCGCTGCCATCGCCCGTGCCTCGTCTACCCGGGCGATTGTCGCAAGCGCAAGCGCTCGCGACGCCAACGCCTCGCCTGCGATGGATGGCTGGATTCCGTCGACGCAGGGCGGCGGTTCCGTCGCGCATGCTTCCGCCACCTCGCCCGCCTGGAGGAGGATCCGGACGCGAATCGCGTAGGCATTTGAGACGCCCGTTACATCGTTTAGCCGTCTTGATTCGTGAAGAGATAGATCAACTGCTGCAAGCGCCTCGTCGATCCGTCGGAGACCAGCTAGTGCAACTGCGTTAGCGCCCAGCGCATACGGCAAGCCAAGGTCGACCCGGTGCTCGGTCGCATCGTGAAGAAGTGCTTGTGTGGTCAGCAGTGCCTCGTCGTAGTGTGCCGAGAGTGCCAATGCCCACCCATGAACCGTGCGGAACGAACAACGAACAAAAGGATCGTCCGTTCGATCAACGAGCTCGGTCGCGGCTCTGCTCTCCGCGAGATGTCGGATGACGCCAAACCGAAGGCTGACCAGGAGTTGCTTATCGGCCAACCTCACCTGATCGCGCACGTCCGACGTGTCTACGGATCGCCGCAACAGATCCAGTAGAGCGTGCGCCTCTGGGCGTTCGAGTGCGGCGGTGCAGACGAGCTCGCCCCACCGTGCATCCCGCTCGCTGCTCCGGTGTCGCGGAGAGGTCGAGCGCCTCGCGGTACAGGGCGAGGGCTTCCTCGTCGTGCGAGCCGGCGTGTGCCGCGCGCGCCGCGGTCATCGTGATCCGGTAGCGGAGCTCGCCCGTCGCCTTGCCGTCGGCGAGAGCCGCGCGCGCGAGGGTGAGGGAGGTCAGGTGGCGGCCGCGCCGAAGCTCGAGCTCGATCTCGGCCAGGGCCACCACGGGATGGCGGAACCGGCGTCCGCGCGCATATCGAACCCACTCGCGAAGAACGGGGAGCCGACCGGCGTTCAGCGTGTCGTCCATCGCTTCGACCATCAGGTCCCCGAGCTCCGCGTCGATCTCGAACCGGCGAATCAGCTCGAACGCGGGGTCCCATTGGTGCCGTTCCCGGTAGACGTCGAGCGCGCTCGCGGCGGCCCCGCGGACGTCGCGCGTCGCATCCGTCCGGCCCCGGCTGCCGAAGAACGCCGCGGCGAGCGGATGGAGCTCGAGCCGACCGTCCCGCTCGTCCATCAAGCCGAGTGCGAGCGCCTCGTCGCAGATCCGTTGCGACTGTTCCGCGCCGAGGATCGCGCCCGCCAGCTCGCGGTCCACGTGTGGCATCGCCGCGAGGATCGCGAGGCCCGTGCGGAGGCCGGGATCGAGGCCGCGATAGATCTCGTCGGCGAACAGCTCGTACAGGGCGTCCGGCGACTGTGGGCCGTCGACGCCGGCATCCGGGACCATGCCCGCCAGACCGACCACGGCGGGCCAGCCGCCGGTCAGGGCGACCAACCCGAGCGTCTCGACGCGCGCGCCGTCGAGGACGAGTGCCGCCTCGTCCGCACTCATCGCCAGCGCCGACTGCGAGACCTCGAGCACCGCGCCGGACAGGATGCTCCGCGTCTCGACCCACGTCGGACGCACGCGGCTCGCGAGGAGCAGCAGCACCGGTGCCCGCGCCACGAGCGTCTCCACGAACATCTCGGATGCCTCGGACTCGGCCACGTGCTGGTAGTCGTCGATCACGAGCAGACCGGAGTCCGGCCACTCGACGAGATCCTCCGCGAGCATCTCCGCGAGGAGCGCCGCCTCGCGCTCCGGATCCTGGGTGATCCCGAGCCGCTCGAGCATGCGCGACCCGGCGCCGGGCACGACGGTCGCAGCGGCCCTCGCCACACCGCGGGCCACAGCGGCCACGTCCGTCCCCGAGGAGCGGGCGTGGAACCAGCCCACCACGCGGCCGTCGCGCGGCGCCCACTGCTCGAGGAGCACCGTCTTTCCGTAGCCCGAACCGGCGATGAGCATCCGGATCCGCGCCCGTGGGTGCTCGAGCGCGCGGTTGAGCCGGGGGCGTTCGATGATCCGGCGCCCGCGGATCTTCGGCTTCGGAGGCTCCTCCGCCATCGGGATCGGTGGGGTGACGCTACTCCTCTCCCCTCCGGGTGGGAAGCTGGCGCCCGCGGCCGGCCTCGGCGAGCCGCGGGCGCTTGCCGTCAGCGGCTCCGTGGGGAACGGAGCCCGACGAGGGCGGGGACGTACGGGTCCTCACCGGTGAGCAGGCGAAACGCGGCAGGGATCTGTCGTCGCCGCGGGACGCCGAGCTTCACGCGAAGCGCGTCGCTGTGTGCCCGAGCGGTACGGGCGGAGATCCCGAGGGAGCGCCCCACCTCGTCGTTCGAGCACCCGGCCGCGATCAGCGCCACAACTTCTCGCTGACGGTCGGTCAGCGACGCGTCGGCAACGGTGTTCGTCCTCGTCATGCGGCGATTCTTTCGTCCCTCGTTCGAGGGATCCATTCGTCAGGGGGTGTAACCCGGGGTGTAACCGACCCAGATCCCGGCAGTTTGCTCGGCCCCGCTCCCGTGCGATCATGGAGGACGTGAACCTGAAGCGTCCACGGACGCCGCACTACGACGATCCGGTTGCCGTCGGGCAACGGCTTCATGCGGCGCGCGAGGCGGCGGGGATCAGCCAGCGGGACCTCGCGTTTCCCGGTTGCAGCGCCGCGTACATCTCACGCATCGAACGCGGGGAGCGGATCCCGTCGCTCCAGGTGATGCGCGAGCTCGCCCGCCGGATAGGAATCAGCGAGTCCGTCCTCGCGTACGGGCGGGAGCGGATCGACGCAGCCGTCTCGGACGCGGTCGGCGCGGTCGAAGCGGCCGAGGCTGAGGGGAATCGCACCGAGCTCGCGAAGGCATACCGCGCGCTGTCCCGCGCGGCGTCGCAAGCCGCAAAGGGCACTCTGGCCGCCTGACCGGGCGTAGGATCCCGCCGTGCGGCGGGACGCCGACATCGTCGTGGTCGGCGCCGGGATCGCGGGCGCCGCGACCGCCCGCGCCCTCGCCGGCTACCCGGGCTCGGTGCTCCTGCTCGAGCAGTTCGGGCTCGCTCACACCCGGGGATCGAGCCACGGGACGTCGCGGATCTTCCGGCTCAACTATCCCGACGAGCGTTTCGTGCGGATGGCGATGGCCGCGGACACGGCGTGGCGCGAGCTCGAGGCCGAGCGCGGCGAGCACCTGATCGACCGTGTCGGATGTCTCGACCTCGGTCCGGCGGCGATCCAGAACGCTCGCGCGTTGGCGACCTGCGGTGCCCGCTACGAGCGACTCTCCGCCGAGGAGGTGGCCGCACGGTGGTCGCTCCGGCTCGATCCCGGGGAGGCCTGCGTGTTCCAGCCGGACGGTGGCGTGACCCTCGCGGACAGGGCGCACGCTGCGCTGATCGGGGAAGCGGTCGAGCGCGGCGTTGAGGTGCGCGACGCGACCCCCGTACGCGCTTTGGTGGCGGATCGCGGTTCGGTGGTGCTGTCGCTCGACCGAGGAGAGCTTCGTGCGCGAGCGGTCGTCGTCACAGCCGGCGCCTGGGCGGCCGGGCTGCTCGCCGGGGTCGGGATCGAGCTGCCGGTGGTGCCGACCCGTGAGACGGTGGTCTACGTCGACGTGCCGGGTGCCGAGCGACTCCCGCCCGTGATCGACTACGGCAGCCTGCCCGCGAAGGGCGAAGGGGGGATCGCGCGCGTCGGCCATTCGGCTTTCTCGCTTGCCGCGCCGGGGAGGGGACTGAAGGCAGGGCTCCACCATTCCGGGCCGGCGGCCGACCCCGACGAGGAGGCAGCTCCGGACGAGACCGTGGCCGCGTGGGCAGTGCGGTGGGTCGCCATCAGGTATCCCGATGCCGGGGACACGCTCGGCGTCGAGACGTGCCTCTACACGAACACGGCCGACGAGGAGTTCGTCCTCGAGCGTCACGGCCGCGTCGTCGTCGGGTCGGCGTGCTCGGGGCACGGCTTCAAGTTCGCTCCCATCGTCGGGCGGACCCTTGCCGCGCTCGCACGCGAGGCCGCCGACTGATTTCCGAACATCTCGCGTGCACCATGCGCTCGATGCGACGCGTTGTGACGACCGTTCTCATGGCGCTCGGCATCGCCATGGCGGCGGGTTGCACCGGCACCGATTCGGAGTCGGCGCCGCCGACCACGAACGCGGCGCCGGCACATCTCGATCCGTTGCCGTCTACCTCGTGCGCGACGGCAAGGTCGCTCCCGTTCGCCGGACGCTCGAGCTCGACGGCTCGTTGGATCCGATCCAACCGACGCTGGTGAACCTGGCGTCCAGGAAGCCGACTGAGGCCGAGCGCGCGCAGAGGCTCGAGACCGCCGTCCCCGTGCCCGACGTGAGCGGCGGCGAGGACGCGGGGGTGACCGTGGTGCCTGCCGACGGGCTCGCGCGCGTCGGGCTGTGGTCCGAGCCGCTGCCCAGGCTTGCACAGGCCCAGATCGTCTACACGCTCACACGTTTCCCGGGCATCCGGCAGGTCGTCTTCGTCGTCGACGGGAAGGAGGGCGCTCCAGTGGGGCGCGGCGACTTCGAGGCCGAGACGCCTCAGATCCTCGTCGAGTCGCCGCTGCCCGGCGACACGGCGCGTAGCCCGATCCGGCTCCGGGGCACGGCGAACGTCTTCGAGGCGACCGTCTCGATCGACGTGCGGGACGCGAACGGCGACCTTCTCGAGCGAACCTTCACGACCGCGACGTCGGGCACCGGCACCCGGGGCACGTTCGACACCGAGCTCGCGCTTCGCGACCACGAGGGCGAGGTGACAGTGGTCGCATACGAGTCCTCGGCCAAGGACGGAAGCCCGCTCCACGTCGTCGAGCTGCCGCTCGAGCTGGCGCGGTGAGCGTGGACGGTACCGGCACCCCGGCAGGGGACCCGCAGGCAGACTGACGCTCGAATGCCGCCGAAGCCGCGCAAGCCGCCGCCGCGCAAGCGTTCGGCGAACAGGAACCTCCTCGTCGCAGCGGGAGCGGCTGCGGCGGTCGTCCTCGTGCTCGTCGGTGCGAGCCTCTTGCTCCGCGGCGGCGACTCGAACGACACCACCGGAACCGACGGTGTCGCCGGCATCGAGGAGGCCGCCGCGCTTCTCGACGGGATCCCGCAGGACAGGGCGGTTCTCGGCTCGCCGAAGGCGAAGGTGACGATGATCCAGTTCGAGGACCTCCAGTGCCCGATCTGCAAGCGCTATCAGGCTGAGGCCTTCCCGAGCGTGGTGGGGGACTACGTCCGGCCGGGCAAAGTGAAGCTCCGCTTCGTCGGGATGGCGTTCATCGGGCCCGACTCGAAGAAGGCGCTCCTCTACACGCTTGCCGCGGGAGAGCAGGGCAAGCTGTGGCAGTTCCAGGATGCGCTGTACGCGAATCAGGGCGACGAGAACTCCGGCTGGGTTACGGACGCCCTGCTCGAGAAGATCGCAAAGGGCCTCGACCTCGACTGGGCGAAGTTGAAGAAGGACGCGGCCGGCCCCGTGGCGCTGCAGCAGGGGAACTCGATGGTCGACGAGGCGAACCAGAGGCAGATCCAGGGCACACCGACGTTCTACGTCCAGGTCGGCGACGGCGAGCCCTATCAGGTGAATCCGAGCTCGTTCTCGCCGAGCGAGTTCGCCTCGATCCTCGACGACGCGCTCGCCAGCTAGATGGTTGGTCGGCAATTTGCGCGAACCGGATGGCGCCCCAGACACGGCGCCGGATCACCCCGTCCGGGCACGACCCGTACGTTCCGGTACGAGCCGTGCCCGGCCGGTGCGCCCGGCTTGGTCTGGGAAGCCCCCGGACGTCACGCCAATCACCGACCAACCATCTAGCCGTGAGCGATCGCGCGCTCCGGGCCGGCGTGGCGCTCGTCGCGCTCGCGGGCGCCGCCGTGGCGGGGTACCTCACGTACGTCCACTATCAGCCGGAGGCGCTCATCTGCACCGCGGGCGGGGGGTGCGAGACGGTGCAGGACTCGTCGTACGCCGAGCTGCTCGGGGTTCCGGTGGCGCTGCTCGGCCTACTCGGCTACGTCGTCGTCCTCGCCCTCGTGGTCTGGGACAGCGAGCTCGCGCGCACGCTGGCCGCGGCGATCGCGCTCACCGCTGCCGGCTTTGCCGTCTACCTCATTACGCTCCAGGCGTTCGTCATCGACGCATGGTGCGTCTGGTGCCTCGTCAACGACCTCGTAGTCATCCCGCTGCTCGCCGTGCTGACGGTGTGGCGCGTGCGGCGAATGTCCGCCTGAGCGCGTCAGGGGCGGCGGCGCCGCGCTACGTCATCGGCACCTGGCGGAGGATGCTCGACTCGATCCGGTCGAGGATTTCAGTGAGGCTGTCACCCGTCGCGGTGATTCCGTGGTTGCGGAGGCCGATCACTGCGTGGGCCGCATCGGGCTCGCGATCGATCAGGTCGGCGACCGACTCGGCGAGCTCCTGTGTGCCGCACGGATAGTTGATGTCTGTCGCGGCGATCCCCTCCATCCAGGCGTGCACGTGGAGGATCGCGCCGACGTCCGGGTGTGACTGGTAGATCATCCAGTGCTCGATCGCGTCCACGGAGACGCGCCGCGGCTCGATGCCCGGCGGCACGCTGATGAGCATCTTCGCGTTCGGCTCGTCGTAGCCGGTCACGAGTAGGATGTCCCGCCCCGCGACCTCGAGCTGCGACTTGTCGACGCCGCTCGCGCTCATCCAGAACCGCGTCGCGTCCTTGCGCGCGGAGAGGTTCCCGTAGGAGAGACCGCCGACCTGGTAGAGACGCATGACGTGGCGGAGGTCGCGCTCGTCGAGGTACTCGTGCACGGGGAAAGGCGCGGGGAGGAGGTCGAGCTCCTGCATCCGCTTGCCGGCGGCGCCGATGTCCGCCGTCACCTCGTCGCCGTCCCACAGCTCGGGCTCCAGATCGGCGGCGAACTCGTTGTCGATCACGAGCTTCGACTTCGCGAGCGGGGCGAGGCGCTCGAAGACCTCCTGCGGGTCGTCCGAGATCTTGTACGTGCCGCGCTCCATGGTGGTGAACCACACTCCCTGGCCCGGGACGTGGAGTACGACGACGTTGGCGAGCGTCCGCACGAGCATGGGATAGCTCGTCTTGAGGACGTCATCGGGCATCGACTCGAGCTCGTAGAACGACGCGGAGTACGTGCCGCGCGACTGGCGCCGGAACGCCTTCGGCTCGTTCGCGTCGAACATGTTGAGCACGAAGTCGGCGTCCGCGATGTCCTCGACGAGCCGGAACCCATCGGCCTCGAAGGCGGCACCCACCGAGCTGACCCACGCCTCGTGCTCACGGGAGGTCGCGGTGCCCCAGATCGCATAGGTGCGCACGGCGCAACTCTACCGCCACTGGCCGTGAGCGACCATCGCCCGGGAGTCCCGTTACGCTCCCTCCGTGTCCCGCGTCCTCACCTCGCTCCCGGTCGGCGAGCGCGTCGGGATCGCGTTCTCGGGAGGGCTCGACACGACCGTGGCGGTCGCGTGGATCCGCGAGAAGGGCGCCGTGCCCTACGCCCTGACGGCCGACCTCGGCCAGTACGACGAGGCCGACGTCGCGAGCGTCCCCGCCCGCGCGAAGGAGGTCGGAGCCGAGGAGGCGATCCTCGTCGACTGCCGTCCACACCTCGTCCACGAGGGGCTCGTCGCCCTCCGCTGCGGCGCCTTCCACGTGTCATCGGGCGGAAAGACGTACTTCAACACCACCCCGCTGGGGCGGGCGGTGACCGGGACGATGCTCGTCCACGCGATGCACGAGCACGGCGTCGACGTCTGGGGCGACGGGTCGACGTACAAGGGGAACGACATCGAGCGCTTCTTCCGCTACGGGCTGCTCGCGAACCCGGCTCTGCGCATCTACAAGCCCTGGCTCGACCCGGACTTCGTCGCAGAGCTCGGCGGGCGGAAGGAGATGAGCGAGTGGCTCGTCGAGCGGGGCCTGCCGTACCGCGCCAGTGTCGAGAAGGCGTACTCGACCGACGCCAACATCTGGGGCGCGACCCACGAGGCGAAGGAGCTCGAGCTCCTCGAGAGGTCGATGCACATCGTCGAGCCGATCATGGGCGTCGCCCACTGGGACGAGGCGGTCGAGATCGCGCCGGAGACGGTCAGCGTGCGCTTCGAGGAGGGATGGCCGGTTGCGCTGAACGGCGCCGGCTACGAGGACCGTGTGGAGCTCGTGCTCGCGGCGAACGCGATCGGCGGCCGGCACGGCCTCGGGATGTCCGATCAGATCGAGAACCGGATCATCGAGGCCAAGAGCCGAGGGATCTACGAGGCACCGGGGATGGCACTCCTCTTCCTCGCGTACGAGCGGCTCGTCAACGCGATCCACAACGAGTCGACGATCGACGAGTACCGCACGAGCGGCCGGCGGCTCGGGCGCCTGCTCTACGAGGGCCGCTGGTTCGACCCGCAGGCGCTGATGCTGCGGCAGAGCCTTGCGAGCTGGATCGGCAGCGCCGTGACGGGCGAGGTCACGGTCGAGCTGCGCCGAGGGGACGACTGGACGATCCTCGACACCGTCTCCGCGAACGCGACGTACCACCCCGAGCGGCTCTCGATGGAGCGGGTGGAAGACGCCGCGTTCGGTCCGCTCGACCGGATCGGTCAGCTCACGCTGCGGCTTCTCGACATCGAGGACTCGCGCTCCAAGCTGGCGCTCTATGGACGGCTCGGCCTCACGGAGCGGCGACGAGTCGCTCGGCGAGCTGGCGCCCGGCGACGATCAGCCCCGCGACGTCTGAATCTCGACGGACGTTCGCGCCGGCCGAACGACATGTCGGGTTCGGACGTGGCTTCGTGCCTGGCACGTCCGCGTGACCGGAATGTTGATCAGGACGACGCGCGGCCGCACTTTGCGGGTTTCGAAGCCGTCGTACGGTCCGTGAACGCCACGTCCGGATCGGACGTGGCGTCGTGCCTGGCACGCCGGCGCGAACGCCGCGCCTATGCCGATCGGAGCTCCGCCGCTACACGACGTCGTCGCCGGCGCGCTCGACCACGATCACCGGCACGCGGGCGGCCGGGCTCAGGCGGAGCAACGAGCGCACGATCTCGGCGCAGTCCTCCGGCTGGATCATCGCCGCACCGTCGATGCCGGTCCACGTCGTCATCGGCGTGTCGACGAAGGCAGGGCAGACCGCGGTGGCACGCACGCCCGCGTCTCGCTCCTCGCGGACGAGCGAGCGCGTCAGCGCGATGAGCGCCGCCTTCGCGGCGCCGTAGCTCGCGAGCCCCGGCGTCGGGATCGTGCCGGCGATCGACGCGAGGTTGACGACGTACCCGCGCGACTCCCGCAGCGCGGGAAGCGCCTCGCGCGTGACGAGGAACGCGCTGCGCAGGTTGACGGACTGCTGGAGGTCGAACTGCTTCGTCGACGTGTCGCCGATCTGTCCCGCGATACCCACGCCGGCCGAGTTGACGAGCACGTCGAGGCCGCCGTGGATCTCGAGATGGGTCGCGACGAGCCGCACGCATTCCTCCTCGTGCCGGACGTCGACGGCGACCGCCGTCGCGCCGAGGGAGCCCGCGGCCTCCTCGAGGCGCTCGACCGTCCGCGCCGCCAGCGTGAGGTCGTAGCCCTCGTCACGGAGCATGCGTGCGATCGCAAGTCCGATCCCCGAAGAGCCGCCGGTCACGAGCGCGCTCGGCATCGGGCGATCCTCTCACAGACGGAGGCCGCCCGGTCCGGCGGCCTCCGCGGTGCACGAGAGAGGGGAAAGGGGGAGATCCTCTCTTCGCGGATATGTACGCGTCGGTTCGCGCGTTTCCTTCCCTACACTCGCGGAGTGACGCAGCCGACGCTCACGAGCCTCGCGAAGGCAGGCGGGTGCGCGGCGAAGTACTCCGCCGCGAGGCTCGAGGAGCTCCTCGCGGGCCTCGTCCCGGCAGACGCAGCCGACCTGCTCGTCGGGCTCGACCCCGCGGACGACGCGGCCGTGTACCGGCTCGACGAGCGCACCGCGCTCGTGTTCACCGTCGACTTCTTCCCGCCCGTCGTCGACGACCCGCGCACGTTCGGCCGGATCGCGGCCACCAACGCGCTCAACGACGTGTACGCGATGGGCGGCAGCCCGCTGCTCGCGCTCTCGGTGACCGCGTTCCCCGAGGAGCTGCCCGTCGAGATGCTCGGTGAGGTGCTGGCCGGTGCCGCCGAGAC
Organism: uncultured Actinomycetes bacterium; assembly: GCA_963845965.1. Lineage (GTDB taxonomy): Bacteria > Actinomycetota > Thermoleophilia > Gaiellales > Gaiellaceae > Gaiella. Next base: position 69,478 of record CAWJUF010000002.1, on the reverse strand, counting down.
GGCGCGTGAAGCAGGCGCGATCCTCGCCGGGGGCCACACGATCCGCGACGAAGAGCCGAAGTACGGCCTCGCGGTCGTCGGCACCGTGCACCCGGACGGCGTCTGGCGGAAGAGCGGCGCCCGACCCGGGGACGCCGTCCTCCTGACGAAGCCGCTCGGGACCGGCCTCGTCCTCCAGGCGGTGCGCGACGGACAGGCGCCCGACGGTGCGCTCGAGGCCGCGGTCGCGGCGATGACCGAGCTGAACCGCGACGCCGCCGACGCGTTGCGGCCGTTCTCGCCGAACGCCGTGACCGACGTCACCGGCTTCGGGCTGCTCGGCCACGCGCACGAGACGGCCGTGCGCTCGGGTGTCCGCATCGCGCTCGACGCGGACCGGCTGCCGGCGCTGCCCGGCGCGGTCGAGCTCGCGGCGGCCGGCGTCCGCACCGGCGGCGACCGCCGCAACCGCGAGTTCGCCGGCCCGCACGTCCAGAGCACGGCGGCGCCCGAGCTCGAGGCGCTCGCCTACGACCCGCAGACGGCCGGCGGCCTACTGGTCACGTTGCCGAACGACAAGCGCGTCGTGCTCGAGGCGACGTTCGCCGCGGCCGGGCTCGCCCTCCACCACGTCGGCGCGGTCGAGGCGGGAACCGGCGTGACGTTGTCTTGAGCCTCCGCGCGCGCGTGCGCGAGCCGGTGTCGTCGCGGCGCTTCCTCCACCTCGCGGCCGGCACGGTGGCCATGCTCGGGCTCGTCGTCACGTCGGGCGCCTTCGTGCGGCTGACCGGATCGGGCCTCGGCTGCGACAACTGGCCCCGCTGCGGCTCGACGCCGTTCCCCGCCATGAGCTTCCACGCGATGGTCGAGTTCGGGAACCGTGTCATCGCCGTCGGCGGGATCCTCGCGTCGCTCGCCACCTGGCACGCGTCGCGGCGCGTGGCGGGGCTGCCGCGGTGGGTCGTCAGCGTCGCGCTCGCCGCGTTCCTCGGCACGGTCGCGCAGATCCCGCTCGGCGGGATCACCGTGATTCTCGATCTCCACCCGCTCGCGGTGATGTCGCACTTCCTGCTCGCGCTCGTCGTCGTCGCGCTCTCCGTCGTCGTCGCGTTCGAGGCGTGGAGCGCCGCACGCGGCCTCGGCGCGCCGGTCGCGCCACGCTGGCTGCGCCTCGTCGCGCTCGTGGGCGTCGTCGCCTGCGCCGCGATGGTCGTGACGGGCGCGATCGCCACGGCGTCCGGGCCTCACCCCGGCGCCGACCAGGACGTGCACCGCCTCGGGCTCGAGATCCGCGACACGGTCTACGTCCACGTTCGCGCGACCGCCGTGTTCGGGATCGGCTTCCTGCTCGTCGGCTGGCAGCTCCTCCGCTCGCGGCGCGAGGCTCCGGGCGTCGTGCGCCTCGCGCTCGCGCTCCTCGCCGTCCTGCTCGCGCAGATGCTCGTCGGCGAGATCCAGTACCGGAACGCGCTCCCGTGGGGGCTCGTGCTCGTGCACGTGACCCTCGCCGCGACGATCTGGGGGCTCACCGTCGGCGTCGCGTACACGCTCTGGCGACCGCCCCTGCCGCTCGTCGCGCCTGCAGCAGAGCGCGCGGAGCCGCTCGGCGAGCCGCTGCGGACGCGTTGAACGTCGTTACGCTGCGGCAATGGCCTCAGAGGACCTCCGCATCGCCGAGCGCCCGACGCTCCGGCGCCCCGTGATGATCACGGCGTTCCGCGGGTGGAACGACGGCGGGCAGGCGGCGACCGTCGCGGCCGGGTACCTCGCGCAGCAGTGGGAAGCGACGCGCTTCGCGGACATCGATCCCGAGGCGTTCATGGACTTCCAGGCCGTCCGTCCGACCGTCACCCTCGACGAGGGGCTGACCCGCCGCATCGAGTGGCCCGAGAACGCGTTCTACCACGCGGCGATCCCGGGAACCGACCGCGACGCGGTGATCCTCCTCGGCGTCGAGCCCAACTACCGCTGGCGCGCTTTCACCGACCTCGCGATCGGCCTCGCCCGCGATCTCGGGGTCGAGCTCGTCGTGACGCTCGGCGCGCTGCTCGCCGACGTCCCGCACACGCGGCCGGCGCCCGTGACCGGAGCCGCGACCGACCCGGCGCTCGTCGAGGAGCTCGGGCTGCAGCTCTCGCGCTACGAGGGGCCGACGGGCATCGTCGGCGTCCTCCACGACGCCTGCCGCGCCGCCGAGCTCCGCTCGGTGAGCCTCTGGTCGGCGGTGCCGCACTACGTCTCGCTCGCGCCGAGCCCGCGCGCGGCGAAGGCGCTCTGCGTCCGCCTCGCCGACCTCGTCGGCGCGCCGATCGAGATGACCGAGCTCGACGAGGCCGAGGAGGAGTACGCGGCGCAGGTCAGCGAGGCGGTCGCCTCCGATCCGGACACGCAGGCGTACGTCGAGGAGCTCGAGCGGCGCGCCGACACGATCGAGTCGTTCGCCGAGGGCGGCGAGCTGCCGAGCGGCGAGTCGCTCGCCGCCGAGCTGACGCGGTTCCTCCGCGAGCGCGAGCACCGGCGAAAGGACGACCCGCCGGCGGAACAGCCCTAGCTCGGCGTCTGGCGCGCTAGGCCGCGCTCTCTGCCTGCTCGGTTTCGCCCTCCATTGCACCTGCCGGAGCCTTTTCGTCGTGCTCCGGGGCAGACTCGACAGCCGACGGGTCCCCCGCGGTCGCGTCGGGCGTCGTGCCCTGTGCCTCGGCGGGCTTCTTCTTCCGCCTGCGGCGGCGCGACTTCCGGGCCGGCGCCTTCGGCGCGGGCAGGCTCTCGGCGAGCGCCGTGGCGATCTCCTCGATCGGCCCGAGCTCCTCGCGGGCGTGGTCGAGCGTGCCGTTCGCGCGCGGCGTGTAGCCCTCGGCCGAGGCGAGCAGCGCCGCGCCGACGGGCAGCGGCAGCGCCGCCGCGATCCTGACGAGCTGCACGACGTTCTCCTCGTGGCGGTGGCCGCGCGAGTTGGCGACCGCGCCGAGGAGCCGCTTCGCCTCCGGGAACTCCTGGCTCGCCTTGCGGTCGAGCGTCTTGCGGACGGAGCGCGCGAGGCGCCACGTCCAGCGGCCGAGGATCTGGTCGGGCGCCGTCGCCTTTCCGTCGCCGACCGCGCGCAGCAGGATGCGGACGCCGGCGGCGCGGTCCTTCTCCCACGGCGGCGCCTGCGTGACGAGCGTGACGAGGTCGTCGAAGTCGGCGCGCTCGACCGGGGTCGCGACGCGGTCGGCGAGCGCGGTCATGCGCAGGCGCCGGTTCGGGTTCTCGGCGGCGCAGACGGAGAGGAACGTCTCGAGCGCGCCCTTGCCGGCCCGGCCCTCGGCGAACTTCCGCGCGAACTCGGCGCGCTGGTCGAAGCGGATCTGGCGTCCGGCGATCGTCGCCCAGAAGCGCTGCTCGTCGTCGTCGAGGAAGCGTGGGTCGACGCGCTGCCACTCGCGCTGGATCACCGCGAGCCGGCGGCCGACGTCCTGCGTCACCGGCACGAGCCACGGCGCCGGCGACAGCTTCCGGCGGGCGCGGCGCGCCGAGCGACGGCGCGGGGCGGGCGTGACGCGCGCGCCCTCGCGGTAGAAGTCCGAGTCGAGCAGCGAGTGGAGCGAGACGACGCGCTCCGAGTGCGTCGCGCCCTTCGGCACGAAGTCGACGACGATGCCCGCCTCCTTGCGCGGATGCGTGCGCATGATCCGGCCGATCCGCTGCTGGTAGACGCGCTTCGACGCCGTCGGGGCGAGGTGCATGCAGACGGTCGCGCGCGGCGAGTTCCAGCCCTCGGCGAGCAGCTGCGCGTTGATCAGGACGTTGATCTCGCCGCGCTCGTAGGCGGCGAGCGTCTCGGCGAGCTCGCGCGGCGGCGTCCGGCCGGAGACGGCCATCGTCTTGAGGCCGGCGGCCCGGAACTCCTGCGCGAGGTTGTACGCGTGGTCGACCCCGGCCGCGTAGACGATCCCGGGCGTCGAGCCGAAGCGGTCGCGGTAGAGGCTCGCGGCGGCCTGGTTGAGCGCGACGTGGTCGAGCGCGGCGGCGAGCGCGCGCTCCTCGAAGTCGCCGCCGACGATCGGCACCGAGTTGATCGCCGCGACCGGCGGGACGCGAAGCGAGCGGAGCGGAGCGATCAGCCCGCGCCGCGCGGCGTCGGTGAGCGGCAGGTCGTCGACCGAGGCGGGGAAGACGTCGGAGACCTGCTTCGCGATGAGCTGCTCGGTCGCGGTCATCCCGATGTAGAGCGGCTCGGAGAACGTGCGGATCGCGGTGGAGGTCTTCTCGCCGAGCGCGGTGTGCGCCTCGTCGCAGATCACGAGCTGGTAGGCGGTGCGCGAGAGCTCGTTGCCGTGCCGCGCGAACCAGGCGTAGGTCTGGATCGTGAGCGGGTCGGCGCGGAGCGGCTCCTGGCCGCGCTCGATCGCGTCGGTGAGGCGCTCGCCGTAGCCCTCGGTCGTGAGGTCGCGGCGGAACTGGTCGACGAGCAGGCGGCGGTGCGTGAGGATCAGGACGCCGAGGTGGCGCGCCGCCTCGACGAACCCGGCGGCGGCGATCGTCTTGCCGGACGCCGTCGGGTGGCGGAAGCGGTAGCGGCGCGAGGCGCCGGGGTCCTCGCCGATGAAGCCCGGCTCGTCGGGCTCCTCGGCGTCGTCGACGAGGTCGACGTCCTCCTCGTCCTCGTCCTCCTCGACGAGCTCCGCGACGCTGCCGTTCGCGGAGCCGTTGCCGTTCTCCTCGGCGCTCCGCTGGGTCGCGGCGATCAGCTCGGTGAGCATTCCCGCCGAGCGCGTCGATCTGGTGGCGGCGCAGGGCCGTCCCGGCGGCGGTCGTCGGCGTCTCCGCGGCGAGCACGCGCTCGAGGCCGAGCATCAGGCCGTAGCGCACCTTCCAGCCCGGCGACGGCGTGCGGCGCCCGGCCTCGATCTCCTCGATCGCGTCGTCGAGCGCGAGCCGGCGCGCAGTGCCCGGCGCGAGCGCGACGTCGGCGTCCTCGCCCGGATGGAGGAACGGCTCGCCGAACCAGCGCTCGGCGCGATGCGCGGCGCTCTCCAGGTCGGGTAGCTCCCCCGACGACGTGGTCGCAGTGATGGTGGATTCCTGCATGTGCGCAGCAGCCTCGAAACGCGCCGCCCAGTTCGTATGCAACCGTTCGAGGAAGGCAGCTCGCTCGGGCGTCGTTCGCGCGCCAGCGTCGCTGCACCCCGGAGAGTACCCAATTCCCACCGGAAGCGATAGCTCTCAGGCGTCGCCGAGCGCTCGCCCGGGACGCGCTGCGAGACGCCCGTCTGGTCGAGGTGCTTCGTGATCCCGCCGCGGAAGAACGGATAGCCCGCGCCGAGGATCAGGCACGCGTCGATCTCGGCCGCGCTCGAGACGACGCCCTCGTCGAGGATGTGCCGTGCCTCGTCGGCGAGGGCCTCGAGGATGCGCTCGTGGATCTCGTCGACCGTCGGCCGGTCGTCGCGCGCTCGAGCGCGGGGAAGTCGCCGTCGGCGAGCGCCTGGAGCGTCGGAGAGAGCGGGAAGCGGTCGGGAAACGCATCGTGCAGCGTGCGCGAGGACGTGGTTCGCGACCCGCGGGCCGACCATCGCGAGCAGCGCCGACGGCGGCATCGGGATCCCGAGCCGGAGCGCCGCCTCGTCGGTCTCCTCGAAGGTGGAGCCGCTCTCGAGCGCCTGCATGAGCACCGTCGACTGGCGGGTCAGCATGCGGTTGACGACGAACGCCGGCGCGTCCTCCACGAGCACGCCGCGCTTGCCGAGCTTGCGGGTCACGTCCCACGCGGTCGCGAGCGTGACGTCGTCGGTCGCCGGCGTCCGCACGACCTCGACGAGCGGCAGCACCGCCACGGGGTTGAAGAAGTGGAGGCCGACGACGCGCTCGGGGTGCGCGAGGCCCTCTGCCATCGCGGCGACCGAGAGCGACGACGTGTTCGTCACGAGCAGGCACTCGGGCGAGACGACGGCCTCGAGCCCGCCGAAGACCTCCCGCTTGACGTCGAGCTCCTCGAACACGGCCTCGAGCACGAGGTCGCAGCCCGCGTACGCGTCGCGCCCGTCGCCGGCGGTCACGATCGAGCCGAGGAACCGCGCCTTGCCTTCGGAGAGCCGTCCCTTCGCGACGAGCCCGGCGAGCTCGCCGCGGATCGACTCGGCGGCGTCCTCGGCTCGCTCCGCGTCGACGTCCGTCAGCACGACGGGCACCTCGAGCCGGCGGAGGAAGAGCGTCGCGAGCTGCGTCGCCATGAGGCCGGCGCCGACGACGCCGACCGCCTGGATCCTCCGCGGCTGCGCCTCGGGGATGCCCGCAGGCTTCTTGATGCGCCGCTCGACGACGTCGAACGCGTAGATCGACGCCTGCGCCTCGGGCCCGGGCAGCAGCTCCGCAAGCGCGTCCTCCTCGGCGGCGTAGCCCTCCTCGAGGCTCCACGACGCAGCGCCCTCGATCAGGTCGAGCGCCCGGTAGGGCGCGGGCGCCTGCCCGTGGACGACGTCGTCGACCCGGGCGCGCGCCTTGCGGACGACCTCCGAGACGTCGGCGAGGTCGGCCGCCGGCTCGCGCTTCCCTTCGCCCGCCTCGATCCGCCGGAGCAGCAGCTCGATCGACTCGTCGAGGAACTCGACCGGCTCGAGCACGTGGTCGACGAGCCCGAGCTCGAGCGCGTCGGCGGCGCGGATCAGCCGGTTCTGCTCGAGCGGGTTGTCGACGATCAGCCTCACCGCGGCCTCGGCGCCGACGAGCCGGGGCGTGAGCTGCGTCCCGCCCCAGGCCGGGAAGAGCCCGAGGAAGACCTCGGGGAAGCCGAGGTGGCGGACGTTCGAGGCCACCGTGCGGACGTCGCAGTGGAGCGCGATCTCGAGCCCGCCGCCGAGCGCGGCGCCGTTCACGGCCGCGAGCGTGGGGAACGGCAGCTCGCGGAGGCGGCCGAAGAGCTCGTGCCCCGCCTTACCGCCCTCGCGGGCGCGCTCGGGCGTGATCCCCGGGAACTGCGTGATGTCGGCACCCGCGGCGAAGACGAGGGGCTTGCCGGTGAGCACCAGCCCGCGCCAGTCGCGCGTGCGCAAGCGTCCGAGAACCTCGGAGAGCGAGCGGAGCGCGTCCTCGCCGAAGGTGTTCGGCTTGCGCCAGTCGGCACCGTTGTCGATCGTGACGAGGGCGACCGGGCCGACGCGCGTCGCGACCTTCTGGAGGTGGAAGCGCGTGACCGGCGCGTCAGCCATGGCGTGCGTTCTCCCAGAGGAGCGCCGCGCCCATCCCGAGGCCGATGCAGAGCGCGGTAAGCCCGTAGCGGACGTCGGGCCGCCGCTCGAACCCGTAGGCGAGCTGCGCCACGAGGCGGACGCCGGTCGCCGCGAGCGGATGCCCGCAGGCGATCGCGCCGCCGTAGGGGTTCAGGCGCGGGTCGTCGGGCGCGACGCCGACGCCGTCGCACCAGGTCAGCACCTGCACCGCGAACGGCTCGTTCAGCTCGAAGAGGCCGATGTCGTCGACGCCGAGGCCCTCGCGCTCGAGGAGCCGCTTCGTCGCCGGGACCGGGCCGAGGCCCATCAGGTGCGGCTCGACGCCGGCATACGCAAACCCGACGAGCCGCATGCGCGGCTCGAGACCGAGCTCCACGGCCGCGCGCCTCGGAGGCGAGCAGCGACGCGGTGGCGCCGTCCGTCAGGCCGGCGGAGTTTCCGGCGGTGACGCGGCCCCCGGCGCGGAACGGCGTCCGCAGGCTCGCGAGACCCTCGACGGTCGTCTCGGGCCGGAGGAACTCGTCCCGCTCCGCGACCTTCCAGCCCTCGTCGGTGAAGACGCTCATCGGGACGACGGTGCGGGCGTAGACGCCGTCGGGCTCGTCCCATGCCGCCGCCGCGCGCCGCTGCGACTCCGCGGCGTAGCGGTCGGCGTCCTCCTTCGTCAGCTCGGGGAAGGCGTCGTGGAGGTTCTCGGCGGTCTGGCCCATGACGGCGGCGCTCTCGTCGATCAGCCGCTCGGAGACGAAGCGCGGGTTGAAGTCGACGTCCTCGCCCATCGGGTGGTGGCCCATGTGCTCGACCCCGCCGGCGATCGCGAGATCGCAGGCGCCCATCGCGATCTCGCCCGCCGCCGCGGTCACCGCGGTGAGCGCGCCGGCGCACATGCGGTCGACCGCGAAGCCGGGCACCGTCTGGGGCAGCCCCGCGAGCAGCCCCACGTTGCGCCCGAGCGTCAGGCCCTGGTCGCCGACCTGCGCCGTCGCCGCCATGACGACGTCGCCGATCCGCTCCGGCGGGGCCTGCGGGTTGCGGCGGAGGAGCTCGCGCACGGCCTTGACCGCCATGTCGTCGGCACGAGTCTTCCAGAACAGGCCGCCGGGCCCCGCCTTGCCGAAGGCCGTGCGGACCCCGTCGACGTAGACGACCTCTCGCAGCTCGCGCGCCATGCCTGGAGACTATACGGTCGTTGACTGACCGTTCAATCAGCCCACGGAATTGCGATACTGGCGACGTGGACTGGGAGACGAAGCTCGCGTGGGCGGGGGCCGAGCACGAGCGGCGCCTGGCGACGGCCGCGGGACCCGACGAGCGCGAGGACTTCCGGCTTGCGGGCGTCGCGGGCGCGTCGTGGGCGGCGGGGCTCGCAGCGCTCATGCTCGGCCGGCGCGACGAGGCGGGCTTGTGGTTGCGCCAGGCCGCCGACGAGTACGGGACGAGCTGGCGGGCAGCGCCGCCGGGGAGCTGGGGCCGGCCGATCGCGATGATCCGGTGCCGGCTGATTGCCGGCGACCACGAAGGAGCCAATGTCGATGCCGCGGCGGCGGTCGAGGCCGGGGCGCTAACTGCGGCCGGCCCGATCGGCGGCTATTGCGCCACGCTCGCGCTCGTCGTGCTCGGTCGCGACACGGAGGCGGAGGCCGTCGCCACACGGATCGCGGACGAGGGGCTCGAGCCGGCGGTTGTCGGGGACGCGCTCGGAGCGCTCGCCCGGGTGGACGGGGCCGCCTTTGCGGAAGCGCGCGCGGCCGTGCTGCGATCCTTCGAGCAGCGCGATGCGTTCCTCGAGGACGTGCGCGTCGCGGACACGGTGCTCGTGCTCGACGCGCTCGCGTCCGAGCGCGGGCTTGGGTCAGACGCGCTGTCGTCGGAGCTCTTGCCCGGTTAGTCCGCGCCGGCCGCGAGCTCGCGGGCTCGGTTCATCGCGGCCTGGATCGCGTTGAGGAACGCCGCGCGAACCCCGGCCGACTCGAGCTCGCGGATCGCTGCGATGGTCGTGCCGCCCGGCGAGGTCACCATCTCGCGCAGCTCGACGGGATGCAGGCCCTCGTCGCGGAGCTGCTTCGCCGTGCCGAGCATGGTCTGGATCACCAGCTGCGTGGAGATCTCGCGGGAGAGGCCGAGGAGAAGGCCGGCCTCGATCATCGCCTCGGCGAGGAGCGCGAAGTACGCGGGACCGGAGCCCGAGACGGCCGTCACCGCGTCCATGGAGCGCTCGGGCACGCGCACCACCGAGCCGAGATGCGCGAGCGCCTCCTCGGCGAGCGTCACGTGCGCGTCGTCCGCATGCGCGCCCGCACAGAGGCCCGCGATCCCCTCGTGGACGGTGGAGGGCGTATTGGGCATCGCACGCACGACCGGCACGCCGGCCGCGAGGTGCCGCTCGATCGTCGCGGTCGGGGTCGCTGCCGCGATCGAGAGCACCGTCTGCTCGGTCGAGATCGCGGGACCGATCTCGCCGAGCAACCCCTCGATGTCCTGGGGCTTGACGGACACGACGACGAGCGCGGCGCCGGCAGCAGCCTCGACGTTGTCCATCGTGGTGGCGATGCCGTATCGCTCGGCGAGCTCCGTGACCCGTTCCGCACGCCGGCTCGACGCGACGATGTCGTCGGGCCGGCGCCAGCCCGACGAGAGGAGGCCGGAGATCAGCGCCTCGCCGATCCTCCCGGCGCCGAGCACCGCGATCCGTCGCTCGTCGACTGCCATACCGGACTCTATGCAGCCCGGCGCTCGCGCCGTCGGGCGATCCGCGCCCGGTCGGCGGACGCGCCCCGGACGAGGCCGCGCGACCAGCCCAGGAGCAGGATCTCGCCTGCGAGCCCCTGCCACTCCTCGTACGGGGCCAGGAGCTCGGCCGTCTCGTGCCCTTCGACCCAGCGGCCGGTGAGCGCGGCGTGGAGCTTGACCAGCGAGAGGTCGCCGACGAGCCCGCGGTCGAACCGACCGAGGCCCTCGATCGAGATGACGCCGATCGACCACGGGCCGATGCCGCGCTCGCGCGCGAGGCGGGCGGCGACGTCGTCTCCGGGAAGGTCGCGCAGGCGCTCGAGATCCACGCTCGCCGCGAGGCGGGCGAGGACGGTCGCCCGGTGCTGGGCGAGACCGAGCCGGCGCAGCTCGACCGGTGCGAGCCGACGGAGTGCGGTCTGCGTGACGACTACCTCTCCGCAGGCCCGCGCGATCGCGCGCTCGATCGCCCGGGCGCGCCGGGCCTCGATCAGCTGCCCACAGAGCGCGCGAACGACGGCGTGCGTCACCGTGGCGAGCCGGAGCGGCCGGTAGCCGACGAAAGCTCGGGCGGAGGCGCCGATCAGCGGGTCGCGTCCGAAGCGCTGGTGGAACTCCCCGGTGTCGTCGTCGAGCGCAAGCGTGAAGCGGGCTGTTGCGAGCGCCTCCTCGTCGGGTGCGCGGACGACGACGCGCCCGTCGGCGCGCTGCCAGGCGGTCGCGGCACGATCACCGGGAAGGGCGCCGTGCCAGGTTCTCGTTCGCGCCATGAGCCCGAGGCGATACGGTCCGGCCGGCGTGACGACGTCCTCGAGCACGGCGGTGAGCCTACTCGGGCGGTACGCTGGCGGCCTCCGGTGCGCCACACCGTTCTCGCCCGCCGTGCGCCTCTCGCCCTCGCGGTCGTGGGCGCGTGCGCTGCCGCGATCCTCGCGGCGCCGCCCGGTAGTGCTGGGCGGTCCGCGGTGTCACAGCGCCTGACGCTCGTCGTCGACTGGAAGGCGAAGGTCGCGATCCGGCGCGCGCCCGGCAGCAGGACGCTGGCGGTGGCTGGGTGGAAGACGCCGTTCGGCTCCGTGCGGCGCCTCCAGGTGATCGATCGGCGCGGCAACTGGTTCGCCGTGGAGAGCGACGTGCTGGGGAACGGCGTGGTCGGCTGGGTGCCGCGCACCGCCGCTGTGCGGGTCCGGCCGATCCGCTACAGCGTCGAGGCGGACCTCTCGGCGAGGCTGCTGACGCTCCGCGAGAACGGCACCGTCGTCTTTCGGCGCCGCGTCTCGATCGGCGCCGCCGACTCGCCGACGCCGAGCGGCCGCTTCCACGTGACCGACCAGATCGCGGGCCGCCGGTGGGGCCTCGGCTGCTGTATCGTGGTGCTATCGGGGACGCAGCCGCAGCTTCCCGAGGGATGGCGAGGCGGCGACCGCCTCGCAATCCACGGCCGGCCTTCGCGGTCGGAGACGATCGGAGCGCCTGCGAGCGCGGGCTGTCTGCACGCCACGGAAGCCGACGCTCCAGCGTCCTGTCGCGGCTCCCGCTCGGCACGCCTGTCGTCATCCATCCCTAGGCTCACCTCGTGCGGCTCGCCGACGCGATTTCGATGCGCTCGCGTAGGCGGAAGCTCGCGCTCTTCCTCGAGGTGATGCGGCCGGATGCGGCGACGACCGTCCTCGACATCGGTGTCGACGAGGTCTCGCTCGGCGACGCGGGCGGGCAGGGCGGGTGTACGACGCACAACTTCCTCGAGGAGCGCTATCCGTGGCCGGAGCGGCTCACCGCGCTCGGACTCCACGATGGCGCACGTTTCCGGGAGCGCTACCCACGGATCCACTACGTCCGGGGCGACGCGTGTGCGCTGCCCTTCCCTGACGCGAGCTTCGACGTCGTCCACTCGAACGCCGTGATCGAGCACGTCGGCGGCCGCGACCGGCAGGAGGCGTTCGTCCGGGAGGCGCTCCGCGTCGGGAGACGCGTCTTCGTGACCACCCCCAACCGCTGGTTCCCGATCGAGGTGCACACGAAACTTCCGCTCGTCCACTGGCTCCCGGCGCCGGTCGCCGGCAAGGCGTACGACCTCGCCGGCAGGTCGTGGGCGCGGGAGAACCACCTCCTCGGCCCGTCGGGCCTCCGGTCGCTGTTCCCGCAGCCGGTCGAGATCCGCAACCTCGGCATGACGCTCGTGGCGATCGCGTGACGACCCGCTTCCCGCGTATCGCGCTGCTCGTCCTCGTGGTCGGGCTCGCCCTCCACAACCTTGCGATGGCGCTGCTCTGGCAGGCGGGCGTGCGCAACACGGCGCTCGACGCCGTCGCCGCCTGGAAGGACGTGCTCCTGCTCGTCGCGGTCGTAATCGCGCTCGCCGCGGCTGGATCGATCCCTCGACTCGTCTGGGCCGACCGGCTCGCACTCGGATACGGCGCGATCGTCGTCGTCTACTGGCTCCTGCCGCAGTCGTGGCTCGACGGCGAGGCGACCGCGCGCGGCGAGCTGTACGCGCTGCGTCACCATCTCCTCCCCCTCGGCGCGTATCTCCTCGGACGGCTGATCACGCTCGACCGCACCTGGTGGCGCCGGGTCGCGCTCACGCTGGTCGGCGTCGGCGTCGGACTGGCGGTGTTCGGGCTCGTCGACGTGTACCTCGTGCCGCTCCAGTGGTGGCGCGACTCCGGCGTCCCCGACTGGTTCCACGAGCAACTCGGGCTCGCCTACCGCTGCCTGTCCTACTTGCCCGAGAACTGGATCCTGAACACGGACGAGGAGAGCCCCGCGCGGCGACTCGTCTCGACCTTCCTGAGCCCGCTCGCGACCGCCTACGCGCTCCTCGTCGTGCTGCTCCTGCTCGTTGCCGCGCGGCCGCGGGGGTGGACGGTCGCGGCGGGAGCGGTCGTGTACGCGGGCCTTCTTTGGACGCATACGCGGGCGGCGTTCATCGCGCTTCCCGCGGGCCTGCTCGTCCTCGCCGTGTTGCGCCGCTCCTGGACGCCCGCCCTGCTCGCCGCCGGCTCCGTGGTCGTGACCGTCGCCTTCGTCGCGCTCTTCCCGACGATCGGGCCGACGACGACCTATACCGCGGCCGAGCTCGTCTGCCTGCGCGAGAACGCCGCCGCGGAAGGGGTAGCCACCGACGACCCCTTCTCGGCCGGCGAGAGCTCTACCTCGAGCCATCTGAGCGCGCTCCGCGACGGGTTCCGCACCGTCGCACGCCACCCCTGGGGCTACGGCCTCGGCAACGCGGGGGTCTCGGCCTCCCGCACCGGTGTGACGCCGAAGGCGGGCGAGTCGACCTACACCGAGCTGGGCGTCGACACCGGCCTGCTCGGCCTCGCGGCGTTCGCCGGCTGGCTGGTGGCACTGTTCGCGGCGGTCCGTCGCCGCTCGCCGTGGCTCGCTTCCTCCCTCGCCGCCGTGGCCGTGCTCGGGCTGCAGACGGACGTGATCGGCATCCATTGGCTCTCGGTGGTGATGTTCGCGCTGGCGGGCGCCGCGCTTCGCGGAGCGCCTGACGAGCCGCCGCCGGAGGGCGCGCTCTGAGCGCGCCTACGCGGCGCCGGAGCCGAACGAGGCGCGACGCTCGACGTCGGCCTCGTCGACCATGTGGCCGTCGCGACCGACGTAGCCTCCCTTGCCGCCGACGACGAGCATGACGAGGTCGTCCTCGCCGCCGTTGGAGATGCGGCGCGGCGTGGTCGACGAGACATGCACCATGGCACCCGGCCCGAGCAGCCGGTTCTCGTCGCCCACCTCGGCGCGCGCCGTCCCGGAGTGGACGAAGTACAGCTCGTCCTGCTCGTCGTGGTAGTGGTGGAAGCCCGTGTAGCCAGGCGGCATCACGATGACGTTCACGCCGAACGCCTCGACGCCGAGCGCCTGGCGCACCTTGCGGAAGCCGTAGCCCTCGCCCAGCTCCTCGATCGTCCCGAACCCGTAGCTCATCTCGCTCCCTTCGTCCCGAGCATGGCGTCGATCGTACGGCGCAACCCCTCCTCGAAGCCGACGCGCGGCTCGTAGCCGATCGCCTCGCGCGCGGCGCTCACGTCCGCCCACGACTCGCGCACGTCCCCGGGCTGGGCCGGCCCGAAGGTCTTCTCGACCGGCCTGCCGAGGATCGAGCCGACGGTCTCCGCGAGCGCGTTCACCGTCTCCGACCCGCCCGTCGCGATGTTCAGCACCCGGCCGGCGCCGTCGGGGGCGTCGGCGGCCAGCAGGTTCGCCTGGACGACGTTCTCGACGTACGTGAAGTCGCGCGACTGCTCGCCGTCCCCGTGCACCGTCACAGGCCGCCCGTCGGCGATCGCGCGGATGAACCGCGGCACGACGGCGGCGTACTGCGAGGTGGGGTCCTGGCGGGGCCCGAAGACGTTGAAGTAGCGCAGCGCGACCGTCTCGATCCCGTACACCCGCGTGAAGCTGACGCAGAAGCGCTCCGCGCCGAGCTTCGCGACCGCGTAGGGCGAGATCGGGTTGGGCGCCTGCGTCTCGACGCGGGGGAACGTGCCGCCGTCGCCGTACACGGAGGACGACGAGGCTGCGACGACGCGCCGGATCCCCTCGTCGCGCGCGGCGAGCAGGACGTTGAGCGTGCCCTCGACGTTCACCGCGGTCGATGTGAGCGGGTCCTGGACGGAGCGCGGAACGGAGCCGAGGGCCCCCTGGTGGAAGACGACCTCGGCCCCGCGGACCGCAGTATGGACACGTTCGTAGGAGCGGAGGTCGCCCTCGACGACCTCGACGTCGCGCCCGAGCGCGGCCAGGTTGGCGCGACTTCCGGTCGAGAAGTTGTCGAGCACGCGGACGTCGTCCCCGCGCTCGAGGAGCGCCTCGACGAGGTTCGAGCCGATGAAGCCCGCCCCACCCGTGACGAGGACGCGCGTCACGACCCGCGCTCCGCGACGACGTGGTAGTTCGCTGCGATCGTCCCCGGCCGCTCGTCGCGGAGCAGGGCAACACGCCGGTCGAGCGCGCGCGCGGCGCGGTTCAGCAGCGCGACCACGGGGCCGCGCACCGCGCGCAGCGGTGTCCGCCGGAGAACGTGCTCGAGGTAGATCGCGTTCAGCATCGCGAGGGACGAGGCCGTGCCGGAGCCGGCGGACACCGTAACCGAAGCCCAGTCGCCGTTCTCTCCGAACAGCCGCTCGAGGCCGGCGCCCGTCCAGCGCCAGAGGTCGACCGGGTTCGGGTGGTAGACCATCGCGCCGTGGGTCGAGAGCAGCACTCGGCCTCCCGGCCGCGTGACGCGCGCGAGCTCGCGGACGCCTTGCGCGGGGTCGTCCACGTGCTCGAGCACCTGCGCACAGAGGACGACGTCGAACGACCCCTCATCGGCGGGGATCGACTCGATCGCACCGCGGAGCGAGGCGCGCGGGTTGTCCCAGGTGTCCATCCCCACGACCTCGCGCACGTACGGCTCGAAGACGAAGCGGTACGGCATCTCGCCGCAGCCGACGTCCAGCAGGCGATACGGCCCGAGGTCGGCGCCCGCGCGGGCCGCTTCTGCGGCCAACCAGCGAGTGAGCGGCGCCCGCACCGCGTAGGTCGGCAGCGAGAGCGGCGGATCGAGGCGAGCGTCAGTCACGGACGGTCACCAGCCCGAACGCGATCCACGTGAGGGCCTCCAGCGGCAGCCCTGCGACGAGCCCGATCCCGGTCCACACGCCGGCGACGATGCAGAGCCAGCCGAGGCCGACGAGCGCCGGCGGCGACGAGCGGATGCCGCGGATGCCGGCCGCCACGCCGGCACCTGTGAGGCCGAGCAGGAGCGCGATCCCGGCAATGCCGAGGTCGGCGGCGACCTGGAGGTAGAGCAGCTGGATCCCCCAGGGGTGCTCCGGGGACGGGAAGGCCTGGTCGGGCTCGTTCGGGAACCGCGCCCGGGCGTCGGCGAGGAACGGCGCGTAGGCCCACTCCTCGCTCGAGGCCTGCCAACCGACGCCGGTCACCGGGCGATCGAGCCAGATGCGCCCCCCGATGTACGCGAGAAGCGTCCGGTGCGCATAGCTCTCGACGCCCGTGTCCGCCACGCGCTCGCGGAGGCCGATGAACTCCGCAAACCGCTCGATGGTGTCGGCCCGCATCGTCGCCGTCCCTACCGTGACGAGGAGTGTGACGCCGACGAGCGCGAGCGCGCGACTGCCGCGGAGGGCGGAGACCGTGCGTGCGCCGAGCAGCACCGCGGCGAGGGCGAGCCAGAGGCCGAGCACGGCCGTCATCGCGCCGGAGAGGACGACCCCGAGCCCGCCGGTGACGACGGCCACGACCGACCAGCGCCGCCCGGCCGGCCTCCCGTCGGCGAGCGCGACGCCGATCGCGCCGACGACGAGGGCCGCGCCGGAGAGCGCAGCGAGGTCGTGGATCCCGACGAACGACGGCTCGCGCTGGCCCGGCCGCTTCCCCTCGAACTCCGCCACGATCCCGAGGAACTGGAGCAGCCCCCACGAGGTCGCGGCGACGCTCCAGGCGACGAAGGCCCGGACGACGGGGACGAGGTCGACGGTCGAGCGCACGAGCAGCACGGTCGCGGGGAGGAGGGTCGCGTACCACGCGAACTTCGCGAGGCTGATTCCGTGGCGGGTGAGGTCGTAGTCCTCCCCGAGGAGCGACGGCGTCGCCAGCGAGACCGCGCAGACGAGAAGGAAGGCCGCCGCGAGCCCGAGGACGACCCGCGCGCGCAGGAGCGGCAGCCAGCCCTCGCGGCGCCCGCGGAGCCCGGCCGCGACGACCACGCACGCGACCGCCGCGTCGGCGAGGGTCACGTCGATCGAGGTCGAGCCGACCCCGAGCGAGACGCTCGGCTGGTAGGTCGCGTGGAGGAAGACGAACGGGACGGCGGCCGCGAGGACGAGCGCCTCGGACGCCGCGTCGCCGACGAGCGCCCGCACGAGCCCGGCCGGCGGGTTCGCCCGAGAGAGCGGCTCGGCCGTCACCCGGCGGACTGTAGCGAGGGCAGCTCGCCGGGCCACGGCCCGCGCGGCCTCTCAGCACTGAGCTCCGCCACGATGGCTCCGAGCGTCTTCCGGCGCCGGTCTGCGACCGCAGCCGGGCTCTACCTCTCGGTCGCCCTCGGCATCCTCGGCACGATCGCCGCCGCGCGGATCCTCGGCCTCGCCGACTTCGGGCGCTTTGCGACGGTGATGGCGGTCGTCGGGCTCGCGCAGACGCTGCTCGACCTGACCGTCGAGGAGAGCCTCACGAAGTTCGGCTTCCGGTACGTCGCGGCGGAGGACTGGGGAAAGCTGCACCGGCTCTTCCGGCGCGCGCTCGAGGTGAAGCTCGTGGGCGGCGCGCTCGCCTCGCTCGTGATCCTCGCGCTCGCGCCGTTCGCGGACACGCTCTTCGGGACCGACGGGCTCGCGGCGCCGATGGCCGCGGCCGCTGCGATCCCGTTCCTCGCGTCGCCGGAGAACGTCTCGGCGAGCGCTCTCCTGCTGCGCGGCCGCTACGACCTGCGTGGCCTCCTCCTCTCGGTGACGATGGGCATCCGCCTCGCCGCGATCCTGGTCGGCGCGTCGATCGGCCTCACTGCCGCGCTCGGCGCGCTCGCGGTCGGGCAGATCCTCGCGACCGCGATCGTCGGCACCGTCGGCGCGTCCGCCCTGCGGCGGTTCCCGCCCGGCGAGCGGCGCGCACTCGGGGCGGACCGGCGCGAGATCTTCTCGTTCGTCGTCCAGTCGAGCGTCGCCACCGGCGTCATCTCGCTCCGATCGGCGCTGACGCCCGTCCTGCTCGGCATCGTCGCGGGGACGACCCAGGTCGGCTACTACCGCGTCGCGCTGGCGCCGCAGAGCGGCTTCTCGGCGGCGAGCGCGCCTGTGCGCCTTGTGTTGCTGACGGAGCAGACGCGCGACTGGGAGCACGGGCGGGAGGAGAACGTCCTGCGCGGCCTGCGGAGCTACACGCTGGCGGCGCTCGGCGTGGCGGCGGTCGCGGTGCCGGTCTTCCTCGTCGCGATGCCGTGGCTCGTCCGCGTCGTGTTCGGGTCGGAGTATCTCCCGGCGGTCGACGCCGCCCGGATCGTGCTCGTCGCCGCCGCGATCCAGCTCGTTCTCGGCTGGTCGAAGTCGCTGCCCGTGACGGTCGGCCGCCCGCACCTGCGGATCGTCACGCACGGGATCGAGACGCTCGTGCTGCTCCCACTCGTCGTCGTCCTCGGCGACCGGTGGGGAGTCACCGGTGCCGCGGTCGCGTTCCTCATCTCGACGCTCGTGTTCGCCGCCACGTGGGCTGTCGTCCTCGTCCGGCTGCGGGCGGAGCTCCGCGCGACGGGCCGGGTCGGCGAGCCGAGGGCGGCCGGCCCGTGAAGGTCGTCGTCGTCTCGGGGATCTGGCCGCCGGACGTCGGCGGACCGGCGAGCCACGCGCCGTCACTCGCGGCTGCGCTCCTCGAGGCGGGCCACGCGGTCGAGGTCGTGACGACGGCCGACAGTGAGCCCGGGCCGCGGCCGTATCCCGTGCGCTGGGTCTCGCGCGCCAGGCCGGCTCCGCTCCGCCACCTCGCCGTGGTGCGGGAGGTCGGCCGTGCCGCTCGCGGCGCCGACCGCGTCTACGCCACGACGATGGTGCGCCGCGCCGCACTCGGCGCGGCGCTCGCGCGGCGCCCGCTCGTCGTGAAGCTCGTCGCCGACGAGGCTTACGAGCGCGAGCGGCGCTCCGGTCGCTTCGCCGGCACGCTCGAGCAGTTCCCGGCGCACGACGGCGGCCTCCGCGTGCGGATGCTGCGCGCGACCCGCAACGTCGCGCTCCGGCGCGCGCGGCAGGTCCTCGTGCCGAGCGCCTACCTCCGCGACATCGCGCTCGGCTGGGGCCTCGACTCGGAGCGCGTGACCGTCGTCCCGAACCCGGCATTCGAGGTGCCCACGCACCCGACGCGCGAGGAAGCGCGGGCCGCGCTCGGCATCGACGGGATCGCGCTCGGCACTGCGGGGCGGCTGACGGTCCAGAAGGCGCTCGGCGACGCGCTCGGCGCTCTGGCCCGCGTCCCGGGTATCGAGTTGCTCGTACGTGGCGACGGCCCCGAGCGGGCCGCGCTCGAGGGTCGGGCCGTCGAGCTCGGCGTCTCCGACCGCGTTCGCTTTCTCGGCGCGGGCACGCGCGAGGACGTGCTCGCATTGTTTCGCGCCGTCGACGTCGCGCTCCTGACCTCCGCCTGGGAGAACCTCCCGCACACGTTGCTCGAGGCGCTCGCCGCGGGAACGCCCGTGATCGCGACGGCCGTCGGCGGGATCCCCGAGGTCGTGCGCGACGGAGAGAACGGCCTGCTCGTGCCGCCCGGCGATGCCGATGCCCTGGTTGCGGCGATCGACCGAGTCGTCCACGACGACGTGCTCCGCGCATCGCTCGCCGCCGCCGCGGCGCCGTCGGTCGAGGAGCTCGCGGAGCCGCGTATCCTGAGCCGGATCGTGCAGGCGATCGTCGATTGGGAGTCGTGAAGCCGCGCGTCCTGATGGTCGGGCGCACGCGGTACCGGCTTCCGCTGAACGGGTCGCTGGAGCGGAAGTTCGCCGCGCTCGAGGACCGGCTCGCCCTGCGTGTCCTCGCCTCCGCGCCGCGCGACGCCCCCGGCGGCGACGGCACGTTCGCGCTCCAGCGCGGCACGCCGGTTGCTGCGCTCGACGGGCCGCTCTTCTACGGCGCGCTCCCCGCCCGCATCGCCCGCGAGCTTCGCCACCGGCCCGCCGACGCGATCCTCGCGCAGAGCCCGTACGAGGCGCTCGCAGCGCTCGCGGGGCGGAAGCTCGCGCGGAGCGACACCGCCGTCGTCGTCGAGATCCACGGTGACTGGCGGACGTGGTCGCGGCTCTACGGGTCGCCCGCCCGCGCCGTGGTCGCGCCGCTGGCCGACCGGGCGGCGCTCCTCGCGATCCGCTCGGCCGACGCGGTGCGCACGCTGTCGCCGTTCACCACCGGGATCGTCCGCGACGCGGGCGTCGAGCCGGTGGGCGTGTTCACCACGTACACCGAGCTCACCGCGTTCTTCGAGCCTCCCGTCGCCCCGCTCCCCGAGCAGCCGGTCGCCCTGTTCGTCGGCGTGCTCGAGCGCTACAAGAACATCCATGCGATCGCAGATGCCTGGAGGCTCGCCGCCCCCCGCGTTCCCGGCGCACGCCTGCGCATGGTCGGCGACGGGCGTCACCGCGATGTCGCCGAGGCGCTCCTCCACGACCTCCCCGAGCAGGTCACCTGGGAGCGGCGGCTCGAGACGGCGGACGTCGTGAAGGCGTTCGACGAGGCGTGGCTCCTGCTCCTCGCCTCGCGCTCCGAGGGCACCCCGCGGGTCGTGCTCGAGGCGCTCTGCCGCGGCCGCGCCGTCGTGGGCGCGCGGGCCGGCGGGATCCCGGACGTCGTCTGGGACGGCGAGACGGGGCTCCTCGTCGACCCCGACAGCCCCGCCGAGACCGCCGACGCGCTCGTGCGGCTCCTCTCCGACCGCGCGCTGGCCGAGCGCCTCGGCGCCGCCGCCCGCGAGCGCTCCGCGGAGTGGACGTACACGGCCGAGGAGTACGCCGACCGCGTGCTCGAGCTCGTCGGTCGCGCCGTGGACGCCAGGCGGGGATGAGGCTCGTCGTCGTCACCCAGCAGGTCGACCCGGCCAGTCCCGTGCTCGGCGCGGCGGTCGACAAGCTGCAGGCGCTCGCGGCCCGGGTCGACGAGCTCGTCGTGCTGACGGACAGCGCTGCGGACGGCGCGCTTCCGGCCAATTGCACCGTCAGGCCGTTCCGCGCGTCGCGTCGCGCGGGGCGCGGCGCGCGCTTCGAGGCGGCACTTGCCCGCGAGCTCGCACGGCGGCCCCGCCCCGCGGCCGTCCTCGCCCACATGTGCCCGATCTACGCGGTGCTCGCCGCGCCGCTCGCCCGGCCGGTCGGCGTCAGCGTCCTCCTCTGGTTCACGCACTGGCGGAAGAGCCGCCTGCTGCGGGTCGCGGAGCGGCTCTCGACGAAGGTGCTGAGCGTCGACGAGCGGACGTTTCCGCTCCGCTCCGGAAAGGTCGTCGCGATCGGCCACGGCATCGACGTCTCCGGCTTTCAGTGCGTCGAGCGGCCGGAGCGCACCCCGTTGACCCTGCTCGCGCTCGGCCGGACGTCTCCCGCGAAAGGGCTCGAGACGATCATGCGCGCGGTCGCCGAAGTGCCGGACGTGGCATTGCGCGTGGTCGGCCCGTCCGTCACGGAGGAGGAGCGGCTGTACCGGATCGCGCTCGAGCGGTTCGTACTGGAGCGCGGCCTTCTCGACCGGATCGACGTCCGCGGGCCGGCTCCACGTCACGCCGTCCCGGCGCTCTACGCCCAGGTCGACGCGCTCGTCAACGACATGCGCGCGGGGGCGGCCGACAAGGTCGTCTACGAGGCTGCCGCGACCTGCCTGCCCGTGATCGCCTCGAACCCGGCGTTCGACACGCTGCTGCCCGAGGAGCTGCGTTTCGCGCACGCTGACGTCGACGGGCTCGCCGCGGCGATCCGCCGGCTGGCGGAGATCGACCGGAACGCGGTCGGTCGCCGGCTGCGCGAGACCGTCCTGCGCGAGCATTCGGTCGGGGTGTGGGCGGACCGGGTCGTCGCACTCGCCCGGTGAGCGGCCGCGTCCTCCACGTCGTCAAGGTCGCCGGGATCTCCGGCGCCGAAAACCATCTCCTGGTGCTCCTGCCGGCACTCGCCGCGCGCGGCTTCGACGTCGCAGCCGTGATGCTCCACGAGGGAGAGCCGGGCGCCGAGGAGTTCGCGGCGCGGCTCGAGCTGGTCGGCGTCCCGGTCGAGCGTGTGCGCCTCGCGCGGGCGCTGGACTCGCGTGCCTTCGGGCGGATCCTCCGGCGTGCTCGGCAGGAGCGGCCCGACATCCTGCACACGCATCTCGTCCACGCCGACTTCCACGGGCTTCCTGCCGGCCGGATCGCCCGCGTGCCGGGGCTCGTCTCGACGAAGCACGGATTCAACGCGTTCCGCGACGGGAAGGCGTTCGCGGCCGCCGATCGGACGATCGCCTCGCTGGCCGACGTTCAGATCGCGATCTCCGCCGGTCTGGCGGACTACCTCGGCGAGAAGGAGGGCTTCGATCCCGGGAGCTTCGAGGTCGTCCACTACGGCATCGAGGCGGGGCCGCAGCCGCAGCCGCCGCCGCTCCCCGGCGCGCCGCGGCTCGCGATCGTCGGACGCCTGATCCCGATCAAGGGCCACGATGTGCTCCTCCGCGCCCTCGCCGTGGCGCGCGAGCGGCTTCCCGACCTGACGCTCGAGATCGCCGGCGAGGGACCTCTCGAGCCCGAGCTCCGCGCGACGGTGGCCCGGCTCGGGCTGGACGATGGCGTGACCTTTCTCGGCCGAGTCGCGCCCGTCGCGCCCGTGCTCGAGCGCGCCCAGGCCGTCGTCGTCCCCTCCTTCGGCGAAGGCTTCGGGATGGTGGCGCTCGAGGCGATGGAGCGCGGCCGCGCCGTGATCGCGAGCGCCGTCGGCGGCCTGCCGGAGATCGTGGACGACGGTCGCACCGGGATCCTCGTGCCGCCGGGTAACGCCGGAGCGCTCGCGGCGGCGATCGTCGAGCTGGCGGGCGACCGTGCGCGCGCCGCGGAGCTCGGCGCCGCCGCGCGGGCGCGCGCACTCGCGGAGTTCTCCCAGGAGCGCTGCACGGCGCGGACCGAGGCGATCTACGGAGCGGCGCTGGCTGCGGCGGGCGAGCGGCGTTTTCGCAGGAGCTCCCAGGCGCGCTCGAGCGCGAACGCCGCGAGCAGCGCGAGCACGAAGTCCCACGGCGCGCGGTAGCGCACCGTCCCGGCGAACACCATCGCCGCCAGGGTGTTGAAGGCGAGCAGCAGCCCGGCGAGCACGACGAATCGTCGCGGGGCGAGGAACGCGCCCCACAGGGCCAGTGCGTAGAGCGCCAGGACGAACGCGGGCTCGACGGTCCGCTGCGCGAGGTCCGAGGTCCCCTGCTGCCCCGGGTCGTCCGCCGTCACGCTAAGAAACGGAGACCAGAGCATCCCCACTGCCTGCACGGCGAGGCGTGCCTTCTCGCCCGGATGGTCGCGCCAGAAGTCGAGTACCTCGTCGCGGTAGAACGACGCCTGCGCACACTCGTCCACCGCCTTCGCCGCCGCCAGCGAGATCCCCGCGGCCTTCTCCGGCCACGGCGGCGCGTTCGGCAGGTCGGGCACGTCGTCGATCCAGCCGCCGCGTGCCAGCACGTCGTACGTCGCCGGGTTGTTCGCCTTCCAGAGCGCGCGCGTGTCGGTCGTGATCGTCGCGCACCCGACCACGACCTTGTTGCGGACGAGCCACGGCGCGGTCACGAGCGCGGCACCGACGACGACGAGCGCCGCCGCGGCGACCGCCCGCCCGGCGGGGCGGATCCGCCAGGCGACGTACGGCGCGAGCACGAGCGGCAGGAGCAGGAGCCGCGCGTTCGAGAGGATCGCGAGCCCCGTCGCGGCGCCGAGCCCGAGCGCCCAGAGGAGCGAACGGCGCTCGTACGCGAGCAGCGCAAGCAGCACGATCGCCGCCGCGAGCAGCCCGTCGAGGATCTCCCGGTTGACGTGGATGTCGTGCCAGACGAGGTACGGGTGGAGCGTCGCGACGAGCGCCGCAAGCACGCCGGTTCTCGCGGAGGCGAGGTGCGTCCCGATCGCGAGCACGAGAAGGGCGGTCGCGACCGCGACCAGGACCTGCGCGATGCCCACGACCGCCCAGGAGCGGTCGAGCGGCCAGTAGAGCGCGGCGAGGAACCAGGCATAGAGCGGCTGGGTGTACGCCGAGGGAACGCCGGGGAGGAACCCGAACGTCCCGCTCGCGACGAGCGTCCGCGCGAAGACGTCGCTCTTCTCGACGTAGGCCTCGAGGATCTGGTCGCGTTCGACCGCCAGCGCGAGCAGGCGCGGGAGCGCTGCCGCGGCGATCACCAGGAGGACCGCGCCGCGTGGTATCCGTTCCGCGATGCCGCCCACGACTCCGGAACGGTACGCAGTGGTCTGCTGCCACGTCGAACGACCGCTCGACGACCGCGTCTGGGCGGCGTTCGCGGCGCTCCAGGAGCGGCGGCCCGGCGGCCTCGCGATCGCGGCGCTGCTGCGGCCGCCTGACGCGGCGGCCGGCGAGACCGACGACGAGCTGTGGCTCGCGCGCGCGCGCGAGGCTGCGGAGCGCGGGCCACTCGGCCACCACACGCACTTCACGAGCCCGACGCACGCGCGGCCGACCGGCGGCGCGACGGGCGCGCGCGTCCTGCGCGAGGGAGCATGGATGCGCGAGCACGGTCTCGCCCCCACGTCGTTCTGCGGCGGCGGCTGGTATTCGGATCGCTCCGTGGCGCTCGCCTGCGCCGAGCTCGGCTACGCGGACTGCACGCCGCGGGCGAGCCGGCCGCCGTATCTCTCCGACGGCGCCCCGTGGGTCGAGCTCGACGCACCGGCGCGGATCGACCTCGGCGAGCATGCGCTCGCCGCCGTGCCGACGACCCATAGCGCCGGCGACCTCGCGCGTGCCCTCGTGCGACCCGGGCTGCCTCAGAGAGTGCACGCGTACTTCCACGACACCGACCTCGTCGACCGGCGGCGGCGCTGGCTGATCGTCGCCGGGCTCGCGCTCCTCGGCCGCCGGCGGCCGCCGACCGACGTCGACGTCGTCGCGGCCGCTCTGCAAGGGCCGGCGCGACCGTGGGCGGAGGTCTCGCGCGGGGAAGCCGCCGACCCTCGGACGTAGAATCCCGGGGTGCCGAGCGAGGCACCCACGACGACTCCTGCCGAGCCCGAGGCCGGCCCTCACTCCTCGCCCGGCCCGACGCCGGGCGAGCCGGGGGACATCCGGCGTTCGCGCATCTATCTCCTCTCGCGCGGACCGGTCGTCGGCCTCGTGCGGCGGGCAGTCAGCATCGCCGCGCTCGTCGCCGCCGATGTCGCCGGGCTCGCGCTCGGCGTCTACGTCGCCCTCGTCCTGCGCTCGTTCGTGTACGGCGACACGATCTACTGGTCGCTTCTCTGGGACACCGGGCCGGCCGACTGGCTCCCGTTCCTCGCGCCGATCACCGTGATCGTGTTTCTCCAGGCCGGGCTGTACGCACCGCGCGAGCGCCGTGCCGGATCGGGACGAGTCCTGGCCGCGCTCGTCCTCGTCGCGCTCATCGTGCTCGCGTTCGGCTTCGGTACGGACTACGACTTCACGACGACCGGGCTGATCCCGACCGCCGTCGTCACGTGTGCGCTCGCAATCGGCCTGCTGCGCGCTGCCTACGACTCGGTCTCCCTCGAGCTGATGGCGCTTGCGGGGGTCCGCCGCCGGCTGCTGCTGGTGGGCGACGACGCGACGCTCGACGACCTCGAACGGCCGCTCCGTGCCTCCCGCGGCGGCATCGGGGTCGACGTCGTCGGCCGGCTCGCGGTCGAACCGGGCTCGGGCGGCCTGGTCGGCTCGCTCGACCGGCTGGCCGCGCTGATCGAGGAGGAGCGTCCCGACGACCTCGTCCTCGCCGAGGCGCACTTCGACGAGCAGACGGTGCTCGAGGTCGTCCAGCTTGCGCACCGCCACGGCGTGAAGGTGAAGCTCGCACCCTCTACCACGGAGCTCCTCGTCCACGAGGGCGAGTACGTCCCCGGCCAGGGCATCCCGCTGTTCGAGCTGCGCCCGCCCATGCTGACCGGGCTCGAGTGGACGACGAAGCGGGTGTTCGACGTCGTCGTCTCCCTCCTCTTCCTCGTGGTCGGGCTTCCGTTCTGGCTCGTCGTCGCGGCTGCGATCAAGCTCGAATCGCGCGGGCCCGTGCTCTACGTCGACCGCCGCATCGGCGTCCGCGAGGAGGAGTTCGGGATGCTCAAGTTCCGCACGATGGTCGCGGGCGCGGCGCAGCAGCAGGACGAGCTGGAGGCGGAGAACGAGGCCTCGGGAGCCCTCTTCAAGATCCGCGACGACCCGCGTGTCACCCGCGTCGGGCGGGTGTTGCGACGGCTCTCGCTCGACGAGCTGCCGCAGCTCTGGAACGTGCTGAGCGGCCAGATGAGCCTGGTCGGGCCACGCCCGCTGCCGCTCCGGGACCACGCGATGCTCGAGGACTGGCACCGTGCGCGGTCGCTCGTCCTGCCGGGAATGACCGGGCTCTGGCAGATCTCCGGCCGCTCCGGGCTCGAGTTCGACGATCTCGTCCGGCTCGACTTCGCGTACATCGAGGCCTGGTCGATCTGGCTCGACATCTCGATCATCGCCCGTACCATCCCGGCCGTCCTGAGTGGCCGCGGCGCATACTGACCGCGTCGCGCGGACGATCCCCGTTCGGGCGTTGACGGCGAGCACCTGCCTGCCGACGATTCGACCGTGGCCGAATACGCGCTGATCACGGCGGTCGTCGCGAGCCTCGCGCTCTCGCTCGCGACGATCCCGGAGTCGGAGCTCGCCCGGCAGCTGCCGGTGACGGCCGCGCGCGCCCAGGCGCTCGTCTCGAAGAGCGCACGCGCGGGCAACGTCTCGCCTGCGCAGGCGCGGGCGGTGATGGCGAAGGCGCCGTACGGCCGCGCCCCGCTCCGCTACCTCTACGCGGAGGGGTGGATCGGCGGGCGGAGAAACGCGGCGGATTGCGTGTTCGCGAAAGCGACCCCGGACTCGACGCAGCAGCGCCTGGCGGCCAGTATCCGCAAGGACACGCGCCTGCGCGCGCGGCTCCGGCGGATGACCGTGACTATCGGCCAGGCGGCCGAGGCGCTCACGCGCGGCACCGCCGCCGCCTGCTGATCAGGCCTGGTTCGCGGCGGCCTGCGTGGCGCCCGCCACGCGGCGAAGGCTCGCGATCCCGACCACGTGGCCCAGCTCGTCGACGACGGGCAGGTGCCGGAAGCCGTTCGCGAGCATGATGCGCGCCGCGTCCTCGACAGCGGTCTCTGCGGGCACCGTGATCGGCTCCTCGGTCATCCACTGCCGCACCCGAGCCTCGCTCGTGTGGACGCGCGCCGCCATCGCCTTCAGCATGTCGCGCTCCGTGAGGATCCCGATCAGCCGACCGAAGTCCTTGACGATCACCGCGCCCACGTTCGCCTCGCTCATGCGCTCGGCGACCTCGCCCAGCGTGTCCTCGGGCGCGACCTCGATCGGGTCGCGGCGCATGACGTCGGAGAGGTGCGGCACGGCGGAGAGTTTACCGCTCTCTGCCTGAGATAAGCGCTGCTAATCGGCGTCATTAGCGATATCTCGATTCGGCTAGCATGCCGGCGTGGCGCCGGTCGTCCCCATCGACGTGCTCGTGATCGGCAGCGGGGCCGCAGGGCTCGCGGCCGCCGTCTCGGCCGAGCGGGCGGGTGGGCGCGTCGCCGTCGCGACCAAGACGACGCTGCAGGCGAACAACTCCTCGAAGGCGCAGGGCGGGATCCAGGCAGCGCTTGGCGGCGACGACTCCCCCGAGCTGCACGCCGAGGACGTGATGCGCTCCTCGCACGAGACGGCCGATACGGGCCTCGTCGACGTGCTCACCTCAGAGGCGCCCTCCGCGATCGCGTGGCTCGAGGAGCTCGGCTGCCAGTTCACCCGCGAGAACGGCGGCTACCGGCTCGCCCGCTGCGGCGGCGCGTCGCGGAAGCGGCTCCTCCAGGTCGGTGATCGGACGGGCCACGCGATCACGAAGGCGCTCCGTGAGGGCCTCGAGGCGGGGGCCGGCACCGTGCTCGCGCACCACCGCCTGACCGGGCTCGAGCCGTCAGACGCCGGTTGGCGCGCGACGTTCGCAACGCCCGACGGCACCGACGAGGTGGATGCGGCGACCGTCGTGCTCGCCTCCGGCGGCAGGTGCTTCGCCGAGGCGGCGACGCGCGGCGAGCTGTCCACGAACCACCCCAACGCGACTGGGGAGACGACGTGCATCGCGCTCGACGCGGGCGCGGAAGCGCGCGACCTCGAGGCGCTCCAGTACCACCCGAACGGCGGTGCCTGGCCCGCGACGATGCAGGGGTACTCGATCCCGGAGACGACACGCGCCTACGGGGCCGTGCTCCTGAACGCCGAGGGGGAGGAGTTCACGGACTCGCTCGGCCCCCGCGACGTCGTCTCCCAGGCGATCTTCGACGAGGTCGACGCCGGGCGGGGCGTGGAGACCGAGGACGGGCGCCCGGCGGTGTGGCTCGACACGACGCGCATCGCCCCGGACGACGCCGAGATCTCGCTCCCGTACATGCTGCGCCGCTATCGCGGCGCGGGCATCGACCCGCTGGCCGAGCCGATCCTCACGTACCCGGTGCTTCACTACCAGAACGGCGGCCTCGTGATCGACGCGCAGGCGGAGACGACGCTCGCGGGCGTCTTCGCGTGCGGCGAGATCGCGGGCGGGACGCACGGCAAGAACCGCATGATGGGCAACAGCCTTCTCGAGTGCGTCGTCTTCGGACGGCGCGCGGGGAGGGCGGCATTCGAGAAGGCGAGAGACTGAGGAGACATGTCGACGACCACGGTTGGTCTCGAGGACGCGGTTCTCGAAGCCGCAGCCCATCTCTATGTGTGGGCGCTGAAGGACATTCCGCAGGATTTGCGTGACGCGTTGGCCGCGGCGCTGGAGCAGGAGACCTCGGTGACGGGAAAGCGCGTACTGGCGACGATCCACCGGAACGTGGAGATCGCGGACGAGCAGAAGAACCTGGTCTGCCAGGACACGGGGATCGCGGTCTACTACTGCCGGGTAGGCGAGCATTTCCCGCTGCATCCGACCGGGATCTCCCGGGCGCTGAAGGCGGGGACGGCGAAGGCGACAGTCGAGCATCCGCTGCGCTCGAACACCGTGCACACGCTGACCCGCGAGAACACCGGGCCGAACGTTGGCTACCGCGTGCCGATCGTGCACTGGGACTTCGTGCCAGACTGGGACGGGCTCGACGTGAAGTGCGTGCCCAAGGGCTCGGGCTCGGAGAACATGACCTTCCTCAAGATGCTGGTGCCCGCCGACGGGGTGAATGGGATCAAGAGGTTCGTGCTCGAGGCGATCGTCGGCGCCGGCGGCAAGCCGTGCCCTCCCGGGATCGTGGGGATCGGGATCGGCGGCTCGGCCGACTACGCGATGCACCTCGCCAAGGAGGCGATCGCGCGGCCCGTGGGGACGCGCAACCCGGACCCGCTGGTGGCGGAGCTGGAGGACGAGCTGTACGGCCTCCTGAACGAGACGGGGATCGGGCCGATGGGCCTCGGCGGCGACGTGACTGTGCTGCAGTGCCACATCGAGCACGCCGACACGCACATGACCCTGAACCCGGTGGCGGTCAACTACCAGTGCTGGGCCGCGCGGCGTGCCTCCGTGCACATCACCGCCGACGGCACCGTCGACTTCGACCGGGAGTTCTGAGATGGCCGCGAGCGAGATGCGGTCGGCGGGGGCTGGCATCGCGCAGGCGGCTTTCCACGCCGCCGTGCGGGGCGGTGATCTCCGCGCGACCGCTGCGGCCGCCATGCGCGCCCGACGTCCCCTGGCTGTGGACGAGATTCTCCATTCCCGGCACGATGTCGTTGCAGGCAACGGGGTAGAATCGGCAGTGAGGGTGGCGGGAGGCATCCCCACCCTGGGTGGGGGTGCGCGTGGCGGCCTCGTTCGAGCGGGCCGCGTTGCTCGTGGGCGTCGTGCCGCGTCCGCGGGCGCGCCGGTGCAGGGCACCGCCGGCACGTTCCGTGCAGCGAAGGGGGCGACGGCCTGATGGCGACGCACGAGGTCACGTTCCCGATCACCGATCCGGCGCAGATCCTCCAGCTGCGCGCCGGCGACGAGGTGGTCGTGCAGGGCCACATCATCGGGATCCGCGACCGCACCCAGATCCGGATCTTCGACCAGGGGATCGAGCCGCCGATGAACCTGAGCGGCGCCTTCCTCCTGCACACCGCGCCTAACGTGCGCAAGCTCGGGCCGGGGCGCTACGAGAAGCTCTGCATCGGCACCACCACGAGCGCCCGCATGGCGCGCTTCACCGAGGGGCTCGGCGCCCAGTACGGCGTCCGCGCGATCTGCGGGAAGGGCGGCTTCCCCGACGAGGCGATCGAGCCGATGCAGAGGCTCGGGATCGTCTACTTCGCGATCGTCGGCGGCGCCGCCGCGCTGGAGACCACCCAGATCGAGGAGATCGAGGAGGTCGCGTGGGAGGAGCTCATGCCGGAGTGCCTCTGGAAGTTCCGCGTCAAGGACTTCGGACCGCTCACCGTTGGCATCGACGCCCACGGCAACTCCCTCTACCACGACGTCCAGGACCGCGCGAAGACGAAGCTGGAGGAGCTCTATGCCAGATTTCAATGACGGCTTCCTCGGCGTTCCGGCCCGACCCGGAAAGCCGCGCGAGGTCGGCGTCACGCACGTGATCGACAAGGGTCTCAACCTGCGCGACATCGAAGGCATGTTCGACACGGCGGGCCAGTTCGTCGACATCGTCAAGTTCGGCTGGGGGACGAGCTACGTCACGAACAACCTCGAGAAGAAGATCGCGCTCTACCGGTCCTTCGAGACACCTGTCGTCTGTGGCGGCACGCTGTTCGAGGCGGTCTACGGCAGGGGACGGATCGACGAGTTCAAGGCGTGGCTGGTCGAGCACCGCTTCTCGCACGTCGAGATCTCCGACGGCACGCTCGAGATCCCCCGAGATCGCAAGCTCGAGCTCATCGCCGACTTCGCGCGCGACTTCACCGTCCTCTCCGAGGTGGGATCGAAGGACTCGGACGTCGTCTTCGCGCCGTACCAGTGGGTCGAATGGATCAACGAGGAGCTGGCTGCCGGGGCGTGGAAGGTGATCACCGAGGGCCGCGAGGGCGGCACGGCAGGGATCTTCCGCTCGGACGGGGACATGCGCACCGGCCTCCTCGACGAGATCGCGCACGGCGTTCCGATCGAGGACGTCCTGTTCGAGGCGCCGACGAAGTCCTCGCAGGCGTGGTTCGTGAAGCACTTCGGCCCGAACGTCAACCTCGGCAACATCCCACCCGACGAGGTGATCCCGCTCGAGACGCTGCGCCTCGGCCTCCGCGGCGACACGCTCAAGGAGATCCTCCTCGTCTCGGAGCCGATCACGGATGAGCCTGCCACCCCTGCCTAGGCGGCCGCTCCGCCGGGAGCCCTGAGTGGACTGGAAGCTCTCCCTCGCCGGGCTCCTGATCGGGCTGCTCGTCGGTCTCACGGGCATGGGAGGCGGGTCCCTGATGACCCCGCTGCTCGTGCTCGTCTTCGGCTTCCAGCCGTCGATCGCCATCGGCACGGACATCGTCCACGGTGCGATCTTCAAGTCCTTCGGCGCCGCGCAGCACCGCCGCATGGGACACGTGCATGCGCGCCTCACGGCCTGGATGCTGCTCGGGTCGGCGCCGTTCTCCCTCATCGGCGTGGGCGTCTCCTGGTGGCTCAAAAAGCAGTACGGCGACGGCTACGAGGACACGGCGAAAGCGATCCTGGGCGTCGCCCTGGTCGTCTGCGGGATCGCGTTCCTCGTCAAGGCGTACCTCCACTCCGCGCCCGAGGACAAGCCGTTCCTCCTCTCGAACCGCGACCGCGTGATCGCCGTGGCGACCGGCGTGGTGGGCGGCTTCGTCGTCGGCCTCACATCGGTCGGCAGCGGCACGCTGTTCGGGCTGGTGATGCTGATCGCGTTCCCCCTCACCGCGGCCAAGATCGTCGGCACGGACATCTTCCATGCGGCCGTGCTGCTCGCCATCGCCGGTGCCGGCCAGCTCGTGGT
The DNA here is from genome assembly GCA_963845965.1 of uncultured Actinomycetes bacterium. Taxonomy (GTDB): domain Bacteria; phylum Actinomycetota; class Thermoleophilia; order Gaiellales; family Gaiellaceae; genus Gaiella. The sequence goes on along the minus strand of CAWJUF010000002.1, from coordinate 37,925 downwards.
CGGCCATGTCGATCTTGGCGCGACCGGCTGGCTCCTGATCGGGTCCGTGCCGGGCGTCCTGATCGGCGGCCGCTTCACGGTCAGGCTTCCCGACCGGGCGCTCCGCATCGCCCTCGCCGCGACGCTGACGCTCGCGGGCATCAAGCTGGTCGATCCACCGGGCTCCGACGGGATGCTGATCGCCGGGGCGGCGATCACCGGGATCGCTGCGCTCTACTCGACCGCGCGCTGGCTCGCCGGCCGCGGGTCGGTCGTCGTCGCCGAGCCCGACTAGAGCTGCGGCGGCACCGGGCACGACACGAACGTCTTGCCCGTCAGCCGGTAGCCGACCTTGTACGCCGTGCACCCGGCGCAGAACCCGGTCGTGGCGGCGAGGAGCGCGAGGCCCGCGACGAGGAGCCCGAGCCCCGCGCCGAGGACGTCGAGCCCGGACGCGTAGGCGAGCGACGCCGTCGAGAGGACGACGAGGCCGACCATGTTCGCGAAGCGGGGCGGGCGCGCGTCCTCGAGGCGGCCCTCGCCGAGCCGCGGCTGGATCAGCTCGAAGTACGCGACGCAGGCGAGGCACCAGCGGCGCCCGAGCGTCAGTCCCAGCGCGAGCTGCAGCGCGAGGAGCGCCAGGAGCCACCACCAGCCCGTCCCGACCGCGAGGAGCGAGACGACGCCGACGACCGCCTGGTTGACACGCGGCGCCCGCTCGTCGATCAGGTGGGTGTCGCGATAGGGATCCGCCCGTCGGGTGGCTCGCTTCATTTCGGGAAGTCTTACCACGTCCGTACAGTGCCGGCGTGCCCGCCGAGCCGCCGCTGATCGTCCTCGGCGTCCGCCGGTCGGGCACGACCCTCCTGCGCGTCATGCTCGACCGGAACCCCGCGCTTGCGGTCCCGGACGAGTCGTACTTCGTGCCGTCGCTTGCGCGCAGGCACCGCGGGGGGATCGACGCCGCGGCGTTCGTCGACGATCTGCGTCGTCTGCCCACCCTCGTCGAGTGGGTCCTCTCGCCCGAGGCGGTCGCCGTGCGCCTCCGCCCGGGGATGACGACCGGCGAGGCGATCGGCGCGGTCTTCGAGGCGTACGCCGCCGCGCGTGGCAAACCGCGCTGGGGCGACAAGACGCCGCTCTACATGCAGTACCTGCCGCTGCTCGAGCGGCTCTTTCCGCGGGCGCGCTACGTCCACCTGCTCCGCGACGGGCGCGACGCCGCCACCTCCTTCCTCGCCGTGCCGGAGGGGATCATGACCGCGGGCTGGGGCCATCCGCACGACGCAGCGGGCTTCGCGTGCCAGTGGGCGACCGAGGTGCGCGCTGCGCGCGCGCTCGGTGAGCGGGTCGGCAGGGAGCGCTACCTCGAGGTGCGCTACGAGGCGCTCGTCGCCGGCCCCGAGGAGGAGCTGCGCCGTGTATGCGACTTCGCCGGCCTCGACTACCATGAGGCGATGCTCGGCTACGTCGGCCACACCGACTCGGCTCGCAAGGAGCACCAGCAGCGCCTCAACGAGCCCCCGCGCGTCGGCGTCCGGAACTGGCGCACGGACATGTCTCTCCCGGACATTCGCGCGTTCGAGGCGATCGCCGGCGAGCTCCTCGTCGAGCTCGGGTACGAGGTGTCGTCACCCGGGAGCGACCGCCGCCGGCTCGCCGCCTACACGGCGAAGACCCGCGCCTGGCGCGCGGTCGGCGCGCTCACGCAGCGATCGCCGCTCTGGCGCCGCCGCCACGCGATCCTGCAAGAACCCGCTGCCTGACATCGCTTCCGCCGCGCCGCCGCGTCGCCGCGCCGCGAGAGGCCTAGCCTGGCCCGTCCTTGCCGCTGAAGGCGACGAGGATCCCGTTGAGCGTGAAGTAGTACGCCCGCTCCGTCGCGATGCCGGGCGAGTACTTGCCAATCGGGAAGTGCCACACGACCTTCCCGTCCGAGACGCGCGCGGCATACGTCTCGGTCTCGAGGGTGGAGAAGAAGACGAGGTCGCCGACGACGACCGCGCCGCCCAGGATTCGACCGCCGACGTATGTCCTCCAGAGCAGCCGGCCGTCGGTCTTGCGGTACGCCCGTAGCCCGCCGTTGAAGTCGCCGACGAAGATTCGGTCGCGCCCGATCGCGGGCGTCGAGTACCCGAGCGAGCTCACCTCGTCCGTCCAGAGAACGTTCCCGGTGGCGGCGTCGAGCGCCACGATCTTCCCCGAGCGGGCGATCGTGTAGAGCCGCTCGCCGTCCGTCGACGCGCTCGCGTAGAAGCTCTCGTAGCGAAACGCGTCGCGCTTCACGTACGTGCTCCAGAGCTTCGTCCCGCTCGACTGCCGCAGGCAGAAGATCGACCCCGCATACGTCGTGATACAGACGCGGCCGCGGGCGAGCGACGGGCTCGAGTTGATGCGGCCGCCGGTGTCGTATGCCCAACGCACGCGGCCGGTGTCCGCGTCGACGGCGAACAACCGGCCGTCGGTGGCGCCGAAGTACGCGACACCGTCGACGACCGCCGGAGACGACTCGACGATCGCGTTCGTGCGGAGCTGCCAGACGACCTTCCCGGCCTTCCTCGTCAATGCCGTCACGGTCCCGTCCTTCGCGCTGACGATCAGGTTGTCGCCGGAGATGGCGGGCGTCGAGGGCTTGTTCACGTCGCTCACCCGGCGCCACAGGACCTTCCCGGTGGCCGCCTCGATCGCCCAGGTGTCGCCCTTGAACGTGTTCACGTAGAGGACGCCGTCGCAGTAGCTCGGCGGGTACTCGACGTACGACTCGAGGCCGCGCGCCCAGAGCCTCTTACCCGGGATGCCGAGATCGATGTTCAGTCGCGCGAGGTCACGCGTCGGCCCGCCGCCGAACATCGGCCAGCATCGCTTGTCGGCCTCGGGCGCCTGAGGCGGCGCCGGCGGCGGCGTCGGGCGAGGAGTCTCCGGCACCGTCGGCGCGACGACCGTCACGTCCGTCACGGCCGTCTCGAGCTCTCCCGAGGGGGGCTTCCTCGTCAGGTAGAACGCGATCGCGAGCCCGGCGACCAGGACGAGAGCGGCAGGGATGACGAGGAGGAGGCGGCGGCGCATGCGCGGTGATCGGCCGCGGGGGCCGCAGTCGCAGTGTGCCTATCACGCCGGGCGGCGCCCGCCCGTCCTTACAATCGCCGTTCAGGTGGCCGGGAGCTCCTCTCACGACGAGGCGGCTGCGCGCCGACCCGGGCGCGCGCGGCGCGGCCCGGTGATCGCGTTCCCGCGGCGATGAGGTCGCGGCTGGCACCTGCGGCGCTCGTCGCTGCGCTCCTCGTGGCGACGTCGGTCGCGTTCGTCGTCACGGAGAAGCTCAAGCTGACGCGGAGCCCGATCATCGGCCCGACCGTCGCCAAGGTCTTCTCGCCGACCTGCGACTGCGCGACGTCGTCGGCGGAGATCCGCTTCCGTCTTCGCAAGGCGGACCGCGTCAGCGTCGACATCGTCGACTCGGGCGGCCACGTCGTGCGCGAGCTCGCCCGCGACCGCCCGCAGGGACGGCGTTTCGTGACGTTCGTCTGGGACGGACGCGACGCGGACGGCCGCGTGGTCGACGAAGGGACGTACAAGCCGCGCATCCACCTCGACCGACAGCGGCGGACGATCGTGATGCCGAACCGGATCCTCGTCGACACGACGGCGCCGCGCGTCACGACCTTCACGGCGCGGCCGCTCGTCATCTCGCCCGACGGCGACGGCCGGTTCGACCATGCGAAGATCCGCTACCGCGTCGACGAGCGGGCGGTGGTCGAGCTCTACGTCGACGGCGTGCGCGCGCTCCGCCGGCTCGGCACGCGCACCTCGGGGTCGATGAACTGGTTCGGGACGGCCGGTGCGGTGCCGCTGCCGCAAGGGCTTCACACGCTCCGGCTCGTCGCGCGCGATCTGGCGGGCAACCTCGGCCCGCGCTCGGGCTCGCGCACAGTCCGCATCCGGTTCCTCGCCCTCGGGCGCGACCGCATCGTGACAAGTCCCCGCGCGCGCTTCGCGATCCTGGCCATCTCGCAGGCGAGGACGGTCCGCTGGACGCTCGGGAAGCGGTCGGGCGTCGCGCGCCCCGGCACGCTCCGCCTCCGGGCGCCGGACAAGCCGGGACGCTACGCGCTCCGCGTGGACGCGAACGGCCACGTCGAGCGCGCGCTCGTGGTGGTGCGGGCACCGCGATGAACGTCGCAGCCCAGGTTGCGTCCGTCGTCGGATGCGCAGGCCTCGTCGCGCTCTACCTCGCGCCGTCGCGGACGACGCGGCTCGTCGGCCTCGTTGCCTGGGCGGTCGGGCTCGGCGTGCTCGGCATCACCTTGCTGCCGGACCTGAGCCGGGCGAAGCTGGCGGCCGCGGCCGTCGGCGGCCTCCTCGTCGCGGCGGTCGTCGCCCTGATTCTGCAACGCTGGCCGTACTTCCTGGCCTTCGCGACACTCGCGTGCATCCCGCTGCGGTTGCCGGTCGACATCGGGGTCGACAAGGTGAACCTCCTGCTACCGCTCTACGGCGTGATCGGAGGGCTCGCGCTCTCGCTGGCGTGGTCGCTCCTGCGCGGCGACGACCGGTCGCGCGAGCTCGGCCCGCTCGCCTGGCCGGTCGCCGCCTTCGTCGCGCTGGAGCGGCCTCTCGATGCTCTGGGCGGTCGACGTCCACCGCGGCTCGATCCTGCTCGGCGCGTTCCTGCTGCCGTTCGGGCTCCTCGCGGTCGGCTTCGCGCGCCTGCCGTGGCGCGGCCGCTGGCTCACGTGGCTCTGGGCAGCTCTCGTCGGCACGGCGCTCTTCTACGCCGCGGTCGGCGGCTACCAGTGGTTCACGCGCGACGTCTTCTGGAACCCGAGCGTGAAGGTCTTCAACGCGTACGCGCCGTTCTTCCGTGTCAACTCCGTGTTCTGGGACCCGTCCGTCTACGGCCGCTACCTGACCGTCGCCATCCTCGCCTCGCTCGCCGGGATCCTGCTCGGCGGCGTCCGCGGCTGGCGCGTCGCCGGGCTCTACGCCGTCGTGATCGCGACGTGGCTGGGTCTGCTCATCTCCTTCTCGCAGTCGAGCTTCGTGGCGCTTGCGGCAGGCATCGTCGTCGCGGTGATGGTCGCATGGGGGCGCAGGGCGACGCTCGGGCTCGTCGCTCTCGGCGCCGTCACGACCATGGTCCTGCTCGCGGTCCCGCAGGTGCGCGACGAGCTCGTCGGCAAGTCACGCTCCGGCTTCAACCGCATCACCTCCGGCCGGGCGAATCTCGTCGGCCAGGGCATCCGCATCACGCTCGACCATCCGGTGCAGGGCGTCGGCGCCGGGGGGTTCTCGCACGAGTACCAGCGGCGGCTCGGGATCCCCGGCAAGGACCCGAAGCGCGTCGCGTCGCACACGATGCCCGTCACGGTGGCCGCGGAGCTCGGCGTCGTCGGGGTCGGCCTGCTCTGCTGGCTCCTCGCGGTCGCCCTCGTCACTTCGCTGCGCGGGCTCGGGCGCGGGTTCACCTCGCGGGTTCGCTCGCCACCGGCGTCGTCCTCGTGGCAATCGCCGTCCACAGCCTCTTCTATGCCGCGTTCTTCGAGGACCCGATGACCTGGGTGCTGTTCGGGCTCGTCGGCCTCACGGCGCGGGTCCCGAAGAAGGCCGGCGCCGCGCCGTTGCGTCCTCTTCCCGCTCCAGCCGACCCTCCGCTGCCCGAGCCCGCGCCGACCCCCACGGCATAGACTCGCGCCGTGCTCGACGGCCTGCAGCGCGCGCTCGTCCTCGCGCCCCACACCGACGACGGCGAGTTCGGGTGCGGCGGCACCATGGCCCGCCTCGTCGAGGGGGGCTGCGAGGTCCGCTACGTCGCGTTCTCGATCGCCACCCGCTCGCTGCCCGCGGGCTTCCCGCCCGACACGCTCGCGCAGGAGGTACGCGAGGCGACGGCCGAGCTCGGGATCCCCGAGTCGCATCTGACGGTGCACGACTTCGACGTGCGGACCTTCCCCGAGCGCCGCCAGGACATCCTCGAGCTTCTCGTCGAGCTCTGGGAGGAATGGCGTCCCGACGTCGTCTTCCAGCCCTCGCGCCACGACGTCCACCAGGACCACCAGACGGTCGCCCAGGAGGGCCTGCGCGCGTTCAAGCGGACGACGATCCTCGGCTACGAGATCCCCTGGAACAACTTCGACTTCTCCTACGGCGCCTACCTCGCGCTCGAGCGCCGACACGTCGAGCGCAAGGTCGCCGCGGTCGCCCGCTACGCGTCACAGCAGCACCGCCGCTATGCCGACGGGGACTACATCTGGAACCTCGCTCGCGTCCACGGCACGAACGTGAACCGCGACTACGCCGAGGTGTTCGAGGTCTACCGGCTCGTGGCGTGATGCCGCGGGCGGCGGGGCCCGCGCTTCGCGCACGCGGCAAGGTGTCCCACTAGAGTCGGCGTCCCGTGCGGATCCTCTTCGCCTCGACGCAGGGAACCGGACACTTCGGCCCGCTCATCCCGCTCATCGAGGCGTGCGAGCGGAACGGGCACGAGACGCTGATCGTCGGCCCGCCGACCCTCAAGGCGCGCGGCTACGCGTTCGAGGCCGGGACCGCTCCGCCGGAGGAGATCCTCGGACCGGTGTGGCGCGCGATGCCGTCCCTGCCGCCCGGACAGGCAGACGTCGTCGTCGTGGGGACGATCTTCGCCCGGCTGAACGTCGACGCGATGCTGCCGAAGCACCGCGAGGTGATCGAGCGGTGGCGTGCCGACATCGTCGTGCGCGAGTCCGCCGAGTTTGCCTCGGCGATCGCGGCCGAGGAGCACGGGATCCCGCACGTGCGCGTCGCGACCTCCGTCTCCGCCGTCGAGTACGGAGCGGTCGCGTTCGCCGCGGCTGCGCTCGACGACCGGCTGGCGTCCGTCTCGGACCGGATCGCCGCGTCGCCCTATCTCTCGTACTTTCCGCCCTCGGTCGATCCTGCGCCCTTCGACGTAACGCGGCTCAGGCACCCGGCGTCGGAGGCGGAGCCCGACCCTCTCCCCGACTGGTGGCCCGGCTCCGACGGGCCGCTCGTCTACGTCAGCTTCGGCAGCGTCGCCGCGACCTTCCCGCCGGCGGCGCAGGTGTACGCGCGTGCCCTCGAGGCGGTCGCCGATCTCCCGGTGCGGGTTCTGCTGACGACGGGCGGCAACGAGGTCGAGCTCGCCGACGTACCGCCGAACGTCCACGTCGAGCGCTGGGTCGACGAGCCCGGGGTCCTCGGGCATGCCGCCGCCGTCGTCGGCCACGGCGGGGCAGGCACGACCTTGAGCGCCATCGCCGCGGGCTGCCCGCTGGTGGGCGTCCCGCTGTTCGGCGACCAGCCGCTGAATATCGCCGCCGTCGCCGCCGCCCGCGCCGGCACGGTCGCCGCGCTGGACGGGATCCGCGAGGCGATCGAGCGGGTCCTCGGGGACGATCGGTACCGCGCCGGCGCGAGGCGCGCACGCGACGAGATGCGGTCGGCGCCCCCCGTCGTCGGGTTCCTCGACCTCGTCTAGCCTCTCGGCGTGCGTGTCGGTGCCGTCGGAACCGCTCTCTGTGTGCTCGCGGGCCTGTGCATGATCGCCGGGCTCGCCGTCGATCTCGACTCGACCGCAGCGAAGGTGCTGATGGTGACCGCGGCGGTGCTCTTCGTGCCCGGGGCGCTCCTGACGTACGGGTGGATGCGCGCGCGCATGGGACAGCCGAGATGACGGCGGCGGCGCTCGCGGCCGTCGGCGTGCTGGCGCTCGCAGGCGCTGCGACCGCCGCGGCCCACCCACCGGTCGTCGTGATCGACCCGGGGCACGACGCGCGGGCGAATCTCGCCACCGAGCCCATCGGCCCCGGCTCGGCGAGCCGCAAGATCAAGGACGGTGGCGGGACGCACGGCGTCGTCACGGGGATCCGGGAGCCGGACCTCACGCTCGACGTCTCGCTGCGGCTGCGGCGCCTGCTCCGGGCCGCGGGCATCCGGGTGGTGATGACGCGGACCCGCACCGCCGGAGCGAGCATGGGGAACATCGTCCGCGCGCAGATCGCGAACCGCAACGGCGCGGCGCTCTTCCTGCGCGTACACGCCGACGGCTCCGCGAGCTCCGCCGCGCGGGGTGCCCACACGCTGACGCCCGCGCTCCGGCGCGGCTGGACGGACGACGTCTATCGCGCCAGCCGCCGGGCCGCGACGCTCGTCCAGGCGGAGCTCGTCCGTGCGCTCGGGTTCCCGGACCGGGGCCTCCAGGAGCGCTCCGACTTCACCGGCTTCAACTGGGCCGACGTGCCCGTGATCCTCGTCGAGATGGGCTTCATGACGAACCCCTCGGAGGACCGGGCGCTCGCGACGCCCGCCGTGCGCGGGCGAGCCGCGCTCGGGCTCTGCCGAGGGACGCTCCGGTTCCTCGGGCTTCCGCCCGCCCGCTGCAAGGTTTAGACAGGACTAAAGATCGCGAGTAGAGTTTAGGCATGTCTAAACTCACCCGTCGGCGGCTGCTTTGCGCGACGGCACCGCTCGCCGCGGTGCCGTTTGGGGCGAAGCTCGTGCTCGGCGGCCAGGCGGAAGCCGCCGGCCACGACCACGCCGCGCATCGCGCAACCGCCTCCCACGCGGGTGGGGCGGCAGCCGGGCACGCGGCGATGATCGGCGAGGGCGCGCCCGCCGTCGGCGGCGCGAACGACCTCGACGCCCTCCTCTATCCCCCGCCCGCGCTTCCCCACAAGCCGGGACGGGTGCGCGAGTACACGCTCGTCGCGCGCGACGAGGAGCTCGAGATCGCCCCCGGGGTCTTCTTCCCCGCCTGGACGTACAACGGCACCGTCCCCGGCCCCGTGATCCGGGCGACCGAGGACGACATCCTGCGCGTCCGGTTCGCGAACGCGGGTGCGCACCCGCACACGATCCACTTCCACGGGATCCACCCGACGACGATGGACGGCGTCTTCGAGATCGTCGGGCCAGGCGAAGACTTCACGTACGAGTTCCCGGCGCGTCCGGCGGGGTTCCACGTCTACCACTGTCACTCGACGCCGCTCAAGAAGCACATCCACAAGGGCCTGTACGGCGCCTTCATCATCGACCCCAAGGCGCCGCGCGAGGCTGCCCGCGAGCTCGTTCTCGTGATGAACGGCTACGACACGGACGGTGACGGCGAGAACAACTTCTACACGGTCAACGGGCGGACGTTCTACTACGCGCGCTATCCGATCCGGGTGCGGCGCGGCGAGCTCGTGCGGGTCTACCTCGCGAACCTCACCGAGTTCGACCTGATCAACTCGTTCCATCTCCACGCCGACTTCTTCCGGTACCAGCCCACCGGCACCGGCGAGCACTGGGAGTACACCGACACGGTGATGCAGTGCCAGGGCCAGCGGGGCGTGCTCGAGATCCGCTTCGCGCACGCGGGAACGTTCATGTTCCACGCGCACCAGTCCGAGTTCACCGAGCTCGGCTGGATGGGCTACTTCCAGGTCGAGGACGCGTGATGGAGTCGCGCGCCGAGCCGGCCGGCGGAATCGCGTGGCGGCTGTGGGCGCTCGTCCCCGTGGCGGGGATCGCGCTCGCCGTGACGCTCGTCGTCTCGCTCGGCGACCGGGTCGTCGACCTCGTCGGCGAGAGCCCGCCCTCCGCGGACGCGTTCGACGTTCGCCGCGTCGAGCTCCGGCCCGGCGAGATCCGCGTCCTCGTGCGCAACCCGCAGCGCGACGACCTGACGATCGCCTCGGTGACGGTCGACGACGCCATCGTCCCGTTCACGCTCGACGGACCGGCGACGCTCGGGCGGCTCCGCTCGAGCACCATCGTCGTCCCGTACGACTGGATTCCCGACGAGCCGCTCGCGGTCGGCGTCACGAGCTCGACGGGGATCCAGACGACGCACGAGATCGCCGCGGCGGTGCCCACGCCGCAGCCCGGGCTGCGCGGCTTCCTCGGCTACGGCCTGATCGGCCTTCTGGTGGGAGTGGTGCCCGTCGCGCTCGGGCTCCTGTGGCTGCCGTCCCTCCGGCGCGCGAGCCCCTCCTGGATCGCCGCGTTCATGGCCCTCACCGCGGGACTTCTCACCTTTCTCGGCGTCGAGGCGCTCTTCGAGGCGCTCGAGCTGCAGGCAGGCCTCCCGCCCGCGTTCGGCGGCCCGGGGCTCGTCCTGCTCGGCCTCGCCGCAAGCGCGCTCGGGATGACGTTCCTCGCTAGCCGGCTCTCGCGCGGCAGGGTCGGCGTCAGCGGTCTCGCGCTCGCCCTGCTGGTGGCTGTCGGGATCGGCGTCCACAACCTGGGCGAAGGGCTCGCGATCGGGACCTCGTTCGCGACCGGCGAGCTCCAGCTCGGCGCCTTCCTCGTGATCGGGTTCATGGTGCACAACGTCACAGAGGGGCTCGGGATCGCGGCTCCCGCGACGCGCGCGCGTGTGACGCTCTGGCAGCTCGCCGCGCTCGCGATGATCGCGGGTGCGCCGGCAATCCTCGGCACCTGGATCGGCGGCTATGCCTCGAGCGACGTGCTGACCCCGGTGTTCTTCGCGCTCGCGGCGGGGGCGGCGCTGCAGGTCGTGGTCGAGGTCGGCCGCTATGTCGCGCGCATCGCGCCGGGCGGCCTCCGCTCGGGCTGGGCGGTCGGCGGCTACCTCGCGGGGATCGCAGCGATGTGGGCGACCGGGCTCCTGGTCGGGTGACCGCCGCGCCGCCGGAGCCGGCGCGAGATAGTCAGCCGGTGCCGCCGCAACGAACGCACGACCGCTCGGCGCCGGTCCACCCGCTCGACGACGTCCTCCCCGGTGAAGCGCGCGTCTTCGAGGCCGCGCAGGAATCGCTCGCGGGGCGGACGCGCGGCGCGCGGGGGCTCTGGCCGTTTCTCGGGCCGGCCTTCGTCGCGTCGGTCGCGTACGTCGACCCCGGCAATTTCGCGACGAACATGGCCGGGGGCGCGCAGTTCGGCTACCTGCTCCTGTGGGTCATCCTCACGGCGAACCTGATGGGGATGCTGATCCAGTCGATGAGCGCGAAGCTCGGGATCGCCACCGGGATGAACCTGCCCGAGGTCTGCCGCGAGCGGTTCTCGCGCAGGACGAGCGTCGCGCTCTGGCTCCAGGCCGAGGTGATCGCGATGGCGACCGACCTCGCCGAGTTCATCGGCGCCGCGATCGGCCTCAACATCCTCTTCGGGATCCCGCTGTTCCCCGCGGCGCTGATCACGAGCGTGGCGGCGTTCGCGATCCTCGCGCTGCAGGCGCGCGGCTTTCGCCGGCTCGAGGCGGTGATCGTGGCGTTCATCGGCGTGATCGTCGTCGCGTTCGCCGCGCAGGTGTTCCTCGCCGACCCCGATCCCGCGCAGGTCGTGCGCGGGTTCATCCCGGGCTTCGAGGGCTCGGAGAGCGTGCTGCTGGCGGTCGGGATCCTCGGCGCGACCGTGATGCCGCATGTGATCTACCTCCATTCCGCGCTCACGCAGCACCGGGTCGTCGGCGCGACGGAGGAGGAGAAGCAGCGGATCTTCCGCTTCGAGCTGGCCGACGTCATGATCGCGATGGGGATCGCGGGGATCGTGAACATGAGCATGCTCGTGATCGCCGCGGCGGTGTTCCACGAGAACGGGCTGACGGAGGTCGGGGACGACCTCGCCCAGGTGGCCGACCAGCTCGAGGCGCACCTCGGCAACCACTCGGACGCGCTCTTCGGCGTCGCGCTCCTCGCGTCGGGTCTGTCCTCGTCGAGTGTCGGGACGCTCGCGGGTCAGGTTGTGATGCAAGGGTTCATCCGGCGCCGGATCCCGCTCTTCCTGCGCCGTGCGATCACGATGGCGCCGGCGCTCCTCATCATCGCGCTCGGGATCGACGCCTCCCGGGCGCTCGTGCTGAGCCAGGTCGCGCTCTCGTTCGGGATCCCCTTCGCGCTGATCCCCCTGCTCTGGTTCTGCCGCGACCGCTCGCTGATGGGGTCCCTCGTCAACCGGCGCGCCACGACGGTCGTCGCGGCCTGCATCGCGGTGCTGATCATCGGGCTCAACGCCTTCCTGCTCCAGCAGACGCTGCTGTGACGGCCGTCAGCCGGCCGGTACACGCCTGCGCGCGACGAGGCGACCGATGCGCCGCCGCTCTTCGGCACTCGTGAAGCCGAGGAACGTGAGCGCCAGCGGATAGGCGAGCGCCAGGACGGCGGCAGCTCCGAGGCCGACGTCGAGCTCCTTGCCCGCGGCGGCGAGCGCGACTCCGGCGAGAGCGGCCGTCGCGACGCGGCGCCACTGGTACGGCACCGGGTAGATCCGCTGGGCCCACCAGGCCATCCCGAGCGCCATGGTCGTGTAGGCGGCCACGGTCGCGATCGCCGCGCCGATCATCCCGTAGGCCGGGATCAGCGTGAGGTTGAGCGCCACGTTGACCGCGGCCGCCGCGCCCGTCACGACCCAGTTGAACTGGGTGCGGCGCGCACGGCCGACTCCGATCGCGATCACGACGTAGGCGGCGTACGACACCGTCGCGAACGCGAGCGGACCGACGACCTGGGCGGAGTCGGCGAACCGCGGGGCGGCCAGGAGATCGACGAGCCACGGCGAGAGCAGCGTCAGCGTGAGGGCAACCCACGTGGCGAGCACGGTGAGATAGGTGAGGACGTACGCGTACGTCCGCCGCGCCTCGCGCTCGTCCTTGATCGAGTACGCGAACGCGGGCCACGCCATGCGAAACGCGGTCAAGAGCAGCACCATTGCCGAGGCGATGCGCACGCCGACCGAGTAGAGGCCCGCCTCGGAGACGCTCGCCAGCTTCACGAGGAAGAAGCGGTCCGAGAAGTTCGTGACCCAGAGGAAGAGAGCGGCGGGGACGAGCGGCAGGCCGAAGTGGTTCATCTGCCGCACGAGCTGCCGGTCGAACTGCAGGCCGAGCTGCTCGCGGCGGTAGCCGAGCAGCGCGAGGTAGACGACCAGTGTGCCGCTGAAGTTGCCGACGATCACCCCGAGCGCGCCCTCCTCCAGCCCGACGACGAGGAGCAGCGTGATACCGATCGTGAGGAACACGTTCGTGAGGCTCGCGCAGACGAACGCGAGCGACCGCTCCTCGACCCGGAAGAGCGAGGTCATCTGCTCGTAGTTGACCCCCGCCCAGAGCGCGACGCCGGCTGCCCGGACGAGATTCGCCGCATCCGTCGTCCCGAACAGGAGCGACGAGATCGGGCTCGCGAACACGAGCAGGAGCGCCAGCCCGAGCGTCCCGCCGCCCATCGTGAACCAGAAGGAGGTCCGCAGCACGCGCAGGCGCCCGGCGTCGTCCGTCACGTCGAAGTAGAAGCGGAAGAACGCGCTCGTGATCCCCGCCCGCAGGATCAGCCCCATCACGGTCGTGAGCGCGAGCAGCGTCTCGATCTTCCCGTAGTCGGTCGGGGTCAGGTAGCGGGTGTAGAGCGGGAGGAGAAGGACCGCGATCACGCGCGAGACGAGCCCACCGATCCCGTAGATCGCGGAGTGGCGGCCCAGGCGCCGGAGCTGCGACGCGAGGCCCACCTCCGATCCCTCGCCGGCGGCTGCCGCGAGCCCGGGGCCCGCAGGCAGCGTCGAGTCGAGCTCGTCGTCCGCCATCGGGAGCGCGGGCGGCAGCTCGGGTGGTTGCTGTTGTGGCGGCACCGCGATCGCGGCGTGCTGCCCGCGCGGAGGCTCGAGCACGGTCGCGTACACGTCGAGCAGCTGGTCGGTCACGCGGTCGAGGTCGTGGACGCGCTCCGCGTACTCGCGCGAGGCCCGTCCGATCTCCTCCCGCCCGGACGGGCCGAGCGAGACGAGCTCGGCGAGTCTGTCGTGGAGCGTGTCGGCCGAGGCGTTGACAATCGGCACCGGGAGGCCATACGCCTCCTCCGTCTGCCGCGTCGCCTCCTCGTGGAGGAACGTGACGACGGGCTTGCCGAGCGCCATGCATTCGATCGCGAAGAGGCCATACCAGCCGGCGTTCAGCTGGTCGACGACGATGTCGGCGTCGCGGTAGCGCTCGAGCGCCGCGGCGTGGTGGAGGCCCTCGATGATCCGCAGCTCGACGTCGAGGTCCTCGCAGGCACGGATGACGTCGTCGGTTCCCTTGCGCTTGCGCGAGGACGGGGCGTGGACGACGACCGGCCGCTGTCGTCGCGACGGCGGCGCGGGGCGGACGTGCGCGAGGTCGATGCCGGGAGGGATCACGATCGCCTGAGGCACCCAGCGGATCGCGTCGTAGCTCCCGACGATCTCCGCTCCCGCCTTCTTCCCGTACGCGAGCTCCTCGGGCGTCTTGCCGCGGATGTCGGAGCCGAAGTACTGCATCACCGAGCGTTTCCGGAAGGTCTCGAGGATCGGGAACTGGAGCGACTGCGGGACGAGCGTCAGCCCGAACGTGAAGTGGAACAGGTCGGTCCGCGGCAGGAGCTCCGCGAGAAGCTTCCACTGCGCGAGCTGCCGGCGCGCGAGCCGGCCGTGGACCTCGAGCGAGCGGTCGGCCTCCGGGTGGAGCGTGTAGCGGTTGAAGACGACGAGCGAGGCGTCGACGCCCCGCTTGCGCAGGGCCTGGACGTTCGTCCACGGGATCCCGGCGGTGTTGACCGGGCAGTGGACGACGCGAAGCGGGCGCTTGGAGCTCACGACGTGGCGGGGCCGGAGACCGCCCTTACCCCCATTCGAGCTGGTCGAAGTACCGGAGCGCCGTCCGGCCCGGCGTGATCCGGGACGCGTACGCGGCGAGCTCGTCGTCGGCGAGCTCGCCCAGCGCACGCTTGACGCCGAGGTACGGGAGGTTCAGGTCCTCCTGGTAGACGATGGTAGAGATCCGCGGGTTGACCTCGATCACGTGCTCGCCCACCAGCTGGATGTTGAAGAACCACTCGATCCCGAGGTCGCAGACGATCCGGTCGGCGATCTCCATCAGGCCAGGGTCGTCGAGGGTGACGAAGTACATCGCGAGCCCGGCGCGCATCGCCTCGCGCGTCTTGGGATGCCCCAGCACCACGCGCTCGCCGTCCGCGATCCCGTCGATCGTGCGCTCGCTGCCCGTTGCGAGCTCCATCACGAGCAGGTCAGGCCCGCCGTCGTCCGGCAAGAGCTCGACTGCCTCCTCGAGGCGCATCGCGACGGATCCGGGACGCTCGTTCAAGAGCTGGTGTGCGCGGTCGACGGTCGGGTCGAGCACCCGAAACCCGCGTGATCCGGACGAGAAGACGGGCTTGAAGCAGACGGGCCGGTCGGGGTAGCCGAGCTCGCGCGCCGCTTCGGCCACCTGCGCGGCGCCGTTCACGCGACGAAATTCCGGCGCGGGGACGCCGATCCGGTGGAGGAGGGAGTAGCTCTCGGCCTTGTCGTTCGAGCGGTGGATCGTGTCGGGGCTCGAGACGAGCACCGGAACGGGGAACCGCTCCCGGTGCGCCGCGAGCCCCTCGAGGTCGAACGAGGACTGCGGCAGGACGACGTCGACCCGCTCGCGCTCGACGACCTCGCGCATCGCGTCCGGAAAGCCGAGATCGGACCCCGCCGGCACGAGGTGGAACCCGTCGCAGAGGTGCCGCCCGACCGAGCGCTCCGACATGTCGGTACCGACGAGGCGCACCTCGCGCTCGCCGTTCTCTCGCAACGCGCGGAGCAGCGCCGCCGTTCCGGGTGCGCCGGAGGCGGAGACGAGCACCGTGATCGGGCCGAGGCTCACGGGCACGTATCCAACCAGCGCCGGACGCGAGCGTCGTCCGAGGGCCTACCCGAGATCAACCCGGTCCTCCGCGAGCTGCGCGATCCGGCGCTCGCGCTCGGCGTCGAGCATCGCACGCATCGTGGCGCCCATCGTCGCGCCCGGATAGACCCAGATCTCGGGGTGCGTGAGCAGCTGGAGCCACGGGAAGCCGCCCGCGCCGAGCTCCTCGTGCGGGCACCCCGACCGCCAGCGCTGGTTCGAGTCGGAGCGGTACGTCGGCGGGTCGAAGTATCCCTCCTGCATGACGTTGAGCGCGCCCGCGATCGGGGCGGTCATGTAGGCGGGGTCGGGGTTGTGCCAGGCGACGACGGCGTCGAACCTGTCGTCGAGCACGGCGTTGGGGTAGACGGCGTGCAGGCCGACACGGTGGCCGAGCTCGCGTAGCCGCGCCGTTGCGGCCACCCCTGCCGCCGAGGCGAGGTTGTAGAAGACCGACTCGGACATGAGGAAGTACGTCGCGGAGACGCCCTCGTCCGCCTCGAGCTCGGCCATCGTGAGCGCCGCGTCCAGCGAGACGTCGACGTCGTGGCGGAGGAGAACGTCGCCGCGCCGCGGCGGTTCGTCGAAGTGCGCGAATCGGTAGCCGCCCTCGCGCGCCGCCCGGAGGAGCTCGCGGTAGTGGTCGAGTGTGAACCCGCAGCTCATCGTGTCCCCAGCACCCAGTGGAACGTCGCCTCGCCGTCGGGCTCCCGGATCGTGACGAGCTCGTCGCGCTCGAGGTCGAACCCGGCGTCCGCGAGGAGGCGACGGTTCGTGTCGGGCGCGAACCCCGCGAAGTGGGTCGGCTGCCCGAGCCACTCGCCCGTCCAGCCGACGAGATCCTCGGCTCCGAGCGTGGCGAGGAACAGGCCGCCCGGCACGAGCCAGCGATGGACGCACGCGAAGAGGCCCGAGAGCAGATCCCGCGGCACGTGGTTGAGGACGTAGAAAGCGGCCACCGCGTCGAGCGAGCCCGGTTCGAGCTCGACCTCGGTGATGTCACCGCGGATGAATGCGGCGCCCGGCACCCGGTTACGCGCGCGTCGAAGCTGCTCGGACGAGAGGTCGATACCGGTGAGGCGAAAGCGCTCGGCGAGCATCCGCGTCTCCTCCGTACCGCCGCCGCAGCCGAGCTCCAGCACGCGGGCGCCTTGCGGAAGCCGCGACAGGAGCTGGCCGCACCATTCGGCCCGCGGGTCGTCGGTGATCTGCGCCTTCCATGCCTCCCAGGTGTCGATCATCGCGTCGTACCCGGCGGCGACGAGAGCGGCGCGCGGGTCCGTCATGCGACCTCCACCGCGAGGAGGCCGGCGGCATGCTCCGCGCGTCGCAGTGCCTCGACGGAGGTCCCGGCGGTCGCGATCACGTACCCTCGACGATCGCCGTCGAGCCGGACGGGGCGGATCGTCTCGCCCTCCGCGAGGTACGTCTCGGCCTGAACGACGCCCGGTGCCTCGAGGACGGCGTCGAGCGGGCCGATACGGGTGACCGTCCCGGTCGGCAGCGGTCCGGGCGCCGCCGTCAGGAAGCGGATCGCGAGCGGCTGGGAGAAGCGGGGGAGCGCGAAGTCGTCCGGAACGGCCTCGCCGAGCGCGAAGCGCAGCGCAAGCTCGACCAGGTCGACACCGACCGCGTGACGGACGAGGTCTGCCATCTGCCCGCCGGGGATGCGGGCGGCCACCTCGACGACCGAGACGCCGCCGTCGGCCGAGGCGATCAGCTGGGGGAAGGCGATCCCGTCCCGGAGGCCGAGGGCGGCGACCGAGCGCTCGGCGACCCGCTCCGCGAGCGCGAGCTGGTCGGAGTGGATGGACGCGGGGTAGACGTGGATCCAGCCGACGCCGAACCCGACGCCGGGCGGGCGGAGGCGGTCGGAGAGCGTGACGACCCGCACGTCGCCCCCGCGCGCGACGACAATGCCGTTCACCTCCGTGCCCTTCACGAATCCCTCGAGGATCGCCTCGCGCCCGGGGGACTCCGCGAGCGCCGAGTGGAGATGCGACTCGAGGTCGCCGGGCGTCTCGATCCGGAAGAGGCCGCGCTGCCCGCCGGAATCCACGGGCTTGAGGACAGCGGGGAGGCCTACCGTTTCGAGCGCGGCGCGTCCTTCGGCGAGGTTGCGCACCGCCGCGAACGCCGGCTGCGGGATCCCCTCCTCGGCGAGCGTGCGGCGCATCGCGATCTTGTGGGTCATGCAGTGCGCGACGCTCGTCCCGATCGTCGGCAGGCCGAGGCGCTCGGTGACGGCGGCAACGACCGGCACGGCGCGATCGGCGGAGACCGTCAGCGCGCCGTTCACCTCGTGACGTCGTGCGACCTCCTCGACCGCGTCGACGTCGACGAAGTCGATCACCGCGGTGGCGTCGGCAAGCTGGAGCCCGGGTGCGTCCCGGTTGCGGTCGACCGCGACGACCCGAAGGCCGCGCTCGCGCGCCTGGGCGATCGCGCGGCGCTGGTGGCGTCCCGCGCCGACGAAGAGGACGCTCGACACGGCGCGATGCTAGACGAGGCACGTCTCGCTCCTGTGAGCGTTCGCCACAGAGATGGCACGAAGTCGTGTCCCATTCGTCTGTGTTGTCGAGTTAGGCTTCGAGCCGTGGGGAGGAGGTCGGCGGCCCGAGAACGGGGGCAAGCGACATGTCCGTTTCCGACGAATGCCAGGTCGGTGTGAACGGCGCGAAGCCGCGGTAGGCCCGCTCGCGGATCGCGTCTTCGGGCGCACGTCTACGATCCGCGGATGCCTTTGACCGGAAAGCGCGTGCTGATCACGGGCGGCGCCGGGTTCATCGGCACGACGCTCGCGACCCGGCTCGTCGACGACAACGAGGTCGTCGCGGTCGACAACCTCCACCGCGACGCCCTCTCCGGCACCGAGCTCGCGGACCATCCGAACTTCGACTTTGCGGAGGGCGACGTCCTCGACCTCGACCGGCTCACCGAGCTCGCGGCGGGCTGCACGCACGTCGTCCACGCCGCGGGCATTGCCGGCGTCGACACCGTTCTCACGAGCCCGGTGCGAACGATGCGCGTGAACGTGATCGGCACCTACAACGCCCTCGAGGCGGCACTCGCGACGAGGGAGACGGTGGAGCGTCTGGTCGAGTTCTCGACGAGCGAGGTGTTCGGACAGCACGCGTTCAACGTGCAGGAAGGCCACGTCACGACGATCGGCTCGGTGGGCGAGGCGCGCTGGACCTACGCCGTCTCCAAGCTCGCCGGCGAGCACATGGCGCACGCGTACCACGGCGAGTTCGGTCTGCCCGCGGTCTCGGTGCGGCCGTTCAACATCTACGGTCCCGGCCAGATCGGCGGCGGCGCGATCCGCGCCTTCATCGAGGCGGCGCTCGCCGGTCGCGACCTCGAGATCCACGGCGACGGCGCCCAGATCCGCGCCTGGTGCTACGTCGACGACATGGTCGAGGCCGTGATGCTCGCGCTCGAGCACCCGGCCGCCGTCGGGGAGAGCTTCAACGTCGGCAACGCCCGCTCCGCGGTCACGATCTACGACCTGGCAACGCGCATCAAGCGCCTGACCGGTTGCCCCGGCGAGATCCGCTTCGTGCCTCTGCACTACACCGACGTCGAGCTCCGGATCCCGAACGTCGACAAGGCGCGGTCGCTGCTCGGCTTCGAGGCGCAGGTCGAGCTCGACGAAGGGCTCTCCCGGACGATCGCGTGGTACCGCGCCCGGCTCGGCGCGGCGGCGTGAGCACGACGCCGATACGGCTCGCCAGGCCGGACATCGGCGAGGCCGAGATCGCCGCGGTGGCGGACGTCCTCGCGAGCGGCCAGCTGACCATGGGCCGGCACGTCGACGCGTTCGAGCACGCGCTCGCGCGCGCGGTCGGCACGGCCGACGCGGTCGCCGTCTCCTCCGGAACCGCGGCGATCCACCTCGCCCTGCTCGCACTCGACGTCGGCCCCGGGGACGAGGTGGTCGTGCCCGCGTACACCTTTCCCGCGACGGCGAACGCGGTCGAGCTCTGCGGCGCACGTGCGGTGCTCGTGGACGTCGACCCCGAGACGTTCCTCGTCCCGCCGGAGCTGGTCGCGGAGGCGGTGACGTCGCGCACCCGTGCGGTGCTCGCCGTCCACCTCTTCGGACGACCTGTCGCCTGGGAGGAGCTCCAGACCGCCGTGCCGCAGGAGGTCGTGCTCGTGGAGGACGCCGCAGGCGCGCTCGGCGCGCGCTACCGGGGAACGGCGTGCGGCGCGCTCGGCCCACTCGCGTGCTTCTCGTTTCACCCGCGGAAGATCGTCACGACCGGCGAGGGCGGCGCCGTCACGACGGACGAGGCGGAGCTCGCCGCCGCGGTACGCCGCCTGCGCCACCACGGGATCGCACCGGGACAGCCAGTCGACATCGCGACGCCCGGCTTCAACTACCGCCTCCCCGACGTCCTCTGCGCGCTCGGGATTCCGCAGCTCGAGCGTCTCGAAAGCCTCCTCGAGGCTCGCGGCCGCGTGGCCGGCTGGTACGGCGAGCGCCTCGAGCGCCTCGTCGGCACGCCGTCGGCGGACGAGGGCGACAGGCACGGCTGGCAGGCATACGTCGTCACCCTCGACCGGCGCGACGAGGCGCTCGCCGGGCTGCGTGCCGAGGAGATCGAGGCGCAGATCGGCACGTACGCTGTGCACCGGCTCTCGGCCTACCGCGACCGGGGCTCGTTCCCGGGTGCGGACGCAGCGTTCGAGCGGGCGCTCGCGCTTCCCTTCGCGGGGACGATGACCGAGGACGAGGTCGACCGGGTCAGTGCGGCCCTGGCTCGCTACGCCTGAGCCATGGAGCTCGAAGGCAACGCCGAACGCGAACTCGGCGCGTGAGGCCCGCGCCGGCTCTGTCGACTTGTCGACCGACCAGATCTGCTCCGCGGCGGCGCTCCCGTCGGCGGCCGAAGGCCGGCTTGCCGGCCGGGAGGCCCGATCGGGTCACTGCGCTGAAGAAGGGGCCTCGTGGGGGAAACATGGTTTCCCCCACGCTCAAAGGCAAATGTCGTCCGGCCGTACAGGGACCCGCGTCAGCGGGCGCCCCGTGGCAGCGCGCATGGCGGAGAGGATCGCCGCCGTGGAGACCACGGTCGGCGGCTCGCCGACGCCCTTGACGCCGTAGGGCGCGTCGGGCTCGGGCACCTCGACGAGCTCGATGTCGACCGGCGGCATGTCGAGCGCGGTCGGCAGCAGGTAGTCGGTGAAGCTGCCGTTCAGGATCGCCCCGTCGCGGGTCAGGAGCTCCTCCATCAGCGCGAGGCCGAGCCCCTGCGCGGTGCCGCCCTCGATCTGGCCCTCGACCGCGAGCGGGTTGATCGCCTTGCCGACGTCCTGCGCGGTGCCGACCCAGGCGACGCGCGTGAGGCCGAGCTCGACGTCGACCTCGACGACGACGCGCATCGCCGACACCGCGAGCGCCACATGGGCGCGCTCGCCGGTGATCTGCCCGGTCTCGGGATCGAGCGGCGTGGTCCGTGCATGGCGGTAGACGCGCTCGACGTCGACCTCGCCGCCGCCGAGCCGATCGCGCTCCTCGCGCGCCGCCCGGCACGCGTCCCGCACCGCGCCGGCCGCCATCCACGTCATGCGAGAGGCCGACGCCGAGCCCGCGGAGCCGACCGCCGCGGTGGTATGCGGCGCGAGCGTCACGTCATCGATGCCGAGCTCGGTGCGGGCGACCTGGAGGATCACGCCCACGACGCCCTGCCCGACCTCGGCCGCCGCCGAGTGCACGACCGCGCTCCCGTCCGCCCGCAGCTGGACGCGGGCGGTGCAGTAGTCGTCGAAGCCCTCGGAGTAGCAGATGTTCTTGAAGCCGAGCGCGAACCCGACGCCGCGCCGCACACCCTCGCCCGTCGTCGTGTTCCCGGCGCCGCCGGGGAGCCGTAGCGGGTCGCGGGGCAGCGCCTCCTCGGCCGGCGGCCGGATCGCCGCGGCGCGGCGGATCACCTCGCGCGTCGGCAGCGAGCCGGTCACCGTCTGGCCGGTCGGCAGCACGTCCCCCGGCTCGAGCGCGTTCAGGAGGCGCAGCTCGACCGGGTCGATCCCGAGCTCGACGGCGAGCAGGTCCATCTGCGCCTCGGTCGCGAAGCACGTCTGGACGGCGCCGAAGCCGCGCATCGCGCCGCAGGGCGGGTTGTTGGTGTACACCGCGGTCGCCTCGATCGACGCGTTGTCGACCCGGTACGGGCCGAGCGCGAACGACGCGGCGTTCGACGCGACCGCCGTCGAGCTCGAGGCGTACGCGCCGCCGTCGAGCAGGATCCGCATCCGGACGCACGTCAGCCTCCCCTCGCGGGTCGCGCGGTGCTCGCAGCGGATCCGCGCGGGATGCCGGTGCACGTGGCCCGTGAACGACTCGGCGCGGTCGTACACCATCTTCACCGGGCGGCGGGTGTGCAACGCGAGGAGCGCGCCGTGGATCTGCATCGAGAGATCCTCGCGCCCGCCGAAGGCGCCGCCCACGCCGGCGAGGTGCATTCGCACCTGTTCCGGGCGCAGGGCGAGGCACGGCGCCACCTGGTCGCGGTCGACGTGGAGCCACTGGGTCGCGACGTGGATGTCGACGCCGCCCTCTCCGTCCGGCACGGCGAGGCCGGACTCGGGGCCGAGGAAGGCCTGGTCCTGGATCCCGACCTCGTACCTCCCGGTCACGACGACCTCTCCCGCCGTGTCCGGGTCGCCGTGTCGGATCACGATGTGGCGGACGACGTTCGGCCGCGGGTCGTCGCGGTAGCCGTGCCCCATGGTCGGCCGGTCGGGATGGAGCGGCTCCTGCTGCAGCGCCCGTTCCATGTCGACGACCGGCTCGAGCGTCTCGTACCCGACGACGATCGCGTCGAGCGCCCGCCGCGCCTGCTCCGGCTGCTCGGCCGCGACGAGGGCGACAGGCTCGCCGACGAAGCGCACCCGGTCGATTGCGAGCACCGGCTGGTCGGCGAACTCGAGCCCGTAGAGCTTCGTTCCCGGGACGTCTGCATGGGTCAGGACTGCATGCACGCCGGGCAGCCGCAGGGCCGCCGTCAGGTCGAGCGACACGATGCGCGCATGCGCATGCGGGCTTCGCAAGGTGTCGCCCCAGAGCATCCCGGGTGCGGAGAGGTCGCTCGCGTACTGGAACTCGCCCGTGACCTTGGGCACTGCGTCGTCGCGGAGCAGCCGCTCTCCGATCCGGCCGACGGTGAGCGGCGTCCGAACGGTGGTGACGGTCACGCCCGCTCCGCGGCGATCCGGACGGCGTCGAAGACCTTCACGTACCCCGTGCAGCGACAGAGATTCCCGGAGAGCGACTCCCGGATCTCGTCGTCCGACGGGTGCGGGACGCGCTCGAGGAGCTCGGCCACGGCGACGACGAGTCCCGGCGTGCAGAAGCCGCACTGGACGGCGCCGGCGTCGACGAAGGCCTGCTGCACCGGATGCAGCGCGCCGTCGCGTGCGAGCCCCTCGACCGTGACGACCTCGTGGCCCTCGGCCTGCCCCGCGAGCACGAGGCACGAGCAGACGAGCGTCCCGTCGAGCAGGACGGAGCACGAGCCGCATTCGCCCTGCTCGCACGCGTTCTTCGAGCCGGGGAGCTCGAGCGTGTCGCGCAGGAACGTGAGGAGGCTCTCGCCGCCCCAGGCGTCTCCCTCGAGACGCTCGCCGTTGACCGTCAGCGCGATCCTCACGAGCGAAGGCACCTCTCGAGCGTCCGGGCCGCGAGCACGCGGAGCGCGTGCCGCCGGTAGTCCGCCGTCGCGCGGACGTCGTCGATCGGCGACGCGGCGTCGGCGACGCGGTCGGGGAGCTCTCGAGCGTCGGCGAGCGGCACGGCGACCCGCTTCGCCGTGACGGCGGCCGAGCCGAACGCCGCCCGCACCTCTCCCTCGGTCGTGTCGACCACGACGGCGAGGGAGCAGATCGCGATCACCATCGCATTCCGCGGGCCGACCTTCGCAAAGGTCTGCGCGCCGCCGCTCGGGCGCACGCGGATCGCGGTCACGAGCTCGTCGGGCGCGAGCGCCGTCCGCTTGACGCCGAGCAGGAATTCGTCGAGCGGCAGCGTCCGGGCCCCGCGCACGCTCGCGAGCTCGACCTCCGCGCGCTCGGCGAGGAGAGGAGGCAGCGCGTCGCCTGCGGGCGAGCCGGTGCCGAGGTTGCCGCCGAGCGTGCCGCGGTTGCGGATCTGCGGCGAGCCGACGGTGCGCGATGCCTCGGCGAGTGCCGGCAGGCGGCCCGCGAGCGGCTGCTCCATCGCCTCCGTGTACGTGAGTCCCGCGCCGAGCCGGAGGGCACCACCGGCCTCCTCGGCGAAGCCGCGGAGCTCGGTGAGCTCGCTCAGGTCGAGCAGCACAGGCGGCCGCTCGTGCCCGAACGTGAGCTCGACCAGCACGTCCGTCCCGCCCTGGATCGCCCTCGCCTCGGGATGCGCCGCCCGCAGCGCGAGCGCCTCGTCGAGCGTGCGAGGACGGAGGAGCTCCATGGCTGGAAGACAACCACATGCCGGGCTCGATGCCCGGCATGTGGTTCGTGTCGGACTTCAGTCCGACACTGGGGCGCTGCGAGGGGCGGGCGGTGTCGGACTGAAGTCGGACCCGGCTCAGACCGGGAGGAGGCGGTACGCGTCAGGCGCAGGCGCCGACGTCGCGGGCACCTCCTCCCAGCCTGCCGGGAAGGCCGGCCCGCGCCACGCGGGGTCGGGCCGGAACGACGTCCAGCCCTCGTCCCACCAGCGCTCACCTCGGTCGAGCATGGCGCCGATCGCCGTCCCGAGCGCCCGGGTCGCCGCGACCTGCTCCCCGGTGTAGCGTCCGTCGCGGACGCGCTCGTCGAGCTTTTCCTCGTCCTTGAAGCGCCACCTCTCGCCTGCCGGGATCCAGACGTCGAGCTCGAGGTCCTGGGTGTCGTAACCGATCGACGTGCGCCGGAAGGGCTCCTCGAGGTTCAGGTACCAGCCCGCGAACCGGCGCTCGGGGCCGTCCCAGAAGTGCCAGACCGAGTAGGCCTCGCCCGGGCGACGGAGGACGAGCACGCCGTGGCCGGCCCAGCTGCCGCGCCCCGCCCAGGGATGCGGGCGGCCGTCCGCGCTCGTGGGGAAGGCGAAGGGCGCCTCCTCGGGGATGTACGTGGCGAGGAGCTCGGGCGCGTCCTCGACCACGACGACGGGCGACGCCTGCCACGGCGTCCCGCGCCAGACTTCGCGGTGGACGACGATCTCCCCCGGCTGCCAGCCCATCGTCGACAGGCTAGTGCCTCCGCGGCGGTGTACCCTCAGGCTCCCGATGAGCGAGACGCAGGTGCGTGGAACCGCGGTGCGGGAGAGCGACGCGGGGGGCGCGCCCGAGCTCTCCGTCGTCGTGACCCTCTTCCAGGAGTCGGCGACGCTCGAGGAGCTCCACCGGCGCCTCGCGACGACGCTCGAGGCGTTCGGCCGGTCGTACGAGGTGCTCTTCGTGGACGACGGCTCGACGGACGGGACGTTCGCGACGCTCGAGCGGATCCACGACAGGGACACCCACGTCCGCGCGGTGCGCCTCAAGCGCAACGTCGGCCAGCACCCCGCGATGCACGCGGGGCTCTCCCGCGCGCGCGGCGGGATCGTCGTGACGATGGACGGCGACCTGCAGAACCCGCCCGAGGACGTGCCGCGGCTGGTCGAGGCGGTGGAGGCTGGATACGACGTCGCGAGCGGCCGACGGGCCGCGCGGCACGACTCGTGGGGCCGGACGCTGCCGTCGCGCCTCATCAACGGCATGCTGCGCCGCTTCACGGGCGTCGACATCTCGGACTTCGGCTGCGCGTTCAACGCGTACCGGCGCGAGGCGGTCGAGCCGATGCTCGGCGCGATCGGCCGCCAGAAGTTCACGAAGGCGCTCGTCCTCTCCGGCGGGGCGACGGTGATCGAGGTCGACGTCGGCCACGCGCCGAGGCAGGGCGCGTCCCGCTACTCGCCCCTCCGCCTCACGCGCCTCGCGCTGCACGTCCTCGCCGGATTCTGGCCGCAGCCGATCCAGACGGCCGGGATCGTCCTCGGCACGGTCTGCTCGGTCGCCTCGCTCGCGCTCGGCGTCTACGGGCTCGTCTACTGGATCAGAAACGACGACTTCCCCGGCCCGCTCCTGCTCGGCGCGCTCGTCGTGGCGGTGCTCGGCGTCCAGGGCTTCATCCTCGCCCTGGTCGGGGAGCATCTCGGCAGAATCCAGCGCGTCGTGGAGCATCGCCCCCTCTACCTCGTGGATCGCGAGTTTTGATCGTGTCGAGGCGTGTTCTCGTCACCGGGGGCGCGGGGTTCATCCCCTCGAACCTGATCCGCCACCTGCTCGAGCACACGGAGCACGAGGTGATCTCGCTCGACGCGCTCACGTACGCGGGCAACCTCGAGAACCTCGCCGACGTGATGAGCCACCCGCGACTCGAGTTCGTGCACGGCGACATCCGTGACGCGGACCTCGTGCGCGAGGTCGTCGGCGGGGTCGACGTGATCGTCAACGCCGCCGCCGAGTCGCACGTCGAGAAGTCGATCCTCGAGGGCGCCTCGGAGTTCGTGACGACGAACGTCGAGGGCACGCAGATCCTGCTCGATGCGATCCGCGAGACGCCGATCGAGCGGTTTCTGCTGATCTCGTCCAGCGAGGTGTACGGCACCGCGGAGCGCGACCCGATGGACGAGGAGCACCCGCTGAACCCGCGCAGCCCCTACGCGGCGACGAAGGCGGGCGGCGACCGGCTCGCCTACAGCTACCGGGTCACGTACGGGCTCCCGATCGTGATCGTACGGCCGTTCAACAACTACGGGCCTCGCCAGCACCCGGAGAAGGTCGTCCCGCGGTTCATCACGCAGGCGCTCGCCGGCGAGCCGCTGACGATCCACGGGGAGGGACGGGCGAGCCGCGACTGGCTGCACGTCGACGACACCGCGTCGGCGATCGAGGCGCTCATCGACGCGCCGCTCGCCCGCGTGGCGGGCGAGGTCGTCAACGTCGCGACCGGGGTCGACATCTCCGTCAACGAGATCGCCCGGCTCGTGCTCGAGGTGGTCGGCGATCCGGGCGGAACGACGGTGCACGTCGACGAGCGCCCGGGCCAGGTCGACCGCCACATCGGCTCCACCGACAAGCTCGCGGCGGCTCACCGGCTGGCGCGCCTCGATCGGGTTCGAGGAAGGGCTCCGGCGCACCGTGGCCTGGTACCGCGACAACGAGGCCTGGTGGCGGGGCGTCCTCGGGCGCGTCGGCGTCTCCTCGTCCTAGGCGCCGGCCCCGCCCAGCTCGGGCTGCTCGAGGCGGCCCGCGCGAGGGACGACGTGCACGTGATCGCTGTCGACCGCGACCCCCGGGCCGTGGGATTCGCCCTCGCCGACGAGCGCGCGGTGCTCTCGTCGGAGGACGAGGAGGCGGTCGACCGGCTCGCGCGCGCCCGCGAGGTGGACGGGATCGTCTCTCCGGGCGCCGACTGGCCGGTCGGGATCGCCGCGCGGGTCGCGGAGCGGATCGGCCTCGCGCACCCCATCTCCGCGAGGACGGGGTCGATCGCGACGTCGAAGGCCCGCCAGCGGGAGGCGTTTGCGGCGGCCGGCGTGCCGCACGCGCGGGAGGTCGACCCGCGCGGCACGGAGCTTCCGTTCCCCGTGGTGGTGAAGGCGCCCGACCGGCAGGGGCAGCGCGGGCTCACGCTCGTGCGCTCGCGCGACGAGCTCGACGCCGCGCTCGCGACCGCGCTCGCCGAGTCGCGCGGCGGCGTCGTGCTCGCCGAGGAGCACGTCGAGGGGCCGGAGGTGACCGTCAACGCCGTGTCGATCGACGGCCGCTTCGTGCCGCTCACCGTGACCGACCGGTTGACCGCCGACCTGCCCGCCTTCGGCGTCGCGCTCGCGCACGCATGGCCGTCGCTCCACGACGCCGAGGCGGTCGTCGCCGTCGCAGGCGCCGCGGTCGAGGCCGTCGGGATCCTGCACGGGCCGTCGTACACGCAGCTCCGACTCGGCGCGGACGGGCCGGTGGTGATGGAGGTCGCGGCGCGCCTCGGCGGCGGGCACGACGCGGAGCTCTGCGCGGCGGCGACCGGCGTCGACCTGAACGCGCTGGCCGTGACGTTCGCGCTGGGGGAGCGTCCAAGCAACAGTCTGTTGCAAGCGCGGCTGGCCGGTGACCTGCGGCGGCCAGCGATTGGTGGTGCAGCGGTGGTCTTTCTCGTCCCGCCGGCCGGGAGGCTCGTGGCGGCCGAGGGCGTCGCCGAGGCGGAGGCGATGCGCGAGGTCGAATGGGTGCGCGTCTACCGCCGCCCGGGGCACCTCTTCGGGCCGCTCCGGCGCGGCGCCGACCGCGCGGGAGCCGTGCTCGTCACCGGGGCCGACCGCGACGACGCGCTCGAGCGGGGGCGCCGGGCGGCGGACGCCGTACGCTTCCGGGTCGATGCGGACGCCTCGTAGCACCCCGCTCGGCTTCCAGCCGCCCGCGATCGGCGAGGAGGAGGTCGCCGCCGTCGCCGAGACGCTGCGCTCGGGATGGCTGACGACCGGCCCGCGCGCCGCGCTTCTCGAGGAGCGCTGCGCCGCGTACCTCGAGGCCGAGCACGTGCTCGCCCTCGCCTCGGGCACCGCGGCCATGCATCTCGCCCTGCTGGCGCTAGGCATCGGCCCGGGCGACGAGGTCGTCACGTCGCCCATCACGTGGCCGGCGACCGCGAACGTGATCGAGCACACCGGCGCGACGCCGGTCTTCTGCGACGTGCGCGAGGACGACCTCAACCTCGACGCGTCGCTCCTGCCGGCGGTCCTCACCGAGCGGACGAAGGCGATCCTCCCCGTCCATCTCGCGGGGCAGCCGTGCGACCTCGACCCGATCCACGCGCTCGGGATCCCCGTCGTCGAGGACGCGGCCCACGCGTTCGAGAGCCGTTACCGCGGGCGCAAGCTCGGGGGGCTCTCCGACGCCACGTGCTTCTCCCTGTATGCGACGAAGAACGTCGCCGCAGGCGAAGGCGGGCTCGTCGCGACGAACCGCGGGGACGTCGCCGAGCGGATCCGGAGCATGCGGCTCACGCGCCGTGGCGACGGCGCGCGCTACGACCAGGTCACCCCGGGCTTCAAGGCGAACCTCTCGGACGTCCTCGCCGCGATCGCGCTCGTCCAGCTCGACAGGCTCGAGCGTCATGCCGAGATCCGCGCGCGGCAGTTCGCGCTCTACGACGAGGGCGCTCGCCGGCCTCGACGGCATCACGCAGCTCGCCCGCGACCCGCGCGACACGCACGCGTTCCACCTCTACGCCGTTCGCGTCGACCCCGAGTCCGCGGGCGCGACCCGCGACGACTACCAGCGCTCGCTTGCCGAGGAGCGCATCGCTACGAGCATCCACTTCCTCCCGGTCCACACGCTGACGTGGTTCCGCGAGCGCTATCCCGAGCAGCCGCCGCTCCCGGTCGCAGAGCGTGCCGGCGAGGACGTGCTCTCGCTCCCGCTCTCCCCGGCACATTCGGACGAGGATCTCGCGTACGCGGTCGATGCGCTCCGCCGCGTCCACGCGCGCTTCACCGCATGAAGCGGTCGGTCCGCATCGGGCTGACGGTCCTCTTCACGGGGCTCGCGATCGCGTACCTCGTGTGGAAGGTCGACATCCACCAGACCGTCGACACGCTGCTCGACGCCGACCCGTGGTGGTTCGCGCTCTCCGTGGCGATCATGATCGGCACCGCCCTCCCGATGGCGCTCCGCTGGCAGTGGCTGATGCGCGCGCAGCGGATGGAGGAGCGCTTCTGGTGGCTGACGCGCGCGTACTTCGTCTCGTACACCGCGAGCCAGGTGCTGCCCACGTCGATCGGCGGCGACGCGATGCGGGTGTACGAGACGGCGCGACGCCATCCCGGCCGCACCGCGGACGTGACGGCGATCATCCTCCTCGAGCGGGGCCTCGGCGGCGCGGGCACGGTGCTGCTCGGGGCGATCGGCTTCGTGCTCGCGCTCGGGACGTACGACGTCAGCGCGTACCTCTGGCTCGAGGGCGCGTTCGTGCTCGGGACGATCCTGCTGATCTTCCTCTTCTTCGCCCGATCGGCGCGGCCCCTGCTCGCCCGGACGCAGCCGCTGCTGCAGCGCTTCCGGGTCGACCGCCCGCTCCGCGCGTTCTACGACGGCGTCCACCACTTCCGCGGCCACATGCGCCTGCTCGTCGCCGTGTTCGTCTTCACCACCGCGATCCAGGCGGTGCGCGTCCTCTCGATCTGGGCGGCGGGGAAGGCCGTCGGGATCGACCTCGGCCCGCGGATCTACTACGTGATGGGCCCGCTCTTCTTCCTCGTCCTGCTCGTCCCGTTCACCCTCAACGGGATCGCCGTGCGGGAGGCCTTCTTCGTCAGCTTCCTCGGCAGCGTCGGCGTCCCCGCCGACCAGGCGTTCGCCGCCGGCTTCCTGTTCTTCCTCGTCACGACCGCGCTGGCACTGCCCGGGGGCCGCGATCCTGCTCTGGGAGGGGATCCGCCGCGGCTCGCGCCCGCGGCTCGAGCATGGCTGACGGCCGCCCGCGCGTCGCGTGCGTCGTCGTCACGTACGACGCGCTCCCCTGGATCGAGCGGTGCCTGGCGAGCGTCGCCGGCACCGAGACCGTCGTGGTCGACAACGGCTCGACCGACGGGACGCCCGACGCCGTCCGCGAGCGTTTTCCCTCCGTGCGGGTGCTCGAGTCCTAGAACCGCGGCCTCTGCGGCGGGCTGGAACCGCGGCATCGCCGAGACGGCCGCCGAGCACGTGCTCGTCCTGAACGCGGACGCGTGGCTCGTCGAGGACGCTCTGGCGCGGCTCGTCGACGCCGCCGACCGCCACCCGCGCGCCGCGGCGGTCGGGCCGCGCCTGCAGAACGGCGACGGCACGCTCCAGCGCTCCGTCCGCGGCTACCCGACGCTGTGGCGGCTCGCGACCGAGTACCTCTACCTCCGAAAGCTCGCGCCGGGCTCGCGCGCCCTCAATGCGTTCTACGGAGCGGGCTTCGACCACGAGCGCGAGCGCGAGGTGGAGTGGGTGATGGGGGCGTGCTTCCTCCTGCGCCGCAGCCGCGTACGACGAGGTCGGGCCGTTCGACGAGCGGTACTTCCTCTTCAGCGAGGAGGTCGACTGGATGCGCCGCGCCGCCGATGCGGGCTGGAGCGTCGTGTTCACGCCCGCGGCGCGGTGCGTCCACGTCGGCGGCGCCGCGCACGGCGGGCGCATGTTCCGCGAGAACGTCCGCGGGCACCTGCGCTACCTGTCGCTCCACGGCCGCCCGGGCGAGGCCGAGAAGGCGCGGAAGCTGCTGCGCGCGTCGCTCGCTCGTGCGCGGCCGGCTGTATCGCGGCGAGCGAGGGCGTCTCTACCGCGACGCTGCCGCCTGGCTCGGCTCGGGCGACGTCGAGGCGCTGCTCGCCGGATGAGGGGCCGAAACCGGCGATGAGCGGCCTCTGGCTCCTGCTCCAGCTCGTCTTCGGATTCGCCGTCGTGCTCGCACCGGGCGCGCTCCTCGCTCGGACGCTCGGCGTCCGCGGCGCAGCGGCCACGGTCGCGTGGGCCCTCGCGCTCGTCTTCGCCGCGCTCGCGGTGACGTTCGTCGTCCACGGCTCGCTCACGCTGACGCTCGTCCTCCTGCTCGGCGGCAGGCGTCGCGGCGCTCGTCGTCGGCATCCGGCGGCGCCGGACCGGAGATCTCGTGTCGGTGCACCGGAGCCCCGCCGGCGCGGCGCCGTGCTCGCCGCAGGGGCGCTCCTCGGCCTCCTGCTCTGGCACGTCGCCGGGAACGTCGGCGGCGACGGCTTCTTCCATCTCGCGCGGATCCAGAAGCTCCTCGCGTTCGGCGACCTGTCGCTCGGGAGCGCGAACGAGTTCCCGGACGGCGGGCTGCACCCCGGCTACGCCTTCCCCCTCTGGCACGGGTTCCTCGCGCTCGTCGCCAAGGTCTCGGGCGCCGACCCGGTCGACGTCGTCCTCCATGGCCCGACCGTGCTCGCCCCGCTCGCCGTGCTCGTCGCCTACGAGGCGGGCTGGGCGCTGTTCCGGCGGGCGGTGCCGGCCGCGACGGCCGCGGCCGCGGGCGTCGCCATCGTCGCGATGGCGCCCGGGCACGGCGGCGCGCTGACCGCGCTCGCGCTGCCGGCGACCGCGTCACGGCAGCTCCTCGTCCCGGCCGCGCTCGCGCTCGCGCTCGAGGCGACGCGCCGGCCCGCGCCGCCGCTCCTCGCATCGGCCGCGGCCGCGTCGCTCGCGCTCGCGGTCGTCCATCCCGACGTACGCGCTGTTCCTCTGGATCCCGTTCGCGGGATTCCTCGCCGTGCGCTGGCTCTGGGAACGGCGGGACGCCCGCGCCGGCGGCCTCGCGCTCGCCGCGCTCGTCGTCCCCGCCGCGGCCTTCTTCGCCTGGCTCCTGCCCGTGTCGGCGACACGGCGTCCGTCGACCCGGACGCGGGCGAGCGCGACGCGCGGCTTCGAGCAGTACGCGGGGCAGCTGCACGGCACGGCCGACCGCTTCTCGGTCGTTCCCGAGCTCTTCGGCCGCACCGGCGCGGTCGCGGTCGCGGCGCTGCTGCTGCTCCCGCTCGCCGGCCTCGCCTCGCGCCGCCGCTGGGCGGCGTACGTCGTCGGGGCTCGCTCGCGGTGTTCGTCGTCTGCCTCGTCCCCTGGCTCTTCACGCCGTTCTCCGACGCGTCTCGCTCTCGCAGTCCCGCCGGCTCGCCGGGCTTCCTGCCGCTCGCCTTCGCGCTCGCGGGCGGGATCGGCGTGCTCGCGCGGCTCGTCGGCCGCGCCGTCGCGCCGCTCGCGCTCGCGGCCGGGATCGTCTTCCAGCTCGCCTATCCCGGGCGACTTCGGCTACACGCTCGAGAACGGCGGGCCGGCGTGGGCGACGTGGGTCGCGCCGTGGCGGGAGCGGTCGCCGCGCTCGGGCTCGGCTTCCGGCACCGGCCGCCGCTCGAGCGCACGGCCGCGCTCGCCTCCGCGCTCGTGCTCCTGCCGACGTACGTCCACGGGCTGACGCACTGGAGCCCCGTCCGAGGCGCGTCGCGCGAACCCGCTCTCGGACGGCCTCGTCGCCGCGGTCCGCGCGGACGTGCCCGTCGGCGCGGTCGTCTACGCCGTCTCCCGAGGCGAGCTACCGCCTCGGCGCGGTCGCGCCGGTCCGCGTCTGCGTCAACCCGCCGGGCCACGTCGCCGACACGGTCGGAACCGCCCGCGCGAGCGGGTCCGGAGTTCCGCCGCTTCGCGCGCACCGGCGACCTCTGCGATCCCGCGCGCCTGCGGCGCCGACGTGGCTCGTCGTCGACCGCCACCGGTTCCCGCACCTCGCGCCCGACCTGACGGCGGTCTACCGCGACGCGCGCTGGGTGCTCTACCGGCTCTAGGGGACACTACGATCGCCGCCGTGAAGGCGCTGATCGTCAGCTTCTACTTCCCGCCCGCCGGCGGCGGCGGCGTGCAGCGGCCGCTGAAGCTCGCCCAGTACCTGCCGGCGATGGGGATCGAGACGCACGTGCTCGCGCCCGACGACCCGCGCTGGCTGCACCGCGACGAGGGGCTCCGCATGCCGTCGCAGGCGTGGGTGCACCGCGCGCGCTACGTCGGCGTCAGCGGCGGCAAGCCGTCCGAGGTGCTCGCCGGGACGCACGGGCTCGAGCGCGCGCTGACGCACGCACGGCTCCAGCTCCGCCGGCTCGTCGTCCCCGACGAGAACGCGACGTGGGCGGTCACGGCGATCCCCGCCGGGATCCGGCTCGTGCGCGAGCACGAGATCGACGTCGTCGTCTCGACCTCGCCGCCGCCGCTCGACGCATCTGATCGCCGCGGCGATCGCGCGCGCCACCGGGCGCACGCTGGGTCGCCGACCTGCGCGACTCGCTCGTCGCGCACGCGCACCGGCGGGCGGACACGACCGCGACGAAGGCGAAGGCGGCGATGCACGAGCGCGTCGCGCGGCTCGTCGCCGGCCGCGCCGACGCGATCACGTGCGTCTCCGAGGCGATCTGCGAGGAGACGCGGTCGCTCGAGCCGCGCGGCCCCGTCGTGACGATCCCGAACGGCGCCGACTTCGACGACGTCGCCGGGCTCGAGCGGCAGCCGTCCGACCGCTTCCGCATCACGCACACCGGGAGCTTCTTCGGGCGGCGCGACCCGCGGCCGTTCCTCCAGGCGCTCGCCGACTCGGGGCTCGACGTCGTGGCGCGCTTCCTCGGCGACTTCCGCGAGGCCGACCGCGACGTGGGCCGCGGGGCTCGGCGCTCGGCGACCGGCTCGAGCTCCTGCCGTACGCGCCGCGCGCGAGTCGCTCGCGCTGCAGCGCGACTCCGAGGCGCTCCTCCTGCTCATCCCCGAGGCGGGCGGCCGCGGCAAGGGCGTCCTCTCGGGGAAGGTCTTCGAGTACGTCGCCGTCGGCCGGCCGATCCTCGCCGTCGTCCCGCCCGACGGGGCCGCGGCGGAGCTGATCCGCGAGACCGGCGCGGGCGTCGTCGCGCGCGCCCGACGACGTCGCGGCGATCCGCGCCGCGCTCGAGGAGCTCCACGGGCGCTGGCGCGACGGCGGGCTGCCGGACGTCGAGCTCTCGCCGGAGTGGCGCGACCGGCTCTCGCGCCGGACGCGCGTCGAGGAGATGGCCGCCGTCCTGCGCGATACGCTCGCCTGATCGACGGACGCGCTCGCACGGTGGCTCGCGCGCCCGGACGCTGCCGGTCGGCTGGTCGTCGCGTTCTGCGTCGCCGTCATGCTCGTCGGCGCTCGTCGTCGGCTCTATCCGCGACGCGTTCGCGGACGCGAACCACGCGGCGCGGGCCAACGCTGCGCTCGACCACGTCGACCGCGAGCTCGGCGGCGGCAACTCGGTGCTTCCGGACCAGGCGATCGCGATCGAGGCGCGCGGCCGGATCCCGCCGGACGAGACGTTCGCCGTCGACGTCGGCGAGCCGCAGGAGGGCTGGAGCGACGCTCGCGACGCCCGACGCGATCGAGACCTACATGCGGTACTTCCTCCTGCCCGCCGCGAGCGTCCGACGCGCCGTGGATCCTCTGCTTCGCGCTGCGACCGGAACGCGTACCCCGGCGCCGAGCCGGTCTGGGAGGACGCGAGGAAGGCCTCGTCGATCCTGAGGCGGCGCGCGTGACCGTCCGCGCGCTCGCCGGGCTCTTCGGCGCTCAACGTCGCGTTCGCCCTCGCTCGGCCTCTCGCTCCTCTGGGCGCTCCGCGGCTTCCGCGCGTGGGCGCGACGTGCTCCGGCTCGCCGGGCTCGGCTACCTGCTCGGCGTCGCCGCGTTCGGGATCCTCTGGACGCAGCTGCTCGTCGTCGGCGTGCCGTTCGGCGGGTGGGGATCGTCGCGTCGCTCGTCGCTCGGCATCGCGGCCGGCGTGCGTCGCCGGCCGGCGTCGGCCGGCGCGTGCCCGCAGGCTTCGGCGTCGGCCGCGGTCCGCGCGACGCCGATCCTGCTCGTCTCGGCCGCCGGGCATCGCGCTCGCCGGGCCTCCTGCTCGAGGCGCTGTTCCGCGCGGCGCGCCTGCAGAGCCTCCAGGCGTACGACGCCTGGGCGTTCTGGGTGCCGAAGGGCGAAGGCGATCTTCTTCTTCGACGGCCTCGACGAGCAGGTGTTCACGACGCGCGCCGGGCCGACGTACCCGCCGCTGCTGCCGATCCTCGACGCCGCCGCGTTCCACGCGATGGGCGGCGTCGACGTCGTCACGCTCCACGTGCAGTTCTGGTTCCTCGTCCTCGGCGCCGTCGCCGCGATCGCCGGGCTGCTCCATCGGCACGCGCCCGCCGTGGCTCCTCTGGCCGTCGCTCCTGCTCGTCCTCGTCGTCCCGCGCTTCGGCGAGCGGCTCCTCACGCCGCAGGCGGACGTCCTGTCGACGTCCTCGTTCGTCGTCGCGCGCGCTGCTGCTCGCGCTGTGGCTCCGCGACCGGGCGCGGCTGGCGGCTCGCCGCGGCCGCGGTGCTCCTCGCGGGCGCGGCGCTCACGAAGCGCGAGGGCCTCCTGTTCGCGGCGGCCGTGCTCGCGGCGGCGCTCGTCGCGTCGCGGCCGGCGACGGCCTGGCCGCGGCTCGGCGCGTCGCGTCGCTCTGCCGTGGTCGCCGCGCCGTCCCGTGGCGCCTCTGGTACCGCGCGCACGACATCGGCGGCGAGGCGCCGACCGACGGCGGCTCGGCGGCTCGTTCGACCGGGTGGTCGACGCGCTCCGCCTCTCGTTCGACGTCCTCTCTCGACACGCGCGCTGGTCGGTCGTCCCGCTCGTCGCCATCGATCGCGCTCGCCGCCGCCGCGGTCTGGGGCGACCGCCGGCTCGCGCCGTACGTCGGGCTCCTCGCATCGCTCCTTTCCTCGGCGGCGCCTGGGTCGACGTCTCGCTTCGCCGACCTCCCGATCACGGCGGACGAGTCCGTGAACCCGATCGTGCGGTACACGGGCGCGCTCGTCCTGCTCGCCGCCGTCGCCATGCCGCTCCTGCTCGCCTCGGTCTGGCGCGGCAGGGGGAGCGAGCCGTGACGCCGACTCGGCGCCGTCCTCGCGGCGGCGGCGATCATCGCCGTGCCGCTGCTCGGCTATCCGCTCGTCGTCGCGGCCGACGGCGCGCGCTTCCCGTCCCCCGACGACTGCGTCCGGCTCGCGCCGGCCGGGGACGACCGAGGCGCTCGACCTCGTGTTCGGCCGGCGGGACACGCCCGCGGAGGCCGAGCGCTGCTCGAGCGCGTGCGCGGCGTCGGCTACGTCGACGCGGAGGTCGCCGGGGACGGCTGCGGGCGCTGGAAGGTCCTCTACGACGGGATCGAGTCGTACGAGCAGGGGCGCGAGTCGCGCGCGGAGGCGCGCGGCGCGGGCCTCGAGGCCGAGCTCGAGCTCGAGCCGCCCGGCTGACGCCTACGATTCGCCCGTCCATGACGCGCCGTGACCGCTCGCCCTCGACCGCCCGCGCGCCGTCGCGAGCGCGCGCCGTTCGTCGAGGGGCTCTTCTTCGCGACGGTCTTCACGGTCACGTTCGCGAAGCTCCAGTGGGAGGTCGCCGGGACGATGTCCTTCTCGGACGTCGTCACGTTCGTGTTCCTGATCGCGTTCGCCGTCTACCGGATCGAGCGCTTCGACGGCAAGTTCCCGCGCGCGGCCGCCGTGACGCTGCGTTCTTCCTCGCCTTCCTGCTCGTCTACCTGATCGGCTGGTTCAACCTCGAGACCGCCCAGTCGCTCGCCCAGTGGGCGAAGGGGATGATCAAGTTCCTCCTCCACTTCCTGTTCCTCATCGCGGGTGTGGCGCTGATCGCCCGGCGCGGGCTGCGTTCTACTGGCTCACGCTCGCCGCGTTCGTCGGCGGGCTCGCGGCGAACGGCGCCTACGGGCTGCTGCAGCTCGCCGTCGCCGAGACGACCGGCGCGAACCTCGACGAGGCGTGGCTGCAGCCGATCACCGGCGGCGACAGCAAGATCAACATCTTCGGCGCGATCGAGGGCTCGTTCGTCTACCGCGTCAACGCGCTGACGGGCGACCCGAACCACCTCGGCATCGAGGTCGCGGCCGGGATCCTGCTCCTCCTCCCGATCTACCTCCGGCTCGAGCGCGGTCACCGGCTCCGCGTGCCGCTCGCCCTCCTGCTCGCTCTTCCTCGTGCTCGTCGACCTCGCGACGCTCTCCCGGAGCGGCCTGCTCGGGCTCGGCTGCGGGTTCCTCGTGCTCGCGATCCCGTATCGGCGGCATGCTCCTGAAGCCGCAGTTCCTCGTCCCGCTCGGCGTCGCTCCTCGCGGGGCTCGCGCGCCTTCGTCGCGCAGCGCGCCGACTTCTTCGAGCAGGTGCTCAGCTCGCGGCTCTCGACCGAGGGCCGCGGGGCCGACACGCACTTCATCGTCTACTCCTTCATCCCCGACGTGCTCTCGCAGAACCCGCTGTTCGGGCTCGGGCTGAACACGTTCTCCGTCTACTACGAGTTCCAGACCGGGAAGACGAACTTCGGGCCGCACTCGTTCTACGTCGCCTCGTTCGTCGAGTACGGGCTCGTCGGGACGCTCCTCTTCGCGGCGTTCCTCGTCTACCTGTTCCGCCGTGCCGCCGCTGACGCGGCGCATCGGCCGCGCGCTCGCCGCCGCGGGCGACCCGCTCGCCGCGCGGATCCGGCCGCTCGGCTGGGGCCTGACCGCGGCCCTCGTCGCGACGATGGTCTCGAACCTCTTCTACCTGACGATGTCCTTCTACTACTTCTACGTGCTGGCGCTGCTGGTGATCGCGGCGCCGGCCGCGCTCGCGCGGCGCCTCGGGCGACGGCGGTGAAACCGGTGCCTCGGTGAGGCGGAGGCCGATGCCGCCGGCGCTCCGTCGAGCCGCCGCCCCAGCCAGGAGCACGTCGCCTCGGTTCTGCCGTCCCGGGCTGGTGGGTGCGCCGGTGCCCTGACGC
>CAWJUF010000001.1:0-330721 GCA_963845965.1 uncultured Actinomycetes bacterium | reverse complement strand
CTTCAGCCGCTCGCGAGCCAGATCCTCCGACGGGTGCCCGTACGTGGACATGACGAGCGCGCCGCCGTCCGTGTGCCCGAGCTGCACCGCGACGTCGGCGTGCGAGACGCCCAGCTCGAGCAGGTGCGTCGCGCAGAAGTGGCGCAGCTCGTAGAAGTCCATCCCCGGCCGGCCGAACGCCGCCCGCACCGGGTTCCAGTAGTAGTAGAGGCTGCTCTTGCGGAACCGCCGGCCACGCCGCGTCACGAACAGCCACGGCACGTCGAGCCGCGGCGGCACGTCGAGCAGCGCGTCCCGCGCGGGCGGCGGCAGGATCACGACGCGCTCGCTTGCCGTTCTTCGGAGCTTGAGCTGTCCCCGTGCCGTCGAGGTTCTGACGGATGTGCACCTCGTCGCGGCCGACGTCGCCGCGCTCCAGCGCGAACAGCTCGCCCGGTCGCAGTCCGACGTACGCCGCGAAGAGGATCATCGCCCGGAACGTCGGCCCGTACTCGCCGTGCACGCGCAGCGCCGTCTCCGCCAGCTCGTGCAGCTCGTCCTCCGTCAGCGCGATCAGGTCCTTCCGGCCGCGCGACTGTTCCAGGCGGAGGTTCGCGAACGGGTTCGGCCCAGGATGCAGCCCGTCGTTGATCGCGTCGTTGAACATCGCCCGCACGACGCGGACGTTCGACTGCGGATGCACGTAGCGCCCACGCCCGCGCCGTCAGCCGATCGAACTCGGCCAGACGCACGCGCTCGAACTCCTCCGCGAACGCCTTCAGCGCGTACCGATACGTCCGTCTGCGTCGCGCCGCCGGCCGCGCGTACTCCGCGAGCCACAGCGTCACGAACTCGCCGCACGTCACCCGCCGCCGACGCCACGCCGCCTGACGCCTCGCGCTCCGCCTCCCGCGCCTCCCGCATCGTCTTGAACGTCCCGACCCACCGCTTGCGCTTCAGCGCCGGGTCATAGACGCTGACGCCGTAGCTTCCCGACGCTTCACGATCACGCCGACCTCCCCTTCAGCCACGGCTCGCACTCCGTCACCCGGAACCGCCGACGACCGCCCGATCGCTTCGCGACGGCATTCCCTCACGCACCCGCAGCTCGACCCAGCGCGTCGAGAAGCCGAAATACGCCGCAAGCTGTCGCTTCGACAGCCACGGCTCCGACGCCTGGACGACAGTGGAAGCCGGACGACCCGCCCATCACGCCGTCACCATCAGCCGCGTCGGCAGAGTCGCGATGTCACGTCGGCTCAGCCACGCGTCGAGATGCCGCACGATCTGCCGCGCCAGCTCGTTCGGCGTCTCGTACTCGGGCCACAGCTCCCGGAACTCCACCTGCAGCCGATATGCCTGCCGCTCGCTCTCGTTCCAGTACCGCTGGTACTCCGTGATCGAGAACTCATCAGCGCCCTCATCACGCATCGCGGCCGCCCACATGACGATGAACGCCGGACACACGCGAAGCCTTGCCCGTGACCTTCGCCGCCGCCATCGTTGCCGCCCACTTCGACAGGCGCTCAGCGTCGAGGCCCGTACTTCTCCGTCGCAGCCTCCACCCCACCCTGATCGTGGATCACCGCCCGCGCGATGCAATGCGCGAGAAGCGAATCGCGCTTCCGAGCCGGTTTCCTGACACCCGCTGTCACCTGCCAGAGAATGTCAGAAACCATCCCCGCCTGTCAAGGAACGTCAGGTGATTGTGGATGCTCTGCCTAAAAGGCTTTCAAGTCGGAGCTGCATGTCATCGCGTCACGACGACGATGGCCGTCAACCGGGCTCCTACAGCGTTAGCAGTGATGCGCCAGCATCCAAACGACGGGAAGTAGAGCAGGCTCGGGTAGAACTTCCCAGCCGACGAGTAGCTGAGTGACCCACGTCTGCACGCAGGCGACCGCTCGATCCGTCCACTCTACGGCCGTTGACGCCTGGCCTACCGTGCGAGCTGAACCAGCCGACCTTCGTGCGAATCCAGCCGTCCTTCTGGATCCACGCCCCCCCGGGAGTGCCATCGGGAACCGCCACGAACTTCGCACCCTTCGGCAGGCTCACCGCGATACGCGCGTTGCCGAAGTTGAACGATGGCCGACCTGACACAGGTCGTGCCGACGTCCTAGACGTGGGGCACGACTCGACAGCAGACGCGTCGTGGCGACGAGAGGTCTTCCACGGCTCCGCCGACGCGATGCCCGATCCGATCAAAGCCGCGAGAACCAGCGCTGTCACGACGAACCGACCCACGTCCAGATTGTCGCCCCGCACGCTGGGGACCGCAACCCGACGTAACGCGGCTGCAGAGCGCCCGCCCGCGTCCGGTCGGGCCAGCCCCCGCGCTCGCTTCGCTCACGCGTGGCCCCCAAGCTGACCCGACCGGAGGGGGAGCGCGGGCGGGCGGGCACTCACGGAGCGTTCGGAGCGGCGACCACCGGGCCGAGCAGCCGCGCCACGAGCTGCTCCTGCTCCTCCGTCATCTTCGGCATTCCGCAGTAACCCTTGCGAGCCGCCCACACACGCCGAGACAGCCGAGCGATCGTCATCGTGATGCCCGAGAGCCGGGAGAGCCACGGCGCGACATAGAACACACGCTCGCCCGTGTGCCGAAACAGGAACTCCGCTGCGCCCTCCGCCTTGCCGAGGTATCGCGCAAGCTTCGCGACGTAGTTCCGCAGCCGGCCAGCCTCGTACTTCCCCTGCTCCATGACAGCCCGCTCGTACGTTGACGTGTGCCCGAGCCCTTGCACGTACGCAGCCGACTTCAGCTCCCGGAAGAACGCACGAGCAAACGCCTTCTCAAGCGCAGTCGTGTGCCCAAGCACGAAATGGAGATGCGGCACACCGCGCGACTGATCCTCCAGCACCCAGATCAGAAGCGTCGGCCACCGCGCCTCCGTCCACCCCTCCCGGCGCAACTGCCGAATCGCGTACGTCCGCGCCATATTCAGCGTCTCGCGACGACGAGCCGACCACAACAGCCGTTGCTCGTCCGCCACCGACTCCACAACACGGCATCCGCGCGGCCCCGAGCACGGCACCCCCGGCCCGTGTGAGCACTTCGACCGATCCCACCACCACGGCTCAGCCGTGCACGTCAAGACGCCCTGGAGCAGCTTTGCCTCCGACCCGTACAGCTCGCAATACGCATCGAGCGCCGAATGGATCACCGACCGAAACGACGCAGCCCACGACGGTCGCACCGCGTCACACCACCTCCGACCACACGACCGCCGCTCACGTCCGATGATCTTCCCGCACCCGCCAGGACACCACCGCTCGTCCTCTTCCAGCCCGCCACGAATCTGCGCAACGACCGCCAGCGTCCGATCAAACGCCGCCAACTCCTCCTTCGTGTGCACATGCCGATACCGAGCTCTCCAAGACCGCCGCTTGCCCGCCATATCGAACAGCGCCAGCTGCCCCGCCGTCAGCGGAACAACGCGACTCACGACGGCTCCCGGCGGTACAGCGGGGTCGCCCTGGGTCGCATGCGACCCACGGGCGGCCCCGCTGCTACCCGTCCGCGACCCAACCGCGAGCAAGCGGTCGCAAATCGAGGGTTTTCGATGCGCGGCCCTTCGCAGTCCTGCGCAGGCATTTTCCCTGCACAGCGCGAATACTCGCGCTCCTTCGCTATCGACCCACCGAGTGGAGGCGGCGGGAATCGAACCCGCGTCCGCGGTCGTACCGAACGAACGTCTACGAGCGTAGTCCGCGCTTTGGTCTCACCCGACGGCCGGTTCGCGGACGACCTACCGGCGGGCCAGCCCTCCTGAAATGTCGCGCCTCGGGCGATTGGCTCTCCCTCGGTGCCTGAGCCCGATCGTTGGCGCCCCGCTCCCGGCCTCGGGCCGAACCGGGTGGGACGTCGCCTGACCTAGTGTTGACTAGGCGGCGAGTGCGAGATCGTTCTTCGCACTTGCGTTTGTGCCGGTTGTTTTACGAGGCCGACCGGCGACCTCGGCTCGCTGCTCGACCGGAGAACCGACCACGTCGAGACCTGGTCGCCCCCGTATGTTGTCCTCGAAGCATAGCGACGGCGGCCGTCTCGGCGAGGCTCCGACTCTCCCGGGAGCGGAGGTCGGCTCGCGGCCCGCTCTCGGGCGCGCGTCGGCTCGTCGCGGCCCGGTCCCCCAGCGGTAGCGAACGCGGAGCAGCGCGACGAGCATCACGAACGAGCGCGATCGCGAAGCCGACCCAGGCCCAGCGCGTCTGGAACTCGTTGTCCTCGATCAGCTTGACGAGCGTCGCGAGCGCGAGGCCGACGCCGAGGATCGCGGTGATCACCGCGGTCGGCCAGCCGCGCATCGAGAGCCGCGGCCAGAGGACCGGCAGGAGCTCCAAGACGAGGATCGCGACCGCGAAGAGCGCGGCGTAGATCCCGAACTTCGAGCCCTCGTACCCGGTCGTCCAACCGCACTTGCGCGACCCGACGTCGGCCGTTGCCACGCAGACGCGCTGTCCACGGGCCGAGCATCGCGAGGAGGAACGCGAGCGCCCAGACGATGATCAGCTTCGAGCCGAGCGGCCGGTTCCAGTAGCTCCGCACGGAGGCGGAGTCTACGCGGCTCGACGGGCACCGGACGCTTGGCGGCACCGTTGCCCGGATCTAGCGGTTGAGGGATCCCGCCGACCTGCCGACTATCGTCTGGGGCGACACCACGAGCGAAGACAGGAGGACGGCCGGCGTGCCCATCGCGTATCAGTACGAGACCCTGGCGACGCTGCGCGAGCGCGCGAAGGCCGAGGTCGGCAAGGTCGTCGTCGGCCAGGGCCGGGCCGTCGAGCTCCTGCTGATCGCCGCGATGGCGCGCGGCCACGTCCTCCTCGAAGGCCCTCCGGGCACCGCGAAGACGCTCCTCGGTCGCGCGACCGCGTACGTGCTGGGCGCCGACTTCAACCGCGTCCAGTTCACGCCGGACACGACGCCCGACCGAGCTCGTCGGCGAGAACGTGACCCGCGCGGGCGAGACGAAGTTCGTCCAGGGGACGATCTTCACGAACGTCCTGCTCGCGGACGAGATCAACCGAACGCCGCCGCGCACCCAGGCAGCGCTGCTCGAGGCGATGGCCGAGCGCAGCGTCACGGTCGAGGGCCGCGTGCACCGCCTCCCCGACCCGTTCCTCGTGATCGCGACGCAGAACCCGTTCGAGCAGGAGGGCGTGTTCCCGCTCCCGGAGTCGAACCTCGACCGGTTCCTGTTCAAGATCTACATCGACTACACCGACCTCGAGCACGAGGTCGACATGCTCCGGCTGCCGCACACGGGCGTGACGCCGGACATGCTCGGCGAGATCATGCCGCTGCTCGGGATCGTCGGCCTCGACAAGGCCCGGGTCGAGCTCGACGCGACGATCGTGCCGGAGGAGGTCGCCCGCTACGTCGTCGGCGTCGTGCGGAAGACGCGCGTGATCGACGGCGTCATGCTCGGCGCGAGCTCGCGCGCCGCGATCCACCTGATGAGCGCGACGAAGGCGAACGCGCGCCTCGAAGGGCGCGACACGGTGACGATCGACGACGTCCGCGACGATGGCGCAGCTACGTCCTGCCGCACCGCCTCATCTGCGACGAGGACGTGCGTCACGCCCGCGGACGCGCTCGCAGATCGCGCTCGACCAGCCGATTCTCTCGGAGCCGTAGGAGCGGGCCGAGCCCGCTCCGCACGCGCCCCGATCTCAGGTTCCGAGCGCCTGCTCGAGCGCGCGCCGGCGATCACCTGCGCCAGGTGCGCGCGGTACTCCGACGAGCCCGCCTGGTCGCTCGGCGGCTCGGCTCCGTCGGTGACGAGCGCCGCCGCGTCGGCGACCGAGGCGCCGCCCGCCAGCGCGTCCTCCGCCGCCTTCGCGCGAAGCGGCGTGCCGCCCATGTTGACGAGCCCGATCGACGCCCCTGCAACCGACCCGTTGTCGCGGTGCACGAGTGCCGCGACGCCGACCGTCGCCCAGTCCTGCGCGCGGCGGTGCGCCTTGACGTAGGCCCAGCCGGTCGATGCGGCGAGCTTCGGGACGCGCACCTCGACGAGCACCTCGTCCGGCGCGAGCGCCGTCTCGAACACGCCGGTGAAGAACTCCGTCGCCGGGATCACCCGCTCGCCGCCCTTCCCGCGGGCGACGAGGTCGGCGCCGAGCGCGAGCATCACCGCCGGCATGTCCGAGGCCGGGTCGCCGTGCGAGAGCGTTCCGCCGAGCGTCCCGCGGTGCCGCACCTGCGGATCGCCGATCTGCCGCGGCGGTGTACGACACGATCGGGCAGTGCTCGGCGAGGAGCGCGTCGGACGCGACCGCCGCATGACGCGTGAGTGCGCCGATCGCGACGTGCGTGCCGCCGTCGTTCACGTACGCGAGGTCCGACGAGCCGGCCGAGGTCGACGAGCTTCGTCCGGTCGCGCGATGCGGAGCTTGAGCGCGGGG
This sequence comes from uncultured Actinomycetes bacterium, assembly GCA_963845965.1. GTDB lineage: Bacteria > Actinomycetota > Thermoleophilia > Gaiellales > Gaiellaceae > Gaiella. Next base: position 324,331 of record CAWJUF010000001.1, on the reverse strand, counting down.
ATCAGCGACTGCCCGCCGGCGAGCAGCTTGGTGTCGCCCCCGCCCGCGTCGAGGAGCTCGATCGCGTGGTCGACGCTCTCGGCGACGTCGTAGTCGAACGATGCTGGGATCACGCCTTCGCCTCCTCGATCGCGCGCCAGACACGCTCGGGCGTGGCCGGCATCTGGATGTCCTTCACGCCGAGATGCGAGAGCGCGTCGACGACGGCGCCGATCACCGCGGGCGCCGCGGCGATCGTCCCGGTCTCCCCCACGCCCTTCACCCCGAGCGGGTTCGTCGGGCTCCGGCTCTCCGTTCGCTCGAGCTCGTACGACGGCAGCTCGGCCGCAGACGGGACGAGGTACGTGACGAGGTTCGCGGTCTGCAGGTTCCCCTCCTCGTCGTAGGCGCCCTCCTCGTAGAGGGCCGTCGAGATGCCCTGCGTGATGCCGCCGTGCACCTGCCCGTCGACGATGGTCGGGTTGACCACGGCGCCGACGTCGTCGACGGCGACGTAGCGGACGAGCCGCGCGTCGCCCGTCTCCGTGTCCACCTCGACGACGGCCGCGTGGGCGCCTCCGGGCCACGAGAAGTTCGGCGGGTCGTAGACCGCCGTCGCCTCGAGCCCCGGCTCCATCCCCTCGGGCAGGTCGTGCGCCGCCCAGGCGGTGAACGCGAGCGCCTTGATCGTGCGCTCCTTGTCGGGTGAGCCCTTCACCGAGAAGCTTGCCGTCCGCGTACTCGAGGTCGTCGGGCGACACCTCGAGCTCGTGCGCGGCGAGCTCCCGCGCCTTCTCGATGATCTTGTCGGACGCGAGGCAGAGCGCGACGCCGCCGACAGGCAGGCTGCGGCTCCCGTACGTGTCCATCCCGATCGAGGAGATCGACGTGTCGCCGTGGAGCACCTCGATCTCGTCGATGTCGCAGCCGAGCTGGTCGGCCACGATCTGCGCCCACGCCGTCTCGTGGCCCTGCCCGTGCGGCGACGTGCCCGTGACGACCTGCACCGAGCCGGTCGGGTGGACGCGGATCGTCGCCTGGTCCCAGCCGCCCGCCCCGTATCGGATCGCGCCGAGGATGCGCGACGGCGCGAGCCCGCACATCTCGTTGTACGTCGAGAAGCCGACGCCGAGCTGCTTCGCCCCGCCGTTGTCGCGGCGCTTCTGCTGCTCGGCCCGGAGTGCGTCGAGGTCGAGCACCTCGAGGAGCTTGTCGAGCGAGGCGTGGTAATCCCCCGAGTCGATCGTCAGCCCCGAGGCCATCGTCGCCGGGAACTCCGTGATGAAGTTCTTCCGGCGCAGCTCGAGCCTATCCATGCCGAGCTCGTCGGCGAGCGCGTCCATCGTCCGCTCGATCACGTACGTCGCCTCCGGCCGCCCGGCTCCGCGATACGCGTCGGTCGGAGTCGTGTTCGTGAAGACGCCGGTGAACTCCACGCTGTAGTTCGGGATCGCGTACGGCCCTGCGTAGATCCACGCACCGAGCAGCGGGATCCCCGGCGTGACGAGCTGGAGGTAGGCGCCCATCGCAGCGCGCACGCGGGCACGGCAGTGGGTGATCGTCCCGTCCTTCGTCGCGGCGAGCGTGTACTCCGTGACGAAGTCGCGGCCGTGGATCGTCGCGAGGTAGTTCTCCGACCGCTCCTCGATCCACTTGACGGGCCGTTCGAGGCGGCGCGCGAGCGCGATTGCGAGCAGCTCCTCGGCGTAGACGTCGAGCTTCGAGCCGAACCCGCCGCCGACGTCCGGAGCGACGACACGCACCTTCGATTCGTGCAGGCCGAGCGTTGCCGCGGCGAGCACGCGCAGGATGTGCGGGACCTGCGTCGTCGAGTACAGCGTGACGTCACCGGTCGCCCCGGGCACGGCCAGGACGCCGCGCGTCTCGATCGCGTTCGGGATCAGGCGCGGCTGGTAGTAGCGCCGCGTGACGACCACCTCTGCGTCCTCGAGCTTCTCGCCCGTCGCGTCGGTGTCGAGACTCCACACGTAGCACTCGTTCGACCCGAGCTCGGGATGGACGAGGGGCGCGCCGTCGTCGAGCGCCTTGGCGACGTCGGCGATGGTATCGAGCGGCTCCCAGTCGATCGCGACGAGCTCCGCGGCGTCCTTCGCCGCCGCGCGCGACTCGGCGATCACGACGGCGACGCCGTCGCCCTGGTAGCGCGCCGTGTCGGTGAGCGGGTAATGCGGCGGGTTCTTCATGTCCTCCGTGACCGGCCAGGCGCATGGCATGGCGGCCTTCCAGTCCTCGGAGAGGTCGGCCGCGGAGAACGCGGCGACCACGCCGTCGGCCTTGCGCGCCTCGCCGAGGTCGATGCTCTTGACGCGGGCGTGGGCGAAGGGGCTCCGCACGACGACCATGAAGGCGGTGCCGACAGGTGTCATGTTTTCGACGTACGTCCCGCGCCCGGTGAGGAGCGGCTCGTCCTCGCGGCGCTTGACGGGCGAGCCGATGTAGCCGACCTTCTCCGCGGTCGCGCTCATGACGCCCCCATCGCGCCGGCCGCATGCTGGACGGCGACGACGATGTTGTGGTACCCGGTGCAGCGGCACAAGTTGCCCTCGAGCCCCTCGCGGATCGCGGCCTCGTCGGTCGCCTCGCCGTGCTCGATCAGCGACACCGCCGCCATCACCATGCCGGGGGTGCAGAATCCGCACTGGAGCGCGTGGTGGTCGTGGAATGCCTGCTGAACCGGGTGCAACGTCCCGTTTGTCGCCAGGCCCTCGATCGTCGTGATCTCCATCCCGTCGGCCTGGACCCCGAGCATCGTGCAGGACTTGACGGACTCGCCGTCGACGAGCACGGTGCACGACCCGCACGACGAGGTGTCGCACCCGACGGTCGTTCCGGTTAGCCGCAGGCGGTCGCGGAGGACGTAGACGAGCAGCTCGCGCGGCTCGAGCTCGAGCTCGTGGCGCGCCCCGTTCACGGTCAACGCAACCTGTCGCATCGCGACGGCCTCCCTTCGTCGACTGAAACCCGCGCCCAGCCTACTACTCCGTCGCCGCGCGCCGATGCGCACTACGCTCCGCCCGATGCCGGAGATCCGCGAGATCGGAGAGGACGAGCTCGCGCGCTGGGTCTCGACGACGAAGGAGGCGCTCGACGAGGCCGACACCGTCGAGGGCTATCTCGACTGGAAGCGGCAGGCGCGGGAGACGATCTGGCTCCTCGCAACGGACGACGCACGCGACGTGGGCACGGCGATCGGCATCGGCGGCTGGCACTCGCCCGACTGCGTCGCCCGCGGCGAGGTGCGCGTGGTGGCGGACGCGCGAGGCAGCGGGATCGGCTCGGCCCTGCTCGAGGAGCTCGCGGCGTGGGCGCGCGGGCTCGGCTACGGCGAGCTGATGGGGCCGGTCAAGGAGGTCGACGCGGCGTCGCTCTCATGGGCGGGGCGACGCGGGTTCGTCGAGGTCGGTCGCAACTCGATGCTCGTCCTCGACCTGACGACGATCGAGGCGCCGCTCGTCGAGCGGCCGGCGGGGATCGAGATCGTCTCGTGGGCCGAGCGACCGGGTGTCGAGAAGGCGATCTACGACGTGGCGCGCGAGGCCTATCCGGACGTGCCCGGCGAGGACGACGCGGTCATGGCGTCGTTCGAGGAGTGGCTCTCGATGGACATGCAGGGCGCGGGCGACCGGCCGGAGGCGACGTTCCTGGCGCTCGCGGACGGCGAGGTCGTCGCCTATGCGAAGCTCGCGCTCTCCCTCGCCCGCCCGACCGTGGCGATGCACGACATGACCGGTGTCCGGCGCGCGTGGCGCGGACGCGGGATCGCCCGGGCGCTCAAGGCGGCCGAGATCGCCTGGGCGAAGGAGTCGGGCTACGAGCGGCTCGAGACGCAGAACGAGGAGCGCAACGAGCCGATCCGCCGGCTCAACGAGCGGTTCGGCTACGTCGTCACGCCGGGCTCGGTCACGGTGCGTGGGTCGATCGCCTGACCTCAGGCCGTGCGTTCAGAGGTCGTAGCGGAATGCCTGGCCGTTCAGGTCGTCGCCGTTCGCGGACCGGAACACGTCGGCGGCGCGGAGATCGTACTCGGGGCACCGCACGAATCCCATGCGCTCGTACAGCCGCACCGCGTCAGTGAGCAGTTCGATGGTGTGGATACCGAGGGTCGGCGCACCGACCTCGGCGGTGCGGGCGACGCAGTGCTCCACCAGCCGCCGGCCGAGCCCGGTGCCACGCGCGCCCGGGTGCACGGCGAGCGCGCGAAATCCCGCCCACCCGGTCGGCATGTTGCTCCACCCTTCGAGCGCCACGTCGGGATAGAAGGTGATAGAGCCCACGACGCGACGCTGCTCGACCGCGACGTAGATCTCGGCGATCTCGAACCGGTCGGCGACCCGCAGGAGGTCGGTGAGATAGTCGTCCAGGATCCAGTCCCGCGCGCTACCGCGATACGGAGCGAGCGAGGGTGCGAAGAGTCCCGCGATCTCGTCCAGCTCGCTGCTCGAGGCCGGCCGAATGGATTCGCAGGGGTCGAGGCGCCCGAGCGCCCCGACCCTGCTTTCCGCGTCACGCGCTGCGAAGCCGGCCATCGTGCCGAACGAGATTGACACAGACGAGCGCGGTGCACACGCCGGCGATCCCGACTACCGCCCCGATGAGAGCGTCGCCCCACGCGAAGCCCTGCCCCGGTGCGCTCGCGACGGCGGACATTGCAGCCGAGGCGGGTGGCAGATCGGACGAGCGGGCGCCGATCGCCGCGCGGATCGCGGGGTCGAGTGCGGCCGTCGCGGCACGCTCTCTCGCCCAGTCGTCGGCGACTGCGGCGGGAACGAGTGCGGCCGTCGCGGCACGCTCGCTCGCCCAGTCGTCGGCGACTGCGGCGGGAACGAGAACGACCGCGAGCACCGCGAGGAGCATCAGGATCGCTGCCTGCCGGCTGAGACGGTGAAGCACGAGGATCATTTCTCCTCCTTCGTAGATACTCCCAATAGGAGTAATATATACTCCTAGGAGGAGTAAATGTCAACCCGGTCTCCGACAACCACCTCGTATGCGATCCTCGGCCTGCTCGCGATCCAGCCGTGGGCGACGTACGACCTCGCGAAGCTGATGCGCCGCTCGCTGCACTTCTTCTGGCCGCGGGCGGAGAGCAACCTCTACGCCGAGCCGAAGCGACTCGTCGAGGCGGGTCTTGCCCAGGCACACGAGGAGTGGAACGGAGACCGCAAGCGGACGGTCTACTCGATCACCGACCGCGGCCGCGCAGCGCTGCGGGAGTGGCTGACGACGGAGTCGGCAGCCTCGCGCCTCGAGTCCGAGCTCCACCTACGGCTGCTCTACGCCAACTACGGCTCGAAGGATGACCTGCTCAACGACGATCGACCACATCCAGAGCGACGCCGAGGCAACGATCGAGCACTACGCGCAGCTCGGCAGCGAGTACGCGCGGGGAGAAGGGCTGTTCCCTGAGCGCATCCACGTCAACGCGCTCCTCTCGTCGCTCTCGATCGAGCAGGCGCGGGCCGCAGTCCGGTGGGCCGGCTGGGCGCGCGAGGCGGTCTCGTCGTGGAAGACGACCGAGACGCCGGACGTCGACTGGGCCGTCGAGACGCTCCGACAGGCTGCGGGCGAGACCGGGGGCTAGCGGCGCGCCTTGAGGGCGCGCTCCATTTGACGCTGCGCGTCGCGCTCGGCGAGGTCGCGGCGCTTGTCGATGCGCTCCTTGCCGCGCGCGAGCGCCAGCTCGACCTTGACCTTGCCGTCCTTGAAGTAGAGCCGCGTCGGGACGAGCGTGAGACCCTTCTCGCGCACCTTGCCGTAGAGCGAGTCGATCTCGCGACGGTGGAGCAGGAGCTTGCGGTCGCGCTCAGGACGGTGGTTCGCGATGTTCCCGCCCGCGTACTCGGAGATCGAGGCGCCGACGAGCCAGGCCTCGCCGTCCCGGATCTCGGCGTACGCCTGGCCGAGCTGGGCACCGCCGTCGCGGAGCGACTTGACCTCGGTGCCGGTCAGCTGGAGACCGGCCTCGATGCGCTCGAGGAGGTGGTAGTCGTGCCGCGCGCGGCGGTTGTCGGCGATGAGCTTCGTCCCGGGCACGCGGCGGATTGTAGGGCGCGACCGCGTCTGCTCAGACGGCGCGCGCCTCGGCGAGCCGGCGGGCGAGCTCGCGCAGCATGTGCAGCGCGAAGCTCGGCTCCGTCTCGACGAGCGCGAGGAAGTCGTCTCGGGGGATCGAGACGCAGCGCACCGCCGTCGTGGCGCGGACGCGGGCGACACGGGCGCCGTCGTCGACGAGGAGGGCGAGCTCGCCGAAGAAGTCGCCCGGCCCGAGCGTGAGCTTGCCCGTGCGGAGCTCGACCTCGACGCCGCCCTCGCAGAGCACGAACATTCCCGCCCCCGCGTCGCCCTCGAGCGCGAGGACGCGACCCTCGGCGGCTCGCAGCTCGGCCGCGCGCATGGCAAGGCGCTGGAGCCCGACCTCTGTCAGGCCCTCGAACGGCGGCAGGCGGCGCAGCTCGTCGACGTCCATGGGGTCTGTCTATACCAGCACGCTTCCCTCGTGCGCGCGCGACACGCGATCCACGTCGTACGCGATCACCGCGGCCGCCGTGCTGCGGTTGCGGTGGGCGTCAGCGTCGGCCGGTGCGCGCGCACCGGTCGCAGAGCGGAAACCACGGGGGGCAGCTGCGGCCGCACGAGCGGCAGCGGCCGATCGTCCCGTCGCGCACCTCGAGGGCGAGCCGCCTGACGACTCGCTCTGCCGCGGCCCGCTCGAGCTCGGCGGCGCGCTCGATCGTCACGCCTCCGACGCCCGGATACTGGAGCGCGAACCAGCGCAGGATCGACGCCACGCGCCCCGCCTCCTCCGCCTCCTCGAGCCGCGCGTCGCGGAGCCGAGACGTGTCGAGCAGGAACTGGAGAAGCGGCCGCTGCGCTCGGTCGCCGGAGACGGCGAGGGCGAGAACGCCGAGGAGCTCCGCGCCGTCCGGGTCGACGGGGGCGTTCACGAGCCGCCAGGTGTCGTCCAGCTCGAGACGGCGGCCGCGCTCGCGCAGATGCCGCTGGACGACGGCGAGGCGGCCGCGGATCGGCTGGAGCGACTCGACGGCCAGCCAGCTCTCGTGCGCCCACTCGCGGGTCGCGACGCGGTGCCATGCGCCGAGCGCGGCGTCGAGGTCACGGGGATCGTCGACGCCGAGGTCGCCGAGCCGCGGCCCGATCCGCGCCTCGTCGACGATCCGGTAGCCGCGATGGCCCTCGGGCAGCTCCACGTGCGGCTCGAGCGCCGACTCGACGATGTCCGGGTCGGCGCTCGCCCACGGCACGCCGACGAGCACGCCGACGTGGCCCCGCTCGACGAGCCCGAAGCGACCGGCGCGGCCCGCGATCTGAGCGAGCTCCCACGGCAGCAGGTCACGCCGCTCGACGCCGTCGAACTTGGTCGTCTCCGCGAAGAGCAGGGTCTCGCAGGGGAGGTTGACGCCGTGTCCGAGCACGTCGGTCGCGACGCAGACGTCCGCGGCGCCCGCGATGAAGCGGTCGATCTCCTCGCGGCGCGACGCGAGCGGCATCGCTCCGTAGAGCACCGCGACCCGGTCGGGGCGCAGCCGGTTGATCTCGCCCGCGAGCGCGAGGACGGCCTTGCGGCTGAACGCGACGACCACTGTCCCCGGGGTCAGCGCACGGAGCTGGCGGGCACCGACGAACTCGAGGGGCAGCTTCCGCTCGTGCACGCGTAGCTCGGCGCCAGGAAAGGCACGGCGCACGAGCGGGAGCGCGTCGAGCGCGCCCAGCAGCCGGACGTGGCGGTACTCGCCGGCGAGAAGCAGCTCGGTCCACGCGGCCCCGCGTTCCTCGTCGTCGGCCCACTGCACCTCGTCGAGGACGAGCACCTCGCCCTGTCCCGGCGCCATCTCGACGGTGCAGCACAGGATCGGCGCGTGGTCGTTGAGCCGTTCCTCGCCCGTGACGAGCCCGACCTGCTCCTCGCCGAGGAGCGCAGCAAGCCGGCGATGGGCCTCCTGCGCGAGCATCCGCAGCGGCCCCGCGTACACGCCGCGCCCGTACTCGGCGAGGAACGCGAGCGCGTCGTGCGTCTTGCCGGAGTTCGTCGGCCCGAGATGCGCGACGACGGTTTCGGGAGGCTTTCGCCTTTCCGGGAGCCGGATCTCGATCTGTCCCTCGGCGCGCTTCACCGCGGCCCGCTTGTACGCGCCGGTGGCGCGTGCGTGCCGGGCAGCCCGGGACGGACGCCGCGGCGGGCGAGAGCGGCGGCTGCGCGGCATCGGGCAACCGTAGCCGCGGCGAGGGGGCACTTCGTGCCAGGCACGTTGCCACGTCCGCAGCGGCCATGGCCGGTCAGGACAGGCGATCGTCCTCGGAGCGTCGCAATTTCCGCGATTTTCGCGCGACAGCGAGACGAATGTCGTGCCAGGCACGTAGCCACGTCCGGTCGGGACATGTCCGCGGTCGCCCGACGGCGACCGCGGCGTCAGACCTTGAGGTACCGGCGCAGCGTCAGGCCGGAGCCGAGGGCGCCGACGACGAGCCCGACGGCGAGCAAGATCAGGGCGATGAGCGTGAAGCCGAGCGCCTGGACGTCGTTGGACGAGTCGATGTGGCCGAGGATCGCCGGGAGCGCCGCTTCCTTGCCGATCAGGAGCAGGACGACCGCCGCGAAGGCACCCACCAGGCCGCACAGGAGCCCCTCGACCATGAACGGCCCGCGCACGAACCAGTTGGTCGCCCCGACGAGCTTCATCACCTCGATCTCCCTCCGGCGCGAGAAGATCGAGAGCCGGATCGTGTTCGCGATGAGGAGTACGGATGCCGCGAGGAGGACGACCACCGCGACGAGGAAGACGACCTCGATCACGCGTGCGACCTGGAGGATCCGCTTCGAGGTCTGCTGTCCGTCCTTGACGCGATCGACGCCGCCGAACTGTTGTCCACGGATGGCAGCCGACAGCTGCTTGACCTCCTCGGCGTGCCTCGGCGTGATCTCGTACGAGTCCGGCAGCGGGTTCGAGGGGAGGTCGGCGGTCAGCTCCGGGTACTTCTTCTGCATCCGATGCAGCGCCTCGGCGCGCGAGACAAACTGGTAGTCCTTGATCTTCCCGTCGGTCTGCAGCGTGCGGAGATAGGCGCCGACGGCGTTGACCTGCTTCGGCTTCACGTCCTCGGCGAAGAACGCCTTCACCTCGAGCTGATCCTTCACGTGATCCGACCAGGACACGACCCACGAGCCGAGGGCGATCAGCAGCCCGAGCAGGAACATCCCGATCAGGACGGTCATCGTCGCCGCGAAGGACGTCGACAGGTTCGATCCGATCGAGCGGAATGCCTCGGAGACGACGAGCTTGAAGCGGCTTGTCACTCGGTCTCGTAGCCCCCGCGGCGCTCGTCGCGGACGACCTTGCCGCTGTCGAGCGCGATCACGCGCTTGCGCATCTTGTCGACCATCTCGCGATCGTGCGTGACCATCAAGATCGTCGTCCCGGCCGTGTTGATCCGGTGGAGGAGCTGCATGATCCCGACCGACGTGTCCGGGTCGAGGTTGCCCGTCGGCTCGTCGCAGATCAGAAGCGGCGGATGGTTGACGACGGCGCGGGCGATCGAGACACGCTGCTGCTCGCCGCCCGACAGCTCGTCGGGCCGGGAGCCGGACTTGTGCGCGAGGCCGACGAGCGCGAGCACCTCGGGTACCTTGCGGCGGATCGCGATCGAGGACTCGCCCTGCACGCGGAGCGCATACGCCACGTTCTCGAACGCGGAACGGTCGCGGAGGAGCTTGAAGTCCTGGAAGACGCAGCCGACATTGCGGCGCAGGAGCGGGACCTTGGAGCGCTTCAGCCTCGTGAGGTCGCGCCCGCCGACGATGATCCGCCCGCTCGTCGGCTCGAGCTCCTTGAGCAGGAGCCGGATGATCGTCGACTTCCCCGACCCGGACGGGCCGACGACGAAGACGAAGTCGCCCTTCTCGATCACGAAGGACGCATGCTCGAGCGCGACGACGTCCGGGTCGTAGACCTTGCGGACGTCCTCGAACACGATCATCGCCGCCGCTGCGGCGGCGTTCGACCCGTTGGTCGCCGCGACGTCCGGCCCCTCGAGGAGCGCGGCAGCGGAATCGGCAGGTGATGTGAGGAGATCGTCCATGACCGGTACGAGAGCGTTCGACGGCGACCTCCGTCCCGAGGCCGCTCCGGTTCAGGTTCGCCGAATTGTAGCCGAGTCCTACGGCGGTTCCGGTCTTTGGCGCCCCTTTGGCCCCACTTTGGCGATCGGTGGCCAACTACCGGGGACGCGGCGAAGACGACCACGGAGGTGACGCAATGCCTGGACGGAACACGCGAAACGCCGGAGGTCGGCGCTTGTGGACTGGCATCGCACGGCGTACGCTCGGGCAGCGGACACGTCTCCACAGGGGTGAACGAGTGAGTCGGCGAAGTATTCGCCTTGCCATGGTCGTCATGACGGTCGCGGCAACCGGCTTCGCCGCGTCTGCGGCCCGCGACGACGGCGACCGGCGTGAAGAACGGCGGGGTGTTCCGGATCAGCTACGCGATCGGCTCCGGGAATCGACTCCCTCGACCCTGCGCTCGCGTACACCGCGCCCGCATGGGCGCTGCTCGACGCCACGTGCCTGCGGCTGATGTCGTACCCCGACAAGCCCACGCCGGGATCGTTCCAGCTCGTCCCCGAGGCCGCGGCCGCGCCGCCCAAGGTGTCGCGCGACGGCACCACGTACACGTTCACGGTGCGGAAGGGCTTCCGCTTCAGCGACGGAAAGCCCGTCCGGGCGAACGCGTTCGCGCGAGCCATCAACCGTGTGCTCTCGCCCGGGATGGGCTCGCCCTGGGCGACGCAGCTGGGCGACATCGTTGGTGCGGGCGATGTGCACGCCGGCCGGAGCGCGGCCGCCGCGGGGGTCAGCGCGCGCGGCTACACGCTGACGGTGCGCTTCGTTCGACCTCCCGCAGCCTTCGAGGCCCGTACCGCGATGCCGTACATGTGCGCCGTCCCGCCCTCGCTCCCGGTCGATCCCGAGGGCCGGGCGGAGATTCCCGCTGCCGGGCCGTTCTTCGTATCGGAGTATCGGCTTGACGAGCGGATCGTGATTCGCCGCAACCCTTTCTACGGCGGAAACCGGCCCCGCCACGTGGAGCGCTTCGAGGTCGACCTCCGGGCCGCGTCGCCGCGCGACCTGGTGCTCAAGATCGATCGGAACGAGGCCGACTGGGGCCATCAGGTCGGGCCCTCGTTCTTCGACCCGTCCCTCGAGAAGCCGCTGTATTCGAAGTACGGGGTCAACCACGAGCGATTCTTCGTCAAGCCGGGCTTCACGGTCAGGCTGCTGGTGTTCAACGCCTCGAGGCCGCTCTTTCGCGACAACCCCGAGCTGCGACGCGCGGTCAACTACGCGCTGGACAGGTCTGCCTTGAGCGGCGGCCCCATCGCTGCGCGGACCGATCAATACCTTCCGCACGCAATGCCGGGCTTCGTCGATGCCGACGTCTATCCGCTCCTCGCAGCCGACCTCGGCAAGGCGAAAGAGCTCGCGCGCGGCCACACGCGCGGGGGGAAGGCCGTGATGTACACGACCGACTTCCCACCGCCGATGGCGACGGCGATGACGGTGCGACAACAGCTCGCGGAGATTGACCTCGACGTCGAGGTGAAGGCCATACCCGAGCACATCGCGTCGGCGGCGTACGCCGGCCAGCTGGCCCGCCCCGGCGAGCCGTGGGACATCGCGCTCGTCCTCTGGTCACCGCCCATACCCGATCCGTATGCGTACCTGAACGCGTTGCTCGACACAGACTTCGTCGGCGGCACGAATCTCGGGGGGTTCGCGTCGGCGGCGATCGACACGAGCTTGCGGCAAGCCGCCCGCAGGACGCAGGGGAAGGCGCGCCAGCAGGCCTACGGGCAGATCGACACGGAGCTCGCCCGGGTCGAGGCTCCCTTCGCCGCGATCGACGTGCTGAACGAGGTCACGTTCGTCTCGTCCCGCGTCGACCCGCGGTGCGTCGTCCTCCGGCCGGCGCTCGATCTCGCCACCGTCTGCCTGAAGTAGTCGCTCAGCGCGCCTGCACTGTCACCCAGACGAGGTTTCCCGCGACGACCAGCCCGGCGGGCGCCTCACCGACCTCGATCGTCTCGACCGGCTTGTTCGTCTCCGGATCGATGCGAGAGACCGTTCCCGCCGCCGTGTTCGCGACCCACACGGCGTCGACTCCGACGGCGATCGCGGTGGGGCCATCGCCGACGGGGATCGTCGCGGCGATCGAGCCTCCCCCGATGTCGACGCGGTACACCAGATCGCTGCCGGAGCTGGTGACCCACACGTCGCCGAAGCCGGCGACGATCGCAGCCGGTCGACTCCCGACGGTGACCCGTTGCACCTCCGCCAGTGACAAAGGGCTGAAGCGTTGGACGGTCGACCGGAAGGCGCTCGAAACCCAGACGGAGCCGTAGCCGACCGCAAGTCCCGTGGGCGACGCGCCTGTCGATGTCTTCTTGGTGACCGCACCGGTCGCGCGGTCGAGCCGCGCGAGCGTCGCGTCGCCGAACACGGCCCAGATCGCATCGACGTCGCCGGCCGCGATGCTCCCCGTGGACGAGTAGATCCCCTTCTCGGTGACCGGGGTAACGCCGACGACGTCGCCGAACTGCGCGCTCACGCGGCTGACGCTCCCGAGCAGCCCGTGCGCGACCCAGACGACACCGCGATCGAACGCGAGCCCCGTCGGCGTTCTCTCGTCGAGCGGGACCGTCCCCGCAAACGTCTGGTTCTGGATGTCGATCTTCGTCAGGTTTCGGTCGCCCATGTTGCCCACCCACGCGAATCCAGCTCCGGCGGTGATCGGCCCGGGGCGGATTCCCACCTGGATCGACGTGACCACCGTATTCGTGTCCGGATCGATCACGGCGACGGAGTTCGGCGGCGCGACGATGGCAGAGGCGTCGTCGCGGGCGCGAAGCACGACCACCACGAGCCCAGCTACCGCAAGGAGGCCGGCGAGCCCCACGAGCCACGCACGACGCCCTCCACGGCTGACCGGCGACGAGGGCGGCGCGGCCGCCTCCGGCGTCGCGTGGGGGGCATCGAGCGTCGGATCCTGCTCGAGCATCGCTCGCTCGAGCGACTTGAGCTCCGCGCCCGGCTCGATCCCGAGGCCCGTCGCGAAGGCTTCGCGCGCCGCTCGATACGCGGCCAGTGCATCCGCCTGACGGCCGGAGCGGTAGAGGGCGAGCATCTGCTGTGCTCGAAAGCGCTCGCGGTACGGCTGCTCGCCGACGAGCACGTCGAGCTCGGAGACGACCACGCCGTGCCGTCCAAGCGCGAGATCGGCGTCGATCCGCTCCTCGAGCGCCGCAAGGTGTCGCTCCTCGAGCTGTGCCGCCGCGCTCTCCGCAAACGGCTCGTTGTCGAACTCGGTCAGCGGAGCGTCGCGCCAGAGCGCGAGCGCCTCGTGGAGAAGCGCGGACCGTCCGACCGGGTCGGCCGTCGCCCGCGCCTCGGATCGGAGACCGTCGAACCGCTCGAGGTCGAGGGCACCCGGCTCGACCTCGAGCACGTACCCGGGCGCCCGGGTGGTCAGCGTCGCGTGTCCGTTCCCGAGCGCCTTGCGCAGCCCGGCGACGTAGACCTGCAGCGCAGCCCGCGCCGTGTTCGGAGGCGCCTCCCCCCAGAGCTGGTCGATCAGGCGGTCGGTCGGGACGACGCGGTTCGCATTGAGCAACAGCGCCGCCAGCACCGCGCGCTGCTTCGGCGGCCCGAGGTCGACTCGGACGCCGTCGCGCCAGACCTCGAGCGGCCCGAGGATATGGAACTCCAATCCTCCGGCGGCAGGTTCCCTTGCGTCGAAACCGCTGGACACGTGGCGATTTTAGGCCGTGCTTGGCGCTCTTTTGGCCGCCCTTCAGAGGGCCGGGGCAGGGTCGTCGCCTCGGCCGCAACGGGTGGCCGCGACGGAGGAGAGAACGATGATGCGCAACCGGACTCGCTTGGTACTGCTCGTGCTCGTGCTCGTGACGAGTGGGAGCACGGTCGCGTTGCACGCCGCGGCCGGCGCGACGAGCGCGGGGAGTGCCTTCAGAGCGACCTTCACGGAATCGAACGCGTCGACGACGAACCGACTCGCAGACCTCGGCGTCTTCCAGCTGATCAACACCGCGAACGGGACGGTCGACGGGTACGGCTCGGCAACGGTCGTCCTCGCCATGAGCCAGGACCGCTCGGTGGAGCCGTGCGGGCGGGGCAGCTGGACCAACGCCGGCACTCGGCGGATCGTCCTCGACAGGGGCGTGCTCGTCCTCCACGAGGTTGCGGAGGTCTGCGAGACGGAGATCGGTCTCGTCGCGCGCGGTACGTGGACGGCCGACGGGACCTCGAGCACCGGCGTGTTCGCGGGCGCCTGGGGAAGCGGACGCACTGCGGTCTACCTGCCGGCGCGACAGTCGACCCTCACCGGGACGCTGAGGCTCCGGCACGCGGACCGGTGAACGGAATGCTCCGCTTGTCCGCAGTCCTCCTGCTCGCCGCGGCGGCGACGGTGGGCGTCGGCTGGACTCCGCTTGGCCCAACAGGGAGCGCGGCCACCGACGGCAGGCCCGGCGCGCGACCGGCTGCCTGCGGGCTCTCGATCCGGGTCGGCGGTGTTCCCACGGACGTCGAGGCCACGTCGGACGCGGTCTGGGTCGCCACGGCCCTCGGGGGGCTCGTCCGCATCGATCCGTCGACGAACCGGCCCGTGGCGCGGATCCGGCCGGGCGGCGCCGTGACCTCCCTCACACGCGGTTTCGGTGCCGTGTGGGCAATCGACCTCTTTGGCGAGCGCCTGCTGCGCGTCGATCCGCGCTCGAACCGGGTCGTCTCGTCGACGCGCGTCGATTCCCTTCCGAGCGCGGTGGCGGTCGGACACGGTCTCGTCTGGGTTGCGAGCCAGCTCCGGTCGACCGTCGCCGGGATCGACCCGAGCACCGGAGACGTGGTGAAGCTCGCTCGCTTCGCGCGCGGCGAGCTCTGGCCGGGTGGCCTTGCAGTGGGGCCGTACGGCGTCTGGGTGATCACGGCCGCCGGCAACGAGGTGAGCGTCTTCGACCCGGAGACGATGACCTTCCGGGACCGCGTCCGCGTTCCGGGTGCGAGGACGCTGGTCGCAGACGGTGACGGGGCATGGGTCGGGGTCGCAGGCAAGAGCGAGCTGGTCCGCATCCACGACGGGAGGGTCGTGCGGGTGCGATCCGGCGTGCGCGCCGACGGATACGGCCCGTCGCTCGCTCTGGAGCGCCGCCTCTGGGTGGCCGAGCGGAACCAGGTCGTCGCGCTGGGCAGGTCGAGCGGTGGCGTCGTCCACCGGACGCGCCTGTCGCGTGGCACGGACGCAGGGCCGATCGCCGCCCGCGGTCAGCTCTGGGCCGTCGACGGAGGCCGCGGGGCGCTCGTCCGGCTGGGGGACTGCAGACGAAAGGAGGCGACGCGATGATCCATCCCGACGCCGACGCCCGGCGGATGCTCGTCCGGGAACACCACGCCGTGCTCGCCCGCGAGGCAGCCCGGACCGCACCGGCCCGGCGCGAGGCCGGCTTCGCGCGCGTGTCCCTCCACCGTCGCTTGACGCCGTCGGCCTGGCTCGTCGCCTTGCGTCCCGTGGGGCGCCGGCCGTAGGCACGACAGGCTTGGGCTTCGAGGTGGCTACGCCTTCCCTGCGGCTCGGGCGAGGAGGTACGACTGGACGAAGCCGTCGAGCGCCCCGTCGAGGACGCCCTGGGCGTTCCCGACCTCGAAGTCCGTGCGGTGGTCCTTGACCATCTGGTACGGGTGGAGCACGTAGGAGCGGATCTGGCTGCCGAAGCCGACGTCGACCTTGCTCCCCCGCTCCTTCGCGAGCTCGGCTTCGCGCTCCTCCTCGGCGAGCTCTGCGAGCCGGGAGCGGAGCATGCGCATCGCTGTCTGCTTGTTCGAGGTCTGCGAGCGCTCGTTCTGACACTGCACGACGATTCCCGTCGGCACGTGGGTGATCCGCACGGCCGAGTCGGTCTTGTTGACGTGCTGGCCGCCGGCACCGCTCGCCCGGTACGTGTCGATCCGGAGGTCGCTCTCGTCGATCTCCACCTCTTCGCTCTCGGGCAGGAGCGGTGCGACCACCACCTGGGCGAACGCCGTGTGCCGGCGGTGCGCCGAGTCGAACGGGGAGAGGCGCACGAGCCGGTGGACGCCACGCTCGGCCTTGAAGAGCCCGTACGCGTTCTCGCCGCGGACGAAGGACGTCGCAGACTTGAGCCCCGCCTCCTCGCCGGGGCTCGCCTCGACGAGCTCCGTCTGGAACCCACGGTCTACGGTCCAGCGTAGGTACATGCGCAGCAGCATCTCCGCCCAGTCCTGCGCGTCGGTGCCGCCCGTGCCCGCCGTGATCGTGACGACGGCGTCCCCGGCGTCGTACTCGCCGTTGAAGAGCGCCTCCTCCCGGAGCCGTGCGAGCTCGTCCCTCACCGGGGCGACCTGCTCGGCAACCTCTTCCTCGAGCTCCGGCTCGAGCTCGATCAGCTCCGTGGCATCGTCGACCTCGCGCCAGAGCGTCTCGTAGCGGTCGAGCTTGCGCGTCACGCGGGCGTGCTCCGTCGAGACACGGGCCGCCTCGGCCTGGTCGTCCCAGAAATCGGGGGCGCCCATCCGCTGCTCGAGCTCGACGCGTCTGCGGGTCAGCGTATCCGGGTCAAAGGTAGTCACGGACCCAGGCGAGCTGGGCCCTGAGCTCCGCGAGCTGGTCGGCGACCGGTCTGTCGTCGGTGACTGCCATGGAGGCGATCGTAGCGCTCAGAACGCCGAGATCCGAGAGCCGAGAACCGGAGGGACCGGCAGATGCCGGCCCCTCCGTCGGTCGGTCGGGCCGCTAGCCGAACACGAACCCGAAGATGTTCTCATCGAGCCCGCCGGCGTTCGGACAGCCGTCGGCCGTGAATCCCGACGCCGTCGCCGTCCGGCACTGGAGGACGTCGAAGCCGTCCGTCCCGTCGAGCGGGTACCTCGGGTCGGTCCCGGGCTTCGTCTCGAGCGGATCGCGCTGATCCGTCCAGTCCATGAGGACGGTGCTACCGACCGCCGAGATCGAGTTGTAGTCCCCGAAGAACGGGATGTCGCGGTTGCCGAACTGCTCGTACTGGGGCATCTGCGCCCGCGCCGAGACCGGCTGGGCGGTGAAGCTGACCCCGAGGTTCGTCGAGACCGCGTAGTACGTCTCGATCCCGACGCCGACGCCCACCGAGACGCTCCCGGGCGGGTTCGACGACACCCATCTGTTCGCGATCGGCACCGTGCGGTAGTCGCCGCCGCTCGGCGTGCTCGGCGGACCGGTGGCCGTGTCGTTGCGGCTGTCCTGCCAGACGACGTGGAGGCTGCCGGCGTTCGCGTCGATGTCCGGGAAGAACTGATGGCCCTTGGCCTGGCCGGGCGTGACGCGCACGCCGGTCGTCCAGCTCGAGCCGTCGAGCGTCTTCGCCAGGTAGAGCTGACCCTGGCTTCCGATCCCGGGCTCGACCGTCCCGTAGCTCGTGCCAGTCGGCGTCTCCGTCCCCGGAACCGTGGCGTTGTAGACGATGTACGCCGCCTGCGGACGGGCCGTGTCGGTCGGATCGGCGGTGATCCGCGTCTGGCTGTCCTCACGGAAGAAGACGTAGCCCGACTCGCACACGAACGGGCCGTCGCCACAGTCCCGCGTGGGTGTCTGCTCACGCTCGGGGCCCGACTCGTTCTCGCTCTCCCCGCACTCGATCCCGTCTCCCTGCTCGCAGGCTTCCTCCATCGCCGTTTCGCGCTCCTCGGCGGGCACGCCCGCGAGGTCGCCGACGTCCCAGGGGATGAACTCCGTCACGACCTGCGGCTTTGTGAACGTTTTCCCTCCGTCCGTCGACTTGGCCACGACGACGCCGTTCACCTGGTTTTTCCCGCGACCCTCGAAGGAGCGCCAGACGACGTAGACGGTGCCGTTGCTCGTGACGGCGATGTCGCAGAACTGGCTCCCATGCACGCCTTCCGAAATCTTCTGCGGCTGGGAGTAGGTCCTGCCGCCGTCGGTCGAGCGGGCGATGTAGACGCCGTTGTTGCCGGAGTTGCCCACGAACTGGGCCCAGCAGACGTAGACGTTGCCCCATGGCCGTGCGAGGCTGCCCGCGTAGGGGCTCGCCACGCCGCGGTCGACCTCCAGTTGCACCTTGTCCTCGAACTTCCCGGAGAGCGCGGGCGCGCCGCGCGCGACGAGCGCAGTCCAGCGGTAGTCGGGAGAGGTCATCGGCGCGGCCCAGTCGTAGCGGGCGGCGAAGATCGAGCCGTTCGACGGCTTGCTGCGGTTGAAGCCGATCACTCCGTAGTAGACGTGACCCCAGCGGTCGAACGCCTGCACGGGGTCGCCCGTGTTGATCACGAGGCAGTGCTGCGGCGTGATCGAGCAGTTCGAGCCCTCGCTCGACGTGTCCGTGGGGTACCCGGGCAGCAGGCTGTTCGTCCAGCTCTGGCCGCCGTCCGACGAGTAGTAGAACCCCGCGTAGGCGTCGGTCGTCGTCGCCGTGCTGCAGTAGTCGTTCGACCCTGCGGTCATGTGCAGCGGCGTGACCGGATCGACCGCAGCCGCCGGCTCGTTCTGCTGCCGCTCGCCGCCGCCCTCGTCGGCCGGCGGTGTCGGCGCCGGAGCGTCGAGCGCTGGATCCGTGACGTCGCTGCTGCAGCTCGCGATCGTGATGTCCGCGGCGGCCCCGGCGAGTCCGTCGTGACGGACGTATCCCGCGGGCTGATCCGTGATCTTGACGTCGGCGGAACCGACCGCGACGAACGTGAGGGCGACCAGTGCAAAGAGCACCGACGCCCGAAGCATCTTCGTCATATCACTCCCCTCTAGACGGTGGGTTGAGCACTACCCGGAAACGCGCGTCCTACACATCCGGGCGCCGACCGAGAGGAGCGGAACGAGGAGCAGGTCGTACCGGCTCGGAGGCGGCGCCGCCACCGGTGTAGCGGCCAGCGGAGCCGCCCGCCGGGCGGCTACGCGCCGTGGCAGCGCTTGTACTTCTTGCCGGAGCCGCACCAGCACGGGTCGTTGCGCCCGATGTCCCGGTGCTCGTTGACGACCGGCTTCGGCGTCCCCATCGGCGTCGTCTCGGGTGGCGCCGCGAGCGCCGTCGCGGCGCCGCCACCGGCGGCGGCGATCGCGTCGGCGCCGTGCAGCTGCTCGTGCTCATAGGCAAGCGCCTGCGGCGCGGCAACCGGCTGGAGCTGTTGCTCGGCCTCGTCACGCTGCACCTCGACGTGGAACAGCGTCAACACGACCTCCTCGCGGATCACGCGGCCGAGCTCCTCGAACATCGCGTGCCCCTCGCCGCGGTACTCGACGAGCGGATCCTTCTGCGCCATCGCGCGGAGGTGGACGCCCTCGCGCAGGTAGTCCATCGACTCGAGGTGCTCGCGCCAGCGCGTGTCGACGATCTGGAGGATCACGTACCGCTCGATCTCGCGCATCAGCTCGGGGCCGAACGACTCCTCCCGCTCCGCGTAGGTGTCGAGCGCGTCCGCGACGAACTCCTCGACGAGCATCTCGCGGTTGTCGACGTCGACCTCCTCGCCGAGCTCCTCCAGCGTGATGTCCGTTCCGTACAGCGCCTGCATCTGCGCGACGAGCCCGGCGAGGTCCCATTCCTCGGAGATCTCGGCATCCGTGAACTGGGCCACGTTCGCGCCGATGACGTCCTCGATCCAGCCCCGGATCTCGTCCGAGAGGTCGTCCCCCTCGAGCACGCGGCCGCGCTGGCCGTAGATGACCATGCGCTGCGTGTTCATCACGTCGTCGTACTTGAGGACGTTCTTGCGCGAGACGAAGTTCTGCTCCTCGACCTTCTTCTGCGCGTTCTCGATCTGGCGCGAGAGGATCGACGCCTCCATCGGCTGGTCGTCCGGGATCTTGAAGCGCTCCATGATCCCGTGGATCCGGTCGCCGGCGAAGAGGCGCACGAGGTCGTCCTGCGCGGAGAGGTAGAAGCGGGTCTCGCCCGGGTCGCCCTGGCGGCCGGAGCGTCCGCGCAGCTGGTTGTCGATGCGCCGCGACTCATGACGCTCGGTGCCGAGCACGTAGAGGCCGCCGACATCGAGCACGCCCTCGCCGAGCTTGATGTCGACGCCGCGGCCCGCCATGTTCGTCGCGATCGTCACCGCGCCGGGCTGACCCGCGTCCTTGATGATCTCGCCCTCGCGCTCGTGCTCCTTCGCGTTCAGCACGTTGTGCGGGATCCCGCGCCGCGTGAGCAGCTCCGCGAGGTACTCGGACGTCTCGACCGCGATCGTGCCGACCAGCACCGGCTGCCCTTTCTCGTGGCGCTCGACGATGTCCTCGACCACGGCGCCCCACTTCGCCTCTTTCGACTTGAAGATGAAGTCGTTCTCGTCCGCGCGCGCGACCGGCACGTTCGTGGGGATCTCGACGACGTGGAGGTTGTAGATCTCGACGAACTCCTTCTCCTCCGTCTTGGCCGTCCCGGTCATGCCGGCGAGCTTCTCGTAGAGGCGGAAGTAGTTCTGGAGCGTGATCGTCGCGAGCGTGACGTTCTCCTCGCGGATCGCGACTCCCTCCTTCGCCTCGATCGCCTGGTGCAGGCCCTCGCTCCAACGGCGGCCTTCCATGATGCGCCCGGTGAACTCGTCGACGATCTTCACCTCGCCGTCCTGGACGACGTAGTCGACATCGCGCTTATAGAGCGACTCCGCCTTGAGCGCCTGTGTCAGGTGGTTGACGAGCTGGACATTGCGCGGGTCGTACAGGTTGTCGATCCCGAGCGCGCGCTCGACCTTGTCGAGCGCTGTCTGCGCCGGCGAGACGGTCTTGAACTTCTCGTCGTAGAGGAAGTCGGCGCCAGAGAGCTCGGTCTCGTCCTCGCCCTTCATCACCTTGCGCGTCAGCGGCGCGCCCTCGAGCTCGCGGACGACGCGCGCGAAGTCGTAGTACGTCTTTGCCGCGGTCTCCGGCTCGCCGGAGATGATGAGCGGCGTCCGCGCCTCGTCGATCAGGATCGAGTCGACCTCGTCGACGATGGCGTACGTGTGGCCGCGCTGCACCGTCCCGTCGAGCGAGACGGCCATGTTGTCGCGCAAGTAGTCGAAGCCGAACTCGGAGTTCGTCCCGTACGTGATGTCCGCCGCGTACGCCTCGCGGCGGCTCGCGAACGGCATCATGTTCTCGATCGAGGCGACGGACACGCCCAGGCGGTCGTAGACCGGCTTGTTCCACTCGGCGTCGCGCTTCGCGAGATAGTCGTTGACCGTGACGAGGTGGACGTTGACGCCGGAAAGAACGTTGAGGTAGAGCGGCGCGCTCGCCACGAACGTCTTTCCCTCACCGGTCTTCATCTCGGCGATGTCGCCCTCGTGGAGTGCGATCCCGCCCATCAGCTGGACGTCGAAGAGCCGCTGCCCGGATTCCCGCTTGCGCGCCTCGCGCACGGCGGCGAACGCCTCGTAGAGGACGTCGTCGAGCGACTCGCCGTTCTCGACGCGCTGCCTGAACTCCGCGGTCTTGGCGAGCAGCTCGGCGTCGGAGAGCTCCTCGAAGTCGGGCTCGAGCGAGGTGATGTAGGCGGCCTGCTCGGCGAGGCGCTTCAGGCGCCGGCCCTCACCGATGCGGAGGACCTTCTCGAACCGGCCGAAGCTCGTGGTTGGCATGGATAGAGGGTACCGGGTTCGGGCCCGGCCACTCGGCCGCCCACGTTTCCGAACGGACTCATCATGCGGCCTTCACGGTCGCGCGAGCATGATGCGCGCAATGAGAACGCTCGCTTTCGCCTTCGCTCTCTCGGCCCTCGGCGCGCTCGCGGTCTCCGGGACGGCCGGCGCGCTGCTCACACCTGGCCGGACCGTGACGAACGCCGCGCCCGTCACGGCGCTTTCGGTGACCGGTCGCTCTGTCGCGTACGCCGTCGGACGGACGACCAACAGCTGCGGCACCGTGAGGCTCTGGGACACGGGAACGCGCGGTCTGTGGACCTTCGGGAACCGGACGATCGTCGGCTGCGACGAGAACCCCAGCGGCGGCTTCGGCATCGCTTCCGTCGCGACGACCGGCCACCGGGTCTTCTGGGTCACGCACATCGGCGGCAACATCACGGACTACCAGCTGTGGACCGCGACGCCGACGCGCACGGCGGCTCGCCGCGTGGCGTTTGCCTCGTCCGACTCGGACGGCCCGACCGCGATCGTGCTCGGAAACGGCACGCGGGACGGCGTCCCGTACGCCGTCGGCGGGACGGTGACGCTCGTGGCGGAGAGCGGCGCTCGGGTCTTCCGCACCGATCTCCGCAGCCCCGTACGGCTGCTCGCCGCGGGTACCGGGCCTGGGCAGGGCCGTGTCGAGGCCGCGCTCGCCGACGGGCGCGTGGTGACCCTCTCCCGTACCGGCCAGGTGCTCGCCACCGACACGCAGGAGCCGGGGGCGGTGACCGCGATTGCGCTCGCGCTGCCCGGCCCGGTCGTCCAGGTGGGGCCGACCGTGACCGTCGGCTCGAGCACGGTCACCCTGCCGGCGGGCGGCCTGATGCTCGACTACCGGCAGGGCACCGTCGTGTACCGCAAAGGAACCCAGGTGCGCGCCCGCGTCGTCTCGACCGGTGAAGACACGCTGCTGCAGGTGATCGTCCTGAAGCCGTGGCAGCCGCTCCACTTCTCCACCGACAGCCTCGGCTCCGCGTGGGCGCGGGGCACCACGGTCAGCTGGCGCTCCGGCCCGCTCTCATAGCGGCGCGACGAAGACGTCCCAGATCGATCCGGTCACGCGCGAGGCCGTCACGACGAAGGCGGCGTGACGCTCGGCGCCGAGGCGTTCGAGATCCGGCACGCCCGCGAGCGTCGGCGCGCCGTCGATCCTCACGCTCCGTTCCCGTCCGTCCCATGCGAGCTCGACCACGTCACCACCGGGGTCGTCGGTGAGCACGACGGTCCTGATCCGCGCGGCCGCCACGACCCAGATCCCGGGGCCTTGCCGGACGGCATGCGCCCGAAACGGGGGTGCGAGCGCGACCGAGGTCGCTAGTCGCGGGTCTGCGGCGCCGTCCTCCGCCACGACCTCACCCGACTCGAGGACGACGAACCACCTCTCGTCACCCGCGAGGTCGGGCGCGTCGACCGTCGCGACGGCGTCCCACTCGCGGTGACGGTGGAGCCCGTGGATCCCGACCTCGCCCCAGTGCGGACCGGGATCGTGCGGCAGGGGCACCTCAGTCGCCGGTGCGCAGGGCCTGCTCTATCTCCTCGACAGGGACCGGCGCGGGCTGCGCTGCCCCGTGAGCGCGGCGCCGTGGCTCCTGCACCTTCTTGTCGCGCTCTCGCTCGATCACCCGCTCGAGCCGGTCGACGAGCCGGTCGGTTGCTGCCTCGTATGACTGTGCAGGCTCGCGGCCGTGGACGTTCGGCCCCTTGACGTGGAGCTCGACCTCGACGATGTGGTCGTCGGCGATCCGCGGGTTCCGCTCCCGATCGAGCACGACCTCGACGAGAGTCGACTCGTGGAGGCGCTTGGCGAGCTTTGCGAACTTCGCCTCCACGTAGCTCCGGACATCGTCGTTCACGTGTCCACGCCGCACCGTGATCTGCAGTCGCATGGCACCTCCTCGTCGTCTGTCCAGTACACGAACGCTAGCGCACCGCCCGCGCGAGGCAAACGACCTCGACCGACCGCGCACCCGTCCGCCGCAATGCCGTCGCGCAGGCCGCGGCGGTCGCGCCCGTGGTGTACACGTCGTCGACGAGCACGACCCGGCCGTGAGCTTCGCGCCGGGCGACGAAGAGGCCGCGGACGTTCGCGCGGCGCTCTGCCCGCGGCAGTCCGGCCTGCCGCCGCGACGGCCCGCTCCGAGCGAGCAGCCGGGCGGTGGGCAGCCTCCATCGGTCTGCGAGCGCGTACGCGAGGCGGGCAACCGGGACGTGCCCGCGCTCGCGGCCCCGCTCGCGATCGCCGGGTACGAACGTGACGACGTCGGCGGACGGCGACGCGATCACTTCCTCGACGAGCGCCGCGAAGACCTCGACGAGGTCGCGCCGTCCTCGCTCCTTCCATGCCGAGACGAGCGGACGAGCCCGGGCGTCGTACACGATCGCGGCCCGCGCTCGCGTGAAGGCGAGCCTCCGCCCCGTGCACTCGACGCAGCGGCGCACCGGCCATGCGCCCGGGCAGCCGCACCGCTCGCACACCGGCGGGCCGATGCGAATGATCGACGCGAGGCACCTCGCGCAGAGCGCCGCTCCGGGGACGCCGCACCCCGCGCAGCGCGTCGGCAGCACCAGCCCGAGCAGGCCCATGCTCCCACCGTAGGGCGCGAGGTGTGACGAGTCCGTGCCGTCTTCGCGCCTAATCGAGCACGGATGCCGCGAGCATCTCGCCGAGCGCGGGCCGGGAGCGCTCCAGGTCCTCGGGCTCCTTGATCGGGAAGAACCGGCCACGCGGTCCCGAACGGGGCACCTCGAGGAAGGTCGCATCGAGCTGCCACGCGACGTGGTGGTACAGCCGCTCCAGCTGCACCGCCGACCGCCCGTCGACCGACTTCCGCACGTACAGCCACGGGAGGTCGAACGCGCGGTCGATCGCGTCGAGCGTCAGCACGGTCGTGTTCGTGTTGAAGACGCGGATCCACTCCTGGTCGAAGTCGGGTGGGAACTGCGGGCCTTCGAGCAGTCCCAGCAGGCCGTCGACGCGCGCCGGTGCGCCGCCCAGGTCCCCGTCCTTCGCGGCAACCTCGGCCGTCATCGGACGCCCGGCGAGCAGATGCGATCCGAGCACGGCAGGGTCGAGACGTGCGCCGAGGTTGTCGACATTCGAGACCGCGACGTGCTCCACGCCGCGCGTCCGCAGCGCTGCGAGCGTGCCCGAACGGCGGATCGCGTCGAGCAGGTCACCGTGACCCGGGGCATAGAGCGAGGGACGGCCGTCCTCGAGGAAGAGCTCTCCGTCCTCCGCCAGCCTGAGCGAGACGTATTGCGAGAACCAGAGGGGCGCCGGCACGTCGAGGCCCGCGACATGCAACCGGGTCTCGTCCTCGGTCTGGAAGCTCGTCATCAGCGCGACGGGGATCTCGACCCCGAGCGCGGCGCCGAGCCGTGCAGTCTCGCCGAGCTTCCACGAGAGAAAGCTGCGCCCGTCGAGCGCCTCGACCGCGCCCTTGACCACGCCGCCGAAACGCGTGGCCATCCCACCGGCGAGCACGACCTGGGCGACCCGACCTGCACCGAGCACCTGGAGCCCGGCCGCGCGGGCGTCCGTCCAGGCGTCGCTGCCGGGCTCGGGAAGGCGCACGACGTCGTGCTCCCGGGGAGGCTCGACCGTGCCGCGAGCGACGTTCGATGCGGCCGAGAGCTCGCCGGAGGCGACCTTCGCGCGAAGAGTTTCGAACCCCTCCGGGTCGAAGCCGAAACGCTCGAGCACCGCGCGCGTCCGTTCATCGACCTTGTCGAGGATCATCGCGCGGCAGGCGTCTCGTGCGGGAGGGACTCCGCGTACGGCGCGCGGTGCACGCCGCGCTCGGTGACGATCGCGGCGACGAGCTCGCCGGGGGTGACGTCGAAGGCGGGGTTCCGGGCCGCGAAGCGCGGGCTCACCTCCGCCGGATCGCGCTCCTCGATCGGGATCTGGGCGCCGGAAGCGGCCGTCGTGTCGAGGGTCGAGGTGGGTGCGACGACCACCAGCGGCAGGCCGTGGTGTCGCGCGAGCACCGCAAGACCGTACGTGCCGATCTTGTTCGCCGTGTCGCCGTTCGCAGCGATGCGGTCAGCGCCGGTCACGATGACGTCGACCTCGCCGCGCGCCATGAGCCAGCCCGCCGCGCCGTCGACGATCACCGCGTAGGGGATCCCGAGCTGCTCGAGCTCCCAGGCGGTCAGCCGCGCGCCCTGGAGGAGCGGCCGCGTCTCGTCCACCCAGACGTGCTCGACGAGCCCGGCCTCGTATGCGGCCCGGATCGCCCCGAGCGCTGTCCCGTAGCCGCCTGTTGCGAGGCCGCCGGCGTTGCAGTGCGTCAGCACGCGCGCACCGGCCGGGATGAGCTCGACCGCATGCTCCCCCATCCGCCGGCAGCGCTCGACCTCGTCTGCGTGGATGCGCCCGGCGCGCTCGCGCGTCGGGTCGTCGCGCATCGCGTCGAGCGCCCAGCGGAGGTTGACCGCCGTCGGCCGCGACGCCGCGAGCATCTCGGACGCGGCGTCGAGGTTGTCCCCGCGCTCGGCGGCGAGCGCCATGCCGTAGGCGGCCGCAGCGCCGATCGCCGGCGCGCCGCGCACGGCGAGCACGCGGATCGCCTCCGCGAGCTCGGGGACCGTCGCGCAGCGAAGGTCGACCTCCTCGTCGGGCAGCCGACGCTGGTCGAGGACGACGACGGCGTCGTCCTCGAGCCGGACGATCCGGTGCGGTTCGAGCTCGGGCATGCGTAGGGGCGAGACTAGTCCCGCCCCTACGGTTGCTGCGTGCTTCCGGTGTCCGACCTGGAGTCGGACACCAGGCGCCCGCTAGGTGCCCTCGTCCCAGCTCGCGAGGTAGTTCGCCTGCTCCTCCGTCAGCTCGTCGATCGCGACACCCATCGTCGCGAGCTTGAGCCGCGCGATCTCGTCGTCGATCTCCTTCGGCACGTCGTAGACCGTCCGCTCGAGGGACGCGGCGTTCGCGATCACGAACTCAGCGGCGAGCGCCTGGTTCGCGAACGACATGTCCATCACCTGTGCCGGATGACCCTCGGCGGCGGCGAGATTGACGAGCCGGCCCTCGGCGAGGAGGTAGACCTTGCGCCCGTCGGCGAGCATGAACTCCTCGACGAACGCGCGTGCCTCGCGGGTCTCGGTCGCGAGCGACCGAAGCGCCGGAATGTCGATCTCGACGTTGAAGTGGCCCGTGTTGGCGAGGATCGCACCGTCCTTCAGGCGATCGATGTGCTCGCGGGCGATCACATGCTTGTCGCCGGTGGCGGTCACGAAGATGTCGCCGATCTCGGCGGCCCTCGCCATCGACATCACCTGGAAGCCGTCCATCACGGCTTCGAGGGCCTTCATCGCGTCGACCTCCGTGACGACGACGTGCGCGCCGTGCCCCTTCGCGCGCATCGCGACACCACGGCCGCACCATCCGTAGCCAGCGACGACGAAGGTGCGGCCGGCGAGCAGGACGTTCGTGGCTCGGATGATCCCGTCGATCGTCGACTGACCCGTCCCGTAGCGATTGTCGAACAGGTGCTTCGTCTTCGCCTCGTTGACGGCGATCACGGGGAAGCCGAGCTTGCCGTCGCGCTCGAGCGCGCGGAGCCTGATGACGCCGGTCGTCGTCTCCTCGGTGCCGGCGATCACGTCGCCGAGCTGCTCGCGACGGGCCGAGTGCAGGATGCCGATCACGTCGGCGCCGTCGTCCATCGTCACGTGCGGGCGATGGTCGATCGCCGCCTCGAGGTGCGCGTAGTACGTGTCGTGATCCTCGCCCTTGATCGCGAAGGTGCCGATCCCGTAGTCGGAGACGAGCGCCGCGGCGACGTCGTCCTGGGTCGAGAGCGGGTTCGACGCGCAGAGGACCACGTCCGCGCCGCCTGCCTTCAGCGTGCGCATGAGGTTCGCCGTCTCGGTCGTGACGTGCAGGCAGGCGGACACCCGATAGCCGGCGAGCGGCTGCTCGCGCTCGAAGCGCTCTCGGATCGCGGCGAGCACGGGCATCTGCCGGTCGGCCCACTCGATTCGCCGCACGCCTTCAGGTGCGAGCGCGATGTCCCTGACGTCGTGCTTGATGGTCGTTGCCATTGTCCCTCTCTCTGTTGTCTTTCTAGGCTACGAGAAGCTGCTCGTGCTTGCGCTGCTCCCAGGCGATCCAGTCGGCCTCGCTCGCCCCTTCGGCGGGGACGGTCGCGCCGGCGAGCCAGCCTTCGACCGCGGCTCGGAGCGTCGGCTCGCGGCGAAGCCGGACGACGAACGCAACGTGGTCGAGCTCGACGTCGAACCGCCGCCGCAGCTCTGCGAGACCTCGCAGGAGCTCCAGGTCGTGCTCGCCGTAGCGACGGTAGCCGGACGGGCTCCGCGCCGGGACGACAAGCCCGGTCGACTCGAGGTAGCGGAGCATCCGCGGCGACCAGCCGGTTCGCTCGGCCGCATGGCTGACGGTGTAGGTCTGCAACGCGGGAAAACCTTACCACGATCTTGTCAATGTCACGGTCTTGGCAAGATGGCGGTGTTCTTCGCCCGGTGCACGAGTGTGGCCGCCGCGAGACGATCGGAAACCGCGCGCAGAAGACGGCTTGCAACAGACTGTTGCTTGCGTCTCTCCGGCGCGCCCGTCGCGGGCGTCGCGCGTCTAGGGTGTCCACGCGATGCGCGTCCACGTGATCAGCGACATGGAGGGCGTTTCGGGAATCGTCAAGGCGGCGCAGACGGCCGGCGGCAAGCCTCTCTACGACGAGGGGCGCAGGCTCTACACCGAGGAGATCAACGCGGCGGTCCGCGGTGCGAAGTCAGCCGGGGCAACCGAGATCGTCGTCATGGACTGCCACGGCGCCGGCGAGGAATGGTCGTTCAACTCGCTCGTCCCGGACCTGCTCGACCCCGCATGCGAGTTCGTCGTTCAGGAGGACTGGACGGAGTACACGGCGTTCCTCGAGCAGGGCTGCGATGCCGCGCTCCTCGTCGGCATGCACGCGCGCGCCGGACTGAGGCACGGCGTGATGAACCACACGGTGTCCGGGAGGGACTACTTCAATCTCTGGTTCAACGGCACGCTCGTCGGCGAGACGGGGATCCACGCGGCGCTCTGCGGCACGTGGGACTGCCCGGTGCTGCTCGTCACCGGCGACGACGTCGCGTGCAGGGAAGGACGCGACCTCCTCGGCGAGAGCCTGACCACCGTCGCGGTGAAGACGGGGCTCGGCTCGACGTCGGCCCGCCAGATCCCGCCACTCCGGGCGCGCGAGCTGATCGAGGAGGGCGCGAAGCAGGCCCTCTCCGATCTCGTCGCCGTCCCGCCGTGGAACCCCGGGAGCCCCTGCGAGATCCAGGTCGAGTTCAAGAACACGCTCGCAGCCGACAGGCTCCGCTTCCGCCACGGCGTCGAGCGCGTCGACGACCGCACCATCTCGGTCACGGCCGACACGTGGTGGGAGGCCTGGAAGGCGTTCTACTTCTAGGCCGCTAGGCCGCGCTCGTGCCCTCGCGGCCGTAGCGGTCCTCGAGGCGGACGACGTCGTCGAGATGCGGTGTCGAGACCTCGACGATGAGCGTGTCCTCGATCGCCGTCACGCGGTGCACCGTGCCGGGCCGGTAGCGGAACACGTCGTCCGGGCCGATCTCGATCGTCTCGAGCTCGCCTCCGAGCTCGCCGAGCTCGAGCGAGGCGCGACCCTGCTGCACGAGCCACGACTCGTCCTTCACCTCGTGGTACTGCAGGCTCAGCGACTGGCCGGCGCGGACGAAGAGGAGCTTGCCGACGTAGTCCTCTGTCTCGGCCCAGACGAGCTCCCAGCCCCACGGCTTCTCGACCCGGCGCGGCTCGACGGCGAACGCGGCTGCTCACGCGAGCCACTCCTGGTGGGCGGCGACGTACTCGTCGGCGCGGCGGAGCTCCTTCGGCGTGTTGACCGTCAGCCAGAGCCCCGTGTGTCGGAATGCGCGCAGCCTTCCCTCCGAGGCGAGCTCGGGGAACGCTGTCGTCTCGTGGTCGCCTTTCTCC
This sequence comes from uncultured Actinomycetes bacterium, assembly GCA_963845965.1. GTDB lineage: Bacteria > Actinomycetota > Thermoleophilia > Gaiellales > Gaiellaceae > Gaiella. Next base: position 294,680 of record CAWJUF010000001.1, on the reverse strand, counting down.
GGAAAGCGCTCGAGCGCCTCCTCGGACAGGACGTAGATCCCGCAGTTGACCCAGTACGGGACGCGCGAGACCTCGTGGAAGCCGGTCACGACGTCGTCGTCGGTCAGGTCGACCTGCCCGAACTGCGACGGAGGCTGCGCGACGGTGACGGTCGCCGCGGCGCCGGTCGAGCGGTGCCGCTCGAGCAGCGCGCCGAAGTCGACGTCGACGAGCTCGTCGCCGTTCATCGCGAGCACGTCGCCCCCGTCGCGACGGAAGCCGGCCGCGTAGCGGATCCCGCCGCCGCGCCCGAGCCGCTCGGGCTCGCCCGCGCAGACGAGCTCGACGCCGACCTCGCCGAGCCCCTCGACGAACGCGTTCTCCTGGCCGCCGAGGCAGCTGATGATCACGCGGTCGACGCCTGCTGCGGCGAGCCGGCCGATCTGCCACGCGAGCAGCGGGCGGCCGCCCACCTCGACGAGCGACTTCGGCACCCCTCCGGCGGCATCGCCGAGCCGCTCCGCCTTGCCGCCCGCGAGGACGATCGCCTCCATCAACGCTCGACGGCGGCCGCGCGGCCGATTCCGTCGTACGTGAACCCTGCGGCGCGCATCGTCTCGGGGTCGAGCATGTTGCGACCGTCGACGAAGAGGGGCGTGCGCATCTGCGCCGCGACCGCCGCCCAGTCGACGTCTGCGAGCTCGGGCCATTCTGTGACGAGCACGACGGCGTCCGCGCCCCGCGTCGCCTCGTCCACGGTGCCGACCTGCTCGACGCCGTGCAGGCCGTCCGCGTGCGCAACCGGGTCCCACGCGACGACGTCGGCGCCCTCGGCCAGCAGCCGGCCGGCCAGCACGAAGGCGGGCGCCTCGCGCGTGTCGTCGGTGTTCGGCTTGAACGCGAGGCCGAGGAGCGCGATGCGCTTCCCGCGCAGGGCTCCGAGACGCTGCTTGAGCTTGCCGATCACGCGGCGCTTCTGGAGCTCGTTCACCTCGATCACGGCGTTCAGGACCTGGAAGTGGTACCCCGAGCTCGCGGCGAGCTGCTTCAGGGCGAGCGAATCCTTCGGGAAGCAGCTGCCGCCGAAGCCGACCCCCGCCCGGAGGAAGCTCTTGCCGATCCGGCGGTCGTGGCCGATGCCCTCGGCCACCTTGACGACATCGGCGCCCGTCGCCTCGCACACGTTCGCGATCTCGTTGATGAACGAGATCCGAGTCATCAGCGCCGCGTTCGCAGCCAGCTTGATCATCTCGGCCGACGCCACGTCGGATCGCACGACCGGCGCCTCGATGCCCCGGTGGAGCCCCTCGACCGCGTCGCCGTCCGCCTCGTCGAATGCTCCGACGACGATCCGGTCGGGCTCCATGAAGTCCCGGACGGCGGTGCCCTCGGCCGTGAACTCGGGGTTGGAGACGTACCCGACGTGCGCGAGCCCCCGCTCGTCAAGGCGGTGCCGCACCTTCTCGCCCGTCCCGACGGGCACGGTCGACTTCATCGCGACGACGACGCGGTGGTCGACCGCGGGCAGCTCGTCGATCACCGTCCAGACGGCGGAGAGGTCGGCGTCGCCCGAGTAGGTGGGCGGCGTCCCGACCGCGACGTACACGAACTCGGCACCGTCGATCGCCTCCGCGACGTCGAGCGTGAACGACAGCCGCTCGCGGTTTCGCTCGAGGAGATCCTCGAGCCCGGGCTCGAAGATCGGCACCTCGCCTCGGCGGAGCGCCTCGATCCGCGCGGGGATCACGTCCCTCACGGTGACGCGGTGGCCGAGCTCGGCGAAGCATGCGCCCGTCACGAGCCCCACGTACCCCGCGCCGAAGACGGCGATGCGATTGCCCCGGTCGGCCATGTCGGGCCGCAGGATAGTCGCTGGAGCCTCTACGACTTCGCGACTTGCGCGAGCGGCTTCAGGCCCTTCGCGATCGCGATCATCGTCTCGTTCGAAAGCCGGTCGAGCAGCGTGTTGACGACCCAGTAGGTCGCACCGTCGGTGTTGAGCACGACCATGTGCAGGTGCGGGCCGTTGTAGTAGAGCTCGTACCGGCGGCCACCGATCTTGCGGGTGAAGTTGCGGCCCGCGAGCACCGGCGCGTCCTTCCAGTCGGTCATCTGGACGCCCCAGTACTGGTTGCCGCCGACGCGGTAGGTCAGCCGCACCGCCGAGTGCTTCTTCTCGGGATCGATCTTGTAGACGCGGATCGGCATCTCGGAGTCGATCCAGGACGAGCGCTCGATCCGTGTCGGCACCATCAGCGGGAAGTGGATCTGCTGCCGGTAGCGGCGCAGGAGGTCGACGGTCGCGCTCGCGCCCGAGACGACATTTGCGGGCTGACGCTGCGGCGTCTGGTCGATCGGAGCCGACGCAAGCCGGCCGTGGAACGTCTGGCCGAGAACGACGACGAGCATCGAGCCGTTCGAGAGCTTGCGGATCTTGGGGACGAGCTTCACGGCGTCCGCCGAGCCGAACAGCGCGGCGAGCTTCTTCGCGGCGGGCTTCGCGCCGGTCACGTTCGGGTTGAAGTACACCTGGGTGCGGAAGTAGTCGTAGCTCGGCGCGTCGGCGCGCAGGCCGCTCGCCGGCTGGGTCATCTGGTAGCCGCGCTGCGAGAGGATGTAGCTCGCGCTCGACGCGGCGCCCTCGACGCCGTTCCCGTTCAGGACGAGCACGCTCGTCTCCTTGGGTGACGGCGTCTTCACCTTCACCTTCTCACCGAGCGCGACCTGTGTCGCCTTCTCCGGCGAGCTGACGTCCGGGTCGCGGAACTCGCGCACCGCGCGCTGGATGTTGTCCGGACGACGCCGTCAGGTCGTTCAACCCTTCGATCCCGTCGATCCGCGCCTGGAACGTGTGGCCCGGCGGCAGGGAGTACGCGAGCACCGCGTACCGCAGCACGGTCTTCGCGCTGACATCCTTGCCGCCGCCCTGGCCGACCTCGACGTTGGAGGTGATCACCTTGATCACCTGCGGCAGCTTCGTGAGCGAGACGGAGTGCTCGATCTGGTCCTTGAACGAGCGCACGAACAGCTGCTGGCGGGCGGTGCGGTAGATGTCCGAGTCGGTGTGACGGAAGCGGACGAAGTCGAGCGCCCGCGTCCCGTTCATGCGCTGGTACCCGGGCTGGAGGTTGATCTTGGCGTAGCCGCTCGGACCGCCGTGGTCGTTGTAGTACCGGCGGTCGATGTCGAGCCAGACGCCGCCGAGCTTGTCGACGAGCTGGCGAAAGCCGCGGAAGTTGATCGTGATGATGTAGTTGATCGGCAGCCCCGTCAGGTTGCGGACGGTGCGCAGCGAGCCGACCGCGCCGCACGTCGCGTAGGCCGCGTTGATCTTCGCGGTGAACGGCGTTTGGCCTGGGCAGTCGATCGGGACGTTCAGGTCACGCGGGAACGAGAGCAGTGAGATCGTCTTCTCGCCCGGGTCGGCACGCACGAGCATGAGCGTGTCCGAGCGGGACGGCGTGTTCTTCCCCTCGTCCGCTCGGTGGTCGTAGCCGAGCACCAGCGCCGTCGCGGGCTCGCCCGGCAGCGCGATCTCGAGCGACTTGAGCGCCCTTTTGACCTCGGCCGAGCGAGGCGCGACCGCCGCGACGGTCTCGTGGAGGTAGAGGTACGCGCCGCCCGCGGTGCCGCCGACGAGGACGGCGAGCACGAGCGCCGACCAGCCGAGGATCGCGAGCGCCAGCGACCGACCGCTGCGCGTCACAGGCGGCGGCTGGCGGTAGACGGTGACCGCCCCGAGGGGCGCGGGCGGCATCGCGGCCCGGCCGTTGCCGTTCAGCGTCGCGCCGCGGCCGACTCCTCTCTTCAGCGTCGTTCGCATGGGAAGCAGGGCGCCGTGCGCCCGAGCGCTGAACGGTAGCCAAGCATGCGGAGGGCCTGTCGTTGTGGGTTCGAGAAGAGGAAGCGGACACAACCGCAGCCAGCTGCTCGGCGAGGAAGGCGATCTCCTCGGGCGTGCCCGCCGTGATGCGGAGCGCTGTGGGCGCGCCGAACGACCCCATCGGCCGGACGATCACACCCCGGCGCAGGAGCGACTGGTTCAGCGCCTCCGCGTCCTCTCCGACGTCGACGTAGAGAAAGTTGCCGACGGCCGGCGCGATCGGGTCGAAGCCGTGCGCGCGCAGGACGGCCTCGAGCGCGGCCATCGCCTCGCGGTTGACCGCCCGACGGCGGACGAGCTCGGCGTCACCGTCGAGGCTCGCGAGGGCAGCCTCCTGCGCGGGCGTCGTCACGTCGAACGCGCGCTGCACCTTGCGCATCGCCGTGATCACCTCGGCAGGGCCGACGCCGTACCCGATGCGCAGCCCGGCGAGACCGTAGATCTTGGAGAACGTCCGCAGGACGAGGACGCGGCGACCCTGCTTGGCCGTCTCCTCGATCGCGTCGAGGAAGTCTGGGTCGTCCACGTAGTGGAAGTACGCGTCGTCCACGACCGTCAGCACGTGCTCCGGCGCCGCGTCCAGGAAGCGCAGCACGTCGGCACGTGAGGTCATCGTCCCGGTGGGGTTGTTCACGGTCGGGAGGAACGCAAGCTTCGTGCGGTCCGTGACGGCGCCGAGGAGCGCGTCCACCTCGACGCGCCCGTGCTCGAGCGGGATGCGAGCCGTCGTCGCCCCCGCCTTCAGCGGATCGAGGACGTAGCTCGGGAACGAGGGCCACGGCGTGACGATCTCGTCGCCCCTGTCGAGTGTCGCCTGGCACGCGTAGCCGATCACGGCGTCGGCGCCCGCTGCGACGACCACCTCGCCGAAATCGACGCCGTGTCGTGCGGACAGCTCCTCGCGGAGCCGGTAGCAGCCGCCGTCCGGGTAGCGATTCGATTCGGCGAGCGCGCGCTCGACCGCCTCGATCGCCTCGGGGAAGGGACCGAACGGGCCTTCGTTCGACGCGAGCTTGACGACGTGCTCGAGACCGAGCTCGCGCTGGACGGTCTCGACGGGCCTGCCGGGCTCGTACGGGACGAGCCCGTCGAGGGTCGAGCGGACGACGCCCGGCCCCGGCCCGGCGATCGGCGTCACGCGGCAGCTGGGCCCGGCTCCGGCTCGGCCGGAGCCCCCGGCGTGTCCGGGAAGGGCGGCACGTCGGGGAAGGGCGGCACGTCGGCCAGCGCGGGCGCCTCCGAAGGCTCCCCGCTCGAGAGCAGCTTCCGGGCGGCGACGAGCCCCGCCGCGAGCAGCCCGACGAGGAGAACCGCGCCGAGCACGGCGCGGACCCGCCCGCGCTGCGCCGTTGCCGCCGCCGTCGCGCCGACGCCCGCGACGGCACCCGCGGCGCGCCTGCGGATCTGGCGTCGGACGATCCACCAGCCGATCGCCCAGAGAATCGTGTTGCGGCGATGCTTCACGGGTCGAGCCTACCTCCGCCGCGGCGGTAGGTGGATGGCGCGGCCGAGCGCGACGAGCCCTGCCTCCTTGATGCCCTCCGCCAGGGTCGGGTGCGGCGCGACACCGTCGGCGATGGTTTCGATCGTGGCCTCCGCGTCGAGCGCGACGACGGCCTCACCGATCAGGTCGGTCGCGTGCGGGCCGACGATCACGATGCCGAGCAGCTCGCCGTAGGTCGACTCGTGGATCGTCTTCACCCAGCCCGTGGTGTTCCCCGACATCACCGCGCGCGCGATCGCCACCCACGGCGCGCGGCCCACGACGACGGCGTCGCCGTGCTTCTCGCGCGCCTGCGCCTCGGTGAGACCCGCGCCGGCGATCTCCGGGTCGGTGTAGATCGGCCGCGGCACGGCCGGCTCGCCGAACGTCGACTCGTGCCCCATCGCGTTCTCGGCGGCGACCTCGCCCTCGCGGAAACCGGTGTGAGCGAGCTGCCAGTAGCCGGCGACGTCTCCGGCGGCGTAGATGTGCGCCACGTTCGTGCGGCGATGGTCGTCGGTGCCGATCCCCTTGCGGTCGAAGCCGACGCCTGCCGCCTCGAGCCCGATTCCCTCGACGAGCGCCGCGCGACCGACGGCGACGAGCATGAGATCGCAGTCGACCGTCTCCCCCTCGCCGAAGTGGACCGTGAGGTGCCCGCCGTGGTCGTCGACCTGCGTGCACTGCTTCGAGAGGTGCTGCGCGATGCCGCGCTTGCGGAAGGCCTTCTCGAGCTCCTTCCCCGCGTCCTCGTCCTCGGTCGGGATGAGGTGCGGCAGCATCTCGATGATCGTCACCTCGGTGCCGAAGCGGTTGAAGATCGACGCGAACTCGCAGCCGATGATCCCGCCGCCGAGCACGACCAGGCGGGCCGGGACCTCGGTCTGGGAGAGGAGCCCCGTCGAGTCGACGCAGCGCGGCGAGTCGAGCCCCGGGATCGGCGGCCGGATCGGGAACGAGCCGGTGGCGACGATCGCGCTCCTGAAAGCGACGTCCTCCCCACCCTCGACCGCGATCGCGTTCGCTCCGGTGAACGTCCCCTTGCCGTTGACCCACTCGACGCCGTTCGCCTTGAACAGCGAGGCGATACCACCGGTCATCTGGTCGACGACGGCGTCCTTCCACGAGACGACGGTGCCGAAGTCGAGCGACGGGTCTGCGGTCTGGACGCCGAGCTTGGCGAACGTCTCGCGCGCGTCGTGGTAGGCATGCGCGCTCTGTACCCACGCTTTGGTCGGGATGCACCCGACGCGCAGGCACGTGCCACCGAGCTTCGGCTCGGCCTCGATGCAGGCGACCTTGCCGCCGAGCTGCGCGGCGCGGATGGCCGCCGTGTAGCCGGCAGGCCCTCCTCCGAGAACTGCGACGTCGACATCCATGGCGGGAACCCTAGATGGTTGGCTGCTGCACGAGCGGCGTGAGCTGCGCCAGCATCGTGACCGAGTCGTCGTCCTCCGAGACGCGCTGGAATCCGTAACGCTCGTAGAGCTCGATCGCGCCCGCGTTGGCGCGGTCGACGCTCAAAGAGAGCGTGGGATAGCCCTCGGCGCGCGCCCGCTCGAGGAGCGCGTTCAGGAGCGCGCTTCCGATGCCTCTGCCGCGCGCGTTCGGCACAACCGCGATCGCGAGCTCGGGCGTGCGCTCGTCGACGAACCCGAATCCCGGCCGTTCGCGGTCGAAGAGCCGGTACCAGGCCGCGCCGACCGGAAAGCCGCGGTCGAGGGCGATCACGGCGGTATCGCCTACCCGTCCCCATGCCTTGACGTAGAGAGCGACAGGGCCAGGCCCCGCGTCAGGCGCGCGCTCCTTCCAGTAGTAGGCGTGGTGGAGCATGTCGCGCAGGAAGCGCACGTCCTGGGCGCCACCCCGCCGGACGACGATCTGCGACGTCTCCGCGGGCTCGTCGGCGCTCACAGCGCCAGCGTGGGCTGCTCGATCAGCGCGACGAGCGTCTGCAGGAACTGCGCCCCGTCCGCGCCGTCGATCGCGCGGTGGTCACAGGTCAGGATCATCCGGAGGATCGGGGCGATGTCGAGCTCGCCGTCCGTGACGACGGGCTCGTCCTTCACCGCGCCCACTGCCAGGATCGCGACCTGCGGCGGGTTCAGCACAGCCGTGAACTGCTCGACGCCGAACATCCCGAGGTTCGAGATCGTGAAGGTCCCGGCCTCCATGTCCTGCAGCGTGAGCTTGTTGTCGCGGGCGCGGCCGACGAGGTCGGCACGTGTCCGGGCGATCTCCTGCACCGTCCGGCGGTCGGCGTCCCGTATCACCGGGACGACGAGACCCTGCGGCGCGGCGACGGCGATTCCGACGTGCGCGCTCGGATGCCGCTGGATCTCCTCGCCCGTGAACGTCGCATTGACCGGGGTGTGACGTGCGAGCGCCGCCCCGGCGAGCTTGACGAGCACGTCGTTGACGGTCGGCTTCGCGTCGCCCTCCGTCATGCGCTCGACGAGCTGCTCCCGCAGGGCGAGAACCTCCGTCATGTCGGCGGAGACGCCGAGCTGGAAGACGGGCGCCGACCACGCCTCGGTCAGCCGACGCGCGATCGTCTTGCGGATCGAGGTGAGCGGGACGACCTCGACCTCGCCGGTCGGGAACGGCGCTGGTGCGGCCGATGGGGCTGCCGGAGCGGCGGCGCCTCCGGTGGCGCCCCGCTCCACGTCGTCGGCGAGGATCCGGCCCTCCGGGCCCGTTCCCTGGAGCGACGCGAGATCGACCCCGCGCTCGCGCGCCATTCGCCGGGCGAGCGGCACTGGCCTTCACCGGCCGGCCTGCGGCCGGCTGCCGGCCTGGCAACCGCCGGCTCTGTGGCGCGCGGGCTCGACGGCGTAGGCTGGCCGTCTCCGGAGCCGGTTCGTCCTCAGCTCGGCCTGCGTCCGGCGGCTGCCGCTGCAGCGACTTCTGCGGAAGCGCCGTCGGCGCCGCCGCGCCGTTCGACTCGATCACGGCCACGGTCGCGCCCGACCTCGACGTCGCCCTCGGGACGACGATCTTGGTCAGCACGCCGTCGAGCTCGGACTCCACCTCCTGGGTGACCTTGTCCGTGTCGAGCTCGTAGAGCGGCTCTCCCTTCGCGACGGCTCGCCCTCCGACTTGAGCCAGCGCACGATCACGCCGGACTCCATGCCCTGGCCGAGACGCGGAAGCTTGACGTCGGTCGCCATCAGCGGTACCGGCGAGGCTCGACGGCAAGGGCCGTCGCGGCGTGCCGCTCTCCTCCGACCCGGCTCACGGGGGTCATTATGCTGACCGCCGTGAAGCTGGTGGATCAGTGGGCGGCGCTCGAACGGCGGCTGCCGATCGACTGGGAGACCATCGCCGCTCCGGCTCCGCACGGAGCAGCCGGACGAGCTTGGCGAGGCAGCCCGCGTGCTCGGGCCGATGAACGTCGGGCGTGTCGGCGACCAGCTCGCGGTCACCGTGCGGCGAGCCGGAGGCGCGTCCGGGCCCGAAGCGGCGCGCAGGCTCTTCGGGAGGCTCGACCAGGCGCGGATCTGGTGCCTGCTCGAGCAGGAGGAGGTCGGCGTCCGCGAGCCGCGGCGTCGCGACGTCGGCGGCGGCGCGCGGCAGGCGACCCCGGTCGCCGAGGCGTGGGACGCGGCTCTCGCCGAGCTTCCGTCCGGCTGGAGCGACCTGCTCTGCAGCCTCGAGCTCGCGTCGAGCGACCTTCTCCGCGCGCCGCGCTGCTCTGCGCTCCGATCAACCCGACGCGCGACCCCGATGCGGTCGGCGTTCACGTTCCGCTGCGCGAGCCGCGCGGGCTACGGCGTCTCGCCGGCGATGGCGCGCCGTTGCTTCGAGCGCCTCGACGCCGAGGACATCGAGGGCGAGGTCTCCGTGCTGCGGGTCGTCTCGGACACGGACAACGTCGCGACGCAAGGCCTCGTCTGGTACGTCGGCGGCAAGGCCCTCTAGCGCAATCCGCCTACGCCACGCGGACGGTCGTGCGCATCGTCGCCCGGTGACGGTCGCACTGCACGACGAGCGTCCCCTTGCGGAGCACCACCTTCCACGTCTTCGTGCCGACGAAGCCGACGCCCGTCGCGCGCGTGGCGCCGGCGCCGCGGATTCGCGCATTGTGGGCGCGCGAGCGGTCGCGTGCGACGATCGTGTACGCGCCGGGACGCAGGACCGTCACGGGCTTGCCGGCCGACGTCTTCAGGGAGATCTTCGCACCCGGCCCGACCGTCAGCGCGAGCCGCGCGCCGACTGCCGCCGACGGGGTCGTCGCGGGCGGCGGCTTCGGCGGCGCGGGGGGCGGCGCCGCGACGTTCCCGACGTCGAACGTGCCGCGCATTCTCGACGGGTGCACGTCGCAGAGGAACGTGTAGCGCCCCTCGCCGAGCGTCACGGCGAAGGTGGTGTCGCCGGTCGAGTCGATCCCGGTCGTGACCTCGACGCCGGGCCCCTGGAGATGGAAATTGTGCTCCTCGGAGCGGTCCGAGACCTCGATCTCGACGGCGCCGGGCTCGAGGTGCGTGACCGGCTGCCCCTGCGCGTCGCGCAGCTCGATGGTGAAGCCGGGGCCCACCGTGCCGGCGAGCTTCGTCTCGGCCGCGCCCGCGGTGGCGGCGACCACGAGCACCGCGAGCCCCACCATCGCGATGCTGTAGCCGCGCCTCATGACCCCGTCTACGGAGCGGAGACGAGATCGGATTGCGGACGGCGGGAAGTACCTCATGTGCGGAGCTCCGCGCCGAGGCGGTCGCCCAGCGCCCTGACGATCCGCGCGCGGGCCGTGTCCGCATCCTCGTCCGTGAGCGTCCGGTCGGACGCCTGGAAGACGAGGTGCAGGGCGACGGACTTCTTCCTCTTGCCGACCTGGTCGCCGTGGTAGACGTCGAAGACCCGGGCGTCGCGTAGCTCGGCGCCGCCCGCCTCCCGCGCGACGGCGACGATCGAGCCGGCCTCGATCTCCTCGTCGACGACGACGGCCACGTCCTGCCGCACGGCCGGGTACGTGATCACGTCCTCGTAGAGGATCCGGTCGGGGAGCGGAGTCATCAGGCGCGCGACGTCCAGCTCGAATGCCCCCCACGCGCCCTCGAGCATGGTCGGGTGGAGCTCGCCGAGCCAGCCGGCGTCCGTCTCGGCCGCCTTGCCCGGGTGAAGGTGCGGGAGCATCGTCCGCCGCGGCTCGAGCAGCAGGTGGAACGTCTCGTAGACCGTCTCGACGGCTGCGCGCGCGGCTGCGAACCCGCCCGCCGCAATGCCCCCGACGTGCCAGTGCTCGTCGGGCAGCTGCCCGCCCGACGGGAGGTAGACCCGAGCGATCTCGAAGAGCCGGATCCCCGAGTTGCCGGCGTCGACGTTGACGCGGGCGGCCTCGACGAGGCCGTGGAGCAGCGTCGTGCGCAACACCGCGTGCTCGCCGCTCATCGGGTCGGGGAGGCGTAGCGCCGCCGGATCGGGATCGGAGGGGACGAGGCTCCACGTGTACGCCTCCGAGAATCCCCCGCCGACGAGCACGTCCTCGAGCGTCCGGCGGAAGCGCTGCTCGGCCGACAGGTGGCCCGCGACCGCGCGGCGGAGCGGCATCGTGTTCGGCACTCGGTCGAGCACGACCCGCGCGACCTCCTCGACGACGTCGATCTCGCGCGTCACGTCGCGGGCCCGGAACGTCGGCACCGTGACCCGCCATGCGTCGTCGACCTCGAAGTCGAGCCGCTCGAGGATCGACCGCTGCTCGGCGTCGGGCACGTTGAGCCCGATCACCGAGCTTGCCCGCTCGGGGCGCAGCGTCACGACGGGGCGATTGGGAAGGCCGTCGTTCACGTCGGCCGACCCCGTCAGCTCGGCGCCCGCGAGGTCGACGAGGAGGCGGCTCGCGAGCACGGCGGCCGGCTCGGCCGCGTACGGGTCGACGCCCTTCTCCCACTTGTTCGACCCCTCGGTGCGCAGCGCGAGCCGCTCAGACGTGCGGAGGATCCCGATCGGCTCGAAGTTCGCCGCCTCGAGCAGCACGTCGGTCGTCTCCTCGGAGACCTCGGAGTCGAGCCCGCCCATGATCGCGGCGAGCGCGACCGCGCGCTCGCCGTCCGTGATCAGGAGGTCGCCGGGCAGGAGCGCGCGCTGCGTGCCGTCGAGCGTGCGGAGCGTCTCGCCCTCGTGCGCGCGGCGGACGACGATGCGGCCGCCCGCGAGCTTCGCGCGGTCGAACGCGTGCAGCGGGCTCCCCCACACGTGCATGACGTAGTTCGTCACGTCGACGACGTTCGAGATCGACCGCATCCCCGCGAGGTGCAGCCGCGTCCGCAGCCACTGCGGCGACGGGCCGACCCGCGACGTTGCGGAACCCGCGCCCGATGTACCGCGGGCAGCCCTCGAAGTCCTCGACCCCGATCTCGATCGGCTCCGGGCTCGTCACGGGCGGATCCTCGGGGTCCGGGAGCCGCAGCGCGCCGTCGCACAGGGCGGCGACCTCGCGCGCGAGGCCGACCATCGAGAGAAGGTCGGGCCGGTTCATCGTCGGGGGGCCCCTCGAGCACCTGGTCGACGAGGGGCAGGACGTCCGCGAGCGGCGTTCCGGGCTCGAGCCCGTCCGGCAGGAGCATGATCCCCGAGTGGTCCGACCCGAGTCCGACCTCGTCCTCGGCGAGGATCATCCCCCGCGAGACCTCGCCGCGAAGCGGCCGCTCCTCGAGCGGGCCGGGGAAGCCGGGGAGGTGCGCGCCGGGCAGCCCCACCGCGACCGTCGCACCGACGCCGAAGTTCCAGGCGCCGCAGACGATCTGCTGCGGGTCGCGGTTGCCGACGTCGACCTGGCAGAGCTGGAGCCGGTCGGCGTTCGGGTGCGGGTCGGCGGCAAGAACGCGGCCGACGACGAAATGGCCGAGGTTGCCGTCGCGATCGGGCACCGCCCACGTCGATCACCCGCTCGACCTCGAGCGACGAGATCGGCAGCCGTCGCGCCATCTGCCGCGGACGCCGCCGTCTCGACGTACTCGCGCAACCAGGAGACGGGCACGCGCATCGCTAGAACTGCCCCGCGAAGCGGAGGTCGTTGCGCCAGAGCTCGCGCAGGTCAGGGAACTCGTGGCGGAGCATCGCGATGCGCTCGAGCCCCCACCCGAATGCGAAGCCGGAGTACCGCTCGGGGTCGTAGCCGACGAACTCGAACAGCTTCGGGTCGACCATCCCCGCACCGCCGACCTCGATCCAGCCCGAGTGCCGGCACACCGGGCAACCCGCGCCGTCGCAGACGTGGCAGGAGACATACGCCTCGATCGAGGGCTCGGTGAACGGGAAGTAGTGCGTGCGGAACTCGGTCCGCCGCTCCTGGCCGAACAGCGCCTTGAAGAGAAAGTCGAGCGTGCCGGTCAGGTCGGCAAGCGTGATCCCCTCGTCCACCGCGAGCCCCTCGACCTGGTGGAACACCGGCGTGTGCGTCGCGTCGGGCGTGTCGCGGCGATACACGCGACCGAGGGAGACGATGTAGACCGGCGGGTGCTTGCGCCTCCATTGTCCGCACCTGTGAGGGCGAGGTCTCCGTCCGCAGCAGCGTGTCGGCGTCGAGGAACAGGCTTGCGAGCGGCGACCGAGCCGGGTGGCCGGGCGGGAAGTTGAGACCGTCGAAGTTGTAGTGCGTCGACTCCACCTCGCGGCCGTCCACGACGCCGTAGCCCAGCCCGAGGAAGATGTCTTCGACCTCCCGGCGGATCTGCGTGATCAGGTGCAGGTGGCCGCGCTCGTAGCCGCCGACGGGCAGCGTGACGTCGGCGCGTTCCTCCGCGAGGCGGCGGTCGAGCTCGGCCCGCTCGAGCTCGGCTCTCGCGCGCGCCGACCGCCGCCTCGATCCGCTCGCGCGCGGCGTTCAGGGTCATCCCCGTCTCGCGGTCGCGAACCTCGCGGAGCGCGAGCTTCAGCTCGCTCTTCCGCCCGAGGTACTCGACCCGTACCGACTCGATCGCGTCCGTCGACGACGCGGCGGCGACCGCCGCGAGGGCCGCCTGCTCGAGCGCCTCGACATCCATGGGAGGATCGAGGCTACCAAGTGACACAGTGTCACAAGGCGCGCGCCCTGCTTGAATCGCGGGCGTGGCGAAAGATCGGGCACACCAGGCGCTCGTACGACGGGATCGCGCAGATCTACGACCCGTGGTCGCGGTCGGTGGTCGAGGACGTCGACTTCTACGTCGAGCAGGCGGTCGCCTCCGGCGGGCCTGTCGTCGAGCTGGCGGTCGGCACCGGGCGGATCGCGGTACCGGTCGCGAAGGCCGGCATCGCGGTGATCGGCGTCGACGAGTCTCCGGAGATGCTCGCCGGCGCACGGGCGTACGCGGAGAGCGAGGGCGTGTCGGACCTCCTCGAGCTGCGGCAAGGCGACCTCCGCGAGCCGCCGGTCACGGAGCGCGTCCCGCTCGTCGTGATCCCGTTTCGCTCACTCCTCCACATGCCGGACGAGACGGAGAAGCGCCGCGCGATCGCGGCCGCCGCCTCTCTCCTCGAGCCCGGCGGCCGCTTCGTGTTCGACGTCTTCGCACCGAACGCCGAGGACATCGAGGAGACCGACGGCATCTGGCTCGAGCGCGAGCCTGGCATCTTCGAGCGCGCCGACTGGGACGAGCGCGCTCGCACGCTCACGCTCTCCGTCCGGGGCGCCGAGCAGAGCGCGAGCTTCAGCTCCACTGGCTGTCGGCGCCCGAGTGGAACGCCCTGATCGAGGACGCAGGCCTCGTGGCCGAGGAGCTCTACGGCTGGTTCGACCGCCGCCCGTACGAGGGCGGCGAGGACCAGATCTGGGTCTGCCGGCCTCCGCACTGACCCGCAGGCGCCAAACGGACCTGGCGGCCAGGGACATCTGGTGCTCGGCGTACCCCTCTGGCACGCTTGGAGTAGTGGATGAGCCGGTCGCGACGCACGAGGACGTGACGACGATCATGGCTTTGCTCGGCGACATCTACGACGAGACCAAGCGGATTCGTTGGCTGTTGGAGGAGGACGATGGCGAGCCGGAAGCGGAAGAAGACGATCTGGACGAGTGAGGACGAGGCGCGAGTTCAGCGGACCGCGCGCCTCGTTCGGGAGCGGATTGCGTACCACAGCGAGATGTCCCGCCTGCTCGGCGAGCGCGAGCGCGAGCACCGTCGGCTCGAGGAGCTCCGCCGCTCCGACGGTTGAGGTCCCCAGGGCGTGGCCTCAGCCTCTTGCCCCTTTGTTCAGAGCACCTCGACCTCGTCACCCACGCGCACCATCCCCGGCTCGAGCACCTCGGCGTACACGCCGAGGCACGGCTCGCCGTCGACCGGCCCCGCGGACGCTCCGAAGCTCGCGGAGCACGTCGCGGTCGCGCCAGCCGGTGTCCGGGCTCGCGGAGGGAACGGCGCACCGCGGCGTCGGCGTCGCCGACGAGCAACGTCGCCTCGCCCACGCTGCACGCGCCGGCCGCGCCACGCCTCCTCGCCCAGCGCCTCGAGCCCGTCGAGCTCGAGCAGCATCCGGAACCGCCGGCCGTCCCCGTCGATGAGGTCGACCGACGACCGCGAGATGAGCGTCGCCGGGCGCGAGTCCGTCGCCCACGCGTCGTCCTCCCGCTCGACCAGCGTCAGCGACCGGCCGACCAGATCGGAGAGCGCGTCCGCCCACGGCCCCTCGATCGCATGGCCCCGCACCTGCCGGCCGTACACCTCGACCACCTCGGCGCCCCTACCGGACGACCTCGCCCTCGATCGACTCGCCGGAGGGGACGGTCATCGCGAGGATGCCGCGACGCGGGATCCCAGCGTCGCCGCCGTCCTGACGAGCGACGTGTCGCGCTTGCCGTTGTAGAGCCGGCGCCCGTCGTCGACGAAGCAGGAACCGCCGGTCCTCCCGCGCTCCGTCGGGGCCCAGCTCGACCGAATTCGGGATGGTGCAGCCGTAGGCTCTTGACGGGTGTCATGTTGATGCGAGAGATGCGGGCCAGAGCCATTCGGCCGGCGATGCTACAGAGGCCGGTGGACGCGTCCCCATAGCCCGCGTAGGATCGCGGACGATGATCTGGGTCATCGTCCTGCTGATCGTCGTGGCGCTGGTCGTCCTCGCGCTGGTCGCGCTGTACAACCGGTTCGTCCGCTACCGGAACCGCGTCGACAACGCGTGGGCGCAGATCGAGGTGCAGCTCAAGCGGCGGTGGGACCTGATCCCGAACCTGGTCGAGACGGTGCGCGGCTACGCCGCGCACGAGCGCGGCACCTTCGAGGCCGTCACCGAGGCGCGCGCCAACGCCCAGCGCGCACAGGGCCCGGCCGAGACGGCCGCCGCCGAAGGAATCCTCGGAGCGGCGCTCGGCCGTCTGTTCGCGGTCGCCGAGGCGTACCCCGAGCTGCAGGCGGACGAGAACTTCCGCCAGCTCCAGGACGAGCTCGCCGGGACGGAGAACCGGATCGCCGTGTCGCGGCAGGTCTACAACGACACCGTCCTCACGTTCAACAACGCGATCCAGACGTTCCCTGGCGTCGTGCTCGCCGGGCCGTTCGGGTTCGCGAAGCGGGAGTTCTTCGAGACGGACGAGACGCAGCGCGAGGCGCCGCACGTCGACTTCTCGCCCGGGTCCGGCCCGCTGCACCCTCGGTGCCCGCACCCGCAGCGCCCCCGGCACCGGCGGCGCCCGCAGCGGACGCACCGAGTGACCCGCCCGCGTCGTAGCGCGGCGCTCCTCGCGGCGTCGGTCGCCGCACTCGCGCTCGCAAGCACCGTCCAGGCGAAGTCGTTCGACTTCCCGCAGGCGAACGTCGACGTCGTCGTGGAGGCCGACGGCAGCCTCCGCGTCACCGAGCAGCTGACCTACGCGTTCAGCGGCCCGTTCAGCGGCGCGAACCGCGACATTCCCCTCCGCTCAGGCGAGTCGATCGACCAGGTGAGCGTGCTGGAGAACGGCCGCGCCTTCGCGACCGGGCGGCTGCGTCGAGATCGGCTGCTCGAGCCCGGCGGGCACGTTCGGCGTCACCCGCGAACGGCGACGACCGAGCGCGTCGTCTGGCACTTCAGCGCGGCCGACGAGGTGCGGACGTTCGAGATCCGCTACCGGATGCGGGGTGTCGCGGTGGCGTACGACGACGTCGTCGACGTGAACCTCCAGGTCTGGGGCGACCAGTGGGACACCTCGCTCGCGCGTTTGACGGCGACGACCACCGGCCCGGGCGACGTCCTGCGGGCGTGGGGGCATCCCGTCTGGGTGCGCGGCGACGTCACGATCGACGGGCAGAGCGCGCACCTGCGTGCGCTGAACGTGTCCCCGCACCAGTTCGTGGAGCTTCGCACGCTCTATCCGCGCAGCGCATTCACGTCGACCGCGGGCATGCGCGTCGCGAGCGGCAGCGGGCTCGACAAGATCGCCGCCGAGGAGCTCGAGGACGCGAAGGCGTACGAGCGCGACAAGGAGCGGATCGACGACGCGATCGCGCATCCGTGGCGGACGGCGCTGTCCTCCTGGCGTTCGGCGTGCTGCCGGCGCTCGCGATCTCGTCGTTCGTCTTCTGGCGCTTCGGGCGCGAGCTCGAGACCGGCTACGACCGCGAGTACGAGCAGGAGCCCCCGACCGACACCGAGGCGGCGCTCGTGCCGACGCTCCTGCGACAGGGCGGCGAGGCGGGGTCGTTCGAGTTCACTGCGACGATCTTCGACCTGATCCGGCGCGGTCACTACAAGGCGGAGCAGGTCACAACCGAGCGCAGCGTCTGGGGCGGCATCCGGCACGAGAGCATCGCCGATCTGGAGCTCTCCCCCGGTGAGCCGGTCGCGCTCACCACCTGGGAGACGTCCGTCACGGACGTCGTCGACCACGTCCTGGCGGGCGGCAGCGAGCGGCTGTCGACGTTCCGGGGCGAGATCGAGGACGACCGGGCGTCGATGGCGCCGCGGTTCGAGGGCTTCAAGGCGGCCGTGTCGGGCGAGGTCGCGAATCGCGGCTGGTTCCAGTCGATCGGCATCGTGCCCCTCATCGTCGGGATGGTGGTCTTCGCCGCGATCGGCGCGCTCCTCGCGTTCGTAGCGATCGACGGCTGGCGGTCGGTCTACCCACGCTGGAGCGACGTCGTGCTGCTGGCGCTCGCGTTCGCGGCCTTCGTCAACGCCGCCATGCTCTTCGGCGCGTCCACCCGCCGCAAGCTGTGGCGGCGCCGCAGCCGGCCTGCCGCGGTCGAGGCCGAGCGCTGGGACGCGTTCCGCCGCTACCTGCAGGACTTCCCCCGCCTCGAGGAGGCGCCGCCCGCGACGCTCGCGCTCTGGGAGCGCCTGCTCGTCTACGGGATCGCGTTCGGGATCGCCGAACGGGTGCTCCAGGCCGCCCATCTCGCGATGCCCGAGGCGATGGCGCAGGCGAGCTCGCTCTACTGGATCTCCGGTCAGGGCAACCTCGGCAGCGGCGCCACCGCGCTGTCGATCGGCGACCTCGCCTCCGGGTTCGGCTCCGCCCTCGCCCCGCCGTCCTCCGGCTCAGGGGGGTTCGGCGGCGGCTTCTCGGGCGGTGGAGGCGGAGGCGGAGGCGGCGGGGGCGGCGGCGCCTGGTAGGCGCGAAGGGGCGTGGCTTCAGCCTCGCCCCCCTTCCTGACGATCGAGCGCGACGAGCGCGAGCGCGACCGCGGCCGCCCACGACATCACCTGTAACTCGCCCGCGAGAAGCGCCTTCTCGACCTCGTCTCGCGTCAGCGCGAGGAGCTCCTGCTCCTCGAGGTCGTCGGCCACTGGCTCTGCGACACGCTGCGCGCCGCGCGCGAGGTAGAGGTGCCCGACACCGCAGCCGCGGTTCCCGTCGACGACGTAGCTCCCGAGCGGCGTCCATTCCGACGCCTCGTACCCCGTCTCCTCGAGCAGCTCGCGGCGCGCGGCATCGAGCGGGGCCTCCCCTGGCTCGAGGTAGCCGCCGATCGGGCCGAGGCTCGATCCCTCGACGGCGTACTTCGTCTGGCGAAAGAGGAGGAACGATCCCTCGTCGGTGAGCGCGACGACGTTGACGAACGTGCGCGACTCGACCCACGGCCAGCCCTCGATCACTCGGCCGTCGGGAAGCTCCACGTCATGCCTCTCGACGGAGAGCCACGGGCTGAGATCGAGGAGCGTCCGCCTCGACCGCGTCTTCCATGGCTCCATGCGCCTCGATTCTCTACTGCGGAGCCGAAGCGCGCGCGGAGACTGCGTAGAGCGCGATTGCTCCGGCGGCAGCGACGTTCAGGGACTCCGCACCGCCCGGAAGCGGGATGGTGACCTTGCAACAGTCTGTTGCAAGGTCCGTCGGCAGCCCGTCGCGCTCGGAGCCGAGAAGGAAGGTCACCGGCGGCGCGAGGTCGATGTCCCCAAGCGGCGTACCGCCGTGCGCCGCGAGCGCGAGGCAGCGTCCCGGACGCTCGTCCCATGCGACAAGCGGGACGCGGAAGATCGCGCCGGCGCTCGCCCGGAGCGCCTTCGGCGAGAGCGGATCGGCGCTTCCCTCCGAGAGCGCGACGGAAGCGCCGAACGCGTCAGCAGTGCGCAGGAGCGTTCCGACGTTCCCCGGATCCGACGGGCGCCAGAGCGCGAGGCACACGTCGCGCTCGCCGGTCGGGAGGTCCGCGCGGCGGTAGACGCCGATCGCCCGCGCCGGATGTGGCAGCGTCGAGACGCGGGCGAGCAGCTCCGCCTCCACCGTCTCCCCGGCCGTGAGCAGGTGAGCGGGCTCGATCCCGGCCTCGCGCGCCGCGTCGACCAGGTCCTCGCCCTCCGCAGCGAAAAGCCCGGTTTCGTCGCGGTGCTTGCGTTGCGTGAGCAGCTTGCGGACGAGCTTGAGCGTCTCGTTGTCGCGGGCCGTGATCACAGTCGCCAATCGAGGCGGTTGCCATGGGGATCGACGTGCGCGGCGACGCGGGCGGCGCCGGGCCAGACGCGCAGCTCGAGCTCGAAGACCGCCTCGCCCCCCGCGCTCATGTCCCAGCGCCTCACCGAGACCCATGCCAGCGGCCGGCCGTCGGCTCCCGCGGTCTCGAGCGCCTCGCCCAGCTCGCGCGCGGCCTCCTCGGGGAGATAGATGACGGAGAACGTCTCGAAGACGACGGTCAGGGCGTCTGCGGGCCGGTCTGCGAGGACCGTGGGCAAGAGCTTCGCGTAGTCGCCCTCGATCAGCTCCGGTGGATCGGGCATGCGGCGAAGCGTCTCGACCGCGGCGTCGAGGCGCGCGACGCGGTCTTCAAGCCCGGGCCACAGGAAGCTCCGCAGGAGGAGGTAGCCCTCGGGGGACGTCGCGTCGATCGGCGCGAGGTCGATCCCGCGACGCCGACGGACGACGAGCTCGCGCTCGAGGAGCGCCGCGGGAACCCGACCCCTGTGCTCCTCGACCGTCAGCTCGAGCAGCGCGTCCGCCGGGCCGAACGCGCCGTTCGCGTACCGGTACCCGATAGCGGTCGACGAGGAGGTTCAGGCCCGCGCTCGGGCCGAGCTCGACAGCTCGAGCGGGAGCCCGGTCTCGGCCGACGCTGCGAGCAGGGTCGGCAGGATCGAGGTGCAGCGCTGCACCTCGTTCGTCTGCACGCCGTGCGTCTCGAGCCGCTCCCGCAGCGCGTCCTCCTGCTCCACGAGCGCCGCGGCGAAGTCCTCGAAGCGGCCGCTCAGCGCGTCCGGCGCCGCCCCCGTGAGCACGAGGTAGTGCACGGCCGCGAAGAGCCGCAGCGGCACGTCCCACCGCTCGTCGCCTCCGACGATCGGGAGCGCGGGATCTGGGTCGTCGGCGAGGCGCTCGGCCAGCCGGGCGTAGACCGGCGAGCCGAGCGCCTCGAAGTGCTCCGCCTGCCGGCGGAATATCGCCGGCGAGCTCGCTCAGGCCGCTTTCGCGTCGTCTCCGGACGCGAGCGCCGCCTTGGCCTTCTCGGCGACCGCGGTGAACGCGGCCGGGTCGGCGACGGCGACGTCGGCGAGCGACTTGCGGTCGAGCTCGATTCCCGCCTTGTGGACGCCGTTCATGAACTGGTTGTACGAGAGCCCGTTCGCCCGCGCCGCCGCGTTGATGCGGACGATCCAGAGCGAGCGGAAGTTGCGCTTCTTGTTGCGCCGGTCGCGGTAGGCGTAGGCGAGCGAGTGCTCGACCTGCTCCTTCGCATAGCGGTAGTGCGTGCTCTTGCGGCCGTAGTACCCCTTGGCCTGGTCGAGCACCTTGCGGCGCTTCTTGCGCGCGTGGACGGACCGCTTCACTCGCGCCATGGCTACTTCATCCCCAGGAGCTTCTTCACGGCCTTCACGTCGACCTTCGCGACGGGATGGCTCTTGCCGAAGTCGCGCTTACGCTTCGACGACTTCTTCGTGAGGTTGTGGCTCTTCATCGCGTGACGGCGCTGCAGCTTTCCCGCCGCGCTCACCTTGAAGCGCTTCTTCGCTCCGCTCCCCGTCTTCACCTTCGGCATCTCGTCTCACCCCTGCGTTCTTCGTCGGCCCGAGCACCATCACCATGTTGCGACCGTCGATCGTCGGCTGCTGCTCGACCTGGCCGAGCTCGTTGACGTCCTCCGCGAGACGGTCGAGGAGCATCCGACCCCGCTCCGGGTGGAGGTTCTCCCGCCCCCGGAACATGATCGTGACCTTCACCTTCGCCCGCTGGTTCAGGAAGCGGACGACGTGGCCCTTCTTCGTCTCGTAGTCGTGATCGCCGATCTTCGGTCGGAGCTTGATCTCCTTGATGTTGATCGTCGACTGGTGCTTTCGTGCCTGCTTCGCCCGCTGCTCCTGCTCGTAGCGCCACTTGCCGAAGTCCATGACGCGCGCCACGGGCGGGTCGGCCTCCTTGGCCACCTCCACGAGATCGAGGTTCTTCGAGTACGCATACTCGAGCGCCTCCTTCGTGTCCTTGATCCCGATCTGCTCCCCGTCCTCGCCGACGAGCCTGACCCGCGGCACGCGGATCTGCTCGTTGATCCGTTCCTGCTGGACGACGGGACGCGTCCTGTCCTCGGGACGACGCCGCGGTCTCAAAGGCAGTTCACCAAGCCGAGTCGATCCTCCTCATTCGTTGAAACGCCACTGCATGCAGCGGCGGCATTCCCTCGTCGGATCCGACTCGGTTGAACCACGCGCGGCTCGCGGCCGGCGTGGTGAGGGGCGATGCCGCTCCTGCTTTGCAGGCAGCGATCGTAGCAGGCTGTCCCACGGTCGCGAGCAGGAAACAATCCGCAGAAACGAGTCTTTGCCGGAGCTCTTGGAGGCCTGTTACGGGAAAACCCTGCATCGGCAGGGTTTTCCCGTTGTGGTTCATGGGCGTGCATCACCCGGGCCTCACGGGCCACGTCCTTACCCCTCGAAGAACCGGTCGGCGATGTACCGACCCACCCTGCGGCCGAGGTCCGAGCCCTGGAGATCGGAGCTCCGGAAGTGGAAGCCGACGAGAACGCGTGCCCAGTCGACGTCCCTGGACGACGTCGTGCAGACGCCGATACTCGCGGGTCACGTGGGTGATTCGACTGTCGAGCGTGAACCGGACCTTGTCGGTACCGAAGAACGCGTCGAGCGCGGTCACGAGCGCGCCGCTGTGGCACGCGTGTGCGGACGGGTACTCGGGGAAGTTCGGCGTCGTGCTCAGGGGAGCCCAGCTCGGGTCGGCCGCCGTCTGCGGGTTGCCGTCGGTATCTGCCCGGGGGATCGCCTGGTATGCCGCCGAGGAGCCGACAGCCGGGCGAGCACGTCGTCACGCACGTCCTCGAACAGGTCGCCCAGCCCTGCGTACGCGAGACCGTGCTCGGCCTCGGCCGGCCGCGCCGAGAGAACACGGCGGCCCAGAGTGCGCGCGTGTTCGACACCGGCGAGCCAGAGCGTCGACTTGCCGATGCCCGGCTCTCCTTCCAACACGAGCGCGACAGGCCCCTCGGCTGGCCCGTCGAGAAACGCGCGGACCGAGCCGAGCTCCGACTCTCGTCCGAGGATCCTGCCGTTCATCGTCCTCGCGACAATCCTGACAACCCGACGCCGAAAGCGGCAGCCCTCGGCGGGCTCCAGCGCCTCGTTCTCTCCGCTAGGCGGGCGTCGCGGCCCGGATCTCCTCCACCAGCGCATCGAGCGACATCGGCTCGACGCCCTCGCCCCCGCGCTTGCGGACGGCCATCGCCTCGCGGGTCTCGCGGTCGCCCCAGACGACGACGTACGGGATCTTCTGCAGCTCGGCGTCCCGGATCCGCTTGCCGAGCGTCTCGTCGCGCTGGTCCAGCTCGACCCGGACGCCTGCGGCGAGCAGCGCGTGCACGAGCTCGCCGGCCGCGTCGCGGTGCGCCTCGGCGACAGGTAGCACCCGCGCCTGCACCGGGGCGAGCCACACCGGGAACGCACCCGCGTAGTGCTCGATCAGGATCCCGATGAAGCGCTCGAGCGAGCCGAAGAACGCCCGGTGCACCACGAAGACCGGATGCTCCTGGTTGTCGGCGCCCATGTACGTGAGCCCGAACCGAGCGGGCATCTGCGCGTCGAGCTGGATCGTCCCGAGCTGCCACGAGCGGCCGAGCGAGTCGGTCGCGTGGAGGTCGATCTTCGGCCCGTAGAACGACCCCTCCCCCTCTCCGACGAAATAGTCGATTTCGTGCCGTACGAGCGCCTCGACGAGCTTGCCCTCGGTGTAGTCCCACTCGTCGTCCGAGCCGAGCTTGTTGTCCGGTCGCGTCGACAGCTCGGCGCGCGGCTCGATGTCGAAGATCCCGTAGAGGAATCGCAGGTACGCGAGACAGCCGTCGAGCTCGTCGTCGATTTGCTCTGCCGTGCAGAAGATGTGCGCGTCGTCCTGCGTGACGTAGCGCACCCGGGTCAGGCCGTGCAGCGTCCCCGCCAGCTCGTTCCGATGCAGCGGCGCGGCTTCCGCGTAGCGAATCGGGAGGTCGCGGTAGCTATGGAGCCGGCTGCCGAAGAGCACCATGTGCCCGGGACAGTTCATCGGCTTGATCGCGTAGACGTGCTCGTCGTCGACCGGGATCTGGAACATGTTCTCGCGGAACTTCTCCCAGTGCCCGGACGTGACCCAGAGCGCCTTGTCGTAGATGAGCGGCGTCTTGACCTCGGAGTAGCCGCGCCGGGCATTCTCGACGCGGCGAAGATCCTCGAGCGCGTTGAAGATCGCCATGCCCTTCGGATGCCAGAAGGGCGACCCGGGCGAGCGCTCGTCGAAGTGGAAGAGGTCGAGCTGAGCTCCGAGCCGGCGATGGTCGCGCGCCCGCGCCTGCTCGAGCCGCTCGAGATAGGCGTCGAGGTCGGCCTGGCGTGAAGAACGCCGTGCCGTAGATCCGCGTCAGCTGCGTGTTGTTCTCGTCGCCGCGCCAGTACGCGCCCGCGAGGCCCGTCAGCTTGAACGCCTTGATCGGCGTCGAGTCCTGCAGGTGCGGGCCCGCGGCAGAGGTCGGTGAAGTCACCCTGCGTGTAGAGCGTGATGTCGCCCTCGGCGGTGTCGACGAGCTCGACCTTGTACGGCTCGCCCTCGGCCTCGAAGCGCGCGCGTGCCTCCTCGCGGCTCGATCGCCTCCCGCGTCCCACGCACGGCCCTCGGAGAGCTCGCGCCGTGACCTCGGCCTCGATCGCGGCCAGGTCGTCTTCGCGGATCGGCTCGGGGAACTCGAAGTCGTAGTAGAAGCCGTTCTCGATCGGCGGGCCGATCGCGACCTTCACGCCGGGATGCAGCCGGCGGACGGCCTCGGCGAGGAGATGCGCCGCGGAGTGGCGGAGGACGGAGAGCGCGTCGGGATCGTCGGGGTCGCGCGTCGTGAGGATCTCGAGCGACGCGCCGTCGGGCAACGGCAGCCGGAGGTCGCGCGGCTCGCCGTCGACGCGCGCGAGCACGGCCTGCTCGGCGAGCTTCGGCCCGATCGCACGGGCGGCATCGAGCGCGCTCGCACCTCGGGAAGCTCGAGCGCGCTGCCGTCGGGAAGCGTCACGTTCACGTCGGGCCAGGATAGTCGGCGCTGACGCGCGGCGCTACTCGCCCTTGTGCACCGGGCCGTGCTCGGCCTCGAAGACGCGCATCAAGCGGCGGAGGAGGTCGTTCAGCTGCTCGCGCTCGTCCAGCGTCAACGCGTAGCCGACGACGGCTTCCTTCTCGGCCTGGACGCCCACCGCGCTCGTCCCACAGGCGGCGGCCCTCGTCGGTGAGCTCGACGATCACGCCGCGGCGGTCGTCGGGGTCGTCGAGCCGGCGGATCAGACCCCGCGACGCTCCATGTTGTCGAGCCGGTTCGTCATCGCGCCGCTCGAGAGGCCGAGCCGCTTCGCGAGCTTGCCGGGCTTGCCGCGGTACGGCGGGCCGCCGCAGCGCAGGTTCGCGAGGAGCTTCCACTCGCCGTGGCTCAGGTCGTACGCCTCGAGCGTCTCCTGCATCGCGCGGTCGACGTAGTACTTGAGCTTGTCGATGCGCTCGACGATCCCCTCGATCCCGAGGTCGAGGGCGGGAAGCTCCCGACCCCAGACCTCGAGGCTGACGTCCACCGAATCGGGCTCGACCGGCGACCGGGTTTGTCACGCGCTGATTCTCCATCTCGAGACTCTTGACGTCAAGCTTTGGGACCGTGTATCTTCATCCGAAGTAGTTCGTCATCAAGATACTTGATGGAGAGGAGGACGACCATGCTGGAGCCGCTCGAACCGGAGATCAGGCAAGAGCTCGCTAGTCGCCAGGGTGGCCGCCCTGCACCGTTCCGCCGGGCGCTCTGCGGCCGGCCCGCTCCGGCGGGCCGCCGGTTCCGCGCTCGTGCGCCTCGGGCTGCGACTGGGATACGACGGCAGCGTCCCGCCGCTCGTAGCGCAGCCTGGAAGCAGTGTGGGTGTCAGGCTCGAGCCTGACACCCACAGTCTTTCCTTCTTCAACGAGACCGACCTCGAACGCGAGCTCGCGGCGCCCTTCGGCATCCGCGCGGCCCGGCTCAGAACCTGATCACGCTGCGGATCCCGTCCTGACGCTCCATCAGCTCGAAGCCGCGCTGCACGTCGTCGAGCCCGAGCCGGTGCGAGATCAGCGCGTCGACGTCGATCTCGCCCGCGAGCCAGCGGTCGACGAGCTGCGGCACCTGCGTCCGGCCCTTGACGCCGCCGAACGACGAGCCCGTGACCCGCCGCCCGGTGATGAGGAAACGAGGGACGATGTCGAGCGTCTCCCCCTTGCCCGCGACGCCGCACATCGTCGCGAGCCCCCACGCCTCGCGGGCCGCCTCGACCGCCTGCCGCATCACCGTGCACGTTGCCGGTCGCCTCGAACGTGTAGTCGGCGCCGAAGCCGCCGGTCTCCGCCCTGATCCAGTCGACCGTGTCGTCGCCGGCGACGCGCGTGTCCGTCGCCCCGTGGCGCCGCGCCTGCGCGAGCCGCTCCTCCGAGAGGTCGACCGCGACGATCCGCTCGGCGCCCGCGAGCCGCGCGCCGATCACCGCGCCGAGCCCGACGAGCCCGCAGCCGAAGACGACGCAGGTCGAGCCCGGCTCGACGCGCGCGGTGTAGAGCGCCGCGCCGATCCCCGTCGAGAGCCCGCAGGCGAACGGCGCGCAGCCTTCGAGCGGCGCCTCGGGGCTCACCTTCGCGAGCGCGATCTCGGGCATCACGGTGTACTCGGCGAACGTCGACGTGCCCATGAAGTGACGCAGCTCCTCGCCGTCGCGCGAGAGCCGCGTCGTCCCGTCGGGGAGGTAGCCGAGCCCCTGCTGGTCGCGGATCGCGACGCAGCGGTTCGTGCGGTCGCTCCGGCAGTGGACGCACTCGCCGCACTCGGGCGCGAAGAGCGTGATCACGTGGTCGCCCGGCCCGACGAGCGTGACGCCCTCCCCGACGCGCTCGACGACGCCGGCGCCCTCGTGGCCGAGGACGCACGGCGCGTACCCGGTCGGGTCGGCGCCCGAGGCCGTGTAGAGGTCGGTGTGGCAGACGCCGCAGGCGACGAGCCGGACGAGCACCTCGCCCGCCTTCGGCTCGGCGAGGTCGACCTCCTGGACGACGAGCGGCTGCCCGAACTCCTCGAGCACGGCGGCGCGGATCCTCACGCGGCCGATCCTACGCGCCGCCGCGGAGCCGGACCGACGGCGACACGCCGTCGGCCCACCCCTTCGTGCCCACGACGAGCACGCGCACCCGGTCGAGCCCCGCCGGAAGCGGAAAGCCGACCCGCGAGCGGCCGTCGAGCTTCGCGCGGGCGATAGCCCGCCACGCGAAGTGGTCGCGGTCGTAGGTCTGGAGCACCGCAGTTGCCCCCGGCGTGCGCGGCACCGCGCGGGCCAGAATCGTGTTGCCGCTCCGCGCTGCACGCACCAGCGGTCGCACCTGCACCCGCACGGCCGGGCTGACGAGGCTCCCCGTCGACCGCCCGGTAAGCTGCCGGCACGACGGCGTCGACGGCGGCGACGAAGCTCCCGTCCGGCCGCGCTCGCACCATGCGGTCGCCGTCGCCGTCCCCCGCAGCGTCACGGTCTCGGTCCCTGCCGGGGCGAGACCCGCGAAGACGACGCGCCGGCCGCTCGAGCACCGGGCCCTCCGGGCCGGACAGCACGAGCCCGAAGACGTCGACCTCGCCCTTCATGAACTTGTGGATCGTGCAGTGGAAGGCGTAGCGCCCTGCTTCGCGAACGTGAACGAGAACGCAGCCGCCCGGCGGCATGTAGCCGGAGGCGAACGCGTCGCCGTCGGCGCGTGACGGTGTGGTTGATCGAGTCGTCGTTCCTCCACGTCACCGTCGTGCCGACGAGGACCGAGATCTGCGCGGGCTCGTAGGCCTTCCCCGGCATCGTCACCGTCCGCGTCGGCGCGTCGGCCGACGCCGCGCCCGCCGCCAGCGACGAGCGCCGCCGACGACCGGGAGCGACCGGCAGCCAGCGCCTCATCACCGGCTCACCCGGTAGATGCCGATCATCCCGTTCATCATGTGGCTCTCGACGTGGCAGTGGTAGAGCCACGTCCCCGGGTGTCCTCGCGCCAGCGGATCTTGTAGCTCTCGGCCGGCCCGATGACCTGCGTGTCGCGCGGCCCGTCGGCCGTCATCCAGCGGTGGCCGTGGACGTGGAAGGTGTGGAAGTCGTCGCCGATCGCGAGCACGTCCCACTGGACGACGTCGCCGACCTTGGCCTGGAAGACCGGCGTGTTGCCGACGAACGCCCGGCCGTTGATCGTCATGAAGCCGAGATGCGACGACGAGGTAGACGACGAACTCGTGGTCGGGCGCCTGCTCGTCCGGGCCGAGGATCGAGAGCGCGCCGTAGAGGCCGCCCTCGATCGACTCCGTCATCGACGGCGAGTGGTCGTGGTAGGGCCAGACGCCGGCCGAGCTCGGCTCCGGCGACCAGGCGGTAGGTGAACGTCTCCCCGGGCTTGACGTTCGCGCCCGGCCCCGAGAAGCCCGGGATGTACGCGCCGTCGGAGCCGAACCGGTACCGCACGCCGTGGAAGTGCATCGAGTGCGGCTGGTTGGTCAGCGTGTCGAGGTTGCGGAAGTGGACGAGGACGGTGTCGCCGACGCGCGCGTGGAGCAGCGGCCCCTGGATGCCCTCGGTTGCCCGGCTCGTCTGCCGATCGGCTTCGCGAAGTCCTTCGTGTACTGGCGGTAGACGACCGTCCGGAACACGGTCTTGTCGGGCGTGAACGCTCTCGCCCTCGATCGCGTTGCGCCCGTTCGGGACGACGTTCCAGGTGACCGGCACCGCGGCCACCCAGTACTCGCGGACGTGACCGCGTCGGCGCCGGCTCGCCGGCGGCGATCGACGGTGAGCGCACCGGTGCCGCCGACCACGAGCGCGGCGCCGGCGAGGGCCGCGAGCGCGAGCGCCCGCGGCCCTGACCGACGGAGCCTCACGGCGTGACGACGATCGTCCCGCCCATGTCGGGACCGTGGATCCAGCAGAAGTACTTGTACGTCCCGGCGTCGAGAACGTCACCCTCGACGAGCGTGGCAGCCCGGGGATCGGCGCCCCGGCGGCGACCGGCGTCGCGAAGAACCCGTTGCCGTGCGTCGTCGCGCCGGCGTACGTGAGCGGCTTCGGGTCGGTGCCGTACGGGACGATCGGCGTGACCTGGTTCGGGGCGGTGGGGCCCGAGGGCAGCAGGTCGGTCTTCTTCCCCCACTGCTCCAGGTACTTCTTCGGCCCGAAGACGATGTTGTGCACCTCGCTCGGCGACTTGTTGACGAACGTCACCGTCGTCCCGGCCTTGACCTTGAGCACCTTCGGGTAGTAGGCGAGCATCGCGACCCCGCCGCCGACGCCCATGGCGACGGTGTTCGGGGCCGCGACCTTGGTCGTTGTTCAGCGCGATCGCCTTCGGGTACGCCGCCGTCTGCAGCTGGAGCGCCTGCGCCTTCACCTGGTCAGGCGTCCTCGGCACGGCCGAGCCGGCCGGCTTGACGACGACCGTCGCCTTCATGCCGGGATGCAGCGTGCAGAAGAGGCGGTACGTCGCCCGGCTTCGGGAACGCGTAGGTCGCCGTCGCCGGCGGCGACTTCGGCCCCTGCGGGCCGAGGGCGCCGCTCGAGGCGGGTGTCGCGCCGGAGATCGTCTTCGGCCCGAACGGCCCGAACGCGAGCGGGTTGTAGATGAGCTTCGGGAGACCGTCGAAGTAGAACGGCTGCCCGGCCGCGTCCGTCGAGCCCGGCGTACGTGCCCTTCGCCGGATCCGGGACGAGCAGCGGGATCGGCTTCGGGCTGTACGTCACGGTGTGGAACGAGCGCTCGAGAAGGTGACGCTGTCCCCGGCCGCGATCACGAGCCTCGAGGGCAGGAACTGGTTGATCGTGCCCGGGATCTTCCTGAGGCTCGCGGGTGGTTGCGCGAACTCCCCGAGGAAGACGGTGTACGTGGTCGCCGCCGCGCGCGTGCTGCGCCGACAGCGCGACGCCGGGCACTGCGAACGCAGCCACCGCGACGCACGCGATGAGAACCTGCTTCATTCGATTGACCCCCCTTGGGCTCGACGTTTGCGTCTGTTACACGCGTTGCCTGCCGCCGCGCAGGGGGACTATAGACCGTCCGCGGACGAATACGAGTGGTATGTCTCACGCACGGCGCGCACTTGACTTTCCGCGCCGTCGCTGCCTGTAATCGCTCATCCGATGACGACGCACGCCAACCCGGCGAGACCGTACGACGAGGCGCCGGCATGAGCGCGGCCGGCGCCACCGCGGTCGAGAGCCCGGCCCGGCAGACCGACCCCGTCCTCCGGCTCGAGGGCGTCCGCAAGAGCTTCGGCGACGAACCTCGTCCTCGACGGGATCGACCTCGAGGTCGCATCGGGGCGAGGTGCTCGTGATCATCGGCCCGAGCGGCAGCGGCAAGAGCACGCTCCTGCGCTGCGTCAACCTGCTCGAGCCGATCCAGGCGGGCCGGATCTTCTTCGAGGGCGAGGAGATCACGGCGAAAGGGGTCGACGTCTCCGCGGTCCGCCAGCGGATCGGGATCGTCTTCCAGCAGTTCAACCTCTTCCCGCATCTGACGGTGATGCACAACCTGACGCTGGCCGCGCGACGGATCCGCAAGCTGCCCCGAGCGGAGGCGGAGCTGCGCGCGCGCGAGCTCCTCGACGTGGTCGGCGTGCCCGAGAAGGCAGCCGCGCACCCGCACCAGCTGTCCGGCGGCCAGCAGCAGCGGGTCGCGATCGCCCGGGCGCTGATGATGTCGCCCCACGTCATCCTGTTCGACGAGGTCACCTCCGCGCTCGACCCCGAGCTGGTCGGCGAGGTGCTCGTGGTGATGCGCGACCTGGCGCGCGACGCACGGAACGACGATGCTCGTCGTCACCCACGAGATGCAGTTCGCCCGCGAGGTGGGCGACCGCGTCGTCTTCATGGACAACGGACGCATCGTCGAGCAGGGGCGACCGTCCGATCTCCTCGACAACCCGCGCGAGGAGCGGACAAAGCGGTTCCTGCGGCGGTCGTTCCAGATCGCGGGGTCGCTCGAGAACCTGTCAATCGCCAACGAGGAAGGAGCTGACGAATGAAGAGGATCGTCCTCGCCACCGCAGGGGTCGCGCTGATCGCGGTGGTCACCGCAACACTCGGGTGGGCACAGTCCACCGCCCCGGCCGCGCAGGCGCGGCCGCAGGCGAAGGCACCGGTGCTGCCGAAGCTGCCCGCCGACATCGCCAGTCGCAAGCGGCTGCTCGTCGGGGTCAAGTGCGACACGCCGCCCTTCGGCTACCTCGACGTCCGGGGCAAGAACGCAGGGGTCGACGTCGAGATCGCAAAGCAGTTCGCGCGCTACGCGTTCGGCCGTGCACAGCGTCTGACCTTCGTCTGCGCCCCGACTGCGGCCCGTGAGCCACTGCTGACGAGCGGTCGCGTCGACCTCGTGATCTCCACGTTCACGTACACGGCCGACCGGGACACGCGGATCGACTTCTCACGGCCATACTTCAATTCGACGGGTCGCTTGCTCGTCAAGAACGACTCGCCGATCCAGAGACTCAACGACATCCACGGCAAGCGCGTGGCGACGACGAGCGGCTCGATCTACGACCGGTGGATGAAGCGGTGCTTCCCCGACGCGAGCGTCGTCGTGTTGGACAGCGTCACCAACGCGGTGCTCGCCTTCAACCAGGGCCGCACCGACGCCGTCATGTTCGACGACACGTCGCTCGCGCTCATCGCCGCGGCAGATCCCTCGGCGAAGATAACGGACGATCTGTTCCTGGAGCAGCCGTACGGCATCGGGATCAAGCAGGGGAATGTCGAGCTCAAGCGGTGGGTGGATGCGCGGCTCAACCTGATGAAGAAGAAGGACCTCTTCGCGCCGATCATCCGAAGCTACATTGCGCCGCGCTTCGTGCCGGCGTTCCTGAAGAACAGCTTGCGGCCCAACCAAGACTTCGCGTACCGATCGCCGAGCCTTCCCAGCCTCGACACGGTGTGCCCGTAGGCTGAGACACATGGCCGGGTGGGCCGTCGCGACGCGGCCCACCCGGCGACCACCCACCGATGCTGGCCGTCTACGACCTCTGGGCGTTCGTCTCGGAGAACTGGCGTGAGCTCCTCGACGCGCTGGTCAACACGCTCAAGGTCTCGATCATCGCGATCGCCGGCGCGGCCGCGATCGGCGTCGTGCTCGGCGCCGCGCGCGCCTATCGCATCCCCGTCGTCAGCCAGCTCGCCGCCGCGTACGTCGAGATCATCCGGAACACGCCGATTCTGGTGCAGATCTTCATGCTCTTCTTCGCGCTGCCGCAGGCCGGGATCCGTCTCGACGCGTTCACGGTCGCCTGGCTCGCGGTGATGATCTGGGGCGGGGCGTTCAACACCGAGAACTTCCGCGCGGGGTTCGAGGCCGTGCCCTACCGCTACCGCGAGGCCGCCTACGCGCTCGGGTTCAGCGGCTTCTCGACGTTCCTCAACGTGACGCTCCCCATCGGCGGCCGCATTGCGCTCCCGTCGTCCATCAACACGTACATCTCGGTCGTGAAGAACACCTCGCTGATGTACGTGATCGGCTACCCGGAGCTGACCACGACCGCGATCAACATCGCCAACCTGACACTCGAGACGCTCGAGGCGCTCACGGTGCTGGCGATCGTCTACCTCACGCTGGTGTGGAGTCTCTCGGCAGCGATCCGCTTGCTCGAGTCCCGCCTCGCGATCCCGGAGACGCGCTAGCCATGCCCGACTGGGCGGAACCCGTAGTCCGCTACATCCTGGAGGTCGGGCTCAAGACGACGCTCCGCATCTCGGCGTTCGCGGTGGTCGGCAGCACGGTGATCGGCATCGTCTTCGGGACGTTGCTGACGATCCAGTTCTGGGCGTCCAAGATGGCGATCCGGGGCTACATCGAGGTCTTCCGCGGGCTGCCGATCCTCGTCACGGTGTTCATCGTCTACTTCGGGCTTCCGGCGATTTCCCCCGAGCTCGAGTTCGGGCCGGTTCCGGCCACGATCATCGCGCTCATCCTCTGGGGCAGCGCTCAGGTCGCGGAAGCGACGCGCGGGGCGGTCGGCTCGATCCCTCGCGAGCAGCACGAGGCCGCCGCCGCGCTCGGCTTCGGCTGGGTCGGCCGACACGTCTTCGTCATCATCCCCCAGGCGCTGCGCCGTCTGCTGCCGCCGCTCGTCAGCCTGCTCGTCAACATCATCCAGAACTCGACGCTCGCCGCGGTGATCGGGGGCACCGACCTGCTTCAGTCCGCGAAGGCGCAGACCGAGCGGCTGACGTTCTTCCCGCCGGCCGGGATCGGCGAGATCCACGCCGTCGAGATCATCGGCTTCGTGATGGTGATCTTCTTCCTGATCTCGTTCCCACTGACGCGCCTCGCCGCGTACCTGGAGAAGCGGCTCGCCTGACGGCGCGCGTCAGTCGTCAGTCGAGCGTGTCGGACCGGGCACCGGCTTGGCAGCAGTCCTGCCTGCCGACGCCGCGCCCCGCGGCTCCACGCCGGCGTTCGGCCCGCAGGGGACGCTCACGAGGTGGCGCGCCGACCTCTTCGCCGCTGCACGAGCACGGGACGGCCGACGCGCCACGTGGTTCCAGCCGGAGGAAGCACCCATGCGCTCACCGTCCGCAGGGCGCACCTACGGCGCATCCCTCGGGCGGGGGATACTGCGCCCGGGGTCAGCCGCGGACGGGAACGGGATCCGCGCTGGCCGGCGTTGCTGCGACGAACGGCCGGCCCCGCTCGTAGACGGCGGTCACGGGCGGATCGTGCGCGACGCACGTCCCGCCCATCGTCAGCGTCGTGCATCCCGGCACCGGGCACACCGACAGCATCGACCCGCGCGGTCTCAGCCACACTCGAAGTAACTCGTTCTGCATCGACGTCTGACCCACGGCGGCACCTCCGGGTCGCATCATGACACACCGGCTACCCCGCTGCGGCGCCGGCAAACCCGGGCCGAGCCGAATCGGCCTCGCGCTCCGTGTGTTTTCGGCGCGTGCAGTCCTCAGCTGACCGCTTTCTTCACGAGCGCGCTGATCCTCGCCTCTTCGGCGGCGGTCAACTTCTCGAGCGCGAAGGCGGTCGGCCACATGGCGCCGTCGTCGAGGTTCGCCGTGTCGCTGAAACCGAGGGTCGCGTACCTCGACTTGAACTTCTGCGCGCTCTGGAAGAAGCAGACGACCTTGCCGTCGAGCTCGTAGGCGGGCATCCCGTACCAGGTTCTCGGCGAGAGCGCCGGCGCGCTGGCCTTGACGAGAGCATGGAGCCGCTCGGCCATGGCGCGATCCGGTTCGGGCATCTCCGCGATCTTCGCGAGCACGTCGCTTTCCCCGTCCGCCTTGCCCGCGCGTGGTTTGCGGCGCGCGCGCCTTCAGCTCTTGGGCGCGTTCCTTCATCGCCGCACGTTCCTCGGCCGTGAATCCCGCGGACGCCTTGTCGGTCGTGCCCGCAGCGGACGTCGTCGTGCCCTTCTTCGTGGGTTTCCTCTCAGCCATCGTGATGCACCTCCTGGCACCGGGCGAGTCCCGGCGGCTCGACTTCCGGTGCGATCGCCGGACGGCTCACCGTAGCTCCTCGGACCCGTCTCCCGGGACGCGGGCGAGTCAGACGAAGACAGCCGAGCGGCATCGTCATACCGACATTCCAGACGCCCGCGTCGACGATCTCGTGGATTCTGAGGTCTCCGGCGAGGCTGCAGAGGACGTAGGCGTCCTCCCGGCTCAGCCCGTGCTCCTCGACGAGCCAGGCGATCATGTTGCGGACGGCGGTTCGTGCGCCCTCCATCAGATCGGCGTCGATGCCCATCGTGCCCTGGTACGGACCGGGGATTCCGACCGGGTAGGGGGTGCGGAAGGCGGGGCCGGGGATCGTCTCGTCCTTCAGGCCGAACCTGAGCGTCGCCTGCATGGCGCATTCGACGGCGCTGACGCACACTTCTCCGTCGCCTTGGACGCCGTGGGCGTCCCCGCACGAGAAGAGCGCGCCCTCGCACCAGACCGGCAGCCACAACGTCGATCCGGCGATCAGGTGGCGGCAGTCGACGTTTCCGCCGCCCTTGTGCGGTGGGAAGGGGCTGACGGGCCCCGGCTCGTCGGTGGGCACGCCCATCGTGCCGAGGAACGGCTGCAGCGGAACTTCGACGCCGGGGGCCACGGTCGCAGTCGTCCCGATTCCTCAGGTCGAAGATCTTCAGGAACGGGTCTGGAAAATCGGCCGCCAGCAGACCGAGCTCCGGCATCACGGACGTCCACCCCCACGCGCCCGGGTGGAGCTCGAGGATCTCGACCTCGAGCGTGGCGCCCGGTGATGCGCCTTCGACGAAGATCGGGCCCGCAAGGTTGTAGATGGTCTCGAAGTCCCACTCCACGTCGTGGACGGACGACGACTCGCGAACCTGCCCCTCGCCCGTGATCGGTAGCTCGAACCGGACGACGTCGCCGGGACGAACGACGAGGGCGGGTGCGCGGTTCCGATCCCAGTCGTGATGGATTTGCGTCCCGTCGAGCGTGTGCTCAGTGGCCATCGGTGCTCCTTTGGTCGTACAGCTGCTCACCGTCCCGCCGCGTAGCCCTGCATGCCGCGTGGGTTCGCGCCGGCGCGCAAGACGCCGTCCGCGTCGCGGGAGACGGCGCTCACGCGCCCGAGCGACCAGGGGTCGGTCACCTCGACGTCGTGCCCGCGGCGGCGCAGGTCGTCGGCGACGGCGGCTCCCCACCGGGCCTCGAGCGCGAGCGAGCGCGGCGCCGCCTGCCGCGGATGGAAGGACGACGGAAAGTGGTCGGTGTGAAAGCTCGGCGCGTCGATCGCGGCCTGAAGGTCGTCGCCGAAGACGACGTGGCGGAGAAAGACGTGCAGGGTCCACTGGTCCTGCTGGTCGCCCCCCGGTGTTCCGAACGCGAGATACGGACAGGCCGTCGCGGAGCGCGAGTGACGGGGAAAGCGTCGTCCGCGGCCGGCTCCGCGGCACGAGCGACGCCGGCAGGCCCTCCTCGAGCCAGAACATCTGCGCGCGCGTGCCGAGTGGCCAGCCGAGCTCTCCGATCACGGGCGAGCTCTGGAGCCAGCCGCCGCTCGGGGTCGCCGAGACGACGTTGCCGAAGCGGTCGGCGACGTCGAGATGGACCGTGTCGCCGCGGCCGACGGCGTGGGTCGGCTCGCCGGCGCCGACCTCGTTCCCGGCCGCGACCGGCGTCGGCAGCCGACCTCCACCTGCGCGCAGCTCCCCCGATGCGTCCGGCCCGACGAGACGACGGCGCTGGTCGTTGTATTCCACGGAGAGCAGACGCGCGAGCGGGACGTCGACGAACGACGGGTCGCCGTAGAACGCCTCGCGGTCGGCGAACGCGAGCTTCGCGCACTCGACCACCGTGTGGACGTACTCGGCGTCCGACAGCTCGGCGAGCTCGAACCCGTCGAGCAGCGCGAGCTGCTGCAGGAAGACCGGTCCCTGCCCCCAGGGCCCCGTCTTGCAGACCGTGAGCCCCTGGAAGTCGAACGTCGCGGGCGCCTCGAAGGTGGCGCGCCAGGACGCCAGGTCGTCGCCGTTCAGCAGCCCACCGTGCTCGGAGGCGAACGGTCGATCGCCTCCGCGACGAAGCCCTGGTAGAAGAGCAAGCGCGCGCGCTCGATCTCCTCCTCGCGCGAGCCGCCGCGTGAATCCTCGACGATGCGGCGGTAGGTCGCGGCCAGCGCCGGGTTCCTGAAGAGCGAGCCCGGCTCGGGGGGCGGGAGATAGAGCTCGGCCGAAGCAGGCCACGTCCGCAGGAGTGTCTCCGCACTCCGAATCGTGAACGGGATTCCCGGAACGACGGCATAGCCGCGCTCGGCGTAGCCGATCGCGAACTCGAGAACGTCCGCGATGCGCCAGGTGCCGAACTCGGCGAGGAGCGCGAGCCAGCCACCGAAGGCGCCGGGCACGCACGCAGCGAGCAGGCCCGTGCCGGGTACGAGATCGAGCCCCTCGGGCCCGGAAACGCTCG
The DNA here is from genome assembly GCA_963845965.1 of uncultured Actinomycetes bacterium. Classification (GTDB taxonomy): domain Bacteria; phylum Actinomycetota; class Thermoleophilia; order Gaiellales; family Gaiellaceae; genus Gaiella. The sequence goes on along the minus strand of CAWJUF010000001.1, from coordinate 258,567 downwards.
ATCGTCGCCGCCGCCGGCGCGACGCCTTGCGCGCAGAGCACCAGCGGCTCGCCGCGCTGCGCCGACCAGAACACGGCCGGCAGGTCGCCGCCGGGGCCGTTCAGGTGCGGTTCCACCACCTGGAGCGCGAAGCCGGTCGCGACCGCCGCGTCGAACGCGTTCCCACCCCGCTCGAGCACCGCCATGCCCGCCGCGGTCCCGAGCCAGTGCGTCGAGGCGACCATGCCGAACGTGCCCTGCAACTCGGGTCGAGTCGTGAACGGTCGTCATACGCCTCCCGCCGTCAGATCGAGAGCAACGGGCGCCGCCCCGCCCGGGCCGACGAGGTGACACGCGACGAGGTGGTCGGAGCCGACGAGCCGCAGCTCCGGCTCCTCCTCGACCGACCGGGGCGCGGAACGCGCCGCGAGCGGGCAGCGGGTGCGGAAGCGGCAACCCGAGGGCGGCGCGAGGGGGCTCGGCACGTCGCCCTCGAGCACGATGCGTGTGCGTGTCCGCTGCTCGACGGGGTCCGGAACGACCGCCGCGGAGAGGAGCGCCTGCGTGTACGGGTGCCTCGGCGCCGAGAACAGCTCATCCGTCGGAGCCTGCTCGACGATCTGCCCGAGGTACATGACCGCAACCCGGTTGCAGAGGAACTCGACCGTTGCGAGGTCGTGCGTGATGAAGAGACAGGAGAAACCGAGCTCGCGCTGGAGATCGCGGAGCAGGTTGAGGATCGACGCCTGCACGGACACATCGAGCGCCGACACCGGCTCGTCGGCGATGAGCAGCGACGGCGAGACGGAGAGCGCGCGCGCCAGCCCCACACGCTGGCGCTGCCCACCCGAGAGCTCGTGCGGATACCGGTGCCTCAGCTCGGGCCGCAGCCCCACCTGGTCGAAGAGCTGCACGACCCGCTTGTCCCGCTCGCGCCGCGGGACCACCCGGTGGAGGCGCAGCGGCTCGCCGACGATCTGCCCGCACGTCATGCGCGGGTTGAGCGAGGAATACGGGTCCTGGAAGACCATGTGCACCTCGCGCCGGAGCGGCCGCATCTGGCGGCGCGACAGGTGCGTCACGTCGGTACCGCGGATCCTGATCGTGCCCGCCGTCGGCTCGACGAGCCGCGCGATGCAGTTTCCGACGGTGGACTTGCCGCTCCCGGACTCGCCGACGAGACCGAGCAGCTCACCCGGCCCGATGGTGAGCGAGACGCCGTCGACCGCGTGCACCGTCCCGCCGCCCGCCGAGGAGCTGCGAGCCCACGTGAAAGTGCTTGACGAGGCCTTCGACCTCGAGAACGGCTCCGTCGCTCATTCGCCACCGGGATGGAAGCACGCGACGAGGTGCGCGGGACGGATCTCCCGTAGCTCGGGAACCTGGGTGCGCGAGAGGTCGTCGGCCCGTGGGCAACGCGGCGCGAAAGCGCAGTGCGAGCAGCGGCGCGGCGAGCGCGGGCACGAGCCCGGGGATCTCGCGCAGCCGATCGGCGCCGCGGCGCGGGATCGCGCCGAGCAGCCCGATCGTGTACGGATGCTGCGGGTGCGCGAACAGCTCGTGCACCGGCGCCTCCTCGGCCTTGCGGCCGGCGTACATCACAACGACGCGATCCGCGATGTCGGCCACGACGCCGAGGTTGTGCGTGATGAGCACGATCGCCGTCCCGAGGCGGTCGCGGATGTCGCGCATGAGGTCGAGGATCCCGGCCTGGATCGTCACGTCGAGCGCCGTCGTCGGCTCGTCCGCGATCAGGATCTTCGGGTCGCACGCGAATGCGATCGCGATCATCACGCGTTGCCGCATCCCTCCCGAGAGCTGGTGCGGATACTCGTCGAGGCGCCGCTCGGGCGCGGGGATTCGTACGAGGTCGAGCAGCTCGATCGCGCGTCGGCGCGCGTCGCCCCGCGAGAGGTCGAGATGCCGCTGCAGCACCTCGGCGACCTGGCGGCCGACGGTGAAGGCTGGGTTGAGCGACGTCATCGGCTCCTGGAAGACGAACGAGATCTCGCGCCCCCGGATGCGCCGGAGCACGGCCGGTGGCGCGGAGAGCAGATCCCGGCCCTGAAACGCCGCGGCGCCCGTCACGACCGCGGTCTCCGGCAGCAGGCGGAGCAGCGACAGCATCGTCACCGACTTGCCGCAGCCGGACTCGCCGACGATCCCGAGCACCTCGCTCGGCGCGAGCGAGAAGGAGAATCGGTCGACCGCCTGCGTCGCGCCGTCGTCCGTCACGAAGCGGACCGAGAGGTCGCGCACCTCGAGCAGCGCGTCGCTCACCGGGTCGTTCGCGGATCGAGGACGTCGCGCAGGCCGTCCCCGAGCAGGTTGTACGCGAGCGCGCAGAAGAAGATCGCCAACCCGGGATAGACGGCGAGCCGCGGTGCGAGCGAGAGGTAGCTCTGCGCGTCGGCGAGCATCACGCCCCAGGAGGGCGTCGGCGGCTGCACGCCGAGGCCGAGGAACGACAGCACGGCCTCGCCGATGATCGCCGCGGGGATCGTGACCGTGATCTGGACGAGCAGGGTCGAGGTCATGTTCGGGACGATGTGCCGGAAGAGGATGGTCACGTCGCCGGCGCCGTTCGCTACGGCCGCCCGGACGTAGTCCTCCTCACGCAGCGCGAGCGTCTCCCCTCGCGTGACCCGGATCAGCCCCGGCGCGGCGCCGAGCCCCAGGGCGATCGTCGCATTCATGAGTGACGGCCCGAGGATCACGGCGAGCCCGACCGCCAGGATCAGGAAGGGGAAGGCGAGGAGCACGTCCGTCACGCGGGAGATCACGGAGTCGATCCAGCCGCGGTAGTAGCCGGCGATCAGGCCGATCGGGAGCGCGATCGCCATCGCGAGCAGCGTCGCGAGCACCCCGGCGACGATCGAGGCCCGGGCGCCCCAGATGATCCGCGAGAGGATGTCGCGCCCGAGCTCGTCCGTCCCGAACAGGTGCTCGGCCGAGGGGTGCGCGAGGATCGCCGTGTAGTCCTGCGTCGAGGCCGAGTACGGCGCGATCCAGGGAGCGAGCAACGCGGCGAGCGCGAAGGCGAGCGCGACGAAGAAGCCGGCGATCGCGAACGGCCGGCGGGCGATCCGTCGCCGCAGCAGGCGGCGGCGTCTCGCACGCGGCGAGAGCGTCTCCGCCGCGGTGACCTCGACGTAGCTCACGAGGGCGCCGCCACGATCCGGATGCGCGGGTTGAGGAACGAGTAGGTGAGGTCGACGAGCAGGTTGACGACCACGTAGCCCGCTGCGACGACGAGCACCACCCCCTGCAGCAGCGCGTAGTCCCGCTGGTTGACCGCGTCGATCGTGAGCCGGCCGAAGCCCGCGATGCCGAAGATCTGCTCGGTCACGATCGCGCCGGAGATGAGCACCCCGAGCTGGAGCCCGATGATCGTCACGACGGTGATCAGGCTGTTCCGGAGCGCGTGGACGCCGACGACGGAGAACTCGGAAAGCCCCTTCGCGCGGGCGGTGCGGACGTAGTCGGCGCCGAGCGAGTCGAGCATCGCCGAGCGCATCTGGCGCATGACGACGGCGCTCAGGCCCGTCCCGAGCACGATCGCCGGCAGCAGCATGTGGCGCAGGTTCTCGACCGGGTCCTCGAAGAACGGGACGTAGCCGCCGGCGGGCAGCCACTGCGAGGCGGACGGAGAAGAGCACGATCAGGAGCAGCCCGAGCCAGAAGTGCGGCACCGAGAGGCCCGACGAGCGCGACGGAGGTCGCGGCGTAGTCCGACGTCTTCCCGCGGCGGGTCGCGGCGATGATCCCCGCGACGATCCCGATCAGGGACCCGAACAGCACGGCGAGGAACGCGAGCTCGAGCGTGATCGGCAGCCGCGTGACGATCGTGTGGCCGACCGGCAGCTTCCGCTGGTCGGTACCGAGATCGCCCCGCAGGACGTGCCCGATCCACGTGACGTACTGGATCGGGAGCGGCTGGTCGAGCCCGTAGTCGTGGCGGATCGAGGCCAGCACCTCGGGGTCGCGGTTCTCGCCACCGAGTGCGAGCGCCGGGTCGCCCGGCAGCGCCCGCACGCCGAGGAAGACGATCATGCTCGCCAGCAGCGAGCACGATCAGGGCGGCTCCGGACTTTCGCAGCAGGAAGCCGCCCATGATCGTGATCTTCGCTAGCTGACGTAGCCGGCGTTGTAGGCGCGGATCAGGCCGTCGCCGTAGACGACCACGCCGCTGACCTTCTTCGTGACGCCGTAGTAGTTCACCGGGTGGTAGAGGTAGATGAGCGGCCGCTGCCGGTGGATGATCTTCATCGCGGCCGAGTAGAGCGTCGTGCGCGCCTTGTCGGTCACCGACTTGCGGGCCCCGTTCAGGATGTAGTCGAGCTTCGGGTCGGAGTAGCCGCTGTCGTTGAGCGTGCCGGGCGTCGTGACGAAGCCGTAGATGTTCCCGTCCGGGTCGACACGACCGGACCAGCCGACGGCGAAGGTGTCGAACTTTCCGGCGTCCGCCGCGTTGAGCGACGAGACGAACTCCGTCGGCTTGAGCTCGACGTCGAAGCCGACCGCCTTCTCCATCGACTGGATCACCTGCCCGAGGCGGGCGGCGACCGGATCGGTGCCGATCGTCAGCTGCACCTTGATCGGCGTCTGGTAGCCGGATGCCTTGACGAGCTTCTGCGCCGTCGCGACGTTCGCCTTGAGGTTGCACGTCGAGGCCCTTCGTCGTCACGTACCACGGGCTGACCGGCGAGATCGGGTAGCAGTCCGGCAGGTTGAGCCCGTTGAAGACGACCTTGTTGATCACCGTGCGGTCGAGCGCGAGGTCGAACGCGGTGCGCAGGAACTGCGACTTCGCGAGCGGCGTGCCGACGTTCGAGTACGGCTTCAAGCAGGCCGTTCTTGTTCCCGATGTTCAGCGTCAGGCCCTGGTAGCCGATCGTCGGGGTCTTGATGACGCTCGACGGAGCTCGTCTTCTGCAGCGTCGGCACGTCGGTCGACTGGACGCGATCGAGCACCTGGATGTCACCTGCGCGGAGGTTCTGCGTCCGCGCGTTCGGGTCGGTGATGATCCGGAAGACGATCTGGGCGAGGTGAACCTTCGCCTTGCCGTAGTAGTCGTTCGACTTGACGAGCGTGATGTGGTCGCCCGCGACGCGTTCCTTGAAGGAGAACGGGCCGACGCAGACCGGGTTCGTCGCGAACTTGTCGCCGAGCGCGTCGATCGCCTTGGGCGACAGGATCATCCCCGCGCGGTCGGCGAGCTGGGCCGTGAGCGGCGAGAACGGCGCCTTCAGGTGCAGGACGACCGTGTTCGCCCCGCTGGCGTCCACCGAGGCGATCGGCGAGATCTCGCTCGCCCGCGTCGAGCCCTTGAGGGTCAGGTGCCGCTCGAGTGTCGTCTTGACCGCCGCGGCGTTGAACGCCGTGCCGTCGTTGAACTTGATGCCCGGGCGGAGCTTGATCGTGTAGGTGAGCTTGTCCTTCGAGACCTGCGGCAGCGCGGCGGCGAGTTGCGGCACGATCTGGAGCTTCGCGTTGAGGTCGTAGAGCTTCTCGCACATGTGGAGGAAGACGATCCGGCCGACGAACGTGCGCGCGAGCGTCGGGTCGAGCGCGTCCGGCTCCTCCGCGAGCCCGATCACCAGGGTTCCTCCGTTCTTCGGCTGCGGCGTAGCCGTGCCTCCGGCGCCGGCGGCGACCGCGAGGACGAGTGCCACTGCCGCCGCCGGCGGCTCCGAGCGTGAGAGCCCGGGCGGCGCGCTTCCTTGTCATCTGAACCCCTTTCGAGCGAGACGGATGCGCCGTTCCCCGGTTCCGTGGGGAACCGGCGGAACTCTAGATTGGATCCCATTCGAGGTCAACTGGATCCAAGAACGGTGGTATGGTCGCCCCCGATGACCGACGGGCTGGTCCACGCATCGGGAGTCGTGACCGGGCGCGAGCCACGGCGCCGACTCGACGCGCAGCTCGTGGCGATCGGCGTCGTCGGCGGGCTCCTTTCGGGGCTGCTCGGCATCGGCGGCGGCGTGATCATGGTGCCGCTGCTCGTGCTGTGGGCCGGCTTCGGGCAGCGGGACGCGCACGCGATCTCACTCGGCGCGATCATCCCGATCAGCATCGCCGGGATCGTCACGTTCGGCATCGCGGGCCGTGTCAACTGGCTCGACGCGCTCGCACTGGCCGTCGGGGCGGTCGCAGGCGCCCGGATCGGCGCGGCCCTCCTCGCCCGGGCGGACGAACGCGTCCTGAAGATCGTATTCGGCTGCTTCCTCGTCGCCGCCGCGGTCACGATGGGGATACGCGCATGAGCGGCGCAGCGGTTTTCCTCGTCCTTGCGGCCTTCGGCCTCGGGACCGGTGCCGCCGCGGGCCTGCTCGGCGTCGGCGGCGGCGCGCTGATGGTGCCGTTCCTCACGCTCGCCATCGGGCTGTCACAGCACGCTGCCGAGGCGACGTCGCTGGTGGTCGTCCTCCCCACCGCCGTCGTCGCGAGCCTCGCGCTACGGCGCCGTGGCGTCGGCGACCTCCAGGTCGCTCTCCGCTTCGGAGTCGTCGGCGCGCTCGGCGGCGTCGCGGGCGCGCTGCTCGCGCTCGCGCTTCCCGCCTCCGCGCTGCGGCTCGTCTTCGCCGCCTTCCTCGGGCTCGTCGGGCTCCGGCTCGTCCGGGACGGTCTCCACGCATGACCGGCGACGGTCAGGCGCTCGTCGACGCGCTGGCGGCGACGATCCAGGCACGCGTCTTGAACGGCGAGATCCCGACCGGCACGCGGTTGCGCCAGGAGTCGCTCGCGGCCGAGTTCGGCGTCAGCCGGACCCCGGTACGGGAAGCGCTGCGCAAGCTCCAGGCCAGCGGCCTCGTCGACGTGCAGCCGCGGCGCGGGGCGCTCGTGCGCCGGCCGAGCGCCCGCGACGTGCGCGAGGCGTACGAGGTTCGGGCCGAGCTCGAAGGGCTCGCCGCGGCGCTCGCCGCCGCGCGGATCCGCGACGAAGAGCTCCGTCGGCTGCGCGACGCGCAGGAGCTCTTCCGCCATTCGGTCGCGTCGCTGCTCGCGTGGCGGCAGCGGCGTGCTCCGGACGAGCCGCCACGGGAAGAGGCGCACGACGAGTGGATGGCGGCGAACGACTCGTTCCACCTGGCGGTCCAGGAGGCCGCCGGCAACCGCCGCCTACGCGCGACCCTGGCCGATCTCCACCGGAGCTTCCCGCGCGACCTCACCTGGATCGTGCTCGCCGAGAACACGCGGCTGCTCGAGGAGAACATCGCACAGCACGAGGCGATCCTCGCTGCGATCGAGCGCCACGATCCGGTCGACTCGCGGCGGCTGATGGAGGAGCACATCCTGACCGCAGGTGCGCTCGTGACGCGCCGCTTCGAGGAGCAGAGTCTGGGCGAGGAGCCGCCGCGGCTCGGCGTCCGCCAGGATGGCGACCGCATTCCGTAGGGGAAGGCCGTAGACGATCTCGGCCGACGAGGTGGACACTGCCTCGCACCTCGAGCTGCGAGCGCAGGAGGATGGCGGCTGCAAACGATTGGGAGGCGTCAAGCCTACCCGAGCACTTCACCCGCGATGTGGTCGCCGATCGCCATGCTCGAGGTCGCACCGGGAGACGGCGCGTTCCGCACGACGGTTACCCGGCCGAGGTGGCGAATCCTGAAGTCGTCGACGAGCGACCCGTCGGGGTCGACGGCCTGCGCGCGGACCCCGGCCGGAGCTCGCACGAGATCCTCGGTCTCGAGCTCGGGGACATAGCGGCGGGCCTCGGCGGCGAACGAGTGTCTCGAGAGCGACCCGCGGAGCTCGCGCAGGCCCATCCGCCAGTGCCTGCGCGCGAGGCGGCGGAACCCGGCCGACCCCAGCGTCGCCGTCACGTCGTCCCACCGGACGTCGCGCCGGCGATACCCCTCCCGTGCGAATGCGAGGACGGCGTTCGGACCGACGTCGACGCCGCCCGAGACGCGCCGCGTGAAATGCACGCCGAGGAACGGATAGGCCGGGTCCGGGACCGGATAGAGCAACCCTCGCACGAGACTCTCGCGGCCGGGTGCGAGCCGGTGGTACTCGCCGCGAAACGGGACGATCGCGGGATCCGGACCGTCGCCCGCGAGGCGCGCGAGCCGGTCGGACTGGAGGCCTGCGCACATCACCAGACGGTCGAACTCGTGCTCCTCGCCGGCCGACACGCGGACGGCGCCCGCCGTCGCGTGGATCGCCGTCACCGCGGCGCCGAGCACGATCGAGCCGCCGGAGGCCTCGACATCGTCCCGGAACGCGCGCGCGACGGCGGCGAAGTCCGTGATCGCGGTCGTCGGCGAGTGCAGCCCGGCAACCCCCGCCGCGTGGGGCTCCACGGCGCGCAGCTCGTCCCCTTCGAGCCATCGGACCCCCGGTACGCCGTTCGCGGCCGCGCGCCGCTCGAGCTCCCGCAGACGCCCGACCTCGCCGCCGTCGACGGCCACGACGAGCTTCCCGCACTCCTCGTACGGGATGTCCCGCTCTCTGCAGTACGCGCTGAGCTGTGTCGCGCCGAGCCGGCAGAGCTGCGCCTTCAGCGAGCCCGGAGCGTAGTAGATACCGGCGTGGACGACGCCGCTGTTGCGGCCGGTCTGGTGCGTCGCGACGTCCCGCTCCTTCTCGAGGACGGTCACCGTCGCGTCCGAGCGCAGCTCGGTGAGCCGCCGCGCGACCGCGAGGCCGATGATGCCCGCACCAACGACGCCGATCCGCATCAGGTACCGAAGTAAACCGCAGCCGTCTTCGTGGCCCAGGCCTGTCGATGACACGTGTGGCGAGCCGGTCGGGTCGCCTCGGTTTACGTTGGCGGCTTCGGGGTTGGCGGGCGGCGAGGTCGTCCCACTGCGTTCAGTCGGTGCCTGCTGCGAGCTCAGCGCTGTACGTGGGAGTCAACGAGCCTTCTGCGTCCTGTGTGCTTTGGAAGAGCGTGACTCGTGCGCTGCGCTCGTCCAGCCAGAGCTCGCCGATCGAGTTCTCGTACGTCGGGGCTGCGACGAGGCGCCATGAAGCCGTTGGCGCTGGGACTCCGCTCGTCCTCGCCAACACCGCGAAGACGGCTGCGGCAGCACGAGAGCCCGTCGCCCGTACGACGCGTCGCTCGGGAGGCTTCAAGGGGTTCCGGAAGGGAGAGCAGACGATCTGATTGATGTGACTCGGACCTGCACCGTCGCCTAGGTCGATCTTCGCGACGTAGGTGGTGTGCACGTCGCCGCTCAAGATCGTGATCGTCGCGGGTGCTCTGCCTGCGAGCCCGTGGCTCGCAGAGCGCAGGAGAGCGACAAGGCGCGTGAACGACCGCTCGAAGGCCGCCCAGTGCTCGAGGTCGACTGCCCGACGCACCCGCTCGGCGATCCGTGCCGCCCGAGAGCCCCAGCGGCCGTTGCACACGGCTTCGTTCCACGACTCGAGGTGATGGATGCCGTGCTGGGCGAAGGCCGGGAGCGAGGTCGCAACAACGAGGTGGTCGAACGAGCCGCGTGCGTGGTCGCCGATCCAGTCCCATTCTTCCTCGTCGATCATCTCCCGCCGCCCGTCCACGAGAACTCGCGCGGCACGCGAGTCGATCACGAGCAGGCGTGAGCGCCCGAAATCCCTGAAGTAGGCCCATCGGGAGGCTGCCGACTCTCGATCCCACCTGTGCGCGGCCGCGCGCAGGCGCGGACCGGCGTCCTCGTCCTGCTGCACGGCTGCGAGAAGTCTCTCCTCGGCGAGCTCCGGCGGCGAGAGATTCCCGATGTGCTGGTACAGCCAGTAGGCCATGAACGCCCCGGTGATCCGGTCCTCCCACCACGGCAACGAGCGCATCTCCGCGACCCATGACTCGGAGATGTTCCAATCGTCGTTGACGTCGTGATCGTCGAAGATCATCGCGGTCGGGACAGTCGACAGCAGCCAGCGGATCTCCGGGTCCGACCACGAGTCGCGGTAGAGCATCGTGTACTCCTCGAAATCCGCCACCTCCTCGCCGGGCGGCTTGCGGACGTCGCGCCGCCCCCGGATCAATGCCGCCGTCTGCGGAGGAACCAGGTCTGCATAAACCTGATCCCCGAGGAGCAAGAGCCCGTCCGGCCACTGCGCCTCGCCTCGCTGGAGCCGCAGGGAATACGCCCAGAGAGCGTCGACGCCGACACCTTGCGGATCGTCGCTCGGAAGGAGCGAGTACGGAGGCCGCTCCGGTGCTCCGACCCGACACGAACCGAAGACGAGACGCGCCTGCCGCTCCCCTTCGCGCGTGTGGATGGCCGGAGCCTGCCGGCCGTCTTCCGGAGGCCACACGCGTCGGCCGTCGAGCCGCACATCGTACGGGATGACGCTTGCCGGCTCGAGGTCTTCCAAGAGCACGAGGGCATAGTGATGCCGCTCGACCTGAAACGTCCCCGCTCGATGTCCAAGAATCGTGACCTCGGTCGCAGCGCTCGTCTCGACCCACACCGTCGCCGTGGTCGTCCCGACGTACCGGAGCAACGGCCCGACGACGATCTCGGCCGCAGCAAAGACGTCGGCTGCAGGCTCGGTGTGCTCGTCGGACGGTTGGACCACGCGTGATTTCGGCTCGCCGCGAATACGTTGCGAAACCTAACCGCTGGCGAGCGGAGCGAGCACGCGTCCGGCAGGCGGCCCCGCGTCACTCGAGGTCGTTCGCGGTGAAGAGTACGGCGGGCACTGGCTGCTCGGCGGGATCCTTGTCCCGGACGACGATGTCGATCACCGTGACGAGGATGCTCGCGAGTGGCACCGCGAGGATCACCGCGAAGCCGCCGAGCACGAGGCCGACCGTCGTCACCGAGACGAGCACCACGAGCGGCGACAGCCCGGCCGAGTGACCGAGCACGCGCGGGAGCACGACGTAGTCCTCGAGCAGCCGGACGACGATCACGACGAGCGCCGCGAGCACGGCCAGGTGGACCGACACCGACAGGCCGACGGCGACGGCAACGACCGCGGCGGCCAGCGGCCCGATCACGGGCACGATCTCGACCACGCCCGCGAACACGCCGACCAGGAGCCAGTAGGGCAAGCCGATCGCCCAGAAGCACGCGGACAGCGCCGTTGCCACGAGTGCTACCAGCAGCGCCTGGCCGCGCACGAACGCGCCCAGCCGCAGTTCGATCAGGTCCCAGCTGTCGCGGACCGTCTTGCGTCTCGGCCGCGGTAGCAGCGAACAGACGACGTCGGCCGCGCGGTCGCGTTCGACGATCCAGTAGGCCGAAGCCGCGAGGACGAAGAACGTGCCGATGAGGACCTCGAACGCCTTCCGCCCGTACTCGACGGCGGGGTCGACCAGGCTCGAACCGGACGGGACGTCGCTCAGCTTCCGGTCGAGCGCGACGAGGATCTCGTGCTTGATGCCCGTGGACTCACGGGCGGCCTGGCGGAGCTCGTGCTGCGGGCCGAGTGCGGCCTCCACCTGGTCGCTGGCGGCGGGCACGACGAACCACAGTCCCACGGCGAGGAGCGCCACCAGGGCCGCGTAGTGGAGGACGACGCCGAGCCCATGTGGCACGCCCAGCCGTCCGAGGCGTTCGACCCCCGGTCGGAGGGCGGCGGCGAGGATGATCGCGGTGAGGAGCAGCGCCACCACGAGCCGCGCCTCCCAGACGAGGACGACCGCGACCAGGATTCCCACCACGACGAGCGTCGCGATCGCCACGCGACCCGCAAAGCGCGAGAGCTCATGCCGCGCATCGGAGTCGATTCCGTCCGTCACCTCGTCGCGCGCCGCCACCGAACACTTGTATCCGCGCCCAGCCGTCCCCAAACCGTGCCCACGGGTGCGACGTCGATGCGCAGGCGTTCGCGCCTGGGCGGGAAGTGTCGGGCGCCGGAGGCGAGGCGGGAAACGCCGCCTCGCCTCCGAACCCCAGCGTTGCTCACTTGGCCGGTGGCAGGAGCACCTTGTTGATGACGTGGATCGTGCCGTTCGTCGCGCCGATGTCGGTCTTGACGACCTTCGTCGTGCGGTTGAGGAAAACGGTCTTGCCGACCACTCGGATTGCGATCGTCGGGCCGGCGAGCGTCTTCGTGGACTCGAGTGTCAGGATGCGCGAGGCGGGGACGTTGCCCTTGACGACGTGGTAGAGCAGGATCCGCCGGAGAGCCTCCCTATTCGTCGCGAGGCCGGCGAGCGTTGCCTTGGGGACGGCCTTGAACGCGGCGTCGGTCGGCGCGAAGACGGTGAGGGGGCCGCTACCGGACAGGGCGCCGACGAGGCCAGCTTTCTTCGCGAGCGCCAGCAGGGTGCTGAACTGGCCGGACTGAGCGGCGGTCTTGACGATCGTCTGCTCGCCGGACGCCGCCTGGGCCGGGCTGTCGCCCAGGCTTGCCGCAAGCGCCGCGACCGCGAGCGTCGCGGCCAGAGCAGCGACGGCGAGGAACGATCGGGAACGGGAGTGCGTTGCTGACATGATTCTTGTCTCCTTACGTTGGGTCGAACAGGCAAGGGTCGTTCAAGCGGTGGAGACTCGTGGGTCGCGGCTCCAGCGCCGCCGGATGGCTTGCTGCTGGGCGATCTGGTAAACCGCTGCTGCGCCGACGAGGCCGTAGATCACTCGGCTGACTGCATTTGTCTCGCCGAACTCGAGCCCGACCAGCGCGGCGACGAGGTCGAATTTCGCGATCGCCACAAGGCCCCAGTTGAGGCCGCCGACGATCAGGAGCGCGGCGGCTGCGACGTCCATCTTCTTCACGTTTTACCTCCCTGTCAGAAGTTTTGTACAGATTATGTCGAGACTTTAGCGGCTTCGTGCCCGTTCTGTCAAATCTTTGTCGAAAGTTCGTATAGAATGTGGGTGATGGAGGGGTCGTATCTCCGCATCGGTGCTCTGAGCGAACGGGTCGGCGTCTCGCCGGAGCTGCTCCGCGCGTGGGAGCAGCGCTACGGCCTGCTCCGGCCCCTCCGCTCGGAGGGCGGGTTTCGGCTCTACTCGTCCGACGACGAGCTACGCGTCCGCACGATGCGTCGGTACCTCAGCGCCGGGGTGTCCGCCGCGCAAGCCGCGCAACTCGCTCTATCCGAATTGCCTGAGCACGAGGCTGTTTCCTCGACGGGTCTTGCGACGCTCCCTGGCGAGTTGCGGGGGGCGCTCGATCGCCTCGACGAGCCGGGCGCTCACGCCGCCTTCGACCGGCTGCTCGCCTCCCTCACGATGGAGACTGTCCTACGAGACGTCTTGCTTCCGTACCTGCATGAGCTCGGCGAGCGTTGGGAGCGAAGCGAGATATCCGTCGCGCAGGAGCACTTTGCGAGCAACGTCCTTCGTGGGCGACTGCTCGGTCTCGCGCGCGGCTGGGGCAACGGCTCTGGCCCGACAACGGTGCTCGCCTGCGCCCCGGGTGAGCTCCACGACCTCGGGCTGATGATGTTCGGGCTCGTGCTGGCCGCCCGCGGTCGGTCCGTCACCTATCTCGGCCCCGACACGCCGGTCGCGTCAATCCGCGAGGCCCTCGCCACGTTGCGTCCTGACAGCGTCGTGATCACCGCGACCGCGGGACAGCGTCTGCGTGCCGCGAAGGCAGAGCTTGCCGAGCTCGCTCGCGAGGTTCCGGTCGCCCTCGCAGGTGCGGGCGCGTCGCCGCGACTGGCGCGGGAGATCGGGGCGACGCTCCTCGAAGACGACCCCGTCACCGCAGCGGAGAGAATCGCGGAGCGCAACACGTGAGGAGCAACCGAGGCAGCCCTCTCGCGTGGAGCCAGTCGCGCGGGCCGACCGGCGCGTTCGCCTCGGTGCAGCGAGCCTCGCTGCCCTCTCCGGCCGTCGAGCACTCGCCCGCCGGCGCGAGACGGCTCGGCGACCTCTACTGGCACGAGCTCAACCGGTCGACGTTCGGCCTCGTCCGCGCGCGAGTCAGCTCCGACGCCGTGGTGCTCAGGCCGTTGGGACTCGGTCCCACGCTGCTCCGCTTCGGTCACGGGGAGCCGACAGTGACACCCGACTCGATCACGTGCCGTTACGAGATCCTCGGGGGACTCCTCGCCCGCACACCGGGCGGCTGGATCGCGTTCACGCAGACGGTCGGCTCCCCGCTCGAAGTGCGCTCCGAGATCGTCGGCTTCTTCCCGCGGCTCGCGACGCGGCGAGTCCGTCGCGGCTGGAGCGGCGTGCTGTACCCGCACCTGCAAACTCGACTTCACGTCGCCCTCGGGCGGCGTTTCCTGGCACGCCTGCGCACCGAGGCCGCCCGGTGAAGGTCGCCGTGCTCGGCGCCACGGGCATGGTTGGCCGCTCCCTGGTGCCGCTGCTGGCCGAGCGGGACGATGTCGTCGCCGTCTCCCGCCGTCCGTCGCCGACGGGGAACGGCGCACGCAATGTCACGGCCGACGTCACGGATGGTCTGCGCGCGGCGATGGTGATCGGCCCTGGTAGCGCCGCCTTCGAGACGATCGTGGCGCTCGTCGACCGTCTGCCCGGCATGATCTGCCCGCGCTGGGTCTCGACGTCGACGCAGCCGATCGCCCTCCACGACATCACCGCGTACCTCATGGCAGCCGCGGGCCGCGAGGAGATGCTCGGCGAGTCGTACGACGCCGGAGGACCCGACGTCATGACCTATCGAGAGATGATCGAGCGGATCGCGCGAATTCGCGGCAGGCATCCGCTCATCGTGGAAGTGCCCATTCTGTCGCCCCGTCTCTCCTCATGGTGGCTCACGCTCGTGACACCGGTGCAATCGCACGTCGCACGGCCCCTCGTCGAAGGCCTCCGGACGCCGACGGTCGCGCACGACCAGCGCCTGCTCGACCTGGTGCCACGCGAGCTCACGCCGTTCGACGAAGCAGCACGAACGGCGCTTGCTCGACGCGAGGGGCGCGCTCGACAGGCATGACGGGGATCCGCCTCGGCTACGCCTGCGTCACACGCAGCTCACGACGCCCGCTCGGACCGCGCACGGAGCTCGACGCTTGCGCGACCCCGGCCGTGACGACCAGACCAGCGCTTGAACACTTCGCGAGCGGGAGGGGAGCCGGCAACCCGCCGAGGTTGCGGCCGGCCACCAGCCGGCGATCTAGATCCAGCGCTGACTGCGGGCGAGCGAGAGTACGAGCACGGCGATGCCGAGCATCGCGGCGATCACCGTCCAGAACATCCACGCCACGTCGAAGAAGCCGAGCTTGAAGTTCATCCCCATGATCCCTGCGAGGACGCTTGCAGGCAGGAGAATCACCGTGGCCAGCGTGAGCAGCTTCATGATGTCGTTCGTCCGCTGTCCGATCCGGGCGACGAGGAGGTCGAACGAGCCACGCGTCGAGTCCTTCGCTTCGCGCGCGGCGTCCACTGCCTGGGTCACGCGAGTCTCGAGGGCTGTGAAACGCTCCGCCGAAGTCTCGGTCGACAGCAGATCAAGCTCGGGGTGTGCCAGAGCAACGATGACCTCACGGTGCGGAGAGAGCGCACGTCGCAGAGTGCCGATCGAGCGGCGGAGCTCAACCAGCCGCGCCAGCTCGGCGGACACGTTCTTGGGGAGGTCGGACATCACCTTGGCGTCGAGCTCCTCCAGCTCGCTCTCGACCTCCTCGAACGCGCGGAAATAGCTCGTCACGACCCACTCGACAATCGCCGCGACAAACGACGGTGAGTCGAGCTCACCGACCTGACCTCCCCCTTCTGCGCGCTCGCGGAACTCCTCGAGCACCTCGATCTCTGCTTCATGCGCTGTCACGACCCAGTTGCGCCCGAGGACGCATTCGACAGGACGGAGGACAGGTTCACCCCCCTCGCCGCTGGCCACGTAGAGCGTCACATGCATGTGCTCGCTCGAATCCATCAACGAGGCGCGGCTCGGCTGCTCGAGCAATCTGTGCGCCTGCTCGTCGCTGAGTTCGAAGACCTCCTGCACGGCCGCGACCTCCTCCTCGGTCGGGTCGCGCAATGCGACCCAGAGCAGCGCGTTGTCCGCAAGCCGGTCGAGTGAGGCTCGCAGCTCGTCCTCTCGCCTCGACTCCCGCTTGTCGAACACGAAGACCGTCAGCATCTCCCGTTGATTCCAGACACCGCTGCGTTTCCCTGTTCGGCCATCGCGCCGTTTGCCAACGTTGCCCTTGGGCGGGCCGCCTCGTCACAGCTAGACGCGCGAGAGCGCGATAGCCCGCCCGGGGGAGTGCCCACCACCGCCGACGCCGACGACCCCAACGCCATACGGGGTTTGCGCCCGCCGATATCAGGATAGAACCCTGCTGTCGGGACCCAGAAATTGTCTGTGGTTGTTGGCCGACCATCGTTATCCCGAGCGAAAGGGAGATTGTGGGAATCATCGCGTTTATCATTCTCGGATTGGCTGCTGGATTCATTGCCAAGGCTTTACTTCCCGGCGATGATCCGGGTGGATTCATCGTGACGGCCATCATTGGTGTGGTGGGTGCGCTACTCGGAGGCTTCATCGCGGCCGCGCTGTTCGACGCCCATCCCCTGGACGAGTTCTTCGACATCTCCACCTGGCTGACAGCGATTGCGGGCTCTGCCCTTCTCCTCATCGCGTACCGACTGGTCACGGATCGGACGACGCACGGCCGGCGCAGCCTCAGTACATAGCACCCCTGTGGCGACGGATGCCGTATGAGCGAGGAGGGCCAGCCCGGCCCTCCTCGCTCATGTTTGCGCATGTTTGCGCCGCGGTAGAAGTGGGTGAGAACGAGTTACGCACGTAGGAGGCTTCCGCGTTTGTGGGCGACCGCACGCCAGCCGATTGCGGCGCGGCGATCAACCGGCCTCGAGCCGGCAATTCTCAAAAGGGAGAAGCAATGACCACCACGAAGATGAGTGACCCTCGCGACCTGTTCTTGCATGAGCTCGGCGACGTCCTGTATGCCGAGAAGACGCTCGTCAAGGCGCTGCCCAAGCTCCAGGAGGAGGCGTCTGACGAGGAGCTCGTGAGCGGATTCGCAGACCACCTCGAGGAAACGCGTCAGCACGTCAAGAACCTCGAGCAGGCATTCGAGGCGCTCGGTGAGCCGGCGAAGGCCGAGAAGTGCCCCGGCATCGAGGGCATCAAGAAGGAGCACGACGAGTTCGTCGCAAACGAGTCGCCCACTGCGGAGGTGCTCGACGCCTTCCTCACAGGCGCTGGAGCACGCACCGAGCACTACGAGATCGCCGCCTACGAAGGGCTCGTGACGATGGCCACCGCGATGGGCGAAGACGACGTGGCCAGCCTGCTCAAGGAAAACCTCGAGCAGGAGAAGGCGGCACTCGCGAAGATGCAGACGATCGGCAAGCGGCTCGCCGAGAACAGAGTCAAGTCAGCGGCGTAACCGATCATTGTTGGCGGGCCGAAGCACGTGCTTCGGCCCGCCGAGCGGGTTAGAGGCGGGCTGCCCGAACAACAGCGCTGCGCAGAAACTATTGGCCGACGTCGCGGACGACGATCGCGCGCACCGGCACGCCCTCGACGCTCGACCGTAGGTCGGCCGTGGCCACGCGCTCGGCGAACAAGGCCTCCTCCTTCGGGTGCAGCGCCACGACGATCTCGTCGGCGTCGAACGTCGCGAGCGCATCCCGGATCGCCAGCATCACGTCCGCCTCCCCCTTGCCCGCGTCGGCGACGTGGGGAAGCTCGCCGGCGAGCCTCGACGCCTCTTCCTCGGCCTCGGAGGCGGCGCGCTCGTCGTTCGCGAGCCAATCGAAGAACCCCTGACGGACGACCGGGACGACGACCCTGACCTCGTCGACGTCGTCCCCGAGGCGGGCCCGCAGCGCTCCCTCGGCGTGCTCGACTGCCCCGACGACCAGAACGTTGCGGCCCATGCGAGTGTCCTTCCCCCTCGGACCGTCGGCTAATCCCCACCGTCCGACAGCACGTCAGGCTCCTTTAGACGGTGTGGGATCGCCACGGCTCGTGCTCGTGCGCGAGCCAGACGAGCTCGGGGTCGAGCGCGCGCACCCGCAGCTGGCCTTCGGTGTGCGGCTCGTCGAGCTCGCCGAACCACACCGCCACGTCGCCGCCGACGACGACCGGACGCCCGCCAGTCTCGACGACGACCACCTGCATGCCGCGTGTGTGGCCCGGCGCCGGGACGAGCCGGAGCCTGGGAAGCAGCTCGTGCTCGCCGTCGACCGGCTCGTAGCGCACGCCGGGCGCCTCGACCCACTCGCGAATGGTGTAGTCGTCCTCGCTGCGCGCGTCGTCGAGCTCCCGACGCTGGACATAGATCGGCTTGCCGGCGAAAAGGTGGTTGCCGCCGCAGTGGTCGGCGTGCAGGTGTGTGTTGACGACGATGTCGATGCCGGCGAGATCGAAGTCCTGCTCGCTCAGCGGCTGGAGGCGGGGATCCATGTCGGCCATCGCCGGGTGCAGCTCCGTCATGCCGGTGTCGACCAGCACGCGCGCATCGGGATGTTCGATGACGTGCACGTAGACCGGCATCCGCTCGCCCTCGACGGCAAGGTCGGCAACGAAGACTGGCGTGATGGTGATCGAGGCGGGCGCGTTCATCGTGGTGCCGCTCCGCCGAGCTCCTCGGCGAGCCCGATGAGAAGGCCTCCGGGACCGCGGACGTAGCAGAGTCGATACGAGTCTTGATACCGGACGACGTCGCTGCTGACGAGCTCGGCTCCGTGCTCGAGGAGCCGGGCGAGCGTCTCGTCGATGTCGTCCACGGCGAACAGGACTCGGAGGTAGCCGAGAGCGTTCACCGGGGCGTTCCGGTGATCGGCGACCACGGGCGGTGCGAGAAAGCGCGAGAGCTCGAGCCGGCTGTGGCCGTCAGGCGTGCGCATCATGGCGATCTCGACGCGCTGGTCGCCCAGCCCCGTGACGCGCCCCGCCCACTCTCCTTCGATCATCGCTCGACCTTCGAGCTCGAGGCCGAGCTCGCGAAAGAAGTCGACCGTCGCTTCGAGGTCGTCGACGACGATGCCCACATTGTCCATCCGGCGAAGCGCCATGTGCATCCTTTCTCTCGTATCCTTCTCGTTGTCGACCGCACCGAGGCGCGGATCTCATCGGTCGCGCCAAGCTCCGCAAGAGAGGGCGGTGCTGCGGCTCGGCTGCGTTTCCCATTAGACGACGAGACCCCCGATTGCGGGCGTTGCTCGATGGGCGCTACTGGCCTAGAACACCCCTGCAAACAAGCGGTTTTCCACGTCGTGTGCACGCACCGGTGCACGCATCGCCCGTACACGTTCGAGCGCTTTCACCCGGTCGATCTCGCGGTCGACGAGCGCGTGCGAGTACCGATCTGCGGTGACGACCCTTCGACTTCTGGCCGACGCGATCGCGGATGTCGGCCCACGAGACGCCGGCAAAGTGCAGCAGCGAGATCCTGCGGTGCCGAGCGCGTGCGGCCCGAAGTGCGGCACCCCGGCGTCACGGCAGGCGCGGCCGGTCGCCATCCGCAACCGATCCGCCGTCACGTCGCGGAACAGCGCCGACGTCGGGTCGCGGTCCTCGCGGGCGGGTAGCCGCTCCACGACGCTCTTCCGGATGCTCTCCCGCGGCTTCCCTCGCCGTGCATTCGCGCGACGAGATCCGCAACGTCCGCCGAAGCGATCCGATCGACGGGCCGGTCGCCGAGCACGGGCAGCACCCGGCCGAGCGCAGTGAGGTGCTGGACCGCGGTCGACTCCCGCACGTCGACCCGACTGTCCTGCCACCGGGCCGCGACCGCCCGCAGCGTCGGCGCCGCGACCGGCTCGGCGAGCACCGCCAGGTCGGGCACGCGGAGTGCCGCGAGTTCCCCGTCGACCCACCGCTTCCGCGCGACCGCCTCGCGCTTCGTGACGAACGACCCGGCGTACCGGGCCCTCGACTCGCGGCCGCCGAGCCTGTACCGGACGAGGTAGCGGGGACGGCCGCGGTCGCGCCCTTCCCCCTTCGTCGCGCGGACGACAATCCAGCTACTCGCCATTGCCGACCTTGCTCACCATGGGGCCGTACCCTTGAGCGCCGCTGTCTGGGCGTTTCGGTTCGCAAGTACGAACGTCGTCCAGGTTGCGCGGTGGTTTCGGTTCCGAGCGCTTGCCGCTGGAATCAGGGGTACCGAGCTGCCGTCGTGACGATGAACCCAGCCACCAATGCATACGCGGTTGTGTCCCCAGGTCACATGGACAGCAGCCTCGCCTTCTGGAACCTCGAAGACGTACTCGCGGCCGCCTGCTTCTAGTCCTTCTCGGTCGAGTTGGGCTTCGACGGCGTGGCGTAGCGCGCGACTGAACTCGACGCCGGCAGATTTAGCTCGAGCCCCGAGCTCATCAGGTAGGTACACGGATAT
This sequence comes from uncultured Actinomycetes bacterium, assembly GCA_963845965.1. Lineage (GTDB taxonomy): Bacteria > Actinomycetota > Thermoleophilia > Gaiellales > Gaiellaceae > Gaiella. Next base: position 238,414 of record CAWJUF010000001.1, on the reverse strand, counting down.
ACGCATACGCATATTGATATCTAGCTATGCGCACATTGCCAAGAAGAGGACTGCCTTCCCGCCGGACGCACCCGGTCGTCCCGGAACGTCGACCGCTGCACCAAACCCAGATAATCTGCGGCCCGCACGAATGGCCGCGAATACCCGGGCAGCACCACCACGTCGAGCTCGCGGAAGATCGCGTCCACCGCGCCGCGTGGCCAACCGAGCTCGCCCACGTCTGTGCGCGACAGCAGAGCCTCCGGCATCGCGAGCCGCTCGCGTCGCTCCCGCTGGCGCTTCGTCAAGCCACTTCCCTGACGTTCGCGGCGGAGCTGCGATTGCTCGCCGAGAGCCTCGCGTTTGGCGCTCGCAGGCGTCGGGAAGCATCGCGGTGGCCGATGCGACTTGCAGGCATCGACATCAACGACATGGTCCCCGCGAGCTCGCTGTCCTTCTGCGCCGCGGGGGTTTCGTCGACACCGCGGACGGCCTCGAGGGCGCCGTAACCGCTAACCAGCCCGACGTAGCGCTCACGATCCTCGAGCGAAAGGCGATCATCTGGGTGCTGGACGCGTACTCGCGCGGCTCCGCGCGGTGTTGGTTCAGAAGCAGTCGGCCGCGTGCGCGACGGGCTCGTCTGAGTGCGGGCGGCGCTCGCGCGCAGACTCCCGAGCAGGGGAGGGTCGCGAACTCGAGGCCGTGGCGCGATGGGGGACAGCGCCGCCCGCACCTACGATCCTCTGCCGCGACGCGGCTCGAAACAAACGGGTCATCAACAAGCTGGGGCGCAGCGCGACCCCGGGCGTTTGGCGCCCGTCCAACTTGGGAATACGTTCGCCGGCGGCTCTGAGATTCGGCCAAGCCTTGCTGCGAGGGGGACTCGGATCGTGGGGAAACGAGGAACCCACCGGAAGGACTGGCGCGAGGCAGTCGGATCGAGGAGCCGCCAACCCGCGTCGGACGACATTCCGCGTCCTCGCCAAGACAACAGAGAGGTTGGCTGCGGTGTTGTTGGGCGGAGTCGAGGTTGGCGAGCGGATCGTTGGCGAACTCGCGGCGATCGTCAGTGGGTCGCTGAGAGGCAAACTCGAGACTGCTCTTCTGTTCCGGGCGCAGATCGTGGGCCTGACACGTGAGGAGAGGGCGGCGGTGCTCTCCGCGCTGGAGAACGCGCCGGCGCTTGAGGAAGTCCGTGAGCTGCTCTTGGCCGACGCTGGTTGGCGACGCGAGCGCCTCTGAGCAGCCGACGGCTCTACAATCCAGAGCATGCTGGCGCTCCGAGCCGCGTTCGCCATCGCCGCGACGGCACTGGTAGTCGCGCTGCTCCTGGCCGGGTTGCCTCTCGGGGCAGTCGCGGTGGCCATGGGCGGCGTGTTCGTACGCCGGTCGGCCGAGCGTGCCTGGAGCCAACGCGAAGTGACCTAAGGTCCGACGGGTCGTTTAGTGTCTCCGCTGCCCGTCGCGCTCATGCGTTCGCCGACGGTCGTGGTGACTCGATGTACTGCCCGTCCGACCGGGCGCGTACTCTCGATCCATCGGGTCAACCGCGCCCCGGCACGCCACGCCAGGCGCACGAACGCAAGGGAGCGTCGATATGGCAACGCCCGAGGCAGCGCAGGCGTTGCGCGCCCTCGTCTCCGGGGTAGCGAACACCCGGCCGGACGACGGACACGTGAACTCCCGCATGAGCACCTTCAAGACGCAGAGCGAGGCGCTCGCGAACCTCTGCTCGGCGTACGCGAACCTCTTCGCCCCAATGAAGCCGTCGTAGAAGCGTGCACGCACCGGTGCACGCACGCGACGTGCAGATCCGACGCCCGTGACACACGTGGCCCCAGCACCGTGCGGGCAGTCCGCATGGGAGCTGGGGCCACGATGGGCGCTACTGGGCTCGAACCAGTGACCCCCAGCTTGTCGAGCGGGGGACGAGCCTCAGCCCGAAACCGCGTGAGCACGCATGAACACGGGATCGCGGCCCGCTCGCTCGGTCCCCGTATTCCGTCGGATTCGGCCCGATTCCCGGGGGTTTGGGCACACGAGCGGCGCGAGTGCCCGATGCTCGCAGCAGCCCTCAGGGGTCCTGGTTGGGCTTGCGCGCCTGCTTGCGCGCGGCCGTTCAGGCCGGCATCGCCACCGCGTGACGCAGGAACTCGTCCATGAACTCGAGACTCTCCTTCGCCTCAGCCGCTCGCACCGCTCCGAGCTCGGCCGGGTGAGCCGCCTCATCGCCCGCGATCCTTACCTCATCGCCCCACGACCTGACGCTCTCGGTGATGATCCGCCGCTGAGCGAGATCAGCGAGCTCGGCCTTCAACCCTCCGCCAACAGCCTCACAGCGCCGGGCCGCGCGCTGAACCGCCGCACGACACATGAGGGTCGCGGCACGGAAGTCGCCGCCGTTGAAGCACGACCACGCCTCCCGCCGATCGCGCGCTCGATCTCGTCCGGCGACCAGTCCATCGGCTCGGGCGCCGCGCGAGGCAAGATCCGCTCGATCTCCACGTCGGCGCCGCCCCCGCCGATGTACGTGTGCGCACCGTCCACCGGCCCTCGCGGAGGCGTCGCGCGCGCGGGGCTCAGTCGCCTGCCTGCAGCTGGCCCATCCTGTCGACGATGACCCGCCTCGAGCTCGGGGTCCTCCGCCAGGGCTACCAGCTAGGCCCGAAGATGTGCTCGCGGGTGAGCGGCCCCAAGGGCTTGACCTAGTCGTGCAGCAGGTCGCATGCACAAGCGTGCCGGAATGATCTTTGAGCGCTGGGCGCAGGCGCTACCGCGCCACCCATGAGGGGGCGACGTCGATATCAGGTGAGTTGGTGAGCTGCGCCTTGTTGTGGCCGTCGCTGTCGATCAGGTAGATGTCGCCGCTTCCGGTTCGGTTGGTGGCATAGGCGATCGAGCGCCCGTCGGGCGACCACGCCAAAGCTCCCCAGGCGATCGGACGAGGCGAGTCGCGCGTGACCCTGTGGTCGTTCCGCCCGTCGGCGTCGATCACGTAGATGCCCTCGCGGTTCTCCCTGCCGTAGAGGATCTGCCGGCTGTCCGGCGACCACGCGAACCCGTACTCGTTGTAGGCATGGGTTGTGACGTAATGGAGCCCGGTACGGTCCGGGCGGACGACGGCAATCCCGGCGTAGCGATAGATCTGGTCGAAGCCGGCACGATGAATCGTGGCGTTGACAGCGAGCAGCGTTCCGTCCGGCGACCACTGCGGACCGCCGAAGCCTGTACGGCGCTCGCGTGTCCAGCCGACGACCCACTGCGCCTTGCCCCCGCTGCTGGAGATCCGCCGGATCCCGCCGCCTCCGGTGTCATATGCGATCTCGTCTCCTTGGGGCGACCACGCGGGCGACGTGGCTTCCCCGCTGCTGAGACGTCGTGGCGCTCCTCCCTCGGTCGGGACGACGAAGATCCTCAAAGGCGGCGGCCTGAACGTCCCTTTCGGGGGCGGCCAACCGGCGGCCACGGCGAGCTCCTTCCCGTCCGGCGACCAGGCCACCCCGACGCACCAGAGGCGAGAGGCCGAGGGCCACACGCGCGTCCGCCCGGTCCCGTCTCGGCGCACCATCCAGAGAGAGCCGCGCGAATCGTGATAGGCAATCCGGCTTCCGTCGGGCGACCAGGCATACCCGAGGACGCCGGGCGGCGTGAGCCGTCGGAGACTGCGCCCGTCGGCCCCGATCGCGAACAGAGCAGGGCCACCGGCCCCGTCCTTCCACGCGTCTGGGGACCAGCGGAGGAACGCGATCGTCGCCGTACGGCTCCCCGCTCGCGCGTGGCTCGTGGAGACCTGAACGAACCCCACAGTAAGGAGCGAGGCGACCGCGCTGACCAGCACCACCAAGCCGATACCCCAAGACCTGAACACTCGTCTCCCGCTCAACGCCACGCCGCCACGCTCCCTGCCGAAGCCGCCAACTCTAGACCGACGCACCAGAACCGGCAAATCGCGATGTCAGGTCGCTCAGTCCCGCCCCGAGACACCCGGATGGGCCAGCGTGCGGGAATGTCACCCGAGCTTCAGAGGATCTTTGGCTGAGCGCCGCTCGGCGTCGCAGTGTCGCGGACGCCGGCGACCCACCCGGTGCGCTTCGCTTCGTACGACGTCGTCCGGCTCCGCTCGGATGCCGAGGCCGAGTGCTTCCGCAGAGCGCCCGGGAGCTGACTACCTAAGTGAGACAATCCGGCACAGTGTGTTCGGCCGTGCATCTCGTACGATGGCGGCGGAGGATGTTACGTGGCGACGTCTGATCCGATCGCCGAGATCATCGGGGACTATCGAGCCTTCGCGGCGATGCAGCGCGACCGTCTTGTTGCCCGCGGCATCGACATCGCGCCCTACCCGCTCAGCCACCTCGCCGTCCGCGTCGCCGATTGGGACCTGTACGTCCACCAGCGGACGCTTCTCGAGCGCCATGCGAGCGCGAACCATGAGAACGTCTGGAACGGGCGTCCGATCTCCCTGATCGTGCTCGCCGAGCCGCTCGATGTCCTCGACGGGACTCCGGTCTCGCGCATCGAGCTCATCCCGCCCGTTCACCAGCGTGTCTACCGGATGGGCCTCGAGCACCTCGGCGTCGTCGTTGGTGAGGAGTTCGACGAGTTCTCGCGCGTGCACCGGGCCGCGCTGACCGGACAGCAGTTCCAGAGTCCCGACGTCGAGCCGGTCTACGTGCTGTTCGAGGACTTCACCCACGTGAAGTTCTACCGGCGCTCCTTCTTCGACGTCGTCGAGGACGAGGAAGGGCGCTTCGAGGGCTTCAGCCACGTCGACGACTGGGTGCCGCAGCGGCTGGTCACCGCCACCGGCCCGAACCCGCTGCCCCGGTGACCCGGGCTGCTGCCGGGTTACAAGAACGCCCGCTGCGCCAGTGTTCGACAATGACGCCTGAGCGGCGCGAGTTTGACGCGCTGCACTGGAGTACTGTCGAGGCGTCTAGCGAGGAGGTTGGTGTGGCGACAGCAAGATTCGTCAAGACGGGGATCACACCCGACGAGTACGACCAGATGCGCGAGACGCTCGGTGTCGGCGACACCCCGCCGGCTGGGGGCGTGTTTCACGCGGCCGCGGTCGGCGAAGACGGAAAGATTCGAGTCTTTGAGGTATGGGAGTCGCGTGAACAGGCTGAGGCCTGGGGCGAGAAGGTGATGGCGGTCCGCACGGAGGCGGGCTTCGGAGATGGGCCGCCCTCGATCGAATACCTCGACGTCCACAACGTTGTTCAGCGTTAGTCGGTTCGGGACAAAAACGGGGCGAGCGACTCAGGTCGCTCGCGCCGGCCCTCGTCTGCGCGAGCGTACTGTCGCTTGAGCGGAGTCGGGGATTAACGACAAGCGCCACCGCCCGCCGCTGCGCAGGGGTCATAGGCACGTCAGGCATCGGGTGTCCGTTCGGGTAGCTGGGCGGGGATCTCGATCGCTTCGCCGTCGATCACGTCCGGGCGAGCGTCACACCGGCCTTGCTGAGGATCTGCGCGACTCGCGCCATGTCGACGTGCCACTGTTGTCGTCGACGAGCGGCAGCCCGCCGGGGCCGGTCACTTCGAGGCGGTTGGCGGCGTAGGTGCCGGGTCGGCGTCCTCTGAGCATCAGCTCGAGGAGCCGGTCTGATCCGTGGCCTGCCACTCGTGCTCGCTCGGCCCCTGCCACGGCTCCTGCTCGCCCGGGTCGAACTCGTCGAGGTCAAGGTCGAGCACCGCATCGGCGGCAAGGTCGTACGCGAGCTCCGGGTCGTCGGCGCCCGCGAACAACTCGCGGACAACATCGGCCTCGGTTTCCGGCGTCTGCGCGTCGGACGCCGTCTCGTCGTAGATGCTCATTTCAGCTCCTTAGGTTGAACGGCTGGACGGTCGGGAGTCGAAGGCCGGGCCGTATGTGATGTGCCGACAGATCAGGCAACAGCGCGCCGATCCGGCCGTAGTAGATGACTCGCCCGTGACCAAGTTGGCGCGGGTCAACGGCCGCGTCATACAGGCGGCCAAGGAAGCTGTGGAAGTTGACGGGGAGCGGCTCCGACGGTGAGACCAGCTCGGCGCGCCGCTCCTGGTTGCCGCCGACCCGCTCACGCGCCACCGCAAGCTCACGCTCCGCCTGCTCGATCCGTTCCCACTCGGCCGCGAGCACCGCGAACGCCTCCGCCACCCGCTCCCAGCACCCGACGATCTGGTCCTGCAGGGCGCGGCCCTCATCAAGCGCGAGCAGCTCGTCCGCCTCCCGCTGTCCGGCTTCGAGGTCGCCGAGTACCAGCGTGACCGCGTCCCGGTCCCGTGCGAGGCCGTCCCGCTCGGCCACGAGCGCTGTCTGCTCGTCACGCAGCGCGGCCAGCGCTTCCTGTGTCTTGCGCTGCGTCAGCTCGCCCCGCACCGCCGCAAGCCGGGTCGCCTCGTCCTCGCCCGGCACTTCGGCGAGACGGCCGTCGACCGCTCCGAGCCGCTCGTCGATCGCCGCGACCTGGGCGCGAAGCTCCCCTAGCCGCTCAAGACGGCCGCCGCTGTCGCCGGGTCAAGCGACTTGATGTAGACGGTGCCCGTGTGCGCCATCCCCCGGCCGTCTGCCGCGTGTCCGTGAGCGCCGTCGCCGTCATCGCTAGCGCCCGTACGCCCGGAATCGCGACACGACCGCCGACAGGTCAACCGACGCGGACACCTCGGCCAACGGGTGATTCTGGGTGTAGCTGCCCGCCCGGCGTGCCGCTCGTGTGGATGGACGGGGGCGCCTATCCGCCGTCCGTCGACATGACCGGGGGTTCGCGAAGCAGGTCAACGGCGGGCGGCTCACGGCACGGGGCCGCAGCCAGGGCAGGCGCTACCAGGCCGCGACGCCCCCGCGGGAAAAACCGAACTAGCGGCTCCGGGATTGAGCCAAGCCTTGCAGAGGGGGACTCGGATTGTGGGGAGACGAGTATCCCGACGGGAGTGACGGCGCGAGGCCACACGATCCCGGCCGGCAGAGCCGGTCGCCGACCGGAGGCATGACGGCCAAGACTAAGCTGGACGCGACGACTGACGCGCCCGGAACGCAGTCTGCTTGTCTGCTTCGGGCGCATGTCGCGGAAATGCGCGTAGCGCGCCCTATACTGGTCGAGGCGTGCCACCGCTCCCGGTTCGGTCGGATTCCGCCGCGGGCCGCCCTGTCCGCGGCGCGCTGAGCTTCGAGCCCACTTACAATGACGAGTTCACGGGCTGGCCCGTGGCGCCGCAGCACCGCACCCACGCCGTCTACGGGACGTTTCTCAACCCGACCACGATCTGGCCTTCGGAGATGCCGTCGCTGCGGGCCGGTTACCACAAGGCGATCGACATCCTCGTGAACGACGCCTCGGGCCGTCACCCCGTCCTCGCCATCGAGGGAGGGAGGGTGCGGGAGGCGACGCTGGGCTGGCAGATCACCCCGCTCAAGGAACGGGTTCGCTGCGGATTGGTCGGCATCGGCCACTTCCGCTACTCGCACGTCGTGCCGGGCGTCAAGGTCGGGGAGACGGTCGAGGCGGGGCAGGAGATCGGCCAGACGTGCCCGGGTTGGTGGCACATGCACCTCGAGGAGTTGGCGACGGCGGGCGGGCAGCGCGTCCACCTCAACCCGCTTCGGCCCGGCGGGAAGCTGGCCCCGGTGACGGATCGGGGGAACCCGTTCGTACGCGAGATGCGCATCTACGCGAAAGAGGACGAGAACAATGCGACGCCCCGCCCTCTGCCGCTCGACCGTGTCCGCGGCGTCGTCGTCCCCGTCGCGCTCGCGATGGACTCCTTCCCCGTCCGGGAATGGCCGAAGGCTCCAGTCGTCCCACTGCACGTCTACCGCGCCGCGATCGCGCTGCGCCGCGGGCAGACCACCGTCCTTCGTCGGACGCTCTTTCAGCTCGACCAGTCGCCCGGGCCCACCTGGCAGCACTTCTTTCGCCCGCTCACGCGCCGAAGCGCGCCCGTCGCCGTCTGCATCGTGCGCGAGCCGGCGGACTGCGCCGGCCGCTTCTGGCTCCGGCTCTGGGAGCGCGGATGGGACACGAGAAAGGTGCCGAACGGCTCGTACACGCTGAAGCTTACGGTCGAGGACACCGTCGGCCGGAGTGCCAGCGGAACCGTGAGGCTCCGGGTCGCGAACTAATTCAGACGGCGTTCGCGATGGCGACGTCGATCGACTCTTCCGCGCGGTTCCCGACGACGTCCCAGGCGGTCACGGTCAGCCGGTAGGGGCCGTCGCGGAAGGCCGTCGTGTCCCAGTGGTAGCGGTCCCGGCGGGCGAAGAGGCGGAACCAGAGCTCGCCGCGGCCCTGGCGGTCCAGGCGAATCGCGGTGCGGGCGCGGAGGTTCTGCAGCGTGCCCGGCGCGTAGTGGTGGGAGATGGGGATCTGATTCCGGAGAGGACTCTCGGGGCCGAGCCACACGTCGGACGAGAAGACGTCGCGGTCGAGGGCGCGCTTCCCGTCATCGGCCCGGTGGACGGCGAGGTGGACGCGAGCCGGATGGTGGTCGGTCTCGAGGAGGGCCACGTCGCGGAACCAGCCTCGGAAGGACTGCCCGTCCTCGATCCGGGCGCGGACGTCGACCAGGCCTGAGAGCCGACTCGGGTCGAGGAGGGCGCCGCCGGGAGAGAAGACGGCCGACCCATTGCGGGTCCGCCAAGCCGAATCCACCGGCCGGTGGAAACGGATCTCCCGGATGACCGGGGGTGCGGTGTCGCGATACGGCGCGATCTTGCCTTCCCGGTCGAGCGGGTTCACCGGGATTCCGAGATCGCGTTTCTTCCCCGGGAAGCGCCACTCGGTCAGGTGCAGGTGCCACTCGCCCTTGGTCGTCCAGCCGATCAGCTGGCCGGGTTCGACGTGCTCCCCGAGCTCGACGACCGGGAGGACGTGCCCGTACCCGAAGTGGCCGATCCGGACGATGCCTTCGGCGGTGGGTCGCTGGGGCTTGATCACGCGCCACACCGGTCCGCCCTCGAGCGCATACACGCGGTGCGTTCGCCCCGCCGGCGCCCCGCGCTCGGGCCGGTCGTCGCGCACCGAGATGTCGATCCCGGGGTGGTAGATCTCTCCAGTGCGCGGGTCGCGCCACGAGCCGCGTACCGGGTGCTGCCGGTGGCGGGGAGCGACCGGCCAGCCGCGATAGTCGTCGGCGTACCAGGGCCTCAACGCGCCGCCAGTACCGGCGAGGGGATCACGAGCTTCGGGTCGCGCCGGCGCTTGGGCGGTTCGACGACCCCGAGCAGGTAGTTGAAATCCGCCTCTGCGTCGAGGTCGACGAAGGCGCCGTCCCCGTCCAGTCCGAATCCCGACCCTCCCGGGGAACGGGATAACCGATCTTCGCCATCTATGCGACCCCCTGTCAGCGGCGATTGTATTGCGGCGGGCCGGGGCGGTCAACGATCCTCGTCGCAGAAGCGGCACTGTCACCTCCGTCGGACGCCGAAAAGGAGTGGAGACTCACCGCGCGGACCCCGATCAAGAGATCGAGACGAACGAAGACAGACGCTAAGATGTCCTGACTGCCACGGCAGTCGGGGGAGCGTCACCACGAGGACGATCTACGGGCATGAGTTCGAGAAGGTCGAGCGCGACAAGCCCACCCCGGAGGCGATGGAGAAGGTCTTCGGGGGCTGCTTCCGTCGCGGCTACAGCCGAACGGTGAATGCCAGCGGCGCGCTCAGGCGTCCGTGGCCATCGCGAACGCGTAACTTCGCCGAGTAGCTGCCGCCGCCGACCACGAACCCCTTCTCGACGAGCCACCCGATCTGGTACTTCGAACAGCGGTAGGGATAGATCTTCCCCAGGTCGACGCCGAGCTCGTCGACGGTGGTGCCTCGCGCCTTCACGACTGAACCGACTCGTCGCTCTTCGCGTGTTGTGATCACAGCACGTGGGCCAACACTCAGGCACAGACGCACGCGGAGATCGATGCTTGCCGCGAAGCCGTCGCGAACTGCCGTGCGCTTGAAAGCGAGGCTCTTCAGGACGATTTCTGGCCGGCGGTCCTGCGTGGCAGATGGACCTGCGAGTGTGGCTGCTGCCACAAGGGCCGCGAGCAGCACTCCCGCTTTCATGGCCGGCAGCCTAACGCCAACGCAAAGAAGAGTTCGTCCGCGCGCCCAGGACCCGTGTCGGGGGGCGCACATGCAGAAAGGAGACACGCGGCCGCCGCAACAGCCACCAGCGAACTGAGCAATCTCATGAGCGGCTCAGGGTACGACTGTTGGAACGGGACTGCGACCCGCCAAGACCCCATTCCGTGGCCCGATCGGCGGTCGTGGTGATGCTCCTGCGGCATAGGATGAGTGTGCGTCCTCCGTCGAGTGTGCCCAAGTATCTTATACCGTCTGGGGGTATATCGCAGCCGCGCCCCGGCGCTTGACAGGCCGTCCTCCGTCGACTTCGCTCTGGAGACATTCCCGAACGCTCGCCCAGGCGATGTTGAAGCTTAGGCCACGCGGCCACGGTCTGACGGAACGTTGGGCGTGACATGATAGAGGCGTGATACGAGAGTTTGATGCTCGGCTCGAGAAGGGGAACAACCCAGGCGCGTGGACGTGCGTCGTGTTGGACGACGTTGCGGAGCTGTTTGGAACTCGGGGCCTTGTGAAGATTCGCGGCGTGATTGACGGTCAGCAGTTCGATGGGGCGCTGATGGCGCAGGGTGACGGCACCCACCGACTGCCCGTAAGAGCGGAGCTGCGCAAGGCGATCGGCAAGGAGGCTGGCGCCACCGTCCGAGTCCGCATCGACGAGCGGATCGAATAGTCACGAGGCGTCGACCGGACTGGAGCCGCCCCAAGATCGAATCAGCGCTCGCGTCCCCGGAGTCGTCTCGTGCGTCCACATCTGATCTGGTACCCACGCAGTGCGTCGGGTGACATTCCCGAACGCTGGCGCAGGCGGTCGTCTGTCGGGAGCCTTGGACGTGAAGGGGCGATTTGCGGCTTCGCTCAATTGCCCATCGCTGGGTCGGGCATGAACTTGCGGATCACTTGAGCACGGCGGCAGGCGGCTGCCATCTTCGCGGCCCACTCCAAGGCTGCTTCCCGAGAGGTCACGTCGAGGACCGTGAACCCGCCGTTGAACTCCTTGGTCTGCGGGTAGGTGCCGGCGGTGATCGTCCCGTCACCGGCCACCATGACGGGATCCACGTTCTCGGCCAACGCGCCGCCCAACACCCATACGCCTGCGTCCATGGCCTCCTGCACCACCGCATGAGCAGTTTCTCCCACGGCAGGGAACTCCTCAGCGGGGATGTGGTCCATCGCGCCGCTGGGGAACGAACTCAGGTACCGCGTCATCTCATGACTCCTTTCTCAGCGGCCTGCTCCGGCCGCATCTCAACCTCGCCCGTACGCGGTAGAGACTGACAAACCACCGAAGACTCATCGCTGCTCCGGCCGATCCGGGTTCACTTCGTCAGGCGTCATTCCCGAACGCTGGCCCAGCCGAGCGTCACCACCCAGCACGACAAGCAGGCGGCCCGTCAACGGCGGTGCATTGGAACCGGCGCCGGGCGGGTATCACGTCTTCATTCGACACGAACAAAGGGAGAGGAACGATGGCTGACGGTCTGCTCACCACGTGCCTGTGGTTCGACCATGGCGAGGCCCGCAAGGCGGCGGAGTTTTACGCATCCGTCTTTCCCGAAAGTCGGGTCGGCGCCGCCCACACGGCGCCGACGGACTTCCCCGGCGGCGAGGAAGGCAACGAGTTGACGGTCGAGTTCAGCTTGCTCGGGCAGAAGTTCGTTGGCCTCAATGGCGGCCCCAACTTCACGCCGAACGAATCGGTCAGCTTCATGGTGGTGACGGCGGATCAGGCTGAGACTGACCGCTACTGGAACGCGATCGTCGACAACGGCGGCGAGGAGAGCGCCTGCGGGTGGTGCAAGGACAGGTGGGGATTCTCGTGGCAGATCACGCCGCGCATCCTGCTCGACGCCACCACCAGCCCTGACAAGGCAGCGGCCAAGCGCGCTTTCGAGGCGATGATGACCATGAGGAAGATCGATGTCGCCACGATCGAGGCGGCCCTCAGCGGCGAGACCGTCGATGCTGTGAGCTGACCCGCGCCGGTGCTTAGGGTAGGGCCTGGCCGCAACTGACCACGGCCTCTGGTGACATTCCCGAACACTGGCGCAGGCCAAGCTTGCTTAGTGCGCGTTGATCTCCGACTTAGTGCGCGTTGATCTCCGACGATCTCGATAGCGGTGCTGAGATGAATCTTAGGGAGTGGGCGCCGGGCCGGTTGGCTTAGCTGTGGATGAGATCTGGTTACACGGAGCGGTGGAGCTCGCAGGGCTGATCCGGCAGCGCGCAGTGTCGGTTGTCGAGGTCGTTGAGGCGTTCTTGCGGAGAATCGAGGCTGTCAATCCGGTGATCAACGCCGTCGTCACGCTCGCCGCGGAATCCGCGCTCAAAGAGGCGCGGACAGCGGACGGCTCGATCGCCCGAGGCGTGGTCGCTGGCCCGTTTCATGGTGTTCCGTTCACGGCGAAGGACGTATTCGAGACCGCCCGAGTTGAGACGCGGGTGGGCCTGAGCGAGCGCGTCGGGATCGTGCCGAGTGAGGACGCGGTGGCGGTGGCCCGGATGCGTCGAGCGGGCGCGATCCTGCTCGGAAAGACGAACGTGCCTCCGGGAGGGTCGGGTGGCCTCACGGACAACCCGGTTGACGGGCGGACGCGAAATCCGTTCGATCGGGAGCGTTCTGCGGCCGGAAGCAGCGGCGGCGAGGCGGCGATCCAGGCGGCTGGGGGATCGTCGGTCGGTCTCGGCAGCGACTCCGGTGGAAGCCTCCGAGTGCCCGCTCACTACTGCGGGATCGCGACTCTCAAACCGACGACCGGGCGAGTCCCGAACACCGGCGCTTCGCGCACAAGGGCGGGTTGAGCGACAGCCGCACCCAGATCGGGCCGCTCTCGCGGTTCGTCGCCACGCTCATCGCCGGTCCAGACAGCCGCGACAGCGGGGTCGTCCCGGTGCCCCTAGGCGACTCGGGCGCAGCCCCTCTCGGCGGGCTACGGGTCGCGTTCTACACAGATGACGGCCGGACCGCGACCACCCCCGATACAGCTGCGGCAGTGCGAGAGGCAGCAAAGGCACTGCGGCAGTCCGGCGCCCGAGTGACCGAGCGCTGCCCGACGAACGTCGCTCGCATCGCGCTCGACATCACACGGCGCTACTGGGACTGGAGCGACCTCGAAGGCGGAGAGACCGTTCAACTGCTTGCCGACTGGGATCGGTTCCGCTCCGAGATGCTCACGTTCATGGAGTCGGTCGAGATCATCCTCTGCCCGACCGCGCCGACGCCCGCGCCCCTTCACGGCGAAGGTCTCGAGACGATGTTCAACTACACACTTCCCTACTCGCTCACCGGACAGCCTTGCGTCGTCGTGCCTTCCGGCCGTTCCCGCGGCGGGCTGCCGATCGGCGTCCAGATCGTCAGCCGAGTATGGCGCGAAGATCAAGCAATCGCCGCCGCCCGCAGCATCGAAACCACAATCGGAGGGTGGCGCCAGCCATCCATGAGCTAGTGGATCGGCCCGATCGCCTCTCTTTCCTGGAACCGACATTCGGCCAGTCCCGCTCACTCCGTTCTGGGACACTCCCGGACGCTGGGCCAGGCGACCCGCTGCCGCCCCGGATGTAAGACGAGGACGGTGCGCGGCTCGTGCAGTCGCCGCTGTTGTGTGACGTAGCATCGTCGCGTTGAGTGAGCCGGTGCCATTCGAGGTCTACAAGGCGGGCGTGTACCTGCACGGGACGAAGGCGGACCTCGCGGTGGGCGATCTGGTGGTCTCGGGACGAGAATCGAACTTCGAGGCCGGCCGGGCGATGAACTACGTCTACTTCAGCGCAACTCTCGATGCCGCGGTCTGGGGCGCTGAGCTCGCCAGTGGTGAGGGCCGCGGGCGCATCTACATCGTTGAGCCAACCGGGGAGCTCGAAGACGACCCGAACTTGACCGACAAGAAGTTCCCCGGGAATCCAACGCAGTCCTTCCGTAGTCGCGAGCCGATGCGCGTTGTCGGCGAGCTTGTCGACTGGGTCGGTCATGCGCCGGAGAAGCTCGAGGCCATGCGAGCAACACTCGATGCATTGCAGCGAAACGGAACAGCGCAGATCGAGGACTAAGTCGCGACGCTGTCGACTGTCAGGCCTCGGGAGACATTCGCGAACGCTGGCCCAGGTCACTTCGCTCTCTCTCGCGCGCCCGCCGGCCGCTAGTCAGCCGCGATTGCGTACGGGTCCCCGGTGGATCACACTCTCACGCGTGGAGCCATCTGACGAGATCCGTCGGGTCGTGGAGCGGTGGACGAAGGCGGTTGCCGAGGGGGACCACGAGTCGGCTCTCCTTCGGTTGTCGGAGCTTCCGGGCACGCTCATCATCGGGAACGATCCGAATGAGTGGTGGCATGGAGAAGAGGCCCGCGCCATCTGGGCGCGTCAACTCGAGGAGCTGGGTTCCTTCCCGGTTACAAGTTACGAAGTCGAGGCCTGGGAGGAAGGAACCGTTGGGTGGGCGAGCGTGAAGGAGACGATCACCTCGTCGGGCACCAACTTCGACGGGCGTTCGACCTACGTTCTGCATCTCGAACGCGGCGAGTGGAAGGTTGTGCAGGTGCACTGGTCGCTGGCCAAGCCGAACCTCGAGTTCTTGGGACGGGCGTTGACGACCAGCCTTGATGAGCTCGAACGGACCCTCCAGCGCGAGCCGCCCGACCTTTCAGGAACCCTCGCTGCGGATGGCACCGTCACGATCGTCTTCACCGACATCGTTGATTCAACGGTCTTGATCAGGCGGCTAGGAGACCATGCATGGCTTCCCCTCCTTCGACGGCACAACGCAGTGATCGAAGGTGCGACGGCCGTACATGGCGGCACAGTCGTTGAAACGCAAGGCGACGGATCGATGCTCGCGTTCTCGAGTGCACGCCGAGCGGTTTCATGTGCCAAGTCGATCCAGCGCGAGGTCGCCACCGCGTTCGCTGATGGTGCGCCACCGGTACGCGTCCGGATAGGAGTCCATACCGGCGACGCGCTCCATGAGGCCGACCAGTTCTTCGGCACCACCGTGCACTACGCGGCGCGGGTCGCAAGCCACGCTCTCGCTGGCGAGATACTCGTATCCAGTGTGGTACGCGACCTCGTGTCCGATGGTCCCGACGTCGTGTTCCTCGAGGGAAGGGAGATGCGGCTGAAGGGGCTCGATGGACTGCACCGACTCTTCGCCGTGGATCTCGCATGAGGGCCTGCCTCGGCGGCGAAGCATTGACATCTTCTGTGGACGGACACAGACGCGGAGCGTGTCGTCAGGGCTCATTGATCGGGGCGGCGTGCCGCATCTGTCGGATCGGCGCCGACGGCTGCAGCGGCGCAAGCTGACCTTCACAGACATTGACTCCGACGGAAACCTGTCTTCGCAGTCTGGTCGCCCGTGACACGCCCCGTCCTTCGAGGGACATTCCCGAATACTGGCGCCGTCGGCAGTCCGTTCACTGGGTGCCCACCCGGTTCGCCTGGCATAGGCTGCGCGCGACGGAGACAGTTAACGGATGCACGATCATTGCCTCGCAGGACTCGATCGAGCCGGTTCACTTTGGTCCGGCGGAAATGGCCGGGGCCTACGTCGCGATTGTCGGCGTGTTCCCGCCAGGCCAGCCCGGGCCGCGTCTGCACCTGCACCCAGACACCGACGAAGCGTTTTACATCGCAGAGGGAGACGCAACGTTTCTGCTCGGTGACCGCGAGGTCTCGGTGACGAAGTGGCGGCCTCCTCTTCGTACCGCGGAGTACTGCGCACACTGTCTGGAACTGGCGATAGCCCCGTGCGCGCGCTCATCGTCATCTCACCGGGCGACGCCGAGCATTCGTTCGTTCCCGTCGACGAGTAGTCCGACCGCTGGCGTGTAGGTCTCCAGGGGACATTCCCGCACGCTCGGGCAACTGAGCGTGCCGTGCTCGGATTAGCCGAGGTCTTGGATGATCTGGATGAGCTCGTCTGGTCGGTAGCCGTTGAGGCGGGCGAAGTCGACGAGGTCTTTGGCGCGGGTGATGACTGCGCCCTGTTCTGGGGTGCCGGCGACGGTGATGCCACGACCGCGCCGGAACTCGAGCAGTCCTTCGTCGCGGAGCACGCGGAGCGAACGCAACACGGTGTTGGTGTTGACCCCGAGCACGGCGGCGAGATCCTTGGCAGGTGGGAGACGCTCTCCCGGCTTTGCCTCCCCGTCGGTCAGGGAGGCAGCTGTGACCGTTACCGCTCCGCCTCGCGCGCCCCTCCAGCGATCCGGTCGATCGCGAGGAGATCGAGGCGCTCGTTGAGGCGCTGATCGAGGAAGCGAGGCAACGGGCGCAGCGCCGTCGGCGTCGGAACGCGGCAGTCGTGACCTTGGTCGCGCTCGTCGGAGCCGCGCTCTTCGCGCTGCTCGGGCGGAGCGCGCGGTCCCAGACTGCGTCTCCTGCGCTCGCCGCTCGCTCGAGCCTTTCCGCTGTGACCGGCGAATCGAAGATCGCCTTCATCCGCGAGCCCGCTGGGGGCTATGCCGGTGTTCTCTGGGTCATGAACCCCGACGGAAGCGGACAACGAAGACTGGGGCCGGCCTTTCCCGACATGGACTGGTCGCCCGGTGGTCAGAAGATCGTCTTCACGACGTGGGGTGACCGACGACCGAGCGGCCGCGGCGACATCTACGTTATGAACGCCGACGGGAGCGGGCGGGAGAGGCTGACCACGAACCCCGGCCCGGACAGCGATCCGGCCTGGTCGCCGGATGGGCGAAAGATCGCGTTCGTCAGCGGCCGCGACGGCAATTCGGGGATCTACGTCATGAACGCCGACGGGACCCAGCAGCGGCTGCTGATGCGTGCCAAGGTGTCCTACCCGCCCCAGCTCGTCTGGTCGCCCGATGGCCAGAAGCTCGCCTTCACGGTCGCCTTGACGAGCGGACCCGACGGCAACCTGGAGATCTACGTGATGAACGCCGACGGGAGTGGGCTGCGGAACCTGACCCGCAGCAGGGTGCGAGACAGCTACCCGGTCTGGTCGCCCGACGGTCGCAGGATCGCCTTCGAAAGCGACTGGCAGGTCAACGTCATGAACGCCGACGGAAGCCCCGCACCGCGACGGCTGACGCACAACGGGGGGCGCAACTTCAATCCTACGTGGTCGCCCGACGGGCAGAGAATCGCGTTCGAGCACAGAAGACGGCAAGGCACTTCCCACTGGGTCGGAGCGTGGGGCTACAAGGTGTACGTCATGAACGCCGACGGGAGCGGTCGGCGGAGGCTGACGCACGGCGGATCGCAGCCTCGCTGGTCACCGGACGGGCGACAGATCGCGTTCGTCAGCAAGCGCGACGGCTACCCCGACATCTACGTCATGAACGCCAACGGGAGCAGACAGCGGAACCTGACGCGAACGCCAGGCGCGGATCGTCGCGAAAGCCAGCCTGTCTGGTCACCCGCGCAGAAGTAGAGAGCGCCACGCGGCATGCGAGCACCGTGCCTGCTATCAACAGGCAAGGGCACAGCGCGCTGCGCGAGCGTGAGGGAATGTCCCCTGACGCGCTCGCGACGATGCAGCGTCCAGCGGCGGGGACGGACGACCGTTAGTGCTTCGTCTAGTGCTTCTTGTCGTCGTTGCCCTTCTCGTGGTCCTTGCCCTTCCTGCCGTGATCCTTCTTCGCCTCCGGGGCGGCAGCGGCGTGCTTCGGAGCGCACTTGCCCGGCCCGACCTCGACGGCCGAGCCTCCGTCGGTGGCACCGATCTTGCCTCCGCTGAACCCCGTTGCAGGAGCGAAACTGGACGAGACGTTCGCGAACAGCTTGGCGTGCGCGTTTCCTGTGTGGCCCGTCGCGAACCCTACGAGCTTGCCGCTCGCCCACACTCCGGTGAACTGTGCGACCGTCTCTCCTCCCGAGGCGACGTGAATGTGGAGTTTGCCGTCGACGACACCGATGTTGTCGGTCGCGTTGGCGACAATCCGAGCGTCAAGCGTGATCGCCCCGGCCAGGTTTCCGTCTCCCGCCGCGACGCCGCTATAGCGGGCCTTCGCTGTGACCAGGGTCTTACCGTCAGAGGTCGTGCAACTCGTGGCCTTGCCGATTGGCTGCACCGTCGCAGCCGTGAAGGTGCCGGTGACCGACCTGATGCTCTTCGTGGCTTCCAGCCCCTTCGCCACGGCCAGCCCAGCAGTGGCGAGTACGACTAGCCCAGCTACTAGAAACGTCAGCCTGCGCATCTCCAGTCGTCCCCTTCCGTCGGGCGCTGCCGCTGTGCGCGTCTGCCTGGATCGCATGCACCGTGCGCCACAGAAGTGAGCTTTTCGTAAAGGATTGGGCGCTTCGAGCACGTCGATCTTCCTGGGCGGAGTGCGACCTCGGCGCACGCACGCGAGGAGCACACGCCGTTCGATCCGCGCGCCAGCGAACCGCCTGTGCATCGCCGCGAACGTCGCCAGAAGGCGCGAGCTCTCCTCGCGCGTCAGCCGCCGATCCGGAGCGACCGGGGTCGCTCAGTGACCCGTGGACGAGAAGTGCATGTAGTCCTTCGTCGCTCCGGTCCAGGCGCCGCCCCAGCCCCAGCCGATCGAGCGGAATGCACGTACGACCGCCGGTGTGACCATCCCGCGGCGAAGCCGCGAGCGATCGATGTAGCGCGTGCGCTCCCGGTCGCGTGTCCTCCCACACCCGACGTACGGGTTCTCCATCGGGTTCAGGTCGATTGCACGACCGTACGCGTGGTTCGACCAGCTCCCCGTACCGGAGCCACCCGAGCAGGGAGAAGGCACGGCTTGGCGACATTCGAACGACCCGCTCACGTCACCGTCGGCCGGGCGCGCGGCCGCCGGGCCATACGAGTCGGAGAGACGCATGTGGCGGATCGGGAACCGCAGTTCGTAGAGCTTTCGGAAGACACCGCGGAGATCGTCGGCGTACTCGCGGGCCACGACGAGTTGGCCGGAACGCACCTCGCCGTCAAACCCCCAGTGGGTGACCGTCAGGAGCCGCAACTGCGAAAGGGGCACAGGGCACCCCGGTCGCCAGTAGCCGCCGGCGAGATCCGTCTTGAGCGACGCTGGCAGTGGTCGGACGGACGAATGGAATGGAAGCTCGGCGGCGGACGCGTTCGCTGACGCGAACGAAACGAGTACAAGCGGCAACGCGAGAAAGCGCGTCACAGGCCTGAGACTAGCGCGCCGGTGACAGGATGCTCGTGCTCAGCACGAGTCACCGGAGGGAGCGTGCTCGAAGCTCCTCGAAGCGGGCCGCAGAGGCCGAGAAGCCGGCGCGAGCCTGCGCGCACCAAGCCTCGTCGCGTTCCGATACACGTAGTCGCGCTCAACGTCGAGACGCCGAGCAACCTCCTCGGCATCAAGCAGCGTGTCCGCCGTAAGCGGTGCGAGCTCGCTAACCATCCGTTCGGCCACGAGATCGGCGAGCCGTTCGAGATCGCCGCGAGTCATGCGGCCCTACCCTCTTGATCGTGTCCTGCTCGGCTGTAATCCAGAGCTGGATGCGCTGGCGGAGCAGGGATGGTTTTCATGCTGGCTGCCCTCGATGGCTCAGGTGGCACGACCCTCTGCTCCGCCGTCTCTTCTCGACCGCTAATTGGGCTCTGCGACCTATCGCTGTGTAGGGCGAGGACGGCAGGAAGAGACTGCGCGGTGGTCCCGGCAAGGAAAGGAGCGGCATGCAGGTAGCAGTCGGCATTGACGTCGCGAAGGAGTTCCACTGGGCGGTTGCGCTCGACCAGGCGGGCGAGGTGCTGCTCAATCGGCGTGTCGGCAACGATCCGGCCGCGATCGAAGAGCTCGCCGCGGAGCTCGCTCGGCTTCAGGTCTCCCGCGGCCATGTCAGCGTGGGCATCGACGTCGTTGGCGGGATCGCCTCGCTGCTCTCCGCGATGCTCGCGGAGGCTGGCTTCGCGCTTTTGCACGTGCCGGGCCTGGCGGTGAACCGCGCCAGGCAAGGGACGAGCGGCGGCGAGCACAAGAGCGACCCGCGCGACGCGCGCGTGATCGCCGACCTCGTCCGCAGCCGCGACGATCTGCGAGCGCTCGAGGCAAGCAGCGAGCTCGACGCCGAGCTGCGGCTCCTGGTCGGTCGCCGCCGCGAGCTCGTCACCGAGCAGACCCGCCGGCTCGGCCGCCTGCGCGACTTGCTCGCCTCGATCCATCCCGGTCTCGAGCGGACGATCGACCCGACCGGCAAGGCGAGTCTCTGGCTGCTTCGCCGCTACGTCACCACGGCTGAGATTCGCCGCGCTGGCAAGACCCGGCTCGTCAACCATCTGGCGAGGGCCGGCCACCTCCGGCAAGCCGACATCGACCGGCTCGCCGAGCAAGCGCTCGTCTCCGCGCGAGCGCAACGGATCGTCGTCCCCGGCGAGCGCGTGGCCGCCGAGCTCGTCCGTGAGTTGGCCGAGGAGGCACTTCGAGCTCGCGACCGACTCAGCACCCTCGACGCCCAGCTCGAGGAGACGCTCGCCCGCCACCCTGACGCAGCCCTCATCCGCAGCCTGCCCGGCATGGGGGCGACTCTGACCGCCGAGTTCATCGCCGAGGCAGGCGGCATCGGCCGCTTTCCAACGCCGGACCGGCTGGCGGCCGCGGCCGGGCTCGCGCCTGTGCTCAGGCAATCGGGCAAGGTCCGATACCTGCAGCGCGCTCGCGGAGGCAACAAGGCGCTCAAGCGAGTCTTCTACCAGTCCGCCTTCTGCTCGCTCAACCAGCCGGCCAGCCGCCGCTTCTACGCCCGCAAGCGGGCCGAGGGAAAGCGACACCACCAGGCCCTGATCGCACTCGCCCGACGACGCGTCGACGTCCTGCACGCGATCCTGCGCACACGCGAGCCCTACCGCCTCGATCACGCCAAAGCCGCTTGACAGGAGCATTAGGCGGCCACCTCGCGTGCGCGCGCGGCGATGCCGTCAACGGGGCCGATGCCGAAGGGGAGGGCGCGCGGTTGATCCGCTCTGGGTCTGTTGGAGGCTTCATTGGGTGGCAGCCACCATTGGGCTGTTGTCTGTCTTGATATTCAATTGCTCGTACTCGGCTGGGGGCAAGTCGCCGAGTGCTTCGTGCAGTCTCTCGTCGTTGTAGAAGCCGATCCAGTGCAGGACTTCGTGCTCGGCGTGCTCGAAGCTGGGGAAGCGGCGGCCGTCGACGAGCTCGGTCTTGAAGGTCGCGACCCAGGCTTCGGCCATCGCGTTGTCGTAGGCGTCGCCGCGCGAGCCGACCGAGGGTGCGATCGCCGAGCTCGTCGAGCCGGTCGGTGTAGCGGATGCTCGTGTATTGCGAGCCGCGGTCCGAGTGTGCGATCAGGCCCGCGCGGTGGTCGGCGCAGCCCGTTGGCCATCTCGAGCGCGTCGAGGACGAGCTCGGTGCGCATGTGCGTGGCGAGCTGCCAGCCGACGATCATCCGGCTGTAGCAATCGAGGATGAAGGCGAGGTAGAGAAGCCGTTCCAGGTGCGGAGGTAGGTGATGTCGGCAGACCCACTTCTCGTTCGGGCTGCTCGCCGCGAAGTCGCGCTGCAGCAGGTCGCGGGCCCGCTCGACCGCAGCCTCATCGGGGATCGTCGTGCGGCTGCTTGCGGCCGCGCAGCTTGCCGTCGATCCCGTGCTGGCGCATCACGCGGGCGACCTGGTCGCGGCCGACGCTCGACGCCGCGCCGGCGCAGCTCCTGCCAGGTCTTGCGGGCACCGTAGACGCGCCGGTAGCCGCTGCGGGCGGCCTCGATCTCGACCAGCAGCTCACGATCGGCGAGCTCGCGGCGGCGACGGCTTCCGGGATCTGCGCGCGTAGTGCGTGCTCACCGGCACGCCGAGCGCACGGCAGATCGGCTCGACCCCGAAGACCTCCCGCCGCGCCTCGATGTAGCGGCTCACCTTCGCCGGATCGGGTCGAGCTCCGTCGCGAAATACACGGAAGCGTCCTTCAGGATCGCGTTCGCACGCCGCAGCTCGGCGTTCTCCTTCCGCAGCCGCTTCAACTCCTCGCGCTCGCTCGTCGTCAGCAGCTCGGGCCGGCGGCCCCCATCGGCCTCGGCCTGCCGCACCCACTGCCGCAACGCCTCTTTGCCGATCCCCAGATCATGCGCGACATGCGCGACCGGACGACCCGACTCGAAATACAGCCGGACAGCACGCTCACGCAGCTCATCGGAGTACTTCCTCGGTCTCGCCATCGCCGGAGCATCTCCTTCCCCCAGGACAGAGCCTGGCGTCGGAGCCTCCAAGAAACCCAGGGTCCTTCACAAGAAGAAACCCGCCGTTTCCAGCGGGTTTCGTGAGTGGGCGCTACTGGGCTCGAACCAGTGACCCCCAGCTTGTCGAGCTGGTGCTCTCCCAACTGAGCTAAGCGCCCGGGGGGCCCAGGGTAGCGCAATCGAGGTCGGGCGATGGGTTGGAGCAGGGCTCGCCGGGGCGGCACTAGGATCGGTCGCGTGCCGGCCGCGCGGTCAGCAGGGTCGACCGGGCGACGCGTCGTCGTCGGCATCGCAGGGGACGATGGCGTCGGATACGGCGTTCGCCTGCTCGAGCGGCTTCGGGAGGCAGGGGCCGAGACCCACCTCGTGCTCTCGCCGGCTGCCGAGTGGGCGCTCGGCCCCGACGCCGTGCGGGCCCGCGGGCTCGCGACCTATCGCTACGACCACGGCAACCAGGCCGCGCGCATCGCGAGCGGGTCGTTTCTGACGCAGGCGATGGTCCTCGTTCCGTGCGATGCCGACACGGTCCGCGCGATCGTCCTCGGCCTAGCGTCCGACCTCGTCCTGCGCGCCGCGGACGTCACGCTCAAGGAATCGCGGCCGCTCGTGCTCGGAGTCGTGCCGTCGACGGTGCCGGCCGAGCTCGCGGCACGACTGTCCGGCATCCCGGGTCTCGTGGTCGTCCCCCTGACGGAGGACGTCGAGCAGGCGGTGGGCTCGCTGCTGGATCAGCTGGCGCGGTGAGCGTCCTCCGCGGCGCTCCGCCGTTCCCCCCAGCGGCGGATTCGCGCATGCTCGATGCCGAGGCTGTCGAGCGTCCGACCCACGGTGTGGTCGACCATGTCGTCGAGCGACTCGAGCCGTGCGTAGAACGCGGCCAGCGGCGGCGCGATGACGGCTCCGGCCCGCGCCGCGAGCAGCATGTTCTCCAGGTGGACGACGGAGAGCGGAGACTCGCGCACGAGCAGCACGAGCCTGCGGCCCGCCCCGAGGTGCACGACGGCCGCACGCTGGACGAGGTTGTCGGCCAGCCCGTGCGCGACTGCCGCGAGCGTCCGCATGCTGCACGGGGCAATCACCATTCCAGCGGTCGTGAAGTCCGGTCTCGCCGGCGCTGCGGCGAGGTCGGCTTCGTCGTGGGCGACCGTTGCCAGAGCCCGGATCTCCTCGAGCGGCATGTCGGTCTCGGTCTTGATCGTCGCCTCCGCCCAGCGGCTCACGACCAGGTGCGTCTCGACGCCGAGCTCGCGCAGCGCCTCGAGGAGCCGGATGCCGTACACGGCCCCCGTCGCGCCCGTCATCGCCACGACCACCGGCAGCGACGGCGCGACCGAGTGGCTAGGCATCGGCGGCCCGCGAGAGCGGCATCTCGTCGCGGTGGAGCGCGATCATCTCGCGGATCGAGAGCGGCGCCTTGCCGGTTAGCTCGCGGTAGTCGTCGGTGACGACGGCCGCCTCACCGCGGCGGACGCCGTCGTAGTAGGAGTAGCCCGCCTGGATCGACCACTCGGGCCGGCCGACGCTGCGCCGATAGGCGATCCACTCCTCGTCGTCGAGCGGCTCGTAGCGGTACGCGTCACCCGTGACGTCGGAGGCGACGGCGGCGAGCTCGGCGAGCGTGAAGCTCTCCGGTCCCGTGATCGTCACGACTCGCCGGTCGTCGTGCGACGGATCGGCGAGGAGGACGGCGATCGCCTCGGCGAGCTCCGGCCGATACGTCAGGCTGACGCGACCGTCGCCGCCCGGCCCCGTGATCCGCCCCGACGCGTCGAACCAGGAGGAGATCTCGTCGGCGTACATGCCGTTCCGCGCGGCGGTGAACGGGACGCCGCAGTCCGCGAGCATCGCCTCGGTCGCGCCGTGCGAGCGGGCGTGGACGAATGACGCGCCGGCCCCTGCGCCGACGAACGAGAGGTAGACGACGTGGGCGACGCGCCGCCGCACGGCGACGTCGATGAATCCCTTGTGCAGGGCGAGCCGACGTTCCGGCGGCTCGTGCATCGAGACCATGAAGACGCGGTCGCCCGGCTCGAGCGCGTCCATCAGCGTGTCCGGCTCGTCGTAGCCCGCAAGCGCGATCTCGACGCCGCCCAGGTCCGGCAGACGCTCCACGTTCCGCGTCACCGCGCGCAGCGGGAGCCCTCGCCGAGCCAGCTCGCGCGCCACGAGACCCCCCACGTGGCCGCTCGCTCCGGTCACGACGAGCATCAGAAGATCTCGGCGGTCCAGGGCGCCGCCGATGCCCGGAACGCCGCGTCGGCCCGCACGATGCCTCCGCGCGTGCCCTCCTCGGCTCGACCCGACTCCGCGAGCTGGGCGAAGGAGACGCCTCCGAGGAAGGCGGAGCCGAGCGCGTCCACGGCCACCCGGACGTCCGGGCGCCGCCGCGCGCGGCGCACCTCACCGCCGGCGATCGTCCACGAGCCGACGTTCTCCGGGAAGTGCGGGTCGGAGACGACCTCGACCGTGAGAGGGCTACCTGACCCGTACGAGCGCCCGGCGAGCGCAGCCCCCACGTCGACGACCCGCAACCAGAGCGCGTCCCACACCGAGAGGTGCAGCTTGTTGACGCGGTCGACGAGCAGCGGGAGCGGGTGGTCCACCGGCAGGTGGTAGGCGGCGACCCGGTCGGTCCAGTCGATCTGGAAGAGGAACCGCCACACGTCCCACGTCGCGGCGCGGTCGACCCCGAGTGCCTCGATCACGCGGATCGTCTTCGTCCAGTTCTCGGGTGTCGAGCCCTCCTGGACGAGCCGGTACAGGGCATAGCCGACCGGCCTCCCGTCGCGCTCGAGCAGTGCATGGACGAGCGGGCCGCCGCCCCGCCGCACCTCCGGCCGGTCGTCTAGCCGCCGGATCGACCACCAGTCGCGCGAGCGGACGATCATGCCGGGCCGCGTGCGGCCGACGCGCTCGTAGAGGCGGGGAAACGTCCGCAGCGCCTCGTCGCGTGTCACGAGCCGCATCGACCCGCTGCCCGGAAGCTCGCCCCGGAGCGCGACGGCATCGCGCTCGGCGTCGACGTTGTGCGAGAGCGAGGCAAGCCCGTAGCCGAAGCGGCCGTAGATCGTCTCCTCCGAGGCCCAGAGCGCGGCGATCGGCTCTCCGCGCTCGCGGACGTCGCGCAGCTGTGCGTCCATCATTCGGCGCAGCAGGCCGCGGCGCCGGTGCGACGGGAGGACGCCGACGACCGTCACGCCCGCGCAGGGGAGCGCCCCGCCGGGCACGGTCAGCCCGAACGGGAACACGCCCGCGCCGGCGACGATCTGGCCGTCGTCGAGCACGGCGTGCATCCGGTCGAGTGGGAGCAGGGCCTGGAAGCGCTCGACGTCCTCGCGCGTGGGAGACCAGCCGAAGTAGTGCCCAATCGCCCCGAGCGCCGCGGCGTGCTCGTCCACGTCGCGGACGGTGCGGACACGGAATGCCATCCGTCGATCCTAGGCGCGCGGCGGTGCCGTGCGCCCTAGAGCTTCTCGAGTGGCGCGTAGTCGAGCATCAGCCGGCGCTCGCTGCCGTCCGCGGCGAAGCGCACGGTGACCACCCCGTCGGGCTCGATTCGCGTCACCACGCCCTCCCCGAGGGAGCCGTGGCGGACGGAGTCCCCGGTCGAGAGCGCGGGGACCGAGTGGTCCTCACGCGGCACGACCTGGCGCGGCGACTGTGCGTAGCCCGACCACGACGCGGGTCGCAGGCGCTCCCGCTGGACCGACGCCGGGAGCTCGTCTAGGAAGCGCGATGGGAGGTTGTACTCGCGCCGGCCGTACAGCGAGCGCGCGGTCGCATGGGTCAGCGCGAGCCGCTCCATCGCGCGTGTCATGCCGACATAGGCCAGCCGTCGCTCCTCCTCCACCTCGTTGTCCTCGATCGAGCGGGAGTGCGGGAAGATCCCCTCCTCCATGCCGATCAGGAACACGACGCGGTACTCGAGGCCCTTCGCGTTGTGGATCGTCATCAGGGTGACCTGCGCCGTGTCCTCGCCCAGTGTGTCCTGGTCGGACTGGAGCTGCACCTCCTCGAGAAACCCCGAGAGCGACGGCTCGTCGACGCGCGCGCGGTACTCCTGCGCGGAGCCGACGAGCTCCGAGAGATTCTCGATCCGGCCGCGCGCCTCGATCGTGCGCTCCGCCTCGTACGCCTCGATCGTTCCCGACCGCTCGAGCACGCGCTCGACGAGCTCGTCGACCTCGAGCTCCTGCGCGGCCGACATGAGCGACTCGACGATGGTGCGGAAGCCCCGGACCGCGCGTGCGCTCGCGGTCGCGACGCCGGCGGCCTCCGGGTCGGCGGTGGCGTCCCACAGCGAGATCCCGAGGGCCGTCGCGTGCGCGACGAGACGCTGGATTGACGTGTCGCCGATTCCCCGTCGCGGGCGATTGGCGATCCGCATCAGCGCGACCGCGTCGTCCGGGTTGTTGAGCACGGACAGGTAGGCGACGGCGTCCTTGATCTCGGCGCGCTCGTAGAAGCGCGGCCCGCCGATCACCTGGTACGGCACCCCCTGGCGGACGAGCACGTCCTCCAGGACGCGCGACTGTGCATTCGTCCGGTAGAAGATCGCGACCTCGGCGGCCGAGTACCCCGACTCGACGAGGCGCGCGATCTCGGCCGCGACGAAGCGGGCCTCCGCGTGCTCGTCCTCGACCTCGACGACCTCGACCGGGTCGCCCTGCCCGAGCTCCGACCAGAGACGCTTCGGCTTCCGGTCCCGGTTGTTGTCGATGACCCCGTTCGCCGCTTCGAGGATCGCGTTCGTCGAGCGGTAGTTCTGCTCGAGCGCCACGGTGTCCGCCCCGCCGAAGTCGTGCTCGAAGTCGAGGATGTTGCGGATGTCGGCGCCGCGGAAGGCATAGATCGAGTTGTGGGTGACGATCCCATTCGCGATGAAGTTGTGGGTGCGCTCGACGTCGAGGTCGTACACGGGTACGTCGAGCGCCACCGGGACGACAGCCGTAACGAGATCAAGGCTGCCTTCCCGAGTCAGCATCGCCATGCCAGGGCGAACGGACTCGGCGCGGGTGAACGGGAGGCGCCGCCTTCCGCACCTCGGATGCAGGCCCAGCGCGAACGTGATCCTCGACGCGGAGACCGAGCGATCGACGATCGCGAGATGCTCCGCGATCTCCGCGAAGTCACCATGCGTCGATTCATAGCTGCGGCCTTCAGCGGTCGCCGCACGATCGAGGGACACGGGCTCCGTCGTTCCGAACGGTGGGTCAGCGCCCAACACGGTCATCCGATGCGACGGCGTCCGGTCAGTCGCGCTGTCGCAGAGCGTGACAGAGATGATGGGAATGTCCTTGTAACAGTCTGTTGCATGAGCTTCGGCGGCTGCCCCGGTGGGGAGCTCGTGGGACTGCGCACCTCCCTCTCCGGCGAAATGCACGTGCTCGGGGGTCGAGACGACTCGGCGTCCGGAGGCCAACGTGATCGCGACGCCTGACGTCGCCCGCGAACGACGTGTGGCGGCAACGCGCGCAGGGCCGAACTCGCCGTTCCCGTAGTAGGACCGGACGTTGTCCCCCTCGACGACCGACTCGATCGGCTTGGTGCTTCCGTCCGCCATCGTGACGAGCGTCCCCTCGACGACGCACTGGTCCGGGTCGCCGACGGCGAACACGTTCCGGTGCTTGGCTGCGAGCAGCTGCAGGAGCCGATACTGGGCGTGGTTCGTGTCCTGGTACTCGTCGACGAGGACGTGGCGGAAGGCGCCCTGCCAGCGCTCGAGGGCCTCGGGGAAGCGCTCGAGAACCTCGACGGTGAGCATCAGCATGTCGTCGAAGTCGACGGCGTTCGAGGCATGGAGCTTGCGCTGGTAGAGCTCGTACACCTCGGCGACGGTCTGGTCCCAGAACGAGGCGACGCGCGACGCGTACTCGTCCGGCGAGACGAGCTGGTTCTTCGCGGTGGAGATCTGCGCGTGGATCCCGCGCGGCGTGAAGCGCTTCGGGTCCTTGCCGAGCTCCTCGAGGCATGCCTTCACGACCCGCACCTGATCGGCCTGGTCGTAGATCGTGAACGACGACCGATACCCGAGCCGCTCGGCCTCGCGGCGCAGGATGCGGCCGCAGGCAGCGTGGAAGGTGAGGATCCAGATCGCGCGCGCGGTGCGACCGAGGATCCGCTCGAGGCGCTCGCGCATCTCGGTTGCGGCCTTGTTGGTGAACGTGATCGCGAGGATCTCGTTGGGCTTCACCCCGTGCGCGCGGATCAGGTGGGCGACGCGGTGCGTGAGGACGCGGGTCTTCCCCGACCCGGCGCCGGCGACGACGAGGAGCGGCCCGTCGACGTGGAGAACCGCCTCCCGCTGGGCCGGATTGAGATCGGCGAGGAGCTCCTCGTGGGGGGTGACGGTCACGCCGTCGATGCTAGCCACGACGTCTGCGAGCCGAACCGGCCGTGGCCGCTTCGGACATGGCCCCGTGCCTGGCACGCATAGGGTTGTCGGGTGATCAGAGCAGGAACGCTCGATGACGTGCCGCGCGCCGCCGCGATGCGTCAGCGCGCCTGGCCGGACTCGATCATCACCGAGGAAGGGATGCGCCACGCGCTCGAGTCGACGCCCGCCCGCGGCGATCTGGCGCTGTTCGCGTTCGAGGAGAGCGGGGAGATCCTCGGCTGGGCCGCGGCGGGTCGCGCGTGGTGGGAGGCTACGCCGGACGCTGGGACCCTGCAGCTCTCCGTCGAGCCGGCCCGTCGCGGCGAGGGCATCGGCGCGGCGCTCGCCGAGGCGGCGGACGCGCATCTCCGGCGGCTCGGCGTTCGCAGGACGCGGGCGATGTCCCTCGACGAGCCGGGCGCGCGAGCGCTCGCGGCGAGGCGGGGGTTCACGGAGCTGACCGCGGCCGCGGTCTCCGCCGTCGATCCGGGGACGATCGAGCCGCTCCCCGTGCCCGACGGCATCGAGCTCGTCCCGTTAGCAGGCATCGACGACGCGCGCCCGATCTACGACCTCGACCTCGAGCTCACGCAGGACATCCCCCACGAGGAGTACGACGCGATCGACTTCGACGAGTGGCTGCGCGAGTACTGGCGCTCACCGCTCGTCGACGATGACGCGAGCCTCGTTGCCTACGTCGACGGGGAGCTGGCGGGCATCACGATGATCCGGGTCGACCGGCCGAGCGGGCGCGCGGCAAACAACCTCGCTGGTGTTCGAAGGAAGTTCCGCCGCCGAGGCCTCGCGCTGCTGCTCAAGTCGCACAGCCTCCACCGCGCGGCGGCGCTCGGCGCGTCGATCGCGATCACCGACAACGACGAGTCGAACGCGCCGATGCTCGCCGTCAACACGAAGCTGGGCTACCGGCCCTTCGCGCGCCGACTCGAATGGGAGCGCTCGTCCGCTACCCAGCTAACCGTGAGCTCGATGGTCGTCCCGCCACCCGACGGCCGCCGGACGCGGAAGGTGTACATGCCCGGCGGCAGCGGCTCGAACGAGGCCTTGCAGTAGAAGGAGCCGGCGGCGCCGTCGCAGGCGGTCGTCGCCGTGTCGAGCAGCGGGCCGCCCTTCGGTGCGTGCTTGCCGAGTAGGACGAGCTGCGTCCGGCCGATCGTCCGCGTGCGCAGGAGAACGGAGAACGACGCCGCCTTGCGGACGACGATGCTCACCTCGACCGAGCTGCCGGGCGTCACGAACTGCTCGAGGTGGACCGACCCCGCGCTTGCCGCGGCGGGGACGATGAGGGCCAACGCCGAGACGACGGCAGCGATGGCGGCGGGGCGGCGGCGCATGGGCAGGACCTCCTCGGATGGCTTGTGGTGTCTCAACACAACCGCCCCGGAGCGGCGCCGTCTACCCCCTCGTGGGGAGGACGGCCAGGCGGTCGTCGACCGTCACGACGCGAACCGTGGCCCCGTAGTGCTCGGCCAGCGCGTCCACGGTGAGGACGTCGGCGGGGGTGCCGTCGGCGACGATGCGGCCTTCGGAGAGCAGGAGCACCCGGTCGGCGTACTGTGCGGCGAGCGTCAGGTCGTGCATCGCCGCGACGAGCGTGAGCCCGTGGTGATCGCGGAGGCCGTCGAGGAGCTCCAGCGCCTGCTGCTGATGGCCGATGTCGAGTGCGGCCGTCGGCTCGTCGAGGAGGACGATCGACGCCTCCTGCGCGAGCGCGCGCGCGACGACGGCCCGCTGGCGCTCGCCCCCGGACAGCGTCCCGAGCGGCCGCTCCGCGAGCGCCTCGAGCTGGAGGCGGTCGAGCGCGCGCCAGGCGGCCTCGCGGTCCGCAGCGCCCTCGCGGGCGAGCCGGCCGAGGTGCGGCGTCCGCCCCATGAGCACGTACTCCGCGACCGTGAGCCACGGCGGCGTCTCTGGCGTCTGAGGGACGACCGCGAGGAGCTGCGCGCGCTCGCGCCGGTCGAGCCCCGCGGCCTCCGTGTCGAAGAGCGACACGATTCCCTCGTGCGGCAGAAGCCCGGCGATCGCGCGGAGGAGCGTCGTCTTGCCTGCCCCGTTCGGCCCGATCAGGGCGACCCACTCGCCTCGTTCGACGACGGCGGTCACGTCGTCCACGACCGCGCGGCCACCGAGGCGCACGGTGATCCGGTCCAGCCCGATCGCGTTCACGCCCGGCCCCCGCGCGTGCGCAGAACGAATGCGAAGAACGGCGCGCCGAAGAGCGCCGTGATCACGCCGATGGGAACCTCCGCCGGCGCGAGGGCGGTGCGCGCGACGACGTCCGCGAGGATCAGGAACCCTGCGCCGACGACGAACGACAGCGGAAGCAGGCCGCGGTACGACGTGCCCACGACGAGCCGGATCGCATGCGGGACGATGATGCCGACGAACGCGATCAGGCCGCAGACCGCCACCGCCGCGGCCGTACCGATCGTCGCGGCGACGACGAGCGTGAGCCGGGTACGCCGCACGTCCACCCCGAGGCTCGCCGCCTCCAGGTCGCCGAGGCTCAAGACGTCGACGACGCGCCGCAGGGCGACGATCACCGCCGTCGCGAGGAGGACGTACGGCGCGAGCATGGCCACGTCACTCCACCCCGTGTTGGGGAGGCTCCCGAGGATCCACGACGTGACCTCCTGGAGTGTGTCCGCGTTCTGCTGCTGAACGAACGTCTGCAGCGCCGTGAAGAAGCTCGCGACTGTCACCCCCGCGAGGACGAGCGTGGCCGAGTCTCGCTCGCGGCCCGCCGCGCGCCCGATCCCGTATGCGAGGACGACCGCGACCGCGGCGCCCGCGAACGCCGCGAACGGAAGCAGCTGCCGGCCCGCCAGCGCGTGCGGCAGGTACGCGATCGAGAGCGTCGCTCCGAGGCCGGCGCCTGCGGCGACGCCGAGCAGGTACGGGTCGGCAAGGGGGTTGTGGAACACGCCCTGGTAGGTCGCCCCCGCGAGGGCGAGCATCCCGCCGACGAGCGCCGCGAGCAGGACGCGCGGCACCCGGAGATCCCAGACGATCGACTCCTGCGTCGCGTCGAGGGGCGAGGTGACGCCCGGAATGCCGAGCTTCTCGCCCAGCGAGCGCAGCACCTCGCCGACCCCGATGTGGACGGGGCCGGCGACGATGCCGACGACGAACGCGACCGCGAGGAACGCGAGCGCCCCGACCGCCCAGCCGGGCGTCACGCCGCGAACGCGGATCGCGCGCGCCGATGCGGCGGCTGCCTCCACCCGCTACTGCTGCCCGAGCCGGCCGAGCGCGGTCCCGACCGCGCGGACCAGGTTCACGAGCCGCGGCCCCCACCGCGAGGCGATCGAGTCGTCGAGGCGCACGACCGAACCGGTCCGCACGGCCGCGACCCGCGACCAGCCGGGCCGTGCGGCGACGGTCCGCACGTTCTGGGCGCAGCACACCGTGTCGGCCAGCACGATCAGCCCGGGGTTCGCCGAGATCACATACTCGGCCGAGAGCTGCGGGTACTCGGTGCCGCCCTTCGCGGCGTCGGCGATGTTCCTCAGGCCGAACATCGCGTAGACGCGGCCGACGAAGGTGTTCGACGTGAGGCTGTAGAGCGTCGGGTCGAGCTCGTGGTAGACCGTCACGCCGGCCGCCTTGACGCGGGCCTTCGCGACGATCGAGGCGATGCGCTGCTTCATGCTCGTCACGAGCGTGCTCGCCTCCCCATCGTGCCCGGTGATCTTTCCGAGCTGGCGGATCTGCTGGTAGGCGCCGGGGAGGGTCGCGGCGGCGTCCTGGTGGACGACCGTGATCCCCAGCCGGCCGAGCGCCTCCGAGAGCCCCTTCGGGTCGTACGAGATCACGACGAGGTCCGGCCGGTAGCCCGCGATCGCCTCCACGTTCGGCGTGAAGCCCGAGAGCGTCGTGCGCGGCGCGGACTTCGGGTAGTCCGACTGGTCGTCGACCGCGATCACCTGCTTGCCGGCGCCGATCGCGAACAGCGTCTCGGTCGCCGTCGCCGAGAGCGAGACGATGCGCGACGGCCGCTTCTTGACCGTCACCTGCCCGTTCGAGACGGTGATCGTGGCCGGGAACGGCGCGGCCGTGCTGCGACTCGGCGAGGCGAGAGCGGTTGAGGCGAGCGCGACCGCGAGGACGGTCAGGAACGCCGCGAGGGCGAAACGACGTGGCATGAGTGCATCTCCTTCTCCCTTCCGCGAGGGCGTCGAGGCATCCGGAGCGCGGCAGGTCTTCTGACTCGGGGCTCCCTCCCCCGCCGCCTTCCCGGCCGCGTAGGCCAGTGGCGTGGTGGCGGGAGAGCGTCTCCCCTCACAGCGGCGGGACCGTCCCGGAATCGCACCGGAGTTCCCTCACCGTGCTCCTCGTGTGTGGCGGCGAGCCTACCATGCGCCGGTGTCCACCCCGGCCCTGACGACCCCGCGCTCGACGCTCCAGGCCTGGCTCCCGGTGGTGCTGTGGGCGGCGGTGATCTTCGCGTTCTCGTCCATCCCGAGCCTCCAGAGCGGGCTCGGCGGCTGGGACCTCGTGCTGCGCAAGCTCGCCCACCTCACCGAGTACGCGATCCTCGGCGCCCTGCTCCTTCGCGCCACGCGGCGGCCGTGGGTCGCGCTCGGCCTCGCGGCCCTGTACGCAACCTCAGACGAGGTCCACCAGCACTTCGTCGAGGGCCGCCACGGCGCGCCGCTCGACATCGCGATCGACACCGCCGGCGCGCTCGCCGGCATCCTCGCGTGGCGCGCGCTGGCCGGGCGCCGCGCTCCGTAGAATCGGCGCCATGGAACGCCACGAGGTCCCCGACCGGCAGCTCGACGCGCTGCTCGAGCGGCTCGACCGGATCGCGGAGCAGCTCGAGCGGATCGACGCGCGTCTCGAGGCGAGCGAGGGGCTCGTCCAGGTGAGCCGTGAGCTCCGCGCGCTGAACGACTCGCTGAACGCCGTCGCCTACGCCGCGCTCGGGCAGTCGCCGCAGGTGCGCCGCCGCGCGGGCTGACCGGCGCCCGCCGGCGGGGCCAAGCAACAGTCTGTTACAAGCGGTTCGCCCTGCGACAATCGTCAAGCGGTGCGTTGCTCTCGCGGCGCCTCGCCGCTACAGCGGCAGCTCGCCGCGCAGCGCGGCCGTGTAGCGGGCGACGCTCCGGCGCACCGCGTCCTTCGCGCCCGCGAGCACGACGCGGTCCCACCAGGCTCCGTAGATCCGCTCGAACGGCCACGACTCGAGGGCCGCGCCGATCCGCTCGACCTCCGGGGCGGGCAGCGGGACGAGATTCGGGTAGCTCCACATGAACGAGACGTTGCGGTCGGGCGCCGCCATCACGACGTCGCCCGTGAGGAGCGCGCCGCGCCCGTCCGCCCCCGAGGGCCAGTGGAGCACAGTGGCGCCCGGGAAATGGCCGCCGAGCCGGAGCAGCGTCAGCCCTCCGGGCAGCTCGCGCACGTCTCCCTCCCAGTGCTCGATCGCCGCGTGGGGGCGAGTGACCCACTCCGCGTCCGCGGCGTGGAGCAGCACCGGCACGCCGCCGAGCGCATCGCTCCACGCGCCGGCGGCGCCGTAGTAGTGCGGGTGCGAGATCGCGATCGCGACGGCGCCGCCGCGCTCCCGCACGGCCGCGGCCGCTGCGTCGGCCACCGCGGGGATCATGTCCCAGAGCACGTTTCCCTCGTCCGTCTCGAGGAGCAGCAGCCGCTGCCCGATCGCAAACGTCGGCGCAAGCCCGATGCCGGTCAGCCCCGGCTCGTGCTCGCGGACGTCCCACGAGCGGCCGTCGAGGACGCCCTCCGGGGTCGTCCAGCGCTGTCCGTCGTCCGGCACCCACTGACGCTCGTCCTCGCAGATCGGGCACGTGGCCGGCGGCTCGTCGGCATCGGCGAACCAGGCGCCGCACGTGGCGCAGACCGGCGTCACCGCGCGAAGCGGTAGATCGTGCCGCCGCTCGAGACTGCGTAGAGCGTCG
This sequence comes from uncultured Actinomycetes bacterium, assembly GCA_963845965.1. Lineage (GTDB taxonomy): Bacteria > Actinomycetota > Thermoleophilia > Gaiellales > Gaiellaceae > Gaiella. The sequence goes on along the minus strand of CAWJUF010000001.1, from coordinate 203,933 downwards.
CGCCGGTGAGGCTCTCGCCGAACGACGTCAGCTGCGCGACGCGCACGGGCTCCTTGCGCGGCGCGCCGCCCCGCGTGGAGATGCTCCAGATCGTCCCGCTGCAGTAGTCGCCGAAGACGTAGCGGCCCCTGAGGCGTGGCAGCGCCTTGCCCCGGTAGACGAAGCCGCCCGTGACCGAGCAGCCGGCCGCATGGGTGTACTGCGCGATCGGCTGGATCAGCGTCCCCGGCCCGAGCGTCTGGTCCGAATAGCGGCTGCGCCCCTCGTACACGTTCCAGCCGAAGTTCGCGAGCCCGGTCGTCGCGCGCGGCAGCCGGTCGATCTCCTCGATCTCTCCCTGTCCGACGTCGCCGATCCAGAGATCGCCGGTCGCACGGTCGAAGCTGTACCGCCACGGGTTGCGCAGCCCGATCGCGACGAGCTCAGGCTTCGGGCTCGCCTGCCGCACGTCGAGGCGGAACATCTTGCCGAGCAGCGTGTCGGGGTTCTGGGCGCGGTTCTCGGGGTCGCCGCCCGCCCCGCCGTCACCCAGCCCGACCCAGAGCTTCCCGTCGGGACCGAACTCGAGGTTGCCCCCGTTGTGGTTCGAATAGGGCTGTGCGACGCGCAGTATCTCCTGCGCGCTGCCCAGCAGCGCACGGCCGCTGGCGGCCCGGTAGCGGACGACCCTCGTCGACCCGTCGCCCCGTGCCGTGTAGTTGACGTAGAACGTCCGGTCGCGTGCGTAGCCGGGTGAGAAGGCGAGCCCGAGGAGCCCCTGCTCACCACCCGAGACCACGAGCGAGCGAACGTCGAGGAACGCCGTCGGACGCACTCGCCCTCGCTCGACGACACGCACGATCCCCGGCTGCTCGACGACGTAGAGGCGGCTCGGCTCTCCGGGCGCCTGAACGACGTCGACCGGGCTCGAGAGCCCCCGTGCGACGATTGCGAGCGTCGGCGAGGCGCTCCCGGCGCCGAGCGCTACCGCAGCCATGACCGCCGCAACGAGCGTCACCAGAGCGAGAGAAACCCCACGCACCGTGTCCCCAGGGTATCGGTCGGGGTAGGCTCCGCCGCGGCGTGAAGATCATCGTCGTCGGGGCGGGGCAGGTCGGGTCGACGATCGTCGATGCACTCCACGCCGAGCACGACCTGACCGTGATCGACACGGTGCGGGAGCGGCTCGAGCCGCTCGCCTACCGCTACGACATCGTCACGATCGAGGCGAACGGCGCGAGCCGCCGCGCGATCCAGCAGGCGGGGACGAGCGGCGCCGACCTGTTCATCGCGTGTACCTCCCGGGACGAGGTCAACCTCGTCTCCTGCTCGTTCGCCCGGGCCGAGGCGCCCCGGGCGACGATCGTGATCAGGACGTCGAACGTCGAGTACATCGACCTGTGGCGGGAGGGGCGGCTCGATGTCGACTTCGCAGTCTCGTCGGAGCTCGAGACCGCCCGCGCCGTCGCGCGCTCGGTCGGGATGCCGGCTGCGCGGCAGACGGACGTCTTCGCGGACGGCCAGGTGGAGATCGTCGAGTTCGAGATCCCGGAGGGCGCCGATCCGGCCGTCGTCGGCTGCCCGCTTCGCGAGGCGCGCATCCCGGAGGACTCCCGCGTCCTCGCGCTGATCCGCGGGGCCTCGTTGACGCTTCCGGGCGGTGACGACACCATCGCCGAAGGCGACCGGATCGTCGTGATTGGCTCGCCGAGCGCGGCGCGCACCTGGGGCGCCCTGCTCGCGCCCGGAGAGGGCACGGTCGAGGACGTCGTCGTCTTCGGCGGCGGCCAGGTTGGCGCGGCTATCGCGCGGACGCTGTCCGAGCAGGGGATCGGCGTGCGCGTGATCGAGCCCGTGCTCGAGCGGGCACGGGAGGTCGCGGAGCAGCTCCCAGACTGCCGGATCTACCACGCGACGGGCATCGACGCCGACTTCCTCGAACGGGAGCGGATCGGGCGCGCGCAGGCGGCCGTGTTCGCCATCCGTGACGACCCGATGAACCACTACGCGGCGACCCTCGCGCGCGTCCACGGCGTGCGGTTCACGATCGCCGTGGTTCACGACACGATCTCGACCGAGGTCTACGAGCTCTCCGGCGTCGACGTTACTGTCAACCCTCGCGCGGTCACGGCCGAGGAGATCGTGCGGTTCGCGCACGACCCGCGCACGCAGCAGGTCGCGATGCTCGAGGGGAACCGCTACGAGGTCCTCGACCTCACCACCCAGCCGACGAGCGAGTACGTCGGGCTGCGGTTCCGAGACATGCCGATCCGCGGCGCGCTGATCGGGGCGATCGTGCGCGACGGCAAGGCGCTGTTCCCGCGCAGCGACGAGGTCCTGCAGGCGGGTGACCGCGTGATCGTCTTCACCGAGCGGTCCCGTGTGCCGGACGTCGAGAAGGTGCTGTGAGCCCCGACCGGGCGGCCCGGATCGGCGGGCGTGCGAGGGTCGGGATCGACCTCGCCGGCGCGCTCGGTCTGACCGGGACGATGCTCGCCTACCTGAGCCTCTCCGCGCTGATCCCAGCGGTGGTGGCGGTCGGCTACGGGGAGCCGTTCTGGCCGTTCCTCGCGGCGGGCGCGATCACCGGCGGGATCGGCGTCGGGCTCATGCGGCTCGGTCGCCGCTCCCCCGGGCCGATCGGCTTCCGCGAGGGCTACCTCGTCGTGTCCCTCACCTGGCTGCTCGCCGCGATGTACGCGGGCCTGCCGTACCTCCTCTCGGACGAGCGCCAGCTCTCGCGGCCGATGGACGCGTTCTTCGAGGGGATGTCGGGGTTCACGACGACGGGCGCCACGGTGGTGACGGACGTCGACGCCCTCGACCGCTCGATTCTCCTCTGGCGGCAGCTGAGCCAGTGGCTCGGCGGGATGGGGATCATCGTGCTGGCGCTGGCCGTCCTGCCGCGGCTCCGCATCGGCGGCCGGCAGATGTTCGAGTCCGAGCTTCCCGGCCCGGAGGTGAACCAGCTGGCCGAGCGGATCCGCGACACGGCACGCAGGCTCTGGCTGCTGTATATCGGCCTCACGGTCGTCCTGGTCGCCGCGCTGCTCGTCGTCGGCGCGGTGGGGCTGGACGACCGGCTGACCCCGTTCGACGCGATCGGCAATGCCCTCTCGACGATGCCGCTCGGGGGGTTCGCCACCGACAATCGCTCGCTCGAGCCGTTCGCGCCCGTCACGCAGTGGATCGTGGCGGCGTTCATGGCGCTCGCGGGCGTGAACTTCGCACTCCTCTACCGCACGCTGGTCCGCCGTGACCCCGGCGCGCTCCGCCGGGACGAGGAGGCACGGCTGTACGGTGCGCTCCTGCTTCTCGGCTCGGTCGTCGTCTTCGGCGCGCTCGTCCATGCCGACCTGTTCTCCGGGGGGACGGCGGTCAGGCAGGCGTTCTTCCAGACGACCTCGCTGATGACGGGGACGGGCTTCGCGATCACGGACTACGTGAGCTGGCCGGCGCTCGCCGTCATGGCGATGATCGGCCTGATGTTCGTCGGAGCCTCGGCGGGCTCTCCGACGGGCTCCGTCAAGATCGTCCGCCACCTCCTCGTCGGGAGGATCCTTCGCCGGGAGCTCCGGCAGACGATCCACCCCGAGCTCGTGATGCCGATCAGGCTGAACGGCCAGCCGGTCGAGGAGCGGACGCTCCGGGCCGTCCTCGCCTTCGTGGTGCTCTACATCGGGATCTTCGTCGTCGGCGCGGCGCTGCTCGCGATCGACGCCCGCGTCTCGAACATCGATCTCGGCATCACCGACGCGGTCGCGGCGTCCGCCGGGACGCTCGGCAACGTCGGCCCGGGGCTCGGCTTCGCGGGCCCGATGGGGAGCTACGAGCCGTTCAGCGACTTTTCGAAGCTCGTGATGGCACTGCTGATGTGGGTCGGCCGCCTCGAGGTGCTGCCGGTGCTGGTGCTGCTGACGCGGGGCTACTGGAGGGTCTAGCGCCGCTGGCAGCGGGGCGTGGCTTCAGCCTTGGCCCCGCCTTGGTTACGACGAAGGAAGGAGGGCGAGGCTGAAGCCACGCCCTGGCCACGCGGGCCGTTACTCGTCCGCCGGCCCGTCGGCGAGGAGCTTGCGCACGGTGCCGAACTGGCCGGCCTTGCCGACCACGACGATCGTGTCGCCGTCGAGGATCACGTCGTCGGGCTGCGCGCCGGCGATCGACTCCGACTCGCGCAGGATTGCGATCACCGTCACCCCCGTCCGCTTGCGGAACGCGCAATCGGCGAGGGTGCGCCCGTTCACCCAGCTCCCGCTGGGCACCCTGATCCACTCGATCTGGAACTCCCCGAGCGCCATCTCGAGCTCCTCGACGATCTTCGGCCGCTCGTAGGCGCCACCGAGCAGCGCGCCGAGCTGGCGCGCCTCGTCGTCGTGCAGCTCGAGCACCACCGCCGGCTCCTCGTCTCGTGCCCGGCGGTGGACATACACCTCGCGGTCGCCGTCGTTGTGCTGGATGACCGTCACGCGGCTGCCGCTCGCCGGCGTCATCGTCCACTTGACCCCAACTCCGGGCAGGCGCGTCTCTTTCAGCTCGAGTGGCATCGTGTCTCCTTACGACCTTCTCACACAGTGAAGCAAGAGGCGCCGCGATGGGCTCGCCCGGACGCTCATGCTGGCACCCGCGCCGGGCTCAGGAAGCGCCCGAGGCGCTTCGACTCCTTCATCAGGACCACCCCGACGGTCGCGCTCGCGAGGACGTAGAGGCCGGCGAACGCGACGATGTCGTCCCGGTCCTCCAGGCTCAGCACCGCGTTGCCCGCCGCGAGCTGGGCGAGGATGATCGTGAACTCGCCGTGGGCGACGAGCGCCGCGCCGGCGTTAATGCCCTGCCGCACCGAGAAGCCGCCGAACCGCCCAGCGACGATGCCGACGCCGACCTTGCCGACGAGCGTGGCGGCGATCGCGAGCAGCACGATCCAGCCGACGTCGCTCGTCCGGCCGAGGTCGATCGTCAGTGCGAACACGAAGAAGAACAGGGCGGCAAAGACGTCGCGCACCGCGAAGAACCGCTGCTCGATCTCCTCGCGCACCCCACTGTCCGCCAGCACGACGCCGGCCATCATGGCACCGATCGCCTCCGACAGGTCCAGCTCCTTCGCGATCGCGCTCATCGCGATCACGAAGCCGAACACCGCGAGCAGGAAGAACTCGAGCTCGAGCCGGGCCAGCAGCCGTCCGAGCCGGGCCCCGAGCCAGTGCGAGGCGGCGAGCGACGCGGCGACGAACCCGAACGCCTTGAGCATCACGCCGGCCGTCGTCGCGACGCCGCCGCCGCCGGTCGCGACGAAGCCGAGCACGGCGGCGATCGCGATGTCCTCGAACAGCAGGATCGCAAGCACGAGGTCGGTCTCGTCGTCGGCCAGGCGGCGGAAGTCGATCAGCGCCTTCACGGCGATGGCGCTCGACGAGACGTAGATGCACGCGGCGAGGACGAGCGCCGCGAAGCTGGGGCCGAACGCCGCGAGCCCGACGAGGAGCCCGAGGCCGGCGTTGACGACGAGGTCGGCCGCGCCCCCGAGGCCCACGTGGCGGCCGCTGCGGACGAGCCGCTCGACGCTGAACTCGAGCCCGAGGAAGAAGAGGAGGAAGATGAGGCCGATCTCCGCGACGAAGTCGGTCACCTCCGAGGGCTGCACGACCTGGATGAATTCGGGCTCGTTGGGCCCGAGGATGATCCCCGCGAAGAGGTACGCCGGTATCGCGGAGAGCCCGAACCGGCTCGCCGCCAGCCCCATCACGCCGAGCACACCGGTCGTGACGGCGAGCTCGGCGAGGGTCATCGCCGCCCATTCTCCCCGAAGCGCGCGCGCTTCGCTCGGGGCGACTGCGCCGCTACCCGACGACCGCGCGCCGGAGGCTGTCCTCGACGCCCGGCTTGAGGATCGCGACGACCTGGTCGCCCGGCCGGATCACCGTCTCGTCCCGGGCGATCTCGCCGACCCCGTTGCGCATCACCGAGACGAGCCTGGCACCGTCCGGCAGTGCGATCCCTGCCACTCGCTTCCCCGCGGCCGGCGCGTCGGGCGGCACGTGCAGCTCGACCAGCTCGAGCCCCTCGCCGCGGAGCTCGAGCAGCTTGACGAGGCCGTGCTCGGGCACCTCGTGCTCGACGAGGCCGAGCAGGCCGGACGTCGCGCAGACCGTCTGCGTGATCCCGAGGACGTCGAAGTACGGCTGGTTGCGCGGATCGTTGACGCGGGCGATCGCCTTCGGCGCCCGGTAGCCCTCCTTGGCGATCTGCGAGATCACGATGTTGTCCTCGTCGTCGCCCGTCACCGCGAGCACGATCTCGGGCGGGCGGGCGATGCCGGCGCGCTCGAGCACGTGGATCTCGGTGGCGTCGCCCTGGAGCACGATCGGCCCGAGCTCGGCCTCGAGCTGCTCCCAGCGGTCGCGCCGCTGCTCGATCAGCGTCACCTCGTGACCCATCGCCACGAGCGAGCGCGTGATGTTCGCGCCGACTTTCCCGCCTCCCGCGACGATCGCGTACATCAGCCCGCGCTTCCGACGGGAGCCGCGTCGCACGAGCGGACGATGTCGGCGAGCGTCGCGATCGACGTCTTCGTGGGACACACCGTCCGCAGTCCCCGCTCCGCGTAGAAGTCCGCGCGGCGCGGGTCGAAGACGCGGACGACGACGCAGCCGATGTCGTAGCGCCGCTGGAGCATCTGCCCGATCACGACGTTGGAGTTGTCACCGTCCGTCGACACGACGGCGGCGGCGGCCGCTGCGACGCCGGCACGATCGAGCACGTCGAGGTCCATCCCGTGCCCGACCACGAACCCGCCGTTCCAGTCGCCGAGGCGTGTGAGCGCCATCTCGTCGTCGTCGACGCACGTGACGTCCCAGCCGTCGCCTGCGAGCTGCTTCGCGACCGAGGCGCCGACGCGCCCGCACCCGATGACCACCGCCTTCATCCCGTTGAGGTTACTGGTCGAACACCCCCTCGGGGAACGCGACGACGAGCACCTCGCACGGCGCGTGGCGCAGGACGTGGTCGACCGTCGGCGAGAAGAATCGCGACTGCCTCCGCCAGCGGGGCGACGAGCCGAGCACGATGAGGTCGGCGTTCCGCCGGGTCGCCTCGTCGACGATCGCATGGCCGATCGAGCGGGCGTGCACGGCTTCGGCATGCACGTCGACGCCGTTCTCCTCTCCGAGGGTGCGCGCCTCCGCGACCGAGGCGTCGGCCTGCTCGGCGACGGCCGGGGGCAGCGGCGCTCCGAGCTCGCGCTCGCGCGGAACCTGGACGACCGTGATCGCCTCGACCGCCGCACCGCTCTCCTTGGCGAGCGCGACCGCGGTCGCCACCATCTCCTCCCCGATGTCGCCGAGCTTCATCGGCACGAGGATGCGCCGGAACGATGCACCGACGGGGAGCGCGCCGCGCGGGTCGACGTCCTCCAGCATCCCCTTGCGCTCGCGCCACCGCGTCCCCGCATAGACGACCAGGCCGACGGCGAGCCATGCCGGGCCGGCATAGCGGGCCCCCTCGTGCGTCACCATCGCCAGGACGAAGATCGCGCCGGTGAGCGGCGCCCCGATCAGCGCGGCGAGCGGCACGTCCACGCCTCCGATCCGTACGTCGGGCCGGGCGCGGAAGGGGCGCGGCAGGTCCGGCTCGAGCCGGCGGAGCCGGATCACCGCCAGCTGGGCGAGCGTGAAGGCGAGCAGGACGCCGAACGAGTACGTGCTCGCGAGGAGCTTCGCCTCGTCCCCGATCGCGGCGCCGACGAGCACGATCCCGATCGCGACGACGGTGATCGCGGCGATCGTCTCGCGAGAGACGAGCGTCCTGCGCTCGAACCGGCCGACCCAGCGCGGCAACATGCCGTGGGTCCCCATCGAGTGCGCGAGGCGCGCGCAGCCCGAGATCGACGTCGTGATCGCCATCACGAGGATGAGCGCCGACGAGAGCCCCACCGCGATCCGGAGCACCTCGACGAGCCCAGCGGGAAGCTCGCCCTCGAAGGCGGTCACGATCCCGACGAGCGGGGCCTCGAGCCACGTGCTTCCTAGCTCGGACGTGCCGTCGTCGGCGGCCGGGAAGGCCGTGACGCCGACCACGGCGACGAGCACCGTCAGCAGCACGACGAGACCGATCGCCGAGAACAGCGAACGAGGCAGCGTGCGGCCGGGCTCGCGCGCCTCCTCGGCGAGGTTCGCCACCGTCTCGAGGCCCGTGTAGGCCAGGAAGCCGAGGGGGATCGCGAAGAGCAGATCGTCGAGCCAGTCCTGGCCAGGCGCGAGGGACAGGCCGTCGACGAGGGTCGACGGCGAGAACAGGAGCGCGAGGCCGAGCACCACGATGAGCGACTGCACGAGCAGGTCGAGCAGCGCGACGACGAGCGCCGGCCGGTGCAGCCTCGTACGTCGCGCGAGCCGGACGATGCCGATCAGCGCGATCGCCGCGACGGCGACGACGATGTCCCACGGGCGGTCGCGCAGCACGTCTGCATCGAGTGCCGCGCCGACGTAATGCGGCAGGAAGAGCGCCGAGAGGGCGATCACGATCAAGTAGTCGAGGAAGAGCGCCCATCCCGTGACGAAGCCGACCAGATCGTTGTATGCGCGCCGTGTGAACGTCTCGGCGCCTCCCGTCTCGGGGATTGCGGCCGTCCCCTCGGCGTAGGAGAGCGCGACGAGGCAGAACACGATGCCCGTCGCCGCAAGGACGAGCGGCGTCAGCCCGAGCGCGGAGGCCGCGACGATCCCGAGCGCGACGTAGATCGAGGAGCCGATCTCCCCGTACGCGATGGCGAACAGCGCCGGCGCGTCGAGCACGCGCTCGAAGCCCCTGACCTTGCGCGCCATCAGCGGGCTCCGCGTCTGCGCTCGAGCTGGATGCGCGCGACGCCGAGCGCGACGAAGAGGCCGCCCAGGAGGAAGCCGACGACGCCGCCGCCGTGCACGGCGGTGACGACCAGCAGCGCCGCGCCGATCGCGACGAACACGGCGCCGAAGACGTACACCGCCTGGCTGTACCACTTCACGCCGCGCTCCGCTCCCGGGACGCCGTGACCATGACGCGGCACGGCGCCTTGCGCATCACCCGGTCGACGGTGGAGCCGAACACGCCGCGCCTGCGGCTCGTGAGGTCCTTCCGCGGCGAGCCGAGCACGATGATCTCGGCGCCGCGCCGCTGGGCCTCGCGGACGATCTCCGTCGAGGCGCTTCGCCCGCGGACGAGGCGCGCGGTGACGTGGACGCCGTAGGTCTCGCCGACCGCGACGGCCTCGTCGAGCTCGTCGTTCGCGCTTCGCTCCTCCTCCGGCAGCTCCGCGTCGAGCGAAAGCTCGAGCGGCACCTCGATCACGGTCAGCGCGACCACGCGTGCTCCCCGCTCGGCCGCCAGGCGGCAAGCGACGTCGAGGGCGTCGTCGGACGGCCTCCCGGGGACGATCGGGACCACGATCCGCCGGTACTCGAGCGCGAGCGCCGCACCGAACGCCGGCGGAGCCTTCACCGTCTCGCGCAGCGACGCGTGCACCCACCGGCGCCGGTAGACCGTGTATCCGACCAGGCCGAGGACGATCCAGCCGAGCCCGACCCATCGCGTCAATGGGTTCTGGACGAGGATCACGAGGAACGAGACACCGGTCGCGATCCCGCCGAAGATCGCGAACAGCGGCCAGTCGACCCCACGGAGCCTCAGGTTCGGGCTCGCGCGGTAGGTCACCGTCGGGTCGGGGCGGGTCCGGAGGCGCACCATCGACACGTGCGCGACGGTGAACGAGAGCGTCGCCCCCAGCGAGTAGAGCGTCCCGACGAACTGGACGTCGCCGGGGAGGAGGATCACGATCGGCGCGATTCCCGCGAACAGGATGAGGGAGAGGTAGGGCGTCTTGAACCGCGGGTGGAGCCTCCGGAAGACCTCCGGCATCTGCCGGTACGTCGCCATCGAGTACGTGATCCGGGAGGCGCCGATGATCCCTGCGTTCGTGGCGATGAAGAGGATCGTCGCGGCGAGGATCCCGACGTACACCTGCGCCCAGTCCAGGAGCGACCCCTCGAGGCCGAGGTTGTCCACCACGCCGAGGATCGGGTCGTTCGCATAGCCCCCCTGCTCGGGCGGCAGCGCGAGAAGGGTCGTGAGCTGGCCGTCGATCTCCTTCACGGGCAGCGCGGAGAGCGCGATCAGCGGCAGCGTGAAGTAGATCGCGAACACGGCGAACGCGACGAGCTTGTAGGCGTTCGGCACGCTTCGCTCCGGCTCGCGCGCCTCCTCCGCGAGGTTGGAGACGGTCTCCACCCCCGTGTACGCGAGCATCGCGACGGGGATCGCGATGGCGAGGTCGCCCCACGTGGGCGCGACTCCCCAGTGGACGTTGTCGACGAGCACCTCGGGGCTGAACACGAGCGCGAACCCGAGGACCACGAGCAGCACCTGCGTCCCGAAGTCGAGCACCGCGAGCACGATCGAGAGCTTGGCCGCCTCGGTGACCCCGACGAGGTTCAGCGCGACGAGCACCACGATCACCCCCGCGCCGACGACGATGTCCCACGGGTTCGTCCGCAGCGATTCGCCGAAGATCGCCGAGAGATAGTGCGGGACGAAGAACGCCGACGTGGCGATCGTGACCACGTAGACGAGCATCTGCGCCCACGCAGCGCCGAAGCTGATCAGCTCGTTGAACCCGTGGCGGGCGAAGCTCGACGATCCCCCCGCCTCGGGGAACCGGACGGTCCCTTCCGCGTACGTCGCCGCCGTCGCGGCGAAGACGATTCCCGCGACGACGAAGACGAGCGGCGTCAGCCCGAGGGCGAAGACGGCGGTGAGGCCGAGCGCGTAGTAGATCGACGAGCCGACGTTGCCGTACGCGGTGGCGAAGAGCGCGGGCGTGCCGAGCACCCGCTCCATCTGCACCTCGCGCCGCCTTCGGCTCCCTGGCACGCGCGCGAGTCTACGCCCGGGCGCGGAAGCCGACGGGGCGGGATCCGCCACCGTTGAAGATCGGCTCCGGTCCGCCTAACGTGGAGCCGTACCGATTCGCACTGGACCGCGTGCTCGCACGGGCGGGTGGCTTGCGCGCCGGGCGCAGCGTCGGGGGAGGGAGAGCCACAACCAGGAGGGAGTCGACAATGTCCGAGCTCAAACGGTCGGTGAGCGTCGTCCGCGCCCGACGCTGGTCATTCCTGTCGAGCGCCGTGCTCGTCGTCGTCGCGGCGAGCGTCGCGGCGGCCCTGAGCGCCGGTGCCGACGCGCGCTCCACGGCGACGCCGTCCAACGTGTCGCCGCCGACGGTGTCCGGGACGGCCGTCGTGGGCGAGACGCTGACCGCCGCCGGTGGCTCGTGGACCGGGACGCCGCCCCTGACCTTCGCGCTCGCGTGGCAGCGCTGCGACGCGAGCGGCGGTAGTTGCGTGGCCATCGGCGAGACCGGACCGACCTACCTCATCAGCACGGCGGACAAGGACTCTACGCTCCGCGTGGTCGAGACGGCGAAGAACGCCGAGGGCTCGGCGAGCGCCCCGTCGGCGCAGACGGCCGTGGTCACGCCGCAGACGGCCCCCGTGAGCACGGGCGATCCCGTCATCTCGGGCTCGACCGTGGAGGGGGCGACGCTCACGACCACGACGGGAACGTGGACCGGCACGTCGCTCACGTTCGCCTACCGGTGGGTGCGCTGTGGTGCGGATGGCGGCCAGCCCGACGGCTCCGACTGCCCCTCGATCCCCGGGGCGACGAGCTCCTCGTACACCCTCGGCTCCGCCGACATCGGGAGTCGGCTCCGCGTCCAGGTCACCGCCGCCAACGCGGCGGGCTCTGCAACCGTTGGCTCGAATCCGACGGCGCTCGTGGAGCAGTCGACGACGACCGGGCCGCTGCGGATGGTCGTCGAGCCGTCCATCAGCGGGACGCTCGTGGTGGGCCGCCTCCTACTCGCGAGCGTGGGCACCTGGGCCGGCGAGACGCCGATCTCGTATGCGTACCAGTGGATGCGCTGCGGTGGCGACGGTGGCTTGCCGGACGCCTCGAACTGCACGTCGATCTCGGGCGCCACCGCGTCGACGTACACGCTTGCCGGCGACGACGTCGGCTCCCGCATGCGCATTCGGATCACGGCCTCGAACACCCTGGGCGTGCAGACGGTCGCATCCAATGCGACGGCTGCCGTCCAGTCGTCGTCGACGACGACCCCCTCACAGGCACCCGTCAACACGCGCGCCCCGGTGATCTTCGGAACCGCCGCGCTCGACGAGACGCTCACGTCGACCGTCGGGCTCTGGACCGGGACGACTCCGCTCCTCTTCTCCTACAGATGGCTGCGGTGCCCTGCGAACGGCGGGCAGGCGACGGGCTCCGACTGCCCAGCGATCAGCGGTGAGACGGGTACGCAGTACGACCTGACCGCCGACGACGTCGGACGCCGCATTCGCCTGCAGGTGACGGCCCGCAACACGCTCGGATCGGCGACGGCGACCTCGGAGCCCACGGCTCTCGTCCAGGCCACCTCCACTACCCCGCCCCCGCCGACCACGTTGCCGCCGGGTGCGATCCGGCTCCCGAACGGCAAGTACTCGATCCCGGTCACGAGCGTCTCCGAGCCCGAGCGCCTCGTCGCCGAGCAGATCGTGTTCACCCCGAACCCGGTGCGGTCGCGCGAGCGCCCGCTCGAGCTGCGCGTCCGCGTCCTCGACACCCGTGGGTACGTCGTGCGCGACGCGCTCGTCTTCGCGCGCTCGACACCGCTCGTCACATCGGCGCCGGGTGAGCAGCGCAGCGCCCGGGACGGGTGGGCACGCCTCCGCATGACGCCCCGCGCGGACTTCCCGCTCGGGGGCGGGAGCGTCCAGTTCTTCGTCCGCGTGCGCAAGCCGACGGACGACCTGCTCACGGGGGTCTCGAACCGGCGGCTCGTCCAGGTGGCGACCGCCGGCTGAGCGAGTGGCGGAGAAGACCTTCACTGATCGGGCGGTCGCTTCCCTCCACGGCCGGAGGCCGGCCTTGCCGGCCGGGAGGCCAAGCTCAGGGCGACCCGTGCGAGACCCGGAAGGAGGGGCACGTGGGGGAACCATGGGTTCCCCCACGCGAAAGAGGGGGCTGGCGGGGGAAACATGGTTTCCCCCGCCCTCCTAGCCGTGGATCGAGGCGATGACGGGGATGATCAGGATCGCGACGATGTTCGCGATCTTGATCATCGGGTTGATCGCCGGTCCCGCGGTGTCCTTGTAGGGATCACCCACCGTGTCGCCCGTGACGCCGGCCGCGTGGGCCTCCGAGCCCTTGCCGCCGAACGCCCCGTCCTCGATCAGCTTCTTCGCGTTGTCCCACGCGCCGCCGCCCGAGGTCATCGCGATCGCGAGGAAGAGGCCGGTCACGATCGTCCCGATCAGGAGGCCGCCGAGCATCTCCGGCTTGATGATCCCGACGACGATCGGGATCGCGACGGGGATGAGGGCGGGCACGAGCATGCTCTTGATCGCCGAGGCGGTGACGATCGAGATCGACGACGCGTAGTCCGGCCGCGACGTACCCTCCATGATCCCCGGGTCCTCGCGGAACTGGCGCCGCACCTCCTCGACGACCTCGCCGCCGACGCGCCCGACGGCCGTCATCGCCAGGGAGGCGAAGAGGAACGGCATCATCCCGCCGACGAACAGGCCGGCGATGACCCAGGGGTCGGCGAGGTCGAACGTCACGTTCAGCCCTTCGTCCGCGAGCCCGCGCACGTACTCGTCGAACAGGATCAGGGCGGCGAGGCCCGCCGACCCGATCGCGTAGCCCTTCGTGACGGCCTTCGTCGTGTTGCCGACCGCGTCGAGCGGGTCTGTCACCCCGCGCACCGATTCCGGCATGTCCGCCATCTCGGCGATGCCGCCGGCGTTGTCGGTGACGGGCCCGTACGCGTCGAGCGCAACGATCAGGCCGGTCATCGAGAGCTGTGCCATCACGGCGACGCCGATGCCGTAGATGTGCGGCTCGCCCGCTCCGAGGCCCACTGCGTAGTACGAGCCCACGACGCCCGTGGCGATCACGAGCACCGGAAGAGCGGTGGCCTGCATGCCGAAGGCGAGCCCCGCGATGATGTTCGTCGCGTGTCCGGTCGTCGACGCCTCGGCGATCTTCTTCACCGGGTGCCAGCGCGAGCCCGTGTAGTACTCGGTGATCGCGACCAGCAGGAACGTGACCGCGAGACCGATCAGGGCCGGGACGTAGAGCTGCCAGAACGTAAAGCGATCGCCGTCGAACGCCAGGGTGACAGGGATGAACCCGATCGCGGACAGCACGGTGGCGACGATCACGCTCTTGTAGAGCGCGTTGATGATCGCGTTCTCGCCGCGGCCGATCCATGCGAAGAACGTGCCGATCACGGACGCGAGGATGGACATGCCGCCCAGGGCGAGCGGATACAGCCAGAGCTCGCCCGACGGGAAGGCCGTGCCCAGGAGCATTACCGCGACCGCGGTCACGGCGTACGTCTCGAAGAGGTCGGCCGCCATCCCGGCGCAGTCGCCGACGTTGTCGCCCACGTTGTCGGCGATCACCGCGGGGTTCCGCGGGTCGTCCTCCGGAATGCCGGCCTCGATCTTGCCGACGAGGTCGGCCCCGACGTCGGCGGCCTTCGTGAAGATGCCGCCGCCGAGACGGGCGAAGACCGAGATCAGCGAGCCGCCGAACGCGAGGCCGATCAGGTCGTCGACCGCCGACTCGGGCGAGTTGCCGAGCCAGCCCGTGAGCACCCAGTAGTAGCCCGCGACCCCGAGCAGGCCGAGGCCGACGACGAGGAGGCCCGTGACCGAGCCAGCACGGAACGCGACGCGGAAGGCCGGGGCGACTCCCTCCCGGGCGGCCTCCGCCGTCCGGACGTTCGAGCGCACGGCGACGTTCATGCCGATGAAGCCCGCCGCCGCGGACAGCGTGGCACCGATCAAGAAGCCCGATCGCCGTCCCCCAGCCGAGCTCGTTGTAGAAGCCCAGCGCCAGGAACGGCACGACCGCGACCATCGCGATGGTCGTGTACTGCTTGGTGAGGTACGCCGCGGCGCCCTCCTGGACGGCGCGGGAGATCTCCTGCATTCGCGCGTTCCCCGCCGGCTGCTTGAGCAGCCACCAGGTCAGGTACATGCCGTAGGCGATCGCGACGCCCGCACAGACGAGCGCGAACAGCACGGCGTGGTCAACGAAGAAGTCCATCCATCCTCCGGGTCAAGGCGCACAAAGAGACGCCGGACTGGCGTCAGCGCGGGGGATTATGCAGCACAAGCCGACGGCCTGCCGCGGGCATCGGCGCTCGTGTGCCGCGAGTGCGCGTGTCAGCCGATCGCCGGCACCGTGGCGCGCACCTGCTCGGCGTAGATCTCCTCGAAGCTCGCGCCCTCCGTATGCCGCGCGATCTGACGCTCGGCGGCGTTCCGCTCGGGGAGCCGAAGCCACGGTGCGGCGCCGATCTCCTCCGCGACGGGCAGCACCCACTCGATCAGCCGCTCGACCCGCGCGCGCGCGGGCAGCACGTCGCCGCGCTCGAGGTCGATGAGCTCGCCCGAGAGCCCGTTGCGGATCGCGCGCCAGGTGTTCTCCTCGATCAGCCGGTGCGGGTGCTCGGGCAGCGGCTCGCCCTCGTCGAGCGCCCGCGCGCAGCGAGCGGTGAGCGAGACCATGAGCGCCGCGAGCGACTGCGCCTCGCCGCAGGTCCGGCTGCGCGTCGCAGAAGCGGAGCTCGACGGTGGGGAACGACGAGGTGCGGGCGCACGCTCCACCAGAGCTGCGTGGGCTCGTCGATCGAGCCGGTGCTGTAGAGGAAGCGCACGTAGTCCGCGTAGTCGCGCCACGAGGCGAAGCGGATCGGGCACGCCGCAGCGCGGGAAGAAGCGCGTGAACACCTGCGTCCGCGCGGAGTGGAGCCCGGTGTCGACGCCCTCGTGGAACGGCGAGCTCGCCGAGACGGCGAGCAGCTCCGGGAGCCAGTTGCGGAGCGCGGACGACGACGCGCACGGCACGGTCGGCCCCCCTGATCGCGACGTGGGTGTGGATGCCGAACGTGTTGTTGCGCCAGACGACGTAGCGAAGGATCTCGTCGTTCCGGCGGTAGTGCGGAGTGTCGATGATGCGCTGGTCGCGCCAGCTCGCCCACGGGTGCGTCCCGGTCGCGCCGAGCGTGAGGCCGAGGGGCTCGACGAGGGCGGCGAGTTGGCTGCGCCGCTCCGCCAGCGCCGCCGGGACGTCCGCGAACGACGCCTGCTTGCCGGTCTTGACCTCCGACCTCGGACGCGATCAGCTCGCCGGCGAGGTTCGGCTCGAGCGCGGTGCCCCGGGCCGCCGCCTGCACGGCCTCGAAGCGGCTGACGAGGTCGAGCGTCTCCGGATCGAGCAGGGCGAACTCCTCCTCGACCGAGACGGTGAAGTCCTCCGCCTCCTCGAAGCGCTCGTGGGCCTCCTCGAGGATCCGCTCGTACGGCCTGCCGCCGGTCGACTCGCCCATGAAGCGGGAAGGCTAGCCAGACCCGGCCGGGCTTTCGGCGCGTGCCTCTATGTCGCGATCTCCAGCAGCCGCCGCGCGATCCCGGCCCAGCTCCAGCGATCCTCGGCGACCCGGCGCACCGTCGCGCGCAGCGGCGTGCGATCCGCCGCGGACAGCGCGAGGACCCGCGAGAGCAGCTCGCGCAACGCGACGGCGTCACCGGTCGGGAACGAGACGAGCGTGCGCGAGCACGGGCGGCAGCACCGCCTCGAGCTCCGCCGCGACCTCCGCCAGCCCGGAGTGGCGCGACACGACGGGCGGGCAGCCCGCGGCCGCCGCCTCGGCGGCGACCATGCCGAACGCCTCCGGGAACACGGAGGGCACGACGCAGGCGTCCGCGAGCGCCAGCAGATGGCGGAGGTGCCGGTGCTCGAGCGGGCCGGTGAAGAGCGCCCGGACGCCTTCCGCCGCGGCGAGCGCCTCGAGCGCGGCTCGCTCGGGGCCGAAGCCGACCACGACGACACGCGCGTCGATCCCGGCCAGCGCCTCGAGCAGCACGTGCACGCCCTTCTGCTCGATCAGCTTTCCGAAGTAGACGACCGTCGGCAGGTCACCGTCGAGGAACGACGCGAGCCGCGCGGCGTTCCCGTCGTCGGGGAGCCGCTCCTCGGCGTTGCCGGGGTTGGGTACGTCGCGCCGCGCCTCGTCGAGGAGCGCGACGAGCGCCGTTTCGCTCGCCTCGGGTCGCCAGAGGTCGATGTCGACCCCGGGGGGCACCTCGTGCACGTGCGCGACGGGCCCGCAGAGCTCGGTCAGCACCTCGCGGATGTGCGCGGAGCCGACGAACGTCGCCCGCGCGCCCGCGAGCGCCTCCGCCCCCCACGCGCCGAGGTCGGGGCGACCGCGCATCGCGTACTCGAGCTCCGAGCCGTGCGCCTTGACGGCGAACGGGGCGCCGGACGCGAGTCCCACGGGGCCGCCGAGAAGGATGTGGTTCGCGAACACGAGGTCGGCCGGCAGCTGCTCTCGCACCGCGGCGGCGTTCGCCTCCACCCAGCGCTCGAGCTCGTCCCGGGTGCAGTCAGGGACGCGACGAACGTCGTCGAAGCCCTCGTAGCGGTCGAGCACGAAGGTCGGAAGGAAGCCGCCCACGTCCGGGCGGACCGTCGCGGCTCCTCCGAGGTCGTACACCTCCGGGCGGGGCTCTTGGCTCAGCACGGTCACGTCGTGACCGGCACGGCTCCACTCGCGCGCGAGCGCACGCGTGTAGACGTTGGAGCCGGTGCCGCCGAGGAGATAGCCGTGCCAGAGCAGGATGCGCATCCGCACATCCTGCCCGGCCCGGACAGGTGCAATCCGATAGGGCCCGACGTGAGGCAGCCGCCTGGGTCCTCACGTCGGGCCCGTGTCGCCTTCCCCGACCGCCGGCACGGGCGAAGCCCTGTGGCTTCACCCGCGCCGGCGCCGCGCGGGTCGGTGAAGGGCGCCGCCGCCGGTGGCACGCGTCCGCTTCCCGCCTCCCGCCGTCCGTCCCGGGACGGACGAACGCGAGCCAAGCGAGACAACGGCCGTCTGTCGGCCACCGACGGCTCCCCCGTAGCGAAGGGGAAATCGCCCACGAATTCCGCGACGACGAGCAGCCACCGGTGTGAGGCCGTCAGGCGACCTCCCGAGGGAGCTTCCTCGAGCATCGTGGTCATCGCAGGCGATCGATCCCTCATCGTCCTTCGCCTACCAGCCGTACTGCTTCTTCTTGAACACCCAGATCGAGACCCAGTTGTCGTTGTCCCAGGCGTTCATCGTCTGCGCCGACGACTGCGACACGGTCGCCGTGTTGGAGACCGCAGCAGGACCGCTGGTCGCGGTGCCGCCGTTCGCATTCGCCGCACCGCCCGTGCCGGCTCCGCCGGAGGCGTTGCCCGCACCGGTCTGGCTGGCGACCACGTCGCCGCCGACGGCTGCTGTCTCGTTGCCACCGGAGATCGCGGCGCCGGTTGCGTTGTAAGCACCCACCGTGTCACCGCCGCGACCGGTCGTGCCGCCCTGCGTGTTCGTCGAGGTCGTCGTCGTCGTCGGGTTGGCGGTCTGGGTCGCCGTGAAGCTCCCGTTCGTGTTGCTTCCGCCGTTTGCCGACGCAGACGAGGTCTGCGACGTCGAGTCCGAGACCGCTCCCGCGGCCCCGCCGGTTGCTGCCTGGCCGACGGTGTTCTCGCCACCGTCGCCACCACGGCCGCTGTCACCACCGACGGCCCTGGGGTCCCCACCGTCGCCCGTGTTGGACGAGTCTGTGGAGCCGCCGGCCCCGCCGGTTGCGCCGGATCCGGCCGTACCGCCCGGAGCCGCACCGCCCGTGGCGCTGCCGCCCGTGCCGGAACCGCCGGCGCCGCCGGCCGCTCCGGTCGAGTTGCCGGCGTTGCCGCCGTCGCACGACGCGATGATCGCGCAACCGCCGCCGTTGCCGCCGGCGCCCGCCGAGGAGGACGACGCTCCGCCCGTCCCGGCCGTGCCGGCGCCGCCGGTCGAGCCGCCGCCGACACCACCGGCGCCGCCCGTGGCGCCCGACGCTGCCGCGCCGCCGCCACCGCCGTTACCGGAGTCGGACGAGGTGTCACCACCGCGGCCGGTGTCGGCGTTGCCGCCGCGGCCGCTGTCGCCGCCGTCCGAGGACTGGCAGCCCCCGGCCCGGACGCCGCAGTTGTTCTCTGCGTCGCCGCCGGCCGACGTGTTGTCGCCCTCGCTGTTGGCGTTCCCCGACGCCGCCAGGCCGCCGTTCGCGTCCTGATCGACGTCGCTCTCGGCCTTGTTCGACGCATCCACGTCGACCTTGGTCTCGTTGGCGTTGAGGATCGAGCCGCCGTCGTTGCCGACAGAGCTCGTGTTCCCTCCGGCGATACCGCCCGAGTTCGAGTTGCCCGTCGATGACGTGGCGCTCTGGCTCTGGGAGGTCTCGTCGTTACCGGTGTTGACGTACCCACCGGCACCGCCCGTGCCGGCGCCGCCTGTGGCGGCACCGCCGTTGGCGGTTGCAGGCCCGGACGTCGCAACGCCGGTCTGGACGACCGTCGCGTTCTGGATCGACGCCTGGACGTTCGCCTTCAGAGCATCTTTGTTGAACCCGATGTCTGCCAGCGCGTTCGCCGGAAGCACGAGCCCAACTGCGAGCACTCCGAGTGCGAGCAGTCTGCGTGACACGTATCTCACATCCTTTCGTCACTGCCGAATGAACGGATTGCCCGTCGGACCAGCGTCCGACGAGTCACGTGGCAGGACGGAAGGTCAGACCGGGACGTCTACCCGTGAGAGGACGTCGATCGGCCGCCTGACGGCCGATCCTTCTCGCGCCCGCTGCAGAAGCGGCGGCACGAGCGCGAAGGCGGCGAGGATCGCTGCGATCCCCGAGGGCCCCGCGCCGGACGATGCTGCTGCTGCGAGTGCGGAGACCCACTGTGGTGGATCTCCCGCCGGCAGGAGCGGCGGCTCCGTACCGGCGTCTCCGTCTCCCGCGTAACCCTCCGGGCGCGTGTCGAAGCGCGCTTGCGTGGGACGCGGGGCGGAAATCTGTGTCATCGAGGACGACCCCTGGATGGGTCGCTCGGCGCCCGGCTCGGAGCGCACGGACGGGAAGCGCGGCGTGGTCGCGCGCATCCGGCGTGCTGCAGCCGACGAGCGGTGATGGGACAACGGATGGACCGACGCATGGAACAACGCAACGTCGGCGTCGTCCGGAGCCCCGACGGCGACCGCGCCTTGAGGTGCGACGTCGAGGCCGACGGTGGCCGTGGACGACGCGGACGCTGCGGACGAGGCAGGCGCCGGTTCGGAGGCCGAGAAGAGGGTCGGGGCGGCCGACGGAGGAGAGCAGAAGGCCGAGAGATCCGGGCTCGTCGTGGATGCCGGCCCGCCGGCGACCGACTGCACGGCGCCCTGCTGGACGATCGCGCAGTTACCGACGACCGCCGAGCCGGCGATACCGCCCGCAGACGTCGACCCGGCGACCGCGAGCTGCACGACGATCGACTGCTGCGTCAGATCCTGGACATCGAGTCCCGAGACGCCGATGCTCTCCTGGACACCGTCCTGCACGACGAGGGCGCGGTTCGTCGCGCGCGCATCGCTCGAGGCCAGCGTGCTGCTCGCGCTCCCCGCCTGCTGTCTCGTCGTCGCGGTCGTCGAGCCCTCCTGGCCGACGTACACCGTCTGCATCGCCGTCTGAGATCCGAGCCCGCCGCCGCGCACGGCACGCTGCTCGACGTTCTGGTAGACCCGGGAGAGCGCGCCGGAGGCACTCCGTGCGCGCGCGGTGCCCGCGACGGGCCGCGGCGCGGCGACACCGGTCTGGTCGACGCCCGACACGGCGTCGCCACTCTGCTCCACGAGCGTCAGCTGGCCCGCCCACTGGTCGGTCGTACCACCGGCCACACGCGCGTCCTGGACGACGCGCTGGTCGACGCCGGTCATGGTCGCCGCGGACGCCTCTCCGTCGGCGAGGAGCGTTCCCGCAGTGCGAAGAGAGACGTCAAGTTGGGCCGTGCGAACGTCTGCGCGGGCACGCTGGACGAGGTCGATCTCCTGGCCGCTCCACTGCACCGCGGTGCCTTCGCCTTGGTCGCCTTCGTCGACGAGGATGGTCTGCGAGACACCCTGCGCGAGGTCTCCACGGACGGTGGCGGAAGCGACGCCCGCCACGCGGTTGACCCGTGCGCCGAGCAGGTTGGCCGTCCTCACCGTCTCCACGTCGGACTGTTTGGCCGCGGCCGTTGCGTCCGCGACCTGGTCGACCGACACGAGCTGGCCCGCGAATCGCCCACGGCCGTCGCCGTCCTGCGAGATCGACTGCGTGACGTCGGCCGTGGTGATCGCCTGCGCGTCGGCGACGGCGACGTTGGCCTGGCCCGCGGTCTCGGCATTGTTCGTAGTTTCCACCGCGGGGGCCGCCGAACCGGTTTGCACCGGTTGGCCCGTCCAGTCCCAGGTCCAGTTCCAGATCCAGACGCAGGTTCCGCATGGAAGCTGGGCCGCCCGGTCCCACTGCCACACCCAGTTGGGCGCGCCGTCACGCGTCCAACTCCAGTTCCAAGTCCACGATCCCGCGGCCAGCTCGTCGCTGCTGGCTGTCCGCGACGTCACCTGGCCGAGCTGTCCCCCTTTTGCGCCCCAGACCCAGTTCCACGAGGAGGGTTGCGTGTCGAGCAGTGCCTGCGCGCTCTTGGACTCGTCACGGTCCCAGTTCCACGTCCATTCCCAGACCTGGAGGCCGTTCGCTCCGGGCTGCTGGAGATCGTTGCTCCCGATAACGACCGAGAGGTTGGTGTCGAGCCCGTTGGTCGTTGTCGAAACCGAGGATTCGGCGCCTGCCGCCGGGCCGCTGCCGGCCGACGCGGTGCTCTGCTGCGCGATCGTGCCCGACGTACCGGGGCTCCCAACCCGGATCGAGACGCTCGTGTTCTGGACGCCGTTCTGAGTCGCCGTAGCAGCCGCCCCGTCGGGACCGGAGGTCTCCGCGGCGGCGACCGCCGTGTTGGTCTGAGTGACCGCCCCGTCGCTTCCGGGTGAAAACACGCGGATTGAGACGTTGGTGTTCGCCGCGCCGTCCTGCGTGGCGACGGCGGCCGCGCTTTCGTCGAGCGAGCCCTGGCCACGCTTGGGCGGCGTGACCGACGCGGACGCGGTCGCCGCGGCGGCGTTTGCCTGTTCGACTGCTGCATTGTCGCCGGCGCTGCCGACGCGAACGCTGACGGCCGCGTTCTGCACGTCGGACTGCGTCGCGGCTGCGGCCGCGCGCGCCGATTGGTCACTCGTCGCTGGAGTCGGTGTCTCCGCGGCTGCCGTCGCCTCAGCGCTGGCACCCGCGCGGTTTTCCTGCGAGACCGGCGAGTCGTCACCCGGCTCGTCGACGCGGACGCTGACCTGGCTGTTGCCGACGCCCTCCTGGTCGGCGGTGGCGGCTGCGTTTGCCGCCTGCGCGACCGAGGTGTCCTGCTGGGCGGTGCTGCCGGTCGCCGGACCGTCGCCACCGGGCCGGTTGCTCGAGCCGTCCGCCCCGGCCGCATCATTCTTCGGAGCGGGGGAGCTCGCGCCCCCGGAGGCAGCGTTCGCGGGGACGCCCGCTGCCTGGGTCGAGCCCTCGCCCTCCGGGGTGTTCGCCGGGGTGCCTGCGGGCGGGCCGTTGCCCTCGGGGCCTGTGCCCGTCGCTCCTGTCGCTCCGCCCTTTCCTTCGGGAGGGCCCGTTGCTTCGGGAGGGCCTGTTCCTTCGGGAGGGCCTGTTCCATCGGGCGGGCCCGCCGCGTCCGACGGGCTCGCGGCGCCCGCCCCTCGCTGGGCCGCGGGAACGCCAGCAGGCTGACCTTGCGAGGCATCCGCGCTCGCTGCCGTGCCATCCCCGGCGTGCACCGTCGGCGCGGCGATGAGCGCAGTGGCAACAGCGACACCGAGAAGACCGATACGGAGTCTTCCGACGATGCGCGCGGTTCCCAGCGAAGCCACCCCCCTTGTCCCGTCGCGTCCGGCGTCCCTCTTCGCCGTGACGTCCCTCGCATCCAGGGTAGGACTGGCGTCGCGCCATTCCTACCCCAATTTCGGCGCTTTCGAGGGATATTTGCCCTGTTGGTGGACACGTTCTCGCGGCGGAATGTTTCCAAGAAAAGTCCAAACAGGCCGCGAACGGGCTTACCGCCGGAATTCGCGCGCGAAAGCGCTCAGGTGAGGTGGAAGTAGAGCGCGTACAGCAGCTCGACTGCCGGGTTGGACGTGTGCACCTGCACGTCCTGGGGCGTGTCGATCAGGGCCTGCGTGTAGTTGAAGACGATCTTGACGCCGGCGTCGACGAGGCGATCTGCAGCCTCCTGCGCCGACTCGGCGGGGACTGCCAACACGCCGACCACGATGCTTCGGTCCCGCACGATCGCGTCGAGGTCGTCCATCCGACTCACCGGCACGCCGCCGAGCGTCGTCCCGACCTTTTCCCGGTCCTTGTCGAACACGGCGGTGATCGTGATGCCGTGCTCCGCGAAGATCGGCGACGAGGCGATGGCTGCGCCGAGGCGCCCTGCCCCCACGAGCGCGATGTTGTGCTGGCCCTGTGTCCGCAGGATCTTGCGGATCTCGGAGAGGAGCGCGTCGACCGAGTACCCGACGCCGCGCTTGCCGAACTTGCCGAATCCCGACAGGTCGCGGCGGATCTGGGTCGCGTTGATGTTCGTGTACTCGGCGATCTCCTGCGAAGAGATCCGGTCTTTCCCCATCTTGCGAGCCTGCGTCAGCACCTGGAGGTACCGACTCAGACGCGCCGCGACCCCGACCCCCAGACGTTCCGCCACGACCACCTCCACGAAAGCTTGTGACAACGGCGCACATTGTGCCGACCGCAGCATGCCCGCGGCCGGGGAACCGTCCTCCAACCGGGTTGGTGCCGGCGAAGAGGCGTCGTCAACAGGGCGTGTCTTCCTGTTCAACCGGTGTTTTTCCGGTTGTCAGCCCCGGGACCGTGCGTTACTGTTGATCCGTGACCGGCGGGGGAGTGCTGTTCGCGATCCTGTCGGATCAGCCCGACGACGTGCTGGCGGACCTCAAGCGGCAACTCGAGAAGCGCATCGCCGAGGCGCGCGGCACGCTCTCCCAGTCCGAGAACGAGCTACGGCTCGTGGAACAGGCGATCGCCGCCCGGGGGCCTCGCCCAACGGCCGTCTCCTCGAGCGGCGTGGACGTCGAGCGCGAGCGGAAGCCCGACGGGCGCTTTGAGGGGATCCCACGACACAGGATCCTCGCCGTCGCGAGCGCGCTGCATGAGCAAGTCACGCCCGCCCGTGTGGTCGAGGCGTTCGCCGAGCGCGGCGAGACGGTCAACGTCGAGCAGATCCGCATCGCCTTGAGCCGGATTGCGAAGGACGGCAACCTGACGAAGATCGGCCCGAGCCTGTACGCCGTCCCTGGGTGGCAGCCCGCCGACCCCGACGCGCCGCAGCAGCAGGAAGCGGCGATGCAGCAGGAACCGGCGAGTGAGACGGGCATCACACGTGATCCGTTCCGGCGAGGCGTGCTGGGCTCCGACCTCAACCGGAATGCGTTCGGACAAAGCTCCTGAGCTCATCCTCGTCGACGACGTAGCGACACCGCTCGATCCCGTCGACTTCGACGACGGGAATCTGCTCGCGATAATGCCGCTCGAGCACGGGATCGGTGGTGATGTCGACGACGACGAACGCGTCGCCGCAGACGTTTCGGACCGCCGCCAGTGCCGGCTCACAAAGATGGCACCCCGGAGCGGTGAACACGACGACCGACGCCATTTCCGGGCTCGTCCAGACGAGATCGGCTAGGGGTACAGCCCACGCGTCGTGGTCGCCTCGGCCACCCGCTGCACCGCGAGCCCGTACGCGGCCATCCGCATGCTCGTCCCGAAGCGCTCGCGCGCCGACCAGGTCTCCTCGAATGCACGCACGACGATGTCGTTGAGCTTCGCGTTCACCTCGTACTCCTTCCAGAAGTACTCCTGGAGCCCCTGGACCCACTCGAAGTACGAGACGACGACGCCGCCCGCGTTCGCGACGACGTCGGGGAGGACGAGGACGCCGCGGTCCTCGAGAATCTCGTCCGCGCCCGGCGTGGTCGCGCCGTTCGCCGCCTCGCAGATCAGGTGCGCCTTGGTCCTCGGTGCGTTGTCGGCGCTGATCGCCTGCTCGAGGGCGGCGGGGACGAGGACGTCGCACTCCAGCTCGATCAGCTCGTCGTTCGTCGCATCTTCCGTGCCGGGGAGCGCTTCGAGCGTCCCGTGCTCGGCCTTGTGGGCGACCGCAGCCTGAACGTCGATGCCGTACGGGTTCACGACTGCGCCCTTGGAGTCCGACAGCGCGATCACGCGCGCGCCCTCCTCGGAGAGCAGGCGGGCGAGGTTCCGGCCGACGTTGCCGAATCCCTGGATCGCGACCCGCGTGTCGGGGAACCGGCGCCCCTCCTTCTGGAGCGCGGTGCGGATGCAGTAGAGGACGCCGCGCGCGGTCGCGCCGTCGCGGCCGACCGAGCCGCCGATCGCGAGCGGCTTGCCCGTGACGACGCCGAGCACCGAGTGGCCGACGTTCATCGAGTACGTGTCGAAGATCCAGGCCATGACCTGCGCGTTGGTGCCGACGTCCGGCGCCGGAATGTCTTTCTCGGGCCCGATCTCGTTGATGATCTCCGTTGTGTAGCGCCGCGTGAGCCGCTCGAGCTCGCCGGCGGTGAGGCGCTTCGGGTCGCAGACGACGGCGCCTTTCGCGCCGCCGAAGGGGAGCCCCATGAGGGCGCACTTCCACGTCATCCACATCGCGAGGGCCTTGACCTCGTCGCGCGTGACAGCGGGGTGGTAGCGGATGCCGCCCTTGGCCGGCCCGCGCGTCACGTTGTGCACGACGCGGAAGCCCTCGAAGACCCTCGTCGTGCCGTCGTCCATCGAGACGGGGACCGAGACTTCGACGGATTTCTTGCACTCCGAGAGGACCCTGATCAGGTCCGGGTCGACGCCGAACGTCTCACCGACGCGACGGAGCTGCGCCCGGGCGAGCGCGTAGGGGTTCTCGCGAAGGTGGGTGGCCGCCTCGGTGGTGCTCATCGGCTGCTGCGCGCGCCTCGCACGACCCGGGTGACTCTACCGCAAGCGGAAGGGGATCCCGACGACCGTCGGCTTGCCCCCGCCGACGGGCACGCCGAGGATTCTCAGCTCGTAGCCGCCGGCCGGCAGCCGAGCCCCGCGCGGGCCGCGACCGGTGACGCCGAAGGCGTATCGCCCCGGCAGGACGTCGCGGAGCCGGACGAGCGTCCCGACACGGCGCTTGCCGCGATAGAGCACGATCTCCAGCCGCGCGAGCGGCCGGAGCTGAGGCCGCTCCACCGACCCGTCGACACGCCCTGCGACGAGCGTCAGCACCGCCGGCGTGCGGTCGCTCGCCGCGAACTCCGCGGTCGAGAGCGTGGCGCGCGTGATCACGGGGAGGGCGACGGGAACCGCGACAGCCCAGGGGATGCGCAGACGCGTTCCTGGGCCGACGACCGCCCGCAGCACTCCTTCGAGGGCGCCCGGCGCCGCGGGACGCACGCTCGCGGTGATCGACACGGTGACGCGCGCATGCGCCCCCGGGCGGACGACCACCCGCTCGGGCCGGGCGCGCACCGTCACACCCGCCGCAACCGCGCCGGGCTGCAGCCGCACGACCAGCACGCGCCGCGAGACGTTTCGCAGCGTGACGCGCCCGGACGATCCGCGCCGCTTGCCGACGAGCGCCGGCAGGCCCAGCACCGGCGGATCGGCGACGAGCTCGGCGGCGGACGCCGCGCCGGGGCTGACGAGCCCGGGCTCGGCGCCCCCGCCCTCCCGTCGCGCGGACGTGACCAGCGCCCCCCGCAGCCCGGCGGCATCGAGATCGGGCCTTGCGTCGGCCAACAGTGCGGCCGACCCGGCAACCACGGCCGCGGCGGCGCTCGATCCGCTCAGGGTGCCGTACCGCGCCGTGCCGCCCTCGTTTCGCCCCGGGACGGAGGTGACGAGCCCGACGCCCGGCGCGGCGAGCGCCGTCCCCTGGCTCCCGTCGAAGGCGAGGCCCGTGCTCGAGAACGGGGCGACGGCTCCGAGATCGGGGTTCTCGCCGAACGCTGCCGCGCCGACGCCGAGCTCGACCGGGATACCTGCGGCGAGCGCCCTTCGCACCGCCGCGGCAATCGCCGAGGAGACACCGACGACGGGAACCTGAACCGGCTCGTCGACGCCGAGCGACCCCGCCGGGATCGGCCCGTCGACGAGGACGGCGCGCGCGCCCGCCGCCGCGAGCTCGCCGACCGCCTCCGGTGTCGTCGGCCCGGACGGGAGGAGGACGGCGCCCCCCGCCACGCGGCTGTAGCCCGCGGCATCGAACAGCCGGTCGAGCGCGTTGCCTTTCGTGACGGCGACCGCCTGGCGGCGAGGCAGCGCGACGACACGGGCCGAGACGACGTCCTCGGGCCCGGCGGCGCCGCCGAGCGCCGTCTCGCCGGAGGCGAGCACGCGCAGGCCGGCGCGGAGGAGGACGTGGACGGTCGGGCTCTCGGTCCGCGAGTCGGATGCCGCGACGCCGAGCGCGCCGGAGGCCCCGGCCGGCCCGGCCAGGCTGCCATAGCCGGGGCCGGCCGGGCCGTCGTTACCCCCCGGAGCCACGACGAGCGTCCCGAGCGTGAGCGCGCCCCGGCCCGCTCTCGCGACCGGGCTGTCCCGGAACGAGGCGAAGGGCTCGACGACTCCGAGGAGAGCGATCCGCGCCGCGTCATGGGCGTCGCCGTCGGCGTTCGGGTCGACGGCCGCCTCCAGGCCCGCGAGGACCTGGTCGGTGCGAGCATAGATGGAGACGCCGCCGTCCGCGTCGGGCTGCCAGCCGGCGACTCTGATCGGCAGCAGCGAGGCGCCGGGAGCGACGCCGTGGAGGCCGGCCGGTCCGCGGACTCCGACGACGAGACCCGCAAGACCCGTTCCGTGCCGCTCCGGACGTCCCGGCTCGGTCGGGTTCGGCTCGGCCGACGGGTCGCCGTCCGCGTCGAGGATGTCGATCCCGTGGAGCAGTCGGCCCTGCAGGTACGGATGACGCAAATCGACGCCCGTGTCGAGCTGCGCGACCGTCACGCCCGTGCCGTCGAAGCCGGGGATCTCCAGGCGGACGCGACGTCCGCTGGCCAGCCCGAACACTGTGCCGTCGAGCGACGCCCGCGGCAGGGCGGCGGGGTACGCCGCCCGCACGGGATAGACGCCTGCGACCGCGGGGTCGCGCTCGATCGCCGGGAGGAACGATGGGTCGATCGAGCCCGCAAAGCCGTTGAGCACCCGGACGAAGGACTGCTCGGGGTCGACGGGCGCCCCGCGCGACCAGAGGCCGGCTATCGCGCGCCGCTGCGCTGCTCGCGCCGTCGCCGTCCACGCCCGCATCTGCCGCTCGGTTGCCGTTCCTCCGGCCCGGCGGACGCGATCGGCGAGCGACGACGCGCGCAGCACGACGACCCACCGGCCGCCGAGCTGGGGCACCGGCCTGCTGCCGAGAAGCCCCTGCCAACCGGCCGCGCCGACGGATGGCCCGCCCGCCCCCCCGGCGGCCCCGCCGAGCGCGAGAACGCAGATCGCCGCGAGCGCGCCGAGAGCCGGTCTAGACGGACGCGTAGGCATCGAGCCCAAGGTAGCCGGGAGGCTCGATGGAGCGGGCATACCGCGCCGCCGACGCGATCATCGCCGCGTTGTCGGTGCAGAGCGAGAGCGGCGCGAAACGCGCGTCGGGAAGCGCCGCACGCAGCTCGGAGTTGGCGGCGACCCCTCCGACGACGGCGATCGTCGCGTCCCCCATCTCCTCGGCGGCAGCGTGCAGCCGGCCGACGAGAGCACGAACGATCGCGCGCTGGTACGAGGCGGCGAGGTCCGCCCGTCGCGTCGCGAGCTCCGCCTCGGAGAGGTCGCGGACGGCGTAGAGCAGCGCCGTCTTCAGCCCCGAGAAGGACAGGTCGAGGCCGGGAACGCGCGCGACGGGGAACGAGAACGCGTCGGGGTCGCCCTCTCGCGCGAGGCGGTCGATCTCCGCTCCTCCCGGGTAGCTGAGCCCGAGCAGCCGGGCACCCTTGTCGAAGGCCTCGCCCGCCGCGTCGTCGAGCGTCGAGCCGAGCACCTCGTAGCCCGTCCGGTCGCGCACCGAGAGGACAAGCGTGTGGCCTCCGCTCGCGAGCAGGCACGTGAAGGGCGGATCGAGCGGGTCCGGCTCGAGATAGAGCGTCGCGACGTGGCCGCGTAGGTGGTCGACCGGGACGAGCGGAATGCCGCACGCCCAGGCAAGGGCCTTCGCGGCCGACAGCCCGACGAGCAGCGCGCCGACGAGGCCCGGCCCCTGCGTGACTCCGACGCGCCCGATGTCGTCCAGACCGGCGGACGCGTCCTCGAGCGCCGCCCTGATCACCGGCGAGACGAG
Organism: uncultured Actinomycetes bacterium; assembly: GCA_963845965.1. Classification (GTDB taxonomy): domain Bacteria; phylum Actinomycetota; class Thermoleophilia; order Gaiellales; family Gaiellaceae; genus Gaiella. The sequence continues at coordinate 174,611 of CAWJUF010000001.1, read as the reverse complement.
CTCGAGGTGACGCCGGGACGCGACCTCCGGCACGACGCCGCCGTACCGCGCGTGGAGATCGGCCTGCGACGCGACGACCGACGACAGCACGACGCCGTCGCCGTCCACGACGGAGGCGGCGGTCTCGTCGCAGGAGGTTTCGATGCCCAGCACGAGCTCGCGCATGCCCCCGGCCTACTCCGATCCAGCGGCGGCGGAATCCGCGTCGCGCCACATGATCAGGGCGTCCTCGCGGTTGTCGGTGTAGTAGCCGCGGCGGACGCCTTTCCGACGGAACCCGAAGCGCTCGTAGAGCGCGATCGCGCCTGTGTTCGAGACGCGCACCTCGAGCGTGTATCCGCGCAGCGGGTCGTCCTGCGTCAGCTCGAGCAGACGCTGGAGGAGCGCCGCCGCGATGCCCTGGCGGCGTCGCTCCGGAGCCACCGCGACGTTCATCACGTGCCAGGCGTCGACGTAGCGCGAGAGCACGACGTAGCCGACGAGCGCCCCGCTCTCATCCACCGCGCCGAACGAGAGCGAGCTCGGCTTCACCAGCTCTGAGGCGAACATCGAGCGCGACCAGGGCGCGCGGTACGACGCTCGCTCGATGCGCTCGATCGCATCCAGATCCGCCAGCTCGAGGCGGCGCAGCTCGAGACCGAGCATCATCCGCGCCAGAGCTCCGCGTCGGGGGCACGGGCATAGATCGGCTCGATCGCATCGACCGGGCCGAACGCGGTGGCCAGACGCGCGTGGAAGACGGCGCGCGGGCGGTGGCGCGGGTCGTCGTCCGGCGGCACCTCTCCTCCGTTCGCTTCGAGCACCGCCCGGTAGCGAAGCGCCCCGTCGCCGACGCAGAGCCGTCCCGCGGCGTCCACGTCCGCCGGCGAGACCGCGCCTGAGGCGGGTACGAAGACCTCCCCGCGCCGTGCGTCGATCACCGGCAGGCCGCCCTCGGCGCCCTCCGCCAGCGCGTCCAGCGTGGAGACGCCGGCGCCCTCGATGCGGAGGGCGAGCGCGAGGCCGCGTGCGGTGGCGAGGCCGATCCGCGTGCTCGTGAAGCTCCCCGGGCCCGTGCCGACGACGAGGACGTCGATGTCTCCAGTGCGCGCGGAGGCCTGGCGGAGGAGGGCGTCGACGTCCTCGAGCAGCGTCTTCGCCACGGAGGCGCGCTCGCCGAGGACCTCGTCGTCGTCGAGCAGCGCGCTGGTGGCGACGTCAGTCGCCGTGTCGAAGGCCAGAACCAGCACGCGTTGATTCTTCCAGCAACGTCCGGTCGTCCGTCTCCATGACGACGCGCCGGACGTCCTGTGCGACGTGCTCGAGATGGACGCGGGCGCGCGGCCCCGGCAGGGCCCCAATCCCGGCCTCGGGCCACTCCACGAACACGATCGCGTCCTCGAAGTACGGCTCGAGGTCGCCCCACTCCGCAGGGGAGAGCCCACGGAAGCGATAGAGGTCGAGGTGGGAGACGTCGACCGTCCCGCCGTAGCGGTGGCCGATTGTGAACGTGGGACTAGTGACGCGGCCCGTGACCCCGAGCGCGCGGCAGGCCCCGCGGACGAACGTCGTCTTGCCCGCGCCGAGCTCGCCCGAGACGAGGACGACGTCGCCGGGCACGAGCCGGCGCGCGAGCCGCGCCGCGATCGCCTCGGTCTCCTCCGCCGAGCCGCTCTCGACCTCGAGGGACGTCATTCAGAACAGCCCGAGCTGCACCGGCCGGCGCCGCGCGCCGTTGCTCGGCGCCGCGGCCGGCACGTGTGCCGCACCGACGCGCGGACAACTCTCGCCCGCGAGCAGGGCTGGGAGCCGGGCGACGTCGCGCGTGAGCACGTCGAGCATCGTCGGCGTGTAGAGCGCGGCTGCAGGGTGGTAGAGCGGATACAGCGTCACGCGGCGCCCAGCCAGCGTCACCTTCTGCGCCTGGCCGTGGACACGCGTGATCCCGAGCGCGCGGCCGGAGAGCAGCGCGGTCGCGAAGCTCCCGAGCGACGCCACGACGCGGGGCCGCACGAGCTCGAGCTGGCGGTAGAGGTAGGGCTCGCACGCCGCCGACTCCTCCGGCAGCGGGTCGCGGTTCCCGGCCGGCTTGCACTTGAGCACGGTCGCGAGATAGACGTCGTCGAGCGCGAGGCCGATCCCACCGAGGAGCCGCTCCAGCAGCTCCCGAGCACGCCCGGCGAACGGCGTTCCCTCACGGTCCTCGTGGAACCCGGGCGCCTCGCCGACGAGGGCGAGCTCTGCGTCCGGATCGCCCTCACCGAAGACGACCTGCGTCCGCCCCGCATGCAGCCCGCAGCGCATGCAGCCGGCCGCCTCGGCCGCGACGCCGCTCAACACAGCAGCCCGTTCGGCACTCACCGAGGACACTCTACGGCCTTGCCCGGCGGGAGGGACGAGCCCGAGAGCAGCCCGCCGATGCTCAGTGGCCGCAGCCGCAGCTGCCGCCGCAGCAGCCGCCGGCACCGCCCGCACCCGACGCGAAGGTCGGCTTCGACGTGGCGCCGTGGACGGCAAACGCGGACAGCTGCCTGAGCACCTTCGCGGCGCCGCAGCTCGGGCACGTGACGACCTGGCCCTCGGAGCGAACCAGCTCCTCGAAGTGCTCTTCGCACGTCATGCACGCGTACTCGTAGATCGGCACGCCCGTAGTCTAGACACCCGATGCCGTGGGTGACACCGACGCTCGAGGGCCGCCTCGTCCGGCTCGAGCCGATGACGCCGCAGCACGCCGACGGCCTCTGGCAGGCGTCGCGTGACCCGCGGACGTGGCAGTGGCTCTCGATCGCCCGTCCGTCGACCCGCGCGGAGCTGGACGCGTGGGTCGAGGACGCCCTCCGTGCGACAGCGTCGGGCAGCGAGATCCCCTTTGCAACAGTCTGGTGCAAGGACGTCGTCGGGTCGACGCGGTTTCTAGCGTTGCGACCGGAGCACCGGTCGGTCGAGATCGGCTGGACATGGCTCCGTCCGGACGCCTGGGGCACCGGCGTCAACGTCGAGGCGAAGCTCCTCATGCTGCGCCACGCGTTCGACGCCTGGGGCTGCCGCCGCGTCGAGCTGAAGACCGACGCGCTGAACGACCGCTCCCGCGGGGCGATGGAGGCGCTGGGCGCCACCTTCGAGGGCATCCACCGCAAGCACATGCTCGTCCGCGGGGGCGAGAACCGGGACAGCGCCTGGTACTCGATCACGGACGACGAGTGGCCCGCCGTCGAGCGGTGCCTGGTGGCACGGCTGCGGGACGGATAGCCCGCCGCAAGGCGGTATGCTGCGACGTGCCCGGTATCCGCGAGGAACTGGAGCCAGAAACATGATCGAAAGCGTCAACGTCATCGGTGCACGCGGCCGCGTGGGCAGCGCGGTGAGCGCCCGCCTCGAGGAACGGGGCGTGGAGCTGCGCGGGCGCGGGGCGGAGCTCGTTCTCCTCTGCGTTCCCGACCGGGCGATCGCCGGTGTCGCCAGGGAGCTCGAGATCGGCCCGTGGGTTGCCCACGTGAGCGGAGGCACGCCACTTGCCGCGCTCGATCCGCATGTGCGGCGCTTCTCTCTCCACCCGCTGCAGACGTTCACGCACGACCGCGGGCCGGAGCAGCTCGACGGCGCGTGGGCAGCGCTCACCGGGGAGACCGAGGCAGCGGTCGGCGTCGCGAACGATCTCGCCGCCGTCCTCGGGCTTCGGCCGTTCCCGCTCGCGGACGAGAAGCGCGCGCTGTACCACGCAGGCGCCGCCATCGCGTCGAACTACCTCGTCACCCTGCGCCGCGTCGCCGGTGAGCTGCTCGCCGACGCGGACGTGCCGGCCGAGGCGCTCGACCCGCTCATGCGGCGCGTGATCGACAACGACTTCCAGCTGACGGGCCCGATCGAGCGGGGCGACTGGGAGACGGTCGATGGCCACCGCGCCGCGATCGCCGAGTCTGCGCCCGACCTCCTCGCGGCGTACGACGAGCTGGCCCGGCTGACCGCAAGCAACAGACTGTTGCAAGGCGCTGCGCCGTGATCGTCGCCAGGACCGTCGCCGACGTCCGCGCCGCACTCGCCGATCGGCGGGACGGGACGGTCGCGCTCGTCCCGACGATGGGCGCGCTCCACGCCGGCCATCTCGCGCTCCTCGCCGCTGCGCGCGGGCGCTGCGACACCGTCGTGATGAGCCTCTTCGTCAATCCCGCGCAGTTCGGGGAGCCGGCCGACCTGAACGGCTACCCGCGCGATGAGGCGCGCGACGTGGAGGTCGCGCGCGAGGCAGGGGTCGACGTCGTCTTCGCCCCGCCCGCGGCCGAGATGTATCCGCCGGGCTACCAGACGTGGGTCGACGTGGCCGAGCTCGCCGCGACGCTGGAGGGCGAGCACCGCTCCGGCCACTTCCGCGGCGTCGCGACGATCTGCCTCAAGCTGTTCAACGTCGTCCGGCCGGACGTCGCGGTCTACGGCCAGAAGGACGCGCAGCAGGTCGAGGTGCTTCGGCGGATGGTCGCCGACCTCCACGTCGAGCTCGAGCTCGTCGTCGTGCCGACGGTCCGCGACGCAGACGGGCTCGCCGTCTCGTCGCGCAACGTCCGCCTCTCGCCCGAGGAGCGCGCCCACGCCCTCGCCCTTCCGCGCGCCCTCGCGACCGGCGATCCCGAGGCGGCGCAGGCGATCCTCGAGGCCGCCGGGCTCGACGTCGAGTACGTCGCCGAGGCGCCGTTCGACCCCCCCACGCTCGCCGCCGCCGTCCGCATCGGCTCGACCCGCCTGATCGACAACGTCCCCCTCGAGGCCCACAAGGAGGAATCGTGAGCACCCGCCCCCGCACGCCCGCACCCGGGACTCCCGCCCCGGGCAAGCTGCCCATCACCGAGCTGGCGTCGATGAAAGAGCGGCGCCAGCCGATCGTGATGGTGACCGCCTACGACGCGCCCTCCGGGCGCCTCGCCGACGAGGCCGGGGTCGACCTGATCCTCGTCGGGGACTCCGCGGCGATGACGGTTCTCGGTCACGACTCCACCGTGCCCGCGTCGATGGACGAGATGATCGTCCTTACAAGGGCCGTGACACGCGGCGCGCGGCGCCCGCTCGTGATCGCCGACATGCCGTTCGGCTCGTTCCAGGTCTCGGACGCCGAGGCGGTCACCAACGCGATCCGGTTCGTCAAGGAGGCCGGCGCGGACGCCGTCAAGCTCGAGGGAGCCGGCCCGTCCCTGTCCCGCGTGCACGCGATCGTCGGCGCAGGCATCCCCGTGATGGGCCACATCGGGCTCACGCCGCAGTCGGCGATCGCGCTCGGCGGCTTCAAGGCCCAGGGCCGGACGGCCGACCAGGCCCGCCGGCTCGTCGACGATGCGCGCGCGCTCGAGGCGGCGGGCTGCTTCTCCGTCGTGCTCGAGGCGGTGCCCGCACCGGTCGCCGAGGAGATCACCGGGCACCTGTCCGTGCCCACGATCGGGATCGGCGCGGGCGGCGGCACCGACGGGCAGGTGCTCGTCTGGCACGACCTGCTCGGCCTCTACCACGGCGCCTCACCGCGCTTCGTGAAGCGCTACGCGGACCTGGCCACCGTGATCCGCGAGGCGGTGTCGGCGTACGCCGACGACGTCCGTGAGCGCCGCTTCCCCGAGGACGTGCACACGTACGCGATGTCCGACGAGGAGCTCGAAGCGTTCCGCGGGGTACCTGCCGCCTCCGGAGACGTGCGCTCGACCCGCTAGAGCGCGTTCGGCAGCACCGCGAACGCGGCGACCATCACGCCCGCGAGGAGCAGCGCGCCGACAACGCCCCGCCACGGCAGCCGGAACGTCGTGCGGAGCCCGAGTGCGACGAGCGCGACCGACCACGCCATGAACACGAGCCCGATGCCCACGACGACGTCCCGTGCCCCCGGCGTGTCGCTCCCCGTGGTGCGGAACCAGTCCCAGCCGAACCGGACGGCGATCAACGGGACGACCACGACCGCCGAGAGTGCGATCGGCACCGCCGCGAACGCGACGACCTGCCTGGCGATCCTGAACGGCGCCTCGACCCCGACGCCCTTCGCGCCGAGCCAGAGCGCGAGGCCGAGGAAGAAGTACCCGGCGGCGCCGTAGAACAGCCCTCCGATGAACGTCAGGACGACGAGCACGAGCCCGTCGACCGTCCCGTCGTCCATCACCGTCCCCCACGCCGGCGTGAGGATGATCGACGCCATCCCCGCGAGGATGACGATCAGGAGCACGGGCTCCGAGCGGGCGTCGACGTCGAGGTCGTCCGTGTCGGCGAGGGCCGCGAACACCGGTCGCGGCGCGGTGAGCACCTTCGGCACCCGCCGCCACCAGGCGCGCGACGCGGATTCGCCGGCCGCAGCACGATCGGCGCCGACCCGGTCGGCTGCCTGCACGGGCTTGAGACGCTCGCTCACGCCCCGAGGGTACGTGTCGCCGATGTCCCCCGGATCGGCGATAGTGCGATCGTGGCTTCGGTCGACTGTGCGGGCCTGCGGGGAGCCCAACGAGGGGAACCGCAAGTTCTGCGGTGAGTGCGGTGCGCCGCTCCAGCGGTCGTGCCCGTCCTGCGGCATGGCGAACCCGCCGGGCGTCAAGTTCTGCGGGGAGTGCGGGACCCCGCTGGAGATACCGCAGGAGCCCGGACCCCGCCCCGCACCGCAGCCCCAGGCCGAGCGGCGGCTGGTGTCCGTCCTGTTCGCGGACCTCGTCGGGTTCACGGCCGCGTCGGAAGGGCGCGACGCCGAGGACACGCGGGAGCTCCTGTCGCGCTATTTCGACACAGCTCGCCGACTCATCGAGCTGTACGGCGGGACGGTGGAGAAGTTCATCGGCGACGCCGTGATGGCCGTCTGGGGAACGCCGGTCGCGACCGAGGACGACGCCGAGCGCGCCGTACGGGCGGCGCTCGATCTCGTGGCCGCCGTCACGTCCCTCGGGGACGAGGTCGGCGCACCCGGCTTGCGTGCGCGTGCCGGGGTGCTGACCGGCGAGGCCTCCGTCACGCTCGGTGTGAGCGGCGAGGGCATGGTCGCCGGCGATCTCGTCAATACGGCCTCCCGCGTGCAATCGGCGGCGGAGCCCGGCACGGTGTTCGTCGGCGAGTCGACGCGGCGCGCGACAGAGCAGACGATCGCGTTCGCCGAGGCCGGCTCGTTCGAGCTCAAGGGCAAGCAAGGCGTCACTCGGCTCTGGCAGGCGCTGCGCGTCGTCTCAGGCGCGCGCGGCACGCTCAAGTCCATTGGCCTCGAGGCGCCGTTCGTCGGCCGAGACGGCGAGCTGCGTCGGATCAAGGACCTCTTCCACACCTCGGCCGAGGAGCGGCGCGCACACCTCGTCTCGGTTACCGGAATCGCCGGGATCGGCAAGTCGCGGCTCGCGTGGGAGTTCTACAAGTACTTCGACGGGCTGCCGCAGCTCACGTACTGGCATCGCGGCCGCTGCCTCGCCTACGGGGACGGGGTCGCGTACTGGGCGCTCGCGGACATGGTGCGGATGCGCTGCCGCATCGCCGAGGACGAACCAGGACACCGCGCGCGCAAAGCTCCGTGAGGCGCTCGAGGAGCATCTGACGGACGAGAGCGAGCGCGCATTCGTGGAGCCGCGCCTCGCGCAGCTGCTCGGGCTCGGCGAGGCGGAGAGCCCCGACCGGCAGGACCTGTTCGCCGCCTGGCGGCTCTTCTTCGAGCGGCTGGCGGAGGTGTATCCGACGGTACTCGCCTTCGAGGACATGCAGTGGGCCGACGCGAGCCTCCTCGACTTCGTCGAGCACCTGCTCGACTGGTCGCGCAACCACTCCCTCTACGTGATCACGCTCGCCCGGCCCGAGCTGGTCGAGCGGCGGCCGACCTGGGGAGCCGGTCAGCGCAACTTCACGAGCATCTACCTCGATCCGCTCTCGGAGGAGGCGATGGGCGACCTCCTCGACGGCCTCGTCCCCGGCCTCCCCGCGGAGGCGCGCGAGCAGATCCTCGCCCGCGCCGAGGGCGTGCCGCTCTACGCCGTCGAGACCGTGCGCATGCTCCTCGACCGCGGCGATCTCGTCCAGGACGGCGCCGTCTACCGGCCGGCGCGCGAGATCGCCTCGCTCGACGTCCCCGAGACGCTGCATGCCCTGATCGCCGCGCGGCTCGACGGCCTCTCGCCGGACGAGCGGCGGCTGCTCCAGGACGGCGCCGTGCTCGGCAAGACGTTCACCGAGCGAGGGCTGGCGGCCCTCGGCGGAAGCGGGGGCGCGGACCTCGGCCCCTCCTCGCAGGGCTCGTCCGCAAGGAGGTGCTCTCGCTCCAGACCGACCCGCGCTCGCCCGAGCACGGCCAGTACGGTTTCCTCCAGGACCTCGTCCGTCACGTCGCGTACGAGACGCTCGCGCGCCGCGAACGGCGGACACGTCATCTCGCCGCCGCGGCGTACCTCGAGGAGAGCCTCGGCGAGGACGAGGTCGCCGAGGTGATCGCGGCGCACTACGTCGCCGCTCACGAGGCGCTTCCGGACGCCGACGACGCCGCGGAGATACGCGCCAAGGCGCGCGACGCACTGACGCGCGCGGGCGAGCGCGCCACAGCGCTCGCAGCGTCCGCCGAGGCGCACCGGTACTTCCGCCGCGCGGCCGAGCTCGCCGAAGAGCGCGTCGCACAGGCGACGCTGCTGGACCAGGCGGGGCAGGCGGCGCTCCTGGCGAACCTGCCGATCGAGGGGCGCGCGTTGCTCGAGCGCGCTCACGCCTTGCTCTCAGAGGAGGAACCGGAGAGCGCGGCGCTCGTGTCCGCCCGGCTCGCCAACCTCGACTACCAGGAAGGGCACGCGCCGCAGGCCGTTGCGCGTCTCGAGTCAGCGCTCGAGGCGCTCGCCGAACGCGAGCCGGGCCCGCGGCGGCCGCCTACTTCCGCGAGGCGGAGGCGGTCTACGAAGCCCTGGGAACGCCGTCTTCCTCGCGGTCACGCAGCTCGAGCACGCGGAGTCCCTCGAGTCCTTCGTCCCGGACGAGGCCGAGGCACTCCGTGCCGCCGCCCGCGACGTCTTCGAGCGGCTCGGCGCCAAGCCCTGGCTCGAGCGCGCCGACCGGTCTCCCGCAGCTGAGCGAGGGGCGCCGTTCGCGCCTGATCAGGCCGCCGCGGCGGCGGCCCGCTGCGCGAGCACGCTCCGGAGGAACTGCCCCGTGTGGCTCTCCTCGACGTCGGCAACCTGCTCCGGCGTGCCGGTCGCGATCACCTCGCCGCCGGCCTCGCCGCCCTCGGGGCCGAGGTCGACGATCCAGTCCGCCTGCTTGATCACGTCGAGGTTGTGCTCGATGACGAGCACGGTGTTCCCCGAGTCGACGAGCCGCTGCAGCACCTCGAGCAGCTTCTCGATGTCCGCGAAGTGGAGCCCGGTGGTCGGCTCGTCGAGGATGTAGAGCGTCTTGCCCGTCGCCATCTTCGAGAGCTCCGCGGCGAGCTTCACGCGCTGCGCCTCGCCGCCCGAGAGCGTCGTCGCCGGCTGGCCGAGCCGGATGTAGTCGAGCCCGACGTCGTGCAGCGTCTGCAGGCGCCGGCGGATCTTCGGGATCTTCGCGAAGAACTCGAGCGCCTCCTCGACCGACATCTCGAGCACGTCCGCGATCGACTTGCCCTTGAACCGCACCTCGAGCGTCTCCCGGTTGTAGCGGCGCCCGTGACACGTCTCGCACGGCACGTAGACGTCCGGCAGGAAGTGCATCTCGATCTTGATCTGGCCGTCGCCCTTGCACGTCTCGCAGCGGCCGCCGCGGACGTTGAACGAGAACCGTCCGGGCTTGTAGCCGCGCACCTTCGCCTCGGGCGTCAGCGAGTAGAGCTCGCGCACGTGCGTGAAGAGGTCGGTGTACGTCGCGGGGTTCGAGCGCGGTGTCCGTCCGATCGGCGTCTGGTCGATCTCGATCACCTTGTCGAAGCAGTCGATCCCCTCGACGGCGTCGTGGGCGCCCGGCTTCGTCCGCGTCTTCAGGAGCCGGTTCGCGAGCGCCTTGTAGACGATCTCGTTGACGAGGGTCGACTTGCCCGAGCCCGAGACGCCCGTCACGCAGACGAGCTTGGCGACCGGGAACTCGACGTCGACGTCCTTGAGGTTGTGCTCCCGTGCGCCGACGACGCGGAACCAGCCGTCGTCCGCGGTGCGGCGCTCGGGCACGACGATCGCGCGCCTGCCCGAGAGGAAGTCGCCGGTGACCGAGCGCGGGTTGCGCATCACGTCGTCGGCCGTGCCCTCCGCGACGACCTCGCCGCCGTGCTCGCCGGCGCCCGGCCCCATGTCGACGAGCCAGTCCGCGTCGCGCATCATCTGCTCGTCGTGCTCGACGACGAGCACGGTGTTGCCGAGGTCGCGGAGCCGTTCCAGCGTGCCGATCAGGCGGCCGTTGTCGCGCTGGTGAAGCCCGATCGACGGCTCGTCGAGGATGTAGAGCACGCCGACGAGCTGCGAGCCGATCTGCGTCGCGAGGCGGAGCCGCTGCGCCTCGCCGCCGGAGAGCGTGCGCGCCGCGCGGTCGAGGTTCAGGTAGCCGACCCCGACGTCGTCGAGGAACGTGAGCCGCTCGCGGATCTCCTTCAGGATCCGCCGTCCGATCAGCACCTCGGTCGGCGTCAGCTCGAGCGCGTCGACGAAGCGGAGCGCGGCCGTCACCGACAGCCGCGAGAACTCGTAGATCGACCTCTCCCCGACGGTGACCGCGAGAACCTCCGGCTTGAGCCGCGCGCCGTGGCACACGGGGCACGGGCGCATCGACATGTACTCCTCGATCCGCTCGCGCTGCTGGCTCGAGTCGGTCTCGCGGTAGCGGCGCTGGAGGTTCGAGACGAGCCCCTCGAACGCCATCGTGTACTGCCGCTTGCGCCCCATCCGGTTCCTGTACGTGACGAGGATCCGGTCGCCGCCGGTGCCGTGCAGGAAGCGGTCCTGCTGCTCGCGCTCGAGCTCCCGCCACGGTGTCTGCAGGTCGATCTCGTAGCGGTCTGCGACCGCCCTGATGACCGACTCGTAGAAGCCCTGCCCGCCGAGCGACCACGGCACGAGCGCGCCCTCCTCGAGCGAGAGGCTCGGGTCGGGGACGAGCAGGTCGGGGTCGATCTCGAGCTGCGAGCCGAGCCCGGTGCAGCGCGGGCACGCGCCGTGCGGCGCGTTGAACGAGAAGATGCGCGGCTCCAGCTCGGGCAGCGAGACGCCGTGCTCGGGGCACGCGAAGTTCTCGCTGTAGAGGTACGTCTCGCCGTCGACGACGGCGATCCTACGAGGCCCTCGGCCAGGCTCGTCGCGGTCTCGACCGACTTGCGTGAGGCGCTGGCGGAGGTCCGGCTTCATCACGAGGCGGTCGACCACGACCTCGATCGTGTGCTTGAACTTCTTGTCGAGGACGATCTCCTCCTCGAGCAGTCGCTGCTCGCCGTCGACCTTGACCCTCGTGAACCCGTCGCGGCGGAGCTCCTCGAGCACGTCGCGGAACTCGCCCTTGCGGCCGCGGACGATCGGCGCGTCGACCGTGAACTTCGTCCCCTCCGGCAGCGCCAGCACCTGCTCGACGATCTGATCGAGGCTCTGCCCCGCGATCGGCCGGCCGCAGATCGGGCAGTGCGGCCGCCCGACGCGCGCGTAGAGGAGGCGCAGATAGTCGTAGATCTCGGTCACCGTGCCGACCGTCGAGCGCGGGTTGCGCGAGGTCGTCTTCTGGTCGATCGAGATCGCCGGCGACAGCCCGTCGATCGAGTCGACGTCCGGCTTCTCCATCATCTGCAGGAACTGGCGCGCGTACGCGGAGAGCGACTCGACGTAGCGGCGCTGCCCTTCGGCGTAGATCGTGTCGAAGGCGAGCGACGACTTCCCCGAGCCGGAGAGACCGGTCACGCAGACGAGCGCGTTCCGCGGAAGCGTGACGGTGACGTTCTTCAGGTTGTGCTCGCGGGCGCCGTGGACGACGAGCTGATCGGCCATCAGAGAGGAGTCTAGCCCTCGAGCCTCGATCGAACAAGTGTTCTCAAATGCCATCAGTCGTGCTAGACTGATGTCATGGTAAGGATGCAGATCCAACTGACCGACACTCAGCTCACCGCAGTTCGTCGCACGGCCAGGGAGCGCGGGATCTCAAACGCCGCGGTCATCCGCGGACTGGTCGACGAGAGACTCGTGGCCAACCATGAGGCGCGCTGGGCCAAAGCCCTGAGCGTCGTTGGCAAGTACCGGTCAGGTGCCCCCAACACGACAAGCGTCGACCACGACGCCGTGCTCGACGAGGCCTACGGCACCTGATGACGGTTTTCGTCGATTCGTCGGCGCTCTACGCCGTGATCGACGCGGACGAGGTCAACAACGAGCGCGCCGCCCGGACGCTCATGTCCCTCGCGCCTAGGCGCGCTCTGGTGACGCACTCGTACGTCTGCGTCGAGACGATCGCCCTTCTCCAGCGTCGTGTGGGACTCGACGCGGTGCGGGCCTTCGTCGACGACGTGATCCCGGCGCTCACAGTCGAATGGGTTGGCGAAGCGCTTCACCGCGCCGCGACCGCCGCCTGGCTGGCGGCCCGGCAGCGAGATGTTTCGCTCGTCGACTGGACGAGCTTCACGCAGATGCGACGGCGCGGCATCTCGACGGCGTTTGCCTACGACCGCCACTTCGCCGAGCAGGGCTTCGAGCTCGTCGGCTGAGGTGTTCCGTCAGGCTTTGCGGGCGCGGCGGCCGAACACGAGCCCGCCGACGGTGAAGCCGAGCCCGAAGGTGCCGACGGCGAAGGCGCCGATGGCGATGCCCTTGCGCCACATCGACATCTGCTGCCAGCGGCCGATCGCCTCGCGCTCCTGCTCGGTCAGCTCCTCCCCACGCCGCTGCTTGCGCAGCGCGCCCCCGGCCTGGAGGCCGAGGTAGAGGTCGTCGAAGATCTCGGGGCCGTCGGACACGCTGCGAGTGTATAGCCTGCATCGGCTCGTGCCCCCTCCGCCCCAGGTCCGCCGCGTCGTCGCGGCCTTCGACGTCGACGGCACGCTCACGACCCGCGACTGCGTCACGCCGTTCCTGCGCCGGGCCGCCGGACGCCGCCTGTGGACGACACTGCTCCGCCACCCGCTCGCCGTCGGCGCGTCGCTCGCGCGGCGTGACCGCGATCGGTTGAAGGAGCTCGCCTGCAGCGCGCTCCGCGGGTGCGAGGTGTCGGAGATCGAAGCGCTCGGCACCGCATTCGCCGGCGAGGTCGAGGCCGGCATGCTGCGCGCGGACACGGTCGCGCGCCTGCGCCGTCACCGCGAGCTCGGGGACACGGTGATCCTCGCCTCGGCATCCCTCGACCCGTATCTCGTCCCTCTCGGCGCGTCGCTCGGCGTCGACGGGATCGTCTGCACCGTGCTCGAGCGAGGGATGGACGGGCGGCTCACGGGGCGCCTCTCGGGGCCCGAACTGCCGCGGCGCGGAGAAGGCCCGCCGCGTGCGCGCCTGGCTCGAGGCGCATGGGCTAGCGGATGCGGAGCTCTCGGCCTACGGCGACTCACAGGGCGACGACGAGCTGCTCGCCCTCGCGGATCACCCGCTGCGCGTGGACGGCGTCCGCGTCGATCCCGAGCCGCAGGTGCCGTCCGACGGATGACGCGGCGGCGTCCGGCCGACGGCCGGAACTGTCTACGATGGACGGGCGGTGTCCGACCCCCTTGCCACGCTTCGCGCCGAGCTCGCGCAGATCGATGACCTCGCCGTCGCGGCCCGCGTGCTCGAGTGGGACCAGCTCGTGATGATGCCCCGCGGGGGAGCGCAGACCCGCGCCGAAGGGCTCGCGACGCTCCATCGCCTCGCCCACGAGCTGTTCGTGCGCGACGAGATCGGCGAGCTGCTCGATCGCCTCGAGCCCGAGGTCGCGGATCTCGATCCGGACTCGGACGACGCCTGCCTCGTCGCGGTCACGCGCAGGGACTGGGAGAAGGCGCGACGCGTACCGCCGACGCTGCGGGGCGAGATGACGAAGCTTGGCTCGGAGGCGATGGAGGCGTGGGCCGAAGCCCGGGCGAACAACGACTACGCGAGCTTCCGGCCGTGGCTCGACCGAACCCTGGAGCTGAAGCACCGCTACGTCGAGTGCTTCCCGGCGACGGACGACCCGTACGACGTGCTCCTCGACGACTTCGAGCCCGGCATGCGCACGGACGAGGTGCGCCGCGTGTTCGAGCGCCTCGAGCCCGCGCTGCGCGAGCTCGTCGCCGCCGCCGCCGAGGAGGAGCCCGAGCCGTTCGTCACCGGACCGTACCCGCGCGAGGCCCAGCACGAGCTCTCGCTCGAGGTGGCCCGCGCGTTCGGCGCAGCCGACGAGTTCTTCCGCCTCGATCCGACGGTGCACCCGTTCTGCCTCTCCTTCGCGACCCGCGACATCCGTCTCACGACCCGCTATGCCGAGGACGACCTGCACGGCAACTCGCTGTTCTCGACGATGCACGAGGTCGGCCACGGCCTCTACGAGCACGGCGGCGACCGCGCGCTCGACCGGACACCGCTCTCGACGGGATGCTCGTCGGCGCTGCACGAGTCGCAGAGCCGCCTGTGGGAGAACGTGATCGGCCGCTCGCTCCCGTTCTGGCGCTGGTACCACCCGCGCTTCCGCGACGCGTTCGCGGAGACGCTCGCCGACGTCCCGCTGGAGCGGTTTCACCGCGCGATCAACCGCCCGCGGCCCTCGTTCATCCGTGTCGACGCGGACGAGACGACGTATGGGCTGCACATCATCCTGCGCTTCTCAGCTCGAGCAGGAGCTCCTGTTCGGCGGCCTGTCGACGGCCGACGTCCCCGACGCGTGGAACGCGCGGATGGAGGAGCTCGTCGGCGTCCGGCCGCCGAACGACAGGCTCGGCTGCCTGCAGGACGTCCACTGGTCGGGCGGGATGTTCGGCTACTTCCCGACGTACCAGCTCGGCAACATCCTCTCGGCCCAGATCTGGGAGCGTCTAGTGAGCGACATCCCCGACGCATACGAGCTCGTCGAGCAGGGCTCGTTCGACGCGATCTACGAGTGGCTGCGCGAGCACCTCTACCGGCACGGGCGCAAGTTTGCCCCGGCGGCGATGATCGAGCGGCTCGTCGGCGGGCCGATCGACCCCGAGCCGTATCTCCGCTACCTCGCGGACAAGAACGCCTCGCTCGCCACCGCCTGACCGCAACGGCCCGCCCAGCCGCACATGTCCGGAAGCGACATCTTGAATGCAGTGCATGCAGTTTGGTTGTACGCTAGGGATGGCGATGCCGAAGGCAGTGCAGATCCGCGACGTCCCGGACGACACGATCGCCGTCCTTCGCACGCGCGCAGCGGCCGCGGGCATGTCGATGTCCGAGTACCTGCGCAGTGAGCTGATCACGATGACCGCGAAGCCGACGGTCGCAGAGGTTCTGGCCCGCGCACGCACCCGGCACGGCGGCGTTCCCACCGCCGAGATCGTCCGCATCATCCGGGAGATGCGGGACGACCCGGAGGGTCGTTGATCGTCATCGACGCGTCTGCCGTCGTCAAGGCTCTTGCCCCGACGCAGCCGGATTCCGCGTTCGACCGACGTTTCGTGCGGGCCGATTCGATCCACGCGCCCCATCTGGTCGACGTCGAGGTAGCAAACGGGCTGCGGCGTGCCGTGGCCGCGGGCCTCATTGGCAATGACCGCGCCCTCGATGCGCTCGTCGACCTGGACGCCTTGCCGATCACCCGCTACCCGCACGGCGAGCTGCTCGAGCGCGCATGGGAGCTGCGCGACAACCTGAGCGTGTACGACGCCGTGTACGTCACACTTGCCGAGCTGCTCGGAGCTCCCCTGGTCACCTGTGACCGCCGGCTCGCCCGGGCGCCGGGAATCCACGCCTCGGTCGAGCTCTTCGAGCCCTGAGCGTCAGCCCGTGTTCCGCAGCGCTGCCGCGATGCCCGCGATCGAGCGCAGGAGGGGGCGCAGCGCTCCTTCGTCGCCCGCGCGCCACCGCTTCAGGAGCTCGACCTGGATCGCGTTCATCGGGTCGACGTAGGGGTTGCGCAGCCGGATCGACTGCTGGAGCACCGGGTGGCGGTCGAGGAGCTCGCGCGCCTCGACGATCTCGAGCACCGCGTCGCGCGCTCGATCGTGCTCGGCGCGGAGGACGCCGAAGACCCGCCCGGCGAGGACGTCGTCGCCGACCAGCTCGAGGTACCGCTCGGCGATGCCCATGCTCGACTTCGCGAGTGACATCTCGAGGTTCTCGACGAGCGCGCGGAAGAACGGCCAGTCCCGGAAGAGAGCGCGCAGCTCCGTGACGGGGACCGCCGCGAGCCCTGTCCCGGCGCCGAGCCACGCGGGGACGATGCAGCGCGTCTGCGTCCACGCGAACACCCACGGGATCGCGCGGAGGGCCTCGAGCTCGCCGGCCGCGGACGCGGGGCGCGAAGCGGGGCGCGAGCCGATCTCGAGCAGCGTCAGCTCGTCGAGCGGGGTGAAGGCCCGCAGGAAGCGCGGCAGCTCCGGATCGTCCCATACGACCGAGCGGTAGAAGGCGCCCGCGGCGTCCGACACCGCGTCCATCGTCTCCCGCGCCCCTTCGGGCGCCTCTGCGACCCGATCCGGGACCGCGGTGAGCAGCGTCGCGGCGACCGCCGCCTCGAGGTTCCGCCGGGCGAGCCCCGGAAGGCCGTACTTGAACGCGATCGTCTCCCCCTGCTCGGTCACCTTGAGGCGTCCGTCCACTGCGTGCGGCGGCTGGGCGAGGATCGCCGCGTACGTCGGCCCTCCGCCGCGCCCGGCGCTCCCGCCGCGGCCGTGGAACACCGTCAGCTCGATGCCGCGCTCGCCCGCGAGCCAGGCGAGCCGCTCCTGGGCGCGGAAGATCTCCCACTGCGCCGTGACGACGCCACCGTCCTTGCCCGAGTCCGAGTACCCGACCATCACCTCGAGCCTCGTGCGCGGGCTCCGGTCGAGGAGCTCGGCGGCGAGCGCCTCGGCGCCGCGCAGGTCGTCGATCGTCTCGAGCAGCGGGACGACCGCCGACTCCAGGCCCGCCTGCGCCGCGAGCGTCTCCGCGACGAGAACGTCGTCCACCGTGCGCGTCATCGACACGACGAGCGTGTCTACCGCTCTCGGTCCCGCGCCGCCGCTGGAGCGCCGCCGCCTCCTCGAGCACGGCCAGCGTCCCGGGCGCGTCGTCGCGCAGCTGACGCGCGTGGACGCGGAGGTCGAGCGCCGGCCCCGCGAGGCCGAAAACGTCGAGGCGCCGCCGGAGCGTCGTCGAGCCCACCGTCGGCGATCCGCGTGCCGCCGTGCGCGCGGAGGCTCTTCTCGACGAGGTCGAGCTCATCGCGGAGTTCGTCGGCCGACCCGTAGCCGTCCGCGCCGAGCCGCTCCCAGATCGCGGTCAGCCTGCGCCGGTACGGCTCGGTCGGGTTGCGCTCGGCAGGGAGGTCGACGGCTTCGACCTCCTCGTCGGCGTCGACGAGCGTGGTCGACATCCCCCACGACGCCGCGAGCGCGCGGACGTCGCGCCGGAGCAGCTCGCGGACGAGCGCCGAGCCTCGCTCGACCGCCTCCCGCACCGTCTCGGCGCCCGCGTTCGGGTTCCCGTCGAGGTCGCCGCCGATCCACGTGCCGAAGCGGAGCGGGCTCCCCGGAAGCCGCTCGTGCCAGATGGCGAGAAGATCGGCGGCGGCGTCCCAGAGGCTGTCCTCGAGGAACCACAGCGCCTGCCGGATCTCGTCCACGACGCGGGGGCGCTGCGAGCGGACCTCGTCCGTCTGCCACAGGATCGTGATCTCCTCGGCGAGCGCGGCTTCCCGCTCGATGCGCTCGGCCGGCGTGAGACGGGCGTCGTCGAGCTCGTCGAGCAGCTGCGCGATCCGGCGGTGCTTCTCGAGGATCGTCCGCGGAAGCGCCTCGGTCGGGTGCGCGGTCAGAACGAGCTCGACGGAGACCCTGCCCGCCGCGGCCGCGACGTCGTCGGCCGGGACGCCCTCGCGCTCGAGCAGCTCGAGCGCCTCCGCGAGCGACTCGCGGGGCGTTCCCCCCTCGCGCTCGTGCTCGCGGCGGCGTCGCACGCGGTGGTGCTGCTCGGCGATGTTCGCGAGATGGAAGTAGACCGTGAACGCGCGGAGGACGACCGCCTGCGTCTCGACGTCGAGCGCCGCGATCGTCTCCGCGAGCGCCCGCGACGCGCCGTGGTCGCCGCGCCGCCCGAGCCGGGCGAGCAGGCGCATCCGCTCCTCGAGGCGGTAGACGTCCTCGCCCTCCTGCTCGGTGAGCACGCGGCCGAGGATCTCGCCGAGCAGGCGAACGTTCGCGCGCAGCGGCGCGTCGGGCGAGGCGTCGGCAGGGCGGCTCACCGCCCCACTCTGCCCGCTGCGGTGCTACGCGGCCCGGCCGAAGCGCTTCTCGGCCCGGGCGCGCGGCCTTCGCGGCCTCCGCCTCGCGGTCGCGCGCCGGTGCGGCGGTGACCAGGTCCTCGAGAAGATGCGCCGTGATGTGCGCGATCTCGTCGACGGCCCGCAGCGAAGACGGCCTCGTTCGCCTTCGACGGCTTCGTCGCACCGCTGACCTTGCGCACGTACTGGAGCGCCGCGGCCTGGATCTCCTCGCTCGTCGCGGGGGGATCGAAGTTGTGGAGCGTCTTGATGTTCCGGCACATGGCCCGAGCCTACCCGGACCCCTCGGGCCGGCCGTAGCCGCCGCCGCCGGGCGTCTCCGTGCGCACGACGTCGCCCGCCGTCAGCTGGCGCGTGTCCTTGCCCGGGATCTCCTCGCCGTTCACGAGCGTGCGACCGCGCGCGCCGGGGTCGCCGCCGCGCGCGCCGGGCGGCGCATGACGGCGCCGGTCGCCGAGCACGGACAGACGGCAGGGCTCGAGCGCGCGAATCTCGCGGACGACTCCGTCGCCGCCGCGGTGTGCGCCGGCGCCGCCCGAGCCGCAGCGCAGCTCGTAGCGCTCCACACGCAGCGGGTAGGCGAGCTCGAGCGCCTCGACGGGCGTGTTGAGCGCGTTCGACATCGCCACGTGCACGCCCGACGGGCCGTCGGCGTGCGGCGATGCGCCCTGTCCGCCACCGATCGTCTCGTAGTACGTCCACGTGCTCGTGCCGAGCGTCGTGTTGTTCATTGTTCCCTGACCCGCGCGGGAACGTCGACCGCCTGGCCGAACGCGGCCAGCACGACGTCCGTGATCCGGCTCGACGTCTCCGTGTTCCCCGCAACGACGGCGGCGGGCGAGCGGGCGTTGACGAGACAGCCCTCCGGCGCCCGGACGGTCACCGGCTCGAAGGCGCCGCCCGGAGGCGGGGACGTCGGGGTCCGTCAGCGCGCGGACGACGAAGAAGCACGCGGAGCGTGTCACGGCGAGCGGGCAGTTGAGGTTTCCGTGGTGCTGCGGCGCGGTCCCCGTGAAGTCGATCTCCACCTCGTCGCCGCGGACGGTGACGGCAACGCGGATCGTCAGGTCGCCGTCGACCGCCTCGACGACGTCCTCGGCCCGGTAACGGCCGTCGGGAAGCAGCGCGATCCCCGCCCGGACGCACCGCTCCGAGTACGCGTACAGCTCCTGCATCGCGTTCTCGACCCGCTCGCGGCCCGCGACGCGCGACGAGCTCGGCGCTGCGCCGCTCGGCGAGGCGGTGTGCCGCGAGCTGGGCCCGCAGGTCGCCGCGGCGCTCGTCCGGGTTGCGCGAGCCCGAGGCGATCAGCTCGACGACGTCGTCGTCGAGCCGGGTGGGTGGGATGACGAGCCCCTCCTCCGAGAGCACGGTCGAGAACGCCGGCAGGCTCGCCGGCTCGATGCCGCCGACATCGGCGTGATGCGCGCGGCTCACGGCGAAGCCGAGCTCGGTCGGCGAGACAAGCGTGATGTCCGGCAGGTGGGTCCCGCCCGCGTACGGGTCGTTCAGCACCCAGACCTCGTCCGGGGCGGGATCGTGGGCCATGACGGCGGCGACGGCCTCGGGCATGGCGCCGAGGTGGACGGGAATGTGCTCGGCCTGGACGATCATGCGCCCGGCGCGGTCGAAGAGCGCCGTCGAGCAGTCGCGCCGCTCCTTGATGTTCGAGGAGAACGCCGAGCGCACGAGTGCCGCGCCCATCTCCTCTGCGATCGCGCGAAGCGAGCTCCCGATCACCTGGAGCTCGACCGGGATCACGAGCTCCGCTCCAGGACGAGCGTGCCCGACCCGTTGGTCTCCCCCACCCAGCCGTCTGCGATCCAGCAGGTCGCGCCGGCGAGCTCCACGAGCTCCGGACCGGAGTGACGGGCCCGAGGACCGCCTGCCAGCCGATCGTGGGCCGCGCTCGACCGTGGCGGTTCGCACGGCCACCAGCTCGACCTGCCGCGACGCGGTCGGCGTAGCCGTAGCGCTCCTCGTGCGCGCGGTGGAAGCGCTCCGCAAGCTCGGGCCCCAGATCGACGGTGAGCTCGAACGACTGACCGCGGTACCGCAGGCTTGCCTCGCCTTCGCCCGGCAGCTCGCCCGCCTCCTCGAGCGGGACGACGAACGACCGAACCGCGTCGCGACGCGTGTCGCTCGCGACGAGCCCGAGCGCGGAGAGAACCCCTGCGGCGCCGGGCACGAGCACCGTGGCGCAGCCCAGCTCGTCGGCGAGCGCGCACGCGTGCAACGGGCCGGCGCCGCCGAAGGCGACGAGCGCGAAGTCCCGCGGATCGTGGCCACGCTCGACCGACACGACCCGCAACGCCCGCAACATCTCGGCGTTCACGATGTCGACGATGTCGGACGGGTCGATGTCCCCGAGCGCGCGCGCCGCGGCGTCGCGGTCGAGCTCGAGCCCGCCCGGGAGCCGCTCCGGGAGCCGGCCGAGGAGCAGGTTGGCGTCGGTCACCGTCGCCTGCTCTCCGCCCCGGCCGTAACAGGCCGGCCCGGGAACGGCGCCTGCGCTGCTGGGGCCGACGCGCAGGGCACCACCTCGGTCCCGCCAGGCGACGGACCCGCCGCCTGCCCCGACCGTGTGGATGTCGACCATCGGTACGCGGATCGGGAGCCCGGCCACGTGACGGCCTTCCGCGCGGCCCGCGCGGCCACGGGCGATCAGGCAGACGTCGGTCGACGTGCCGCCCATGTCGAAGGCGATCGCGTTCCCGACTCCACTCTCGGCAGCGACGCGCTCGGCCGCCACGACCCCCGCGGCGGGTCCCGAGAGGAGGATCAGCGCCGGGTGCGCAGCGGCTTCCTCGATCGTCGCGACCCCGCCTGACGAGCGCATCACGAGCGGGGCCGGGACTCCCGCCTCCGCCGCCGAGGCGCCGAGCGCCGTGAGATACCGCGTCGTGAGCGGGCCGAGGTACGCGTCGACCGTGGTGGTCGACGCCCGCTCGTACTCACGGAACTCGGGAGCGACCTCGTGCGATGCGACCACGACTGCGCCTGGGATGCCGTCTGCGCAGCTCTGCCGCGACGGCCTGCTCGTGCGACGCGTCGCGGAAGGCGAAGAGCAGGCATACCGCGACCGCCTCCGCGTCGATCTCGGGCAGGCTCGAGAGGTCGAGCGGCGCGACGACGCCGTCCGGGCCCGATGCGCTCGTCCACGCCGACGCAGCGCTCCAGCGGGACGAGCGGCTCCGGGTGGCCGACGTCGAGGCGATAGAGGTGCGCCCGGTCCTGGCGGCGAAGGTGCAGGAGGTGCTCGAAGCCCCGGGTCGCGACGAATGCCGTGCGCGCGCCCTTGCGCTCGAGCAGCGCGTTCGTCGCGACCGTCGTGCCGTGCGCGAACCGCTCGAGCGGCGGCGTGCCGGCTGCCTCGAGCACGAGCCGCGCCGCCTCGACCACCGATCGCTCCTGCTCGGTGGCGGTCGGCACCTTCGCCGTGTGCAAGCGGCCGTTCGCGAGCAGCACCGCGTCGGTGAACGTCCCGCCGACGTCGACCCCGAGGAACGCCAACCTGTCAGCCGCAGCCCGTCGCCACCGCGAGCGCCTGACAGACCTGGAGCATGCGTCCGTCATCAAGGAGACAGATGCGCTCGACGAAGTAGGATTTCGGCAGGACCCGCAGGTTGTCGAGCGAGAGCACACAGTGATCGGGCATGCCGTCCGCCGGCCCGACCTCGACCTCGGACGCGATCCCACGAATCGTTCGTGTCGCCGGGACGCCCAGAACACGTGTCAGAGGACCGATCGCCGAGTCGCGGGTCAGCACGAGATGGGGGCGCCTGCCCGTATCCGGGGGCTCGACCCACCACACTTCGCCGCGCTTCACCACGGCTCCTCACGGATGGACTCGAGCGCCGACCACTCGGCCCAGGCGTCTTCCTCCGGCGTCGACGGAACGCGCCTGTACCCCTCGACGATCTCGCGATCGATCCGCTCGCTCTCGAGGGCAGCGACGAGCCGGTCGATCGCCTCGACGATCACTGCGGCCCGGCTGGCGCGGCCGGAGGCCACGAGCTCGTCGATCGCTGCCACTCGGTCCTCCGACATACGAACGGTGATCATCTTCGACATACGTCGAGTATTACGCTAGGCGGGTGCGTCCGCAAGCGCGTTCAGCTCGCGGCGGAGCTCCTTGATCTCGTCGCGCAGCTTGGCGGCGTACTCGAAGCGGAGCTCCTCGGCCGCGACGTACATCTCCTCCTCGAGCGTGACGACAAGCTTCTCGAGCTCGTCGGGGCTCATCCCGGAGACCTCCTGCTTGCCGCGCCGGCGGCGGCCCGGGACGGTAGGCGACTCGAGTGCGAGGAGCTCGGCGATGTCGGAGACGCCCTTGACGATCGACTCCGGCGTGATCCCCTGCTCCTCGTTGTAGGCGAGCTGCGCTGCCCGGCGGCGGTTCGTCTCCTCGAGCGCGCCCTGGATCGCCTCGGTCAGCTTGTCCGCGTACATGAGGACCGTGCCGTTCACGTTCCGCGCCGCCCGGCCGATCGTCTGCAGGAGCGCCGTCTTCCCGCGGAGGAAGCCCTCCTTGTCGGCGTCGAGGATCGCGACAAGCGACACCTCGGGGAGGTCGAGGCCCTCGCGCAGGAGGTTGACGCCGACCAGCACGTCGTACTCGCCGAGCCGCAGCTCGCGGATGATCTGGATCCGCTCGAGCGTGTCGATCTCCGAGTGGAGGTAGCGCGCCTTCACCCCGGACTCGAGCAGGTAGTCGGTCAGGTCCTCGGACATCTTCTTCGTCAGCGTGGTCACGAGCACGCGCTCGTTCGCCTGCTCGCGGCGGCGGATCTCCCCTAGCAGGTCGTCGATCTGGTTCTTCGTCGCGCGCAGCTCGACATCGGGATCGACGACGCCCGTCGGCCGGATCAGCTGCTCGGCGACGACCTGCGAATGGCGAAGCTCGTACGAGCCCGGGCGTGGCCGAGACGAACACCATCTGCCCCACCTTCCCGAGGAACTCGTCGAAGCGGAGCGGCCGGTTGTCGAGCGCCGACGGGAGCCGGAAGCCGTAGTCGACGAGCGTCTGCTTGCGCGAGCGGTCGCCCTCGTACATCCCGCCGATCTGCGGGACGGTCTGGTGCGACTCGTCGACGAAGACGACGAAGTCGTCGGGGAAGTAGTCGATCAGCGTGAACGGATGCGAGCCCGGTGGTCGGCCCTCGAGCACGCGCGAGTAGTTCTCGATCCCGTTGCAGAAGCCGAGCTCCCTGAGCATCTCGACGTCGTACTCCGTGCGTTGCCGGATCCGGTGTGCCTCGAGCATGCGGCCCTCTGCCTCGAACTTCGTGACCTGCTCCTCGAGCTCGTGGCGGATCTCGTCGACGGCGCGGTCGACGGTCGGCTTGGAGGTGATGTACTCCGTCGCCGGCCAGATCGCGAGGTTGTCGAGCTTCGAGAGCACCTCGCCGGTGAGCGGGTCGAAGTGCGAGATCTGCTCGACCTCGTCGCCGAACATCGAGATCCGGTACGCCGTCTCGACGTTCGCCGGCTGCACCTCGATCACGTCCCCTCGCACTCGGAACCGCCCGCGCGCGAGGACCGTGTCGTTGCGGACGTACTGCGAGTCGATCAGCGTGCGGAGCATCTCGTCGCGGTCGTGCTCGGAGCCGACCTCGAGGATCAGCACCTTCTCGCGCCATTCCTCCGGCGAGCCGAGGCCGTAGATGCAGCTCACGGACGCGACGACGACGACGTCGCGGCGCGTCAGCAGCGAGCTCGTCGCGCCGAGCCGGAGCCTGGCGATGTCGTCGTTCTGCGAGGAGTCCTTCTCGATGTAGAGGTCGGCCTGCGGGACGTACGCCTCCGGCTGGTAGTAGTCGTAGTAGGAGACGAAGTACTCGACCGCGTTCTCCGGGAAGAACTCGCGGAACTCGTTGCAGAGCTGCGCGGCGAGCGTCTTGTTGTGCGCGATCACGAGCGCCGGGCGCTGGAGCTCCTCCATCACCCAGGCCATCGTCGCCGTCTTGCCCGTCCCTGTCGCACCGAGCAGGGTCTGGCCGCGGTTCCCCGCACGGAGCGACTCGGCGAGCTCGGCGATCGCGCGCGGCTGGTCGCCCGTCGGGCGGTATGCGGACGTGACGCGGAGATCGGGCATCGCTCGTCGAGCGTAGCAACGGTGCGAACGGGTGTTCCGCGGGCGCCGACCGGCGCTTCTCCGCAGCGGGCGCGTTACGCTCGCCGGAGCGGCGCTCCGGCCGGCTGTCTCGCCGCTGCTCGACAACCTCTGGCGGGAGCTGGCCGTTGACACGAACGTCTGTACGATGTTAGCATCTGATGCATGACGCGGCGCACCACCGTCACAGCTGAAATCGACGATCTCGCCCTCCTGGAGTTCGAGGCACGACGCCGCGGGATTTCGCTCGCCGCGGTGCTTCGTGAGGCAGTTGCCGAGAAGGCAGCCGAGGTACGGCGCGCTCGCCCGCGCCCGAGATTCGGGATCGTCTCGATCGGACCAGTCGACGACATCGCGCTGTCGGAACGCTCGTGGCGGGACGAGGACTCGCCCGCACGCGGCGACTAGCGTGAGCCTCGTTCTCGACACGAGCGTCGTCGTGGCGCTGCTCGTGGTCGAAGATCGCGATCACGGCCGCTGCGTGGAGGTCGCCGCAGAGGTCGACGAGGAGCTTGTCGTCCCCGCGCCCACACTGGTCGAGATCGACTACTGGCTGCGGAAGCACCGTGCGGTCCGCGGATGGCGGTCGTTCGTCGACGACGTCGCCGAAGGCCGGTACCGGCTCCACCGCGGCAACGAGCGCGAGCTGCAGCGCGCCGCGGCGTTGGAGGTGCAGTACGAGACCCTCGGACTCGGCTTCGTCGACGCATCGGTGATCGCGACGTGCGAGACGCTCGGCGAGACGAAGGTCGCGACACTCGACCACCGTCATTTCTCGGTGGTGCGCCCGCGACACTGCGATGTGCTGACGCTCCTACCCGCGTAGCGGTCACATGCCGTTAGCCGGCGGTTAGCGCGCCGCGCGATCCTTCCGTCCTCGGGGGGAGAGAGGGGCGTGAGGCCGTCGAGGCCGCCTCACGCCCCTCTCGCGTTTCAGCCCAGATAGCGGGCTCGCTCGTCGGCGGTGAGCGTGCGCCCCGTGGCGCGGAGGCGCGACTCGCCGAGCGCGACGAGCTCGCGAGGATCGTGGTGGTGGCGGCGACGACGCAGACGGTCGCCTCGGGCGAGCCGGCCCGGATGCCGGGCAGCAGTTGCCCACCGCAGTGCTAGGTGGGTCGTTCGAGGGGCGCGGCGGCGAACGCCGCGCCCCCGTCCTCCTCCTCGGGGAGAAGCTCAGCGAAACGCGAGCGGGCGTGCTCGGCGGGGAGGGCTGCGCCTTTGCGGTCGAGCAGCGCCAGCCCCTCGCAAACGAGCGACAGAGCCTCGGACTTGCGTCCTGCACGCAACTGCACCTCGGCGAGATCGAGGCGTGCCCCGCTCCGGAGGAGCACGTCCTCCGTCGTGTCCGCGATGGACAGGGCCTCACGGCCGAGCCGCAGCGCCTTGCGAGGCTGGTCCGTCGCGGACAACGCGCGGGCGCCCACGCGCCGCCACCAGACGTTCGTTTCGATGTCGCCGGTGATAGCGAGGCCGCGGGCTTCCTCGGCGAGCGAGGTTGCGGCGTGAGGGTCCGCGCGCTCGAGCTCGATCTCTCCGAGCCGCGCGAGGAAGTACGCGCGGTAGTCCTGATACTGGGGTCGGTCACGCGTGTAGTCCAGGCCCTGCTCGAAGACCTCGCGCGCGCGAGACCAGTCCGCCGCGATCGCCTCCGTCTCGCCGAACATTAGGGCCGCGGAGGTGCCGAGGCCTACGTCCTCGCCGAGCTCCTGCAGGTGCGACCGAGCGCCGGTCGAAGCCTCTCGGGCCCCGGCCACGTCCCCACTCAACGCGCAGAGGACACCGAGGTAGACGAGGAGGTACGCCTGCACCCGAGGACTGTCTGGCTGTCCGCCAAGGCTACTCTTGCAGGCGCGGATCGCCTCTTGTACGGTCGTCGACCCTCGGAGCGCGACGAGCACGGCTGTCGTGTCCACCTGGCCACTTCGCCCGAGGCGCCGATATGCGGCGTCTGCACGCTCCACGTGTGCGAAGGCCTCGTCGAGGCGCCCGTTCGCCAGAAGAAGGTTGACGTACGTCGTCTCGGCGCGGGCGACTCCAATCACATCGTCGGCCTCTGTGAGCACGGCCAGCGCCTCGTCGAGGAGAGCCGCCGCAGCCTCCGCAGTGAGTTGTCCGCCCGTCACGAGGAGCAGGGCGAGCTCGACGCGGGCGCGAAGCTCGATCGTTCGGTGACCTGCGACGCGGGCACGGCCCGCCGTGGATTCGAGGAGCTCGATCGCCTGATCGATCCGCCCGATGCCTCTCAGCGCAGGCCCCAGACTGCACTCGATCTCGATCCGGTCCAGCGCCTCCTCGTCGAGGAGCGCCGCCGCGCGCTCGAGCAGGTTCGCAGCGGCCGCGTGGTCGAAGGACAGGAGCGCACGCTGTCCGGCGCCCCCCAGACGATCCGACGCTTCGCGGGCGAGTGCGCCCCGGCCCGCCGGGTCGCTCGCATCGAACGCGGCGCGCTCCAGGTGCGTGCCGACGAGCTCTTCGCCCTCGCCGCGCCCGTCGAGCCAGCGGGCGAACGTCTCGTGCATCGCCGCCCGCTCCGGGCGGCCGATCGCGTCGTACGCGGCGCCGCGGACGAGCGGGTGGACGAACTCGTGGTCGACTCCACGCGGACGCAGGAGCCTGCGACGCTCGAGCGACGCGAGCCGTCCGTCGACCTCGCGGTTGCCGGCATCCCGTGTCAGCGCGCCGAGCGACTCCCGCGAGAACGCGCGGCCGACGACGGCGGCCCGCGAGAGGACGTCCCGCTCGCCCGGCTCGAGCGCGTCGATGCGGCTCGCGAGCAGCGCGTCAAGGCTCGTCGGGATCCCCGCCTCCGCGACGTCGGACTCGGCCGCATGCGCCGCGAGCTGCTCGAGGAAGAGCGGCACGCCCTCCGCTGCCTCGAGGATCGTGTCCGCGAGGTCGTCGTCCAGGACGTCGCGCTCGGGCAGGGCGTCGACGAGCCGTCGCGCGTCGTCTCCCGTCAGCGCGTCCAGCACCGTCGCGTCCTCCCCCCAGTCCGGGCGTCGCTCGAGGAGCTCCGGGCGGGTCATCGAGATCACGAGCAGCGGGCCGCGCACCGCTCGCACGACGTACTCGACCACGTCGAGGAACGTCGGCACCGCCCAGTGCATGTCGTCCAGCACGACCACGACCGGGCAGTCGGATGGTGAAGTGCTCGACCAGCGTGCGCGCGGCGGCGAACGCGGCATCCGCGCTCGAGAGCTCGCCGAGATCGGGGGCGGTCGCGTCGAGCTCCGCGGCCCGATCCGCCAGCTCCCGAAGGGGGAGGAACGAGATCCCCTCGCCGTACGGGACGCAGGCGGACTCGAGCAGCACGGCCGGCACGTCCTCGACGAACGCTCCGACCAGGCGGCTCTTGCCGATGCCGGCCTCGCCGACCACCACCGTGTGCACGGGCATTCCCGTCTCGACGACGCGGTCGAACGCGGCCTGGAGGCGAGCGAGCTCCTCCGCCCGCCCGACGAGCGGCGCGAGGTCCACCCGCGGCCGCGGCCGGCCCGGGCGGACGCCGAGGAGCCTCCCGTCGGCGTCGACCTCGAACGCGTCGCCGCCGAGCCGCGCTGCGATCGCCGTGAGCTGGATCTCGTCCGCGCCGGCGTCTCGGAGCGCCCTGCCGGGTGCGGCCGACCACAGCGCCGACGAGCACCGGCCGCGAGCCCTCGATCAGGAGCCTCCCCGTCCCGATCGCAAGCTTCGCCTCGACGTCGCGGCCGCGCAGGACCTCGCGAACCTCGATCCCGGCGCGGCCGGCGCGGACGACGTCGTCCTCGTGCGCGCCGTCGGCGCCGAAGGCCGCGACGAGCTCGATCCCCGACTCCGGCGACAGCGCGCCGCCGTGCCGGGACACGACGTCGGCGACGGTCCGGCGGACGTCCTGGACGATCGCCCCAGCAGCCTCGAGCTCCAGGTCGTCGTCGACGAGCGGCTCGACGAGCAGCAGCGAGACGGGCCGGCGCACCGTGACCGACCGCCGTCGCCACCGGCTGCGCCGGCGCGATCGCCGGGTCCTGCGTGAGGATCATCCGATGCAGCGCGCGCGTCTCCGGGGAGGGCTCGAGGCCCCACTGCTCGTCGAGCGCACGCCGTGTCGTCTCGTAGGCGTCGAGCGCCTCCTGCTGGCGGCCCGCCCGGGCGAGGGCGAGCATCAGGAGACGGCAGAGCCGCTCGCGGTCGGCGTGCTGCGCGGCGAGGGGGGCAGCGTCGGGGATCACGTCGTCGTGGCGGCCGAGCTCGATCTCGGCCTCGATGCGGTCCTCGAGCGCGGTGAGCCGGAGCTCGTCGAGCCGCGCGATCTCCGCCTGGAGGAAGCTCTCGTACGAGAGGTCGGCGAACGGCGAGCCGCGCCAGAGCGCGAGCGCGTCCCGGAGCGCGGCGGAGCGCTCCGCGGGCGGAAGCGGCCGCGCGTCGTGCACGAGCCGCTCGAAGCGACGAGCGTCGATCGCACCCGGCTCCGCCCGAAGCACGTACCCGGGCGGGCGCGTCTCGATCGTCTCTTTCCCGACCAGCACCCGCAGCCGCGAGGACGGCGTTCTGCACGACGGCCTCCGCCGTCGGCGGCGGCTCGCCCGCCCACAGATCGTCGATCAGCGTATCCCTCGAGACGACCGAGCCGGCGTGCAGCACGAGATCGGCGAGCACGGCGCGCTGTCTCGGGCCACCGAGCAAAATCCGCTCCCGGCCCGCGCGCGCCTCGAGCGGGCCGAGCACGAGAAACTCAACGGCGTCGCTCCTCATGGTCGAGTGCGGCGACGCTACTCCTCGGCCTCGCGGAAGTACAGGGGACGCGGTTAGCGGATCGTTGGCGTGACACGACAGCCTTCGGGAAACGCCACCGGGAGGATGGTCATGACACAACTCGAGACGACGCAGCCCGGCACGCTCGAGGAGCCCGTCCCGATCCCGAGCCTCCCGTTCGCGCAGACGATCGACGTGTCGAAGCGGAACGTCCCTGCCGGGCGAGCCGTCGCCGTGCCTCCCCTCCGCGACGTCGGTCTGGTACTCGTTGCGCCCCGGGATCGCCGGCAGGCTCGTCGTCGACCTCGCCGGCTCGACGCCGCTCGACCCGGTGGTGCGCCTCTACCGGGCGGCACCGCGACCGAGGGGCGAACCGATCTTCCTCGGCTGCGCGAGCCCGGTCTGGAACGCGCAGCTCGTCCTCGACGTCCCCGTCGCGGAGGGCGACGTCCTGCTCGTCCAGGTCGGGACGTCCGAGTCGCGCGAGGGACGCCTCGTCGTCCGCGTCGAGCTGCGTGGCTGACGCCGGCCCGGGCCGCGAGGCGTTGACGCTGCCACCTGCCTGAGTAACGTCAATGGTTAGCGCGTGGTTAGCGGGCTGGCTCGACGATCCTGGCACGGCGCGGGTGCGGTGCCCAGGCCGACAAGAAGGGGGTATTTCCATGAGAGGTAGGAACGTGGCGCGAGTGCTGTTCATTCTCGCACTCGCGACAACGGCTGCGCTCCTCCCGGCGTCCGGGCAGTCGCGGCCGCCTGAGAGCGACGGCTCCAGCTACACGTGGGCGGGGGCGGCGACGTTGACCGTCGACGTCAAGCCGTGGGGCGGCGGGTACGTCCGCAGCGATCCCTACCTGATCGACTGCCCGATGGCGTGCATCAGGGCGTTCGACCCGAACCGCGAGGTGAAGCTCACGGCCTACATCACGCCGGGACACACCTTCAAGGCCTGGGAGGGCGCTTGCGCGGGGCAGGGCAATCCGTGCACGCTCAAGGTGTGCGGCGCGACCGTCGACGTGACGGCGGTCTTCAGCGGCCAGTTCGTGCCGCCTGGACCGGTCGGGCCCATCTTGCCGCCTACGGGGCCGACAGCGCCGACAGCCTACCGGCCTACCGGGCCTACCGGGCCCACAGGCCCGACGGGGCCGCCGGCGTCAATCCGGCGCTGACCAATACGGTCACTCCCGGCGATTGCAATCCGGTGTGCTTCACGGTGGCGTTCTCAGGCACGGGCTACAACCCGAACAGCTCGATCGACACCGTCACCGACTACGTCGAGCCCGACAGCGATCCGGGCTCCGGCACGGGCGTCGCTACCACTGACGCCACCGGCGCGTGGTCGTGGTCGTTCAGCCACTCGGTGCGGCTTGTTCGAGGGCCCGGTCGTGTTCAACGTCGACGGCGACCGACGCGCTGGGCGCGTCGGCGTCTACCACGGTCACCGGCACCTGCAGCGCGGCGCCGTAACGAAGCGAGCGTCCCGTCGAGGGGCCCGCCCGGCGGGCCCCTCGGACGACCAGCACGCGCCGCCCCGGCCGCTAGCGTTCGGAGACGGTGCGTGGCCTCGGGCTCACGCGGAGGCATCTGCTCCGGGCGTCGGCCGGCGTTGCGGGGGCGGTCGCGGCCTTTCCGAGGCTCGCCTTCGGGAAGGACTCGGGCGTCCCTCACGTCGTCGAGCCTCACCGTCCGCGGCGCCGCGAAGCCGTTCGCGGGCGACCGGTCGATGTTCGTCACGATCGCGCCCGGGAGCGAGGGCCGCGACACGGCGCGCGTCCTCTTCAGGCTCGGCCGGCGCGCGCGCGTACGGCTGGACGCCGTCCGGACCGGGATCGGGACGAGCAGCGTCCGCTGGACGAAGGAGGCGACGCTCGCCTCCGGGTCGCACGAGATCGCATGGACGCCGGCCGACGACGTGCCCGTCGGCTCGTACGTCATGCGCCTGACGATCGAGGGGAAGGCCGGGCGCCGGGTCTACGGCGGGCGCCGCCCCGCGAGGCCGGAGCGCGCGAGCGCGCCCGTCGTCCGCGTCCTCGGGATAGAAGCGGCCTTCTCGCGCCGCTCGTACCTCCCGACCGAGCCGATGGCGATGCGGGTGCTCGCCGACGTGCCGTCGTTCACGCTCACGTTTCTTCGCGTCGGCCACGGCCCGGACCCGAGCCTCCGCAACGACGAGCTCGTCGGGCTGGAGATGGACGATCCAGTACGGATCGACTGGACGGGGAAGCGCTCGACCCGCGCAGACGATCTCGGTGCAGTCGGGCGACTGGCCGAGCGGGCTCTACGCGGCCCGGCTCGAGGCGGAGGACGGTCGCGTCGGGTTCGCGCCGTTCGTCCTGCGGGCCGAGACACCGAGCCAACTGCGTGTCGCCGTCGTCCTCCCGACCAACACCTGGCAGGCCTACAACCTCTACGACGCGGACGGGGACGGCTGGGGCGACACGTGGTACGTGGGTGGCAGGCCGCCGGTCCTGGTCGACCGGCCCTATCGCGACCGCGGCGTGCCGCCGCGGTTTCGCCGTTACGACTTCCCGTTCCTTCGCTTCCTCGAGAAGACCCGCCGCGAGCCCGACTTCCTGTCGGACGACGACCTCGACGCGTTCGCGAGCGGCGACCAGCTGCGAGCGCAGTACGACCTCGTCGTGTTCCCCGGCCACACGGAGTACGTCACGACACGCGCCTACGATGTCGTCGAGCGCTACTACGCGCTCGGCGGCCGCCTGATCCTGCTCTCGGCGAACAACTTCTTCTGGAAGGTCGACCGGAGCGAGAACGCGATCCGCCGGATCGCCCAGTGGCGCACGCTCGGCCGGCCCGAGGCGCGCATGCTCGGCGTCCAGTACCGTGCGAACGACGACGGGGAGCGACAGGCGCCGTTCGTCATCACGGACCACGACGCGGCGCCCTGGCTCTTCGAGGGGACTGAGCTCGCGAACGGCGACTTCCTCGGCTCCGAGGTCGGCGGGTTCGGGATCGAGATCGACATGACGACCCCTCTCTCGCCGCCTGGCACGAAGGTGCTCGCGATCATCCCGAACCTGTTCGGGCTCGGGCTCAACGCGGAGATGGCCTACCACGAGACCCCGGCCGGCGCGCGCGTCTTCTCCGCCGGGGTGCTCGACTTCCCGGCCGTGCTCTACACGCCGCAGGGGATGCAGCTGCTCGAAAACCTCTGGCGCCACATGGTCGAGCCGCCCCACGCCGAAGGCCTAGGAGACCGCGACGGCGGCGGGCTCGTGTCGCCGGAACGCGACGATCGCGAACGGGATCGTCGCGCAGAGCTGGCCCGCGGCGACCAGCAGGAAGACGCGATGCGGGCCCCACGCCTGCAGGAGCGGGCCCGCAACCACCATTCCTGCCGGGCCGGCGAGCATCGCGGTCGTGAGGACGGCGGTCATCACCTTGGCTCGGATCGCCTCCGGCGTGCGCATCGTGATCACGCCGATCAGCGGCGCGTTCACGAGCGGGCCGAAGAAGGACGACGCGGCGAGCGCCGTCATGAGCAACGGCACGGGCAGGTCGAGCGAGAGCGCGAAGATCGGGAGCGTCAGGACGACGAACGCCGTCGCGCCGAGCCGGAGCGGGTCGTGGCGCCCGACGATCCGTACCGCGGCGACGCTCCCAAGGACGGCGCCGAGGCCGAAGGCGGCGAAGAAGGCTCCCGCGACCTTCGAGCTCGAGTACTCCTCGTAGGCGAGGACGGTCAACCCCGCGCCGAGCATCTGCCCGAGCCCGTTCGCCACGAGCGCCGTGAGCCCGAGGACGCGCAGCAGCGGGTCGTGGAGGAGGAAGCGGATGCCGGCGAAGACGCCCCGCCCGTCGTCGGACTGCGGCAGCGGCGGCCGCGCCGGCACGAACAGCGAGAGCAGCGCGAACGAGCAGAGGAAGGTGGCGGCGTCCACGTACAGCACGACCGGGGCGCTGAACACGGCGATCAGGAGGCCCGCGGCGGCCGGCCCGAGCAGCGACGTGGCGCGGTTCGCGCCCTCGACGATTGCGTTCGCCTGCGCGACGACGTGCTCGTCGTCGCCGACCAGCTCGGGCAGGATCAGCCGTTGCGACGCGAAGTACGGCGCGAGGAAGACCCCGATGCCCGCGACGACGGCGAGGAGCAGCGGGAAGCTCAGCAGTCCCATCTCGTGGAGCACCGGGATCGACGCGAGGAGGGGCGCGCGGATGAGATCCGAGACGATCATCGTGCGGCGCGCCCCGTACCGCGCGATCACGGCGCCGGAGGGGATCCCGAGGATCGCGATCGGGAGGAGCTCGATCGCGAGGACGACGCCCATCCGCGTGGCCGAGCCGGTGGTCGAGAGGACGAACCACGGCAGCGCCAAGAAGGTCATCTGAGACCCGAGGGACGAGATGACCTCCGCGGAGACGAGCGCGACGATCGGCCGCTGGCGGAGCGGGCTCCTCGTCAGAGCAGCCACGCGCCGTCCCGCTGGACGACCTCGCCGTCCAGCTCGATCCGCGTCCCCGGCATGCGCAGGTCCTTGACGATGTCCCAGTGGATGCGGGACTCGTTCGTCCCGCCGAGGTCGGGCATGCCGTTCCCGAGCGCGAGATGCACCGTCCCGTCGATCTTCTCGTCGAACAGGGTGTTCCGCATATAGCGCGTGATTCCGGGATTGCAGCCGATGCCGAGCTCACCGAGGCGCCGTGCGCCGCCGTCGGAGTCGAGCATCTCGACGAGGTACGCCTCGTTCGTCTCGGCGGAGGCATCGACGACGGCTCCGCCCTCGAAGCGCAGGCGGATCCCGTTGACCTCTCGGCCGGCGTACACGGCCGGAAACTCCGTGAACGCGATTGCTCCCTCGGCCGAATCCTCCACAGGGCAGCCGAAGAACTCGCCGCCCGGGATGTTCGCGCCGCCCGCGTCGACCTTCATCGCCCGCCCGGCGATCGAGAGCCGCAGGTCGGTCTGGTCCCCGACGATCCGCACCTCGTCCGCTGCGTCGAAGCGGTCGGCGTAGCGCTGCATGCGCTCCCGTTCGACGTCCCAGTCCCGCAGGCACGCGCCGTACAGGAAGTCGGCGAACTCCTCGGTCGAGAGGCCGGCGTCCTGCGCGAGCGCGGGAGTCGGGTACTGGCACCCGACCCACGGCACCTCGTGGCGGAAGATGCGCTCCATGGCGGGTCGGTACGCGCCCTGGAACGCCGCCAACCGCTCACCGGAGATGTCGGCCGCATCCCGGGTGTTCTCCGGGGCCTCGACGACGATCAGGGCGTCGCAGGTCTCGAGGGTGTGGACCTCGATGGAGGGAGCGACGGCGACGCGCTCGAGCGGTGCGTGGCGCATCCACGTCCGGGCCGCGAAGCTCCCGCCGAACCCGACGCGGAGCAGGGCGTAGGCGTCCCGCTCGGCGACGACATGGACGACCTCTTCGATGAGCGGGCGGCCCGGCGGTGTGCCGACGACGAGCACCTGCCAGCCGGGCTGGACGCCGACGCACGTGTCGACGAGGAGCTCTGCGAGTTGACGATCTCTGGGGTCAGCCATGCGCAGCAATATAAAACGTACGTACTGTTTTGTAAAGTACGATCGTGCCGAAGCTGAGCGACGCCGAAAAGGAAGTCCGCCGACGGCGCGTCCTCGAGGGCGCGCGCCGCTGCTTTGCGCACTATGGCTACGAGGGGGCGACGGTCGTCCGCCTCGAGCGGGAGATCGGCCTCTCCCGCGGCGCCATCTTCAACTGGTTCTCCTCCAAACAGGAGCTCTTCCTCGCGCTCGCCGCCGAGGACAACACGCGCCTGCACGCGCTCTTCGCCGAGGAGGGCTTCGACGCGCTGCTCGAGGCGGTCACCGAGCACGAGCCCGACTGGCTCGCGGTCTATCTCGAGTTTGGCCGTCTCCTGAAGGCGGACGCCGCCCTTCGCGAGCGGTGGATCGCGATCGCACCGACCGAGGCCCGGGAACGCAGCCGCGGCTGGATCGAGAAAGGACAGGCCGCCGGCGAGCTCCGCTCCGACGTCTCGGCCGACGAGCTCGGCCAGTTCATCGGCGTCGTCGTCGACGGCGTCGTCGCCCAGCGCGCGCTCGGGTTCGACCCGCCGGCGAGCGAGCTCCTGCTGCGGCTGGTCAAGGACGCGATCGGGCGCGGGCAACCAAGGGGGGCGAGGCTGAAGCCACGCCCCGGTCACGCCCCCTGAGGCGTGGCTTCAGCCTCGCCCCTCTTCGCCCTCACGTGCCGGACAGCTCGTCCGCCGTACGCGTCAGCGTAGACCTTCTCGGCGTCGAGCACGCGCTTCACGTACGTCCTCGTCTCCGGGAACTGGATGCCGACCCCCCGGCGCCGCCAGTCGTCGACGTTCCCCTGGCCGGCGTGATAGGCGGCGAGTGCGGTCGGTATGTCGTCGTCGTAGCGGTCGAGAAGGTGCCGGAGGTACCACGCGCCGTAGCGGACGTTGATCTCGGGGTCGAGCAGGTCGCTCTGGACGAATCCCTGCCCTCCCGTCCGCACCGCGATCCCCTGTGCGGTGTCGGGCAGCAGCTGCATCAGTCCGACCGCGCCCGCCTCGGAGCGCGCGGACGCGTCGAACTTGCTCTCGGCATAGATGACGGCGGCGAGGAGCGCGGGCGGCAGGTCGTAGTTCCGTGCGTGCGTCCGGACGATCGCCTCGTATCGCAGCGGATAGCGGACGCGCTGGTACCACTCCGGCTGTGAGGTCACGACCCAGGCCGCGACGCCGGCCGCCGCGGCGGCGAGCAGCACGACCAGCCCGACCCGCTTCACGCCGGCGTCGAGGCCTCTGCCGCGAGCTCCGCCATCACCGCTCCGACCCAGGCATGGAGATCCTCGAACGTGCCGGTGTTCACGTAGTGGAAGTCTGCGCGCCGGACCTTCTCGCGGTCCGGCAGCAGGCGCGAGTCGCGGTCGTCCCGGGCGACGCGGCGGCGCTGCTCGCGGAGCGCGGTCGGCGCCGTGACGACCACGACCTTGTCGAACCGCTCCTCTGCTCCGACCTCGAAGAGCAACGGGACCTCGGTGACGCACACGCGGGGCGGGTCGTCGAGGGCGGCGAGCTCCTCGCGCCACGTGAGGTACTCGCGCGAGACGAGCGGGTGCAGCAGCCCCTCGAGCCACGCGAGCCGGTCGCGGTCGCCGAACACCGCCTCCGCCATGCGACCGCGATCGGGACGTCCGTCGCTGCCGAGGGCCCCCTCCCCCAGCCGCGCGACGATCGCGTCGCGGACGCCGTCGTCGGACGCGAGCAAGTGATGGACGATCTCGTCGCTCGAGACCGTCGCGGCGCCGTGCGCCCGAAACGCCTCGAGCGCCGTGGACTTGCCGGCGCCGATTCCCCCCGTGATCGCAACCGCGATCGGGCGGCGCACTAGTGCTCGGCGGCGTCGGCCTCGGGCTCGTCGGCTGCCTCGACGACCGCCTCGGCCGTCGGCTCCGATTCGGCTTCCGCCGCAGGCTCCACGTCGGGCTCGGGGTCGGGCGTCCCGTCGATCTCCTCGACCGTGAGGGAACCGTCGACGATCTCGTCGTCGGCATCGGGCACGGCCTCGACGTCCTCGGCGACCGCGCCGCTCGACGGGAACGCCTCCTCCGAGAGGCGAAGATCGGGCATCGAGTGCACCGACTCGCCGCCGTCGGCGCGCGGCACCGGCAACGTGCCCTCCTCGACCCGCTTGAGCGAGAGCGAAAGCCGGCGGCGGTCGCCGTCGATCTCGAGGATGAGGACGTTGACCGGATCGCCCTGCGACACGACCTCGCGCGGGTTCTCGACGTGATGGTTCGCGAGCTCCGAGATGTGGACGAGGCCCTCGACCCCCGGGAGGATCTCGACGAAGGCGCCGAACGTGACGACCTTCGTCACGCGGCCCTCGACGACGTCGCCCTCGCCGTAGTGGTCGAGCACTTGCTGCCAGGGGTCGGACTGCGTCTGCTTGAGGCCGAGCGAGATGCGCTGGCGCTCGCGGTCGATGTCGAGCACCTTCACGTTGACGGTCTGGCCGATCTCGAGCACCTCGGACGGATGGTTGACGTGCGACCACGAGAGCTCGGAGATGTGGATCAGCCCGTCCATGCCCTCGAGATCGACGAACGCGCCGAAGTCGACGATGTTCGAGATCGTTCCCTCCACGACGTCCCCGGGGTTGAGCCGGTCGAGGATCGCTTGGCGCATCTCCTTGCGCTCGTCCTCGAGGACGGCGCGGCGCGAGAGGACGACGTTGTTGCGCGAGCGGTTGAGCTCGATCACCTTGCAGCGCAGCTCCTTGCCGAGGAACTCGTCGAGATCCTGCACGCGGCGGATGTCGACGAGCGACGCCGGCAGGAAGCCGCGGACGCCGAGATCGAGGATCAGGCCGCCCTTGACGACCTCGATCACGCGGCCGTTGACCGGCTCGCCGCTCTCGGCCGCCGCCTCGATCGCCTTCCAGGCGAGCTCGAAGCGGGCGCGCTTCTTCGAGAGGAGCAGGCGCCCCTCCGCGTCCTCCTTCGTCATCACGAGCGCGTCGATCTCGTCGCCGACGGAGACCTCGTCGGCCGGGTTCACGTTCCGGCGGATCGAGAGCTCGGCGACGGGGATGACGCCTTCGGACTTGTAGCCGATGTCCACCAGCACCTCGTCCTTGTCGACACGCACGACTGTGCCGTGGACCACCTCCCCTTCGTTGATCGTCGGGAAGGTGCCGTCGTAGTCGGGGATCAGCTCCCCGTCCGGGCCGGTCGTCCAGACGCCGGCTTCGGGTTGGGTGGGTGTCTCGAGTGTGTGGTTGCTCATCGGAGCGCGGAGTATAGCGGGGCATTCGCTGCGCGAATGCCCTAGAAATAGGGCATGCGCGTTACCCTGATCCGCAACGCCACGGTGATCCTAGAGGTCTCCGGGAGGCGGATTCTCGTGGATCCGATGCTCGACCCGGCCCGTGCGCGACCACCGCTCGAGAACACGGCGAACCCCGTGTCGAACCCCACCGTCGAGCTTCCGGTAGCCGCCGAGGAGGTCCTGCGGAACGTCGACGGGGTGCTCGTGACGCATCGTCACCGCGACCACCTCGACGGGACGGCGGAGCGGCTCCTGCCGCGGGACGTGCCGACGTTCTGCCAGCCGGACGACGCCTCGGCGCTCCACGACCTCGGGCTCGACGCGCGTCCGGTGGAGGAGTCGCTCGACTGGGACGGGCTCGTGCTCCATCGCGTCCCGGCACGCCACGGGTCCGGCGCGGTCGCCGAGGCGCTCGCCCCCGTGAGCGGCTTCGTCCTCGACGAGCTCTACCTTGCGGGCGACACGGTCTGGTACGAGGCCGTGGAAGAGACGATCGCGCGCTTCCGCCCCCGCGTCGCGGTCGTCAACGCGGGCGGCGCCTCGTTCCTCGAGGGCGGCCTGATCGTGATGGGGATCGACGACGTCCGCGAGGTCGTCGCGCGCGTCCCGACGGTCGTGGCGGTGCACATGGAGGCCTTGAACCACTGCTTCCTGACGCGAGCCGAGCTCGCGGCCGCCGTCCCGGGGGTCGTGATCCCCCGGGACGGCGAGACCGTCGAGGTGTAACGCCCTAGGCCTACGGCCCGACGATCCGGCCCTCGACCACCGGCGCCACGGGCGAGTTCGCGGTCACGTAGTCGACGGCGACGTCCAGCAGCGCGTCACCGGGCTGCAGGACGTCCGTGCCCTGGGCGAAGACGGTGTACCCGTCCCCGCCGGTGTACATGAAGTCGTTCGTGACGAACCGGACGGGATCGGAAGGCCCGATCGGCGTCTGCGGGCCGGTGATGCCCTGCGGCGTCTTCCACATCCCGGTCACGACCGGCGTCGTCCCGCTGCAGCTGAACGTCACCTTCAGCCCAGAGATCTGCGGGAACCGGCCGGTGCCGCCCGCGAAGGCCGGATCGCAGAACGGCGTGAACCCGTTCACGAACGCCTGGCGGAGCTGGTCGCCCGTCAGCGTGAGGATCACCGTGCGGTTGCCGAACGGCAGCACGGCGAACATCTCGCCCCACGTGATCTCACCGGGCTGCTCGGCCGCGGCGGGCGGCGTGAACACCAGGTCGGCGCGGAGGCCGCCCGAGTTGGTGTACGCGGCGTCGACGCCGGGGTACTTCGCCCGCATCGCGTCCGTGACGAGGTTCCCCATCGCGGACTCGAAGAGCCGGGTCGGCGCGCGCCGGATGTCCGCCACCTGCTTCCCGATCACCTTGTTCCGCAGGACGGCCGTCTTGGCGTTCGCGTCGTCCACGATCGCCTGCACATCGCTGCGGGCCACGACGCCGAGGTTCTTCGCCATGCGAGTCGCCCCGCCGGCCCAGTCGACGTCACCGCCCTTGACCATCAGCTGCAGCACCGAGTAGCTGGTGCCTGCGTTGATGCCCTCGGTGATGAGGATGTCGCCCCGCATCAGGTTCGAGATGCGGTGCGTGTGGCCGACGATCATCGCGTCCACGGTCGTGTCGGCGAGCGCGTCGGCGATGTCCAGGATCGGGCCGACCCAGGGACTGCCCACGAGGTTGCCGATCGTGTTCTGACCGGTGTTCGTGCCCTGGTGGATGACGACGATCTGGACGCGCACGCCGTCCTGTCGCAGGTGCTCCGACTCGGCCTTGATCCGCGACGCCTCGTCGAGGAACTCCAGGCCGGCCGTCGCTCCCGCCGACACGAGCTCCGGTGTGTTCTTCAGCTCGGCGCCGATGACGCCGACCTTGACGCCGTTGATCGTGAACACCTTGGAAGGCGTGACCCACGAGGGCGCCTTCCCGGTGGCCTTCTCGACGATGTTCGTCGCCAGAAACGGGAACTTCGCCCGCGCCTGGTGCCGGAGCAGCCGCTCGACGCCGTAGTCGAACTCGTGGTTGCCGTACGACGTTGCGTCGAGCCCCCACGCGTTCTCGATGTCGATCGCCGGCATGTCCTCGAGCAGGGCCGAGTTTGGCGGCGAGGCGCCGACGTTGTCGCCGCCCGCCAGCAGGAGGCCGGGGTGCGGCAGCGCCGCGAAGTCCTCGTCGAACAGCGTCGCGAGGAACGCGCCCCCGCCGACGGTCTGCGTGAGACCGTCGAAGAGCGTCGTCGTCGTCGGCTCGAGCTGGCCGTGGAAGTCGTTGAGCCCGATCACCGAGATCGGCTTGTACGAGTTCCCGCCCTTGACGACGTCCAGCAGGACGCGGCCCTGGCTGTGCTGCGGCTCGGCGATCCCGAGCAGGAACGCGAGCGTCGGCGCCAGGTCGATCGTGCGTGCGGTCACCTGGCCCTTGGCGATCCCGTCACCGCCTGCGAGGAACGTCGCCCGCATGTTGACGTTCGCAGCGAGGTCCTGGACGTCGGGCACGTACCCGTGCTGCCCGAAGAAGTGGGACGGCGCAACCAGCGTTCCCGGCGTCTCCGCGTCGAACTGGTACGGCGGGAACGAGAACGCGACGACGTCGCCCGTCCTCGTCGGGTGGGCCATGTCCGACGTGGAGTTCGGCCCGTTCGGGATGTAGCGCGCCTCCGCCTTCGTGAAGACGCGATCCATCATCTTCCAGCCTTCCGCCTTGCCGTCCCGCGTCCAGTCGTTCGGGTCGGTGAGGCCCTGGTACTTCGCCTTGATCGCGGCGACCGTCCCCGCGACGTCGGTCGCGGCAACCTGCTGGAAGCCGCCGCCCGCAGGATCGCGACCTGCGACGTTGAGGTAGACCTGGAGGGCTCCGCCCGCCCAGCACGCCTTCGCCTTGCCGATCGTCTCGCCCGTGGCCGGCCGGCAGTTCGACGTCTGCGGCTTCGAGAGCAGACCCAGCTCCACGAGCGGCAGGCTCGCGTCGATCGCGAGGAACTGCGGCGCGAACCCGTGGTCGGACGCGACGAACGTCGTCGGGTTGCCGTCCATCAGCTTGCGGGCCTCCGTGAGGACCTCGTCCGCCTCTTCGTATGCCGTGCGGATGAACTTCTCGCGCGCGGCGACGCGATGGTCGGGGACGCCGTTCAGGTCGACGTCGTCGTAGGCCGGGTTCGGCGCGCCGCCGGGAAGCTTGGGCGAGACGAGCCCGAGGAACTGGTGCTGGAACTCGTCCGTCGTCGGCATGCCGGCGAGCAGCAGGTCCGGCTTGTACGTCTTGACGACGTACTGGAGCATCGGCAGGTGCCCGGTCTTCCAGTAGAGCCCCTGCTCGACGTACGTCTCCTCGGAGGTGATCCCGGACTCGAGGATGGCGAAGTCGGCGGCGGTCGCCGTCGGGAACTTCTGCGCGAGGTACTCGGCGAAGTCACCCGTGAAACCGGACTCGCCGGGCCAGGCCGGCCACGACGCGATCGCGCGGGTGACCGAGGTGTGGAAGAGCCGCACCCGCGAGAGGTCGGGGGTGAGCTCCTCGACCCTGACGAGCATGCCCGCCGTCAGGCCCGCGGAGGCGCCGTCGGCGATCTTCACCTTGACGTCCGCCCACGCGCCCTTCGCGAGGGTGCCGACTGCGTCCGCGGCGCTCTTCGTCCGCGAGAACAGCACCTTGTCGTAGTTCTTTCTGCCGTCGTTCGTCGAGTCGATGATGTACGCGTTGAGGCCGTACTTGTCGATGCCGAAGTCGAGGACGCGCATGCGCATCTCCATCGCCGGGCTGTAGCTCTGCGGCAGGGAGCCGGTCCAGCCCGTCGCAGGCGTCGGTGCCGCCGCCGGGAACGGCGCCTGCCCTGCGAAGCCGCTCGGGTGGTCGAACTGGAGCCCGAACGAGGCGATGAACGCGGGATCGTCGAACAGGACGTCGCCCGGCTTGCCGATGAAGTTGGTCGCAACGCCGCGCCCGGAGAAGAACGACTGGAAGTCGATCGTGGGCCCGGCGATCGTCGCGTTGCGTCCGCCAGCCCATTCCACCTGCGCGACCCGGAGGCCGCTGCGCTCTGCCGACTGCGCGATGGACTCGGCCTGGAGGACGTTCGCGTCGAATGCGGCAGTCCGGTTGGCGAACGGCTGGCCGTTGCGGTGGAACGTGTTGTTCGTCGAGCCGTGGACTCCCGGCCACGCGCCGGTCGCGAGGCTGTACCAGCCGGCGCCCGTGTTCGGCGGCGCCTGGGTGAGGAGGCCGTTGTTGCTCGCGTAGGAGCCCCTCTTGAGGAACTCCGACATCGTCGGCAGGTGGCTGCCCGACGAGGCATAGTGGCCGACGAGGTCCTGGCGAAGGCCGTCCGCTGCGAAGAACACCGCCTTGTGAACCGTGGCCTTCGTCGCTTTCGCGGCCGAGGTCGTCACGCCGGCCGAGTCGGCGGCGCTGGTCGCGATCCCCGCGAGCACCGTGACAGTGACGACCGCCACGAGCATGATCCGTCTCATCCTCTGCTGCTCCCCTTGTAGTCGACTGGACTCTCGGACGACGTCCGAGAGCACACGATTCGGATGGCCGACGGCACGACCGGTCGCACGACCGGTACCCGACCGTCAGCCGGAAGGCTCGGCGCCGCGAGCCATGGCTTCATCGAGATCCTCGAACCTTCGTCTCCCCTTGCACGGAGCGTCGCGTGTGACGCTCGCGCGAGTCTAGACCGCTCGAGGACCGAATGGAAGCGCACCCGTACGCTCACTCCTTTGCGTCCGCCCAGGTGTCGCCTGCGCCGGCCTCGACCGCGAGCGGCGGGTCGAGCGGGTAGGCACCCACCATCTCCTCGCGGACGAGCTCTCGAACGGCGCTCGTCTCGACCTCCGGTACCTCGAGGAGCAGCTCGTCGTGCACCTGGAGCACGAGCCGCGACGCGCGGCCCTCGCGGCGCAGGCGCTCGTGGATCCGCACCATCGCAACCTTGATCACGTCCGCCGCCGTGCCCTGCATCACGGTGTTGACGGCCAGGCGCTCGCCGAGCGAGCGGGTCTGGCGGTTCGAGGCGCGAAGCTCGGGGATCGGGCGGCGCCGGCCGAGCAGCGTCGTCACGTGGCCGTCGGCCGCAGCCTGGGCGATCGTCCGCCCGATCAGCTCCTGGACGAGCGGCAGTCGCGCGAGATACGTGTCGATCAGCTCCTGGGCCTCCTCGCGCGGGATGCCGAGGTTCTCGGAGAGCCCGAACGACGAGATCCCGTAGATGATCCCGAAGTTGACCATCTTCGCCGTGTCCCGCTGACCGCGCGAGAGCTCGGCCCGAGGGATGCCGAACACCTGCGACGCGGTCGCCGCGTGGATGTCCTCGCCGCGCGCGAAAGCCTCGCGCAGGACCGGCTCGCCCGAGACGTGCGCGAGGATGCGGAGCTCGACCTGGCTGTAGTCGGCCGACAACAGCCGCGAGCCCTCCGGTGCCACGAACGCCGAGCGGATCCGCTGCCCCAGCTCGGTGCGGACGGGGATCGACTGGAGGTTCGGGCTCGTCGTGGAGAGCCGCCCCGTTGCCGCGACCGCCTGGTTGATCGTCGTGTGGAGGCGCCCGTCCTCGTCGATCAGCCCGGGGAGCGGGAGGAGGTAGGTGTTGAGGAGCTTCGTCAGCTCGCGCCACTCCTCGACGACCGGCACGATCGGATGGTCGTCTCGGATCGAGCGGAGCACGCGTGCGTCGGTCGAGTAGCCGGTCTTCCCCTTGCGGCCCGTCGTGAGGGCCAGCTTCTCGAACAGGATGCGCGCGAGCTGCTGCGTCGAGCCGAGCTGGAACTCCTCGCCCGCGAGGTCGAGCGCGCTCGCCTCGAGCTCCTCGACCCGCTCGGAGAGGCGCGCCGTGATCTCTCCCATGCGGTATGTGTCGATCCGGATGCCCGCGTCCTCCATGTCCGCGAGCACGGCGGTGAGCGGCAGCTCGATCTCGTCGTACAGCCGCTCCATCCCCCACTCCCGCAACCGGCCCCGGAGCGTCGGAGCGAGCCTCCGGGCCGACTCCGCGTGCCGCACGAGCGCCGCCGTGTCCTCCTCGGTTGCGGGCTCGGGGACGAGCTCGAGGCCGTACTCGCGTGCGAGATCGTCGAGGTCGTAGCCGGACCGGCCCGGGTCGACGAGGTACGCGGCGATCAGCGTGTCGTCCGCGGGCGCGCGCCCGAGGCGCAGGGACTTGGCGTCGTGCGCGAGGAGATCCGCGTCGCCTGCGGCGCCGCGGATCTCCGCTAGAGACCCCTCGACCACCATGACATCGTCGCCGGCGGCGAACCCGGCACGACCCTGATGCCACGCCACGCCGAGGACGTTGTATTGATTCAACACAAGCTCCTCCGGCGCGGCCTCGCGCCACGGCACGCTGAGCCGGTCGGTCTCGAGCGGCGCCGCTGCCGGCAGGGCCGCATCGAGCGTGTCCACCCTGCTCAGCAGACCACGGAACTCGAAGCGGCGGAAGATCTCCTTCAGCGTCGAGCGGTCGGGCGACGTGGACACGAGGTCGGCCGGGTCGACGCCGAGCGGCAGGTCACGGCGCATCGTCGCGAGGAGCTTCGAGTCTCGCGCCTGGTCGGCGTGCTCCTGCACGGCCCGGCCGCGGGCGGGCGACAGCTCGTCGGCATGGGCGACCACCTCCTCGAGCGAGCCGTACTGCGCGATCAGCTGGCCGGCGGTCTTGTCGCCGATGCCCGGGATGCCGGGGATGTTGTCCGAGGTGTCGCCCTTGAGCCCGATGAAGTCCGGCACCTGGTCGGGCCGGACGCCGTAGCGGAGCTCGACGCGCTCCGGCGTGTACACGTTCACCTCTGCGACTCCGCGAGGCGTCATCATCAGCGACACGTTCTCGCTGCAGAGCTGGAACGCGTCGCGGTCGGTCGACACGACGCACGTCTTGATGCCGGCCTCGTCGGCCCGGGTCGCGATCGTCGCGATCACGTCGTCGGCC
Organism: uncultured Actinomycetes bacterium; assembly: GCA_963845965.1. GTDB lineage: Bacteria > Actinomycetota > Thermoleophilia > Gaiellales > Gaiellaceae > Gaiella. The sequence goes on along the minus strand of CAWJUF010000001.1, from coordinate 129,802 downwards.
TCCCAGCCCTCGAACTCGAGGTTCCTGTACCCGAACGCCTCGACGATCGGACGGAAGTGCGGGAACTGCTCCCGCAGCAGGTCCGGCATCGGGCGGCGGCCCTCCTTGTACGTCTCCGCGATCTCGGTGCGGTGGGTCGGCCGGGTGTCCCAGGCCACGGCGACCCCGCGCGGCGCGTAGTCGGAGAGCAGCTTGAAGAGCATGTTCGTGAACCCAAGTAGCGCGTTGGTCGGCTGCCCGTCGGTCGTCTGCAGCTCCTCGGGGAGCGCGAAGTACGCCCGGTAGGCGAGGTTGTTGCCGTCGACGAGGAACAGCTCGGAGCCCTTCGCAGGACCGTCGTCGAGCTGGAGTTCTTCGCCGGTGAGCGTCTTCGGGCTCACGAGCCCGAGCTTAACGTGGGGGAAACCCCGCCCGGGGGAAACCCTGTTTCCCCCGGGAGCCCCCTTCTCTTTGGGTCGTGCACGGATTACCCGCACCTGGCCTCCCGGCCGGCAAAGCCGGCCTCCGGCCGCACGAGTCGGTAGCACCGGTGACCGTCAGAACGACCCGGCGTCGTTCCTTCGGCCGAGGAGAGATCGTCCGTCGGAACGACGCAACTGCGGATGCGCGCCCCTACCCTAAACCCATGGCTGTGACCCAGACACTCCGAACCCCGACGATCGTCCCCTTCGCCGACGACCACCTCGACGGCGCGGCGCTGCTGCTCGCCGAACGCCACCGCGCGCACCGGCTCGTCGAGCCGGGTCTCGACGCGCGGTACGAGGAGCCGGACGCGGCACGCGAGGAGATCGACGCGCTCGTCCGCAGCGACGGCGCCTCGGGCGTCGCCGCGCTGGCGGGCGGCGAGGTCGTGGGCTTCGTCGTCGGGGTCCCGCGCGACGCGAGCTGGGGACCGAACGCCTGGGTCGAGCCCGCCGGCCATGCCGCGGTGCGGGCCGAGCTCGTGCGCGATCTCTACGCTGCCGTCGCGGAGCGCTGGGTCGCCGACGGCTTGACGTCGCAGTATGCGATGGTGCCGGCGTCCGACCCCGCCCTCGTCGACGCATGGTTCCGGCTCGGGTTCGGCCACCAGCACGTCTACGCGATCCGCGAGACACCGCCCGCGGGCGAGCGCACCGAAGCACCGCCCGGTCTCACCCTCCGCCTCGCCCGCCGCGACGACCTGGACGCGCTCGCGAGGCTCGACGTCGCCCTACCCGCGCACCAGGCGCTCTCGCCTGTCTTCTCGCGGCTTCCGTTGCCCGCCGTCGAGGACGCGCGCGCCGAGTACGAGGCAGACTTCGACGACCCTCGCTTCACGACGTTCGTCGTCGAGCGCGACGGCTGCGTGATCGGCTCGGCGATCGCCTGCGCGATCGAGGTCTCGTCGAGCCACACGAGCCTCGCGCTCCCGCCGGGCGCGGGCTTCCTCGGTTTCGCGGCGGTCCTGCCGGAGGCGCGGGGCTCCGGCGCGGGCCGTCTGCTCGGCGAGGCCGTGCTCGCGTGGGCGCGCGAGACCGACCGCGCCTGGGTGGTCACCGACTGGCGCATGACGAACCTCCTCTCGTCGCGCGCCTGGCCCCGGCTCGGCTTCCGGCCGACGTTCTACCGTCTGCACCGCGCCATCGCCTGACGCCCGCTCTCGCCGGCAGAGGGGAACGGTCGTCCCACAGGGGCGGGTGCCCGGCGGCCTAGGATCCTCGTGTGCGCGTGCCCCTGCATTCCGGCTCGCGCCTCCCGCTCGTCACGCTGCCGGACGATGCGGTGCTGCTCGGCTCGCCGCCGCCGCTCGACCCACTCGCCGACATCGGCGCCGCGGTCGCCGAGGCCTTCCGCTATCCGCTCGCGGGCGGTCCGCTCGAGTCGCTCGCGCCGCGGGGGGGCCGCGCGACCGTCGTCGTCCAGCCGCCGGCGGTGCCGCTCCCGACGGTCGACGACGACGCGCGGCGCGACGCCCTCGCGGCGGTGCTTGCAGAGCTCTCGCGTGCCGGGGTCGCGCGCGCGCGCGTGACCGTCCTCGTCGCGGGCGGGCTTGCTCGCCGGGCCGGCCGGCGCGAGCTCGAGGCGCTCCTTCGGCCCGACCAGGCCCGCGAGTTCCGCGGGGCGATCGTCGTCCACGACTGCGAGGCGGACGATCTCCGGCCGATCATCGTCGGCGAGCACCGAACCCGCGTGCACCCCGCCCTCGTCGACACCGATCTTGTCGTGACGGTCGGCGCGGCCGAAACGGTGCTCCACGGCGGCGCGACTGCTCTGGTGGACGCCACCGCGCCCGGGACGATGCGCCGCGCGCGAACGGTATCCCTGCTCGAGGCGACGGGCGCCGCGGGTCTCCAGCTCGGGGCCGCCCTCGAGGCGGAGCTTGCGAGGGCTGTGCCGGTCGTCGGGCTGTCGCTCGTCCTCGACCGTCCCCGCACCACCGGTCTCTACCGCGGCTTCCCGTGGCGCCCGGAGGCGATCGAGGCCGTGCGGCGCTCGCCGTTCCGGCGGCTGCTCAACCTGTCACCTCCGGCGCTTCGTCGCCGCCTGCTCGCGGGCGCGCCCCGTGAGCTCGAGCTCGTCGCCGCCTTGGCGGGGCCGCCGTCGGTGGCGCACGCGGAGGCGCTCGTTCGCGGCACCGCCATCCGGAGCGTCGTCGTCGCGCAGCCGTTCGACACGCTCGTCGTGCCGTTGCCATGGGAGGGGCCGCACTTGCCGCGGGAGCCCCTGAATCCGATCACCGCCGCCGCGCTCGGGCTCGGCCACGCGCTCCGACTGTGGCGCAACCGGCCACCGCTCGTCGAGGGAGGCACGGTCGTGCTGCTCCACCCGTTCTCCCGCGTCATGGGCCACGGGCCGCAGGCGCCCTATCGCGCCCTCTTCGCGGCGTTGCGCGACGGCGCGACCGCACAGGGTCTCGGCCGGGTCGAGGCGCAGGCCGCCCGCGACCGGCGCACGGTCGCCGCCTACCGCAGCGGCGCGGCCCCGCATCCGCGGCTGCCGTTCGCCGACTGGGAGACCTGCGGCGCGATGCTCGAGCGGGCCGGGCGCGTCATCGTGGCCGGCTGCCGCGACGCCGGCGCGGCGCGGGCGCTCGGGTTCGTCCCGTCGCACAACACTGCGACCGCGCTCGCGATGGCCGACGGCCTCGCAGCCCCCGATGCGCGCACCGGCGTCATCCTCGGGCCGCCGTACCCCGCCATGATCGTCAGCGGCGCCTGACCGACCTGGGCCACCGCCGCGGCTGGACGCGGTCTCGTAACCTCTTCAAGAGCATCACCGCAACAGAAACCGGCAGTTGCGGCGCCGAAGGGTGGCGCCGTAGGCGCCCGCCTTCAGGGATGTGCCCCGCCGAAGCGGGGATCCGAGCGGCGGGATTCCGCTCGGCGGAATCCCGCTCGCGAACAAGCTCAGTCCAGGCCGAGGTAGGCCTTCTGCACGGCCTCGTTCGTCTTGAGCTCGGACGCGGGCCCTTCGAGCGTGATGCGCCCGGTCTCCATGACGTAGCCGCGGTTCGCCGTCTCGAGCGCCATCAGCGCGTTCTGCTCGACGAGAAGGACGGGCGTTCCCTGGGAGTTGATCTCGACGACGATCTCGAAGATCTTCTCGACGAAGATGGGTGCGAGGCCCATCGAGGGCTCGTCCAGGAGAAGCAGCTTCGGGCGCGCCATGAGCGCGCGACCGATGGCGCACATCTGCTGCTCCCCGCCCGACATCGTCCCGGCCTTCTGCGTCCGCCGCTCGTGGAGCCGCGGGAAGAGCTCGAAGACCCGGTCCATGTCCGGCTGGAAGTTCTCCTTGTCGGTGCGCTGGAACGCCCCCATCTCGAGGTTCTCGGTGACGGTCATCCGTGGGAACAGGCGCCGTCCCTCGGGGCTCTGCGCGATTCCTCCGCCGACGATCTCGTGCGGCGGCGCCATCGTGATGTCACGTCCTTCGAAGCGGATCCGGCCCTCGCGCGGGCGGTTGAGCCCGTTGATGGCCCGGAGCGTGGACGACTTGCCCGCGCCGTTCGCCCCGATCAGCGTCACGATCTCGCCGGCGCCGACGCGGAGCGAGACGCCCTTCAGGGCGTGGATCGCCCCGTAGTAGAGGTGGACGTCCTCGAGCTGCAGGACGTCGCCGGCGGCGGCCGTCGCGCTCACGCGGCTGCGCCCTTTCCGAGGTATGCCTCGATCACGCGCTCGTCCGACTGGATCTCGGTCGGCGAGCCCTCGGCGATCTTCGCCCCGTACTCGAGCACGGTGATGCGCTCGGAGACGCCCATCACGATCTTCATGTCGTGCTCGATCAGGAGGACCGTCAGGCCCTTCTCGTCGCGCACGCGCCGGACGAACGCCGTGAACTCGGCGGTCTCCTGCGGGTTCATACCGGCGGTCGGCTCGTCGAGCAGGAGCAGCTTCGGATCGGTCGCGAGGGCCCGCGCCACCTCGAGCCGGCGCTGGTCACCGTAGGGCAGGTTCCCCGCTCGGTCGTCGTGGCGGCGCGGCAGGCCGGAGTAGACGAGCAGCTCGCGGGCGCGCGCGCGCGCCTCCTGCTCCTCGCGCTTGACCTTGCGTGTCCTCAGGATCGAGCTGATGATCCCGCCGCGCAGACGGCAATGCATCCCGACGAGGACGTTCTCGACGGCGCTCATCTGCGCGAAGAGCCGGATGTTCTGGAAGGTGCGTCCGATGCCGAGCGCCGTGATCGCGTGCGGCGGCAGGTCGACGACCTCCGTCCCGTCGAACACGATCGAGCCCGAGGTGGGCTTGTAGACGCCCGTCAGTTGGTTGAAGAACGTGGTCTTCCCCGCGCCGTTCGGCCCGATCAGCGCCACGATCGCGCCGCGCGGAATGACGAAGTCGATGTCGTCGGTGGCGACCAGCCCGCCGAACTCCTTGCGGAGCTTCGTGACCTCGACGAGATTGTCGGGCGCCATCAGTCGTCGCTCTGGTCGCGGTCGGTGAGTGCGCCCTCGGTCTGGACGTCGTAGAACGGCGTGTCGTGCACGCCCTCCTCGAACTCGACCTTGTGGCGCCGCTCCGGGATCAGGCCGGCGGGGCGGAACAGCATCATCAGCACGATGATGATTCCGTAGATCCCGAACTGGTACTTCGTCGGGTCGAAGTCGAGCCCGGCGTCCTGGATCTTGGAGCCGATCGTCGAGAGGCCGCTGAAGTTCAGGTAGGAGAGGATCAAGCCTCCGACGACCACTCCCCAGATACTCCCCATCCCGCCGAGAATGACCATGCAGAGCAGGAAGACGGAGATGTTGAAGTAGAAGTCCGCGGGGAACGCGCCCGACTTGAAGCTCGCGTAGTACGCGCCTGCGACGCCGCCGAAGAATGCGCCGAGCGCATAGGCCCAGGTCTTCGTCCTCATCAGCGGGATCCCCATCGCCGCGGCGGCGGTCTCGTCCTCGCGGATCGCGATCCACGCGCGCCCGAGGCGCGAGTCGCGCAGGCGAACGGAGCAGAAGATCGTGAACAGCAGGAGCAGAAAGGCGATCACGTAGTACCAGCGCGCGCGGTTGTCGGAGGCCTGGAAGTTGTCGGGCAGGCCGATCGCGCTCAGAAGCGGAAAGCCCACCGGGTCGATCGGAGCGATGCCGAACGTCCCATTCGTGAGATTGAAGCCGCCGAAGCTGTCGCCGTTCCGCACGACCTGAGGGATGATCTCGCCGAAGCCGAGCGTAACGATCGCCAGGTAGTCGCCCCGAAGGCGGAGGGTCGGGAGTCCGATGACGATGCCGGCGAGCATCGTCAGGAGCCCGGCAGCGATGAGGACGACCCACATCGTGACGTGGATCCCGACCTGCTCGTTCGGCACCGACGACCCGAAGTGGAACGTCACCTGCTCGAATTGCTGCGACGCGAGCCACCCCGCGGTGTAGGCGCCGACCGCGTAGAAGGCGACGTAGCCGAGGTCGAGCAGGCCGCAGTAGCCCACGACGATGTTGAGGCCGACGGCCATCATCGTGAACGCGATCATCACGACGACGGTTGCCGTCGTCGGGACGAAGTCGCCGATCAGGGGCAGCGTGCTGAGTGGCTCCTCGAGGAACGGGTAGAGCAAGCCGAGCACGATCACCGCAGGGACGAGCCAGACGTTCGGATTGTCCCCGGCACGGCTCCTCACGCGGTCGATGTGGCCGGTCACGCACCCTCCGGCGTCTGCTCACCGAGGAGACCCTGGGGCCGGAATACGAGCACTGCGATCAGGATGCCGAACACGATCGAGCGGGTCCAGTCGCCGCCCGGCGCGAACCATGTGAGCCCTTCGTTGAAGGACTGCACGAAGCCGATGAGGAGCGCGCCGAGCACCGCTCCGGCGAGGTTGCCGATACCGCCGAGCACCGCGGCCGTGAACGCGATCAGCCCGAGCTCGAAGCCGGTGTCGTAGCGGATGTTGTACTCGAGCAGGAAGACGAGGCCCGCGACCGCCGCGAGCGCGCCCGCGATCAGGAACGTCACGGAGATCGTGCGATTGACGTTGATCCCCATCATCGCGGACGCTTCCGTGTCCTGGGCGACCGCGCGCATCGCCTTTCCTTGCCGCGTATAGCCGACGAACCAGCTGAGCGCGATCAGCGCGGGCACGATGATCGCGAGGGCGAACACGAGCTTCCAGGTGACGATGATGTCCCCGACCGTGAACGCGGCCCCCTGGGGGATGAGCTCGGAGCCGCTCTCGTAGTCGACGCCGTAGAGCGCGAGGGAGATGTTGGAGACGATGAACGACATGCCGACCGCGGTGATCAGGGGCGTCAGCCTCGGCGCATGGCGCAGGGGCCGATAGGCGACGCGCTCGATCGTCGCGTTGACGACGGCGAAGAGCGGGATGGTGACGGCGAGCGTGACGATGATCCCGCCGACGACGACGAGGTTGCTCGAATCCCCGGTCAGCTCGAGCACCGAGAAAAGCATCGTGCTCGCGACCAGGCCGGAGAGCGAGAACACGTCGCCGTGCGCGAAGTTGATCAGCTGGAGAATCCCGTAGACGAGCGTGTAGCCGAGGGCGACGACGCCGTAGATCGAGCCGCGCGTGAGGCCGTCGAGTGCGACGTTGACGAACTCCTGCGGCCCCTTGACGAAGTTCACGAGGAGCCAGAGACCCACGACCCCGACGAGGGACAATCCGATCCCATTCACCACCCGCGGGTTGCGGAGCGCGCGGAGTGCCCGGTTGACCGCGTTCCTCATGAAGCGGCGACTCTAAAGCGAAACGGGCAGGAGGGCAACAGCCCTCCTGCCCGTTTCCGTACAGCTTTCGATCTGCTTACGTGCCGCCCGCCGCCGCGACCGTCTCCGGACTCGGGGAAACGACCGACTTCGTCGTCAGCTCGTCCGTCGCCACGTAGAACGTGAAGCCGACGACGGCGCCCGAGGCATCCTCAGGATCGCCGTTGTCGTCGATCTTGAACGAGCCGAGCAGACCGTCGGTGATGTTCGTGTCGAACAGCTTCGTGATCACGTCGGCCCGAGTTCCGTCCGACGCCGCGATCGCGTCGAGCATGACCTGCGCGGCTTGCCCGCCGTAGATCGCGTACGGGTCGATCGCCTTGCCCTGAAGCGGCCCCTTCTGGAGGGCGTCGATGAAGTCGAGGGCAGGGCCCTTGAACTGATCGATCGGGACTCCCGCGATCGACATGAACATGCCCTTCGCCGCCGTTCCCGACTCGTCGATCGTCGACTGCTGCGTGAACCCGTCGGGGGCGAACAGCTGGACGTCACCGTCGTTCGGCCCGAGGACCGCGACCTTGTCCTTGATCACCTGCGCGCCGTTCTCGTCGGTCAGGCCACCGAGGAAGACGGCGTCGGCACCCGTGCCCTTGATCTTCTGGAACTGTGACGTGTAGCTCGTGGCCTTCGGGTCCCAGGCCTCGAAGCCCGCGACCTTGATGCCGACGCCCTCGGCCGCCTTGCGCGTCGTCGTCGCGACGCCGAGGCCGTACGCCTCCTTGTCGTTGAGGATGTAGACGCTCTTGACGCCCTGCGCCTTCATGAACTCCGCCTGCGCCGCGCCCTGGTACACGTCGTGCGGGACGACGCGCACGTAGTTGCGCGTCCCGGACGGGTAGTACTTGTCCGGATCGGTTGCATCACAGCCGCCCGGGATGTTGATCGTCAGGCACGGCCACGTGTTCGCCGGCGAGACCATCGGGATGCCCCCGTCAGACGCCTGGTTCAGCACGGGGATGACGATCGCGGCACACCCCGAGTTGAAGGTGCCGATGACCCCGATCACCTTGTCGTTGTCGGCGTAATTGTTCGCGTTCTGCGAGCACTTACCGGAGTCCCACTTCCCGGCCTGCGCGGTCGCGTCGTCGCACGACTGGAAGCCGATCGTGTAGTCACCGGCCTTCCAGTCCTGCTTGCCAAGCTGGTAGCGGATCGCCGCGACGATCTGCTCGTTCTGCGCGCGAGACGACCCCTGGAGTGCGAGGTCCGACGCAAGGATGTAATCGGGATCCCCGTCGCCCTCGTACTCGATGCTTGTGCACGACGACGACGGCAAAGCCTCCGGCGCGCCACCGCCGGAGTCGCCACCGCAGCCCGCCGCGACGATCGCGGCCATGACGACGAAGAGACTGGCGAGGATCACCCCTCTGTTCTTGAGCTTCAAGCTCCTCCTCCTTCATGGGGGGACCATGCGCCCGGCGCCGGGCCGGGCCTAGTCCAATTGCGTGGGCGGGAGTCTAGAGAACGTTCGGACTGCGTGTGTTGGGGCGGCGCGGGGTTTCCCGCTGCGCGCCAGCGGGCCTCTACGATTCGCTCCGGCCGGCCGAAGTGGCGGAACTGGTAGACGCGGCGGACTCAAAATCCGTTGCCCGCGAGGGCGTGTGGGTTCGAGCCCCACCTTCGGCATCGCACCGCCATTCCGCTTCCGGTATGACCTCGGCAGATGCGGATCGGGATCCTCACCGGCGGCGGCGACGTGCCCGGGCTCAACCCGTGCATCAAGGCCGTCGTCAATCGGGTCGTCCACGACGGGCACGAGGTCGTGGGCCTCCGCCGCGGCTGGGCCGCGCTGCTGCAGCACGACCTCGACGACCCCGCGTCCGCCGAGGAGTGGTTCCAGCCCCTCACGCCCGCGGCCGTCCGCACGATCGACCGTACGGGCGGCACCTTCCTGCACACGTCGCGGACGAACCCCAGCCGGGTGCGGCCCGGCGAGGTGCCCGCCCACCTCGCGTCGCGGATGGACGGCGACGGCCCGTTCGACTTCACGGACCATGCGCTGCGCGTCGTCGAGGCGCTCGGGATCGACGTGCTGATCCCGATCGGCGGCGACGACACGCTCTCGTACGCGCTTCGGATGCACGACGAGGGCGTGCCGGTGGTCGCGATCCCGAAGACGATGGACAACGACGTCCACGGCACGGACTACTGCATCGGCTTCTCGACCGCGGTCACGCGCGGCGTGCAGTTCATCCACAACCTGCGCACCTCGACGGGCTCGCACGAGCGCATCGCGGTGGTCGAGCTGTTCGGCCGTTACAGCGGCGAGACCTCGCTCGTGACCGCCTACCTCTCCGGGGTCGACCGCGCGGTGATCTCGGAGGTGCCGTTCGACGTCGAGCGGCTGGGCGAGCTGCTCGTGGCGGACAAGCGCGCAAACCCCTCGAACTACGCGATGCTCACCGTGTCCGAGGGCGCGACCGTCGCGGGCGGCGACATGGTCCTCTCCGGTGAGGAGGACGCCTACGGACACCGCAAGCTCGGCGGGGTCGGCGAGCTCACGGCGGCGCTCCTCAAGGAGCGGACTGGCGAGGAGATGATCGTCCAGGTGGTCGGCTACCTGATGCGGTCGGGCGCGCCCGACTCGCTCGACCTGATGGTCGCGACGAACTACGCCGTGATGGCGTCCGACCTCGCGCTCGAGGGGTCGTCGGGCCGGATGGTGGCGCTCCGGAGCGGCACCTACACGTCGGTGCCGATCTCCGCCACGCGGGAGGGTGTGAAGCGCGTCGACGTCGACGAGCTCTACGACGTCCACGAGTACCGCCCGAAGGTGCGCCACGTCCGTGGCAAGCCGATGTTCCTGTACTGAGCTTGTTCGCGAGCGGGATTCCGCACAAGCGGAATCCCGCCGCTCGGATCCCCCGCCTTCGGCGGGGCACATCCCTGAAGGCGTCCCGCTTCGCGGGCCGCAACCACCCGTGCGTGTCGTTGCGGGCCGCCGCGAGCGATACGCCCGTCGCGCAGGCCATCGTGGATCCACGCGCTGGGATCCGCGCCCTAGGATCACATGGTGCGGATCGGGATGCTCACGGCGGGCGGCGACTGCCCGGGCCTGAACGCGGTGATCCGCGGCGTCGTCGCGCGCGCGCGGCAACACGACACGGAGGTCGTCGGCATCCTCGAGGGCTGGGACGGGCTGATCGAGGGCCGCTTCCGGCCGCTCGACCGCGACGCCGTGCGGGGGATCCTGCAGCGCGGCGGCACGATTCTCGGCACGTCCCGGCGCGACCCGTACGTACACGGGTCCGGCGCGGCGTCGGTCAGGGGCTCGATCGAGCGCGAGCGGCTCGACGGGTTGATCGTCGTCGGGGGCGACGGGACGCTTCGCAGCGCGCTCGGGCTCTGGGAGGAGGGCATCCCGCTCGTCGGCGTGCCGAAGACGATCGACAACGACATCCCCGGCACCGACGTCACGTTCGGCTTCGACACGGCCGTGCAGATCGCGACGGAGGCGATCGACCGGATCACGACGACCGCGGAGTCACACGACCGCGTGATGGTGGTCGAGGTGATGGGCCGCACATGCGGCTGGATCGCGGCGTACGCCGGCGTCGCGGCCGGGGCGGACGCGGTCCTCGTCCCCGAGGAGCCCTACGACCTCGCAGATCTGGCCGAGCTGCTGCGTGCCCGTGCCGTGGACGGCCGCCGTTACTCCGTGGTCGTCGTCGCCGAGGGGGTGGCGCCACCGCCCGGGGCGCAGGCCGCGGCGCCACTGGACGCGTTCGGGTTCGAGCGGCTCGGCGGCGTCTCCGCGGTCGTCGCCTCCGAGCTCGAGCGGTTGACCGGATTCGAGGCGAGGGTCACCGTGCTCGGCCACATTCAGCGGGGCGGGACGCCGAGCGCGGCGGATCGCGTGCTCGGGTCGCGCCTTGGCGTCGCGGCGGCCGATCTCGCCGTCTCCGGTCGCTTCGGCCGGATGGTGGCCCTGCACGGCACGGCGATCGTGGACGTGCCGCTCGACGTCGTCCGCGGCGACCCGCGCGGCGTGCCGCCGGCGATTCTCGACGTCGCCCGCGTGCTGTCGGCGCCGTGAGGGCTCAGCCGATCAGGAGCGCGTCGGTCGGCGCGTAGCCGTCGGTGAGGAGCGGCACGTCGCTCGTGTCGACGTCGCGCTCCCAGCGCCGGCGTGCGGCTGCGCGGAGGTCGGGCGCCGTCGGCGCCCGCGCGGCCCGCGTCTCCTCCCACGACTCGGCGAGGCGCGCCGGCGACGGCGCCGCCCGCTCGGTACCGACGAGGATGATGTTGCGGATGTCACCCGGGTAGCGGTCGCCAGGGCCCTCGTACACGGGATGGAGCTCGACGGTCCGGAACACGGCCGCGTAGGTCTTGAAGAGCGCGCGCGTGATCTCGGAGCTGCCACCGGTGAGCGCGCCGATGACGTTCGTCGCCACGACGCCGCCGGGCGTCAACCGGTCGCGCATCAGCCGGGCGAACTCGAGGGTCGTCATGTGGAAGGGGACGCCGTCCGAGTAGAACGCGTCGAGCATGATCACGTCGAACCGTTCGTTCGTTCGCTGCAGGAACCGCCGTCCGTCGTCGACCACGACGGGCAGCCGCGGGTCGTGCGGGAGCGCGAACCAGCGGTGGGCAACGTCGACCACCGCGGGGTCGAGCTCGACCGTCGTCACCGTGACGTCGCGGAAGTCGCGCCAGAGCCGTTTCTGTACCGCCGCGCCACCGAGCCCGATGACGAGGATCTTCCTCGCGCTCGGGTTGTACGCGAGCGCGAGCTGGAGGTAGTCGCTGTAGGAGAAGCGCGTCGCGAACGGCTGCTTCAGGTACATCCCGCTCTGGAACGAGCTGTCGAAGCGGAGATAGCGGGACCGACCGTCCTCGACGACGAGCAGGCGGTGGTAGCGCGTGTCGCGCGCCTCGCGGACGGTGAAGCCCTCGCCGCCGAGGCCGACCTCGGCGGGGTCGAGCTTGCGCGGCGTGCGCACGTCTCGCTCGCGGTAGACCGGCGACCAGTTGCGAGCCGCCGACCCCGACAGCACCCTGCCGGTTGTGTCCGGTGCGAGCGCGCCGACGGCGAGGGCCGCGGCGCCTGCCGCGGCGACGAGACCCACGCCGGGCAGCCAGAGGCCCTCGAGCAGCGCGACCGTCGCCGCCGCGGCGAGCAGCACGAGCGCGCCGAGGGCGAGGACCTGGTCGGTGCCGTACTCGGGCACGAGCCAGAACGACGTGGCGAAGGTCCCCGCGATCGAGCCCGCGGTCGAGATCGCGAACAGGCGCCCCGCGGTGCGCCCGAGCCGCTCGATGTCTCGCGCGGCGAGCTTCACCGCGATCGGCGAGACGGACGCGAGCACGATGCTCATGGGGCCGAACAGCACGCTCGCCGCGACGAGCGGGTCGAGCCGCGGCCCGGGATCCCACGCCACGACCTGATCGAGCACCCATTGGTCGACGAGGGGAATCGCGAGCACGAGCCCCGCACCGAGGGCGATCGCGCCGACGAAGAGGTACGGCGTCGGCCACCGGTCGGCGAGCGTGCCACCGAGCCAGTACCCGATCGCGAGCCCCGTGAGCACGACGCCGATCAGCGCGCCCCACACGTAGAGCGAGCTCCCGAAGGTCGGCGCGAGCACGCGGCTGGCCGCGATCTCGACGCCGAGCAGCACCGCGCCCGAGAGAAACACCGCGGCGGCAAGCGCGAGCCCGTCGACCCGTGTCCCGCGGCGCTCCATCGCTCAAGGGTAGATGCGGTAGACCCGAAGCCACGGCCGCGGACGTCGCCCTGGCTCGGACCGTGTCGCGTAGACCGGAGGCATCCGCTCGAGCGCGCGGTAGAAGCGGGCCTCACGGGGGTAGTGCGGGGCGGCCGCGAGCACACGATCGGCGACGCTTCCGCCCACGACGAGCCACTGGACGCCGTCCGCACGGAGCGTGTGGAGGCTCCGGCGCGGGTCGAACGGGCGCCCCGGCCCGGGCAGCGCGAGCCGGGCGACCGAGCGCCCGCGGAGCGGGAGCGTTGACGAGTCGGCCGCCATCCGCTCGTCCCGGGGGATCGTCCGGTCGATCCAGGCGGCGGCGGCGAGGCGTGGGTCGCTCCCCGTGAGCGAGCGCGCGTCTGCGACCGACCACCAGAGCGGCACGACCGCCGCGACGAGCGCCGCGATCGCGAGCGTCCGCCCGCGGCCGGCGACCACGGCGAGCACCGGGACGAGCGGCAGGACGTATCGGTCGAAGTGGGCGTGCGCCGGGAGCAGCGAGACGGCGTACGCGGCGGCGAAGGAGAGCAGGATCAGGTCGGAGCGCTCGCGGCGGCGAAGGGCGACGACGATCCCGGCGGCCGCGACGAGCACGACCGGGCCGAGGGTCTCCCAGAGCCGCAGCCCGAACGCGAACGGCGTCGCCGGGTCGTTCTCGAAGCCGAGCCAGCCGTCCTGCGCGAGCTCCTGGACGCGGTGGAAGTCGTCCCAGGCGGCGCCGGCGTGGATGACGACGAACGGGCTCGTGAGGAAGAACGCCGCCGCGGCGAGCCCGACGGAGATCCCGACGCGCCGCCACGCCCCGAACCCGGCGACCACGAGCGGGACGACGAGGATCGCGCCCGGGTACTTGGCGGATGCGGCGAGCCCGGCGACGACTCCCGCCCACTCCAGTCGGCCGGAGACGAGCAGCGCCAGTGTCGCGGTGGCGCCGAGCGTGAGGAGCACGTCGGTGACGGCCATCCGCGAGTACGCCGCGTGCGTGGTCGCGACGGCGACGCCGACGGCTCCGGTGATGCCCGCCGCGGTGCCGTAGGCGACGCGCCCGAGCCACCAGGCAGCGGCGACGCCGAGCATGCCGACGAGCACTGCGACGACGCGCGCCGCACCGTACGACGGCTCGTCGAAGCCGATCTGCGTCGGCGCCAGAACGAGGAAGAGCAGGCTCGGGTAGTCGTACCAGCCGGGGTCGAGGCCGCCGCCGTGGACGACCTGCCAGGCACGCGGGACGATGTTCGCCTCGTCCGGATTGAGCAGCGGCAACGGCAGGCCGGTGCCCGCGCCGACGATCCTGAGCGCGGCGGCGAGCGCGAGAATCGCGCCGAACACCGCGAGCTCGGCGGTCGAGAGCGACCGACGCAGAAGCGCCAGCGCGCGGTCCTAGACGTCCGGGACGCCGTCGCCGACGAGCGCTTCCACGTCGCCCGCCACGAGGACGGCGTCGACGCCCGCACGCTCGAGTGCCTCGACGTCCTCGCGCGAGGCGTCGACCAGCTCCGCGATCGCCAGCTTCCCCGCAGGGACGTCCGGCAGCAGCTCGAGCACCCGGTCGAGCGGAGTTTGCTCCTCGTCCGCCGTGTCGGCGGTCAGGAGCACGATCTCGGGATCCACGTGCTCGAACGCGTGCCCGAGCTCGTCGTCGTCCCGCACCCGGACGACGACCTCGAGGCCCAACTCGTGGCAGCGCTCGGCGCGCGACGGAAGGGACTCCTCGTCGGCCGCCGTCAGCACGACCGCGTCGGCTGCACCCGCGTCCTCGGGCTCGGGGCCGTAGGCGAGGAGGGGCAGCAACGTGTGCGCTCGGACGTCGGCATCGACGTTCCGGATGACGATGCCTTCGGCACCGCTCTCCTCCGCCCGGCGCGCCCCGCCCGCATCACGGACGTGCACGAGTACGGAGATGCCGTCTCCCTCTGCGATCGCCTGGCTCAGTCGCCGATGTGTCACGGACGCGGATGCTATCCGGCGACCGTGATCGCGTAGGCTCGCGCACCGTGGTGGAGGTCAAGCGCGTATGCCTGCTCGGGGCGGAATCCACCGGCAAGTCGACCCTCGCCGGGGCGCTCGCGGAGCGCTTCGAGACGGTCTGGAATCCCGAGTACGGGCGGGCGTACACCCAGGTCGGACGGCCTTCCGGAGCACCCTGGACGAGCTGGGAGTTCACGCACATCGCGCGGATCCACTGCTGGTACGAGGACTTTCTCGCGACGCTCGCGCACCGCGTCCTGTTCTCCGACACGGACGCCTACACGACGGCGGTGTTCCACGAGGTGTACCTCGGCACCCCTGCGACCGGGTTCGAGGAGCTCGTCGATCGGCGCTACGACCTGCTCGTCGTCTGCGGGCTCGACGTCCCCTGGCGCCACGACGGCATTCGCGAATTCGAGGAGCGGCGGCAGTGGATGCAGGAGCGTTACCTCGAGCGGGCGCGGACGAGCGGCCGTCCATGGCTTCTCGTCGAGGGCCCGCTCGAGCGGAGGCTCGAGGCCGCGGCCGGCGCCGTCGACGAGCTGCTCGCTGCGGGTTCTGCGGCCGGGTAGGGTCGGGCACGCAAGCGGAGGCTAGGAGCTCGCACCCCGGGCGGACGCACCCGGCGGGCACAGAGTTGGCACGAAGATGGCACGGACGTGTCGCCAAATCGGGCGACGCGGACGATAGAATCGGCAGTGGGTGGTGGGATGGGGTGCCCCAGAGGGGGGCGACGCGAAAAGCGACTCACCCGGTCGCGCGGCGCAGACGAAGGAGTCAGCGCCCGATCGGGTGCCAGACCGTCTTCAGCTCCATGAAGGCACCGACCTCCCACGGGCTGCGATCCTCACGCGCGCGGACGACGCGCTTGACGTTCTCGGCGGCGAGCACCTCGAGTGCCGCGACGTCCCCGTCGGCCCCGGTCACGTCGATCGCGTTCACGTCCATGTGCGCCGCGAGCACGGGGGCGAGCTCGTCCCGGAGGCCGGTGAGCACGTTCACGACGCCGTCCGGCACGTCGGACGTCGCCACCGCCTCGGCGAGCTCGATCGCGGCCAGCGGATGGGCCTCGGACGCCACCACGACCACCGCGTTTCCGCCGACCAGCGCGGGCACGACCCGGGCGACGAGACCGTCGAGCGCGGGCACGTCGGGGGCGACGACGGCGACGACGCCTGTCGGCTCGGGCAGCGTGAAATTGAAGTACGGCCCGGCGACCGGGTTCGCGCCGCCGAGCACCTGGGCCAGCTTGTCGGCCCAGCCCGCGTACCAGACGACGCGGTCGATCGCTCGCGTGACCTCGCGCCGCCCGCTGCACACCGCAGCGAGCGCGGCCCGCCGCGTCTCCATCGTCTCCGCGAGCCGGTAGAGCACTTGCCCCCGGTTGTACGCCGTCGCGGCGCTCCACGCCGCGAATCCCTTCCGCGCCGCGACGACGGCGTCGCGAGCGTCCTTGCGGGAGGCGCGTGCCACGTTGTGGCCCTCGAGCTCGAGCGTCCGCCCGGACTCCGAGCGCGGAAACGAGCCTCCGATGAAGAGCTTGTACGTCTTGCGGACGGGAAGCCGGGCGCTCACGGATCGAGCTCCGCCCGGACGACCTGCCAGATGCCCCAGGCGAGCGCGCCGAGTAGCACGAGCTTCGCGCCGATCACCGCTGCCGGCTGCCGGGCGACGCTCACTCGAACCTCAGGTAGGCCTCGAGCCCGTGCCGGCCGCCCTCGCGGCCGAACCCCGACTCCTTGTAGCCGCCGAACGGCGACGCGGGGTCGAACCGGTTGAACGTGTTGCCCCACACGACGCCCGCCCGCATGTGGTCTGCCATCCAGAGGATCCGCGACCCCTTCTCCGTCCAGATGCCCGCCGACAGGCCGTACATCGTGTTGTTCGCCTTCTCGACGGCCTCGTCGGGCGTCCGGAACGTGAGCACGCTCAGCACCGGGCCGAAGATCTCCTCCCGCGCAATCCTGTGACTCTGGGCGACGCCCGTGAACACCGTCGGAGCGAACCACCATCCCTTCTCCGGTAGCCGGCACGGGGGCTGGTAGATCTCGGCGCCCTCCTCCGTCCCGGCCTCGACGAGCTCCGTGATCCGGTCGAGCTGTGCCCTGGAGTTGATCGCGCCGACGTCCGTGTTCTTGTCGAGCGGATCGCCCACGCGCAACGTCGACATGCGGCGCTTGAGCTTCCGGACGAGCTGGTCGTGGATCGACTCCTGGACCAGCAGACGCGACCCGGCGCAGCACACGTGGCCCTGATTGAAGTAGATGCCGTTCACGATCCCCTCGACGGCCTGGTCGAGCGCGCAGTCGTCGAACACGATGTTCGCCGCCTTCCCGCCCAGCTCCAACGTGAGCGCGATATCGCGCCCCGCGAGCTCGCGCTGGATCGCCTTCCCGACCTCGGTCGAGCCGGTGAACGCGACCTTGTCGATGCCGTCCGCGCGGACGAGGTGCGCGCCGGTCGAGCCGTCGCCGGTGACGATGTTGACGACGCCTGGCGGTACCTGCGCCTGGCGGCAGACGTCGGCGAAGAGGAGAGCTGTGAGCGGCGTCGTCTCCGCCGGCTTGAGCACCACGGTGTTCCCGCACGCGAGCGCCGGCGCGATCTTCCACGCGAGCATCAGGAGCGGGAAGTTCCATGGGACGATCTGCGCCGCGACGCCGAGCGGTCGCGGCCGCCGTCCCGGGAACGCGTACTCGAGCTTGTCCGCCCAGCCGGCGTAGTAGAAGAAGTGCGCCGCCGCGAGAGGGAGGTCGACGTCGCGTGACTCCTTGATCGGCTTGCCCCCGTCGAGCGACTCTGCGACGGCGAGCTCGCGCGCTCGCTCCTGCAGGATGCGCGCAATCCGGAACAGCACCTTCGCGCGATCGGCGGGCCTCCACCTGCTCCACGCCTCGAATGCCTCGCGCGCCGCGCCGACCGCGAGCGCGACGTCCTTGGCGCCCGCCTGTGCGACCTCGGCGAGCGGCTCCTCCGTGGCGGGAGACACCGTCGGGAACCACGAACGCGACCGCGGCGCCACATCCTCCCCGCCGATGAACAGGCCGTAGCGCTCCTCGAGCGAGACGATCTCGCGCGACTCCGGCGCGACTGCGTACTCCCAGGTGCCGGTCGGGGCAACTGTGCTCCGCTGCTTCTCGACCGCACCCATCAGTCGAGAGTCATCTCGTCGGGTGAGCGGTAGATGCCTGTGCGCTGCTTGCGGAGCTGGAGCAGGACGTCGTTGAGCAGCGACGACGCGCCGAAGCGGAACAGGTCGGGCGTCAGCCAGTCCGGGCCGAGCGTCTCGTGGAGCACGCAGAGGTACTGGATCGCCTGCTTCGCCGTGCGGATCCCGCCGGCCGGCTTCATCCCGATCACGAGCCCCGTCTCGTCGTGCACGTCGCGGATCACCTCGAGCATGCACAGCGTCACGGGAAGCGTCGCTGCCGGTGTCACCTTTCCGGTCGAGGTCTTGATGAAGTCGGCGCCGCCCGCGATCGCGACGAGCGAGGCCTTCCGCACCGCGTCGTACGTGCCCAGCTCCCCCGTCTCGAGGATCACCTTCAGGTGCGCGTCACCGCACACCTCCTTGACCGCGACGACCTCCTCGTAGACGCGGCCGATCCGGCCTGAGAGGAAGGCCCCGCGGTCGATCACCATGTCGATCTCGTCCGCGCCGGCCTCGACGGCCGCGCGGACGTCCGCGAGCTTCACGTCGAGCGGCGCCTGCCCCGACGGGAACGCGGTGGCGACCGATGCGACCTTCACCGCGCTACCCCCCAATGCGCGCCGCGCGACCGGCACGAGGGTCGGGTAGACGCAGACGGCGGCAACGTGCGGGACCGACGGCTCGAACGGATCCGGGACGATCGCTTTCGCGCACATCGCCCGCACCTTGCCCGGCGTGTCGGCGCCCTCGAGGGTCGTCAGGTCCATCATGCGGATCGCGAGCTCGAGCGCGAAGATTTTCGAGTCGCGCTTGATCGAACGCTTCGCCAGCTCGGCCGCCCGTGCTTCGAGCGCGACCGCGTCGACCGATCCCACACGCGGCAGGCTGCCGCCGCCGGGCAGCTCGATCGTGCGCGGAAGCGCCAGCGTCTGACCCATGCAGTCAGTCTAGAGTTCCGCTCCGTGCTGATTCGCGCCGACACCCGCGTCGAACTGCTCCGCGGCCTGCCGCTGTTCGAGCTGTGCTCGAAGCGCGACCTGCGGCGCATCGCGGCGATCGCGGTCGAGCGCGAGGTCGACGCGGGCGCGGAGCTGATCCGCGAGGGCGAGCCCGCGGGCGAGTTCTACGTCGTGGTCGAGGGCGAGGTGGACGTCCGGCGCCGGGGACGCCGCGTTGCGCGTCTCGGCGACGGGAGCTTCGTGGGCGAGATCGCGCTCCTCTCGCGATCGCCTCGTACGGCGACGGTGATCGCGGCAACGCCGCTTCGCGTGCTGGCGATCTCCGGCCGCGACTTCGTGGCGCTGCTCGACACGCTGCCCGAGCTCTGGCTGAAGGTGGCCCGCACGCTCGCGAACCGCGTCGACGCGGACGAGGCGATGGACGGCGGCTGAGTGACGGCCGTCGACCCCGGCGTGCGCGACCTCGCACAGGCCCCGAACTTCGCCGCGCTGAGCGTGATCCTGCGGTCCGGTAGGCCGATGACCCACGTCATGTGGGTCGACGCCGACGACGACCACGTCCTGATCAACACCGAAGTGCACCGGGCGAAGTTCCGGGCGGTGCAGCGCGACCCGCGCGTGACGGTGACGATCTGGCAGCGGGACGACCCGTACACGTACGCGGAGGTCCGCGGGCGGGTCATCGAGACCGTTCGCGGGCCGGAGGCTCGCGCACACATTGATCGACTGTCCCGCAAGTACCGCGGCAAGGACTACGACGACTCGGCGATCACGTCCGAGCGCGTGATCTTGCGCATCGCGCCCGAAACGGTGCACGTGCACTGAGCCGGGGCGCGGCGGGATCGACGTGCCTGCGAGCCAGAACCCGGTCGCGCCGTAGCGCTCGGTCGAGACGGACCGGATCGCGCACGGGACACGCACCTCACGCCTGAGCGCTGGCATCGCCGTCCAACCGGTGAGCCGGACGACCACGGCGTCGTCGGTGTCCTGGACGGTCGGTTCCACGGCCGGCCGTCAAGCCTCAGAGCCCGAGTCGTTCGAGCGTCTTCCGGTCGCGTCGCCAGCGCGGCCTGACCTTCACGACGAGCTCGAGGAACACGCTGTGGCCGACGAGCGCTTCCACCTCCGGACGCGCGCGCGTTCCGATCTCGCGGATCATCGCGCCGCGCTTTCCGATCAGGATCCCCTTCTGCGACTCGGTCTCGACGAGCACCCGAGCGCGCACCGTGTCGCCGAGCTCCTCGACCTCGACCATCAGCGCATGGGGCACCTCGTCGCGGGTGAGATGGAGCGCCTTCTCGCGGACGACCTCGGCCACCCGCTCCTCGAGCGTCAGGTCGGTGCGTTGCTCGCGTGGGAAGAGTGCCGGGCCTGCCGGGAGAAGGTGGACGAGGTCATCGCGGAGCTCGTCGATTCCGTCGCGGACCTTCGCGCTGACCGGGTGGAGCGCGTGGAAGTCGCCGAGCGTGGCCGCGACCTTCATCTGCGAAGCGACATGGCCGTGCTTCAGGCGGTCGATCTTGTTCAGCGCGATCACGACGGGGACGCCGAGCGCGAACACGCGCCGCGCGACGAAGCGATCGCCCGCGCCGATCCGATCGCGGGCGGAGAGTACGAAAAGCACGACGTCGACATCTTCGAACGATCCGTCGACCGTCTCCTGCATTCGCTCGGTGAGGGCGTCCATCGGTCGCTGGAACCCCGGCAGGTCGACGAGCACGAGCTGCCAGTCGTCGCCGTTCGCGACGCCGAAGATCCGACGGCGTGTCGTGTTCGGGACGGTCGACGTGATCGCAACCTTCTCGCCGGTCAAGGCGTTGACGAGCGTCGACTTGCCGACGTTCGGCCGGCCGGCGACGGCAACGAGGCCCGTCTTCATGGGCGGAGGATGCTCCCGCCTCGTCGTCGGGTCACGTCGCGGCGCCCTCGCCCGTTGGGGAAGAGCGAGACGACCCGAGCGCGCAACGACCTGCCGACCCACAGGCGTCGGCTCAACGCACCGCCTAGGGACACCTCGATGTCGGACACGTCCAAACCCGACACGCCCACACGTGACACGGCCATGCAGGACATGTCGGCTCTGGCCACCGTGTTCTCGGGCCGCCGACCTCCTCCCCACGCGTTCAGCCTATCGCCGAAACCGCGACGAGTCCGTGACCGAGATGCAGCGAAAACGTGCCGATCGCTCCACAGTGGCCGCGGCCGCGTGCCGCCGCCGGCGAGCGTGACCGTCACGACCCCAGCTGCCCGGCGTCGAACTGCTCCGGGAGCAGCTGGTCGGGACTCATCTCGACGATCCGTCCGCCGTTCCGGAACAGGACCCGCTCCACCCGCATCTCGGCGAGCCACTGACGGCAGCCGCCGCACGGCGACGCCGTGATCGCCGCGACGACGAAGTCGCCCGGCCGGTAGCCCTCGACGACAGCCCGGGAGAATGCCGCCCGCTCGGCGCAGACCCCTAGGGGATACGCCGCGTTCTCCACGTTCACGCCATCGACGACGCGTCCGTCGCGGCACAGGACGGCACAGCCGACATGGAATCGCGAGTACGGCGCGTACGCGCGCGCTGCGATCGCGTCCGCCGCGGCAAGCAGCTCGGCGTCCATCATGCGTAGAACCCCTGGAAGATCGCAAGCGTGACGAGGGCCCCGAGCAGCCCCCCTGACGCGACCTCGACCGTCGAGTGGACGCCCGCCTCGATCCGCGTCTGCGCGACGAGCAGGGCCATGATCAGCGTGAGGGAGGATACGAGGAACCGGTGCTCGCTGTCGCCGAGCACGAGCGTGATCGCCATCCACCCGGCGAACGCCACCGCCGCGTGACCGGAAGGCCAGCCGCCGCGCAGAGGCGACCCGCGCCCCGAGAACGCCTTGAGCGCGATCACGAGCGCGGTCGTCAGCACCAGGGCGATCAGCGTCAGCTCTGCCGGCGCCTCGGAGAGCTTGTCGAGCAGGCGCGAGCTCTCCTCCGCCACCTGCCCCGAGAAGACGAGGTAGCCGACCGCGATCGCGTTGATCGCGGCGATCAGAACCGCGCCGGCGCCGATGTCCTTCGCGAGCTTGGCCATCGGGTCGAAGGAGGTCGACGCGACGTCGACGGCCGCCTCGATCGCGGTGTTGATCATCTCCGCAATCAGCACGAACGCGATCGCGAGCAGCAGTGCGATCAGCTCGATACGCGAGAGGTCGAACGCGAGCGCGGCCACCAGCACCGCCACTGCGACACCGAAGTGGATCCGCATGTTCCGCTGCGTGCGGAGCACGTGGATGATCCCCTCGAGCGCGAAGTTGAAGCTCTCGAAGATCGAGGGCCGGCGCCGGGGCGTGATCACGACAGATGCACGCGCTCGCGCGCCTCCATCGCCGGTCCGTGCTCGTGGCCGAGGAGATGGAGCAGTCCGTGCACGAGTGGCCAGCGCCACTCGTCGCCGATCACCTGCGGGCAGAGGACGACGTCCCCGAGCGCGCGCGGCTCCCCGACCGGCAACGGCTCCGCGCCGTCGATCGGGAACGAGAGCACGTCGGTCGGCTCGTCGATCCCGAGGTGCTCCCGCTTGAGGGCGCGCATCTCGTCCGTTCCGACGAAGGCGATCCCGAGCTCGCCGTCCGACAGACCCTCGGCCGCCAGCACGTCGCTGGCGAGCGCAACCGCATCTGCCTCGTTCACGATCACCCCGCTCCTGTTCGAGACCTCGATCTCGAGCATCAGCGGTGCCGTGCGGAGCCCGTCTCCTCGGCGTGCCGCTTGTACGCCTCGACGATCCGCTGCACGAGCTTGTGCCGTACGACGTCCTCGTGGCCGAACTCGACGAAGCCGATGCCGTCGAGCGACCGGAGGATGTCGCGCACCTGAATCAGCCCGGAGGCCTGCTCGCGCGGAAGGTCGACCTGCGTCACGTCCCCGGTGACGACCATCCTCGACCCGAACCCGAGGCGCGTGAGGAACATCTGCATCTGCTCGGGCGTCGTGTTCTGCGCCTCGTCGAGGATCACGAACGAGTCGTTCAGCGTCCTTCCACGCATGAATGCGAGCGGCGCGACCTCGATCGTGCCGCGGTCGATGTACGCGTTCAGCCGGTCGGCGTCCATCGTGTCGTAGAGCGCGTCGAACAGGGGGCGCATGTACGGGTCGACCTTCGCGAGCACGTCTCCCGGAAGAAAGCCGAGGCGCTCACCGGCCTCCACAGCCGGCCTCGTGAGGATGATCCGCCCCACCTCCCGCTCGGCGAGTGCCTTCACGGCGAGTGCGATCGCAAGGTACGTCTTTCCCGTCCCGGCCGGACCGATCCCGAACGTCACGGTGGACGCGCGGATCGCGTCGACGTAGCGCTTCTGCATGACCGTCTTGGGCGCGATCTTCTTGCCGCGGTGGCGCCAGACGACGTCCTCGAACACGTCGCGGATGTCCTCCGACTGGTCGAGCGCCGCCACGACCGCGCCGACCGTGTCAGGGCCGATCGCATGGCCGCCCTCGACGAGCTCGACCAGCTCGTCCAGCACCGCCCGGGCCTCCGCCACGCTGGCCTCGTCGCCGGCCAGCGTGAGCCGGTTGCCGCGCAGCGAGATCGTGCAGCCGAGCCGCTCGCGCAGCGTGTCGAGCACGCCGTCGCCGACGCCGGCCAGCTCGGCCGCAACCTCGTTCGGGACGGTGAGAACGTCCTGCATGGATCTCAGTGTAGGCGCCGCTCCCTACGGTGCTCGGCCGTGCTCGGCGAGCTACGGTCGAGGCATGGAGGCGCGTCTCGTGCTGTACGACGAGCGGTGTGGAGCGTGCGCCGCGCTCGCACGACAGCTCGAGCGTCATGGGCTCGCGGTGGCACCGATCGGCTCTTCCGCCGGCGCCCGGTGGCTCCGTGACCTGGGAGAGCGCGAGCGGTATGCGGCCGTCCACGCGATCGACGGAGCCGGTCGGCGGCACACGGCCGGCGACGCCGTTCCGGTCGTCCTTGCGGCATTTCCCCACGGCGTTCCGCTCGCGCGGCTCGCCCGATCGCGTCCACGCGCCACCAAGCGTGCGTATCGCGTCCTCGCCCGCAACCGCCGCCTCGTCGCACGGCTGCTCGACGCGCCGTCGCGGGAGGCTACGCGAGCTTCTCGCGCACGAGCTGGCTGACAACCGAGCCGTCTGCCCGCCCGGAGACGCGGGGCATCACGTCCGCCATCACGCGGCCGAGGTCGCGGATCGAGGTCGCGCCGACCTCGGCGATCACGTCGTCGACGATCTCCTCGAGGTCGTCCTCGGAAAGCTGGTCGGGCATGAACTCCTCGATCACGTCGAGCTCGAACTCCTCCCGGTCGGCCTGCTCCTCGCGGCCCGCGGCGTCGAACGCCTCCATCGCCTCGACGCGCCGCTTGCGCTCCCGCTGCAGAACCTGCAGCGACTCCTCCTCGGAGAGCGAGCGCTGGAGCTCCTTCTCGGCGCCGCGGAGCGCGTTCAGGACCAGCGCGAGCGCGTCACGACGCTGGTCGTCGCGGGCACGTCGTGCGCCCTTCAGCTCGTCCTCGATGTCGGTGATCAGCGTCATTCGAATCCGGGGAGGCTAGCGCCCCCGAGGAGATGCCAGTGGAGATGGAACACCGTCTGCCCGCCGCCCGGCCCGACGTTGATGACCAGACGGTAGTCCTCGAGCCCCGCCTTCGCGGCGGTCTCGGCGACGAAATCGAGCATGCGCTTCGCTTCGTCGGGCTCGAGCTCGGCGACGTCGCGGAACGTGTCGACGTGACGCTCGGGGAGGATCAGCAGGTGCGTCGGTGCCTTCGGGGCGATGTCGCGGACCGCCACGAAGCCCTCCGCCGCGTTGACGTGGTCGCCGTCGCGAACGAGGTTGCAGAAGAGGCAGTCCTCACGCTGCAACGGCGAGCACCCCCTCGTCCCCGACGCCGACCGCCCGCGCCGCGACGAACGTCCCGACCTGGCCCTCGACGAGCCAGGGCGTGTAGTCGTCGGCGTAGCCGCGGCCAGGCCGGTCGACGAGCACGCGGTCGGTTGTGCCGACCCGGGCCGCCCAGCGACGACGGCAGAGCTCGTCCGAGAGCGCGCGGAGTCGAGCCCCGCGCTCGCGCTTCACCTCTGGCGAAACGGCGTCCTCCTCGGCCGTCCGAGTCCCCGGACGCGGCGAGTACGGGAACACGTGCACCTTCGTCATGCCGAGTCGTTCGACCAGCGCGAGCGTCCGCTCGAACGCCGCATCGCGCTCGGCCGGGAAGCCGACGATCACGTCGGTCGTCAGGTTCAGGCCGGCGAGCGGCGCGAGACGCCTCTCGAACTGCGCGGCCGTGTACCGCCGCCCCATCGCGCGCAGGACGCCGTCGTCGCCGGACTGCAGCGGCACGTGCAGATGCGGTGAGACGGTCGGCGTCTCGACGAGCGCGCGCACGAGCGCGTCGTCGACGTGGTTGACCTCGATCGAGGAGAGGCGCAGCCGCTCGACGCCGGGCATCGCACCCGCCTCCCGGACGAGCCGTGCGAGCGTGAAGCCCGCGGCCCGGTCGCGGAAGCAGCCGAGGTTGACCCCCGTGAGCACGATCTCGCGATGGCCCTGCGCGACGCGGCGCCGGATCTCCGCGAGCACGGCGCCCGCGGTGCGGCTGCGCGTCCCGCCGCGCACCAGCGGGATCACGCAGAACGCGCACGAGAACGAGCAGCCGTCCTGGATCTTGACGAACGCGCGGACCCGGTCGAGCCGGTGCTGGGCGTCGACGCAGCCGATCGCGCCGACGTCGCCGGCGACGAACGAGGCGGCCTCGTCACCCGTCGTCCCCGTGACGACGAGGTTCGGAGCGGTCCCGGAGAACGCGCCCTCGAGGTTCGACGCGCACCCCGTGACGTACACGGTGCGTGCCGAGCGCGCGGCGCGGGACGCCGCCTGGCGCGACTTCGAGACGGCCTCGTGCGTGACGCAGCACGTGTTGACGACCTGGACGTCGCCCCCTTCCGCGACCTCCTCGTGGCCGTCAGCGAGCAGCCGCTCGCGGATCGCCTGTGCGTCCGCGAACGAGACCTTGCATCCGAGGAAGCGCGTCGAGAACGTCGCCATGAGAGCCCAAGAGCTTAGACGCTCGAAACAGGCGTTCGGATTGCCGCCGACCCAGGCCCGACCCGGGCGTCGCCCCGTAGCATCACGCTGTGTGCTGCGACGAGGACCGACGCTGAGCGGGGGCCCCGGAGACCTCGCGGACCTCGTCGACCCGGACGCCCACGAGCCGCTCACCGAGACGTCCTGGGACGCGGGGCGCGCCCGTGCCGCCATCGCGGCGATCGTCTCCGAGACGGAGGGAGCGTTCGCTGCCGACGAGCTGTGGGCGCCGCACCCGCTCGACGAGGAGGAGGACGAGCCGCCCCTCGGGCGCGTTGCCTCTCTGTATCTCGGCGCCTCGGGCGTCATCTGGGCACTGCAGGCGCTCGAACGCGCGGGTGTCGCCGAAGCTCGACCGGATTGGGCGGGCGTCGCGTTGACGCTGCCGGAGCGCTACCGCTCGGAGCCCGACTTCCCCAAGGAGGGCGTCGTGCCGTCGCTCTGGATGGGCGAGGCGGGGATCCTCCTCGTCGCGCACACGCTCGCTCCCGCCGCGTGGCAGGAGGAACGGCTCCTCGAGGTCGTGCGCGCGAACGCCCACCACCCATCGCTCGAGTTCAACTGGGGGTCGCCCGGGACAATGCTCGCGGCGCAGGCGATGTTCGAGCGCACGCAGGACGAGCGCTGGCGTGCGGCCTGGAGCGACGCCGCGGGCCGCCTGTGGGAGGAATGGCGCGACGATCTGTGGGAGCAGGACCTCTACGGCCGTCGCTCGCACATCCTCGGGCCGGCCCACGGCTTCGCCGGCAACGTGTACGTCCTCGCACGCGGTGAGCTCCTCGACGACGCCCGCCGGCGGGCGCTCGAGCGGCGCGCCGTGGAGACGCTCGACCGGCATGCCCTGCGCAGCGACGGGCTCGCGCAGTGGCGCCCCTCGCTCGAGCCGAGCCGCGTGCCGCGCCGCACCCAGTGGTGTCACGGCGCGCCGGGGATCGTCGCGTCCCTCGCCTCGCTCGCACCCGGCGACGGCGACCTCACGGGGCTCCTGGTCGCCGGCGGCGAGCTGACCTGGCGTGCGGGCCCGCTCCGGAAGGGGGCCGGCCTCTGTCACGGCACGGCCGGCAACGGCTACGCGTTCCTGAAGCTCTTTCAGCGCACCGCAGACGAGCTCTGGCTGCATCGCGCACGCGCCTTCGCGATGCACGCGATCGAGCAGGTCGAGCGCGCAACCGCCGACCACGGTCGCGGCCGGCACACGCTCTGGACCGGCGATCCCGGCACGGCGCTCTACCTGGCAAGCGCGATCACCGGGAACGCGGCGTTCCCGACGCTCGACGCCTGGTGACCGGCGCACCGGCGATGCGAGACTTGCGCGACCTGGCCGCGACCGAGCAGACGGAGGTCCGCCGCCTCGAAGGGCCCGAGCTCCGGACGCACCTCGACGGCCTCGCAGCCGTCCTCGCAGACTGCGTCGCCGGAGGCGCGTCGGTGAGCTACATGGCGCCGTTCTCGCGGGCCGACGCGCGCGCGGCGTTCGAAGCGTGGGCCGCCGAGGTCGAGCACGGAACCCGTGTTGTCCTTGCGGCGTTTCACGGAGACGACGTGGTCGGCACCGTCCAGGTCGTCTTCGCGACGCCGCCGAACCAGCCGCACCGCGCCGACATCGCGAAGCTCCTCGTCCACCGCGTCGCGCGGCACCGCGGGGTCGCGCAGCTCCTGATGGAGCGTGCCGAGGCGGAGGCCCGCTCGGAGGGAAAGACGCTGCTCGTGCTCGACACCGTCACGGGAGACGACGCCGAGCGCCTCTACACGCGTCTCGGCTGGACGCGGGTCGGCGTGATCCCGAACTACGCGCTCTACCCCGACGGTCGGCCGTGCGACACGACCGTGTTCTGGAAGGCGGTGTAGGCCCCGTCCAGATGTCGCAGGACCACGTACCCGGGCTTGTCGGGGTTCGGCGTTCTCTCGCTCATCCGCTCCTCCACCGCGTCTCGTCGGGCTCAGGGCTGGTACTGCTGGTCGATCGCACAGACCGTGTCGACGTAGGTGCGGATCCACACGCCGGTGTCAAGTGGCTCGAAGAGCGCGATCGGGCTGTCGCCGCGGACGAGCGCGGCGAGCTGAGCCGACCGTGATCGGCGTCGCACCGAGCTGCGCCGGGTCGCCGTGCCGCGTGAGGACGGTCACGCGCGCGTCGGGGCTCACGAGGTACGTGAGCAGCCTGTGCCCCTCGTCGATCCGGTAGTTGTCGTTGGGAACGGGCTCGCCGGGCGGGACCACGCCGTCCTCCGCCGCCGCGACATTCGCCGTCAGGCCGCTCGTGAACCACTCCGGGTCGAAGCGCATCACCCAGCGGCCCGTGCTGCGCGTGAGGGACGTGACGTGGCCGAACGTCCTGTCTTCGCACGGGTTCGCGGCCGCCCCGCGGATTGCGGGCTCCTCCGTGACGTAGAGGACGGCGAAGACGACGGCGGCGCCGACCGCGGCCAACGCGACGATCGCGAGCGCGACGAGCGGACGACTCACCTCGACACCCGGGTCATGGTGAGATGATCGCCGACGCGCGCCGGGCGAAGCGGTCCGCGGCCCAGCCGTCGAGCTCGAGGGTCTCCATGTGCTCCCAGCCCGTGTGCGCGGGCCGCTCGCCGGCCAGGTATCCGGACGTGATCGCCTCGCGTGCGTCGAGACGTGAGAGGATCGCCTCGACCGGGCGGAGCAGGATGTTCGCGACGGCCACCTCGGCTGCCGGGAGCGGCTCGGCCAGCGCGTCGACGACGGACACGTCGACCGCGACCGCGTTTGCGTCGGTGTTCCCACGCGCGATCTCGACGGCCACCGGGTCCACGTCCACCGCGAGCACGGGCGCGAACCCGAGCCGCGCGGCCGCGATCGCGAGAACGCCGGATCCGCACCCGACGTCGAGAAGCGATCCGCGTCGACGGCGACGCTGCCAGGAGCTCGACGCAGAGACGCGTGGTCGGATGCGACCCGGTGCCGAACGCTCGACCCGGGTCGATCACGACCGCGCACGCCGGGTCGGATGGCGCCTGCCAGGGCGGGCCGAGCCAGAGCCCGCCGACGACCACCGGGCGGTGAAAGTCGCGCCAGCCGTCCTCCCAGCCCTCCGAGACAGGCTCGATCCTTGCCCCGGGAAGCGCCTCGAGGATCACGCCCGCGTTGTTGGCGTCCGCGTAGACGGCGAGCTCGACGCTCCGGCCGTCGACGTCGACCTCCTCGAACCCGTCGGGCGAGGCCTCGATGAGGCGCGCGCGGTACCGCTCGGCCTCGTCGGCGGGCACTCCGAGCGAGATCCGCAGGAGCTCGCTCATTCGTCGCCCGCGAAGGGGAACGCCTCGCGCCGCGCCCACAACCCGTTCGCCTGCTCGCCGAGGAGGACGACCTCCCCCGCGCGGCACCGACTCGGAAGCCGCGGGCGGAGCCGCTCCCGCAGGACCCGCACGATGCCCTCGACTCGCTCGGGGTCGTCGTCGGTTCCGATCGTGCAGTGCGGGACGACCAGCGTGCTCCGGATCGCCGTTCGGCGGCAGCGCGGGGAACGCCCGCCGCGCGATCGCGACGAGCTCGTGGAACGGCTCCGCAGGCACGGGAGAAAGCCACACGGCGTCGGGGAACGA
The DNA here is from genome assembly GCA_963845965.1 of uncultured Actinomycetes bacterium. Lineage (GTDB taxonomy): Bacteria > Actinomycetota > Thermoleophilia > Gaiellales > Gaiellaceae > Gaiella. Next base: position 100,182 of record CAWJUF010000001.1, on the reverse strand, counting down.
CTGCACCGAGGCGAGGTCGTACGAGAACGGCCGCACGGGCGCGTACACGCGCCGGAGAGCCGCCAGCACGCCGCCGTCGATCTCGGTCGCCGGCACGACGGGGAAGAGGATCGTGAGATGCGGCGGGATGCCCCGGTCGACGGATTCCCGCTGGTAGCGACGACGCCACTCGCCGACGACCGGCTCTGCCCCCGCGGCGACGACGACGAGTGCCGAGCGTCGGTCGGCGTCCGTCACCGGAAGGCGCTCTTGAGCCGCCCGAGGAGGCCGTCGTCCTCGTCGCGGTACGCGTCCGTCCCGAGCTCCCCCGCGAGACGCAGCACCTCGGCGCGTTGCTCTCCGGTGAGTCGGGTCGGCACCCGCACCTCGAGGCGCACGAGGAGATCGCCTCGGCGCCCCGTCTCGAGCGACGGCATCCCCCGGCCGCGAACGGCGTGCACGGCACCGGGCTGCGTGCCGGGAGCGAGCTCGATCTCGAGCGGCCCTTCGGGTGTCGGTACCGAGACCGTGCTCCCGAGCGCCGCCTCGGTCATCGTCACCGAGGCGCGCACGTGGAGGTCGTCCCCATCGCGTTCGACGCCCTCCAGCGGGTGGACATGGACGGTCACGTAGACGTCCCCCGGTGGACCGCCGAGCGTCCCGGCGTGTCCCGCGCCCCGCACGCGGATCCGCTGCCCGTCGTGGATCCCGGCCGGCACGTCGAGTGAGAGCGGCACGTCCTCGAGCGTCCGGCCGTCGCCCTCGCAGCGCTCGCACGGCGTCTCCACGATCCGGCCGGCCCCGTCGCAGCGCGGGCACGCGCCCGACCGCACGATCTGGCCCAGGATGGTGCGAGTGACCTGCTGGACGACCCCCGCGCCACCACAGCCGGGGCACGTGACGGGCGACGTGCCGGGTGCCGCGCCGGAGCCCGAGCAGGTCTCGCAGCTCCGCGCTACGCGCACGCCCACGTCGAGCGAGATCCCCCTCGCGGCGTCGACGAGCTCGATCTCGACCTGCGCCCCGACGTCGGGGCCGCGCGCGGGACGTGGCCCGGCGCTCCTCCCCTGGCCGAAGAGCGTCTCGCCGAAGAACGCGGCGAAGACGTCCGAGAGGCTGCCGAAGTCGGCGTCCATCGGCGAGTACCCACCGCCGCGCAGCCCGGCGTGGCCGTAGCGGTCGTAGGTCTGCCGGCGCTGCGGGTCGGAGAGCACCTCGTACGCCTCGGCGACTGCACGGAACCGCAGCTCCGCGTCCGGCTCCTCGCTCACGTCGGGATGAAGCTCGCGCGCGAGGCGCCGGAATGCGCCCTTGATCTCGGCGTGGCTCGCGTCCCGGCCGACGCCGAGGAGCTCGTAGTAGTCCTGCTCGGTCGTCGCCATCAGGTGGCCCCGTAGACGTCCTCGGCGAGTCGCGAGAGCTCGAAGGCCGCGGCGCGCACCGAGCGGATCGCCTTGTCGTAGTCCATCCGGAGCGGCCCGAAGAGGCCGACCGCGCCGAGGGAGCGGCTCGGAAGCCCGTAGGTCGCGCCGACGTACGACGTCCCGTGGAGCTCCGCGCCGTCGAGCTCGGGCCCGACGCGCACGACGGGCCGCCCCGGATCGAGCGCGTCGTGCAGGAGCCCGAGGACGGCCGCACGTCGCTCGAGCACCTCGAGCAGTCGCTGACACGCCTCCAGCTCGGCACCGGTCACGTCACCGAGAAGGCCAGCGGCCCCGCCGACGTAGAGGTCGGTCGCAGTCGCGACGACGTCGGCGAAGGCGGGCCGGAGCGTCTCCAGGAAGCGCCGCTCGCGGAGCGAGAGATCCGGGTCCTCGAACGCGCGCCGCACAACCGTCACGCTGGCCCGCTTGCCGACGATCGTCTCGTCGAGATATGCGCGCGCCCAGTCGACGAGGCCCGAGTCGACGCCGTCCTCGAGCTCGAAGACACGCTTGGACACGGCGCCGGAGGCGGTGATGACGACCACGATCACGACGTGCGACTGGAGCTGGAGCACCTCGACGTGTCGCACCGCGGCCGCCTCGAGCGCCGGCGCGGAGACGAGCGCGAGGAGGTGCGTCGTGTCCGAGAGCGCCTCGGTCGTCCGGCGCAGCGCCTCCTCGACCTCGTTCCGCATCGCGGTGAGATCGAGCGGGAACGGCCCCGGGCGCCCATCGATCCCGCCGACGAGCTCCTCGGTGTACACGCGGTAGCCGCTCTGCGTCGGGACCCGTCCCGCCGACGTGTGCGGATGCGTGAGAAGCCCGATCGCCTCGAGCTCGTAGAGCTCGCTCCGCACCGTCGACGACGACACCTCGAGGCCGCCCGGCCGCTCTACGAGCGCCTTCGATCCGACCGGCTGGCCGGTCGCGACATACTCCTCGACCACGCGTCGCAGGATCTCGAGCTTGCGCCGGCTGAGGTCCACGCCCTCATCGTACGGCGCACTCCTGCGGACGGGCCGTGTCGGCTCGGTCAGCGGTCGTCCAGGTCCCGGAGCTGCGCCCGGAAGGTCGAGTAGAAGAGAGCGTAGGCGAGGCACCACGTGATCGCGAACGCCGCCGAGAGCGCGAGCGGCCTTCCGTGCGCAAGCGGATCGAACGCCGCCGCGAGAAGCTGTCCGAGGACTTTCGTGGGCTCCGTCAGAACCTGCCACGAGTTCCAGCGCTCGAAGCGGCCGAGGTAAACGCCGACGCCGCTCAGGACGAGGGCCGCCCAGGCGAGCATCCAACCGGCGAGGTGACCGAACCGACGCGCGACGACGACCTGCACGAGGTACAGCGAGACGAACCCGAGCACGAGACCGATCGCCGCCGCCGTGCCGATCAGCGCGGCGTCGTACCAGAGCGAGCCGCCCGCGTACTCGCCGAGCCACTTCGCGTCCGTGACGATGTACGGCGCGTTCGGGAGGAACAGGAGCCATCCCGTGCCGAGCGCGACGAGCGCGCCTGACGACACGCCGCGGCGCACACCGTCGTAGACCAGGAGCGCGAGGACGAACGGGATCCAGGCCAGGAACAGGTTCCACACGAGATTCGTCGAGTCGAAGCTGTGGGTGGCCAGCACGCGTGCAGCGACGCCGAGCGCGAGCACCGCCGACGCAGCGAGCAGCGCCTTCACGAGCAGGACGCGACGGCGGCTTCCCGGACGCCCCCCTCCGAACGCGCGAACCATGTTCAGAGGGTAGCGGCCGGGATCGGGCCGGATCGTGGACGCTCGGCCCTCCGGCGGCCCGCCGCCGGCCCGTGACGTCAGGCGAGCAGCTCGGCGGTGACAGCGCCGCCGAGCATCCGTCCGCGCGGCGTGAGACGCATCGAGCCGTCCGATCGCTCGACGAGCCCTCGGTCGACGAGGCGCTCGAGCGCATCGCCGTCCACCACGTCCGCGAGCCCGTCGGCGTCCACCGCGAGCGGCTCGTCGAGCCGCAGCCCGAGCATCAACCGTTCGACGGCGCGTGTCGCCGCGTCGAGCAGCTCGACCTCGCGCGGTGGATCCTCGCCGGCCGCGAGCGCCGCCGTGTAGCGCCCGACCGAGGGCAGGTCGCGGCGCCGCTCGTCCCCGAGCGTCGACACCGCCCCGACGCCGACGCCGAGGTAGTCGGCACCCCGCCAGATGGCTAGGTTGTGCAGCGCGCGGAGCTCACGGCCGTCGTCGTCGCGGCAGAAGTTCGCCGTCTCGTACCAGCGGTAGCCCGCGCCGGTCAGCGTCTCGACGACGCGCTCGGCATAGCCCTCCATCGCCTCCGCCTGACGGGCGAGCTCGTCTCCGTGCGCGTGGGTGAACCGCGTTCCCGGCTTCGCCTCGAGCTCGTAGCAGGAGAGGTGCTCCGGCTCGAGTGCAAGGGCGTCCGCGAGGTCCGCCTCGAGGTCGGCGGTGCTCTGGCCCGGAATGCCGTAGATGAGGTCGAGCGAGATGTTGTCGAACTCGGCATCACGGAGAGTATGGACGGCGCGTCGGACGTCGTCGGGACCGGCAACGCGCTCCAGCACGTCGAGAAGATCGGGCCTGAACGACTGCGCACCGAGCGAGACACGCGTCACGGCGTGCTCGCGCAGCAGCGAGGCGAGCTGCGGCGTCACTGTCTCCGGGTTCGCCTCGACGGTCAGCTCGCCGGCGTCCGGCAGTGCCGCGAGCACCCGCGCGAGCGCTCCCGGCTCGGTGAACGTCGGCGTCCCGCCGCCGACGAAGACCGTCTCGACGTCGGAGGCGAGCCGCCACCGCTCGCGGTCGAGCTCGGCGACGACCGCATCGGCGTACTCCCCATGCTCCCCCACGCGACCGACGGCGGTCACGAAGTCGCAGTACCCGCAGCGATGGGAGCAGAACGGCAGGTGGACGTACAGGTGCCGGACGGAACCGCGCGTCATCCGTCGTGCGCCACGAGCTCGCAGATCCCCGGATCGCAAGGGACGCGTAGCTCGCGACAGCGTCGTGGTGTCATCCCCGCTTCTTCTCGCCGTCGAGGTTGAGGACGGCGAGGAACGCCTCCTGCGGCACCTCGACGCCGCCGACCTGCTTCATCCGCTTCTTGCCCTTCTTCTGCTTCTCGAGCAGCTTGCGCTTGCGGCTGATGTCACCGCCGTAGCACTTCGCGAGCACGTCCTTGCGCTTCGCCTTGACCGTCTCGCGCGCGATCACGCGCGACCCGATCGCCGCCTGGATCGGGACGTCGAACATCTGTCGCGGGATCTCCTCGCGCAGCCGCTCGACGAGCAGCTTGCCCCGCTCGTAGGCGGCGTCGCGGTGGGCGATGAGCGACAGCGCGTCGACCTGCTCGCCGCCGACGAGCACGTCCACCCGCGCGAGCTCGCCGTCGCGGAAGCCGGAGACGTCATAGTCGAAGCTCGCGTATCCGCGCGTCCGCGACTTCAGCTGATCGTAGAAGTCGTACACGATCTCGCCGAGCGGCAGCTCGTACGTGAGCAGGACCCGCGTCTCGGAGAGGTACTCCATGTGGTCGAACCGACCGCGCCGCTCCGTGCAGAGCTCCATCACCGCACCGACGTAGTCCTTCGGGACGATCACCTGCGCGCGGACGTACGGCTCCTGCACCACTTCGGGGTCGCGTGGCATGTCCGCCGGGTTGTGCACCTCGACCCAGTCGCCGTTCTTCTCCTTCACGGAGTAGGCAACGTTCGGCGCGGTCACGAGCAGGTCGAGGTCGAACTCCCGCTCGAGGCGCTCGCGGACGATCTCCATGTGCAGCAGGCCGAGGAACCCGCAGCGGAAGCCGAACCCGAGCGCCTGCGACGTCTCCGGCTCGTAGAACAGCGCCGCGTCGTTGAGCTTGAGCCTCTCGAGCGCGTCGCGGAGCTCGGGGTAGTCGTCGGAGTCGGTCGGGAAGAGCCCGGCGAAGACCATCGGCTTGACGTCCTTGTAGCCGGGGAGGGCGCTCGCCGCGCCGCCGCGTCGGGTCGTCAGCGTGTCGCCGACGCGCAGGCGGGAGACGTCCTTGAGGCCCGTTACGACGTACCCGACCTCGCCCGCCTCGAGCGCCTGCACGGGCACGCGTTGCGGCGCCATGAACCCGAGCTCCTCCGCGTCGAAGTCCGTGCTCATCGCCATCGCGTGCAGGCCCGCACCGGTCGGGAGCCGCCCGTCCACCACGCGGACGAACGCGATCACCCCGCGGTACTGGTCGTAGCTCGAGTCGAAGACGAGCGCCCGCGCGGGCGCGTCGGCGACGCCCTCGGGCGGCGGGATCCGCTCGACGATTGCGTCGAGCACCTGGTCGACGTTCACTCCGGTCTTCGCCGAGATCCGGACGACGTCGTCGGGCGACCCGCCGAGCAGCTCGCTCACCTCGGCGGCGGCGCCGTCGGGGTCGGCCGAGGGAAGGTCGATCTTGTTGACGAGGGGGACGATCTCGAGGTCGTTCTCGATCGCGAGATACGCGTTCGCGAGGGTCTGCGCCTCGATCCCCTGAGCGGCGTCGACCACCAGGACGCGCTCCCTCGCACGCCTGCAGCGAGCGCGAGACCTCGTACGTGAAGTCCACGTGCCCCGGCGTGTCGATCAGGTTGAGCTCGTGCCCCTTCCACTGGACGCGCACCGCCTGGGCCTTGATCGTGATGCCGCGCTCGCGCTCGAGCTCCATCGAGTCGAGCAGCTGGTCGCGCATCTCGCGCTCCGAGACGGTTTCGGTGAGCTGCAGGATCCGGTCGGCGAGAGTCGACTTGCCATGGTCGATGTGCGCGATGATCGAGAAGTTGCGGATTCGGCTCTGGTCCATGGCTGATCGGCGTCGATCGTAGCCGTGATGCCGTTTTCCCTGGTCTCTGATCGTCGTGACGGGGATGCCGGCCGCGGGGCCGAGTCGCTCTCGCGCGTCCTCGGGCTCCCATCGATCGCTCATGTGCGCTCGTCGCACTCGCATCAGCTGCTCGCGGGCGACGACTATTACACGTAAATACGTGCTACACTTATTTACGTGAAGCAGAACGTCACGCTCGCACTGTCCGCGGAGACGATCCGTCGGCTGAAGGTGCTCGCCGCCGAACGGGACAGCTCGATCTCACGGATGCTGACCGAGCAGCTCGAGGAGCTGCTCGACCGGGAGACCGGCTACGACCGAGCACGGCGGCAAGCGCTCCGCGACCTCGAGCACGGCTGGGAGCTCGGCCTGGGCGACAAGGTGACGTGGAGCCGCGACGAGCTCCATGAGCGCTGAGGGCCGGGCGTTCGTCGACACGAACGTCGTCGCGTATGCCTACGACGCCGTCTCGGCGGTGAAGCGCGCCGCGGCCCGGCCGCTCATACAGGAGTTGTGGGAGTCCCGGCGCGGCTGCATCAGCGTCCAGGTGCTACAGGAGCTCTTCGTCACCCTGACCCGGAGCCTCGCGCAGCCGCTCGAGGTGGAAACCGCACGGCGAGCAACACGAACGATGTCCCACTGGGCGGTTCACTCACCGCGCGTCGAAGACGTGGACGCCGCAATTGGTCTTCACGAGCGCTACCGCATCTCGTTCTGGGACGCGATGATCGTCCAGAGTGCCTCTCAACTCGGCTGCGAACTTCTCTACAGCGAGGATCTGAACGCCGGACAGGACTACGACGGGGTGCTCGTCGTCAACCCGTTCGCGTAGGCAGAACTGTCAGAACGCTCGCTCCCGCGCGGATCGCCCGGTGCGTATCGTTCGCCCATGGACGACGCACAGATCCACAACCGGATCGAGGAGCTCGTCGCCGAGGAGCACCAGCTCTGGGACGTCCAGGCGGCGGGGAATGCAACGGACGCCGACCGGCGGAGGCTTGACGAGGTGAAGGTCTCCCTCGACCGGTGCTGGGACCTGCTTCGGCAGCGACGAGCGCTCGAGGAGTTCGGGATCGACCCCGCTGCGGCGCACGCGCGTTCCGAGGAGACCGTCGAGGGCTACGAGCAGTAGTCCAACCGGATCACGGGCTTGACGTCGATCACGGGCGTTCCGTCGATCGCCTCGAGCGGCCCAACGAGCACGCGCAGCCCGTCGACCTCGACCACCTCGACGGGGTGCAGGCCGATCGGGTTCGGCCGAGCGGGCGAGCGCGTGCTGAAGACACCCGTCTTCGGAACGCTCGCGTCGTCGCGGGGATGGACGAGCTGGGTGTCGCGGTCGGCCTCGTGAAGCCACGTCAGCACGACGAGGCGATCACCCGGGCGCAGGTCGCGCATCGCCTCGTGAACGTCGTCCTCGAACACGATCCACGCCTCGGGAGCACCCTCGGAGCCCTGCATCGGTGCGTGCTCGCGACGCCTGAGCGAGGATTCGACCCGGCCGACCGGGCGAACCACGTACCCGGCGCCCGGCTCCACGCGCACCATCGTACGCGCCCCCTGCGAGGCTAGCCCCCGCGCCGCAGCGCGAACAAAGAGCCGAGCTCTCGGACACCGAGCAGCCTCGACGCACCCAGATAGCCCAGGGTGCCGACACCGAGCGCCAGCCCCACCGACACGATCTGCCCGATCGTCGAGCGACCAAGCGCGGCGTCGAGACCCCACCAGACCGCCACCGCGAGCGCCGACGCGACGACCGACGCGACGATGATCCGCGCCAGCGCCGTAAGGGTCGCGGCGGCTGCGACGCCCCCGACGCGCCGCCACATCAGGATCGCGAGCGCGGCCGCGCCGGCGAGATTCGACAGCGAGACGGCGAGCGGCAAGCCCCAGACCCCGACCCGGAAAAGGGCCGCGAAGAGGACGACGTTGAGCGCGAGGTTGCCGAGCGCGACGAGCGTCGGGATCCAGTTGGCCTGGAGGCCGTAGAACGCGCGGTTCAGGAGGAGCATCCACCCGTTGAAGACAAGGCCCACCGAGAAGGCGGCGAGCGCGCCGGCAACCACGGGCGTCTGCTCGGCCGTGAACTCGCCGCGCTCGTAGACGAGGCGCGTGATCGGCTCCGCGAGGACAGCCGACACGAGCCCGGCCGGGATCAGCAGGAAGCCGATCTGGCGAATGCCGGTGTCGACCGTCCGGCCGAAGCCCGCCATGTCACCGCGCGCCGCGAGTCGCGACAGCGTCGGGAAGAGGACGGTGGCCACTGCCACCGAGAAGATCCCCTGCGGGAGCATGTAGAGGCGGAAGGCGAGGTCGATCGCGCGCGGGGCGAGATCCGGGTCGATCAGGCGGGAGGCGAAGAGCGTGCCGATCAGCGTCGAGACGTTGATCAGCCCGAGCGTCAGCGTCACGGGAAGCATGAGCACGAAGAAGCGGCGCACGGCCGGGTCGCGCCAGTCGAGCGCGATCCGCAGGCGACCGTCGAGCCCGCGGAGCCACGGGACGGGCATGAGGAGCTGGACGAGCGTCGCCAGCACGATCGAGCCGGCGTAGACGTAGAGCTCTGCGTTCTGGTCTCCCGCGGCGGGAACGCCGAGGACGAGGCCGAGGATGATCACGAGGTTCCACGCGACGGGCGTCAGGGCCGGGACCGTGAACTGGTCGTACGCGTTGAGGATCCCGACGATGATGCCCGAGAGCCCGAGCAGCACCACGATCGGGAAGAGGAGTCGCGAGAGCCCGACCGCAAGGTCGAAGTCCCCGCCGGGCGTCCCGAACAGCTCGACGACCAGCGGCGCGGCGAGCACGAAAATTGCCGTCATCGCCGTCGTGAGCAGCAGTACGAGCCAGAAGATCGTGGACGCGACCCTCCACGCCCGCGCACGCTCACCCTTCTCGAGAAGCTCGCTGAAGACCGGGACGAACGCACCCGAGAGGGCCGTGTCGGCGACGAGCGCGCGGACGAGGTTCGGGATCTGGAACGCGACAGTGAAGGCGTTGATCTTCCCGGCCGCGCCGAACGTGTACGCGGCCATGATCTCGCGTACGAGCCCGAGGACGCGCGACACCCCCGTCGCGGCGCCGAAGACCGCGGTCGATCGTGCTAGCCGGCGACGGTGCGCGCGCTCCTCCGCGAGCGCCGGATCGACGTTCGGGTCGAAGGACGGGTCGAGCTCGGACATCCGGGGGAGTTTCGCGGAATCGTCGGAAGCCGCTCTGCTACCATCCGGCGGCCCGCGGCCGGATCGGTCGGGGCGCTCCTCCGTATGGCGAACATCAAGCAGCAGAAGAAGCGCGTCGACATCGCGGCCCGTCAGCGGCTGGAGAACCTCCGCTACCGCTCGACGATCAAGACGCTCGCGAAGCGGCTCGAGACCGCCGTTGCCGACGGGGACGAGGCGGCGGTCGCGGCCGAGCATCGCGAGCTCGTGCGGACGATCGACAAGGCCTCGGCCCGCGGCGCGCTCCACAAGAACACCGCGGCGCGCAAGAAGTCACAGGCGGAGCGCCTGGTCAGCGGCAGCACCGTCTCGTAGGGGCCCGCCGCGCTAGCGGTGCTCGCGCGTGATGTCGGCCACCGCGAGCTGAACCTCGAGGTCGGGCGCGAGCTTGCTTCCACCCTTCAGAGCGTGGTCCAGGCGCGCGATCCGCAGGGTGGCGTCGCGGAGCTCGTCGACCGAGAAGCGGTCGGCCTGCGCGGCGAGCTTCTTCGCGGGGAACTCCTTGATCCCGAGCGCCTTGGCGACGTCGGGGACGCGGGCGCCGCGCTCGAGCAGCGACTTCGCCCGCGCGAGCCGAAGGACGTGGCTGCTCAGCCGGTTTGCGAACACGCCCGGCTCGTGGGTCGGATGCGGGCTCCGCCGGTACTCGCTCTCGATCACCCCGAGGGCCTTCACGAGATCGCGCTCGCCCAAGGCGTCGGTCAAATCCCACGCGTGACCCTCGCCGAGCGGTGCCGCGAGCGACTGCACCTCCTCGACGCCGATCGGCTCGCCCGCTGCCCAGGTCGCGAGCTTGTCGACCTCGCGCGAGAGCACGAGCTTGTCCTCACCGACGATGTCGACGAGGGCCTGGCAGGCGTCTCCACCGATGTTCACGCCCCGTGCGGCGAAGCTCTCTCCGACCCACTTGGCGAGCTTCCGCTCGTCGATCTCCCAGGCGAGCACGTCGCCCGTCTTCGCGACCGCCTTGCCCAGCGGGGACGCGGCCTTCAGCTGCTGGGCGACGAGACAGAGGACGGTGCCGGGTGCGGGCGCGGCAAGGTACTCGATCACGGCGTCGATGTCCGCCTGCTTCCAGCCGCCGGTCAGCTTTCCCCACTCGTTCGCCCGACCGTCGACCTCGGTCACGAGCACGAGACGGTCGCCCGAAAGCAGCGTGCCCGAGTTGCAGGCGACGACCACGTCCGCGCCGGACGCGCCGTCCCTTACTCCCGCCACGAGTCGCTCGATCGAGCCGGGGTCGAAGCGGGTGCGCAGCCGATCGAGCGTTCGCTCGACCTTCGGCACGTCGTTTCCGGTCACGAGATAGGCGGGCTTCAGCTCCTGCGCGGCCACCGCGCCAGCGTACTGCCGGGGGCTACCGCTCGGAGCGAACGATGAGCGTGCGGCCGTCCGACTCGACCACGACCCGGCCGTTCTCGTCGGTGCGGAGCGTACGGAGGCCCTGCTGCGCCGCGAGCGCCGCAAGGGTCTCGGGGCGCGGATGGTCGTAGTCGTTGTGCGCGCCGACGGAGATCACGGCGATGCTCGGACGCAGGGCGCGAAGCAGGTCGGGTAGCCCGGGATCCTCCGATCCGTGATGGGCGACCTTCAGCACCTCGACCGGACGGAGTGGCAGCCGCGAGGTGACGTCGCTCTCCGCGTCCGCGGTAAGGAGGACGTCGGTCGCCCCGTAGCTCGCAAGCGCGACGACGGCGTGCTGGTTCGGATCCTCGCTCGGAAGGCCCGGGTCGTCCGGCCAGAGGATTGAGAGCTCGAGCTTGCCGATCTCGAACACCTCGCCGGCGTGGATGACGACCACCGGGACGCCGTGGCGGCGTGCGGCCGCGAGCACGGCGTCGCGGTCCGGCGACGGCGCCTCGATGCCCGGTTCCGCGACCGTACCGACGGTCAGCCGCTCGAGAACCCGAGCGGCGCCGCCGATGTGGTCCCGCTGCGGGTGGGTGAGGACGATCGCGGTCAGCGACCGCACGCCGAGGCGCCGGAGCTGGCCGGCGACGTCCGCCTCCGGCGGGCCCTCGTCGACGAGCACCGCTCCGCCCGGCCCCTCGACGAGGGCGGAATCGCCCTGGCCGACGTCGAGGAACGTGACCCGGAGGCCCGCCGGCGGTGTCCACGAGGGTGAGGGGCGGAGCGCGCACGCCACCGTCGAGACGGTCAGCGCGAGCGAGACGAGCGCCGCCACGGCCTCCCGGCGGCGGTACTGCGGCAGCCGGCGGACGAGCACGACCGCGCCGACGAGCGCCGCGGCGCCCACGATGACCCACGGCGACGAGATCTGCGCCGAGGGCCAGCTTGCGACGACTCTCGCGACGAGCGCGAGCCACCACGCGCACCAGCCGGCGAGCCACGCGAGCGCGGTCGCCACGCCGGGCAGCACGGGCTCGATCGCGGCGGCGGCGAGCGACAGCGAGATGAGCGGCGGCATCGCCGGCTCGGCCGCGACATTGGCCGGCACCGTCCAGAGGGCGACCCGGCCGAAATGGAGCCACACGATCGGCGCCGTGACGAGGCCGCAGGCGGCCGCGACGACGAGGACGTCCCAGAGGCCGCGCGGGACAGGGTAGGCATCGGGGACGCCCGAGACCCGCGGCAACACGAGGAAGATCGTGGCGACGGCGGCGAACGACAGCTGGAACCCGGGCTCGAGCGCCGACTGCGGCGTCCACACGAGAAGCACGAGCGCGCCGAGCGCGAGCGCGTGCCAGCGGTCACGCGGCCGCGCGAGGATCCACGCAAGCGAGGCGAGCGTCCCGGCTACGGCTGCCCGCACGACGGACGGCTGCCAGCCGACGGCGAGGGCATACGACAGCACGACGACGATCGCGAGCGCCTCGCCCACGAGCCGGCCGAGGCCGAGGATGCGAGCCGCCATCACGACGCCGAAGGCCACGATGGCGACGTTCTGGCCGGACACCGCCAGCAGGTGTTGGAGGCCGCTCGCCTTGAAGGCGTCGCTGAGCTCGCTGTCGATGCCCGAGTCCTCGCCGAGGACGATGCCCGCGAGCAGGCGGCGGCGCTCCCCCGCCGTCCCGCGGGCGAGCGTCGCCTCCACGTGCGCGCGCAGCCGGTCGCCGACGCCACCGATCCCGCCCCGCCGGCCGACGACCCGCCAGCCCTCGTCGCCGCGCAGCACGACGTGCACGCCGCGACGCGCGAGCCAGCCGCGTTCGTCGAAGCCGGTCTCGGGCCCACGCGGCGCAACCGGCCGCGCACGCAGCTCGAGCACGGCGCCCTGGGGCGGTGCGCGCTCGGGCGGCAGCTCGAGCAGCACGCGCTCGCGGATGCTGCTGGTGCCGAAGCGGCGCACTTCGGCGGCGGCGCGCAGAGCAAACGGCGTCCGGCGCACAGGGCCGGTGACGACGATGCGCGCGGACGCGGGCCGGCCCAGCTGCTCGGAGAGGAAGCTCCGCTCCAGCGCGTCGTTCCGGACCGTCCCCCACCAGAGACCGACGAGCGCGAGCGCGACGGCCGCGAGGGCGAGCCTTCGCATATCGCGCGACACCAGCGCGCCCGCGAGCGCGGTCGCGGCCGCGACGGCCTGCAGCGAGGACGGGGGTCGCATCCAGGTCGAGACTGTGATCCCGGCGCACGCCGACCACACGAGGAGCGCCGGCCAGCCGGTCTCGAGCAGGCGGCGCCCTCGGGCCCGTCGTTCGATCGAGAACACGGTCACGGCGGCGGCCTCAGGGCGTCACCAGGTCGCGGAGCTGCTCGATCCGGGCCGGGCCGATCCCCGGGACGTCGTCCAGGTCGTCGACCGACCGGAACGGGCCGTGCGTCGTCCGCCAGTCGACGATCTTCTGGGCGGTGACCGGGCCGATTCCTGGCAGCTCGTCGAGCTGCTCGACCGTCGCGTTCGCAAGGCTGACCTTCGCGCCCGGCGCGGAGGCACCCGCGAGCGCCGCCGTCACGCCGCCCGGGCCGCGCCGTGGCACGATCACCTGCTGCCCGTCCGCGAGCGGCGCGGCGAGGTTCACGGCCGACAGGTCAGCCCGCCGCGTCGGCCCGCCCGCGCGAGCGACGGCCTCGGCGACGCGCGAGCCCTCCTTCAGCCGGAAGAGCCCGGGGCGGCGAACAGCGCCGACGACGTGGACGAATACCTTCGGAGCGGCGTCCGCGGTGGTGTCGGCGGCGCCCGCGTCGAGGCGGGCGAGCGGGACGGCGCTCGACGGCCCCTCACTCGCGCCGATCCCGGCGAGCCGCGAGCCCGCGACGGCAAGCAGCGCCAGGAGTGGCACGGCGACCATCGCGAGCTGCGCGCGTGTGAGGGTGATCACCTCTCGAGCGTCGCGTATGACGTGTAACGAGACTGTGCCGTCTCTGCGCCAAGAGTGTGTCTGCGCCAGGAGGCCGGCGCCGACGCGCGCGCCAGGCTACGCGACGACGTTCACGAGGCGGTCGGGCACGACGATCGTGCGCCGGGGGGCGCCGTCGTCGAGATGAGCCCGGACACGCTCCGAGGCGAGCGCCAGCGCGACCAGCTCGTCCTCCGCGGTCCCGGCCGGGACCTGGAGCCGGTCGCGCAGCTTGCCGTTCACCTGCACGACGATCTCGACGACGTCGGATGCGACGAGCGCGGGGTCGGCCTCGGGCCATGGGGCCTCCCACAGCCGCGCGTAACCCAGCCGCTCCCAGAGCTCCTCCGCGACGTGCGGTGCGTACGGCTGGATCAGCGACACGACGGTCTCGGTCGCGAACCGCACCTCGCCCGCGCGCGCCGGATCGTCCTTGACCCGGTAGATCTCGTTGACGAGCTCGAACAGCGCGGCGATCGGCGTGTGGAACTGGAAGCGGCGCAGGATGTCGTCGGAGACGCGGTCGATCGTCCGGTGGGTTGCGCGGACGAGCGCGCCCTCGGTGGGCATGTCGACGGCACCCCGCGCAGCCACCTCGAGCGCGAGCCGCCAGATCCTGTCGACAAGGCGCGCCGTCCCCTCGATGCCCGCGTCGCTCCACTCCTTGTCCTGCTCGGCAGGCCCCATGTAGAGGATGTAGAGGCGCAGCGCGTCGGCGCCGTAGCGCTCCACCGCCTCGTCGGGCGAGACGACGTTGCCCTTCGACTTCGACATCTTCGCGCCGTGGCGGTAGATCATCCCCTGGGTGAAGAGGCGCGAGAACGGCTCGCGGAAGCCGAGCAGATCCATGTCGTTGAGCGCCTTCGTGAAGAACCGGGCGTACATCAGATGCAGCACCGCGTGCTCGATCCCGCCGATGTACTGCTTGACGGGCAGCCAGAAGTCGACGATCTGCTGATCCCAGGCCGCGTCGTCGTTCCGTGCGTCGGCGTAGCGCAGGAAGTACCACGAGGAGTCGACGAACGTGTCCATCGTGTCGGTCTCGCGCCGTCCCTCCGCACCGCAGCTTGGGCACGGAACGCTGACCCAGTCCTCCGCCGCTGCGAGCGGCGAGCGACCCTTCGGCAGGTAGTCGTCGATCTCGGGCAGCCGCACCGGGAGCTCCTCGTCGGGAACGGGCACGACGCCGCAGGCGTCGCAGTGGATCACCGGGATCGGGCAGCCCCAGTAGCGTTGCCGCGAGAGCAGCCAGTCGCGCAACCGGTAGCCAATCGTCGCCTCGCCGAGCCCGCGCTCGTCGAGCCACGCGGTGATCGCGCGCTTTCCCTCGGGGGCGGTGAGCCCGGTGAACGCACCGGAGTTGACGAGCACCTCGTCGTCCGTGTGCGCCACGAACGCGCCGTCCGCGGCCGGCGGTGCGCCCTGCGGCTCGGCAGAAGCCGACACGCCGGCCGGGGCGACGACCTGGCGGATCTCGAGGCCGTATCTCTCGGCGAACCGGTGGTCCCGCTCGTCGTGGGCGGGAACGGCCATGATCGCGCCGGTCCCGTACTCCATCAGCACGTAGTCGGCGACCCAGATCGGGATCGGCTCGCCGTTGACCGGGTTGACGGCGTAGCGGCCGGTGAAGACGCCGTCCTTCTCCTTCGTCTCGCGCTCGACCGTCGAGCGGGCGGCCGCGTGCCGCACGTAGTCGGCGACGGCCCGCTCTCCTTCCGTCTCGGCCGTCAGCTTCTCGATGAGCGGGTGCTCGGGGGCCAGGGCGAAGAAGGTCGCTCCGAACAGCGTGTCGGGCCGGGTCGTGAAGACGGGCAGCTCCTCCCCACTCCCCTGGACGGTGAACGTCACGCGCGCGCCCTCGGAGCGGCCGATCCAGTTCCGCTGCATCGTCAGGACGCGGTCGGGCCACGACTCGAGCGCGTCCATCTCGTCGAGCAGCTGGTCGGCGTAGTCGGTGATCTTGAAGAACCACTGGGTGAGGCTCTTCGACTCGACCTCGGTGCCGCAGCGCTCACATCGCCCGTCGATCACCTGCTCGTTGGCGAGCACGGTCTGGTCTTTGGCGCACCACTTGACCGGCGCCTCGCGGCGGTAGGCTAGCCCGCGCTCGAAGAAGCGGAGGAACAGCCACTGCGTCCAGCGGTAGTACTCGGGCTCGGCGGTCGAGACCTCGCGCGACCAGTCGATCGCCCACCCCATGCGCTTCATCTGGCGGCGGATCGCCTCGATGTTGCGGTTCGTGATGTCGCGCGGGTGGCCGCCCTCCTTGATCGCCGCGTTCTCGGAGTTGAGACCGAACGCGTCGTAGCCCATCGGCCGCAAAACGGTGTACCCCTGGCGCCTGCGGACGTGCGCGAAGACGTCACCGAGGGTGTAGTTGAAGACGTGCCCCATGTGGAGCTCGCCGGACGGGTACGGGAGCATCTCGAGGACGTAGGTCGAGCGGCCCTCGATCGCCGCGCCCGGCTCGGGGTTCGGGACCGTGAAGGACCCCTCGGCCGCCCACACGGCCTGCCATTTCGCCTCGACTGCGTCGGGGTCGTACCTCTCGGTGTCGCTCGGCTCCATCTCTGCAAACGCTCCTTGGGAACGAAAAAGCCTCTCGAAGGAGAGGCTCAGGAGGAGTCGGCGCGGCTCTCGCCGCGTTCCTCCCTGGACTACGTGAGAAGCTGCTGCACGAGTCCCATGCTAACAGGCACGATCGACGGGTGCTAGCGCTGTTCCCGGATTCTGCGGCCCTCGACGGCGCATCTCTCGCGATCGGCGGGCTGCATGCCGAGGCGCTCGCCGAGGAGCACGGGACGCCGCTCGTCGTGCTGTGCGAAGAGACGGTGCGCGCGAACGCACGCGCACTCCGCGCGGCGGTAGGGGATGACGGCCGGGTGTTCTTCGGCACGAAGGCCTTCCCCAACGTCGCCCTGCTGCGACTTCTGCACGACGAAGGGATCGGCGCCGACGTCGCGTCCGACGGGGAGCTCGCCTTCGCGCGCCGTGCGGGGCTCGAGGGCGATCGGCTCGTCGTCCACGGGAACAACAAGGACGGCGCGTTCCTCCGCGGCGCCGCGTCGACCGGGGCGCCCGTGGTCCTCGATGCACCCGACGAGGCGGCGCTTGCGGCCGGCGCGGGCGTGCAGCGGGTGCTCGTGCGCGTCACGCTCGGCGTCGACGCCGACACCCACGAGGCCATCCGCACCGGGCACCACGGCTCGAAGTTCGGCTTGCCGCCCGCCCAGGCGCGCGCGGTCGTCGCAGAGGGGCTCGACCTCGGGCTCGACGTCCTCGGCGTCCACGTGCACGTCGGCTCGCAGCTCGCGGACTTCGACGCGCAGGCAGAGACGATCGTGCGCCTCGCCGCATTCGTCGCGAGCTGCCGCGACGAGCTCGGCTGGGTCGCGAAGGTAGCCGACCTCGGCGGTGGGTTCGGGATCCGCCACCACCCGGCCGAGGCGGTGCCCGAGGCCGCCGAGCTCGCAGCGAGCGCCGCGTCGATGGCGCGCATCGCGTTCGTGGAAGCGGGGCTGGCGAAGCCGGAGATCTGGCTCGAGCCGGGGCGGTGCCTCGTCGGGAGGGCCGGCACCACGCTCTACCGCGTCGGCAGCGTCAAGCGCCTGCCGGAGCGCACGTGGGTGGCCGTCGACGGCGGCATGTCCGACAACCCGCGGCCGCAGCTGTACGACGCCCGCTACACCGCGCTCTCGGCGACGAGGGCCGACGAGCCGCTCGACGAGGTCGTCAGCGTGGCCGGCATGCATTGCGAGTCCGGCGACGTGCTGATCGACGACGTCGCGCTCCCGGCGCCGCGCCGCGGCGACCTCCTCGCCGTGCCCGCCACCGGCGCCTACACGCTCGCGATGGCGTCGAACTACAACGGCGTGCCGAGGCCGGCCGCGCTCCTCGTCCGGGACGGGTCCGTTCGGGTGATCCGCACACCGGAGACCACCGAGGATCTGCTCCGGCACGAGGTGTCGTGAACGACGGGCTGCGGACCGCAGCCGTGCTCCTGCCCGTCTTCCGGGACATCGAGGAGGAGCTCCGCGTCGTCCTCGTCGTCCGGGCCGACGACGGAGGGCAGCACGGCGGCCAGCTCGGGTTGCCCGGGGGCAAGCCGGAGCCCGGAGACTCCGACCTGCTCGCCACTGCGCTGCGCGAGGCCGAGGAGGAGGTGGGCCTGCCGCGCGAGGCGGTCGACGTCGTGGCCACGCTCGAGCCTCTGGCGACGCAGGCTACGGGCTGGCTCGTGCATCCCTTCCTCGGCCGCGTCCCGGCGGGCACGCGCTGGCGGCTCCAGGAGACGGAGATCGTCGGGATCCTCACCCCTGCGGCGCGGACGCTCGCCGACCCTGCCGCCCGGTCGACGCTGCCGTTCTCGTCACTGCGGTTTCCGGAGCCACTCCTCGTGGACGGGATCGACGTCGAGGGCCACGTCCTGTGGGGCATGACCTTGCGCCTCCTCGACACCGTCCTCCCGCGGCTTCTGGCCGGCGAATGGGGCGTTTGACAAGCGCGAGGCGAGTAGGCTCGCGCGGGGTGGAGATGAACCTGCTCGACGACGAGGGCTGGCTCGAGCGGACGTGGCCGCCCGAGCGCCCCGGATACGCCTGGCGCCGCAAGCGCGTCGCGGGCGACAACCTCGGCGCCGGCTTGATCGAGCTGCCGGCCGGCGAGAGCACTTTCCCGTACCACTACGAGCTCGGGAACGACGAGCTGCTCGTCGTCGTGACTGGGAGACCGACGCTGCGCACGCCGGACGGCGAGCGCGAGCTCGAGCCGGGCGATTGCGTCCTCTTCCCGAGCGGCCCCGACGGTGCACACAAGGTCACGAACCGCTCCGATGACGTCGTCCGCGTCCTGCTCGTCTCGAACTTCGCGCTCCCGCGCGCGGCGGTGCAGGTGGACAGCGGCAAGATGATGGTGCGCTGGGGGTCCGGCTCGGACGAGCGGCGCTGGTTCTTCCTGGGCGACGACGCGGACTACTGGGACAGTGAGGCGGGGATGTAGGGGCTCGGTGCGGCGCAGGGTTGGTTGCGGATGGACGACTCCCACGGCGAGCACGCGGGCTCGTTCTGGATGCGTCTTCACGGGAACGCGCGTCACAGAGTCGACCCGAAGTCGGCACAGACGCGTCGACCTTTCGTCGATAGCGTGGCACCAGGGACACGGGAGTGCCCCTGGGGGCAGTTGGGGGGACATCAGGCGGCCGCCTCGACGCGTCGAGGCGTTCGCCACGGCATCAGCGGGGCGCCCGTGCCCGCAGCGCGCCGTCGGAGCCGGCGCCCGCGACGAGCACCGTCAGGTGGGAGCGTCAGGCGGGAAACGTCAGGCGGGAAGCGTCAGCGCGTCGATGTCGCTCGGGTAGTCCGTGAGGATCTCGATCCCGTCGGGCCGGACGACGACGGTGTCCGAATGGCGGAACCCGCCGAGCCCCTCGACGTAGACCCCCGGCTCGATCGTGAAGACCATTCCCGGCGCGACGATCGACGTGTCGCCGACGTCCAGGAACGGGGCCTCGTGGTTGCGCAGCCCGATCGCATGACCGGTGTGCTGGCTCCAGGTCTCGAGGATCCCGTTCTCCTCGAAGTAGGCGAGCACTGCACGGTCGACGTCGGCGCACGTGACACCGGGACGCAACGCAGCGAACGCAACCTGCTGGGCCGCGCGCATGTGGTCGAAATGGCGCCGCATCTCGTCGGTGGGCGGCCCGACGACCATCGCGCGCTCGAGCTCCGCGTTGTAGCCCCAGACCGGCGCGGCCGTCTCGCTGACGAGCACGTCGCCCGCACGAAACTCGAGGTTGTGCGCGACCGCGTGCGCCCAAGCGCTACGCGTTCCGATCTGGCCGCGGTACCCCGCCGAGGCGCCGTCGGTCGACGAGAGGCCGCCGTCGTAGGACGGCCCGAGAGCGTCCAGCATGGCGAGGCTCGCCTCGTATCCGGCGCGGAGACCTGCCTGTGCCTCTGTCACCCCGGGCCGGGTGTACTCCTGCAGGAGCCGATGCGCGTGCTCGCACCAGCGGGCGCTCTCGCGGACGAGCTCGATCTCCGCCTCGCTCTTGCGCGCCATGAGCTGCTCGAGCGCCGGGGCGGCCGGGACGATCTCGGCCCCCGTCACCTCCGAGAGCGTTGGGCCCTGGTATCCCAGGATGCGCGGGTAGCCGTCCTGGTCTGCGGCGATCGAGCCCGAGATTCCCATGTCGACGAGCAGTTGCGCGAGGATCCGCATCGGATGCTCGGTTCCCGGGTATTCGGGATAGGGCTCGACGCGGTCGAAGTCGGTCTCGGAGCGCACGCGGGCGACCTCGAACGCCGGCACGAACGCGGCCGTCTCCCCGTCCCGGCTCTCGACGTACGCGACCGGACGCTCGGTCGCGAGAAACGAGAAGCGCGTCAGGTACTGGACGTAGCTCTGGTCGAAGACGACGAGCCCGTGGGGCGCCCTGTCCGTCAGGAGCGCGCGCAGGCGCTCGCGCCGCTCGCTGAGCTCGTCGGGCTCGATTCCGGTCGCGACTGCGATCGGACGACCTTACTCGCCGCCATCCGGTGCCGGACCGGGCTCGGCATCGCGATGGCGGCGTCGCAGCTCGTCCTCGACGGCGGAGGGTTGCAGCCCGCGCGCCGCGAGGAGCACATAGCTGTGGAACCAGAGGTCGGCGAGCTCCTCGACGAGGCGCTCGTCCGACTCGGTGACGGCGGCGAGCGCGACCTCGACGCCCTCCTCCCCGACCTTGCGCGCGGCGGCCGCGGGACCGGCGTCGAGCAGCGCGGCGACGTACGAGCCCTCGGGGCGAGCCAGCGCCCGCTCGGCGACGATGCGCCACAGCCAGGGCGAGAAGCACCACTCGGCGCCGGTGTGGCAGGCGGGCCCGTTCGGGCGCACGCGATAGAGGAGGGCGTCGCCGTCACAGTCGTCTGCGATCTCCTCGACCGCCATCGTGTTCCCCGATGTCGATCCCTTGTGCCAGAGCTCGCGGCGGGAGCGGCTCCAAAACCACGCCTCGCCGGTCTCGCGCGTCCGACGGATCGCCTCCTCGTCGGCGTACGCCAGCATCAGGACGCGGTTCGTCTCGGCGTCCTGGACGATCACCGGGGTCAACGCCGCATCGGCCATCCTGCCTCCTCCAGCTCGGCCTTCAGCTCGGGCAGGCGCGTCGGACGCTCGTGCACGATCGAGGCGATCAGCGCGGCCTCCGCGCCCGCTTCGAATGCATCCGCCATGTGGCGCGCGTCGCCGGCCCCACCCGACGCGATCACCGGCACTCCCACGGCGTCTGCGACGCGCCGCGTGAGGTCGAGGTCGTAGCCGGCGCGGGTGCCGTCGGCGTCGATCGAGGTGAGGAGGATCTCCCCCGCGCCCCGCTCGACCGCCTCCATCGCCCAGTCGACGGCATCCCTCCCGCGCGGCGTCCGCCCCGCGTGGGTGACCACTTCTCCGGCCCGGGCGTCGATCGCGCAGACGACCGCCTGGCTGCCGAACTCGGCCGCCAGCGCAGCGAGGATCGCCGGATCGTCGAACGCGGCCCGGTTGATCGCCACCTTGTCGGCACCGGCGAGCAGCAGATCGCGAGCGTCGTCGACGCCGGTGACCCCTCCCCCGGCCGTGAAGGGAATCGTGAGCTCGTCCGCCGCGCGCCCGATCACGTCGAGGATCGGACCGCGGCCCTCGAGCGTCGCCGTGATGTCGAGGAAGACGAGCTCGTCCGCGCCGAGCTCCGAATAGCGCCGGGCGAGCTCGACGGGCTGTCCCATCTCGCGGAGGTCCTCGAAGTTGACGCCCTTGACCACACGTCCGTCGGCGACGTCGAGGCAGGGGATCACGCGCTTCTTGACCACCGCAGGAGGTTCTCGAGGACGCGGGCTCCCGCCGCAGCGCTGCGCTCGGGGTGGAACTGGACGCCGGCGAGCGCTCCGCTCTCGACGGCGGCGACGACAGGCCGGTCGTGGTCGGTGGTCGCGGTAACGACGCCTGGGTCGTCGGGCTCGGCCGCGAAGCTGTGGGCGAAGTACACGTCCGCGTCGTCTACTCCCTCGAGAAGGGCCGACGGGCGGGACGCGGCGAGCGTGTTCCATCCGATGTGCGGGACACGCCTCGCCGTCAGGCGCCGCACCGACCCGGCGAGCAGATCGAGGCCCGTGCCGCCCTCCTCGCTCTCCCCGAACAGGAGTTGGAGCCCGACGCAGATTCCGGCGAGGGGGCGGCCCGCGGTGACTCGCGCGCGGAGCGCGTCGTCCAGACCGTTCCGAGAGAGCCCGGCGGCGGCGCTCTCGACGTGACCGACGCCGGCGATCAGCGCCAGCGGGGCTGCGCGAACGACGGCGGGGTCGACCGTCACGACGGGATCTGCCCCGGCCCGGACGAGAGCCGACGAGAGGGAGCGGAGATTGCCCGCGCCGTAGTCCGCGATCGCGACTCTCACGCCGCGCCCTTCGTCGATCGGATGCCCGCGCCGCCCGGGGCCACCGCCTGCTTGAGCGCCTGTGCGAGGGCCTTGTACGCCGCCTCCGCGACGTGATGATCGTCCGCGCCCGCGGCCTCGACGTGGACGGTGCAGCCCACCTCGATCGCGAACCGCTCGAGCGCGTGCCGGAGAAGCGACACCGCCAAGGCTCCGACGCGGTCACCGGCGAATGCGAGCGAGATCTCCGCATGCGGCCGGCGCACCAGGTCGACGGCCGCCGTGGCGCGGGCCTCGTCCATCGGCACGACCGCCGAGCCATAGCGCGCAACCCCCTCCCGCGAGCCGAGCGCCGCCGCGATCGCACCGCCCAGGGCGGCGTGCACGTCCTCGACGGTGTGGTGCTCGTCCACCTCGAGGTCGCCCGCGGCGAGGAGCTCGAGGTCGAAGCCGGCGTGGAACGCGAACAGCGTGAGCAGATGGTCGAGGAAGCCGATGCCGGTCTCGACGCGCGTTCGGCCGCTCCCGTCGAGGGAGACCGTCAAGCGAAGCGCCGTTTCGGTGGTCGCCCGCAGGACGGTCGCCTCGCGCCCGGCCGCCGAGCGGGGCTCGGCTCCGAGCGCCCGCAGGAGGACGTCGTTCTCGGACGGTCGCCGGACGGTGACGCGGATCGCTCCGGGAAACGCCCGCACGACGATCCCCTGCGCCTCGAGGCGGTCGGCGAGCGGCTCGTCCGTCTTTACGAAGACGAAGTTCGTGGCCGTCGGCGGGCAGTCGTATCCCGCAGCGACGAGCGCGGCCCGGAACCGCTCGCGCTCGGCGACGGTCGTCTCGACGTCCCCGAGCCGCGGCTCGCGCAGCGCCGCCGCGGCGATCGCGGCCGACGGACCCGAGATCGGCGCCGGGGCGCGGCGCTCGGTGAGCAGCGCCGCAGTCTCGGGGTGCGCCAGCGCGTAGCCGACCCGTAGGGAGGCGAGGCCGAACGCCTTCGACATCGTCCGGACGACGACGAGGTTCTCGAGCTCGTCGACCCAGGGCACGCACGAGCGCGCGCCGTACTCCACGTACGCCTCGTCGACCACGACGATCGTGTCGGGCCTCTTCCGGGCAAGCGAGACCAGCTCTTCTGGCTCGACCCACGATCCGGTCGGGTTGTTCGGGTTGCACGCCCACACGAGGTCCGCCTCGTCCGTGGAGCCGACCACGGATGCGCCGTGGAGCCTCGTCGCGATCCGGTAGAGCGCGTACGTCGGCTCCGCGACGGCCGCGCACGTGCCCGGCCCGAGGAACGTCTGGGCGAGGAGGAGGATGAGGTCGTCGGCGCCCGCGCCGACGACGACGTTCCCGGACGCGAGCCCCGCGTACGCGGCTGCCGCCTCCCGTAGCTCCCGATACGAGCCGTCCGGGTAATCGGCGAGCTGCGCCATGCTCACGGCAAGCGGCACCTGCGGCACGCCGGGCAGCGGCGGCGTGTTTTGGTCGAACTTGAAGACGGCCTCCCGCGGGACGCCGTGGCGCGCCGCCACCTCGTCCACGCCTGCCGCCCAGACGTAGGGCGCGAACCCGTCACCGACGGGCTGCGCCTTCACGCGCGCCACGCTCATGCCGGCACCGCCGCCGCGTGACGGGGAAGACCCTCGACCCGCGCCAGCGGGCCGACGACCTCGGCAGCGCGCCGCGCCCCGTCCGCTGTTGCCCGGACGACCTGGACCGGCTTGAGGAACATCTCGAGGCCAAGCCCGCCCGTGGAGCGCGCGAGGCCCCCGGTCGGGAGGACATGCGTCGCGCCGGCGGCGTAGTCCCCCACGACGGACGAGCACCCGACGAACACGGAGCCGGCGTTCCGAACCCGGGCGACGAGATCGTCGGGCTCGGCGACGTGGAGCTCGAGGTGCTCGGGCGCGTACGCCTCCGACCGCGCGAGCGCCTCGTCGAGCGATTCGACTCGCTCGACCGTGACGTTGGGGTCGCCCGACACGGCTCTCTCGACGGCTGTCGCGAGATCGGTGCTGTCGGTGAGGAGCAGCGCCTCGCTGTCGGCTCCGTGCTCGGCCTGTGCGAGCAGATCGGCTGCGACCGCGGCGGCCGACGCGCTCGCGTCCGCGATCACGACGACCTCGCTCGGCCCGGCCGGCAGGTCGATCCGCACGTGCCGCGCGACGAGGAGCTTTGCGGCCGTGACGTACGCGTTCCCCGGTCCGACGATTGCGTCGACCGGTGCGATCGTCTCCGTGCCGTACGCGAGAGCCGCGACCGCCTGGGCACCGCCGACCGCGTACAGCTCGTCGATCCCCAGCTCGCGCGCCACCACGAGGGTGGCAGCCGCCGGGTTCGGGGTCACGACTGCGATCCGAGGAACGCCTGCGACGAGCGCCGGGACAGCGGTCATCACGAGGGAGGAAGGAAGCGGCAGGCGCCCGCTCGGGACGCAGATGCCGACGGCGTCGAGCGGGAGCCAGCGTCGCTCGGAGACGATGCCGGGGGCGGCCTCGACCGAGGTGTCGGCCGGTCGCTGGGCCTCGCTGAAGCGCCGGACGGCGTCCACCATGCGCCGGAGCGCGGCGAGCACGTCGTCCTCGACACGCGCCGCGTCGATCTGCTCGGCAGCCACCCGCAGCCCTTCCGGCCGCGGCCCGTCGAGCCGTTCCGTCCACGCGACGAGCGCGTCGTCGCCGCGCTCCCGCACGTCCGCGACGATCGGAGAGACCGTCGCGATCGCCTCGTCGAACGAGTACCTCACGCCACGAGCCTCTCGATCGGCAGGACGAGAATGGAGGTCGCTCCAGCCTCCCGCAGGACGGGTAGCAGCGACCAGATCTCGTCCACCTCGACCGCCGCATGGACGGCGATCTCGCCCTCGTCCGCGAGCTGGAGCACGGACGGCGCGCCCATGCCCGGGAGCACGGCGCGGATCGCAGGCAGGTCGTCGACGTGGGCGTTCATCATCACGTAGCGCCGTCGCCTGCCCGCGACGACGCCGGAGAGCATCAGCTCGAGCCGCTCGACGGCCCCGCGCCGCGCCTCGACGGCTGCCCGTCCCGCGACGAGGACAGCCTGCGACGCGAGGAGCTTTCCGATCGGCCGCAGGCCGTTTGCGCTCATCGTCGAGCCCGTGGAGACGAGGTCGACGATCGCGTCGGCGAGACCGAGCCGCGGGGTCGCCTCCACCGATCCCGAGACGGAGATGAGCTCGCACTCGACGCCCCGCTCCGCGAGCAGACGCCGCGTGGACACCGGATACGCCGTGGCGACGCGAAGCCCGTCGAGGTCGGAGATCGCCGCCTGTGCCGCGTCGACCGGGACGGCGGCCTCGAGCGAGCACCGGGCGAAGCCGAGCTCGGCCAGCGTGACCACTTCGGCGCCCGCCTCCGCGACGAGGTTCGCCCCCGTGATGCCGACGTCCACCACGCCGTCTTGCGCGTACTCGGGGATGTCGCTCGGCCGGACGAGCAGGAGGTCGACCGGCGCGTTGGCGCACGGGACGACCAGCGACCGCTCCGTCACCTCGAACGAGAGCCCCGCGTCCGCGCACAGGCGGAGTGCCGGCTCCGCCATGCGACCCTTCGCGGGAACGGCGAGCGTCAGCCGGCCGTTCTCGCCTGCGCGCGTGAACTGTGAGGTCAACGCCGCCTCCGCTCGCGGCGACGCACGCGCTCGAGCGCGAGCTGGTACCCGCCGGTCCCGTGTCTGAGCCACTGGGCGACGCGGGTTACCGTCGCCGTCGACGTCGGGACGCGCGCCGCGATCTCCACGTACGGCACGCCCTGCTCGAGCAAGAGAGCGGTTTGCCAGCGGTGCGCGAGCGCCTCGAGCTCGGGCAGCGTGCACAGGTCGCGCAGGAAGCACGTGACCTCGTCTCGCGTCCGCAGCGTCGTGACGGCGTCGGCCAGCGCGGCGAGACCGGGAACGGCCTCGACATCCTCCACGGCCGAAACACCACTTCGTGAGCGTGCCATGTCGTCATGTTATCATGCTAGCGTGCTAGCACACAACCACATGGAGGTCATACCCGCGATCGACGTGCTCGACGGCCGTGCCGTGCGTCTCGCGAAAGGTCGGCGCGATGCGGTCACCCTGGAGGGCGGCGACCCCGTCGCGCTCGCGCGACGCTTCGCCTCCGACGGGGCCGCTCGGCTCCACCTCGTCGACCTCGACGGCGCGTTCTCGGGCACGCCGTCGCCAGGCCTCGTTGCCTCCGTCGTGGCCGCGAGCGGCCTGCCGCTCCAGGTCGGGGGCGGCTACCGCACGGTCGAGGCACTCGAGGCGGCGCTCGCGGCGGGAGCCGAGCGCGTGATGGTCGGAACCGCGGCGCTGTCCCCGGGATTCCTCGCGGCCGCTGTCGCCACCGTGGGATCCGCGCTGGTGGTCGCCATCGACGTCCAGGACGGCAGGGTCGCGGTGGAGGGCTGGACGCGATCCTCGGCGCTCACCGCCCCTGAGCTGTCGCGTCGCTGCGCCGAGGCGGGCGTCGCGCGTCTCCTAGTGACCGCGACGGCACGCGACGGCTCGCTCGCGGGCCCCGACCTCGACCTCCTCGCCCAGGTGCTGCCCGTCGGCCTGCCTGTGATCGCGGCCGGTGGGATCGCGTCGACAGCTGATCTTCGCGCGCTGCAGGAGCTTGGTTGCGAGGCCGCCGTCGCCGGAAGCGCGCTCCTCGCCGGGCGCTTCACGCTCGCCGAGGCGCGCGCCGCTCTCGATCGCGGCTGACTCCGGCCCGGAGACGGTCGAGCTTCCTTCGGGGACGACGCGGCACGGGCCTACGCGCCCGTGCGGCGGCTACCCCGCGGCGTCGGCGCGCGGGGCGGGCGTGCCCGCGGCGACCTCCCGTCGTGCTCGCTCACACCGCGCCGAACCAGCACGAAGTCGGCACGAAGTCGGCGCACAGCCGTCACGGGTTTCCCGATAGCGTGACATCAGGGACACCGGGGTGCCCCTGGGGGCGGTTGGGGGCTTGTCCAGCGGGCGGTTGACGCCTCGGTCCGCGAGGCCGAGTTCCCAATACGTCGGAACCGCGTCGCCGGCAGGAGAAGTCCCCGGCGTCCGCCGACCCGGCCGCGCACCCTTCGGCCAGCCCCGCCGGCCGCGTACCCTCGACGCGTGGAGATCCGATTCTGCGACGACCGCGGCGCGCACGGATTCTCGTGGATCGTCGACGAGCCGGCGACCCGGACCGCGCACGCCCTTGCGAGCGACGGCCGGGCCTGGCTGGTCGACCCGGTCGGTCACGAGCCGGCGCTCGAGCGGGCGCGCGCGCTCGGAGAGCCTGCCGCTGTCCTGCAGCTCCTCGACCGCCACAACCGCGACTGTGCCTCCGTCGCCGCGGAGCTCGGCGTGCCCCACCTCGCCGTCCCGGACGCGCTTCCGGGAAGCCCGTTCGACGTGATTCCTCTGCGGCACGCGAAGCGGTGGCGCGAGGTGGCGCTCTGGTGGCCCGCCGAGCGAACGCTCGTCGTCGCCGAGGCGATCGGCACCAACCGGTTCTACGCCCCGCCGGGCCGCGATGCTGGCGTGCACCTGCTCCTCCGTCTGTTTCCGCCGCGCGACGCGCTCGGGGCGTTCGAGCCCGAGCACTTCCTCGTCGGCCACGGCGAGGGGCTTCACGGCGGCGCGGCCACACAGGGCCTCCGCGATGCGCTCGACCACGCACGCACGGGTCTCCCGCGGATCGCCGCTCGCATCCCGGCGCTCGCGGTCGACGCGTTCCGCCGGCGCCGTCACGAGCCGGCGGAGCCCTGAGCGGCGATGTGCCTCGAGCAGGAGATCGACGACGCGATCGGCCTCGTGTCCCGTCGCGCGGTCGACGGGCTCCGCTCGCGCTGACCCGACGCTGTCAGCCCGCGAGTGCCGCGGGCCGCAAGAGCTTCGCCGGCCGCCGGAGGCCTGCGTCGCGGACCGGCGGGTTGCGGGGCTCCGCGAGCGGCGCCGCGCCGAACGACCGTCGCACCTGCTCGTCAGAGGGCATCCCGTAGGCCGTCGTCCGCTGCCGCGGCACGCGTCCGGCCGAGCGGATCAGCGCCTCCATCGCCTCGGGCGGCATCTCCTGGCCCCATTCGGAGCCCGCTGCGCGCGAGATCGACTCGTTCATCAGCGTCCCACCGAGGTCGTTGACACCTGCGGCGAGCGCCTGGCGCACGCCGTCCGGCCCGAGCTTGACCCAGCTCGCCTGCACGTTCTGGATCAGCGGGTGGAGCGCGAGCCGCGCGACCGCGTGCATCAGCAGCGCCTCGCCGAACGTCGGGCCGCGTCGCGCCGATCCCTTGAGGTAGATCGGCGCCTCCATCGGCACGAAGGGGAGCGGCACGAGCTCCGTAAAGCCGCCCGAGCGCGCCTGTTGCTCGCGCGCCCGGAGGAGATGCCTCGCCCAGTGCACGGGCCGCTCCACGTGCCCGAACATGATCGTCACGTTCGAGCGCAGCCCGACCCGATGCGCGGCGCCGTGCACCTCGAGCCACTGCGCGGTCGTCACCTTGTCCGGGCAGATCACCGCTCGCACCTCGTCGTCGAGGATCTCGGCCGCTGTGCCGGGAAGCGAGCCGAGACCGAGGTCGCGCAGCCGCGCGAGGTACGCCTCGAGCTCGAGCCCGAGCGTCGCCGCGCCCTGCCAGACCTCGAGCGCCGAGAAGGCGTGCACGTGGATGCCGGGCACGGCCTCGCGAATTGCCGAGACGACGCGCGCGTAGTAGTCGCCGGTGAACGACGGGTGGATGCCGCCCTGCAGGCACACCTCCGTCGCACCACGCTCCCACGCCTCGCGCACCCGCCGGACGATCTCCTCCTCGGGCACGAGGTACGCCGGGCCGCGCAGGTTCTCGGCGAGCTTGCCCTTCGAGAACGCGCAGAAGCCGCAGCGGAAGTAGCAGACGTTCGTGTACTGGATGTTCCGCGTGACGACATAGCTGACGTCGTCGCCACACACCTCGCGCCGGAGCGCGTCGGCTGCAGCCGAGAACCCGCTCCCGTTCGCGCCCGCGCGCCGCAAAGAGCCGCACGAGCTCCTTCTCCCCGAGCTCCTCGCCCACGAGCCCCACCGGCGCCGGGTCACGGCCGACGACGAACGGCACCGGCACCGGCTCGCCCGGCGCCCAGCGGTCCTCTCGCGCGAGCCCGTGGGCGTCCGCCGCGCGCCGGATCGCGGGCGCGACCGCGGAGTCGGCCCAGCGGTCGAGCTCGCCGACGTGCTCGGGATAGAGCGGCAGCCGCGGCGCGAGCTCGAGCCCGCGTGAGCGGCACGCCTCGCGCAGCCGCTCGACGGCCGGCCACGGCGCCTCGGGGTTGACGTGGTCGAGCCGTGACGGGCGAGACGCCGCCCCAGTCGTCGATCCCGGCGTCGAGCAGGAGCGGGAAGTCGTCGAACGCGAGGTTCGGCGGCGCCTGGAGATGGACGTCGCAGCCGAGGACGATCCTGGCGACCGCGATCGACCAGAGGTGCTCCTCGAGTCGTCGCGTCGGGATGCGCGGCCATCCGCGTCCCCGGCTTCGCGCGGAAGTTCTGGACGATCACCTCGCGCAGGTGGCCGTACCGAT
Organism: uncultured Actinomycetes bacterium; assembly: GCA_963845965.1. Taxonomy (GTDB): domain Bacteria; phylum Actinomycetota; class Thermoleophilia; order Gaiellales; family Gaiellaceae; genus Gaiella. The sequence continues at coordinate 70,536 of CAWJUF010000001.1, read as the reverse complement.
CGGCGAGCGACGTCAGGGCGACGAGCGCCTCGATCCGCTCGGCCCGCGTCTCGCCGATCCCGATCAGGATCCCGCTCGTGAAGGGAATCGCGAGCTCGCCCGCGAGCCGGATCGTCTCGAGACGGCGCGCGGGAGCCTTGTCCGGCGAGGCCCAGTGCGGGCCGCCACGCGCGGCGAGCCGCTCCGCGGTCGTCTCGAGCATGATCCCCATCGACGCTGCGACGGGTCGCAACGCGACCAGCTCGTCGCGGGTCATCACCCCCGGGTTCAGGTGCGGCAACAGCCCCGTCTCGTCGAGGACCCGCTTCGCGCAGCGTCCGAGGTACTCGAGCGTGGTCCTGCACCCGAGCGCCGCGAGCTCCTCGCGCGCGACGCGGTAGCGAGCCTCGGGACGGTCGCCCAGGGTGAAGAGCGCCTCGGTGCAACCTGCTTCCTTCCCCGCGCGGGCGACCGCGAGCACCTCGTCCTCGGTGAGGTAGGCGGGCTCGCCGCGCCGCGGCGGCCGGGCGAACGTGCAGTACCCGCAGACGTCGCGGCAGAGCGTTGTCAGCGGGACGAAGACCTTCGGGGAGTACGTGACGAGCGTCCCGGTCCCCGTGCGCGCACCCGCCGGGCCTCGGCCATGAGGTCGTCCAGAGGCGTGGTGAGAAGCTCGGAGACGAGATATGCCATCGGCGGTCGGTTGTCGCCGGGCGGTCTCCTCGCGCCGGAGCCGAGAGCATACGCAATCGGTCGGGACGGGATCGAGGTGCGGACATGCCCCTCGCCGTGAGGCTCGGTCGCTACGCGGTGCGGTAGCCCCAGATCCCGCCGAAGCTCTTCCAGCTGCCCTTGTGCCAGCGCTGGAGCACCATCTGCTCGATCGGGAAGTGGTCGCCCGGTCCGGTCTTCAACGCGATGCCCGGGAGGAGAAACGGGTTGCCCGAGAGGTTCATGCTGCCGACGACCTTGACGAGCCCGTCACGGGTCAGGTCCTTGCCGACCTTGCGGATCGCCTCGACCGCCGTCCATGCCGCAGCCATGCCGTACACGTGGTAGACGTCGTCCGCGTTGGCGCTCGGCGCGTAGCGCTTCATGATCGACCGGTAGAGCTTCATCGCCGCGTCGTCGCTTCCACTTCGGGTCGGTCGGGTCCTTGAGGAAGACGATCGAGACCGACCCCTCGACGACCTTGTTCGTGCCGCCCTCGGAGGCGAGCTCCATGATGTTCGACGCGGACGAGACGGCGTTCGTGATCGACAGCTTCGGCTTCCAGCCGAGCTTGCTCGCGTAGACGTACGCCTGGATCGCGAACTTCGGCGTGGCGAACACCGCGAAGACGTTCGCGCCGGACGAGCGCAACTTCACGATCTGAGCCTGGACGTCGCTCGCCGTCACCTCGTACGGCTGCGCCGCGGCAATCCGGACGCTCGAGCGCTCGATGCCCTTCTTCAGGCCGTTCAGGAGGTCCTTGCCGTAGTCGTCGTTCTGGAACAGCACTGCGATCTTCGCCGATCCGCTGCGTCCGCGCCAGGTACTTGCCGAGCACCCAGCCCTCGGCCTGGTAGCTCGGCTGAAGCCCGATCGTGTAGGGGTACTTGCGCCGCCTCGGTGCCGAAGACCGTCGCACCCGGACGCGGCGAAAAGCTGCGGCACCTTCCGCTGGTTCAGGTAGTCGCGCATCGGCGAGGTTCTGCTCGGTGCCGAGTCGCGTTGAAGACCGCGAAGACCTTGTCCTGCTCGACGAGCTGGCGCGTCGCTTGCACCGTCTGCGCCGGGTTGTAGGCGTCGTCGAGGTATCTTGTCGGTGATCTTCCGGCCGTTCACGCCGCCGCGCGCGTTGACGTACTTGAAGTATGCGTCCGCGCCGCGCGCCACCGAGGCGTACGCGGAGGCGGCGCCCGACAGCGGCGAGGTCGTGCCGAGGAGGATCGAGGTCGACGTGACGCCCGGGTCGTCCGACGAGCGGGTCGGGCCGGCCAGGGCGGCCGTCACGCCGGTGGCGAGTGTCAGAACGAGCGCCGCCAGCGCGAACGCGAACTTCCTTGACATCGGGCAGTGCTCCTTGCGGTCGGGATCGCGGCCGATGGTAGCCGTGCGTTGTCAGCGCTTTGTGAGGGTTCGCAGCCGCACCACGAGGCCTGCGACCCCCATCGGCAGCACGAACATCAGCGCGATCAGGACCACCCCGGAGACGACGGCCGGCGCACCGGGGGACTTGGAGACCTGCTGTGACCAGATCGGCAGGAACTGGATGAAGACCGCGCCCGCGATCAACCCGACGAGCGACCCCAGCCCACCGACGACGACCCCGACGAGGAGCAGGATCGAGAGCGCGATCGGGAACGTGTCGGGATTGACGAACGTCGTCGCGATCGCGAACAGGGATCCGGCGACCCCGGCGTAGGCCGCGCTGACCCCGAAGGCGAGCGTCTTGTACGCGCGGAGGCTGACGCCCGACGACTGCGCCGCGGATTCGCTGTCTCGCACCGCTCGGAGCGCGCGCCCGGTACGCCCGCGCAGCATGAGCCACGCGATCACGTACCCGATGAGCGCGACCGTCCAGCACAGGTAGTAGAGCCAGTCGTTGAAAGTGAGCTCCCGCCCGAAGACCGTCACCGGCTCGAGCGATGCCGTCAGCTCGGGGATCCCGAACAGGTTGATCCCCCCGCCGCCGCCGGTGAACCCCTCGAAGCGCTTGATCACGGCGGGCATCGACACGGCGATCGCGAAGGTCGCGAGGGCGAGGTAGAGCCCCGAGAGCCGCAGCGCCGGGATCCCGAACAGGAACCCGACCACGCCGGTCACGACCGCCGCGACCGGGATCGTCCAGACGTCCTTTACGCCGTGGTCGGCCATCAGGATCGCGGTCGTGTAGCCGCCGATCGCCATGAACGCGCCGTGACCGAGCGAGATCTGGCCGGTGTAGCCGGTGAGCATGTTGAGCCCGATCAGCGCGGTCAGGTAGATCCCGACGTACGCCAGCTGCTGCGCGCGGAAGGCCGAGACGAACGACGGCAGCACTGCGACGACCACCGCCAGGCCGACGAATGCGGCGACCGGAGCGATCGCGCGGGAGTGCCTCATACGCGCTTCACCTCGCTCTTGCCGAAGATCCCCGAGGGCTTGACGAGCAGGACGACGAGGATCACGGCGAGCGCGGCCGGGAGCCGCAGGTCGGCGCCGACGAAGTCGACGTACGTCCCGATCAGGTTGAGGCCGACGCCAAGCGTCAGGCCGCCGACGACGGCTCCGAGCGGCGAGTCGATCCCGCCGAGCACCGCTGCGGCGAAGGCGTAGATGAGCAGCGCGGCCATCAGGTTCGGGTCGAGGAACAGGCTGGGCGCCGCGAGCATCCCCGAGATCGCGCCGAGCACCGCCGCGAGGCCCCACCCGAGCGAGAGCATCCACGTGACGCGGACGCCGACGAGCCTGGCCTCCGCGGGATTCACAGCCGCAGCCCGCATCGCGAGGCCGATCTTCGTGTACTGGAACAGCGCCCAGAGTGCGGCCACGGTCACGAGCACGACCCCGATCGTCCCGATGTCCTGGATCGAGATGGCGACGCCGCCGATGTCCATCGTGCGGGTCGGGAACGGGCTTTCCATGGCCCGCACCTCGCCCGACCAGATCAGCGTCACGAGGCCGTTCAGCGCGAGCAGCAGGCCGATCGTGACGATGACGACGCGCAGCACGGAGCCCTTGTCGTTCGGCCGGATGATCCCCTGGTGGATCGCGACCCCGCCGGCGAACGACGCGAGGAGCGTGACGGCGAACGCGGGCCAGTAGCTCCAGCCGTGGTTCGTCGTCAGCGCCCAGGCGATGTAGGTCGAGAAGGTCGCCATCTCGCCCTGCGCGAAGTTGATCACCCCGGTCGCGCGGTGGATGAGGACGAGCGCAAGCGCGAGCGACGCGTAGATCGATCCCGACGCGAGCCCTGCGACGACCTGTTGCCAGAAGTCGGCCATCAGTAGCCGAGGTAGCTCCGCCGGACGGACTCGTTCTCCCTGAGCTCGTCGCTCGATCCCGCGACCGCGACCCGCCCGACCTCGAGGACGTAGGCGCTCGATGCGCTCTGGAGCGCGATCCGCGCGTCCTGCTCGACCACGAGCACGGTGAGCCCCTCCTTCTCGTTGAGCTCGCGCACGATCCGGAAGATCTCCCGCACGATCATCGGCGCCAGCCCGAGCGACGGCTCGTCGAGCATGATGAGGCGCGGCCTTGCCATGAGCGCCCGCGCGACCGCGAGCATCTGCTGCTCTCCCCCGGACAACGTCCCTGCCTGCTGATCGGCCCGGTCCGACAGCCACGGGAACCACTCCGACAGGCGCGCGATGTCCGCGCGCAGGTTCCGCTCGCGGCGCGTGTAGGCGCCGAGCCTGAGGTTCTCCGTCACGGTCAGCTCGGTGAAGGTGCCCCGTCCCTCGGGAACGTGGGCGATCCCCGCCCGGGCGACCGCCTCGGGGCCGCCGCGCAGCGGCTTCCCCCCGAAGTCGATCCGGCCCGAGTGACGGACCGTGCCCGAGACGGCGCGCAGCGTGGTCGTCTTCCCGGCGCCGTTCGCGCCGAGCACTGCGACGACCGCGCCTTCGGGCACCTCGAGAGAGATGCCACGGAGGGCCTGCACCGGCCCGTAGCGGGCCTCCACGCCCTCGAGCGCGAGCAGCGCGCTCACTCGTCGACCCCGAGATAGGCCTCGATCACCGCCGGGTCGGCCTGTACCTGGGCCGGCGGCCCCGAGGCGATCTTCCGCCCGAAGCTCAGGACGTTGACGTGGTCGGAGACCCGCATCACGAGGCTCATGTGGTGCTCGACCAGCAGGATCGTGAGCGCGCGCTCGTCGCGGAGCCGCGTAATGAAGTCGCCCAGCTCCTCGACCTCCTCGTGGTTCAGGCCGCCGGCGGGCTCGTCCAGCAGCAGGAACGTGGGCTGCGCCATCAGGGCCCGCGCGATCTCGACGCGCTTCTGGGTCCCGTAGGGCAGCGCGGCGGCCGGCGCGCGCGCGCGGCTCGCGAGGCCGACGACGTCGAGCGCCTCGAGCGCCTCTGGCTCGCCGACTCGCCGTCCGAGCGCGTGCCCGCCGACGAGGACGTTCTCGAGCACGCTCATGGACCGGAACAGGTTGATGTTCTGGAACGTGCGGGCGATGCCGCGGCGCACGATCTCGTGCGGCGCCGAGCGCAACAGGGTCGTGCCGTCGAGCTCCACCTCGCCCGAATCCGGCGTGTACAGACGCGTGATCACGTTGAACACCGTCGTCTTGCCCGCGCCGTTCGGGCCGATCAGGCCCGCCACGACACCGCGGTCGACGTCGAAGGAGACCCCGTCCAGCGCCACGATGCCCCCGAACCGCAACGTGACGTCCCGCACCGAGAGCAGCATTGAGCGGGGATCCTAGAGGCTCTCTCCGGGTCGGGTGTCGCGCGTGAGAGCCGGCGCCGCGCGCGCGGGCGGCGCCTACGGGAGGCGGGGTGCGCTCAGGAGCGCGAGGCCCGCCGCACCCGCGAGGAGCAACGCCCCGGCGGCGACGAAGACGGCCGTCACCTCGCGCGGGCGGTCTTCGCGCCCCACGCGCGACCCGAGCCCGGAGTAGACCTTCTCGAGCGCGCTGGCGCTCTCGGCGTCGAATGACTCGGCGCCCGTGTACTCGGCGATCGCGCCCAGGGTCTCGCGATCCGGTGGTACGGGGATCACCTGCTCCTGGCCGGGCGGACCGGCGAGGATCGTGCCGCCGTCCGTGCCGAGGGCGACGGTGAAGACGGGGATTCCGGCCTGCTGCGCGCGCTCGGCTCCCTGGCCGGGGCTCAAGAGGCCGCGGGTCTGCGCGCCGTCGGAGAGCAGGAGGATCGACGCGAGCGACCTGCCCTTCGCGTCCTTCAGGGGCGACGTGGTCGCGGTGCCGCCGTCGCCGGTCCTGCCAGCCGCAGCGCGGGCGAGCTCGACCGCCCGCGCGATCCCGTCGCCGAGCGCCGTCCCGAACCCCGGGCCGAGCACGTCGATCCCCTGTGCGAGCTGCTTGCGGTCGTCCGTGGGCGGGACGATGACCTGCGCCTCGTCGGAGAACGAGACGATGCCGACCCGCAACGAGGTCGGGGCGCGCTCGAGGAAGGACTGCATCGCGCGCTTGGCTGCGGCCAGTCGCGTCGGCTTCACGTCGGTCGCTCGCATCGAGCCGGAGGTGTCGACCACGAGCACGACGCTCGCGCGCTCGTTCGGCGCTTTGACGCTCACCGTCGGGCGGGCGAACGCGACGCAGAGCGAGGCGAGCGCGGCGAGGAGCAGGGCTGCGGGAACGTGCCGGCGCCACGCGCGGCGACGGCCGACGACGCCTGCGAGCACCGCGAGGTTCGTGTAGCGCACCGCGTACCGCGGCGGCCGCCGCTGCAGGAGCCAGTAGCCCGCGGCGCCGAGCGGCACCAGCAGGAGCGTGACGAGGAGTAGAGGTGCCTCGAAGCTCATCTCGTCCCCCGGGAGCAGAGGCTGTGCAGCTGGAGATCGACCGCGAGGCTCTGGGGCACCGTCGGCGCGACGGTGGCCACCGCGACCACGCGCCTCCCCGAGACGACGCGACGGACGGTCACCGCGCGGAGGAGCGTGAGCCCCGGCTCCGCGTCGATGCGGAACGCGAAGGCGTGGCTCGTGCCGAGCAGCCGCGTCCCCGCGGGGCAGCCGCCGACGACCCTGACCGACGCGCCGGAGACGAGACGCTTCCGGACGACACGCCGGTCGAGCGCCTTGACCGGCGTGTACGCCGCGGTCCCGCGCACCGCCGTCTCGCCGCGGCCCCCGCCGCCGGAGGTCGGGATACAGCCGATGAACGGCTGGAACGAGGTCGGCCGCGGCGCGCCGCCGGTGTAGACGGCGGTGAACACGACCTCGCGGCCGGTGGTCACACCCGGCGAGACGGGTGCTCCGTTCTCGCCGCGGATGCTGATGTCGATCGCGCGATCCGAGACGCGTGCGTCGATCCCGGCGACGATGTAGCCGCGCAGCGGGCAGCGCATCTGCCAGACGACCGTGGACGCGGCACCTCGCGCCGGGGCCGGGATCGCGACCCACGGGCCGGTGACCGGGAGGCACGTCTGGAGCCCCTTGCACTCGTCGGCGGCGCTCGCCGCTCCGCTGCCGCACAGGGCGACGACGGCCGCCGCGACTCCGGCGAGCACGATTCGCAACTTCACAGCACCCTCCGGAACCAGAGCGACGAGAGCGTGCTGCCGATGAGCATCAGCACGGCTCCCCCGGCGGCGAACGCCGACGTGACCTCGACGCGCTTGCGGTCGCGTGCCAGCCGCGTGCCGAGCTCTCGGTAGACGGACTCGAGGCGCGCCGCGTCCGGGGCGGCGGAGAACGTCCCATCGGTCGTCTGCGCGATGAGACGGAGCGTCGGCACGTCCGGCGCGACGGTCACGCGCTCTTTGAGCCCGCCCGGCCGTGGCACCTCGACGACCGCGTTGCCCGTGCCGAGCGCCACCGTTGAGACGGGGACGCCGAGGCGGCGGGCGCGTTGTGCCGCGGGGCCTGGGCGGATGTCGCCGGCGGTCTGCGCCCCGTCCGAGAGCAGGAGCACGGCGGCGGGCGACCGTCCGCTCGACCGGGGCTGCGGCCGCTGGCCGGGGCGCTGGTCGAGCGCAAGGTCGACGGAGCGCGTGATCGCATTCCCGATCGCGGTCCCCGAGCCGAGGCGGAGCTCGGCGAGCGCCGTCTTCGCGGCCTCGCGGTCGATCGTGGGCGGCAGCACCGGATCTGCCGACGTCGAGAACGAGACGATTCCCACGCTGTAGTTATCGGGAACCTGCTCGAGAAACGCGAGCGCGGCGCGCTTGGCGGCCTCGAAGCGCGTCGGCTGGACGTCGTTCGCCGCCATCGAGCGCGACGTGTCGATCGCGAGCACGATCGTCGCGTCGTCGCGCGTGACGTTGCGCACCACGTGCGGCCGGGCGATCCCGATGACGAGCAGTGCGAGCGCGGCGAGCGCGAGCACCGGGGCGACGTGGCGGCGCCAGCCCGGCGACGCAGGCACGAGGTTCGGGACGAGCGCCGGGTTGGCGAAGCGCCGCGCGTCGCGGCGGCGCCTGCGGGCTCCCAGGACGTAGAGCACGGCCAGGACCGGGATCGCGGCCAGGCCGACGAGCGCGAGCGGCCAAGCGAACGTCACCTGCGATGCCTCCGCAGGAACATCGCAAGCTCGCGGAGCCAGTCGCCTTCGGTCGAGAGGACGGCGTGGGCGACCCCGGCGCTCGCCAGATCGCGGGCGACGGCGGCCCGCTCGGCGGTCGCCGCCTCGGCGAACCGGCTGCGGAGCGTGCCGTCGTTGGTGTCGACCTGCAGCTCGTGGCCGCTCTCCGGGTCGACGAGCCAGAGAGTGCCGACGGGCTCGAGCGACTGCTCGCGCGGGTCGCGGATCTCCATCGCGACGACCTGGTGGCGGCCGGCGAGGCGGAGGAGCGCCTTGCGCCAGTCCCGCGGGCCGCGGAAGTCCGAGACGACGACGACGAGCGCGCGCTGGCGGGCCGCCCCGGCGACGCGGGTCAGCGCCTGCGCGAGCTCCATGCCCGCCGTGCCATCCGGCTCGTGGCCGTCGCGCAGCGCGAGGAGCAAGCCGACGAGGCCCGCTCGGCCCTGCGTCGGCGGGAGCACGCGCTCAGTTGCACCGCCGAAGCCGACGAGCCCGACGCGGTTGCCGCGGATCGTGGCCGCATGCCCGATCGCGAGCGTCACGCCGAGCGCGACGTCGGCCTTGCGCCGGGTCGCCGTACCGAAGGTCATCGACGGCGAGAGGTCGAGCACGATCCAGGTGACGAGCACGCGCTCGGCCAGGTGGACGCGCACGTGCGGCTCGGTCGTGCGCGCCGTGACGTTCCAGTCGATCAGCCGGACGTCGTCGCCAGGGACGTACGGTCGCACCTGCGCGAGCTCGGTTCCCCGCCCGAGCAGCGACGAGCGATGGTCGCCGGCGAGCATGCCGTCGACGCGACGCGCGACGGTCAGCTCGAGCGCCTTGAGCAGGCCCTCGGAGACCGGCCCCGGGCCGGGACGGTCGGGTGTCGGCTCCGCGCCGAGTGCCTTGAGGACGCGGATCACGCGGCGGCGGGCCTCCCGAGCTCGAGCCGCGGCTGCGGGACCGCGGCGATCACGGCGTCGAGGACATCGTCCGCCGACCGCTCCTCGGCGAGCGCCTGGTACGTGAGCACGAGGCGGTGCCGGAACGCGTCCTTCACGAGCGAGCGCAGGTCGGAGGGGATCACGTAGTCGCGACCGTGGACGAGCGCGAGCGCCCGGGCGCTCTGGACGAGCGCGATGGGGCCGCGCGGGCTGGCGCCGTAGGCGACGAGCTCCGAGATCCCCTCGAGGCCGAACGACGCCGGCTCCCGTGTCGCGGCCGCGAGGCTGACCGCGTAGCTCACGAGGCCCGGGTCGACGTACACGTCCTTCACGCTCCTCTGGAGCTCGGAGAGCTCGGACAGCGGGAGGATCTGCTTCACCTGGACGGGGTCCTCGAGCGAGCGGTGGACCACCGTCAGCTCCTCGTCGCGCTCGGGGTAGCCGACGAGCACCTTCAGCATGAACCGGTCAACCTGCGCCTCGGGGAGCGGGTACGTGCCTTCCGACTCGATCGGGTTCTGCGTCGCCATCACGAGGAACGGCGCCGGCACGATGTGTGTGTCGTGGCCGATCGTCACCTGGTGCTCCTGCATCACCTCGAGCAGGGCCGACTGCACCTTCGCGGGCGCGCGGTTGATCTCGTCGGCGAGGAGGAAGTTGCAGAAGACCGGGCCGAGGTCGGTCTCGAACGTGCCCTGGTCGGGCCGGTAGATGCGGGTTCCGACAAGGTCGGACGGGACGAGGTCGGGCGTGAACTGAATCCGCCGGAACGAGCCGCCGAGAACCGCGGCGGTCGTCTTGATGGTCAGCGTCTTCGCGAGGCCCGGCACGCCCTCGATCAGGAGGTGGCCGCCGGCGACGAGGCAGACGAGCACGCGCTCGAGCATCTCGTCCTGCCCGGCGATGACGCGCTTCACCTCGACGAGCGCCTCCTCGAGGAGTGCGCGCGACTCGTCGTTGCCCCTCTCGGCGGGCTCCTCGGGCGGCGGCGGCGTCGCCGGGATGATTGGCTCGCTTTCCGGTGCGGACATGTGTGCTCCTCGTGTCGACGTCGGATGCGAGCGGCCGGCGGGCGGCACGCCCGTCGCCCGATGGTAGACCGAGACCCTGTGGGCCATGTTGCGGGGTGGTTACGCGTCCCCGCGTGAAACCCGAGCGCTGACGCTTTAGCATCGCACTCGTGGACTTCCGCGACACGCCCGAGGAGTCGCGCTTCCGCGACGAGGTTCGCACGTGGCTCGACGCGAACCTCCCGCAGGAGCTCCGCGGCCACCGGGGAGGAGAGGCGCGCTTCGACGGTCCCGAGGTCCGCGGCTGGAGCCGGGCGCTGTACGACGGCGGCTGGGTCGGCATCTCGTGGCCCGAGGAGTACGGCGGGCGCGGGATGTCCCCGCGCTTCCAGGCGATCTACCTCGAGGAGGAAGCGCGGGCCGAGGCGCCGCCGCACCTCGGCGTGATCGGCCTCGGAATGGCGGGGCCGACGATCATCACGCGCGGCACCGAGGCGCAGAAGGCCCGCTACCTGCAGCCGCTGCTCGCGGCGGACGAGATCTGGTGCCAGGGCTTCTCGGAGCCGGGCGCCGGGTCGGACCTCGCCGGCGTCCGCACGTCCGCCCGGCTCGACGGCGACCGGTTCGTCCTCGACGGACAGAAGGTCTGGTCGTCGTACGCGCACATCGCGGACTTCTGCATCCTCCTCGCCCGCTCGGACCCCGACTCGCAGCGCCACGCGGGCTTGACGTACGTGATCGTCGACATGCACGCGCCGGGTGTCGAGGTGCGGCCGCTCCGCCAGATCACGGGCGAGGCGGAGTTCAACGAGATCTTCCTGAGCGGCGTCGAGGTGCCGCTCGACAACGTGATCGGCGACGTCGGCGGCGGCTGGGACGTGGCGATGACGACGCTCCTCCACGAGCGCGGGACGCTCGGCTTCGCGCTCGTGGCGCGGCTCGAGGTGCAGGTGCGCAAGCTCGTCGCGCTCGCCGCGGACCGCGGCGCAACACCGCTCCAGCGAGAGGCGATCGCGCGCGAGTGGATCCACTTCCAGGCGCTGCGGGTGACCGCGTACCGCTCGCTCTCCGCGCTTGAGCGCACCGGGATCCCGGGCCCGGAGGGGTCGATCCTCAAGCTGCAGTGGTCGGAGGCGAACCAGCGGGTGACGAAGCTCGCGCTCGAGCTGCTCGGTCCCGACGCGCAGCTCCTCGCCCCGAACGCGCCCTACGGCGGCTACTGGACGATCCAGCAGCTCCGCAGCCGCGGCAACACGATCGAGGCCGGCACGTCGGAGATCCTCCGCAACATCCTCGCCGAGCGCGTGCTGGGCCTGCCGAGGTCACGCTGATGGACCTGTCGTTCACGCCGCTCCAGGACGAGCTCCGCGCGCAGGCGCGCGGATTTCTCGAGGCGAACGCGGAGCCGACGTGGGCCGAGCTCGCCGAGCTCGGCTGGACGGGCGCGGGCGTCGCGGAGGAGCACGGCGGGGCAGGGCTCAGCTTCGTCGAGGAGGCCGTGCTGCACGAGGAGGCGGGTCGCGCGCTTCTCCACGCGCCCCTCTGGTCGACGTCCTCCCTGCTGCCCTTCCTCCCTGCCGACGACCAAGCGGCCGTCGCCGCGGGGGACGCGAGCTGGACACTCGCGCTCGGCCCGCTCGTGCCCGACCTCGACACCGTGACCCACGTCGCGGTTGTCGGCGGCGACACGATCTGGGAGCTCTCCGGCGGCGAGCGCGAGATCCTCGCGACGAGCGACGAGAGCCGGCCGCTCGGCGTCCTGTCCGGCGGCGAGGCGGACCGCCCGCTCTGCGGCTCCGAGGTCCTGCCATCGGTGCGGACACGGTCGCTCGCGATCCTCGCTCTCGAGGCGGTCGGGGTCGCCGCCCGCGCGCTCGAGCTGAGCGTCGCATACGTCTCCGACCGCGAGCAGTTCGGGCGGCGGATCGGCTCGTACCAGGCCGTGGCACACCCGCTGGCGAGCTCGCTCGCCGAGGTCGAGCTCACACGCTCGCTCGCATGGTGGGCCGCCTGGTGCGTGGCGCACGACGAGCCCGAGGCGCCGGTCGCGGCGGCCGCGGCGAAGGCGGACGCCTCGGACGCCGCCGTGGCCGCGTGCGAGCGCGCGATCCAAGCGCACGGGGGCATCGGCTTCACGTGGGAGCACGTGCTGCACCGGCTCTACAAGCGCGCGCTCGCGATCCAGACGTGGGAGGCGTCCTCGGCGCAGCTGCGCGGCGAGGTCGCCGATCATCTGCTCGACACAGCATGAGAAACGCGACCGCGAAGCGCGAAAGGAGACGTCTGTGCAGGGATTGATGATGGACTACCAGCTCAACGTCCCGGCCATCCTGCGCCGCGCGGATGAGCTGTACGGCGACCGCGAGATCGTGTCCCGGCTGCCGGACAAGAGCTGGCACCGCTTCACGTACGCGGACTTCGTCTCACGCACCAAGCGCTTGGCCGTCGCGCTGCGCGGCCTCGGCCTCGACGACGGAGACCGCGTCGGCACGCTGATGTGGAACCACCACGAGCATCTCGAGACGTACGTCGGCGCGCCGACGGGCGGATTCGTCACGCACACGCTGAATCTCCGTCTGCACCCCGACGACAACACGTACATCGCCTCGCATGCAGGCGACCGCGTGCTCGTCGTCGACAAGGTGCTGTGGCCGCTCGCCGCCCAGTTCGTCGATCGGGTCGGCTTCGAGCACGTGATCGCCGTCGGGGATGGCGACCCGCCGGAGGGCACGATCGACTACGAGGATCTCGTCGGCTCCGCGGACGAGAGTGCCTTCGCATACCGAGATCTCGACGAGCGTTCCGCGGCGGCGATGTGCTTCACGAGCGGGACCACCGGGCTCCCGAAGGGCGTGCTGTACTCGCACCGCGCGATCGCCATCCATGCGCTCACCGCGGCGCTCCTCCTCGGCGTCAACGCAGGCGACACGATCCTCCCCGTCGTCCCTATGTTCCACGCGAACGCGTGGTGCTTCCCATTCACGTGCTGCCTCGTCGGCGCGAAGCAGGTGTTTCCGGGGCCACATCTCGATCCCGAGAGCCTCCTCGACGCGTTCGAGGCCGAGAGGGTGACGCTCAGCGCAGGGGTTCCGACGATCTGGATGGGGATCCTCCAGGCGCTCGATGCAGCCCCCGACCGGTGGGACCTGTCGACCATGCGGTCGATGACGGTCGGCGGCGCCGCGCCGCCGCGGGCGATGCTCGAGGCGTTCGGCGAGCGCCACGGCCTCCAGATCGTGCACGGCTGGGGCATGACCGAGATGTCGCCGATCGGGACGACGTCCGGCAGCCCGGGGCAGGAGCTCGGCCTTTCGCGGGAGGCGACGTACGACAGGCGCGCCCAGCAGGGGCCGCCGATCCCGTTCGTCGAGGTCCGCGCGCGCGGCGCCGAGGCGCTCGTCGCATGGGACGGGGAGAGCATGGGCGAGCTCGAGGTGCGCGGCCCCTCGGTTGCGTCGGCCTATTACGAGGCGCCCGACGCCGCCGACCGCTGGACGGACGACGGCTGGTTCAGGACCGGCGACATCGTCACGATCGGCCGCGACGGCTACGTCGAGGTGCAGGACCGCTCGAAGGACCTCGTCAAGTCGGGTGGCGAGTGGATCTCGACCGTCGCGCTCGAGAACGCGCTCATGGGGCATCCGGCCGTCGCGGAGGCCGCGGTGATCGCGGTGCCGGACGACAAGTGGTCGGAGCGCCCGCTTGCGGTCGTCGTCCTCCGGGAGGGCGCGACGGCGACGGACGACGAGCTCCGCGGCCACCTCGCACCCTCGTTCGCGAAGTTCTGGCTGCCCGACCGGTTCGAGTACGTCGACGAGATCCCGAAGACGGCGGTCGGCAAGTTCCGCAAGACCGCCCTGCGGGAGCAGTTCGCCGCCGCGCCCGTCGAGAATCGCTAGAACCCGCGGGATGGGCACATACATCTCGACCGAGCGCCGCGAGGCGGTGGCGCTCGTGACGATCGACAACCCGCCCATGAACGCGCTGTCGGCCGGCCTGCTCGAAGAGCTCGAGACGGAGATCGAGGCGCTCGACGCCGACGGCGACGTCCGCGCGATCGTCCTGCGCGGCGCCGGCGAGCGGGCGTTCGTCGCCGGCGCGGACATTAAGGAGTTTCCCGCGCTGCGCGAGTCCGCCTCGGAGGGCGGCTCGGCGCGCGGGATCCAGCGCGTCGGGCATCGGATGGACGCGGCAGCCACGCCGTTCGTCGCCGCGATTCGGGGGTTCTGCCTCGGCGGCGGCCTTGAGCTCGCGATGTGCTGCGACATCCGCATCTGCAGCGACGACGCGACCCTCGGGCAGCCCGAGATCAAGCTCGGCCTGATCCCGGGAGGTGGAGGGACACAACGTCTGCCACGACTGGTGGGTCACGGCCGCGCGATGTTCCTCAACCTGACCGGCGACTTCGTCGACGCCGAAACGGCGTACGCCTGGGGCCTCGTCGAGCGGGTCGTGCCGGTGGCCGAGCTCGAGGAGGCCGCGGTCGCGATCGCCGGCCGCATCGCCGCGCAGTCGCCCCATGCGGTGGCGGTGCTGCGCGAGCTCGCGCGGACGACGCGCGACCTGCCGCTCGAGGAAGGCCTGCGCCGCGAGGCCGACGGCTTCGTGCGCTGCCTCCGCTCCGAGGACGGCGCCGAGGGCGTCGCGGCCTTCATCGAGAAGCGCGCTCCCGTGTTCGCGGGGCGCTGACGGGCGGCTCGTGGCGAGTCGACGGTCTCGATGAAGGCGGTCGTCCTCGACGAGGAGCGGCGCCTCGAGCTCCGCGAGGTGCCCGACCCGCAGCCCGCCGACGAGCAGACGCTCGTCGAGGTGCGCGCAGCCGGGGTCAACTACGCCGACGTCCTGATACGCGAGGGCCGGTATCCCCAAGCTCCGCCCCTCCCCTACATCCCCGGGTCCGAGATTGCCGGCGAGACGCAGGACGGGCGCCGCGTGATCGGCTTCGTCCGCTCCAACGGCGGCGGCTATGCGGAGCGCGCCGTCGCCGAGGACGCGTGGCTGTTCGACCTGCCGGAGGAGGCGCGCTTCGAGCAGGGCGCGGCCTTCCTGCTCGCGTTCCTCACTGCATGGATCCCGCTCACCCGGCAGGCACGCGTCGGACCGGGCACGCGCGTGCTCGTGACCGCCGCTGCCGGCGGGGTCGGCAGCGCGGGCGTCCAGGTCGCGCTGGCGCTCGGCGCCGACGTGGTCGGCGCGGTCGGCTCGGAGCCGAAGCTCGAGCGGGTGCAGCAGCTCGGGGCGGAGGCCGTGACGTACGACGGGGTCGCGGGGCTCGAGCCCTTCGACGTGATCCTCGACCAGGTCGGCGGCGAGCTCTTCACGGCGGGGCTCAAGCTGCTGCAGCCGCTCGGGACGATCATCGGGATCGGCTTCGCGGGCGGGGCGTGGCAGCCCGTCGACCCCGCGCTGCTCGTCGGCCGGAACATCACGGCCGCAGGCTTCTACCTCGGCCGCTTCATGAAGCTCCGCCCGGACGAGGTGCGCGCGGCGGCGCTCGAGCTGCTCGAGCGGTGGGCGGACGGGGCGCTCGCCCCGGTCGTGGGCGCCACGTTCCCGCTCGCCGAGGCCGACGCCGCCCTCCGTCTCGTCGCCGAGCGGCGCTCGACCGGGAAGGTCGTGCTCGTCCCCTGACCCGCGCGATCGTCACCGGCGGCGCTTCGGGCATCGGAGCTGCCCTCGTCTCGCGCCTACGCGCGGAGGGCCTCGAGGTCGAGTCGCTCGACGTCGTGAACGGGTTCGACGTCTCCGACCCCGACCACTGGGAGGAGGTCGGCCCGGTGGACGTCGCATGCCTCAACGCCGGCGTTCTCGGAGGCCCGCCCGACCCGGCGCAGCTCACCGTCGACGGCTACCGCCGCGCGCTCGCCGTCAACGTGGACGGCGTCGTGCTCGGCGTCCGCCGCCTCGCGACGGTCATGCCGGCGGGTGGCCGCATCGTCTGCACCGCGTCGCTTGCGGGGTTGACCGCGGCTCCCGACGACCCGGTCTACGCCGCCACGAAGCACGCCGTGGTCGGCTTCGTGCGGAGCGCCGCCCCCGCGCTCGCAGCGCGCGGCCTCTCGATCAACGCGGTCTGCCCGGGGTTCGCGGACACGCCGATGGTGGCAGGCACGGCGCGCGACCGGCTCGTCGACGCCGGCTTCCCCCTGCTCGACGCGACGGACGTCGCCGAGGCCGCCTGGGTCGCGCTCCAGTCGGACGAGACGGGGCACGCGTGGGTCGTCCAGCCGGGGCGCCCGCCAATCGACTTCCGCTTTGCGACCGTTCCCGGGCCGCGCACGACGGCCGACGAGCGGGTCGGCCTGCCGCCCCCACTCTCCGCGTGAGCACGGTCCCGACCCATGCGCCGCGGGGCTACGTCTGCCCGTTCTGCGGGATCGTTCGCGGAGAAGACAACGGGCCGCACACCGTGCAGGCGGATGTGGTGGACCGCACTCCGACGACGACGGCGTGGATCGGCTCGAGGTGGTGGGAGCGGAACCCGGGCCACGTGATCGTCGTGACGAACGAGCACGTCGAAAACATCTTCTTTCTCTGTCGCGAGCTGGCTGCGGACGTCCACGAAACGGCCCAACGGATCGCGTTCGCCATGAAGCACGCATACGCCTGCGAGGGGATCTCGACCCGTCAGCACAACGAGCCGGCGGGCTACCAGGAGATCTGGCACTACCACCTGCACGTCTTCCCCCGGTACGCAGGCGACGACCTGTACCGCTCGCCCTGGCGCGACACGACCCCTGATGAGCGGTGGCGATACGCCGAGCGACTCCGCACCGCGCTCGCCGCCGGGACGTAGACGCGGGCCGGAGAACGGTGTCAGACACCGCTCTCCGTCAAGGCGAACCTGTGCCAATTGTGTGCCGATCCATCCACACCGTTCCTGCGTGATCCTGTTGTCTATACATTGAACGAATGGCGAGGCGGCGGCGAGAGTGGGTCGACGGGTCGATCTACCATGTGTTCTCGCGTGGGAGCAACCGCCAGGCGATATTCCTGAACGAGGGCGACTACATCGAGTTCGATATGTTGCTCGCCGCAGCAATCCGTAAGCACCGACTCGAAAGCTTCGGCTGGTCGCTCATGCCGAATCATTGGCACGGAATCTTCCGCTGCCCCTCTGAAGGCCTTTCGCGTTTCATGCAACGGCTGAACCACCGGTACGCGCTGCGGTTCGACCGGCGCTGGGGTCGAACGGCGCATCTCTTCGACAACCGCTTCGGCGCCGTGCTCCAGAAGACCGAAGAGCAGTTCCTCGGGACACTGCGATACGTGGTGCGCAACCCCGTCGAGGCAGGTCTTTGCGCATCCCCGGTCGACGCTCGATGGACGAGCTTCGCCGCGACAGCCGGCCTCGTGCGTGCGCCCGAGTACCTGCGCGTGGGTGAGATCCTCGACCACTTCGGTCATGATCTCGTCGCCGCTCGGCAACGCTATGTCGACTTCGTGGTCGGATCGCCGACAGGGTCAATGGAGCACGCTTCGATCGCCGCCTGAGTTGCTCGTTCACGTTGTGGGGCAATTGGCACAGATTCGGCACACCTCGCTCTTGACGGCGAGCGGTGTCTGACACCGCTCGCCGCCCTGCACCGACCGATACCACTCCTCAGGAGAACGTCCAGCCCTCGCCGTCGCGGAACGAATTCAGGATGCGCCGGGCGACGACCATGCGGTGCACCTCGTCCGGGCCGTCGTAGATACGCGCGCCGCGCGCCATCATCGACATCACCGCGAGTGGCGTCTCGTCGGTCAGCCCGCGCGCACCGTGCACCTGGATCGCCCGGTCGATGACGTCGCAGAGCGCCCGCGCCGCGTAGAACTTCAGCAGCGAGACCTCGACCCGCGCCTCCGATCCCTCGTCGATCTTCCGCGCGGCGTCCATCGTCAGCAGGCGACACGCCTGGATCTCGGCCGCGGAGTCCGCCACCCAGTTCTGCACCGTCTGCTTGTCCGCGAGCGGCCCGCCGAACGCCTCGCGCTCGTTCGCATACCGGCACATCAGCTCGAACGCCCGCTGCATCTGCCCGAGCCAGCGCATCACGTGGTGGATGCGACCCGGGCCGAGGCGCTTCTGCGCGAGACGGAACGCATCCCCCTCGCCGCCGAGGGTGTTCGCGACGGGGACCCGCACACCGGTGTACCGCACCTCGCAATGGGTGCTCCAGCCCCGTCCCGCATGTCCCATCACCGGCACCGGGCGGACGACCTCCACGCCGGGCACGTCGGCTGGAACGAGGATCATCGTGCCGCGGCGGTGCGGCTCGGCGGCGGGATCCGAGATGGCGAAGACGACGGCGAACGCCGCACCGTCCGCGCCGCTCGAGAACCACTTGTGCCCGTCGATCACCCATTCGTCCCCGTCACGCACGGCGCGCGTCCGTAGAAGCGTCGGATCCGACCCGGCCACCTCGGGCTCGGTCATCGAGAAGAAGGAGCGTACGTCCCCGGCCACGAGGGGCCGCAGGAAGCGCTCCTTCTGGTCGTCGGTGCCGAACAGATGGAGAATCTCGGCGTTGCCGGCGTCCGGCGCCTGGCAGCCGAACACGAGCTGTGCATACGTCGAACGGCCGATCTCCTCGTTGAGGCACGCGTAGTAGAGGAACCCCAACCCGGTGCCGCCCGCCTCCGGCGGCACATGCGGCGCCCACAGGCCCGCCTCGCGCGCGCGGCCGCGAAGCTCTTCGAGCAGCGCCTGCGCGGCGTCGTCCTCGCGCCCGATCGCCGGCTCGTTCGGGTAGACGTGCTCCTCCATGAACGCCCGGTAGCGGGTGCGTGCGTCGTGGTACGAGTCGGGGAACAGCGACATCAGGTGACTAGGATCGTCGCGTGCGCCTCGGCCTGCAACTCGGATACGACGATCCGGTCTTCTGGGTCGGCCTCGCGGACGAGGCGGAGCGCTGCGGCTTCCACTCCGTCTGGACCTCGGAGGCGTACGGATCGGACGCCGTCTCGCCTCTCGCCTGGATCGGCGGCCGCACCGAGAGCATCAAGCTCGGCACCGCGATCATGCAGATGCCGGCGCGATCCCCCGCCACGACCGCGGCCACCGTGGCGACGCTCGACCTCCTCTCGGGCGGCCGCGTCCTCCTGGGCCTCGGGACGAGCGGCCCCCAGGTCGCGGAGGGCTGGCACGGCCAGCCCTGGGGCAAGCCGCTGACGCGCACCCGCGAGTACGTCGAGATCGTGCGCACGATCCTCCGTCGCGAGGAGCCGCTCGAGCACCATGGCGAGCACTACGACATCCCCTACGGCGGCGAGGGGGCGACCGGGCTCGGCAAGCCGCTGAAGCTGATCGTGCACCCGCCCCGGGCGGACGTCCCGATCTACCTCGCCGCGATCGGCCCGAAGAACGTCGCGCTCGCGGCGGAGATCGCGAACGGCTGGCTGCCGATCTTCTTCTCGCCGGAGCGATTCGCGGAGACGCATCTGCCGATGCTCGAGGAGGGCTTCGCGCGCCGCGGCGGCCGCCCCGACGGCTGGGATCTCGCCGCGCACGTACCGGTGGTCGTCACGGACGATGCTGACGTCCAGCTCGGGCGCGACTTCCTCAAGCCCCTGCTCGCCCTGTACATCGGCGGCATGGGCGCGAAAGGGCAGAACTTCTACACGCGGCTCGCCGAGCGCTACGGGTACGCGGATGCAGCGGCGACCGTCCAGGACCTCTACCTCGCAGGGAACAAGAACGACGCGATCGCGGCCGTCCCCGACGCGCTCGTCGACGAGGTCGCGCTCGTCGGTGGCCGTGAGCGGATCGCCGAGCGTGTCGCCGCGTTCCGCGAATGCGGTGTCACGACGCTCGTCCTCCAGGCACGCCAGCCCGAGGCGCTCCGGCTGCTCGCCGAGCTCGTCTCCTAGCGGCATGGAGCGCCGGCGGATCTACCTGATGCGCCACGGTGCCGTGGCGTACTTCGACGCAGACGGTCGTCCCGTCGCCCCCGACGACGTCCCGCTGACGGCGGAGGGCCGCAGGCAGGCGGAGGCCGCAGCCGCGCTTCTCGAAGGGACGGCCCTCGACCGCGTGATCTCGAGCGGCCTGCTCCGCGCGGTCGAGACGGCCGCCCTCGTCGCGCCGCAGCACGAGGTTGAGGCATGGCCCGACCTGCGTGAGATCGTGGGCGACCGGTTCTCCGCGATCCCGCCGGCAGAGCTCGAGAAGGCATTCGTCGGTGCCCTCCACGGCATCGTCCCGAACGACAAGCGCTTCCTCGGCGGCGAGACGATCGGCGAGCTGTTCGACCGGGTGCTGCCCGCCGTCGACAGGCTGCTCGGTGACCTGGAGTGGAACACCGCCCTCGTCGTCGCGCACGGCGCGGTGAACCGCGCGATCCTCTCGCACGCGCTCCTCGGCGAGCGCACGTTTCTCGGGCGCTTCGAGCAGGCACCGGGGTGCCTCAACGTGCTCGACGTCGGCCGCGAGGCCTCCGCCGAGTGGATCGTCCGCGCGGTCAACGTCGCGCCCACCGATCCAGCGCACGCCTCGACGCGCATGACCCAGATGGAGCAGTACTGGTCGGAGTACGTCCCGAAGCGCACGCCGGACGTGGAGCCCGGCATCGGATCGAACCGCTAGGAAACGTGGGAGAGGGCGACGTGCGCCCTCTCCCTGTCATCAGCCGCCCTCGACGGCAGTACCGGTGCTACGTCGCCTTGGCCGTGTCGCACTTGAGCTTCGACACGGGCTGGAACGTCCCGTTCGTGAACTTGACGATCTTCTCGCACTGAAGCGGGAGCTGGTCCGACCCGCCCGTCCTCTGCCGGTTGCCCGGAAGCAGGAACTGGTTCGGCTGGTTCCAGCTCCGGTACGCCTTCATCAGCGACGCCCTGGTGGGGTTCTTCCCCGCGCTGTAGAGCAGCTGGACGAAGGCCTCCGCCGTGGCGACGCCGTAGATGTTGAGGCCGTCGGTCACCCTGCCGCTCGGGTAGTACTTGGCCATCACCTGCTTGTAGAGCTTCATCGCGGCGTCGTTGTCCCACGTCGGGTTGGCCGGGTCCTTCAGGTACTGCACCGTGTACGTGCGGTCCGGCAGGTCACCGCCGCCCGAGCTCTTCGCGAGAGTCAGGAAGGTGTCCGTGGCGGAGACGGAGGTCGTGTAGATGACCGCCGGCGACCAGCGGAGCGCGTTCGCGATCGCATAGGACTGAATCGTGAACTTCGGTGTGGTGAAGATCACGAAGATCGACGCGCCCGACGCGCGAAGCTTGGCAACCTGCGCGCGCACATCCGGGGCCGTCACCTCGTGCGACTCGGCGGCGACGATGTTCGACGCCTTCGCCCCCAGCCCCTTCTTGAGACCCTCGAGGTTCTCCTTGCCGAAGTCGTCGTTCTGGTACAGGACGGCGATCTTCGCGTTCGGGCTGTTGTGGGCGATCGCCTGGCCGTAGATCCGTGACTCGTAGTCGTACGCGGGCTGCCAGCCGCCCGTCCACGGGTACGCCTTCGCGTCGCCGAACACCGACGCGCCGGTCGAGACCAGGATCTGGGGGACCTTCTGGGCGTTGAGATACGGCCTGATCCCCTCGTTCACCGCGGTCCCGAGCGGGCCGACCAAGGCGTACACCTTGTCCTCCTCGACGAGCTTCCGCGTCAGCTGCACCGAGTTGGCGGGGTTGTAGCCGTCGTCGTAGTACTTGAACACGATCTGCCGGCCGTAGACGCCGCGCCTGCCGTCCGGCCCCTTCCTCGAGTTGATGTACGAGAAGTACGCCTTCATCGCGGGCGGAATCGTGGCGTAGAGCGACGCCGGCCCCGTCAGCGGGAAGGTCCCCCCGATGGTGACCGTCCGGGCGGTGACCCCCGTCTCCGTCGCGGCCGACGTGGCACTCGACGCCGTGAGGCCGAGCGCACCGACGAGCGCCGCGGCCAAGAGCACGACCTTCCTCATTGGAGCTCCTTTGGAGAGATGCGTTGGCGGCGAGCGTAACCCGCCGCACACCGTTTGCCAACCATTGAGACGGCCGCCGCGCGGGCGCGGTTAGCCGTCCCTAGCCGAGCCCGATCTCGCCTGCGAGACGCTCCGCCTCGTCGAGCTCCTCGGAGAGGGCATCGATCCCGCTCGCCCAGATCGCCGGGTCGGTGAGGTCGAGGCCGACGAGCTCCGCGAGCTCCTCGGGCGAGCGCGAGCCTCCGGCGCGAAGCAGCTCGAGGTACGGCTCGACCATGGACTCGCCTTCGCTGACGTACCGGCGGTAGATCGCGAGCGAGAACAGGTAGCCGTAGGCGTAGGCATAGACATAGCCGGGCGTTCCCGTGAAGTGCGGGATGTAGCTCCACCACGGCGCGTAGCCCTCGGTCGAGACGGAGTCTCCGAAGAGCGTGTTCTGGGCATCGAGCCACAGCTCGCCGACCCGATCGGGGCTGAGCTCGCCCTGCTCCCGACGCTCGGTGTGGACGGCGTGCTCGAAGCGGTTCATCGCGATCTGCCTGAACGTCGTCGCGATTGCATCCTCGATCCGGCCCGTGAGCAGGTCGAGGCGCCGCCGCGGGTCGTCCTCGTTCGCGAGCAGGAGCTCGAAAGTGAGCGCCTCTCCGAACACCGAGGCGGTCTCCGCCGTCGTGAGCGGCGTCGAGGAGTTGTACAGGCCGAGCGGTTGCGCGAGAACGCCGTGCACGCCGTGGCCGAGCTCGTGGGCCAGGGTCAGGATCGAGCGGCGATCGCCCGTGTAGTTCATGAGGATGTAGGGGTGGACGCCCGGGACGGTCGTCGCGCAGAAGGCGCCGGTCCTCTTGTCCGGGCGCACGGGCCCGTCGATCCAGTTGTCGTCGAAGAAGCGGGCGACGATCCCGCCCGCTTCGTCCGAGAACTCGCTGTACGCGTCGACGACGATCCGCCGTGCGTCGTCCCACGGGATCCGCTGCGTGTCGGTCGAGACCGGCGCCGAGCGGTCGTAGTGCTCGAGGCGGTCGACACCGAGCAACCGGGCCTTGAGCCGGTAGTAGCGCTGCGGGACGTCGTACCGCGAGGTCGTCGCCTCCACGAGCGCGTCGACCGCCTCGTCCGTCGTCTCGTTCGCGAGGTTGCGAGAGGAGATCCACGTCGGGTAGCCGCGCAGCCGGTCGTCGATCGACTTGTCGAGCAGGATCGTGTTGAAGACGAACGCCCGCGTCCTGAGCCCGGGACCGAGCGCATCGGTGATGGCCTCGGCCGCAGTGCGCCGGGTGTCGCGGTCGGGGTCGAAGAGACGCGCGAGCGCCGTCTCGAGCGACACGTCGTCGCCGTCGAGACCGACGCGGAGCGCGCCGAGCTGCTCCTCGTAGAGACGCGACCAGGCCGAGACGCCGGAGACGGTCTTCTCGGTGACGACCCGCTCCTCGGGCTCCGAGAGGAGGAACGGCCGGAACTTTCGCAGCGAGCGGAGATGATGGCGCCAGCGGTCGAGCGCCGGGTCGGCCAACAAGCCCTCGGCGACGTCGTCCGGTGCGGCCGCCCACTCGAGCCCGAAGAAGAGGAGCTGCGTCTCGAGCGACGCCGCCTTCTCTCCGAGGCGCGCGACGAGCGCGCCGCGCGCGGGGTCGGCCATGTTGGTCGCGAACACGAGGTGCGCGTAGGTCAGCGGCCGGACGACCGCTGCCTCGATCCGCTCGTGCTCGGCGACCGCGTCCGCGAGGCTCGCCGCGTCGAGCGTCGCGACCTTGCCGTGATAGCGCTCGCGAAACGCCGCGGCGTCCAGCTCGGCCTGCCCGACGACCTCGTCGACGCGAGGGTCGTCGATTCCGTCGAAGAGATCCGACAGGTCCCACGCGACCTCTTCCGCCCCGGTGACCTCGGTCGTGGCCATCGGCGGCAATCTAGCTGTCCGCAGCGGCACGGCGCGCCTGTCGCTACCGGCGCGCCCGTGGTCGCGCGCGCACGCCTTCTCGGACCCGTCCCGAACCCCCACCCGCCCCCGGGGCACCAACCGTAGCGCGGAGATCGTGACGTGTTCGTGCCGGTCTTGCACCGCCTGTGTGACGGCCGAGAGGACCCCGGCGGCACCCTGGCGGGAGCTCGACGCGAGCCCGGCCGGGAGCTCGACGCGAGCTCGGCGGGGAGCCTGAGCCCTTGCCGGCGACGCGTACGGACGCCCTTGCTCAGCCTGAGGGGGCCGACAGGTCGTCGGGGCTCGTGGCCGGGGCGCGACAGGCGAAGCGCTCGCACACGTACACGGCGGAGCGCCCGTCGACCAGCCCCTTGCCGGCGAGCAGCGGGACCTCGTCGGATGGGCCGACCGCGACCACGCTCTCCGGGGCGAACGGCGCGAGCGCCGCCCGTGCGACGTCCGAGCGGACGTCGCCGACGATCGCGAGCTCCCGTGGGGGGGCCAGATGGAGTTCGAGGGCGCAGAGCGCCCAGGAGAACGCACGCGGCACGCGCTCCAGCGCCGGCGCGAGCAGGCGCAGGACACCCTCGCCGCGCTCGATCAGGCCCTCGTCGCCCCAGATGCGGCCGAGACGGACGAGGACCGACGCCATCATCGAGTTCCCCGACGGGGTCGGATCGTCGTCGAGGTCCTTGGAGCGCGCGGCGAGCACTTCCCCGTCGTGCGGAGCGAGGAAGAATCCGCCGCGCTCGTCGTCTGCGAACAGCTCGATCGCGCGCTCGGCGATCCGTCGCGCCTCGAGTAGCCAGCGCACGTCGCCGGTCGCGACGTGGAGCTCGATCAGCCCGTGGGCGACGTTTGCATGGTCGTCAACGAAGCCGCCGCCGCTGACCCGGCCGTCGCGGACGCTCCGCAGCACGCGGCCGTCCTCGCCACGGAGCGGGCCGAGCAGGAACGCGCCGAGCCGCTCGGCGGCGGCGAGCCAGTCGTCACGCTCGAGCCGTCTCGCCGACTCGGCGAGGGCCGCAAGGGCGAGCCCGTTCCACGAGGCGATCGCCTTGTCGTCGCGAAACGGCTGCGGCCGTTGCGAGCGGAGGTCGAGCAGGCGCATCCTCGTCTCGGGGTCCAGCTCGCCGCGCACGATCGATCGGCCGTGCTCGAACGGCTCGAGCAGGCCGGGATCGAGGCCGAGGCCCTTCCATTCGTCCGGCGTCCAGGTGTAGGTCAGCCCCTCGACGCCGTCCGTGTCGGCGTCCTGGGCCGAGGCCAGGCCGCCGCTCTCGAGCAGCAGCTCCCGCAGCAGATAGCCGACCGTCTCCTCGACGGCGGCCCGGTAGCGATCGTCGCCCACTACGACCCACGCGTGCAGGTATGCCGAGGTCAGGAGCGCGTTGTCGTAGAGCATCTTCTCGAAGTGCGGCACGACCCAGCGCGCGTCGACCGAGTAGCGGTGGAAGCCGCCGCCGACGACGTCGTAGAGACCGCCCGCGGCCATCCCGTCGAGCGTGCGCCGCACCATCCCGAGCGCCACGGAGCCGCCGCGGCGCAGCAGCAGCTCGATCGCCGAGGAAGGCGGAAACTTCGGTGCCGTTCCGAAGCCGCCGAACGCCGGCTCGTAGTCGCGTGCGAGGCCCCGCTCGGCCGCGTCGAGGAGCGCAGGCGAGAGCGAGCCCTCACCGGGCTCCAGCCGAGCTGCACCGCCGAGCGCGGACACCAGCCGCTCCGCCTGGGCCTCGAGGTCGTCACGACGCTCGCGCCACGCGCCCGAGATCGCCTGGAGCACCTGCCGAAAGCTCGGCAGCCCGTGACGCGGTTCCGGCGGGAAGTACGTGCCGGCGTAGAACGGGCGCCCCGCGGGCGTCAGGAACACCGTCGTCGGCCAGCCGCCCTGCCCGGTCATCGTCACGCACGCCTCCATCGTCAGCGCGTCGACGTCGGGACGCTCCTCGCGGTCGACCTTGACGTTCACGAACAGGTCGTTCATGACGTTCGCTGTTGTCTGATTAGAGAACGACTCGTGCTCCATCACGTGGCACCAGTGGCACGAGCTGTAGCCGACCGAGACGAGCAGCGGAACATCCCGCTCGAGCGCACGCGAGAACGCCTCCTGGTCCCACGGATGCCAGTCGACGGGGTTGCCGGCGTGCTGGAGAAGGTAGGGGCTGGAGGAATCGGCGAGGCGGTTCACCCGCGCACCGTACGCACGCCGCGCTGCTCGGTGCGCGGGAGCGGCCGCGCGGGCCCGAAGCCCTCAGGGAGCTCGCGGCGAATCACCACGTCCCCCTCAAGCTTCCGGGCTCTCCCTCGCGCGCCGCTTCCGGATCCACTCGACCGAGAACGCCACTGTGAACGCGATCGCCAGCCCGAGAAGCACGCCCTTCCACGGCTGCTCCTCGAACTGCTTCCCGCCGATGTACCCGAGCATCGTCGCGTAGGTGGCCCAGACGAGGCACGCCACGACGTCGTAGCGGATGAACCGGTGCCACGGCAGCCCGCGGGTGTATCCCGCCGTGAACGTCACCGCGGTGCGCCCGAAGGGGATGAACCGCGCGACGACGATGATGTAGCTGCCGCGTTCCTCGAGCTGCGTCTCCGCCCAGTCGAATGCGCGATGCGCCTTCTCGTGGCGGAAGAGGCGCCTGACCGTGCGCTCGCCGACCCACTTCCCGATCCCGTACGAGATGTTGTCCCCGACGATCGCCCCGGACGCGGCGGCGAGGATCACGAGGAACACGTTGAGATCGCCGGCACCGGCGAGCGTGCCCGCGACGATCACGAGCGACTCGCTCGGGACGACCGGGAAGAACGCGTCCAGCACGGCGAAGCCGAAGACGATGACGTAGCTCCAGTTGGAGCCCGAGATCCAGTCGACAGCCTGCGCGAACACCACCGCATGCTCGCAGACAACCGAACCGCGATCATGCGCGCGTGGCGCACGCACCCCTGACCGGCATGCGCGTCCTCGACGTGACGACCTCGATCGCCGGGCCGTACTGTGCGCAGATCCTCGCCGCGCTCGGCGCCGACGTCGTCAAGGTCGAGCGGCCCGACACCGGGGACGACGGGCGCGCGTGGGGACCGCCCTTCTGGAACGGCGAGAGCACGATGTTCCTCTCGGCCAACGCCGGCAAGCGCTCGCTCGCGCTCTCGCTCCGCGACCCGCGCGGCGCCGACGCGCTGCGCCGGCTGGCCGACGGCGCCGACGTCCTTCTCCAGAGCCTCCGCCCCGGTCTCGCCGAGGAGCTCGGGCTCGGCCCGGAAGCGCTCCGGGCGCGCAACCCACACCTCGTCTACTGCTCGATCGGCGCCTACGGCCGCGTCGGCCCGCTCGCCCGGGAGCCCGGCTACGACGCATTGATGCAGGCGGCGGGCGGCCTGATCTCGATCACGGGCGAACCCGGTCGGCCCGGGGTGCGCGTGGGCTCGTCCCTCATCGACCAGGGGACGGGGACCTGGGCGGCGCTCGGTGTCCTCGCGGCATTGCTCGAGCGCGAGCGCACGGGCGAGGGAGCCGTCGTCGACGTGTCGCTGTACGAGACGGCGATCGGCTACATCGCCTACCACCTCGCCGGCTACCTCGCGGACGGCACCGTGCCGAGTGGGGAGGGCACCCGCTTCCCGATGGTCGCGCCGTACGAGGTCTTCCCGACGGCGGACGGCGAGCTGATGGTCGCGGGCGGCAACGACCGCCTCTTCCGCGCGATCTGCGACGTCGTCGGCCTGCCGGAGCTCGTGGATGACCCGCGTTTCCGAACGAACCCCGACCGCGTGCGCAACCGCGACGAGCTCGCTCGGCTGATCGAGGCGCGGCTCGCCGCCGAGACGACCGCGACGTGGCACCGGAGCCTCACCGACGCAGGCGTCCCCGCGGCGCCGGTGGCGGACGTGCGTGACGTCGCGCTCGCCAAGCAGACTCAGGCACTCGGGATCCTCCAGCAGCTCCCCCACCCCCGTATCCCCGATCTCAGGCTGACGGGCGTGCCGCTGTCGTTCGACGGCACGCGGCCGCGCTATCGGTCGGCGCCGCCGGACGTCGGCGCGCACTCTGCCGAGGTGCTGCGCGAGGCTGGCTACGCAGACGACGAGATCGCCGCGCTCGCAGCGGCTGGAGTGGTGCGCGCGTGACCGCCCAGCATCTCTCCGCCTCGTTCAGCGCCACGCTGCGGGTGCACGTGACTCGGATGGCGGACGACGCGATCGTCTTCGCCCGCGCGAACCCAGACGCCCGAGATCGCGCCGGCGGAGCTTCCGCCGGCGGCCGTGGCGGAAGCGGCCGAGCAGGACGGCGTCGCCCGCAAGACGCGCCCCTGAGCCGCACCCGAGAGGTTTACATCCTCAGAAACGCAATCAATGACGGGCCGGAGGCCGGCTTTGCCGGCCGGGAGGGCCAGCCACGCGTCGCCGTGCCGAAACCCCGAACGAGGGGGCTCGTGGGGGAACCATGTGGTTCCCCCACGTCCGCCCTCACTCGTAGTGCAGCGCCTCGAGCGGGTTCAGCTTGGCCGCTCTCCGCGCCGGGAAGATCGCCGCGAGAATCCCCACGATGATCGCGGCGATGGTGAAGACGATGACCTGGGACGTCGGGAAGGCGAACTCGAGGAAGTCGACCTTCGCGATGAGGATGCCGGCGAGGACCAGCCCGAGCGCGATCCCGACGAACGCGCCGATCAGCGCCGTGATCACGCTCTCGTGGCGGATCATCCGCCGCGTCTGCCGCCGCGTCAGCCCGATCGCGCGCAGCATCCCGATCTCGCGCGTCCGCTCGAACACGGTGAGGACGAGCGTGTTCACGATCCCGAACAGGCTCACGATCACCGACAGCGCGAGCAGCACGTAGAGGATGTTGAGGATCGAGTTGAGGCCCGAGATCTGGTTGTCGATGAACTGCTGCCTGGTCTGGACCTTGGCGTTCGGGTAGCCGGAGAGCGACTTCTCGAGCGTGGCCACGTTCGCGTCGGACTCGCCGCCGGCGATCTTGACGAACGTGTAGAGATCCTGGGGCTGCGGGTTCTCGGCATCCCAGGCTGCAGCGGAGATGGTGACCGGCCCGAAGGGGGAGCCTCCCGTGGGCGGGTCGAAGATGCCCTTCACCTGGAACGTGCGGGTCGTACCCGTGATGAACGTCACCGGGACGGGCGAGCCGACCGACAGGTGATGATCGTCGGCGAAGCCGTCGTCGACGAACGCGCCGTCGGCGCCGAGGGTCGCCATGGTCTCCTGCGAGCCCTCCTTCCATACGAGCGAGATGACGTCCGGCGCTCCGGGCGTGACCGCAGTCGTGAACTGCTGCTTGCCGAAGACGAGCGAGTCACCGGTGCGGACGCTGCCGACCGCCGTCACCCCAGGTGCGGCCGCGGCCGTCTCGCCGACCGAGGTCGGGATCGGCGAGTAGTTGTTCTGCGCCGTGATGGCGTAGTCCGCGACGAAGATGTCGTTCACCGCGCCGCGGAACGTCTGGGTGATGCCTGCTGCGAGGGTCGCGACGAGCGTGACGAGCGCGAGCCCGATCATCAGCGCGGCCGCCGTCGAGGCGGTGCGCTGCGGGTTCCGACGGGCGTTGTCCCGGGCAAGCGTCCCGGCCGCGCCGCCGATCCTCGTCGCCGGCCAGCCGAGTAAGCCGGCGAGCGCCGGGATGAACGGGGCCGACAGCATCGCGACGCCGACGAAGACGAGCAGCGTCCCCAGGATGAGCAGGATCAGCACGGTCGACGTGCCGTGCGAGAAGAGGCCGAGCACGAGCAGCCCGAAGCCGATCGCGGTGAGAATCGCGGCGAACGGCGTCCGGAACCGATGGAAGCGGCCCGGCGGCAGCTCGGCGCCCTCGCGCACGGCGGCGATCGGGGGCACCCGCGTGGCGCGGAGCGCGGGGAAGAAGCTCGCGATCAGCGTGACGACGATCCCGAGGAGGAGCGACACGATGATCGTGCGCGTCTCGAGCAGGATGCCGTTGTTCGGGAGCGTGAACCCGACCGCGTCGAAGAGCGCGAACAGGCCCTTTGCGAGAGCGAGCCCGAGGAAGAGCCCGACGACCGACGCCAGGACGCCCATCACGAGCGCCTCGAGCACGACCGAGACCCGAACCTGGCGCCGCGACGCGCCGAGCGTTCGCAGCGTCGCAAGCTCGCGCGTCCGCTGCGCGATCGTGATCGACAGCGAGTTGACGATCACGAAGGCGCCGACGAACAGCGCGATCAGGCCGAAGGCGAGCAGGAAATAGCGAAGGAACGAGATGAACTCGTCCGTGGACTCCGCGTCCTCCTGCGCCTGGGCGTCGCCGCTCCGCACCTCGGTGTTCGGCGGCAGGATCTCGCGGATCTGCTCGATGAGCTTCGCGGGCGAGACCCCCGGCTTGGCGGCGACGCGGATCTGGTCGAGCTTCCCTTCCTTGTCGAAGAGCCGCTGGGCCGTCGCGAGGTCGAAGCCCGCGAGCGTCGCGCCGCCGATCGAGCTCACCGACCCGAACTTGACGATGCCCGAGATCCGGAGCTTCTCGAGCGGGCCCTCGACCTGCACGCCGATCGTCTGCCCCGGGGCCAGGTCCTTCTTGTCCGCCGTCGACTGGTCGACGACGACCTCCTCGGAGCCGGGCCAGGCCCCCTGGACGAGCGTCAGGCTGTTGAACTGCGGCTTCGTCGGGTCGACCGAGAACCCGAGGTTCGGCGCCCCGCCGAAGGCGATCGTCTTGCCGTCCTTGACGAGCTGTGCGCTCTCGCTCGAGACGCCCCCGATCGCGTCCTGGACATCCGGCAGCGCCCGCACCTTCGCGAGGAGCGACTGGTCGAACGGCGCCTCGGTCGACCCGTTGTCGCCGACGTCGAACGCCGACTTCGGGGTGATCGTGGCGTCCGTGTTCCGGTACACGTCCGAGAAGATCGAGTCGAACGCCTTGTCGATCGAGTCGGTGAGCACGAACGTGCCGCTCACCGTCGCGACGCCGAGGACGATCGCGACCGCGGTCAGCGCCGTGCGGAGCTTCCGGGTGAGAAGCCCCTTGAGCGTGAAGGAGGTCATAGAGTCGCGATCTCCTCCATCGTCTCGCCGATCTCGTGCTGCGACGCGCCCGAGAGCTCGCGGACGATGCGGCCGTCCGCCAGGTAGAGGACGCGGTCGGCGATCACCGCCGCGCGCGCCTCGTGGGTCACCATCACGATCGTCTGCCCGAGGTCCTCGACCGAGTGGCGGAGGAGCTCGAGGATCTCGGCGCCGGTCTTCGAGTCGAGGTTCCCGGTCGGCTCGTCCGCGAACACGACGTCCGGCTGCGAGACGAGAGCGCGCGCGATCGCGACGCGCTGCTGCTGACCGCCCGAGAGCTCCGCCGGACGGTGCGAGAGCCGGTCGCCGAGCCCGACCGACTTGACGAGCCCCTCGAAGAACGCCGGCTCGGGCTTCTCGCCCGCGATCGCGAGCGGGAGCCGGATGTTCTCCTCGGCGTTCAGCATCGGCAGCAGGTTGAAGAACTGGAAGACGAAGCCGATGTGCTCGCGCCGGAGCTTCGTCAGGTCGGAGTCCTTGAGCGTCGTGATCTCCTTGCCCGCGATCGTCCACCGAGCCGGAGGTCGGCTTGTCGAGCCCGGCGAGGATGTGCATCAGCGTGGACTTGCCTGATCCGGAGGGCCCCATGACCGCGGTGAGCTTCCCGCGCGGGACGTCGACCGAGACGCCCCGCAGGGCGTCGACGGCCGTCTCGCCCTCGCCGTAGCGCCGTGTCACGTCGCGCGCGACGACGACGGTCCCGTTCTCGCTCTCCATGCGCTCTCTCCTCACTGCTCGGTTTCTGCACCCCAGGGTGCCCGGGCCGAAACGCGCCCGTGGTGCGGAAAACCCTACCCCGGGTTGGGGGATGCCCCGGAAACCGGTTAGGGGACGGTTACGCCGGGCGCGTCAGAGCCGCCGCTGCGCTTCCGAGAGCACGTCGCCGAGGATCCCGACGATCTCGTCCATCTCGGCCTCGCCCGCGACGAGCGGCGGCGAGATCTGCACGACGGGGTCGCCGCGGTCGTCCGCGCGGCAGATCAGGCCCGCCTCGAAGAACGCCTGCGAGAGGTACCCGCGCAGGAGCGCCTCGCACTCGGCGTCGTCGAACGTCTGCTTCGTCTCGGAGTCCTTGACGAGCTCCAGGGCGTAGAAGAAGCCCGCGCCGCGGACGTCGCCGACGATGTCGAGGTCGAGCAGCGTGTCGAGCTTCGCCCGGAACACGTCCTCGGTCTCGCGCACGTGCTCGACGATCCGCTCCCGCTTCATGATCTCGATGTTCTTGAGCGCGACCGCGCACTGCACCGGGTGGCCGCCGAACGTGATCCCGTGCGTGTACATCGACGGTCCCTCGAGGAACGGCTCGGCGACCCGGTCGGTTGCGATCACGGCGCCGATCGCCGCGTACGAGGACGACAGGCCCTTGGCGGACGTGATGATGTCCGGGCGGATGTCGTAGCGCTCCGACGCGAACCAGGCCCCGATCCGCCCGAAGCCGGTGATCACCTCGTCGGCCGAGAGCAGGATGTCGTACCGGTCGCACAGCTCCCGGACGCCTTGCCAGTACGCGACCGGCGCGGTGAAGGCGCCGCCCGAGTTCTGCACCGGCTCCATGTGGACGAGGCAGACGGTCTCCGGCCCCATCATCTCGATCGTCCGCTCGAGCTCGGCGAGGAGGTCGGCGGTGAACTCCTCCTCGGTTTCTCCGTCGGGCCGCCGGTAGCGGTTCGTGTTGCGGACGTTCCGCACCTCGGGCAGGAGCGGCTCGAACGGCATCCGGATCGCGGGAATCCCGGTCAACGACAGCGCGCCGAGCGTCGTCCCGTGATAGGCGGTCTGGCGGGTGATCGCCTTGTAGCGGCGGGGCGGGGTCTGCAGGTTCGCCGCGATCGCGTCGTGGTCACGCTCCGGCGTCGCGCCGACGTGTGAGCGCAGCCGCTTCTCGCCGCGCGCGAGGTAGTACTGCCGCGCGAGCTTCCAGGCCGACTCGACCGCCTCCGAGCCGCCCGAGACGAAGAACGCGCGGTTCAGGTCGCCGGGGGCGAGCGACGCGACCTCGCTCGCGAGCTCGATCGCGCGGGGATGCGCGTACGTCCAGTTCGTGTAGAAGGGCAGCTCGCGCATCTGCTCGAGCGCCGCCTGGCCGATCTCCTCGCCGAAGCCGTAGCCGATGTTGACCGAGAAGAGCCCGGCGAGCGCGTCGAGGTAGCGCTTGCCGTTCGCGTCCTCCAGGTAGCACCCGTCACCGCGCACGATCACGGGGATCTCGCTATCGCGGTACCCGCTCATGCGGGTGAAGTGCATCCAGAGGTGGTCCTTGGCGATCTGCTGCAGGTCTGCGGCGACGGTCTCTGTCATGCGGCCTCCGGTCGGGGGAGCGCTTCGGGGAGCGGCACTGCCGCAGGCATCGACTCGCGGGCGCGGCGCGCGCGAAGGCCCCACAGCACGTTCCCGATCATCACGAGCACGGCGACCATGAAGATCGCGCTCGCGACGACGTTCACCTGCGGCGGCACTGCGACGCGCGCCGCGCCCCACACGAAGAGCGGGAACGTCTGGGTCGGCCCGGAGACGAAGTACGTGATCACGAAGTCGTCGATCGACAGCGCGAATCCGAGCAGGGCGGCGCTGAGGATCGCCGGCGCGAGCAGCGGGAGCGTCACCTTGCGGAACGTCACCCATTCGTTGGCGCCGAGGTCCATCGCCGCTTCCTCGAGGTGGCGGTCGAAGTCGATCAGCCGCGCCTTCACCGTGACGACGACGTAGCTGACGATGAACATGACGTGCGCGATGAAGATCGTCCCGAACCCCGTCACGATCTGCCGGTTGAGGAATAGGGTCAGCAGCGACGCGCCGAGCACGATCTCCGGCGTCGACATCGGCAGGAAGATCAGCATGTTCGTCGCGCCGCGACCCCGGAACCGGTGACGCACGATCGCGAGCGCGAGCAGCGTGCCGAGCACCGTCGCGCAGATCGTCGAGACGACGCCGATCTCGAGCGACTTGACGACGGCGGACTGGATCCCGGACGGAGCGTCCCAGTGGATCCAGTTGTCGAGGGTGAACCCCTCCCACACGTAGTTGTAACGGCCCGAGGGGGCGTTGAACGAGAAGAGGATCACGACGGCGATCGGCAGCAGGAGGTAGCAAAACGCGAGGAGCGCGTACGCCGGAAGCAGGTGGCGCTTGACCCAGCGCATCAGCCGGTCAGCCTCTCGGTCCCGACAGCGCGTGCGTAGAGGAGCAGCCCGACCAGGATCAACGCCATCAGGATGAAGGACAGCGCGGCGGCGGACGGGTAGTCGAGCACGTCGAGGAACTTCGACTGGATCACGTTGCCGACCATGTACTGGCGCGGCGTCCCGAGCAGCTGCGCATTGATGAAATCGCCGGCGGCCGGGATGAACGTCAGCAGCGTCCCCGCCACGATCCCGGGCGCGGACAGCGGGAGCGTCACGCGGAGGAACGCCTGCCGCTTGCTCGCGTACAGATCCTCGGCTGCCTCGAGCAGCCGCGCGTCGATCTGCTCCAGGGACACGTAGAGCGGCAGCGCCATGAAGGGCAGGAAGTTGTAGGTGATGCCGGCGACCACGGCGACGGAGGTCGCGAGCAGGCGCCCGTCCGGCCCCAGGACGTGGATGTCGCGCAGGAGGCCGACGACCGGTCCCTCGTCGGCGAGGATGTTGAGCCACGCGAGCGTCCGCACCAGATACGTGACGAACAGCGGCGCCACGATCAGGATCAGGAAGACGTTCTTCCAGCGCCCCGCCCGGAAGGCAATCCAGTACACGAGCGGGTACGAGACCAGCAGCGCCAGGATCGTCGCGACACCCGCGTAGACGAACGAGCGCACGAACTGCTCGTGGTAGTCGCTGATGGCGTTCCAGTAGTTCGAGAAGGCCCAGTCGAACGTGTAGCCGGTGTCGAACGTGCCGGACTGGAGCGACTGGTAGCCGAGGAAGCCGAGCGGGGCCAGGAAGAACAACGCCAGCCAGACGATCCCCGGGAGGAGCAGGAGATACGGCGTGAGCCCCTTGTGACGATGGAGGAGGCTCATTGCGCGACCGGGCGGGGGCTCACGCTCCGAGGACCCGCTGCCACTGCTCGATGTAGTCCTGGTTGTTGAGCGCCGCCGAGTCGTACTGGTGCGTGTTCGCGAGCACGTCCTCGGACGGGAAGACGAGCTGGCTCTTCGCGAGCGCGGGGTCCGACTTCTGGAGGACTGCCTGCGTGCCGCTGACCGGCGGCACGTACGCCACGTAGGCAGTGATCTGCGCGGCGATCTTCGGGTCGTAGACGAAGTTCATGTACGTCGACGCCGTCGGCACGCTCCCACCGGTCGGGATGATCATGTTGTCGGTCCAGATGATCCCGCCCTTCGTCGGCAGAGCCCACTTCAGGCTCGGATTCGAGGAGAGCAGCTGGTAGATGTCGCCCGACCACGCAATCGCGGCCGCGAGGTCGCCCTGCGACAGCGGCTGCGCGTAGTCGTTGCCGGTGAACCGCCGGATCTGGCCGGAGTCGACGGCGCTCTGGATCCGCTTCAGGGCTGCGTTCCACGCCTCGTCCGTGACGTTCGAAGGGTCGTCGCCGTTGTCCAGGATGACGAGCCCCGGTGTGTCGCCCATGCCGCTCAGGGCAGTCACCTTCCCCTTCAGCTTGGGGTCCTCGAACAGCTGGGTGATCGAGGTGACGGGGCCGGTGATCTTCTCGTTCCACGCGATTCCGGTCATGCCGGACTGCCACGGAAGCGAGTACTTGCGGTCGGGGTCGAACGGCGGGCTCTTCTGCGCCTCGATCAGGTTGGAGACGTTGGGGATCAGGTCCTTGTCGAGCTCCTCGACCCAGCCCTTGTCGATCATGAGGCCGAGGAAGCGCTCGTTGTCGGTGAGGACGACGATGTCGCGGTCGATCGAGTGGCCCTGCGACAGCGGACGCTGGATCTTGCCGAAGTACTCGGCGTTCGAGTTGATGTCCTCGAAGTAGTCGACCTTGATCCCGGTCTTGGCCGTGAACTGGTCGAGCGTCGGGTGCGTCTTGGCCTTCTCGTCGTAATCGATGTAGAGGGGCCAGTTCGAGAACCGGAGCGTGTCGGCGACTTCGCCGCCGCCACCGCCACTCGACGAGCCGCCGCAGGCGGCGAGGACCCCAGGCAGGCTCAGCAACGTGACGCCGGCCGCACCGCGCTGAACGAGCTCCCGACGGGTCATCCGCAGTGTCATACGGTCTGCTCCTCTCCTCGATCGACGACGAACGTCGCCTCCGGCGTCCACGAAAGCGTCACTTCGCTCCCCGGCGGCGGCACGACCCCACCGGCCTCGACGTTCTGGTGGAAGACGGTCAGCTCGCCGACGGACGTGGCGACGACGACCTCGGTGGCAACGCCGATGTACGCGGACTCCTTCACCCGGCCCGTGAGCCGATTGACGCCGCCGTTGCCGAGGCTGATCTTCTCCGGCCGCACGCCGACCGAGACGAGGCCGCGCGTGCCGTTGGTCGAGGCGTGGAGCTCCGACCCGTCGACGAGCCGGACCAGGCCGTCGCCCGTGATCGTCCCGTCGAGCAGGTTGGACTTGCCGAGGAACCCCGCGACGAACGCCGTCCGCGGCCGCTCGTACAGCTCCGCCGGCGTTCCGAGCTGCTCGATCCGGCCGCCGTCCATCACCGCGATCGTGTCGGCCATCGTCATCGCCTCTTCCTGGTCGTGCGTGACGTGGACGAACGTGATCCCGACCTCGTTCTGGATGCGCTTGAGCTCGAGCTGCATCTGCTTGCGGAGCTTGAGGTCGAGCGCGCCGAGCGGCTCGTCGAGCAACAGCACGCGCGGGTTGCACACGATCGCGCGGGCGAGCGCCACGCGCTGCTGCTGGCCGCCCGAGAGCTCGCGAGGCTTTCGGCTCTCCCGGCCGGCGAGGTCGACGAGCTCGAGGATCTCGGACACGCGCGACTTGACCTCGGCCTTCGGGATGCGCCTCCGCTGGAGCCCGAACGCGACGTTGTCCGCGATCGTCATGTGCGGGAAGAGCGCGTAGCTCTGAAAGACGGTGTTGACGTCCCGCTTGTACGGCGGCAGCCCGACGACGTCGCGGTCGCCGAGGAAGATCCGTCCCGAGGTCGTCTCCTCGAAGCCGCCGATCATCCGGAGCGTCGTCGTCTTGCCGCACCCGGACGGGCCGAGCAGGGCGAAGAACGAGCCGCGCGGGATCTCGAGCGAGATGCCGTCGACCGCGCGCGTCTCGCCGAACTCCTTGACGACCTCCTCGAGCCGGACGTCCGGCGCCATCGTGCTCTCGCTCACTCGGGCGCCTCCTCCCTTCGCGCCGCTGCCGCGTCGTGCTCGCCCACGCCCCAGTCGTAGAGCTGCTTCCAGAGCTCGAGATAGAGGAACGTCTCGGTGGAGACGACCTCGGGCACCGACCTGATTCGATTCGTCACGTCGAGCAGGCCGCGGCGGTCGGCGCACACGACCTCGACGAGCAGGTCGAAGCGGCCCGTGGTGACCACGACGTAGTCGGCCTCCTCCCACTGGGAGAGCACGTCCGCCACGACCTCGGGCGGGCCGGACGTCCGGATGCCGACCATCGCCCAGGAGTCGAAGCCGAGCCCGAGCGGGTTCGTGACCCCGGTGACCTGGAGGATGCTCTGGTCGCAGAGGCGGCCGTACCGCGCCCGCACCGTCGCCTCCGAGACCCCGAGGTCGGCCGCGATCCGCCGGAACGACTCGCGGCCGTTGCGTTGCAATGCGTGGATGATCCCCCGGTCGACGTGGTCGAGCTCTCGCGCGCGCGAGACGGGCCCACGCCGCGCGTGGCCCCTGCGAGCGACCCCCGGCGGGCTTGCCTCACTCGACGACGTGACCTCCGATTGGCTGCGCAATGCGAGGGCTTTCCTACCAAAGCGGCTCGCAACGCGCAACCGGGAGCGCCGCTCCAGAGCTTGCGTGAGCCGCGCTGGGGCTCAGGCGAGCTTGACGCAGACGTGCTTGATCCGCGTGTACTCCTCCATCGAGTAGAGCGACATGTCCTTCCCGTAGCCCGACTCCTTGAAGCCGCCGTGAGGCATCTCGGGGGTCAGCGGGAAGAGATGCTCGTTCACCCAAACCGTGCCGAAGTCGAGCCGGCCCGCCACCTTCAGCGCCCGCCCCACGTTCTCCGAGAACACCGACGCGGCGAGGCCGTAGCGGACGCCATTCGCCATCGCGACCGCCTCGTCGTCGGAGGCGAACGGCTGCATCGTGACGACGGGGCCGAACACCTCGTTCTGGACGATCTCGGCGTCCTGCGCGACGTCGGTGACGATCGTCGGCGCGACGAAGAAGCCGCGGTCGCCGACGGCGCCGCCGCCGGTGACGACGGTCGCCTTCGCGTCCTGCGCCCGCTCGAGAAAGCCGAGCACCCGCTGCTGCTGCTCTTCCGAGATCACGGGCCCCATGCCGATCTCGTCATCTGTCGCCGGGTCGCCGACCGACATGCCCTCCACCGCGCCGACGCTCGCCGAGAGGACGTCGTCGTAGATCCGCTCGGAGACGAGTATCCGCGACGAGGCCGTGCAGTCCTGGCCGGAGTTGAAGTAGCCGCCGATCTTGACCGCCTCGGCGACCGTGGCAGGGTCGGCGTCGTCGAGCACGATCATCGGGGCCTTGCCGCCGAGCTCGAGATGGACACGCTTGACCGTGTCGGCCGCGTTCTTGGCGATCAGCTTCCCCGTCGCCGTGTCGCCGGTGACCGAAACCAGGCGGACGGCGGGATGGCGCACGAGCCGGTCGCCCGCCGGGACGCCGTCGCCGGTCACGACCTGGAGCACGCCCTTCGGGAGGATCTCCTGCGCCAGCTCGACGAAGCGGAGCGTCGTGAGCGGCGTCTGCTCGGCCGGCTTGATGATCTGCACGTTGCCTGCGGCGAGCGCCGGCCCCATCTTCCAGATCACCATGAAGAGCGGGTAGTTCCACGGCGCGATGCCCGCCACGACGCCGAGCGGCTCGCGGCGGATCATCGACGTGTACCCATCGACGTACTCGGCGGCGGCCTTCCCCTCGAGGTTTCGCGCCGCGCCCGCGAAGAAGCGAAGGTTGTCGGACATGATGCCGGGCTCGTCGACCGCCACCCACCACGGCTTGCCCACGTTCCGCGACTCGAGGCGCGCGAGCTCCTCGGCGTTGTCGTCGATCACGTCCGCCAGCTTCAGGAGCAGCTCCATCCGGTCCTTCGGCGTCTTCTCGCGCCAGGTCTCCCACGCCTTCTCCGCGGCGGCGACCGCGCGGTCGACGTCCTCCTCCCCCGCCCGCGGCACCTCGGCGATCACCTCGCCGGTCGCCGGGTTCAGCACCTCCATCGTCTCGCCCGAGAGGGCGTCCACGAACTCGCCGTCGACGAACATCTTCTGCTGCGCCACGGAAATGCTCATTCGCTCCTCCTTCGAGCCGGTGTCCGACTTCGAGTCGGACATCCAGGTCCTCTCGCCAGCCTAACGTCACCTCTGCTAGAACCGCCGCCGATGCGCATCCTCGTCGTCGGGACGGGCGGAGTCGGCTCCGCGTTCGCGGCGATCGCTGCGCGGCGCACGTTCTTCGAGCATTGCGCGCTCGCCGACTACGACCCGGCGCGCCCGGCGTCCCTCGTCGCCTCCCTCGACGACGTGCGCTTCTCCGCCCATGCGATCGACGCGTCGAGCCGCGATGCCGTACTCGGCCTGATCCGTCAGGTGCGGCCGGACGCCGTGCTCAACGCCGTCGACCCGGTGTTCAACGTCCCCGTCTTCGACGCATGCTTCGAGGCCGGCGCGACATACCTGGACATGGCGATGACGCTCTCCGAGCCGCACGCCGAGAGGCCATTCGAGCTCACCGGGGTCAAGCTCGGCGACTACCAGTTCGAGCGGGCCGCATCGTGGGAGGAGAAGGGTCTGCTGGCGCTCGTCGGGATCGGGATCGAGCCCGGAGCCGCGGACGTCTTCGCACGCCATGCCGCCGACGAGCTGTTCGCGGAGATCGACGAGGTCGGCGTCCGCGACGGGGCGAACCTCGTGGTGGAGGGGTACGACTTCGCGCCGACGTTCTCCATCTGGACGACGATCGAGGAGTGCCTGAACCCGCCGGTCGTCTGGGAGCGCGAGCGCGGCTGGTTCACGACCGAGCCCTTCTCGGAGCCCGAGACGTTCGACTTCCCGGAGGGCATCGGGCCCGTCGAGTGCGTCAACGTCGAGCACGAGGAGGTGCTGCTCGTGCCGCGGTGCGTCGACTGTCGCCGCGTGACCTTCAAGTACGGCCTTGGCGACGAGTTCATCGAGGTCCTGCGGACGCTGCACAAGCTGGGGCTCGACGGGAAGGAGCCGATCCGCGTCAAGGGCGTCGAAATCGCCCCGCGCGACGTCGTCGCCGCCGCGTTGCCGGATCCAGCGACGCTCGGCGAGCGGATGAGCGGCAAGACGTGCGCCGGCACGCTCGTCACCGGCCTCGGGAAGGACGGCGCGCCGCGGAAGACCTACCTCTACCACGTCGTCGACAACGAGTGGTCGATGCGGGAGTACGGCCACCAGGCCGTGGTCTGGCAGACGGCGCTGAACCCCTCGGTCGCGCTCGAGCTCCTCGCCGCAGGGGTGTGGTCGGGCGCGGGGGTGCTCGGCCCCGAGGCGTTTCCGGCGCAGCCGTTCCTCGACATGCTCGCCGCGTACGGCTCTCCTCACGGCGTCGTCGAGCTCGAGGCCTAGCGTCGACGGACGTTGCTCGTAGCGGCGTCGTGCTCGCCGCCGGCGGGAGTACTCTCGCTCACGTGGAGACTGCGGGAAAGGTGCTGCTCGCGTCCGCCTTCGTGCTCGCGCTGCTCGGTGTCGGCGCGCTCGTCCTGGCGCGGCTCGGCGTCGACCGGCTGCCCGGCACGATCCACTGGAAGGGCGAGAACGTCAGCGTCACCATCCCCGTCCTGCTGATGGTAATCGTGTCGATCGTCGGCACGATAGTCCTGAACCTGCTGTTCCGCCGCTGAGACCGGCTCCTGTCGAAAGTGGGGTAAGCCGTACGTCTCATGGGCATGACCCGTCCTAGGATCGTGGCATGGCGCAGGTGATGCTCCGTGCCCCGCTGTCAGAGCTCTGCGGCGGCCGCACCCACGCGATCCCGGGCGCCACCGTCGCCGAGGTGCTCGTCGCGCTCGAGCGGGCGCACCCGCCGATCGCCGGTTGGGTGCTCGACGAGCAGGGACGGATCCGCGAGCACGTGAACGTCTTCGTCAACGGCACACACGGGGAGGGGCGGACACCGGTCGGCGAAGCCGATCGCGTGCACGTGCTCCCCGCGATTACAGGAGGATGAGGTGACCGAACTGCTGGTGGGCACGAAGAAGGGCCTGTTCCGCCTCGAGGGCAACGGCGGCGGATTCGAGATCACGGCGCGGGCATTCGCCGGCCAGAGCGTCGAGTACGCGATGCGCGACCCGCGCACCGGCCGCTACCTCGCCTCGGTCACCTCGTGGTTCTACGGGCCCCGGATCTGGGTCACCGACGACCCCACCGGGGAGTGGGAGCAGGCCGACGGGACGACGCTGCCCGACGGCGAGGAGAAGGCGCTCGAGCGCCTCTGGGTGATCGTGCCAGGCGAGGAAGACGGGCTCCTCTACGCCGGCGGCGACCCCGGCCCGCTGTTCGAGAGCCGCGACGGCGGACTTACGTGGTCGCTCAACCAGGGGCTCTGGGACCACCCCACGCGGCCGGATTGGAACCCCGGCAACGGCGGCCTCTGCCTCCACACGATCGCGCCGTGGAAAGGCGATCCGTCGCGGCTGCTCGTTGCGATCTCGGCGGTCGGCGTCTGGCTCTCCGACGACGGCGGTGAGACGTGGCGCCACTCGAACGCGGGCATCGAGCCGGACTACATCCCCGACGAGGCGCGTGACAACCCGATCCAGCACTGCGTCCACGACGTGCGGCGCTCGCCGAGCAGGCCCGAGCGGCTGTTCATGCAGTTCCACGGCGGCGTCTACCGCTCGGACGACGGCGGCGCGAACTGGATCGACATCGGCGAGGGCCTCCCCTCGGACTTCGGCTTTCCCATCGTGATCGACCCCGCCGACGCGGACAGCGCCTACGTCATCCCGCTGATCGGGGCCGAGGACCGAACGCCTCCGGACGGCGCGATCCGCGTCTGGGAGACGCGCGACGCGGGCTCGACGTGGACGGCGCGCGGCGACGGGCTGCCCGACCGCGCGTATCTGACCGTCCTCCGGGAGGCGTTCGACAACGCGGGCGAGGGCGAGCAGCTGGAGCTCTACTTCGGCGCGACGTCGGGGGAGGTGTTCGGCTCGGCCGACGCCGGAGCGAGCTGGCGGCAGGTTGCCGACCACCTACCGCCGGTCTACTCGGTGCGCACCGCCTAGGGGACTGGCACCGCTAGGTGCCTGTCCCCGGCGACGCGTGGGCCGAAGCGTCACAGGGGTCAGGCACCCTTGCGGGTGCCAGACCCCGTACTGCCGGTCAGCTCACGGTCGTCGGGATGTCCGCGATCTCGCCGTTCGCGAGCTTCTGCTCGACCTTCTCGGTCGCGGTAACGTCGTCGGCGTTCGCCTTCGGGCTCAGCGTCCCGAGGCCGACGCCCTCCTGCTCGATGCCGAAGATCGTGTTCCGGCCG
This sequence comes from uncultured Actinomycetes bacterium, assembly GCA_963845965.1. Classification (GTDB taxonomy): domain Bacteria; phylum Actinomycetota; class Thermoleophilia; order Gaiellales; family Gaiellaceae; genus Gaiella. The sequence goes on along the minus strand of CAWJUF010000001.1, from coordinate 28,059 downwards.
CCCTGGAACGTGCCGTCCTCGAGCGCCTTGATCGTGAGGAAGACGGCGCTGTCGACACCCTTGAGCGCGCTCGTGAGGACGTGCGGGCCGAGGAACGACTGGTCGCCGTCGACCCCGATGCCCCAGACGCGCTCGTCCTTTGCGGCGGAGAGCGCCCCGAGCCCGCAGCCGCCCGCGACCTGGAACACGACCTTCGAGCCCGCCGCGATCTGGTTCAGCGCGAGCTCCTTGCACTTCGCCTGGTCGTCCCAGTCCTGCGAGTAGCTCCAGACGACCTTCGTCCCGGGGACGGCGGCCTCTGCGCCCGCCCGGTAGCCCGCGATGAAGCGGTCGACCGGAGGCTCCTTGAAGCCGCCGACGGCGCTGATCGACTCGGCGCCCGCGCGCTTCGCCTCGAGGGCTCCCAGGTAGCCGACGAGGTAGCCCACCTGCTCCTCGCGAAACAGGAGGCCCTCGACGTTCTTCGGCTTGCCCTTGAGCGAGGCCTGATCGACGTCGACGATCGCGAAGTGCGTGTTCGGGAACCGCTTGGCGGTCGCGGCGATGGCATCTCCCTGGGCGAACCCGACGCCGATCACCAGGTCGTAGCCCTTCCGCGCCAGTGTCGACATGTTCGGGATGTAATCCGCCGCGCTCTTCGCCTCGACGACCCTGCCCTCGATCCCGAGCTCGCGCTCCGCGCGCTTGAGGCCCTTGTAGGCGAGCTCGTTGAAGCCGTTGTCGTTCAGCTGGCCCGCGTCGGCCACGAGCGCGACCTTGAGGCCCGAGGACGGCGCCGTGGTCGTCGTGTCGGTCTCGGTCGTGGTACCGCTCGTCTCGTCGTTGCCGCCACACCCGGCGGCCAGCGCGACGGCGGCCACGGCGAGGGCCGCGACGGCGAGGAGGCGGTTGAACGGTCGTGTCATCGGTGTCGCTCCTGGTTTCCGCTAGTTTTTGACTATGAGTCGTAAACTATCGGCGGAGTCTACCAGACCGCGTCATGCGAGCCTCGCGGTCGTGCTCCAGGTGCGTGGCGGCGCGCTCCAGGTGCTGCTGTGGAAACGCGCACGCGACCCGTACCGCGGCGCCTGGGCCCTCCCCGGCGGCCTGCTCGAGCCGGGAGAGACGCTCGAGGCGTCGATCCGTCGGCATCTCGCGGCGAAGGTCGACGTGCGCGAGGTCTCCCACATCGAGCAGCTCGCGACCTACAGCGACCCAGCGCGCGACCCGTCCGCCTGGGAGCTCGCGACGGCGTACCTCGGCCTGGTCGAGCTCGGCCTCGACCCCGACGTTCCCGACGACACGCGCTGGCACGCGGTCGACGACCTGCCCTCGACCGCGTTCGACCACGGCGGGATCGTGCTCGCCGGCCGCGAGCGCCTTCGCGGCAAGCTCTCGTACTCGAACGCCAGGGTTCGCGCTCGCGCCGCCGACGTTCACCCTCGCGGAGCTGCGCGAGGTCTACGTCGCGGCGCTGGGCCACGACGTCTCCGCGACGAACCTCCGGCGTGTGCTCGAGCGGCGCGCCGTGATCGAGCCGACGGGCGAGCGCCGGCCGTCGGGCCGCGCAGGGGGCCGGCCCGCCGAGGTGTTCCGCTTTCGCGACCGCAGACTCGCGATCACCGACCCGTTCGCGGCACTTCGCCCGAGGCGCTGAGGCTCAGCGGCGCACGAGCACCGGATCGACGGGCTTCTCCATCCGCAGGCAGGGCACGGGAACAGCGGCAGCCCCGCCGGTCGCGTCCGGCACCCGCTCGAGCGGCCGGAAACCGTACGCCGTGTAGAGCGGCTCGCCCGACAGAGTGGACATCAGCTCCAGGCGACTGAACCCCTCGGCTGCGGCCGCTCGTTCGCAGAGCGACAGGACGAGGCGGCCCACGCCTCGCCGCGCGTAGGACGGGCTCGTGTACATCGCGCGGACACGAGCCGCGTCGACGGCCGGGTCGAGCAGCTGGGCGTCCCGTCCCTGCGACTGGTCGTTCCCGTAGAGCGTCGCGCGGCGGCTCCACCCCCCGCAGCCGGCGACGTCCGTCCCGGCCTCGACCACGAAGTACGTGCCGTCGTCGATCAGCTGCGTGTCGATTCCCATGATCGTGCGGCTCGCCTCGATCTGGGCGTCGTCGAGGAATCCGCGCTGCAGCTCGCCGATCGCGGCGTCCATCAACGCGCGGAGCGCCGGGACGTCGGCCGCAACCGCGAGGCGGCTCGTGAGCTCGATGTCGGCGGACGGCATCAGCCTCTGGCGCGATTGTCTCGTATCCCGCGGGTCGTCGACACGCGAGCCTGTGGACAGATCGGCCGGGACATCCCCTGGCGGTCAGCGCAATGGACCAGCGCGCGCAACCGCCCGCAGCGTCTCGCCGACGCACAACCCCACCGAGACCGCCCGGTCGACGACCGACGCCGAAAGCTCGACCCGGTCGGCGAGGTCGATGGGGTCGCGGTAGTCGAGCTCGGCCGCGAGCGGCCCCGCCAGGTCGACGCCCGCCCGGCGCGCGGCGTCCTCGACCGCCTGCCAGTGGACGGCGTTGTTCACGTGGCCGTGGAGATCGACGTCCGTCGAGCGCAGCGCCCACGGCACCCGCGGCGCACTCCCGTCTGGCGCCGGAAGCTCCAGCCGGGTCGACACGGGTCGACCGCCCGCCGCCTCCGCGTAGACGCCAAACTCCTCGATCCGCGCGGGCCGCTGGTCGGGCCCGAGTGGATCCACACGCTGTCGACCTCGATCCGGCCGCCCCTGTCGCCCTCGAGCGTCCACCGCCTGCCGGCTGCGATCGCCGCAAGCCCGCTGCACCAGGTGACGAGCTCAACCTCCCGGTCCTCGAGGAACGGCGTGCGCACCTCGACCCTGATCCGCCGCACGAACCAGAGGTGCTCGGGCGTCCCCCACCCGGTCTCCTGCACGTCGTCGATCGCGACGTCCTGCAGGAAGCGCGCGACCGCGTCGAGCCGCAGCCGTCCGCGCTCGTCCATGTCCGCAAGCCGCACGCGGCACCGGGCCGAGAACGTGCGCCCGGTCGTCGGCAGCGGAAGCGAAGGATCCAGCATCAGCGCACGAGCCGCTCGAAGAGCTCGTCGAGGCAGGCGCCAGGGTCGTCGCAAAGGCCCGTGTGCACCTCGGACGGCTGGACGATCGTGCTGGACGGCGCGACGAGCCAGTGGAAACGCGCCGTCGTGTCGAGCGCCGCGATGGGGCCGGCGCCGGGGTCACCGGCGGCGACGCGCTCGATCGCCGCGAGATGCCGCCGCGCGGCCACGAGGTCGACGTCGCCCCCGAGCGCCTGCGCCCGCTTCTCGTCCAGCGACGTCCTCGCGCCGACGAAGTCGAGCGGCCGGCAGAAGACGACCACGCCCGACGTTGACCTGCTCGCCGCGCTCGATGTCGGGCACGAGCCGGATCACGGCGTACGAGAACGGCTCAGCCACGAGCCTTCTCCGCCTCCTCGACGAACCCGCGAGGCGACTCGAGCCTCCGGCGCAGGTAGTCGACGTACACATCCCCAGCGGCCGTCAGCCACTCCGGGGAACCTCCGCCACCGCCTGCTCGAGCACGTCGCCGGTCACCCGAACGGCGAGCCGTTCGTCGGCCGCGCCGAGGGACGACGCATACGGCAGCAGCACGTGGTCGCGCACCGCCTCGAAGCGTCCGCGAGCGTGCGCGGGCGAGACGTCGGCCGCGTGGTGGAAGTAGAGCGCGGCGCCGTGGTCGATCAGCCAGAGCCGGTCGTGCCACACAAGCAGGTTCGGGTTCTGTGCGGTGCGGTCGACGTTTGTCACCAGCGCGTCGAGCCACACGACGTTCGCGGCGAAGTCGGGATCGGGAGCCGGCCCGGCCGCCGGGCTGAACGGCAGGGCGCCGGGAAGGAAGTCGACGCCGAGGTTGAGCCCGTCGCTCGAGAGCAGCAGATCCTGGATCTCTCGGGTCGGGCTCCGCGCGTCCGATGCGTCGCGTCGAGCTCGAGCAGCACGAGCTCGGGCACGGGAAACCCGAGGTGCCGGGCGAGCTCGCCGACGACCACCTCCGCGACGAGCGCCTTCGGCCCCTGCCCGGCGCCGCGGAACTTGAGCACGTAGAGGCCGTCGTCGTCGGCCTCGACGAGCGCGGGAAGCGACCCGCCCTCCCGCAGGGGCGTCACGTACCGCGTCGCCGCGACCCTACGCACGGGCGCGAGCCTAACCGTCAGAGCCCGTATGCCTCGAGCAGCCGCAACCAGAGCTCCGAGCGTGTCGGAAAAGACGGCACGGCGTGCCAGAGGTCGTCGAGCGACACCTCGCCGATCACCGCGATCGTCGCCGCGTGGAGCGCCTCGGCGACCTCGGAGCCCGTGATCGTCGCACCGACGACGACGCGCCGGTCCTCGTCGACCACGAGTCGAGCCGTGCCCGGTGCGCCGCGACCGACGAACGACCCGCCCGCGTTGCCGCTCGTCTCGACGTCGACCGCGCGCACGGTCAGCCCGGCCTCCTCCGCGGCGGCGAGCGTCAGCCCGACGGCGCCCACCTGCGGGTCGGTGAAGATCAACCGAGGCGACGCGCCGCCGTCCGAGCGCAGGCGGACCTTCTTGCCGAGGATCGCGTCGGCGGCGAGCCGCGCCTGGTACTTCCCCATGTGCGTCAGCAAGGCACGGCCGTTGACATCTCCGACCGCGTAGAGCCAGTCGCGGCCGGGGACGCGGAGCGACTCGTCCACCGTGACGTGCTTCCCGGGCTCGAGCCCGACCGTCTCGAGGCCGACGTCGGACGTGCGGGGGGTCCGGCCGATGGCGACAAGGAGCTCGTCCGCCTCGACCCCCTCCCCGTCGCCGAGCTCGACGCGAACGATGCCGTTCCGCGACACGGCCGCGACCTCGGCGCCGAGCCTGACGTCGACGCCACCCTCCCGGAGCGCGTTCTCGACCTGCGTGCTCGCGAAGCGCTCCTCCCGCTCGATCAGCCGCTCGCCCCGATGGACGAGCGCCACACGCGACCCGAGTGACGACCACGCCTGCGCCATTTCGACGCCGACCACCCCGCCGCCGAGCACGAACAGCCGACCGGGGACGCGCTTCGACGTCGTCGCCTCGATGTTCGTCCACGGACGCGCCTCCGCGAGCCCCGGCACCGGCGGGATCGTCGCGGAGCTTCCGCTCGCGATCACCACGGCATGCCGAGCCTCCAGCACGTCGTCGCCGACGCGCACCCGCCGCTCCCCGTCGAGCCGGCCGTGGCCGCGGACGAGCGCCACGCCGCGCTCTTCGAGCCAGGGCAGGTTCGCCGTGTCGTCGAGGTCGTGGACGACCTCGTCGCGGCGCGCGAGCACGGCCTCGGCGTCGAGCGCGCCGGTCGCGACTCCGGGCACGCGCCGCGCTTCCGCCGCGACCTCCAGCGGCCGCAGCAGCGCCTTCGAGGGCATGCAGGCGAAGAAGGAGCACTCCCCGCCGACGAGCCGTTCCTCGACCACCGCGACCTCGAGCTCGGCTTCCCCGAGGCGGCCGGCGATCACCTCTCCGGGCGCTCCCGCACCGATCACGACCACGTCGAACGCACGCTCGGGCATCCGGGCCTCCTTCCTGTCGACGTCGGCAGTCTGACGCGTCGACGGTTCCGTAGGCTCCAAGCATGCCGAGGCGCCTTCTTCGACTGACCGCCCCGGACGGCACCGAGATCGAGGCGGCACTCGCCGAGCTCCGCCGACAGCTGAAGGTCGCGGTCGACTTCCCGGACGAGGTCGTCGCCGAGGCGAAGCGGGCGGCACGGTCCGTCGAGCTGCCCGAGACGGACGAGACGGCGATCCCGTTCGTCACGATCGACCCGCCCGGGTCGATGGACCTCGACCAGGCACTCCACGTCGAGCGTCGCGGCTCGGGCTACCGCGTGCGGTACGCGATCGCCGACGTCGCCGACTTCGTCGCGCCGGGCGGCCCGCTCGACGAGGAGGCACACCGGCGCGGGGAGACGCTCTACGCACCCGACGGGAACGCGCTCCTGTATCCGTCCGAGCTCTCCCAGCGGGCGGCCAGTCTGCTGCCCGGCGAGCTGCGTCCCGCGCTCGTCTGGACGATGGAGGTGGACGAGACCGGTGAGGGCACCGCCGTCCACGTGCGCAAGGCGCGCGTCCGCAGCCGCGCGAAGCTCGACTACGGCAGGGTCCAGCAGGCGCTCGACGACGGCTCGGCCGACGAAATCCTGCGCCTCCTGCGGGAGGTCGGCATCCTGCGCCAGCAGCGCGAGGTGCGTCGCGGCGGCGTCAGCCTGCAGCTTCCCGAGCAGGAGGTCGCGAAGGGCCCGGACGGGTACGCGCTGTCCTATCGCGCGCCGCTTCCGGTGGAGGGCTGGAACGCCCAGATCTCGCTCATGACCGGCATGGCCGCGGCCGAGCTGATGCTCACGGGCGAGGTGGGGATCCTCCGCACCGTCCCCGCGGCCGACCCGGCCCGGCTCGAGCGGTTCCGCCGGACGGCAAAGGCGCTCGGCGTCACCTGGCCGCAGGCCATGTCCTATCCGGACTTCGTCCGCGCGCTCGATGCGAATGTCCCCCGGCAGGCGGCGCTCCTCGCACAGGCCGCGGGCCTGCTGCGCGGGTCCGGCTACACGGCCTTCGACCAGAAGGTCCCGAAGCACGCCGAGCACGCCGCGCTCGCCTCCACGTACGCGCACACCACGGCGCCGCTCCGCCGGCTCGTCGATCGCTACGTCGGCGAGACGTGCATCGCGCTCTCGGCCGGAAAGAAGGTGCCGGAGTGGGTCGAGTCCGGGCTGCCGCGCCTGCCCGAGGCGATGGAGCTCGCCGATCGCAAGGCGGCCCAGTACGAATCGGGGATCGTGTCGGCGCTCGAGGCGGCGATCCTCGAGGGAAGCGTCGGGAAGACGTTCGAGGCGGTCGTGATCGAGGTCGACTCCCACGATGACGCCGGCACTGTCCAGCTCCGCGATCCAGCCGTGACGGCGCGCTGCGACGGGGCTGACCTGCCGCTGGGCGAGACGGTGACCGTCCGGCTCGAGCTCGCGGACGTCGTGCAGCGCCAGGTGCGCTTCGCGCTCGCGTGAGCGCGCCTGGAGACCTACGCGCCGGCCGCGCGCTTCTTCGCGCTGAGCTCGCGGTAGCGCTCGATCATCTCGAGCAGCCGGCGGTCGAGATCCGCCCGCCGTTCGAGCTCGGCACGCCACTCCTCAGGTCTCATCTTCCGTCTCTTCATCGTCCACACCGATGGTGCCCGCCCGTGACCCACTTCGCAAGACGTCGCGTCCGGACACGTCCGCCGAGGTCACGGCTGTGCGCGCCGTGACGCTTGTTGTCAGATTCCGGCCGACCTTGTAGCCTCTCCACCCCAGTGGACCTGAACGACTGGATCCTCTCGCTCCACCTGCTCGCGGCGTTCGCGCTCGTCGGCGCGATGGTGATCTTCTGGACCATGATCGTCGCGCTCTGGGGCACGGACAGCACGAGCCGGGTCGCGTCGCTGATGCGCGTCTCCCAGGTCGGGACGGTGCTCGTGGCCATAGGGTCGCTCGGCACGATCGTCTTCGGAGTGTGGCTCGCGATCTCGGTCGACGGGTTGGACCTCTGGGACGGCTGGGTGATCGCCGCGATCATCCTCTGGGCGCTCGCCGTCGAGCTCGGCCGGCGCGCCGGCACCGGCTACGGCGCCGCGGGCATGGAGGCACAGCGGCTCTCAGAGGCCGGGACGGCGACGAGCGCCGACGTGGCGAAGACGTTCGGTGCGTCGCGCGCCCTTCAGTTTCACGCCGCGAGCAGCGTGCTGATCCTCCTCATCCTGGTCGACATGATCTGGAAGCCGGGCGCATGACCGGCATGCTCGCGTTCAGCAGACCGGAGTTCCCGCTCTTCCTCCACGTCTTCGGCGCGATGGTGCTCGTCGGCGCCGTTACGGCCGCGGTCGTCGCACAGCTCGCGCCCGGGGTCGGTGCGGTGAACGGCGACCAGATGCGCCGCTTCTCGTTCCGCACGCTCCTCCTCGCCGCTCTTCCCGCCTACATCGTGATGCGGATCGGGGCCGAGTGGATGTACTCGAAGGAGTTCGGCGACACGGACGACGACCCGACCTGGATCGGCATTGGCTACATCACCGCCGACCTCGGCGCCCTCCTGCTCCTCATCGCGCTGATCACGGCCGGGATCGCGGCCTGGAAGTCGAAGAACCGGCTCGGCAAGGCCTCCGGCGTGATTGCGGCGATTGCGCTCGCGGGCTGGATCGTCGCCGTCTGGGCGATGGGCGGCAAGCCCTCCTAACGAGCGAAGACCCGCTCCGCGATCGCGTACGCCGCCGCCCCGAACAGGACGAGCCGCGCCTCGTCCACCGCGGTTTCCGTGGCCCGCAGCGCGGCGAGCGCCTGGCGGACGGCGTCGTCGAGCGGCCAGCCGAAGACACCCGAGGAGATCAGCGGGAACGCGACCGTCGCCGCCCCGAGCTCGTCCGCGACGGCGATCGACCGCGTGTAACAGGAGCGGAGCGTCGCGCTCCGGTCGGCGCGCGCGTCCCAGACCGGCCCGACAGTGTGGATCACCCAGCGCGCCGGCAGCGCTCCCGCCGTGGTCGCCACGGCCTCGCCCGCCGGTAGCCCGTTCGCGTAGCGCGACGCCCGAAGCGCGCGGCACTCGGCCAGGATCTCAGGGCCGCCTTTCCGATGGATGGCGCCGTCGACTCCGCCTCCGCCGAGGAGCGACGAGTTCGCGGCGTTGACGATCGCGTCGACCTCCTGCTCGGTGATGTCTCCCTCGACGAGCTCGATGCGCACGGATCAGGCGACGCGCTCGGCCGCGGGCGTTTCCGCCGGAAGCTCGTCGAGCAACCGCTCGAGCTCGTCGTATACCCCCTGCACCTGCTCGCGCGTCAGCTCGTCGACCGCCACGTCGCCCGCGACCCGAGTGACGAGCACGGAGACGGCGTCCGCGTCGGTCGTCCCGTCCGGACAGACAAGCCCCGCCGCGCGCGCGAGCGCGAACACGCGCCTGACCTGCGGCTCGGACGCGGGTCGAGTGTCGCCGCGCGAGCGGAGGCGCATGTAGGCGCCGTGGTCGAGCGCGACGGTCTCCGGGGCGATGCCCTCGCCGAGCAGGATGCGGAAGAGCTCCGCGGTCGCGAGCACGTCGCCGCGCGCGTCGTGCGCGGCGACGAGCGCGATGCCGTGCTGTCGACTGAGCGACTCGAGCCGATGGCTCCGCGCGGTCGGCTCGAGCAGGCGGAACGCGTCGAGCGTGCAGGCGACGCCCGGCGGGCGGTAGCGGATCCCGGCTCGCGCGAAGGCGTGCTCGAGGAGCGGCCGGTCGAAGTCCGCGTTGTGCGCAACGAAGACCGCGCCGTCGAGAAGCGGAAGCAGCTCCGGCGCCAGCTCGGCGAAGGTCGGTGCGGCGGCGGCGGACGCGTCGTCGATCCCGTGGACGGCGGTCGCCTCGGGCGGGATCGGCCCTGCCGGCCGCACGAGGCTCGCGAAGCGGTCGAGCTCGACGCCGTCGGCGTCGAGCCGCACCACGGCGAGGGAGACGATCTCGTCCGCCTCCACGCTCGTCCCGGTCGTCTCGAGGTCGACCACCGCGTACGCGACGGGCGCCGGCACCTCGCTCCGCAGGCGCACGGTGCCCGGCAGCCCCGCGAGCCCGGGGAGAAGCCTGAGCGGTCGGTGCGTGCGCAACATGCACCGAGCATGTCGGCCGCGTCGGACGGCGAGCCTTCGTGAAAAGCCCCGCATGCAGGGAAAATCACGTCTTCCCCACGCTCCTATTACGTCGACGGAGCGGGATGCTCAGCGCGTTTTGGCCAGCTCGACGAACCGGCAGACGGCGCTCACGAGGCGCATCTGGGCGACCGTCGCGCAGTCGGCGTCGAGGAGCGCCGGCGCGCAGACGAGCACCGCGCGGCACTGGGCGCGCGAGGTCGCGACGTTGAAGCGGTTCGGGTCGAACGCAAACCCGATCCCGCGCGGCGCCTCCTCACTCGTCGAGCTCGCCATCGAGACGAACACGATCAGCGCCTGCTGCCCCTGGAACTTGTCGACCGTGCCGACGGCGACGGCCTCGGGCAGCCGCGCACGCAGCATCCGCACCTGCGCGTTGTACGGGGCGACGACAAGGACGTCGTTCCCCCCGAGTGGCCGGGTCACGCCGTGCTCGTCGGTGAACGGCGTCCCGAGCAGCTCCGCAACCGAAGCGGCGATCGCGCCGGCCTCCTCGTCCGACGACTGGCCATGCCCCTCGTGCTCGACCGAGATCCACCGGGCGCCGTTGCCCCGCGCGAGGCTCCGCCGCTCGGTCAGCGGCGCATGGTCGAGTCGTCCCTCGTAATACGCGTCCGAGGTGAACGCGCAGAGCTCCGGCCGCAGCCGCCAGGTCTCCGCGAGGAAGAGCCCGCGGTCGGGCGGCACCGTCTCGTGGTCCTCCAGGAGGTGCTCGAGCACCGAGAGGCCCGACCCCTCGGGATGCGTGCCCTGCGAGACCTGCGGCAGCTGGTTCGGGTCGCCGAGCAGGACGAGCGAGCGAGCGGCCGTCCCGACCGCGAGCACGTCGGCGAGGGCGAGCTGCCCCGCCTCGTCGACGAAGAGCACGTCGAGTGGCCGCTCGGCCGCGTGGATGTCGACCTTCTCCCGCGAGAACGCCCACGCGGTGCCCGCGACGAGCTGGAAGGACGGGTCGGCGCACACGTCGGTGTCGCTCGACGTGACGACACCCCGGCTCTCGAACGCGGTCTCGCTCTCCGGCTCGCCGCGCTTCGCGCCGGCGAAGGCGTAGCCCTGCCGGTCGGCCTCGTGCTGCACTGCGCGCAGGAAGTTGTGGATCGCCTTGTGGCTGAGCGAGGTGACGCCCACGCGCTTCCCTTCGCGCATGAGCGCGATCGCCATCCGGGCGCCCTGCCACGTCTTCCCGGAGCCGGGCGGCCCCTGCACGAAGAGGTAGCTCTGCCCGAGCGAGAGCGCCGCAGCGACGGGGTCGAGATCGAGGCGGACGTCGGGTGGCCGGCGCTCGAGCACGGCAGCGAGCGAGGGATAGTCGTCTAGCCCGTCGGCGTACGCGCGCGCGAACCGCATCAGCGCGTCGCGCTTGACGCCGTCGCCGAGCGGGCGGCCGGGCGTCAGGGCGGTCGGGAGCGGCTCGTCCACCTTGTCGACGCCGCGGAGCACGGTGACGACGCCGCTGTCGTCGTCGACCCGCACGCGGAACCGCCGACGCGTCAGCGGGTCGAACCCCTCGCCCGAGATCTTGTGCTCCTGCGGGCGGTACGACATGCGGTACGCGTGGCTCCTGCCCTCGACCTGCGGTAGCTGGCGGTCCCAACGGGGCCCGCCCAGGGCCGTACGATCCGCGACGAGCTCGTCCTCGTCGAGCTGCGGCCAGCGGAACCACGCCCACCACTGGGGTCGCGCCTCGCGCTGGTGGTACTCGACGAGGTGGCCGAGCAACCGCCGCGGCTCCCCTTCCTCCGTCCCCGCGAGCAGCCGGTCGCGGAGCGCGACCCGCTCCTCGTCGCGCACGACCGCCTCCTCGCTCGGCGGGCGCTCGTCCGGCGGGGCGCGCCACGGTCCGTCCGGCGGCCGGATCTCGAGCAGCCACTCGTGCAGCTCGTACGTCGAGCGGCAGTCCTCCTCGTTGTAGCGCTCGACCTCCGCGAGAAGCGACTCGTAGCCCGTCTCGAGCCAGGTCTCGAAGGCGACGACCGCGTCGTCGCCGCCCTTCACCTCCGCATCGCGCTCGAACCCGTAGAGCGCCTCGATCGCCTTGATCGAGTAGCTCGACGTCGAGGCGCGAAGCGACTGGCGGACGATGCGGTAGAGGTCGACGAGCACCTCCTGGCGCAGGAAGTCGTCGACCTCGCGCTCGCGCGTCCCGTGCTCGCCCATCAGCCGCGTGAGCGCGGTCAGCTCGTAGGCGGCGTAGTGGTAGACGTGGAGGCGCGGATAGCGACGGCGGCGCTCGACGACCCAGTCGACGAACCGCTCGAACACCGCGCGCTCACCGTCCCGGTCGCGCGCCCAGAGCGCCTCGTAGCGCACGTCGCCGGTCGCGTCGCGGTAGCAGTAGCCGAACAGGAACTCGAGCCCTCGCGCGGTGTCGTAGAACGGGTGGCCCTCGAGGTCGAGCCACACGTCGCCACGGTCGGGCTCGGGCAGAAGGCGGAACCCGCGCTCCTCCTCGTCGGGGAGGAGCTCGAAGAGATGCTTGCCCGTCTCGCGACCGCGAAGCTGGAGCTCGGCCTGGTGACGCACCCGCTCGAAGCTCTCGGGCCGCAGGCCGTGCGGCCCGCCGTTCCCGGCCGCCGGCAGCGAGCCGAGCTGCGCGAGGGTCTCGACGCCGTCTGCCATGAGCCGCTCGGCCCAGCCGCGGCGCATCCCGGCCACGAGGACGGGGTGGTCGTCGGCCTCGAGCTGCGCGCGGCAGACGTGACGGAAGTCGCAGATCCCGCAGTGTCCGCAGGGCCACGGGTAGGTCTCGTCGTCGCGCTCGAGGGACGCGAGGAACCGCTCGCGCACGCGGCGATAGTACGCCTGGAACTCCGCCACACGGAAGCTCTCCCGCTCGCCGCGGCCATTCTCGACGTGCACACGTTCGACCTGCGCGCCCTGCAGACGCTCGACCTGCTCGGCGTAGAACAGGAGCTGGAGCACGTGCGCGGGCTTTGCCGACCGGGCGAGCTTCGTGTCGACCGGCTCGTACGTGCCCTGCGCGGTCTTCTCGAGGAAGTCCGCGAAGCCGCGCCAGCGCCCGTCCTCGCTCTCGAGGTACGGCTGGTAGACGATGTCCGCGGTCCGCTCGCGCACGGCCTCCTCGGTCAGCCGGCGCGCGACCTCGGCGTCGAAGCTCTCGTCGTCGTAGGTCGGGATCTGGACGATCGAGCGGCCCTCGCCCTCGAGTCGCGCGAGATACGCGGCCTCGTGCTCGCGGCCCTTCCGCAGGATGAGGTCGAGGTGCGTGTCGTCGACGTGCGGCCGCTCGCGCTCCTCCCGCGCGACCTCGAGCGAAAGCGTCGTCAGGTGCGGGCAGGCGAGGTGCGCCGACAGATCGGAGGGCGAGAGGCGGAGCGTGCCGTCGGAGCGCAGGCGCACACGATGAGTATCGACCTCCGACCGGCGAGGTCTTACGTCAGCGGATGCACTGCGCCGTCCCGGCGGCGGGACTCGAGGAGCTCGTCGACGAGGCTCTGAGCCGCCGGGACGGCGTCGTGCACGACAGAGCGGAGCCGCGCGAGCGCGAGGTCCCGAGGCTCGACTATGAGGCGCCCCTCGTCTGTGCGGAGGACGACCGAGGTGCCTTCCTCGAGACCGAGCTGGCGCCGGGCCTGCGCTGGGATCACCAGGCGGCCCCGCGACCCGATCCGCACGCGGTACGTCTTGCCATCCATCAGACAAGTGTGCGACATCGACTCCGTCCTGTCACCTTGTCTGTTTGTGACACCTACGTCGCGTCGGCCGCTGCCTCGACCGCTGCGATGTCGATCTTCCGCATCTCGAGCATCGCCGCCATCGCGCGCTGGGCGCGTGCCTCGTCCGGATCGCCGAGCAGCTCGAAGAGCCGCGCCGGGACGACCTGCCACGAGAGGCCGAATCTGTCCTTGACCCAGCCGCACGGCCCCTGCTCCCCATCGACGGTGAGCGCGTCCGTGTAGCGGTCGACCTCCTCCTGGTCGGCGCAGTCGATCTGGAACGAGATCGCCTCGTCGAACGTGAACTCGGGGCCGCCGTTCAATGCGACGAACTCCTGGCCGTCGAGCTCGAAGCGCACGGCCATCACGGTGCCCGCGTCGCGCGGTCCCGCCTCGCCGTAGCGCGCCACGTCCATGATCCGCGAGTTCGGGAAGATCGACGTGTAGAACCGCGCGGCGTCCTCGCCTTCGGTGTCGAACCACAGGCACGGGGTGATCTTCGGCATGGCTGCTCCTCTCGTCGGCTCGAGTCAGTCTCCTATCCGACCGGCCGCCGGCCGGAAACTCATCGGCCGACGAGGACGGATGCGTCCGCGCCGCTCCCCCGAACGGCGCGGACGCGTCGTGCGAGGCGCCTACAGCGCGATCCGCGCAGCTATCGCGCTCGGACAGCCCCGCTGCACCAGGCGCATTGCCCAGTGCAGGTCGATGTCGGTGCGGAGCGCGACGTCCGCCGCGTCCGCGATGTCGTAGCCGGCGCGCAGGAGCTCGTCGAACCGCCAGCGCCGGATGACGTCGATCTCGGGGACGACAGCGTCCTCGAGCTGTGCCGCAGCCATCGGTTCCCCCTTCCCCCCAATGAGCCGATGTGCACGTTGTGCCGAACGCGCCACCGCGCGTATATCCCTCGATCGAGGGAAGCGGTGCTGCGGCCGCTCCGAACGAAGCCGCTCCGAGCGAGGGGCCCGGCGGTTACCAGGCCCCGACGCGGAGCGTCACGAACGCGGCTGCGTCTACATCGCGCCGTCGAGCCACGGGTCGCGGCCGGGGTCGCCGCCACCCGCCGCCTGGACGAGCCGTGGCAGGTAGTGATCCCACCCGCGGCCGTGCGAGGCGGCCTCCTCGGCGGTGAGCTCGCGGTGCGTGAACCGCAGGCGCGTGCCGTCACCCGAAGGCTCCAGCTCGATCTCCACGGTCGAGCTACCCGGCGAGGGCGTCGAGCTCTCGCCCTCCGGGTTCGGCTCCCATCCCCACGTGAAGGCGAGCCGGCGGGCCGGATCCAGCTCGACGAACGAGCCGCTCGCGGTGTGGCCCGGGATGACGTCGCAGCGGTACTCGCCCCCGGGCCGCGCGTCGAACGTGCAGTTCTGCCCCATCCAGCGCACGGCCTTGTCCGGGTCGACGAGGAACTGCCACACCGTCTCCGGCGCCGCGGCGATCTCCAGCTCCCGCACGAACGCGGTGGTCTCAGTCACGCTTCCCATGCTTCTCCTTCTCCTCTCGTTCCGCTTCCCGCTTGAGCGCCTCGAGCCGGTCGCCCCAGAGCTCGTCCAGGAACGACCGCAGCGCCTCGAGCCCCTCCGGGCGTGCCCGGTAGAGGCGTTTCGTCCCGTTGCGCCGCTCGCTCACGAGCCCGGCCTCCTTCAGGACGGTCAGATGCTGGGAGATCGCCGGCCGCGTCACTTCGAACTGCGATGCGATCTCCCCGGCCGAGCGCTCCTCGTCCCGCACGAGCCGAAGGATCGCGCGTCTCCGCGGCTCGGCGATGGCCTTGAGCGCAACCTCCATGCGGCCTTATGTAAGCAGATGCTTACGTAAGTGTCAACTAACCCTCTGAGTCGACGTCCTGGTCGCCCGCACAGCGCCTCTCGACCTCCTTGCGGAGCCGATCGATCTCCTTGCGGTCGCCCTGGATCTGCTCCGAGCGGTCGAGCAGCCCGGTGACGCCCTCGCAGCGCCCCACCGAGAAGCGCGCGAGCGCCAGGTTGTACGACGCGTAGGCCTCGGTGATCGACGACGTGCCCTGCAGCGCGACGACCGCCGACTCGAGCACCGGGAGGGCGCGTTGGACGTCACCGGACTGCAGCAGGCGGAAACCGCGGTCGTTGAGGACGCTGCCGCTCGCGCCCGCCGGCTGCGAGCGCGCGCCGCCCTCTGCCGTCACCGTTCGCTCGACCGTCCGCGCCGGTTCCGACTGCGTGACGACTACGGTGCTCTCCCTCCCCTGCACCGTCTGCGTCAGCACCACGGTCGCGGTTCCGGAGTCGCCCCCCATGGCCGTCAGCGCCCACGCGAGCGCCCCGCCCGCGATGACGAGCCCGACCGCGCCGAGCACCAGCGCGACACCGCGCGGCTTGGCGGTGTACCGCGTGGAGGACGGGGCGGGCGGTCGCGATGGGGGCCTGACGACGGTGGCGGCAGTCGACGCGACGGGAGTCAGCGCCCGGCGCAGGTCGTGGACGAACGCCGCACTGCTCGGATGCCGATCGTCGGGCCGCTTCGCCAGTCCGCGCGCGAAGACGGCGTCGAGCCCGGCCGGCAGACTCGGGTCGAGCTCCCTGGCCGACGGGGGTGCCTCGCGCGCGTGCGCCGCCAGCTCGGCGGCCTGACTCTCACGCTCGAAGGGCCGCCGGCCGGTGAGCAGCTCGAACGCGACGCACGCAAGCGCGTACCGGTCGCTCGCGGGCGAGGTCGGCTCGCCGCGTGCTTGCTCGGGCGCCATGTAGCCCACGGAGCCGAGCACCGACCCGACCGCCGTCAGCGTGTCCTGGTCGGCCGCGCGGGCGATGCCGAAGTCGGAGACGCGGACGGTGTCGTCGTCTGTGAGGAGCAGGTTCGCGGGCTTCACGTCCCGGTGGACGACGCCCCGGGCGTGGGCGCTGTCGAGCGCGCGTCCGGTCTGCTCGACCCACTGCAGGGCCTGCTCCGACGCTACGGCGCCTCGCCGCAGACGATCCGCGAGCGTCCCCTCGGTCGCGTACTCCATGACGATGAACGGCTCGCCCTCGCCGGTCTCGCTGACGTCGTAAATCGCGATCACGTTCGGCTCGCCGGAGAGGCTCGCAGCGGTGCGCGCCTCGCGCAGGAACCGCGCGTGGAACTCCTCGTCGCTCGTCCAGCGCTCGGCGAGCACCTTCACGGCCACGGTCCGGCCGAGGCTCTCGTCGGTCGCCCGGTAGACCTTCCCCATACCCCCGTAGGCGATCAGCTCCGGCGTCAGGTACCGGGGCGGAAGCGCGGGCCGCGTCACGGGCATCCGCTCATTGTTCCCGCGGGCGGCTCCTCTCAACCTCGTCCCGCCGTGCGCATCCGCCTCAGCGACGGACGACGACGAGCCGGTCGGCACCGGACTCAGCTCCCCACACCTCGCCTGGCCGCCCGAGCAGTTGCCGCACGTCGGCGCCCGCGCGAAGCGGGACGCGGGTGAAGCGCCCTGTCGCGGGCGCGAAGCGCCAGATCCCGCTCCGCCCGAAGTCGGTCAGCCACACGATGTCCTTGTCGTCGACGTAGACGGCGTAGGCCTGCGCCGGCCCCGGAACGTCCCACTCGCGCCACTTCTTCGTCGCAGGGTCGTAGCGGGCGACCTTGCCGGCGTTCCACTCGCTGACCCAGATCCGCCCTTTGGAGTTCGACCAGACGCGCCGGGCGCCCTGGCTGGGCGTCGGAGGCCGGATGACCGTCGCCTTGCCGGTGCGGACGTCTATCTCCGCGATGTGGTTGCCCGCGAGCGAGGCGTAGAAGACACGACCCTTCGGCGTCGTCGTGATCCCGTACGGCCCGGCACCGAGCGGTGCGCGGAAGACGCGCATCGCGCCGGTCTTCGGGTTCAGGCGGCCGTAGATGCCGCTCTGGCCTGTGAACCAGAGGATTCCGCGCTTGTCGAACGTCGCGGTGTTGAGGTTCGCGTTGCCCGTCGAGGGGGGCAGCCGGAAGCCGCGAAAGGCGGAGCTACCGGGCTCGACGCGGATGATCGCGTTGAGCCCTCCGTCGGTCACCCACGCCGCGCCGTCGGGCCCGACGATGACGCCGTGCGGCGCCGACCCGTCCCCGAGCGGGACCTCCGTCACCTGCCCCGTCGCCGGGTCGAGCCGTCCGAGCTTCCCCGTGGCCTGCGCCGTGTACCAGACCGTCCCGTCCGGCGCCGGCGCCACGTCGTGCGGGTGCGTGCCCGGCGGGACGGAGTATTCCTGGACGCGCAGAGCGGATGCGGAGGTCGAGGCCGAGCGCCGCAGCGTCGCCCACTCGCGCGGCAGGACGCGACCGACGACCCGGAACTTACCGTTGCCGAGCGGCCGGAAGACGATCGCCTCGCCCTCCTCGAGCGTCTGCCCGGTTGCCTCCTGGACGACGATGTTATGGGTGACGAGGACGGTGATCGCGCCGGGTCGGGGCCGTGTGCCGATCAGCCTGCGCGCGTCGCGGATCTGCCTGCGCCAGGCGGCGTCGTGCGGGGCGGCGATGGTGTTCAGGAGCGCCGGGTTCACGGTCATGCGGCCGAACGCGAGCCGCGCCGTCTCGAGCGTGCGGCAGTAGGCGCTCGCGTAGACGTTGCCGACGGGGAGCCCGAGCCGCTTGACGCCTCGCCCGATGGCGCGCGCATCGGCGCGACCTTGCGCCGAGAGGTTCCGCTGCGTCGAGCAGTCGCTGACGACGACCGGATCCTGGTCGGGATTGGAGAAGTCCGTTGCGGCGTGGCGGAACACGAGCACGAGCCCGCCGGATTTGAGGCTCCGAGGTAGGTCAGGGCCAGCGGCAGCAGACGCACCGGCGACGAGCGTCAGGGCGAGTGCGCCGATCAGTACACCGCCGAGCGTTCGCGAGAACGGCATGCTGCTCCTCCCTCCGCAGACGACCCGGTCAGCGTAGCCCGCGACGAGCCCGGCGCATGGCGTGTGCGTCATGTGGGCTCCGCGCGGCAAACTCATCGGCATGGGTGAGAGCCGCCGCGTCTACTCCACCTCGGACGGCGACCTCCGGAAGGGTTCCGAGCCCAACGCTCGTGACCGTATTGCGCCGTCGGTGCCGAACGACGGTGTCGTCCGCGTCTCACGCGAGACGAGCGGCCGCCGCGGCAAGACGGTGACGGTCGTCCGCGGCATCCCGCCCCGTGACCTCACGGCGGTCGCGAGCGACCTCAAGCGCCTCTGCGGCTCGGGCGGCTCGGCCAAGGGCGGCGTCGTCGAGATTCAGGGCGACCACCGGGCGAAGGTCGTCCCGCGGCTCGAGGCGCAGGGCTACCGGGTGAAGCTCGCCGGCGGCTGACCGGCCTTGTGGCCCGAACCTGGTGTCCGACTTCAAGTCGGACACCAACCGCCCTGCCGCCGCCCTGCCGTCAGCGGGCCACGAGCGAGGCGAGCTCGTCGCCGGCCAGGTCGACCCAGCGCAGCCCGCGAACCCCCGCGAACGCCCGATCGGCCGAGACGAGCGCCTCGGCCTTCTGCTCGATCGCCGTGGCCGCCAACACTGCATCGAAGGCCCCCAGCGTCTCGTCGCGCTCGAAGAGGCGCAACCCGGCGAGGAGGCTCTCCTCCGATGGCTGCAGGAGCGGACTCAGGAGGGTGGCATACGCCCGACCGACGGCCGCAGCATCTGCCCGGCCCGTGCGCCGCGCACGGACGTGAACCAGCTCCTGGATGGCTTCAACGGTCGTCGTCGCCTGGATCAATCCGTCCTCCACCGCCTGGACGATCGCGCGCGCAGGGTCGCGCAGCGCGTGGTCGTCGCCGACCGCGTACACGAGCACGGTCGTGTCGAGGACGATCACGCGCTACGGCCGCGAAACGCCTCGAGCTCGCGCCGGAGAGCAGCCGGCCGCGGAACGTCCATCGGCTCGGCCGCGAGGATCCGGCGAGCCGCAGCCCGGCGCTCGTCCGTGGACGCCGGTATCGCCCGATCGAGCGCCTCCCGCACGACCGATCCAACGGAGACGTTGCGCTCGGCCGCGTACGAGGAGAGACGCTTCCAGCGTTGCTCGTCGAGCAGGACTTGAAGCCTCTTCTCAAGCATGTGCATACGTTAGCATGTGTATAGCGGGCTAGTTGACGCCGAGCGCGCTCGAGACGACGGAGACCGCCGCACGGAGATCGAACGGGCTGTCGCCGCCGTGCCGGTTCGTTCGCGGACCGATCGCGAGCCCCGAGCGGTGGTTCTCGGCAAGGAGCTCCTCCAGGCTCCCCGGCGGCGGCCGGGGCGGCATGTTCGGGGTGAGCGGCCGATCCGGCACTTGCGTCGCCGTCGGCTGCCGCGGCAGCTCGCTCCTCACGCCGCCGCTCGACGATGCGCTCCCCGCGAGCTCGATCAGGCCGACCTCGGAGGAGGCCGTCGCGACCCTCGTCAGAGCGCGCACCTTCGTGAAGGTCAGCTCGCCGCGCGAGAAGGCCGCCCGCATCGCAGGCAGCTCCCGCAGGGCTTCGGCGACACGCAGGTACTCGGATGCCTCGCGACGGGTGACCCCGCAACGATAGGCGAGAAAGCCGGCGGGATCGTCGCTATCGACGTCCTCGAAGTTTCCCACACGAGCTCGAGCCAGCGCGCGGTCACAGCGCTCATGTGCGCCGACAGCCCCGCCAGCTCGTCCTCGCGCCGCGTCTGCTCCCGCCACCGCGTGACGCACCTCGCGTCCAATGTCTCGATCGTTGTCATTCTTGACAACGAGACTTACATTCCCGTCGGACGGACACATGTTCGTGGCGCCGGCCATCGGCGGCCCTTCTCGGGCATCTCGCCCGCGCCGGCTCCCGCAGCTCGTGGCCCTCACCGACGGCGTAGACGAGGACGGTCGCGTCGAGGAACGATCACGCGCGGCGACCCCGCAGCGAGTCGAGCGCCTACTGGGCGACGGCGAGCGCCGCCCGCACGGACAGCTCCGCCCCCTCGAACTGCACGTCGAGCCTCCCGAGCACCCGCCGGAGCAGCGAGACCGCGGCGGTGTTCTCGGTCGCGACGAGCGCCGTGACCTCCGTGATCCCGGCGGCGCGCGCGTCCGCGAGGAGCTCGGCCGTCAGCGCTGACCCGATGCCGAGCCGCTGATGCTCGTCAACCACCTCGAACGCGATCTCCGCGCTCGACCCCTCGCGCACGAGCCGCGCGATCGCGACCGGGCGAGCGTGCCCGGCGAGGTACCCGACGAGGACGTGGCGCGTCGCATCCACGGTGGCCAGTTGCTCGAGCTCGACGGAACTCAATCGCGGCTTCGGCCCGTTGAACCGTCTACGGCGCGACTCGTCGCCGAGCCGCTCGAACACCGCCATCACGGTCCCGACGTCCCCGTTCCGCAGCGGGCGGACGACGAGTCCCTGCCCGTGCCAGAGCGGCAGATATCGGCTCGGCATCATTGCCGGCGCCGGCGCTGCGCTCGCGGCGGCAGCCTCCGCTGCGGGCGGCTCGGCCGCGACCACCGCCCTGCGCGCACGACGCGAGAAGGCGTACGGCAACGTCGAGGCGAGGAACAGCCCACCCATCACGATGCCGATTCCCGCGAACCCCGCCAAGGCCAGTGCGGCACCGCCGGCGAGCGCGCCGATCAGGTAGCCGAGCTGGGTGGTGACGGCCCGCACGGTGCCGACCTCGCGCCCCAGGTCGCCCGCGACGCTGAATCCGTAGACCGTTCCCGACACGGTTCGCGCCGCGACGAGTGCGGCACTGGCCGCGAAGACGACGAGCGTGATCGCGACGGCGGGCGTCACCGTCCATGTCAGCGCCACGGTGACGGCGGCGGCGAGGCTGCAGGCGAGCATTGTCCACCGCGCTCGCTCCGGCGCGCCGTGGCCCGCGCGCCGGTTTCCGAGGAGGTACGCGAGGGCCACGGCGGCGAGCGCGACCCCGGTCGCGGTCGTCGACATTCCGTACTGCTCGGTGAGGAGCGCGCCGCTGAACACGAGCGTCCCCGCCCAGGCGGCGTTCGCGAGAAGCTCGCCGAGCGCCCAGCGCTGTGCGTCCGCGCGTCGGAGCAGGCCGCGGAGCGAGGTCTCGGCTCGGCGGATCGGTGCGTCGTGCGGCCGGCCTAGGACGGCGAGCCCGGCGAGCAGCGCCGCCGGCAGCGGCACCGCGAGGAAGGCGAGCCGCCAGTTGACCTCCGCGACGAGGCCGATCAGCGGCATGCCCACGATCCACGCTGTCGGTGGCCCGGCGAAAGCGTGCGCGACGACGCGCGTGCGGCGCTCCGGCTCGCTCCATGCGGCCGTCGCCGCGACACCGGCTGTGAGGAGCGTCGCGATCCCGATCCACAGCGGAACTTGCGCGAGCGCCAGCAACGCGAACGACGGCGCCGCGGCGCTCGCCAGCGAGCCGAAGGCGAGGAGCCCGCTCGCGACCCCGAGCAGCGCCCGCGGCGAGTACCGCGTCAGCAACCGGCCGGCGACGAGCGCCGCGACGACCGCGAGCGGCGCCGCGAGAATCCGCAGCTGCCCCGCCGCGGCGATCGAAACATCGAAGTCGTCGGCGACGTCGCTCAGGATGGGCGAAAGAACGAGCACGCCGGCCTGGGTCGCGGCGAACGCGAGGAAGAGCACCAGCGACGGCGACGCAAAGGCGCTTCGCAGGGCGCCTGAGGACGCGGATGGGGGACTGAGAGCTGACTCCGCCGCAGCCATGCCATAGAGACTCGCTGAGCTCGGGCGCTACCGGGCTACGGGCTGCCTGTGTTTCCGGTGCAGCGAACCGCACGCTCGTAGAACCGCGTTTCTCCGGGTCTTTGAGGGCGGATGGTTTGCGCGGGGACGGTCGGTCGGTCCCTTGGTGGCTGACCAGGGACGCACCACGTCCCAGTGCCTATTCGGTAGGCACCCGAAGCGCTCGAGCAGTCACGCGCATGTCCGCGAAACGCCCAGAATGGATTCCTGATCTCGCGGAAACCGCCACCTTGATGGTTCGATGGTAGGGAACCGCCGGTTGCCCAACGCCCACCGGCCCCCCGCACGCAGTGCGCCGACTAGTAGGCGCGGATCAAGGCCCGCTTCCGGGCAGCAGCTAGTTTCTGTTTCAGGTGGGTAGCTTGAGGCGAGCTCGGCGCGGCTGGGTAGCGGGTTGACGAGGCCGGCAATGCCGAAGTCGGCACCCGGCGGCGTGTTCCGGGAGAGCTACGACACCGGCGGGTTCTACGACGAGGCGTTCGAGCGCGATTCCGACGGCGTCCTAGTACCGCGAGCACACTACGCCGAGCTCATCGCGCAGATCGCGTCGATGGACGGCCCCGACCTTCGGCGCGCCACGGAGCTCGCGAACCGGTCGTTCTTGCACCGCGGTGTGACATTCACGGTCTACTCCGAAGGCGAGCAGGGCGCCGAGCGGATCCTGCCGTTCGACCCGATTCCCCGCATCCTTCCTGCCGACGAGTGGGCGGTCGTCGAGGCGGGCCTGCGACAGCGCATCCGGGCGCTGAACCGGTTCCTCCACGACGTCTACCACGCGCAGGAGATCCTGCGAGACGGGATCGTGCCGCGCCGGCTCGTCGTGCTGGCTCGCCATTTCCGCCGTGAGGTAGTCGGCATCGATGTTCCGGACGACCAGTACATCCACGTCGCCGGCTGCGATCTGATCCGGGGCGACGACGGTCGCTGGATGGTCCTCGAGGACAACCTGCGCACACCCAGCGGCGTCTCGTACGTGCTCGCGAACCGGCAGATCATGACGCGGACGCTGCCCGACTGGTTCTCCGAGCTCGGCGTACGCTCGGTCGACTCCTACGCAGGACAACTCCTCGACAACCTCGTCGGCCTCTCGCCGCGTCGGGCGATCCCGGGTGCCGCCGGCGGGCCGGGCGTCGTGGTGCTGACGCCCGGCATCTACAACTCCGCCTACTTCGAGCATGCCTTCCTGGCCCAGCAGATGGGGGTCGAGCTCGTCGAGGGCCGCGATCTCTTCGTGCTGGAGAACCGCGTCTACATGCGCACCACGACGGGGCGGCGGCAGGTCGATGTCATCTACCGCCGGATAGACGACGAGTTCCTCGATCCGCTCGCGTTCCGCTCCGAGTCGATGCTCGGCGTCGCGGGGCTGCTCGGCGCAGTCCGCACGGGCAACGTCACGCTGGCGAACGCGATCGGCACGGGCGTCGCCGATGACAAGGTGGTCTACCGGTACGTCCCCGAGATCATCCGCTACTACCTCGGCGAGGAGCCGATCCTCGACAACGTGCCGACGTACCTGCCGAGCGATCCCGAGCAACTCGATCACGTTCTGGACAACCTCGACTCGCTGGTCGTGAAGCAAGCGAACGAGAGCGGCGGCTACGGGATGCTGATGGGGCCGAGCGCGGACGAGGGCGAGCTCGAGGACTTCCGCTCCCGCATCATCGCGAGCCCGCGCGACTACATCGCCCAGCCGGTGATCCCACTTTCGCGGCATCCGACCTTCGTACCCGACGAGCAGGGGGAGTCCGGCACCCTGCAGGGCCGGCACGTCGATCTGCGACCGTACGTCCTGAGCGGGCCGGATGGGATCAGCGTGCTGCCCGGCGGCCTGAGCCGCGTTGCTCTCGTCCGCGGTTCCCTCGTCGTCAACTCGAGCCAGGGCGGCGGCAGCAAGGACACCTGGGTCCTCCAGTGAGCGGACGCGGACCATGTTGAGTCGAATGGCGGAGTCGCTGTACTGGATTGGACGCTACGTCGAGCGTGCCGAGCAGACCGCCCGGCTCACCGAGGCGACGTTCAGACACACCGTCGTGATGGGCTCGACCACGGAGGCGGAAGCGCGCCGGCAGCGTCACTGGGCGGCGCTCCTCGACATCGTCGGCGAGCACTCGGCTTTCCCGCCCGGGGGCCCGAAGGGCGAGGAGGAGAGCGTGGCGCGTCATCTGATCTTCTCGTCCGAGAACGGAAACTCGATCGTGGAGTGCATCGCGCGGGCACGCGACAACGCGCACACGATGCGCCACCAGATGGCGACCGAGATGTGGGAGGCGCTCAACCGTTTCCATCTCGATGTTCAGCGGCCCGGTCGGCGGCGGCGGGCGGCGTCCGGCGCCGAGAGCACCACGCGCTTTTGCCGCTCGATCGCCGATTTCAGCCAGCTGCTCCAGGGGATCACCGACTCGACGATGCCTCGCGAGGAGGGTTGGTACTTCCTCCAGGCAGGCAAGTTCCTGGAGCGGGCGGAGTGGACGGCGCGCACGATCGACGTGAACTACCGGCTCCTCATCGGCTCGAACGTCGAGAGCGGCGATCGACATGCCCTGGCCGCTGCAGCGCACGACCCGCAGCCGTGGGGAACACTGCTGCGCTCGCTCTCCGCGTACGAGTCGTACCACCGCATCCAGAGCAGGGGCATCCAGCCGACCGCGGTGATCGAGTTGCTCATCCTCTCCGCAGTCCTGCCTCGTTCGATCCGGTTCTCGATCGGGAAGGTCGATGCTGCCCTCGCCCACATCAGCGAGCAGGCCCCCGGCTACAACGGCTCCGAGCCGATGCCGGGCGCGAGTACCGAGAGCGAGGCGCGGAGAGAGGTGGGCCGCCTGCACGCGGAGTTTGCCTACCAGCGGCTCGACGACCTGCTCGATCAAGGCCTGCACGCATCCCTGCTCGACATCCAACGCCGCTGCTATCGCATCGGCGACCGCGTCGAGGACGAGTTCTTCGCCCACCGGCCTCTGACCGCGCAGGACGTGATGGCGTGAGGTACCGGATCCGCCACCGAACGAGCTACCGCTACGCGAGCGAGGTCTTCGAGAGCTTCAACGAGGTGCGGTTGCAGCCGCTCGCCGGCGCGCAGCAGACCCTGCTCGACTTCGACCTCCTGATCGAGCCACCGGCGACCGTGATCTCGTTTCGGGACTACTACGGCAATGCCGTGCACGATTTCGGCGTCGCGTATCTGCACGACCGCCTCGTGATCGAGGCAACGAGCGATGTCGTCACCCACGCGGAGGCCGACGAGCCTCTCGCGGGCCCGCCCGAGGGCGAGCCTGACGCGTCGCCCGCGATCCGGGAGCTCGCGGGCAACGAAGCGCTTGCGGACGACCTCGCAGAGTTCCTCGGCCCGAGTGCCTACGTCCCACTCGCGGACGAGTCGGCCGCTCGTCGCCGAGGCGCTCCTCGCCGAGGATCCGGAGACGAGCGCTCTCGCGTTTCTCACACGCGCCGCCGATCACGTGCGCGCACGGCTCGAGTTCCGGGTCGGTGCCACGACCGTCGAGAGCTCCGTCGCCGAGGTGCTCGCGGGGGGATCCGGCGTCTGTCAGGACTTCGCGCACGTGCTGATCTCGCTCTGCCGGCACGCGGGTCTGCCGGCTCGCTACGTCAGCGGCTACCTCGGCGGCGTCGCTGTTGCGAGCGCCTCGCACGCCTGGACCGAGGCGTACATCCCGCCCTATGGCTGGCTCGGTGTCGATGCGACGCTCGGAACGCCGTGCACGGGGCGACACGTCAAGCTGGGCGTGGGACGCGACTACGCCGACGTGGCGGTGCTGCGTGGCACCTACCAGGGCGGCGGTCACGCGGAGCTCGAGGTGGAGGTGACCTGCGAGTCGCTCGGAGGGCTCGGTCCAGCGCCACACCTGCGCGGCGGCGACGACGAGCCCACCGCCAGGCTGGTCGCGATCCAGAACCTCGGCGCGATGCGGCAATTCCAGCGCGGCGCGGTGATGACGCAGGCGATGGGCGGGATGACCCAGACGCTCTCGGTCGATGAGCTGCCGCCGCCCCGAGCGCAGCTACGGCCGGAGGACGGGCCCCCGAGTCAGCAGCCGCAACAGCAGCAGCAGCAGCAGGTCGGGAGGGCGACGGATGAGGCTACGGCTGGGCTGCCGCTTCGAGCACGAGGCGTCGAGTCCCACCGCGGCGGTCGTGCTCGTCGAGCCGCATTTCGAAGCGGCGGGCGGAATCGTCGCCGAGCGCTGGAGCAGTGAGCCGGCGGTCGAGGCGACGAGCTTCGTCGACCTCTACGGCAACCGCTGCCGCCGCCTCCTGCTTCCGGAAGGAGTCTCCACGTTCTCGTACGACGCGCTGGTGACCGTTGCACCCGACCCTGATCCCGTCCCCGGTCCGGACGACGTG
Organism: uncultured Actinomycetes bacterium; assembly: GCA_963845965.1. Classification (GTDB taxonomy): domain Bacteria; phylum Actinomycetota; class Thermoleophilia; order Gaiellales; family Gaiellaceae; genus Gaiella. Next base: position 1,742 of record CAWJUF010000001.1, on the reverse strand, counting down.
CAACACCGCGTCGAGGCGCTCCCCGACGAGCTGCTCCACTGGCTGCTCGCAAGCAGGCTCTGCGAGTCCGACACGCTGTCCGACCGGGCGTGGAAGCTCTTCGGCGGCACCACGCCGGGGGTGGAGCGCGTGCAGGCGGTGTGCGACTGGATCCACGGCAACGTCGCGTACGGCGTCGAGAGCGTGCCCGCCACGACCACGATCGAGGTCTTCGAGCGGCGCGGCGGTATGTGCCGCGACTTCGCCCATCTGGGCGTGACGTTCTGCCGGGCACTCGGCATCCCGGCCCGGTACGTCTTCGGGTACATGCCCGACATCGGCATCCCCGGCCCGTATCCGCCCATGGACTTCCATGCCTGGTTCGAGGTGTGGCTCGGCTCGAGCTGGTGGACGTTCGACGCGCGCTTCAACACCCCCCGCATCGGGCGGCTGCCGATCGGCCGCGGCCGTGACGCCGTCGACGTCGCCATGGTGACGACATACGGCCCCGCTAGCCTGCGGCGCATGGCCGTCTGGACGGACGAGGTGCCCGACGATGCCGCGCTGGCGGTCGAGCCTACCTCGACGGCACTGTGAATAACGACACCAGCGACCGCGACAGCGGGCGCCTCCAGGGATCTGCCCCGCCGCAGGCGGGGATCGAGCGGCGGGAACCCGCTCCTGCGGAGTCCCGCTTCGCGAACGAGGAACAGACGAGCGACCGCGACAGCGGGCGCCTTCAGGGATCTGCCCCGCCGCAGGCGGGGATCGAGCGGCGGGAATCCGCTCCTGCGGATTCCCGCTTCGCGGACAAAGCTGAGACGCTCGGCGACCTGATCGCCACGCTCGGCAGCATCGACGACGACGAGATCGACTGGCCGAACGTCCGGCAGACGACCGTCCTGATCCAGCAGAGCTTCTCGTACGAGTATCCGGGCCCGATCACGGCGCTCCGTCACCGGCTCATGGTCGTACCGCCCGACTACCACGAAGACCAGCGCCTGCTCACGCACAAGATCCGCGTCTCGGGCTGCGACGTCGACACCGAGCGCTCGTACGACACGTTCGGGAACGTCGTCCTCGACCTCAGCCTCGAGCACGTGGAGCGCGAAGCGACGTTCACGACGTGGGCCGTCGTCGAGCGCGAGGCCGCGGTCGACGGCAAGGACGCGCCCGACGCGATCTCGTTCGACCAGCGCTTCGCCGACAGCTCGCGGCTCACCCGCCCCGACGACGCCCTACGCGCGGTGGCCGATGAGCTCCGTAGCACCGGCGCGCTGGGCGTCGAGCTGGCCGAGCGGATCAGCCGCCGCGTCTACGAGCACCTCGAGTACCGCTGGGGCGTGACCGCGGTCACGACGACCGCGGCGGAGGCGTGGGCAGGCGGGATCGGGGTCTGCCAGGACTACGCGCACTGCATGCTGGCTCTCTGCCGGCTGTGCGGGCTGCCCGCCCGGTACGTCTCGGGCCACGTGCTCGGCGACGGGGGCACGCACGCGTGGGTGGAGGTGCTCGTCCAGCATCCACAGGACGAGGAGGCGTTGCGCGCCGTTCCCATCGACCCGACCCACGACCGCCGCGCCGGCCTTCGCTACCTCACCGTCGCGGTCGGACGCGACTACTGCGACGTGCCGCCGACCTCGGGCACCTACGACGCGCCCTACACCGGGGAGCTGACGACGCACAAGCGGGCGGCAGTGACCCGGGTCGAGTACGTCCGACCTCCCCGGCGCCGCCGACCGGGGCCGGTCAGGACGGCCTGA